>CAYMPH010000012.1:0-129153 GCA_964392365.1 uncultured Leptospirales bacterium
TAAAAATGCGCCATCGCCTAACATGGTGTATGTGCTGCGCTTCGGCTAGCGCCTCAGCTTGGCACTCGCCATGAGAGGCCTGGCTCGGCAAATTGCCTTCGGCAACTTCACATACACCAAGGACGTTATATGCAATGGCAAAAAAAATTTCATCCGCCATCCTTGGCGGTGCTGCATAAAAAAATATTACTTGACTTGTAGTCATTATTTGACTACATTGACTTATGTTTAAAGTAAGCGTAAAGAAAAAAGCCATCAAAAGTATTGAAAAAATGCCTTTGAAAATTCAAGAGAAAATGGTCTTACTCCTTAAAGATTTAAAGAATAAAGGACCAATTCTTATAGAATGGCCAAACTATAGTAAATTAAATGATAACCTGTATCATTGTCATTTATCCCATAAATGGGTTGCTTGTTGGAAACATGAAAAGAATACTATTATTATAGAGGTATATTATGCAGGCTCACGTGAAAACGCCCCATATTAAAATAGATATAAATGGAGAAATCCATCCAAAAGTTCTTACTGTATTAAAAGAAGTCTATGGGAAAAAAGTTAAACTCATTAAAGAAAATGATGATGAACTCATTGATATTTTTGAAACAGAATGGTACAAAAAAATAAATTCTCAAATGACGCCCGGGAAAAATATGAAAATATATCGAGAAAATAAAAAAATAACACAAGAAGAATTAGGTATAAAACTTGGAGGCATATCAAAGCAAAATATTTCTCATATGGAAAGAGGCATAAGGCCAATTAGTTTAAAGAATGCAAAATTATTGGCTAAAATATTTAATGTTCCAGTTGATCGTTTCATATAATTAAAACTCATCACCTGCCTTCGAACATCCATGTTCTCAGGCATATGAAATATTTTCTATTTTTTGCCACAGCATATAACATGGTGTATGTGCTGCGCTTCGGCTGGAGCCTCAGCTTGGCACTCGCCATGAGAAGCCTGGCTCGGCAAATCGCCTTCGGCGACTTCACATACACCAGGCACGTTAAGCGCCATAATTTTTTTAAAGTAGATTTAAAATGAAAATAAACCACAGAATATGTACTTTTAATAATGAACGATTTAAAAAAGAAATTGATAAATTAAATGTCCCTTATGAATTTACAGATAATATTAAATCAATTGTTTTGAATATTTATGAAAATGATCTATTGTGGAATAAAATTGAAAAGCTAATAAAAAAGTATAATTTATTAGATTCGATAACTACTGAATTTAGCAAAGAAGAAATTGATGAAGCAGACTGGTTTATATTAAGATCAAAAGGTCATTTTGGATTTCCACAACCAGAAGATGATTATAAAAAAGTATCATATAATTTAAATAATTATTGTGACAGGTGTGACAGAGGATTAATACAAAAAGCACCCATTAGATTTAAAAATCACCCAAAGAAGCATAGTCACTTTTTCCAATTGAATTGGATTTTTGATGAATTTTTTATTAATAAAGAAGTAAAAAATATTTTTGAAAAAAATAAAATTTGTAATGTTGAATATATAAATCCAATAATTCACAAGAGTGATGAAAAAATATTAGATTATTATCAGTTAAAAATAATTAAAACATTAAACCAAGGTTTATATACCAAAAATTTAAAAAGTGAAATGTGTTCTTTTGATAAAAGTGAAAATAAAATTAAAGATGAAGAATGGTGTTACAGATATCCAAGAAACTATCCCGCATGTAATAATATAAAATATAATTATCCCGAAAAAGATTTTATAAAGTTCAACAAAAATATATTCAATTCTTCATTTGAAATTGTAAAAAGTTATGAATATTTTGGTTCTGGAGGAGAATCTCATAAACTGATTATTATTTCTAAAAGAATTAAAAAAATAATTGAAGAAAATAAATTTCGTGGTTTAGAATTCGTACCTATAAAAACAATATAAAAAAATTACGGCGCCTAACATGGTGTAAACGCTGCGCTTCGGCTGGCGCCTCCGCTTGGCGCTCGCCATAAAAGAACTGGCTCGGCACATCGCCTTCGGCGACGTCGCTTACACCAGGGACGTTGTACGCAATGGCAACAAATCATTAACCGGCCATCCATGGCCGGTATAATTTTTAGGTAAAACATGAAATATATTATTTTTACTTTTTCAGTAATATTTATAACTTATAACGTAAGTTACTCTGATTTTGTTATATCTAAAAATACTTTTCATAGAGCAGCTGAAATAGGAGATAAAGAATCAGTTAAATTATTTATTAATAAAGGTTTAGATGTAAATCTGCGAGATGATAGAGATTTAACTCCAATTCATTGGGCAGCATCACGAGGGTTTATTGAAATTGTCAAAATTTTATTTGAAAATGGCGCAGATATCAATGCAAAAAGTAAAAAAAATGGTTTAACTCCACTTATAGCCGCTTCATATAGTGATTATTATGGAAATAAAGAAGTAGTTGAGTTTTTATTAAATCGAGGCGCTAATATTAATGAAAAAGATATAGATGATAACACTGCATTGCATATTTCAATTAGTTATTGTAATTTACCTATTTTTACATTATTAATCAAACATGGCATTGATGTTTATATAAAAAATAAAAAAGGAGAAACTCCTTTAGATTTAGCAAAAGCAAATAAAAATAATTATAAATGTATTGAGGTTAGTAATAAATTTTATAAAAAAAATGCTTTTATTGATGTTTTGGAATATGAAACTTTATTTAATCGTTTAAAGTATTTACCAATTTTTATAATAATTTTTATTCTTATAGCATTTTTAATTTATAGAAAAAAAAGTTCTTTATAAAACAATATACCTTGCCTTCGTCCATCCGTGGACTCAGGCATTATAAAATTGTTACTGATGTCGCCACAGCGTACAACATGGTGTAAACGCTGCGTTCGCGAAAGGACTCACTTAGCTTCGCCATGAAAGACCTGGCTCAGCACATTGCGCAAAAGGCTGCGCAACGTCACATACACCAGGCACGTTATATGCCATTGCTCTGCCCTCTGTGGGCATGAAATAGTCGTAAGAAAACAACTGGCATCCGTGCCAGTTGAAACTTTAAGTTTTTTTAATGGAAAATAACATGAATACATTTAATCAAACTTTTCAATCCATGGAAAAAAATATTAGTTTACAATTAATCAAATTGGGGTTTAAATTATCAGACTTATCTATTACTGAAACACCTGGTAGTATGGGTGTTTTTGCATCTGCTCATTATTTAGAAAATCGAATTGGATTTTTCATGAATAAGAATAGAAAGTTTATCAGATTAAGTACAGCACCTTTAAGGCTTGAATTAGATTTGGATTTTGGGTGGGGGGAAAGTTCGTTTAGTATTTATGAACTTTATAAATTAGAAGGTGACTTTAATTTTCCTGAACGTACACATGATTTATATGAAGCAATGTATGAAGCAAGTCAGCTTCAGGCTGAATTTGAACGTTTAATTAACATTTTTGAAAGATGCGGGAAAAGGTTTTTATCTAATGACATATCTCTAAAACATGATTTAGAAAACCAAAGATCAAAATATGCTGATATAGCAGCAAATGAAAAAATTTTCAATAAAGCTGAAAAAGCATTCAAGGCTCATCTTTGGCACGAAGTTGTATTATTATTGGAAGATAATGAAAAATATTTAAGTGAATTAAATAAAAAACGGTTACAGTATGCTAGAAAAATGGTCAATCGGATCACTTAATAAACTGCTTAGCTAAAAGTTTTTCCAATAAAGGAAAATCGACATTATCTTTTTATAAGAATACCATAAATTAAAAAATTCGGAAAAGTCTTCGTTAGAATACTGTTTATTATAGAAACTCAAGCTCAACATCGTGTTTCGCTTGATTATATTTTATGGAAAAAAAGAATAAAGGGCAGAGCAACAGCATATAACATGGTGTAAACGCTGCGTTCGCGAAAGGACTCACTTGGCACTCGCCATGAAAAGACTGGCTCGGCACATTGCGGCAGAGCCGCAACGTCGCTTACACCAAGCACGTTAGATGCAATTGGTCAGCTATCAAGACAAAAAAAGGCAAAGGAAAATAATGAGTGATACATATAGTTTTTCTCATACAAATAAAGGAGAAACTCTTGTTTATACTGAAGGTAAAAATATTTTACATGCTGAAGTAATATGGAATGATAATATTACACATTTTTATACTGATTCAGTATACTCGTATGAATATGGTTACATGGATGAATTAACTGATGAAAAAAGATTAGAAATAATTCATAGAATTATTGATTATTTAAGTAAAAGAGATAAACCATTATTTTCATATAATAAAATTATTGTTTATATAAATTATAAAGAAAAATTAAAAATAGAAATTGAAAAAATTGTTAATGATTTCATGCTTAATAAAAAATATAAATTATCAATAGAATATAATGAAAATGAGATTTATAATTAATTTATAGTCTTTCAACAAAAAGCTGAACAACTGGATCTAACATGGTGTATGTGCTGCGTTCGCGAAAGGACTCACTTGGCACTCGCCATGAAAAAACTGGCTCGGCACATTGAGACAAAAGCGGCTCAACGTCACATACACCAGGGACGTTATATGCAATACCGCGCAAATTTTTATAAAGGAAACGTCGGCATCCGTGCCGGCTGTAGAAAAAAATATATTGTAAAAAACTAACTAATTATTATAGAAATAATTATTTTACTATATTGAAGTAAGAGGAAGAATATGATTTCAAAAGTTGAATTAAAAACAATGTTTAAAAATATTTCTAAAGATACATCTTGGGACATGAAAGGTAAAATGTTATGGGGCTACTTTTTCTTTGATATAAGTGAAGAAAAATTAAAAAAAGCATCGAAAAAACTTCAAAAATTAGATTATAAAGTTGTAGGAATATTTCAAACTGATGATCAGACTTCATATGTTTTGCATATTGAAAAAGAAGAAATTCATTCGGTTGATTCTCTTTTTAATAGAAATAAAGAATTATATAAATTTGCAGAAGATAATAGCATAGAATGCTATGATGGAATGGATGTAGGGCCAATAATTAAAAAAAAGAAGTAAGATTAAAATTTTTATTATTAATGCCTTCGCCATCGTGGCTCCGGCAAATTTTCTGTAAGTGCGGTACAGCATTTAACATGGTGTAAACGCTGCGTTCGCGAAAGGACTCACTTGGCACTCGCCATGAAAGGCCTGGCTCAGCACATTGCGCAAAAGGCCGCGTAACGTCACATACACCAGGCACGTTAGACGCCATAAAAATGCTAAAAATTTTTTTTGATTCAAAATAATAATACTTGACGTTACTAACGATATCTGTTATTATTGAATCATGATAAGATCCTTCAAATCAAAAGAATCTAAAAAAATATGGGATGGTGAATTTTCTAAAAAATTACCAACTGATATTCAAAAGATTATAAGACGGAAATTGAGAATGTTAAATAACTCAACTACTTTGGCTGATTTACTAATTCCACCATCAAATAATCTTGAACAACTAAAAGGTGATCGAAAAGGTCAATATAGCATAAGAATCAATAATCAATGGAGAATTTGCTTCGAATGGAAAGATGGAGATTGTCATAATATTGAAGTTATTGATTATCATTAATCAGGAAGGGAAATAAGATGAAAAAAATACCAAATATACATCCAGGGGAAATTTTAGATGAAGAATTTCTTAAGCCACTTGAAATTACTGCTTATAGAATAGCTAAAGAAACAAAAATATCCCAAACAAGAATTTCTGAAATTATTAAAGGTAAACGAAGAATTACTGCTGATACAGCATTACGTTTTAGTAAATTTTTTGGGAACTCCCCTCAATTTTGGCTTGGTTTACAAAACGATTTTGATCTTGAAGAAGAAATTCATTTAAAATCAAAAGTACTTAATACTATTCATAATTTTAATGAATTGAATTTATCTCACATTTAAATATAATACTGTTAAAGTCGCATTTTAACGGCGTCTAACATGGTGTAAACGCTGCGTTCGCGAAAGGACTCACTTGGCACTCGCCATGAAAGGACTGGCTCGGCACATTGCGGCAGAGCCGCAACGTCGCTTATACCAGGCACGTTAGACGAAAGAAGCATAAAATTAAATTATAAAAAAAATTTAAGGAGATTAATATGGTATTAAAATATTTACTAGAAGAAAATAATGAACTTATATTTAAAACAGACTATCTAGGTCGAATAAATTTATTTATTAATAATATTAAACAAAAAAAACAGGTTCATTCATTAGTCAATGGAAAATAACATTAAATAATGGCACTACAAGAAATGTTAAAATAGGAAATGATTTTATTTTGATGTTCTTTTTTGAGCCAAAAATAAAAATTGATAATGAAGTAATTACTCTTGGACGAAAATTTTCATGGTGGGAAATATTTATAAGTGTATTACCATTATTTTTTGTAATTAGTGGTGGGTTTCTGGGAGCATTACTTGGACTAATTTCATTTTATATAAATATAAATATATGTAGAAATAATAATTCAATATTAAAAAAAGTAATATTAACTCTTTCTTCGACAATATTAACATTTATTATTTTGGTAATAATTGCAGAAATATTGCAGAAACTGATTTCTTCCTAGTATGCTTCCTTCGTCTAACATGGTGTATTTGCTGCGCTGTGCTTGGCTTCACCATGAAAGGCCTGGCTCAGAAATGCATATAAAAATGCTTGACAGTGCATATAAAATTATATATCATATGCACAAAAGGAGTATACAATGAGAACTACAATTGACTTACCTGAAAAATTAATAACTGAAGCAATGAAATTAACAAACATAAACACTAAAACTAATGTAATAATAGAAGCTTTAGAAAATTTAATCCAAAAAGAAAAAATTAAAGATTTAAAAAACTATTTTGGGAAAATTGATCTAAATATTGATTTAAATAAAATGAGAAAAAGATGAGCCTTGTTTTGGTAGATTCATCTGTATGGATTGAATTTTTCCGTGGAAGTAAAAATGTTGATATTGAAAAATTTAATACCTTAATAGATAATAATCAAATTTGTATAAATGAATTAATCATCTCTGAATTATTTCCTTCACTAATCCATAAAAAAAAATTTAAAATTATTGAACTGTTAAAAACAGTTAGAACTATTCCAATAAAAATTGATTGGAATGAGCTAATAGATTATCAAACTATAAATTTAAAAAATGGAATAAACAATATTGGAATACCTGATTTAATTATAATGCAGAATTCTTTGCAAAATGATTTATTATTGTATTCTTTAGACAAGCATTTCCAACTTTTGAAAAAAGTACATAAGTGTAAACTGTTTACAAATTGATTCTTATCTTGGCCACTTCAGCTAACACAGTGTATGTGCTGCGCTTCGGCTGGCGCCTCCGCTTGGCACTCGCCATTAGAAGCCTGGTTCGGCAAATTGCCTCCGGCAACGTCACATACACCAGGCACGTTATATGAAACGGCGTGCAAAATTTTTAAAGAACAACTGCGCATACGTGCGCGGTTGAACGTGTATAATACTTCGATAGAGGAGATATAAGTATGCCTTTAAGGAAACTAACAAAAGATGAATCATCTAAACCTTATTCTGAATATTACTATAAAACATTACCCTCAATACCAAACAAGATATTACAAAAATTAGAAGAAGGGCCATTAAATCCCCACGATGCCCTTCGTTTTGAAGATATAAATTTGCTTTTAGAGCCAGGTTATTTAAAAGATGAAATAGGGTATTGTATTTTGCCAGATGGAAGTGGTTTTGCTTCAATGCTTACAAAAATGCCAAATATCACAGGAGAAATGATCGACTGGTGGTTTGCCTGGCACCCGCAAGAAGATTTGAGATATAAAATATGGTATCCTGGTGCGCATGTTGGAAATAAAGTTGAAAGTATTGACAAGTTGAAAGATAAATCTTTGCCATTCAATAAGCGATATATATACAACACAAATTATCCTATTGAAGATGTCGGAACAGGAATTGAAAAATTATATATCAAATTCGTGCCACCTGAAAAATTTGGTTTTGATGTTACAAAATTTAATAATGCTAATATAGCAACAGTATTGTGTGGAAATGTAGGTTATTCAACAATAAATCTTCAACATACATATATGATCCACTTAGTACGGAAAATAAATGGTGGAGTTGAATTTCGAAGTAGATTTTGGCTTGGCTACGATACAAAGTTCAATTATTTATCTGCGAAATCTTTTGTGAATAGAGTTGTTAATTCTAAATTTGTAAAATCTATTGTAATGAGAGAAAATATTGCACGTAACATGGCCTATCATTGTGCTCAAGAATATCATAATTTAGCTGAAATATTACCTAAACTTTATAAACAATATAGTTCAGATTGATGAAACAATATTTCTATAAATATTTGTGATAAATTTAAATTTATTTTCAAACAATGGGCTCATACATCCTGTATTCGCCTTTCTTATACTGATGCACGCTGCATAATATAACATGGTGTATGTGTTGCGCCTCGCTTGGCTTCGCCATGAAAGGCCCGGCTCAGCACATTGCGCAAAATGCCGCGCAACGTCACATACACCAGGCACGTTATATGAAACGACGTGCCAAACTTTTTAAAAAAATCGCGCATCCTTGCGCGGTTGAATAAAAAATCATTTCTGAAAAATGATTTTTAAGTAAAATATATATTGGAGAAAACATGATACTTTATCTAAAAATCAAAGACCATTTTACAATTTTTTTTCTAGCCACAAGTTTCTGGACATATTATTTTTTAGGTGGTTTGTGGTCTGACTATTATCAAACATGGCCTTTTATAAAAACATTAATAATAGTTGATATTATTCCAACTTTCTTTTTATTTTATATAGGGAAAATATTCTTAAAACCATTTACCCGAAATTTAAAAGGAAATCAAATAATAATAGCCAGTCTAGGAGTAGCTTTTCATACTTCAGTACCATTATTAATATATGACTTCATTTATTTAGTTTTATTTTTAAATAAAGGTGCAAAGTACCTTTTAGATTACTGGTACTTAACCTTTTTTTCAATAATTCCATGGATAATTTTCCCTATCATGGGTTATGCAATTAAAAAGAAAAAATAAATATTATAATTAGAGGAGATGCATTTCATGGATCCAAAAATATTTGTTCTAATTGGTGGCTTTTTTAATTTATCGTGGGCAATATTCCATATTTTTTTTCCTAAATTTTTTAAATGGGACAAAGCACTTAAAAATGTTGATTATATCAATAGATCGGTTATGCATATTCAAAGTATATTTTTATTGATAACATTTTTAATATTTAGTTTCTCAGCTTTCATATTTACTAATGAATTAATCAACACTAATCTTGGAAAATTTTTAATAGCATCATTTGGTTTATTCTGGTTCATCAGATCGATTGTGAACGTTTATTTTTTTGGTATAAAAAACAAGAAAGCAAATTTCTTTTTAATAATTTTTCTTTTTGGATTTATAATTCACTTAATTCCTTTTATAATTATAATCATAGCATAGATACTTTCGCCATCCGTGGCTTATGCATACGTATCGTGATGGCACGTCGCATCATATAACATGGTGTATATGTTGCGTTCGCGGAAAGACTCGCTTAGCTTCGCCATGAAAGGCCTGGCTCAGCACATTGAGTAAAAGGCCGTTCAACGTCACATACACCAGGCACGTTAGACGAAAAAACGACGAAAATTTTTTACAAGGAAATAATATGATTAAAAATGCAAAGTATGTTCATACAAATATTATTTCAGAGGATTGGAATAAATTAGCTGAATTTTATGAAACTGTATTTGGTTGCAAACGTGTTTTACCTGAAAGAGATATGTCTGGTCAATGGATTGAAGATGGAACTGGAATCATTAATGCTCATGTAAAAGGTGCTCATCTGCGTCTTCCAGGTTATGGTGATACAGGTCCAACATTAGAAATATTTCAATATAACAAATATGAAAAATCAGAATTAAAAAAAATTAATGAAATTGGTTTTGTTCATATAGCATTCCATGTTGATGATGTAGAAAAATCATTAAGTGAAGTAATATCCAATGGAGGATCTCAATTAGGAAAAGTAGTAATAAAAGATGTTCCAGAAGTTGGAAAACTTTCATTTGTTTATTCAAAAGATCCTGAAGGAAATATTATTGAATTGCAGAATTGGAAAAAGTAATCAATTAAATAAAACTTATATTATCGGCGTTTCTTCGTCTAACATGGTGTATGTGAAGCGTTCGCGGAAAAACTCACTTGGCACTCGCCATGAAAGACATGGCTCGGCATATTGAGCAAAAAAGACAGCTCAACGTCATATACACAAGGGACGTTAGGCGAAATGGCAAAAAATTACTTGAGAAAAATATATGAAAATTTTAAAAACTAATTTTAATATAGAACAATGTAAAAAAATACTGAAAGACAATAGATGGAAATTTAAATATATATTTGATTCAGATAAAAATCATTTTATTAAAAGCTATGGGAATTTTTTTTATTCAACAATAATAGAAGGACGAAATTCATACTCAATATTTTTCTGGGGGAGATTAATTGATAAAATACATTTTACTGAAATAAGAGGGATTTTTTTTATACACCCATATACTTTGATTTTTTCAATATTTTTTCTAAGTATAATACTGATTATATATTGGATTACTGGATTTCAGATTGAAATTTTATCAATGATTATTCTATTTATTTCAGGAGCAACATATAGTTTATTTAGTTCTAGAAAATATCCAGAAAGGATCATTGATTTATTGATAAAAATTTTTAATGCTGAAGTGATTAAATAATTATTTCTTTACAACTAAAATAAAAATATTAAAAAAGCACAAAAAATTTTTTGCCACATCGCCTCGGGCAACGTCACATACACCAGGCACGTTAGACGTCATTAATTATTGCGTGATGGAGACATCGGAAACACATTTGTAGTGACAAAAAGTGATACTAGTATTTCTGGAAATTACAAAATGGAAAGTTAAAATGAAGCTTATCATAAAAATATTAAAATATGTAGCCTACGTGCTTTTTTTTATAATATTATTAAGTTTACTATTTCCTAATTATCTATATTGGAATAGTGATAACAAAATTATTATATTTTCTGATTATTTATCCGGCCTGATGTTAGTATTGCTCCTTACTTTTATACTAATCGCTAATACTATATATATAATAAAAGATAAAGATGTTAATTCGACTATAGGAATAGGACTTTTTGTAGTAATAATAATCCTATCTTTTTTGATTCGTAATAGTATAGTTCAATCATTTGAAGAAGATAATTGGAAATTGGAATATAAATCTAAAAAGTTGAAAATAACAAACTTAATCTGTTCTAGAACAATCGAATACAAAGAAATAGTTAAATATGAAATAAATATAGTTAAAAAATTTAGTAGTAGAGGCTCTGATTATTGGCAGATGAAAATCCATATAAAAACAAAACAGAATGATGATATATATTTATGTTCACAATTTAATGAATCGCTTTTCTATTTTATTGAAATAAATCATGGCAGAATAAGTAAACTTTACCAAATAAAAGATGAACTATTAAATGAATATCATAATGCCCCTTCAACAGCTAAACTGTTACATTGATAGTATATATAACATATAAAAAAATGTTTTATAATCTCAGATCCATTAAATCCAAACAACAGCACATAACATGGTGTATGTGCTGCGTTCGCGAAAGGACTCACTTGGCCAAAACTGGCTCGGCATATTGCGCAAAAGGCCGCGCAACGTCACCTGCACCAGACACAATAGATGAAATTGCCCGTGCTAATAAAAAACATGAATTTATGTGAAAAATTATATTCAAAGTTGACATACTGCTGTCAGTATTAAATGTTATAATTGATTATATTATTATATAGAGGTGAAAAAATGGAGATAAAATCTCAAAAAAACATTGGATTTGTATTAATTCATGGCGCAGGATTAGGCGCATGGATATGGGAAGATCTAATATCAAATTTTGATTATTCGTGTCTTGCTATTGATCTTCCAGGCAGAGGTAAACATGCAGATATATCTACTACTAATCTTTCATTAAATCAATATGTTGAATCAGTACTTTTTGATATTAATCAATTCAGTCCTGCAAAATTGATAATTGTCGCTCATTCAATTAGTGGAATAATTGGGATTGAAGTTGCTAATAAGCTTCAAAATCGTGTAATTGGTTTTATTGCCATAAGTGCATCAATTCCTTCTACAAATGATTCATATATTTCCTCCCTTCCCTTTTTAACTGGATTATTCTTACGAGTAATGTTTATGTTTGCAGGAACTAGACCGCCTGCTTCTGCAATTCAAGGAGGACTTTGTAATGATTTAGACGATAAATGCACATCCAGGATAATCAATCATTTTATACCAGAATCAAAAAAATTATATACAGATAAATTACCAGCGCAAGGTATTCCAGATAATTCATTATATGTACATCTAAAAAAAGATCGAGCACTAAGCGAAGCCATACAGACTCGTATGATTAATAACTTGCATGCAAAACAGGTTATTGACATTGATTCTGGACATCTACCAATGTTTAGCAAGCCTAATGAATTGGCACAAATATTAAATACTTTTGCATCGTCATTAATTTGAAGATTTTTTTTAAAATAAACTTGAAATAGTTTACAGTATAGCAATACGCACGGACAACTTCATATAACATGGTGTATGTGCTGCGTTCGCGAAAAGACTCACTTGGCACTCGCCATGAAAGAACTGGCTCGGCACATTGAGCCAAAAGAGTCTCAACGTCACAAACACCAGGCACGTTAGGTGAAATGGCCTTCTGGATGGATATTTAATTTATGAAAAATGAAAATCATATAAAGCATAACAAAGAAACAGAAAAATTAATTATTGAAAATGTTAATAAATATGGCTGGCATGTAGCACTTTTTGAATCTGACAATTATTTACCATCATTCGGTTATACTATTGGATTATGGAAAAATTTTAATCACCCAGAACTTATAACTTTTACTTTAGAAACCAGTATAATTCATTCGGTTCTTAATAATGCTGGGAATGATATAAAAAAAGGTAATAAAATCATTCTCAATAAAAATTATAATAATTATTTAGACAAATTTGAAGTTCAATTTCTTTCTGTAGCAGATGATAATATAAATGATTGGTTTGGATATGGATTATGGTTCAATGATTATAAAATATTTCCTGCTTTACAACTAATATGGCCGGATAAAAAAAATAAATTTCCCTGGGAAGATAAATTTGATCCAAAATATAAATTATATCAACCATTATTAGACAGAAATACAAATTTCAAATTTTTTGAAGAGAAGAATTTAGGTGTATTTACAACAAAACAAGTGATGTATCAAAATTTTCCAGTTCTTGAAGTTTATCACGACCAAGAAGATTGTGCATGGCAATTTTTATGTGGTACAACAACAAATCCAGAAGATTTAATACTTGTTTGCCTTGAAGAAATATTAAAAAAAGATATTTCATTAAATCAACTATTTTACTTAGAATATGGTAACTCTGCATATAGAAAATCAATAAATGATAAATGGATCATTAAATTAAAAGATGATCAATAAATTTCAAATTACAAGAAAACCGACCATTTCACCTAACATGGGGTATGTGCTACGCTCCGCTTGGCCTCGCCATGAAAGAACTGGCTCGGCACATCGACTTCGGCGACGTCGCTTACACCATGGACGTTAGCTTCAATAATTTGATACTATTATAAATAGAAATGAGGTCTTCAGTGAATACATATACTGTATTTCTTAGAGGTGTAAATGTTGGTGGCAATTCAATTATTAATATAAAAGAATTTGTTTCGATCTTAGAAAATAATAACTATAGCAAAGTCAAGTCATATATTAATAGCGGAAATATAACTTTTCAATCTAAAAATACTTCATCAACAATTTCAAATAATATAAGAGAATTAATAATTACAAATTTTAACATTCCAGTAGAAATAATTGTTAAAACAAAAAGAGAATTAGATGAAATTATAAATAATTGTCCTTACAAAAAAGATGAAAATGATTTTTCAAAAAGATTGGTTGCAATGTTAACCACTAAAATTACTAAAGTACAAGAATTAGCTTTATTAAATAAAAATATTAATGAACCATTTTATATAATTAAAGATAGAATTTATATATATTATAATGATGGAGTTGGAAAATCAAAATTTACAAATAATTATATTGAAAACACAATTAAAGGAGTATCTACATCAAGAAATTGGAATACATTGTTAAAAATGATTGAAATAATGAATAATTATGGTCAATAAAATATGTAAATTATAGAAGCTAACATGGTGTAAACGTTGCGCTCGCAACGGACTCACTTGGCTTCGACATGAAAAAACTGGATCGGCACATTGAGCCAAATGTGGATCAATGTCTCACATACACCAGGGACGATATACACCTTTTTTTAAAATTAATTCTTCGAAAAAAAACTTGAGGAAATTGAATTTATGGATTTAAATAGAGATTTTACTTCAAATAAATCAACTTCTGAAAACATGAATGATACAAAAAAATATTTCATTAAATATAATTTTAAACTTTCATTTGAAAATCATAGAAAACTCGTTTTTACAAGAGGAAATATTTTACGTACTATGATTACATTCAATCCATTTAGATGGAAAAGTGATATATCAATATATTTTTCAGATTCACAGGAAAATAATATTAAGTTAAGAGCCATCATTAAAACAACTAATCAAATTGTTAGAGAAGAAGAATGGCAATTATGGAATAATTTTATTGAAAATTATAAAAATTCACTGTTGAACAATCTAAATTTAACGAAACAAAATAAGCAGATGTTAAGGAACACAATATTAAATAATTATAGATTATTATTAATAGGTATATTTATATTATCTTCCGAATCTTATTATTTTTATACTTATACAGAATTTAATTTTGAAACTACAATCAATATTCTATTTAAAGGGAATTTGTTTTTATATTTTTTATATAACATTATAAAATATTTATACCTTGATTTTATTTACATGCATGTAGGAACCAATTCTAGCTCAAATATTAAATCGAAAAAATAAAAATTAATTTTTCTAAAAAATATATTATTAAAATTTTAAAAAAAACGTCATACAACATGCACGATGTGAAATAAACTTGCTAATGATTTTCGAAGGAGACTTTATCTATGATTAAATCAATTAGATTAATATCAATTATTACATTATTTGTACCTATATTTTTCATTAATTGTAATAAAGATAAACCAAACACATCTTCAAATATTCCAAATAAAGTAATAACCATTGAGTCACTTCAATCAATGTTCTCCAATATCGAAAACAAAAATAAGTGGAACACTAAAAAGCCTCTTCTTTGGGGTTATTTCTTTACACATCATGAACCAAAATTATTGGAAAAAGCCAAGATAGAACTTGCAAATAAAGGGTACAATTTTGTTGATATTTTTTTATCCGATAAAGAATCCTCAAATGATCCTGATTTGTGGTGGTTACATGTTGAAAAAGAAGAAATACATACACCTGAATCTCTTGATAAATTAAATGACGAGTTCTATATATTTGCTGATAAATTCGGTCTTGATTCATATGACGGTATGGATGCCGGTCCGATTATAAAGAAATAATATATTAGAATTTTATAGAACAATAAAATTCAAACATTTACAGCACAAAGCATGACGCATGAACTGTTTTTGCAAAAGGCTGCGCAACATCACTAACACCAGGCGCACTAGACGAAATTTTTTTAAGAAAAAAGATTTAGAAGAGGAAATAATTCTATTATATAGATGGAGAATAAATGAATTTAATTTTATACATAATTACTTTATTAATAATTCCGGGATTTATGCTGTTTATTTTTAATGTAATTCTTTCTTCAAAAAACAAATATACAAAATTTGAAAATAATTATAAACCAATTCTTACAGTATCTTGTGGAGGAATATTCAATCCTGAAAAATCAATACTTTCAAATATTATTCTTTTAACTACTTCGATAATTCCTGTGAGGATTACTGTCTATGATGATTTTGTAATTATTAAATATTATAAAACAATTATTTTAAATTATAATAGAATTAAACAAATCGAAATTTCTGAAAAGAATCCACCTGCATTTAAACGTTTAGCAACAAAGTGGTATAAAATGAGTATTATTCATGATGATGAAATGATTCCTGAAAAAATTGATTTATATTCTGATCTTTATTATAACAGTTTATATGAGATAAAAAAAATAATTGATGAAAAAATTAATTCAAACTAATAAATGAGTTAAAAAAGATAAAAAAGGAAATAAATAAGTGTAAATAGCAGGTGTATGCTAAAAAGATATAAACGCTGCACTTGGCACATTCCTGCAAAGCCGGAACGCCGCTTACACCAGGGACGTTAGACTAAAGACTTTGCTGTGTGCCGGAGACATCGGTATCAAATTTGCAGTGACACATCGGGATCACTTCCAGATAAAATTTTTACCAAACTTTTTTAAAAATATGGAGGTTTGGTATTGCCCTGGAAGGAGGCCGATCTTATGAATATTAAGAAAGAATTTGTCATGAAATCTTTGCAAAAGGATCAAACGATTATAGACTTCTTGACAAAAAAAATTAAAAATAGGATATCAATTTGATGATGTTTTGAAAAACTTCATCAGGAGGTTGTATTTTGAAAAATGAAAAATCTACTGAACAGAGTTCACTAAATAGAATGAATCCGAAGGTTGATATATTTCTTAATAAAGCTAAAAAATGGCATGAAGAATTTGAGAAATTAAGAATGATTATACTTGATTGTCAGCTGACCGAAGAATTGAAGTGGGGTGTTCCTTGCTACACGTTTCAAAAAAATAATATAGTTTTAATCCATGGATTTAAAGAATACTGTGCACTTTTATTTTTCAAAGGCGCGCTGTTAAATAATTCAAATGGTATTCTTATCCAACAAACAGAGAATGCGCAGGCGTCACGCCAGATTAGATTTACCAACGTTCGTGAAATAGATGAGATGGAATCCATATTGAAAGCCTATATATTTGAAGCAATTGAAGTGGAAAAATCCGGTTTGAAAGTAAATTTTAAAAAGACTACAGAATTTTTAATTCCTAAAGAATTTCAAAATAAATTAGATGAAATCCTTTCCTTGAAAAATGCTTTCAATGCATTGACTCCAGGACGGCAAAGAGCATATATACTTTATTTTTCTGCACCTAAACAATCTAAAACTCGGGAATCAAGGGTTGAAAAATGTATGAAGCAAATTCTCAATGGAAAGGGATTAAATGATTAGTAAATTAGAGGAGAAAAAAATTGCACTCTACATCCTTCAAAAACTTTTTATGACATATCGAGCCAAAAGCATATAACATGGTGTATATACTGCGTTCGCTTAGATTTAGAATGAATGACCTAGCTCAGTATAATGGCCTACGGCCAACATAAAATACACCGCGTTATATGAAAACCGGCAAAAATAAGGAAATGAATCATGCTAGCAAATGAAACAGGTAAAGCAAAAATAAAACGTGATGGAACGAAAACAATTATTGAAATACCGACTAAAAAAAATTATTTTATCCTATTATTTCTTCCTGCTTGGCTGGGTGGGTGGTTTTTTGGATTTGAATCTGCTGGAACTCAAATATTTTCAGATTTATCATCAGGAATTACAAATGGTTTTCTTATTTTTTGGTTATCCGGTTGGACTATTGGCGGAGGTTTTGCAATATTTTCTTTTTTATGGAATGCTTTTGGAAAAGAAACAATAATTTCAACACATGATAAGCTTACTATTTATAAAAATATTTTTAGTATAGGATTAAAAAGAGATTATATAAAAAATGAAATAAAAAATATGAATATTGATATTCATGAAAAAGATAATTCATTTTTTTCAAAATCTAAAAATTGGGAAGCATGGGGTTTCACTAAAGGTATTATCAATTTTGAATATGGAATGAGAACAATAAATTTTGGTATTAACATAGATGAACCTGAAGCAAAATATCTTATTGAAATAATTTCTGTATCGTAAGAACTTTAACTATGCCGGACTTAATATAACATGGAGTAAACGCTGCACGTCGTTTGGTACTCACCATGAAATAACAATCTCGCAACATTGAGCCAAAAGTACGGATCAATGTTGCTAATACCAGGCAAGTTGTGAGAAATGATAAAATTAGTAATATACTATGGAAAATAAAGATAATAAATATTCCTTGAAAAAATATAAAAACCTGTTGTTTATAATCTTTGGTGCAATTTTAATATTAATATTTACTAATATAATATTAAAATTGAATCTGATAATTGCTGAAAAAATATTTAATAAACCCGATACCATATTATTCATATTAAATGCAGGTTTTTGGTATACTATCAGTTTATTATCTGTATTTTTTTCTACATTAATAATCTGTTTCTCTTTAATGAGCTACTTTATCGTAGATATTAAATTATCAAGAACAGAATATAAATTGATATTTGTTTGTATTATTATATGTTTTTTTTCTTTATTGTTATCCAACTTTAGTTATTGTATATTAACTAATGACAAAATATATATTCGTGATTATAAATTTTTATTTGTAGAGAAAAAATTTAACTATTCAGATGTGGAAGTAGTCAATTTATCAACTTATTTACCAACAAGATCGATAAGCAAAACTCCTGCTTTAGAATATATAATATCCATTGAAGGAATAAATATCAACTTAATGGGCTCTGGATCTGGATTTTTTAATAAAAATGATAAAATAGGTTCAGGATATTATAATGAAGATGAATATTTAAAAAATTTATCAGAAATACATTATAAATTTTATAAAAATAATATAAAAATAAATAAAAAAATAATACAAACAACTGACATCATTGAAAATCAAATAAAAAAAATTGAATTAAAAGTTTACCAAATACATAATGCACGTCAGGCGCTATAATTTTTTTCCCGGAGATTTAAATGGAATACTATTCATCAGAAAAGCTATTTAAAAAAATCCGAAGATATATTGCTTTGTTTTTAACCATAATAAGTTCTTGCTTTATTACTTTTTTTGGATCAGCATTAATAATTGATAAAATATTTAACAAATATTTAGAAGAAGAAATTACTTTTTATAAATTTACACTTATTCTTTCCATAATTGCTTATCCATTAATTGCAATTATATTATTAAAAATAATAAACCTACTTTTTTTTACTGGAGAAACAATAAATAAACAATATTTATTCAAAGCAGGAAAAGGTGAATTTCCTTTTATGTTTGGCGTGTCATCAATAATGAGTATAGCTACAATAATTTTTTTATTACTATATATATCAAAAATTTTTCCATATGATATTTTAAAAGCTTTATTCATTGGCATAACTTTTCCTATAATAACTTTTATATTTTATAAAATATTTAATCTTTTTAATTAATAAAAAAATACAGCGCATAACACGGTGTATTTGCTGCGCCCGCCTGCCTTTAATATGAAAGGCCTGGCTTCGTATATTGAGCAAAAGGCTGTACAACGTCAAATACACCAGGCTCATTATATGCCTATGCAATTTAAAAGAGGTTCTATTTGGAAAATAATGAACTTAAAAAATTAATAATGGATTATTTGGATAAATATCAATCTGTAGATAAAAATGAGAATAATACATTACATTCAGATGATTCTACGAAGATATTCAAATTATCAAAAAAAATATTTTTCAACCTGATTCCAATTGAAAAATTTATTCTATTTTATCAATTAAAAAAAATTGAGGATTCATTTAAAATTACTCATTATTGCAAAAATCACAACTTTTATAATATAAATAAAATGATCTTTATAATGTCAGAAATAATAATTCCTGAATCTGAAATCAAAAAAATAAAAGACAACAGACAAAATTATTGTAAGAAAATTTTTATAATTGATTTAAATTTCAAAAAGATAATTTTTTTCGATGAGGGAATTCAATATAAAATACTTAGTGATCGTTTTAATTTTTTAGTCAGCAATGAGATATCTCAAGATTTAATTAAAGAATTTGAAATTTTTCTTGGCATAACAATTGATGCAATATTTAAAAATATACATTGATAAAAAAACTGCAATGGAGTACAATCTGGCGCTGCTCCCGCAGAATGACTTACCTGGTTTTGCATAAAATGCCTGGCTCAATATATTGCACAAAAGCAAGCGCAGCGTCATTCGTTATGCGGCATTTATTAAAAATTATATGAAAACAATATATAGAAATAAAAATTACAAAATTTATTCAAAATTATTTTTAATATTTATATTTTCAATATTAATTCTATTATTACATTTATTTAATATCATCAATGAACCTGTAATGTTTATATTTTCTTTCTTTGTTATTTTTTTATTCATTGCCAACTCTACTTTCAATTCTGCTTTATTTCATAAAATTATTATTGATGAAAATACTATTGAAATAGTAGACTTTATGCCAGTATTACATATAAAATTACCTAACCGTCAATTAGTTGAAATCGATAGTATTGAAGAAATATTTTGGTCAAAATATGATATGATAGCTTCTATTAAAAAATCAAGAATTACGATTAATAAAAACAGCATGTCATATGAATATATTTTGTCAAAAAATCCGAGAATAACTAAGTTCTTAGTTTTAAAAACTGCTGAAAGTAAAAATTCATACATGAGATATTTCAAATGTTTATCCAGGGAAGATCAATCAGAAATATTAAATTACATTAAATTAAAAAATAAAAAAATTAAGTTTAGATTTGGAAATGGTGAATTAATTTTCTATAAATTAAAAGACAGTGTCTAACATTGGCATGTGCTTTGATCACGGGAAGACTCACCTGGCTTCACAATAAGAAGACTGACTCAGCACATTGCACAAAAGGACTTTCAACATTACATAAGCCAGGCGCGTTATGTAAAATTAATTTGGAATATTCAAAAAATATTTTACATTTTTATTCAATTTAACTATACCCAACATGGTATATGTGCTTAATTCGTAAAAAGTCTCACTTGGCACATCGCCTTAAGCGACGTCACATACACCAAGTATTTAAACATCAGTCTGCAGGCAAAAAAATTAAAAGTATAAATGAAAATTTAACTATAATTAAAAGGAGTAATTTCCATGACATTTCCTAAAAATAAAATATTGCAGACTTTATTATATATATTTTCAGGCATCGGCATCATAACATTTATTACAGCTATTGTAATTACAGCAGTAATTATAACTGATAAAAATAAAGATGAAAATAATGAGAGTACAAAAATTGAATCCTCATATGAATATAAAGGTAATAGAATAAATTTTTCACAGCTTACTTATAATAAAAATAATAAAATACCAAACATTTTTTTAGACGAATCCCAAAATATTGTTACTCTTGAGCCAGAAACAAATTACTCATTAAACTTAACTTTTAGAGATCCTGTTTATATAAGTAATATAATTTTATACGAAAAAGAAAACAAAGAATCACTGAAAATGAACCGCCCGAAAAAAATTATTCTTCGCATGAATGGAAATGAAAATGAATTCTTTGGTGATTGGATTGAATATATAATTCCGGAAAATAAAATGATTCATGGAATTTCATTTAGAGAAAAACCAGGATTTTATAGTATATTTTTAATAAAGCATCTTAGTATAAATATTGAAAATGGTGATCATGAAGAAAAAGAACAATATAAATTTATAATAAATCAAATTGTTATAAATTATGAAAGTAAACCTAATTTGAATCCAACAATGACAGTTAATCAAATAAATAATTTATATGTTAACGGTAAAAAAGAATGGAATATTTCTTCTTCAGTCAGGTTTCATACAATACGGCAACTTAATGTTGAAGAATTATTGAATTATGAAGCATTATTAAATCTTTCATATTATTCATTATTAGGTGATAAAGAAGCAGAAAAAATGCTATTCAATTATTTTCCAACAGGTGCTCATCAAGGAGAATTTTCAAGTGCTATAAAGGCATGGTTTGAAATGACAAAAAATTATAATCTAAAAGAAAATTCAAGATACACAAATAAAAAATAGAATGTAAGAATGCAACCTGTAGTCTAACTTGGTGTATATACTGCATTTGAAAAAAATTTACCCGGTTACAGAATGCATCGGCACATTAAGCCAAAAAGCTGTCTCAACATCGCATTTCATGGAGGTTACGGCATGCCTTTCTTTTATATATTATTGGAGAAATAAAGGTCCTTGAAAACATGGAGTAGAATATTAATCATATCTACGACAGGAATAATATTAATACTATTTATTTCTTGTAGAGGAGAAAATATGAGTAATTCAAAAAAGTCATTAGATGATCCAACTCAATCAGAAAATTGTTTTTCAAAAGATAATTTTAAAATTGTTTATAATTACATAGTTAGTAAAGCAGAAAACAGTAATAATACATTTTATGAATTTTGCAGTTATGAAATATATGCAGAAAGTAAAATCCGAATCGTTTTTAAGAAAAATAATTTTACCATTGCTGTAATAGATCAAGACAAAGGAATATATTCATTAGCCAAAGGATATGATAATTCAAAAATAGTTAAAGAAATAAATGTTATATTTTGTGATTTGTTTTCTGTGGTAGAAAACAAATAATGACTTTCACAAGCTTCGGCAAGCATATTTTCTGCGCATAAATAAAAAATTTGACCTTACTGATAAAAATCATACACGATGATTGGAATATATCCAACGGATACTTTATTTCTTGTGTGCTTGAAATTACAATGGTTGCGAAAATTGAAATGAATAAAGCTTGATCAATTTTTATCGATGTAATTACGCTTGATTCTGAAAAAACTACTGCAAAATATTATCTGAAGAAGTAAGCGCAGTATAAATAATCAGTTATTTTTTTTTTGCTGGATGTATTAAAAAATACGCTGACTTCTGGTCTTCAACGATGACTGGTCCGAATAAAGTTATTAATAGAAGCATGGTTTGGCTATGCATTCATTCCGGAAAACAAAAGATTTACCGCATTGAAATTGACGGAACATGAGGATTTTCTGTTAGATTAATAAAAGAATAAACTGAAAAAAATGTTTAAAGGCAAACGGCATCTGAAATATCGGATGCCGTTTTATATTATGTAAATTTTAAAATGCCTGGCTGAAATTCAGAGAAAAATATATATCTTCCTGACTGAATCCAACATACAGATGCATTACAGATGCCTGATTCCATGTAAATAATCCACCAACTCCGTATGCAAGCTTGTAATCCAGAAAACGCGGTTTAGAAAAAGCTTCTACAGCATCTGTGTATGCATTTCCTGCATCAACAAATGCAAGAAGCTTGAATGCAAACCTCTGGTTAAAAAGTATAAAATCAATAAACCTGTACCGAAGTTCAATATTTGCAAGAGTCATGCCTTTGCCGATAAATCTATACTGCTGATATCCGCGGACTGTTTTCTCACCGCCGAGACCTTCCTGTCTGTCAAAAAGAAAACCAAAATATCCCATCTCATAAAAAGGAATGCCGTCAGAAGATGCAACATATCCAAGTCTCACAGCAAGAGTTAGTGTATTAAGCCATGTAGTATAAAACCTGAAACCAAAAGTGTTACGGAAATAATTATATTGCGAACCAAAAACAAAAGTAGCTCCCTCGAAAGCATAATCAATTAAAAAACCTTCATGGGGATCCGGCTCAAAATCTCTGGTGTCGAAAGCCACACCTGCCCGCACAAAGCTGGTTATTCCTCCAGTAACGCCACCAACATCACCATTAAAGCCGAGAGGTTTCTCAATGGATAGAAGACTTGTTGTTGCAACGGTTTTGTCAGAAACTTCATTTCCATTTATCTTAAAACCTTTTCCATCCCAGGATTTTATTTCGCTCCACTTGAATTGATATCCCAGAAGAGGTTTAATCGGAAAACCAAAGTCGCCGATAAAATCTATACTGAATTTCGGCATCTGGTATTCATATTTATTAAACTTATAATACTGATAGTTATTCCTGTAAAGATAATCCTCATATTGAGAAAATTTCTGATATGAAGTGCCATTTACATCAGTGAGGTTATTCGCTGTTGTTTTATTTCCTGTTCCAAAATAATTCGCATTAGGATTTTTTTCATATTCAATAACAGATTTTATCCGAAGCCAAGTCCCGCCCACATGCTGGTAATCAAAATTTATATGCCCTTCTATCAAACCTGTAGTTGATGCTGTAAACTGGGCATATGTCTGCATTCCATAAGGAGTCTTGTCGAAATATTCTTCATCGCGTTCGCCATTATTATAAAAGTATACCCTGGCGCCGCCGCGGAATCCGTTATCAGATGAATAGGCAATAACCGGAACACCTGTAAAATACCAGCTGTCTTTCTTTTTTGCAATTATTTCCGGCCTCATTCCGCTTTTTATTTTTATTGCGGGATCAACCGACTTTATATCCGACTTTGCAATTTCAATTTCCTCGCGATTTGCAAGTTCCTTTTTTATAAGATACCTGAACCAGCCTTCATAAACCATATAGCCTTCAAGTATAGTTCCGTCTTTTTTCGTAATAGTCCGTTTTATTTTAAAATCATCATCCGGGTAAATTTTTTCAATATCTTTGCCGTATAATACTTTTTTTGTTCCGTCTTTTAATTTAAAATCAACAACAGAGTAATTAAAAAAATCAATTACCACTTCGCCCTCAAGAACTGTGCCATCTTTCATAAGAATAAACTCGGCTCTTGCAGTTTGAGCGAATGCTGAAAGCAGTATAACTAAAGCGGGAATTATATATTTCATTCTGATATTTTTCAATTTTTCCACCTTCTTATAAAAGTATAAAAACATATACTATAATACCCTTTTAGAACTCTTAAAAATATGGTCAAGAACTTATTACACACATCAAACAACTGAAAGGATATAAAATTATTGACACAGAAACAGAATTAGAAAATTAATAAAATGCGCTGATTAAGGCGCAAATAATACAATGGAAGAGGATGGGATCTGGTGGTCTCCGCGGTCTTCAAAACCGTAGGTCGCAATTTATTGCGGCGGCATGTTCGATTCGTGCCCCTTCCGAATATAAAACTATGGAAAATGAAAAAACTTCATCGCTTAGAAACATACCGCAGGTTGAAAAGCTTCTTCAGATTGATGATATAAAAAAATTCATTCCGGTTATAGGACATCCTCTCACAGTAAAAATTATCCGGTATGAAACAGATTTGTTTCGTTCAAAAATTCAGTCAGGTGAGGATTTCAGCGAATCAGGCCTGATTAAAAAAATCATATCTGCATGCGAAACAAAGCGTCTTGAAAAACTTTCGCGTGTTATCAACGGAACCGGAGTTATACTGCACACAAATCTCGGAAGGTCTCCTATTTCTCCGGAAATTTTTGAAAAGCTGAAAGATACATTATCCGGTTACTGCAATCTTGAATATAATATTAAAACCGAGAAACGGGGAAAGCGTGGCGGATTTGCCGAAGAGCTGATCTGCGGGCTGACCGGCGCTGAAGATGCTCTCATTGTTAACAATAACGCATCGAGTGTGTTTCTGATACTCAGCCAGTTTGCAAAAAGAAAAGAAGTTCTCATATCAAGAAGCGAGCTGATACAGATTGGAGGCGGTTTCAGGATACCGGATATAATGAAACAGACCGGAGCTGTAATGAAAGAGATCGGCACTACGAACATAACTGAACCTGACGATTTTAAAAATGCCATCACAGAAAAAACTGCCATGATATTTTCAGCGCACCAGTCAAATTTCAGCATAGTCGGCTTTACTAAAAATCCGACCATAAAGGAACTCGCTTCTTTAAAAACTGAATCTTTAATTCTTGTGCGCGATCTTGGAAGCGGCAATCTGATAAATGATCCGGCACTCCCGCAGCCGTTTGAGCCGTCAATCCCGGAAGAACTTTCGCAGGGCGCTGATATTGTATGCTTCAGCGGCGACAAGCTTCTGGGCGCTTGTCAGGCAGGCATCATAATCGGAAGAAAAGACCTGATTTCAAAAATGAGAAAACATCCTCTCATGAGGATGCTCAGGGTTGATAAAATTACTTACTTTATTTTACAGGAAACCCTTTTAAAATACGCAAACAATTCGTTCGAGGAAATTCTGTTATGGAAAACTATTTCCCAGGACAAGGAAAACTGTTCAGAAAAAATCAGCAGGCTTCTCAGCATGATAACAATGTCGGATAAATTAAAAATTACTGAAATCACAACAAAAAGCGCTTTCGGCGGCGGATCAATGCCAGGGCTTGAATTTGATTCAGCCGGGATTCAGATTGAAATTTCAGGAATGAAACCGGATGAAATTTCCAGCGCTTTCATTAAATCTGAGCATCCGATTTTAGGAACAGTTGCAAACGAAAAATTTACTTTAAACTTCACTGCAATATTTGAATATGAAATTCCTTTGATTGTTTCAGTAATCAACAGCATATCAGGCAGGGTGTAATGTATATAGTCGGCACATCAGGACACATTGACCACGGTAAAACTTCTCTCATTCTTGCATTATCCGGAACAGACTGCGACAGGCTTCCTGAAGAAAAATCACGAGGCATGACTATAGACATAGGTTTTGCAAGCATAGAATATCCCCGTTTCGGAACTGTAAGCATAATAGATGTTCCGGGCCATGAAAGGTTCATACGCAATATGGTTGTCGGAGCATGGGGAATCGATCTGGCACTTTTAGTAGTTGCTGTTGATGACGGATGGATGCCGCAGACTGAGGATCACTTCCGCGTTCTTCAGCTTCTCGGAATCCAGAGAATGATTATTGTTCTGAATAAAATTGATGCTGTAGATTCCGATATGGCAGAACTTGTTCAGGAACAGGTGATTGAGAAGACACAAGGAACCCGATTCGAAGGCTCGGATATTCTTAAAGTATCCTCTAAAACAGGACAGGGAATTCCGGAACTCAAAGAAGCAATCGTTGTGAATCTGCGCAGGCTCGCCAAAATATCAGACTCGAAAAAGCCTTACCTTTTCATTGACAGGGTTTTTGCCTCAAAGGGATACGGCACTGTAATTACAGGCACTTTAAAAAACGGGATTTTTCATGAAAATGATTCTGTTATTCTTTTACCGGGATCTTTTGAAGCCCGCATAAAAAGAATTGAAAGCCATTACAGCGCACTGCAGGAGGGAAATCCTTCACAGAGAACAGCACTTAACCTTTCCGGAGTTCAGACAGAATCGCTCAACAGAGGAGATATTGTGTGCTCGGAGAATTTTTTTACGCAGTCCGCAGATGTAATTGTAAGCATGCAGGTGCTTGATAAAAAAAAGAAACTGAAGAACAACCACGGTATAGAAATTTTAATAGGTACAAATTCTGTTAAAGGAAAAATTATTCTGCTTAACGATGATGATAATGAAAAAGATTCAATTGTCTGCAGAATTAAATTTGATTCAAATTGGTATTTCTATCCCGGTCAGCCTTTCATTGCAGCAAATCCAGGCGGATTTAGAATTCTCGGTGGAGGAATTGTTCTACTTCCGGAATTTAATCCTGCTGAGCATAAAAGCTTTGTAAGGAAAAGCGTTTCCACTCTCGAAACATTTTCAGACGAGGAAATTCTGTTATTCATAATTTCTGTAAGCAAAAGCCTGAAAACTGAAAAGCTCGTAAAAATGTTTCCGCGCAATGACAAAAATACCGGGCGCGTGATTGATATTCTCATTCAGACAGGGAAAATAACTGTTCATAGCGGATATGTTTTCACAACTGAATTTTTCAATGAGTCTATTTTGAAAATAAAGGAAACTGTTAAAAATAATATCGGCATGAACTTAAAAGAGATTGCAGATATCGCAGGAGTTTCAACTGAAGTATGCAGGCTTATGCTTAACGTTATAATGAAAGACGAAGCTATAATTGAAAAGGATGGAAGATTTTTTTACGGAGCTGCAGTTACAGTTGATACTTTAACTCCATCCAAGAAAAAAATCCTGGATGAATTATTTAAAAGCGCAGGCGACGGCATTGAGCTTGAAAAATTAAAAGATGAAGTAGTAAAAAAAGAAATAAAAGATCTCATAAAACTTAATTTCATTATAAGCCTGGATGGGAATATTTTATATCATAAAGAAATTTATGAAAAGATGAAAATTGCTGTTATGGATTTATTCAGCACAAGGGATAAGATCACTATGGCTGAAGCCAAAGATGCAGTAAATCTTTCGAGGAAATACATCATCCCGCTTTTAAACAGGATTGAAACAGAGGGACTTCTTAAAAGAATCGGCGATTTCCGCATAAAGGCGAAATGATGATTATTGGAATCGATATAGGCAACACCAGCACACTGATGGCGCTTTATAATATGAGCTCCCCTATTCCACTAGATACATACCGGTTCCCCACTGACAGAAACGATTCACTGGAAAATATTTCTTTAAATATAAAAAAAATGTCAGATATTTTCTGCAGTCAAATCCAATCAGGCGGCATTAAAAAAATTTGCGTTTCAAGTGTTGTTCCTGAAATAAATTCCATCATGTCTGAAGCATGCATAAAACTTTATAATACAAAACCTCATTTTATTTCATCCGGAAGCAATCTCAATATAAAAATTTCCTATACAACTCCCGAACAGCTCGGACCTGACAGAATTGCAAATGCGGAAGCTGCGAATGCTGAATTCAAAGGGAACAAACTCGTGATTGATATGGGAACTGCCATGACTTTCAGCGTGGTTTTAAGCAACAGTATTTTTGACGGAGGGATGATCCTACCCGGGACTTCAACGGCAATAGATTCTCTTGCTTCCAGAACTTCGAAACTACCAAAGATTGAACTTGGCATTCCGGAGAGAATTTCAGCCCGCAGCACAGAAGAAGCAATTAAATCCGGAATATATTTCGGGTGGATTTCCATAATAGAAGGAATAACAGAAAAGCTTGAATCATTCTATGGATTCAAATTACAGATAATTCTAACAGGCGGATATTCTGAAATTATTTCAAAAGGCCTTAAACTTCAGCATGTTCATGATCCGCTTCTCACAATGAAAGGCATTAAATATATCGCGGATATAAATTAATTCTTTTTTTCCATTCTGCTTTTGATAAATTCAACCACAGCAGGCATTACTGAAATAATAATAATTCCTAAAGTAATAAAACTGAAATTATCCTGCACTGCTTTGATGTTGCCGATAAAATAACCTGCGAACAGGAACATGGAAATCCAGCTTAATCCTCCTGCAAGATTGTAGATTAAAAATTTCTTGTATGACATCGTACCCACTCCTGCAACAAACGGCGCGAAGGTTCTGACAATTGGCATGAATCTTGTGATAATTATTGTCTTTCCGCCGTGCTTTTCATAAAATGCGTGAGTTCTATCGAGATACTCCTTTTTTAAATATTTCACAATCCTTGCACCGAATATCTTTCCAACTGAATAATTTACTATATTGCCGGTTACTGCAGCAATTGAAAGTATCAGAAATAAAAAATATACATCCATAACACCCGTTGCAGCAAATGCACCTGCTGCAAAAAGCAGCGAGTCTCCAGGGAGAATAGGAGTAAATACAAGCCCTGTTTCGCAGAAAATAATTAAAAAAAGTATAAGATAAGTCCATGTTCCGTAATTTCTGATTATCTCACCTAAATGAACATTAAGGTGAAGTATAAAATCTATAAGATATAAAACAGTTTCCATTTTTTATTCCGCTTATTTATTTTTCAGTAATCGATAATGATTTGTTTAACCACAACAAGTCATTGGTTTACCCGTTACAGGTCAATAATTTTTTAAACAGCCGGTTTTCGTGAAAAGAAACGGACACCCCTAATTAATCTTGACAAAAAATGGCCTTTTTAAATAGGCTACCTCTTTAATTACTCGAGGAGGTATCATAGTGTCTGTTAAAATTCGTTTACAAAGGGTCGGAACAAAAAAGAGGCCTTTTTACAGAATAGTGGCAACTGACGGCAGAAATAAGAGAGACGGAGCTGTTCTTGAGCAGCTTGGCAAATATCAGCCGATAACTGACGGTGAGCAGGTAACAATTGATGAGGAAAAAACTTTAGTCTGGATAAAAAAAGGCGCACAGCCTACCGAAACCGTAAAAGAAATATTAAAACGCAAAGGTATCTGGCAGAAAGCAACTGCGAAATAATTCTTTTGGAGACGGATAATGGACTATAAGGAACTCGTTGAATATATGGTCAAATCTCTGATAGATCATCCAGATCAGCTTGAAATTAGGGAAATTGAAGGCGAAAAATCCACCATACTTGAATTAAAAGTTACAAAAGAAGATATCGGCAAAGTCATAGGCAAGCACGGTAGAATAGCCAGATCACTCAGAACAATCATCAACGCCTCTGCTACAAAATCCGGCAAAAGGATAGTACTGGAAATTCTTGATTGATAATGGAAGATAATTTTCTCCGAACGGGTGTAATCACAAACGTTCACGGCCTTGACGGCCGGATGAAGATATATTTAATAACCGATAACCCTGAACGTTTCAAACCCGGAAATTTCATTTATATTAACGATCTTTCCGGATATAAAAAGTATAAAGTTAAAGAATTCATTGAAACGAAAAACAGGACCGGAATAATAAGGCTTGATGGCATAAATAACTGCGATGAAGCGTTATTACTCAAAAAGAAAGAAGTTTTTACTGATAAAAAGACTGTTGAAGAGACAAAAAAAAACCTTGATTCAGATTCATTTTACTATTATGAACTCATTGGATGCAAGGTTGAATTAAAAGGCAAGTTTTACGGCACTGTAACAGAAATTACAGACAGCGGTGCCGGAAGCATTTTAATTATAAAAGACAAAAACGAAAAGGAACATATGGTTCCATTTGTTGAGCATATGGTTGGAACAGAAAGAATCAAAGATGGAATAATTGATATTCATCCGGTTGAGGGTCTTCTTGATTTTTAAAATTATAACCCTTTTCCCGGAATTTTTCACATCTCCGCTTGAAAGCGGGCTGCTTGGCAAAGCAATAAACAGCGGTATAATTAAAATTGAAATAATTGATCTCAAGGAATTTACCGGAGATAAATTTAATAGATGCGATGATTCACCCTACGGCGGCGGAACAGGAATGGTGTTAAAGCCGGAACCTCTGTTCAATGCAATAAAATCCATAGGGAAAAATTCACAGAATTTTATAACAGCAATGACTCCGGCAGGGGAAAAGCTTGATCAAAGGCTCGTAAAAAAATTATCGTCCGAAAAAGAAATCGTAATTATATGCGGACATTACGAAGGAATTGACCAGAGGGTAATAGATAAATTTGTTGACCTTGAAATATCAGTTGGCGATTATATCCTTTCCGGCGGGGAATTTGCCTCGCTTGTTTTAATAGACGCTGTTTCAAGGCTTATACCGGGTTTTATGTCAAACGAGGAATCAGTTGTAGATGAAAGTTTTGAAAATCATCTGCTTGAATATCCTCAATACACAAGACCTGAAATTTTTGAGGATTTGGCAGTACCCGAAGTCCTTTTAAGCGGGGATCATAAAAAAATAGCAAAATGGAGACTTGGCAGAAGTCTTGAAAAAACAGAAAAAGCCAGGCCCGATTTATATAAAAAGTTTTTAATAAATTTTATGTCAGGAGAATCAAAATGAATCTGCTTCAGTCAGTTGAAAAAGCAATAAAACCTGTTGAAAGAGAAATCAATTTCGAAATAGGTAATACAGTTAAAGTCCATTACAGAATTGTTGAGGGCGACAAGGAAAGAATTCAGATCTACGAAGGTATTGTAATAGCCATAGATGGTAAATCGATCGGTAAAACATTTACTGTCAGAAAAATTTCATTCGATGTTGGAGTTGAAAGAGTTTTTCCGATATTCTCACCAAGAATAGCCAAAATTGAAATCGTCCGTAAAGGCAAAATAAAGAGAGCTAAATTATACTATCTGAGAGACAGAAAAGGCAAGTCTGCAAAACTTAAAGAAAAAATCAGCAAAACAGCTTTTGTTAAAAAAGCTCATGGAACTGCAAAAACCGAAACCACAGAATCATAAATATTTATAAATTCCATTATAAAAATAAAAAGCTCCTTTTATTTACAAAGGAGCTTTTTTATTCTTTTTTCTTATTTAAAACTTTTCTTACATAATTCATTATAAAATTCGGAGTAAACGGCTTTTGTATAAAATCATATCCTGTTTTTTTATCAGTTTCTCCTGCCATATTAGAATAACCCGACATTAAAACAATTTTTATTCCCGGCCTTAATTTAGAGAGTCTGTCAGCAAGATCGTTACCATCAATACCAGGCATAACAATATCAGATATAACAAGGTCAACATTGAAATCTTTATTTTCAAAAAGCTCGAGTGCTTCCTCTCCGCTTGAAGCATTATAAATTGTGTAGCCCTGGGATTTTAATGTTTCTCCAGCAACCTTTTGAGGCGTAGGATTATCATCAACAATAAGAATTGATTCACTGCCGTGTAAATCTTTAATTTCTATTTCTGCATCATGTTTTAATTCTTCATTTTCCAGACAAGGAAGATATACTTTAAAAGTTGATCCTTTACCTAACTCACTGTATACTAAAATATTTCCTTTGTGCTGTTTCACTATTCCAAAAACTGTAGAAAGCCCCAACCCTGTTCCTTTTCCTTTTTCTTTTGTGGTAAAAAAAGGATCAAAAATTTCTTTCTGAACTTCCTTTGTCATGCCTATTCCGGTATCTGAAACAGAAAATACAGCATATTCACCTGGAGAAAGATTTTCAAAATTTTTAACATACTTCTCATCAAGACTTTCCATTGATGTTTCAATTGTAATTACTCCTCCATCAGGCATTGCATCACGGGCATTTATGACCAGGTTAATCATAATTTGTGAAACCTGGGTTGAATCTGCAGAAATCCTTTTCATATTTGAACTGATTTTATTTTCCATAGTAATATTATCGCCAATAAGTCTAGATAGCATTTTTGCTGTATTCTTAACTGATTCGTTTAAATCTATCATACTGAATTCAAGTTTATTTTTTCTTCCAAAAGCAAGAAGCTGTTTAACAAGATCAGCAGCTTTGTTGCCTGCATTAATTATCATACTGATATCATCCAATGCCGGATGACCCTGTGGAAGTTTAAAAGATGCCAGCTCGCTGAAACCGAGAATGCCTGTGAGCAGATTATTGAAATCGTGAGCAACACCGCCGGCAAGACGTCCGAGAGATTCAAGTTTCTGAGTCTGAAGAAGCTGTTCTTTCAGAGAATCCTTCTCAATCTCAGCCTGCTTTCGCTCAGTGATGTCAATTATCTGAGTAATTGAATTAATTATTCCGAATGAATCCATGTAAACAGCATTCCTCACCTCACAGATTCTTTTTTCTCCATTTTTTCTTATAATTGTAATTTCATATTGTTCAGGAACAGATTCTCCCTGCTGACGCTTTTTATACCGATTCGAGGCTATCTCTCTGCTTTCTTCAGCAAGTGTATTATTAAAATCCATTCCAATAAGTTCACTTTCCGGATAACCCATTATTTCACAAAATTTTGAATTAACATATGTAAACTGATAATTACCATTAATAATTGTAATTCCAACAAGAGATTTCTCTACTACTGAACGGAATCTGTTTTCTTTCACTATCAGTTCATCTTCAGCATGCTTCTTCTCAGTGATATCCCGCAATATAGTTCCAAATCTTACGGATTTTTCGCCTTTAATTAGAAAAGAAGTATCCTGAACTATTTTATGTTTTCCGTCCGGAGTTACTATTTCCTGATCTAAAGTACGGCCAGGGAAATCTATTTTCATTTCTAAAATATTTTTCATAATCGCTTTTTGATTTTCTAATATATCAGGTGTTTTCATATTTTCAGGAATAATTTTACATATTACTTCCCATGCAGGCTTTCCAATTACTCTTTCCGGCTGAAGCCCGGTAATTTCTGCAATAATTCTATTCCATATAATAATATTACCGATTTCATCTGAAATCATAATACCATCAAAAGATTGTTCTATAATTTCACGTAATTTTTCCTCACTTTCTTTCAATGACTCTTCAGCATATTTCCGCTCCGTTATATCTGTAATACTCTCTATAGCTCCTATGATATTTCCGAAATGATCATGGAGTGGCGATGCCTTGGCAACAACCCAGGCGCCTTTATTATTGTTTAATCCGCTGCAAAACACTTCCACATTAAGAGTTTCATCTTCTTTGGTAATATTGGAATAGAGATCCAGATTTTTATGCTGCTTATTAAAAAATAAATCAAGCAGCAGAAGACGCGACTCCCCATAAAAAGGAAGAGTATAGGCATAATTGCTTTTGCCTATCATCTCTGAAGCAGGTACTCCTGTCATTTTCTCAATTGCTTTATTCCAGATTATAACACGTTTTTCGTTATCTATAGCCAGAGTTGCATCAGGAAGAAATTCAATAATATCGATCAGCTGGCTGCGGTTGGCCTGAAATGCCTCTTCTGCTCTCTTTCGCTCTGTGATATCAATCAGGGAAGCTATGCTTTTTTTAGTCCCGGGTATTAGTTCAATAGTAAGAATTGTATCACGAATTTCTCCTGATTTTGTCCTGAAGCGGAATTCATACCCCGGAAGTGCGCTATCATGATTTTTTCGTCTTAATTTGTGCTGCTCTATCATCCGGCCGAGATCATCCGGATGAACAAGATCAGTCCATTTCATTTTAGAAATAATTTCATCCCTTGTATATCCCGAACGGTTAATAAATTCATTATTTACCATACTCATTGTCATATCTTCTTCAATGAGAAGCATTGCAGAGCCGGTATTTTCAAACAAAGTCCGGTAAAGCTCTTCGTTCTCGCGAAGCTTTTTTTCAGTTCGAAGCCTTAAAAGGATGTTGCCTATCTGCATAGCAAGAGTCTCAAGAGTAATCCGGGTACTGGTTGGAACTGATTCATGTGTGTGTGAAGCCAGATTAAGAATAGCTATTACTTTTTCATTACTCATTATAGGAATAATTGCTATAGATCGCAGCCCTTCTTTAATCCTAATATCATCAGTTATTGGGCGGACATCATTGTAATTGCCGTAAATAGCTTTACCTGGTTTCACCATGGTCACAGATTTTGAATCCGGAGAAAAATGTGTAACCTGCGAAATGAATTCAGGGGATAGACCATGATGAACTGCAATATCAAGCGCACCTGTTGCAGGGTCGACCAGATAAATACCGCCGGAGTCAATACTTTCAAGCTGAAGCAATGATTTTAAAACAACATCCAGTGCAGATTGCAGGTCGGTAGTTGTATTTAACTGAAAACCAAGCTCATGCTGAATACGTAAATTTTCATTTGATTCAAATAAATCAAAAGCCATCTCAATGGATGACTGCAGGACAAAATCACCTGAATTTTTAATAACGTAACCGTAGCGGGTTATGCCACGGATTTTTTCAAGCATTTCCTTTTCTGTATGAGAAGTCAGAAAAACAATAGGGAGATGTCTTTTTGCAAGAATCTGCTGTGCTGCTTCAGGACCATTAATTCCTTTACCGAGATATGCATCCATCAGAATAAGATTTATTTTGCTGTGGTTTAAGGCTGTTTCAACAGCCTTTTCTCCAGTTGCAGCGGTGATCACATTATAGCCGAACTTTCTTAAAGTTTTTTCTGTTGCGGCTGATATAACTGCTTCATCTTCAACAAGAAAAATAGTTTTTTGATTTTCATCTTTCATGTTTAATTTCTAATTTAACTTCATTAGTGCCTCAGCCGCACTCAAGCAGAATATGTTCTTAACCATATTACTGGTACGGATAAGATATTTATCTTAGGTTCTACTTACTAATTTTATTTTTATTGAATCTGCATAAAATTTAATTGTCAAATATTATTTTAAAAAAATAAATTTGATGAGTTGAATTATGTCAGATACTTCTTATATTTAAAAAAAATATCTGACATTAAGAAAGCGGGAAATGTTTAATTCAGATTTATTTCAAATATTTTTCAATTTTTTCAGCAATTGCAGCTGATGTGAAACCGAATTTTTCAGCAAGCACCTTATCAGGAGCTGATGCTCCGAAATGATCAAGTGTTATATATAGAGCTTTTCTTCCTGCATATTTTTCCCAACCGAATCTGCTGCCTGCTTCAACTACTGCATAGCTGGCTCCATCCGGAAGTATTTCTTCTTTATATTTTTCAGATTGATTATCAAAAACTCCCCAGCACGGGAATGAAACCACCCTCACTTTAATGCCTTTTTTATTAAGCTCTTCTGAAGCAGCAATCGAAACATGAACTTCAGATCCGGTAGATAGGATGATTATATCAGGTTTACCTTCACAATCCCTTATAATATATGCTCCTTTAAATAGACTCTCTGCTCCCTTACCTGCAATTTTTTCAATAACCGGTAAATCCTGCCTGGTCAGTGCAATCATGGTTGGCCCGGTTTTTCTTGTTACTGCATAAATCCAGGCTTCAGCAGTTTCCTCTGCATCTGCAGGCCTTATAACATGCAGATTAGGGATTGCTCTTGCAGTAGCAAGCTGCTCTACAGGCTGGTGGGTAGGACCATCTTCTCCAACAAAAAACGAATCGTGAGTAAAAACAAAAATTGAATGCAGACCGCTTAAAGCAGCAATACGAACCGGCGGTCTCATATAATCCAGAAATACAAGAAATGTTGCGCAGAAAGAAACAAAACCGCCATAGTATGAAATTCCATTTACGATAGATCCCATAGCATGTTCCCTGACGCCGAAATGAATATTCCGCCCTATCCCGCCTCTGCCGGTTTCAGAAAAACCCTTAACAAAAGTTTTATTGCTCGGCCCTAAATCTGCAGATCCTCCGATAAAATTAGGCATTTCATTAAAAAGAGTTTCAAGCACTTTACCGCCTGCACTTCTTGTGGCAATTTTTTTGTCAGATGGAAATTTCACCATTTTTGATCTTAAGTCAGATGCATCATAATCTGAAAAAAATCTGTTCCACTTAATTTTTAAATCACCTGAAACAGTTTTATTAAAACTATCGTTCCATGCAGAATACACTTTCAGCATTTCTGCTTTTCTTATTTTAAATATTTCAAGTACTCTATCAGGAACCTGAAAAAATTTCGCCGGATCAAGCCCTAAAGATTTTTTCGTTTCAGCAACATCCTTATCTCCGAGCGGAGCCCCGTGTGAATCAGCAGATCCTTCTTTACCTGAACATCCTTTTGCAATGCAGGTAGTCGCAATAATAATTGACGGGCGCGAAGTTTCTTTCTGTGCCGCAATTATGGCATTTTCTATCTGAGCAAAATCATGCCCGTCTATTTCCTGGACATGCCAGCCGTATGCTTTAAATCTTGCTTCAGCATTTTCTCCGAAAGTTATATCAGTACTGCCTTCAATGGAGATGCTGTTGGAATCATAAAGATAAATCAGCCTTCCAAGGCCTATATGTCCTGCAATGGAGGCAGCTTCTGATGCAACGCCTTCCATCAGATCACCATCACTTACAATCGCATATATATAATGATCAATAATATTTCCAAATTCCTCAGCAAGAAGATTTTCCGCAAGAGCCATGCCGACTCCATTTGCAAAGCCCTGGCCCAGAGGACCTGTTGTTGTTTCAACGCCTGCAGTATGTCCGAATTCCGGATGTCCGGGGGTGAGGCTTCCGAACTGCCTGAAATTTCTCAATTCATCCATTGAAAGAGAGTAGCCTGATAAATGCAGCATTGAATAAAGAAGCATCGATCCGTGACCTGCAGATAAAATAAATCTGTCTCTGTTTTTCCATGTCGGATCATCAGGATTATGCTTTAATATTTTTGCCCACAAAACTGCTGCCATGTCCGCGCACCCCATTGGCATTCCTGGATGACCCGAATTGGCTTTCTGAACTCCATCCATGGCAAGTCCTCTGACTGTATTGGCAATTAATTGAAGATCATTTAAAGTTATATTCATATCAACCTTTTCTATGTGATAATTTTAAAAAGCACTTATCTTATAATTTTGTATTTAATTTAAAATCTTTGAATCAAAGGTGAAGTAAAACTTAATACTGTCAATGAATAAAATGCGGGATTAATACAGGCATTTAAAAAATAGAAGCATATAATTTCGGAATGATTACTCAACATTATTTGAAATAATTATTCTTACCTTTTCAGCCAGATCTTCCACAGATAAATTGCTGAATTCTGAAACCGGAATCGGATCAAGAACTTTGACCTTTATTCTGTATCCTGACCTCATGTTCATGCTGTATTTAGGCAATATTTTTATAGTCCCGCTGACTGCAACCGGAAGAATGGGAATTCCAAGTTTTTTTGCTATAAGAAATGCACCGGGTTTAAAAGGTTTCAGTATGCCATCCGGTGATCTTGTGCCTTCAGGGAATATAAATACAGAGTTTCCTTCAGCAAGGTTTTTCTCGCATTCATCCAGCATCTTCCTGATGCTTTCCTTATCGCCCCTTTTAAGTCCAATATACCGGTTGAGAACCATGTTCCATCCGATTAAAGGAACTCTGAATATTTCAGATTTTGAAACCCATTTAAAATGATAAAAAAGCCTGAACAGAACAAGTATATCAAACTGGGACTGGTGGTTTGATACAATAACAAATGTTCTGAACCTGTCAGCCTTTTTCCTGCCTGTAATTGATACCGGAGTAAATAAAGTATAAATAGAAGCCCATAAACAGGTGAATTGATGCAGGACTATAAGTCTTTTATCAAACAGAACAGTCAGTATCCATATTGTAAATGCAATTGCAAATAATGCAATTGAGGTGATGCCTATAAATATAAGAAATAGTATAGATATAAATCTGTTTATCATAATCCATAACTCATAATTAATTTTTATTACAGCATAAGCCTGTCGTGACCGTGGTAAAGTTCATCACGGATTTTTTTGATATCAGGATTTTCTATATATTCATCGAACTGCATTCTCCTGTCAATAATTCCAGCCGGAGTTATTTCAACAATTCTGTTTGAAGAAGTATTCACAAACTGATGATCATGAGAAGTAAACAAAACAACTTCAGGAAATGCTATCAAAGCATCATTGAGCGATGTGATAGATTCAAGATCAAGGTGGTTTGTTGGCTCATCAAAGATCAGAACATTCGAATTTGAAAGCATCATTCTTGAAAGCATGCATCTGACTCTTTCACCTCCGGAAAGCACTTTTGTTTTTTTCAGCGCTTCATCACCTGAAAAAAGCATTCTGCCTAAAAAACCGCGAATGAAATTTTCATCTTTATCTTCTGAGTATTGTCTCATCCAGTCAACCATGTTATATTCACCTGAAAAAAATGAAGAATTCTCTTTTGGAAAATATGATCTGCTGATTGTCTCGCCCCATCTGAATTCGCCGGAATCCTGTTTTGCCTCTCCCATCAATATCTGAAACAGAACTGTTTTTGCAAGATTGTTCGGACCCACAAAAGCAATTTTGTCATTCTTTAAAACAATAAGATTTAAATTTTCAAAAAGTTTTTCCCCATCTACAGATGCGGATAGATTTTCAATTGTAAGAATCATTTTACCGCATTCTCTTTCAGGCTTAAACATCACATATGGAAATTTTCTCATTGAAACAGGCATCTCTTCCGGAGTAAGCTTTTCAAGAAGCTTTTTCCTTGAAGTTGCCTGTTTTGCTTTAGATGCATTGGAGCTGAATCTTTCAATAAATTCTTTCAGCTCTTTTGCCTTGTCTTCTTTCTTTTTATTATCATCTCTTTTCTGTTTCAGCATAAGCTGGCTTGCAGTATACCAGAATGAATAGTTTCCCGCATAAACAGATATTTTACCGAAATCTATATCTGCAATGTGGGTACATACTTTATCAAGAAAGTGCCTGTCGTGAGACACAACAATAACTGTATTTTTATAATCGTATAGGGAATTTTCAAGCCAGGTAATTGATTCTATATCAAGGTGGTTTGTAGGTTCATCAAGCAGAAGAATATCCGGATTACCAAATAGTGCCTGAGCAAGCAGTACTCGTATTTTCTGCCCGCCTTCAAGTTCCTTCATCTTTTTCTGCTGAAGCGTTTCATCAATACCGAGTTCTTTAAGCATTTTTGCAGCTTCAGATTCTGCATCATAGCCGTTCATCTCGCCGAGAAGCTCTTCAAGTTCTGAAGCACGCATGCCGTCTTCTTCTGTAAAATCCTCTTTGGCGTAAATTTCCTCCCGCTCCTTTAAAACATCAAACAGCTTTTCAAATCCTTTTATAACTGTATTGATAACTGAAAACTCGTCAAATGCAAACTGATCCTGGCTTAAAACAGCAATTCGTTCATTCGGATTTTTTGATATAGTTCCATCTGTCTGTTCAATCTCGCCGGATAAAATTTTCAGAAAAGTCGATTTACCTGAACCATTCGCGCCGATAAGCCCGTAACAGTTTCCAGGCGCGAATTTTATGTTTGCATCCTTGAATAATATTCTTTTCCCGTAAGCGAGAGTTAAATTGTTAACCTGCAGCATTAAATTCTCCTGATTTACTTATAAAAAAATAAATAAAAAATATACTCTATTTCATATCATTTTTTTGCATTGATAAAAAAAAAGGCTTAATCAGGCAATCAAATAATTCTAATTAATAAAAATTTATAAAGAAAAAATTCTTATTTTTTTAAAAATTAACCACCCTGGCAGTATTAATATATAGAGATTCTATTAAAAAACATTGAAAAGAATACTTGACATATCGGATATTTATCAATAATTTATTTTGGAGGAATACATGGAGGGCAAATTCATGCGAGCAGCAAAGAATACTGCAAAATCAAGAACTATTACAATTGACGATTACTACAACGAAAGATTTCTAAGGCTTGAAATTGAAATGAAACATCTACGGGAAGATTTTAACAGACGATTTGAAGCAGTAGATAAAAGATTTGAAACAATTGATAAACGATTCGAAGACATGAGAGACGATATGAACCGCCGTTTTGAATCTGTTGACAAGCGTTTTGACGCTCTCACAACAAGAATTGACCGGTTTATGATCTGGTCATTCGGCATGACATTTACATCCACCGGGCTTATAATTGCAGCAATGAAATTCTGGAAATAGAAACTCATTTCATCAGCAAAATTTCCGAGGTTAAAACAAACAGAGGATTTGAAATAATTTCTTTTGTTCTTGCAGATGATTTCAGCATATAATCCGCTGCTGAAATAAGCGGAAAAATCTTTACCAGTCTTTCAAAAAAAAACTCCCTTGTATGCAGTAAAAAATTATCCGTATTTTTCTGATATATTCCGCACATCTTTACAGCTTCTTCCCTGCTCTCACCTTTTTTAATCAGATGATGAAATTTTTCAATATATTCAGCCTGTTTTACAATAAGACCAAGTGTAGGCAGTTCCGGAGTTCCATCATCAATAATTTTTTTAAGAGCTCCTATGCAGGCGCGATCTCTTTTAAAAAGCAGATCAATATAATCAAAAACAGTTGCGCCGCTAACATCAACAAGATATTTTTTAATCATTTCTTCAGTAATTATTCCCGACTCGCCCGATAGGCTAAGAATTTCAATAGAGTCATCAATCTTTTTAATATCTCTGCCTGCAAAGAAAATTATATTCTTCAAAGCGCTTTCATCAATTCTGATATTAGCTTTTTTTAAAGATGTACTGACATATAAGGAAATGTCACTGTCATACATTCTCCAGAACTGAATTACTTTTATCAGTTCCAGATCATCTGATTTAATAAACGGCGGCGGGCTCTTATCCACGGAAGTCATTATAAGTACAGCGGAATCATCAAGCCCTCGAATCATTTCAAGAAATATATTTTTTTCTTCCTGGGAAAGTTTAATCTCACCGATATTTTTCAGAATACAGATTCTTTTACTCGAGAACATCGTCTGCGACATGCAGAATTCAGCAGCAATTACAAGCTCTCCGTTTTCAGCATGAAATATTGAAACTGAATTTTTTCTTTCTTCAACAGCCGGAATTATTTTTTTAATCAGAATATCAATTATTTTATCCTTCTCGCCATCCTCCTCCCCGAGAAATAAATAAATTTTATCAAGACTTCCTTTTTCTATATCCCTTCTCAGCTGTTTTGAATTTTCAAATTTAACGCCTTTCAATTTTTTTCTTCCGGAAATTTATATTTTGTATCCCAACCAGTACTGACTTTTTCCATAATTCTATCAGTTAAATTATTAATTACAAACTCAAGTGCCTGATCTTCAGTTTCTATTGGAGACAGAACATCAGAATATATTTTAAACGACTGCATTTCAGGGTCAAAAAAAATGATTTTCTGACGTTTCAAATCATACAGTCTGGCTGATAATAAAATTTTAAGTCTCATCCTTACAGGCCTGCCGATGTCCCTGTATTCAATATTTTCAATGATATAATTATTCACTATGCACTCAAGAGAAAGCTCTGCAGATTTCAAATCTGGTACAAGTGCAAGCCTTCCCTCGAGGGAGATTTTATTTCTAATTCCCATCATTATTTTGTCTTCAATATCGTATCTTCTTGTTTTATTATTTATCGGATAAATAAATAGCGAGTTGGCATTTCTGGGTATAATAGTTTCACCGGTGGATTTATCAATAACATTTGCAATTTGCGAAGGCGCCTCCTGCAGCGATGAGCAGGAAAGCATTGTTGAAATTGTAATAAAAATAAAAATATTTTTCATTTTACAATACCTTCTTTACGTGTTTCCCCGCATGTGGGACATATCTGGCATTCCGCTATACTTCGACCAGGTTCAGCACCAGTCGCTTCAACAGGAATGAAAAAAAATATATACTACAGACAGAAGACACACATGATCTATATGTCATGTTTTAAATAAAATTTTTCTACTTTAATAAAAAATTTACTAATGCAAAATTACAATTCAACCGAGAATAACAGTAGATTACATTTTACACAATGTTTTTGGTCTTCCTTGAATACTACTGGGCAGCAGTATGGAAAGACCTTTTGCAACAACGGGATAGAGCAATCTATCCCGTTTTTTTATATACCCGGAAAAATCAGTCCAGAATTCTTATGGTCTCTGTCATATTATAAATTTCTTCAGCATATTTCCGCGCTGGTTTATCCCAGTAGTAAACAGAATTCTCGGCATTTATTCTTGCCTTGTAAATTGTTTCATCATTGTTTTCTTTGAAAAATGATGCAGCCCTGTTCATTGCATCATAAAATGACCATGCAGAGTAGTCAGTAAATAAAAATCCGTTCCCGTCAATTGAATCTCCCCTGAGCCTTATTGGAAAAACCGTATCCCGAAGGCCGCCGGTAGCCCTGGCAACAACAAGTGATCCTGATGTAAAAGCTTCAAGCTGTGATATGCCTCCAGGTTCATGCATTGAAGGCATTCCGAAAAGATCCGTTGCCAACAGAGGAATGCTCACATCCTGAAAACCGAAATTAACATTTACGCTTTTCGGAAAGTATCTGCTTAACATATAAAGTCCGTGAGCAAGCTCTTCACCTTTTCTGTCTCCGGAAGATACTGCACCTCCAACGATTATCTGATAACCGAAATTTTTTATGAGACCTTCTGATGCTTCAAGGAGAAGCTGAAATCCTTTCTGCTCGGATATACGGTGAATCATGCTGAAAATAATAACATCCGGATCAATATCAAGTCCTCTCTGGGTCTGCAGTAAAAGTTTGTTTCTCATTCTTGAAATAATATATCTTCTGCTGTCATCTTTGATTTTATTTATCCTGTCATTCCCGGCAAGAATTTCAGGATACCTTGTTTCAATTTTTGATTTTAATATTTCATCTGTTTCGATTCGTTCGAGCAATACCGGGTAATTTTCATCTACAAAACCTGAAGCATTAAATCTTGCATCAATTTTCGCCCTGAAATCCCTTCCGATAGCATTGCTGATGCCCAGAACATTATGAACAACCCTTTCAAGACCGTCTGATGCATACTCCAGCTGCTTGGCATATGACGGGCTGACAGTGATTGTTTTATCTGAAAATCTTATTCCTGTTGCCATGCAGTTAAAACGGCTTTCAAATACCGGATCAGTAAAATCCTTATATCTCCATGCAGGGAGATTGAATAAATTAAAAAGATCGAATCCGTTTTCATATCTTTCATAAGAATCAAAATACTGCCACCCTCCATTATGCACAATATGCAGGAATTTATTTCTCATGAAAACCGGATGGTTGGCATAATAAGGATCACTGCGGATAATTCCATTGAATATTCCGATGTACGCATCATTGGTAAAAGTATAATGAGGGCCAAGCTGAAATGTAAGAATTACTTCTGCACAGGCTCTTGCAAACGCGATTCTTCTTCTCAGCTTTTCACTTGATGTTATTCCCCAGTACAAGCCGTCAAAGAATTCATAATGATCAAGAAGAAAATATTTCACTCCTTCAACATCTGCAGAATGAACGCCGATCTCATAATCAGCATCCATAATTTTTATTCTGACTGTTTTCCCTGTGTATTGCAGATTATATTTTTTAACAGCATCCTGCATCATTCTGACAGACTTATCATCGCCGTTTCTGTAATATCCTGAAATAACAAAAACCTTTTCCCCAAGAATTACAAGTTCCCGTGGAAGTTCATAAACCACATTTGCGAGTCCGCCGCTTTTGGAGAACGGTTCTGCTTCAGCTGACATAAAAACAAGCGATCCCTGTTTGTTATGTTCAACGAGAATCTCGCCGATTTTTTTTATCTCTTCGTCTTTTTCATCCTTTAAACTTTTTAAATATTGAATTATTTTTTCTTCATTAATTATCCTGCTTTTATACAGGTGGAAAAACGCGCGCTTAAGACCGAGAACAAGCATATCCTTGTTATTTTCCCACATTACTGACATAAGATTCTTTTTAATAAAATTTGAAATTTCTTTATATGTTGAAGCGTTATGCGATATTTCATTAAATGAGAAATTGGCAGTCATGGAAGAAACATTCGACATTTCGCAGAGTCTCAAAAATGAATCGAGCAGAAACCTCTGATAATTTTCCTCAAGACTGACTCTTTCAAATTTCAGCAGCTTAACTCTTTCAGTATACGAAACAATTGAATTCACACGTGAAGCTTTTAATTCTTTGCCTGTATAATGGGTCCACTGTTTTGTTACAGTGGAATAAAGCGGATCGAGCAGCCTGAAATAGTCATCGTCTTTTATCGGCAGAGCCGGGTTGTCAAACTGAACTGAAATATTCTGATTAGCTTCTGAAAAATTAAATCCGCCGAGCCATATAACTTTATCAGTAAATTTAAGGGCAGCTGCAGTAATATTATTATTTGCCCAAACGAGAAATCCTTTTCCTTTATTTTCTCTGTGAAATTTAAACCAGTCCCTGTAAAAATACTCAAGGCTTCTGTGTGCAGCATATTCGAATAGATTCCAGTTAACATAAATATTATCAAGAAAGACCTTCCAGCCTTCACCTTCTGCATTACCTTCGTAATCCATTACTATGTTGCTCATGAAAATAGTAAGAGCTGTTGCAGCACGAAGCCCCCTGTGCCCGAAAGTATTGAGCGCCCGTCTTTCGTCATGATTGCCTAAAATTCCAAGAAGCTCAGTGCCCTCGGAAAGTACTGAAGGAAAATAATTATCGTAAATATGATAGATTTCACGGACATCACCTTTGCCGTGGATTACATTTTCGCATATTTTAAAAAGCGAAGCATTGTATGGAATAAGACCTGTTCTTGTAAGAAAACGCTCGTGCCCCCAGAAACATTCGGCAATATTTATAAAAAAATCTTTTTTCTTTTCTTTTATTTTTCTTTCGATATTAAGCATCAGATAATAATGAATCGGAACTGCGATCAGGTCACGGCAGGCACTGTCATAGTATCCGGTGGTTACAAAATGATCCGATTCTTTTTCATTGACTATAATATTCCCTTCAAGCATATCCTCGTGCGACCGTTTGTCTTTATAAACGAAAGGATAATTATTTTTTTTCATTACAATAGGAACAGCATGCGCTGAGTCGAATCTTATTCCGTCTATATCGTATCTTTCTATCAGTTCACTTATAGAATTGGACAGCCATTCCCATACAGCAATTTTTCTGTAATTAAGAAGCTTTCCGTCATTCCACGATCCGTATCTGCCGTCGGTTGAGGCTCGCGCAGTAAGATGCCCTGATTCATCATAGGTCATTACAGCACAATCATCGGGAAGTTCAGTGCTCTTGCGGTTAAGATGCGGAACAATATCAACAATTATTTTTATATCGAGTGAATGCGCCTTTTTGACAAGCTCCTTGAATTCCTTCTCTCCGCCTAAAAACGGTTCAATCTCTACAAGGCTCATTGGAGAAAAAGGTGATGGGGATGAAGCTTCCGGCGCCCAATCCTCCCTGTTGCTTCCGCGCTTTTGAACGCCCAGAAGATAAATCGAAGAAATGAAATATTTTGATTTAATATCTTCAAGGTGGGCAGTAATATCTGAAAATTTTCCGAGTCTGATTACCTGACCGTTTTCATTATAGAGAAGACCGGTTCTTCCTTCAGGATCGCCCCAGTAAGACTTTGTATGACCGTGAATATCCGCAAATATTTCGAGTATAACCTCTCCCTGAACATCCGGAATAACATTGATTCTCCCGGCAGTTGAAGACTCTGTAACCCAGTTTGTTTTTTTCTGATTTTTTACAATAACTGCAAAATCAATATGGCCGTAACTTGAAAATTTATATTCAGCGCAGAAAAGATTTTTTTCTTTATTTAAAATTAGCGGAACATCTTCGAATACTATATCTTTTTCCAGAAAATAAATTTCATTGGTTTCATTTTTATATAATCTGAGAAAATAAGTATTATGACCATTCGGAAGATCAAATTCAAATAAATATGAATTTCCCATATGCAGTGTAATAAAACGTGTTGCAAGCGGAGCGTCGTATTCTTTCGGAGCAAGCAGCCTCTCAAGAATAATATTTGCCCTGTTTCTTACTTCGTGTAGATCATGACCTGCTGCTGCTATAAGCAGACGGATAATCTCACGAAGAGAATCACGATCATTTCCAGCTTTGTATCTTCCAGCAGAGCGTTCAAGAGACATTAAAGCTTTTAAATTTTTATCGTAATTAAAATCTAGCTCATTCTCCTTTTCTCTTGCGTCAAAATCTCTCAGAAAATTTTCTCTGTTTTTTTCTGTAAATTTTTTCTCAGGTTTAGGCTTAACTTCTTTCTGGGATTCATCAACCTCAAACTGGGCTGAATTTCTTATTACCTCATCAACCAGAAAATTAATTGCACGGAAAATATCCGCTGAATAAACAGCTGAATGGTTATAACCTGTTTCAATTGCCCGCTCTTCTATCATTAATAAAATTTTAAAAGAGTCAAACATCCTTGTTGAATTTTTTTTCTGGTCTGCAACTATTGTATCAAAAGTTTTCAAACCAAGATATAGCGTGGGGATTTCCTGCCATTCAGGACCGGCACCGATATGTGATATAACAGTGGTTTCGTTTGATATATAATAAATTGTCGGTTTACCCGGCAGTTCCTTTATTATAACAAAACGGCGATCTACAATTGATGCATAATCACCTTCAGCAACTGCTTTGTGTATAATAGCCATGGCAGAAATGAGTCTGGCTGAAAGTCTTATATCATTCTGCAGACGGCTTAAAACTGTCTGATCATCTTTAGCTATTGCGCTGAATATTTTATTTCTCATGTCAAGAAAATTATCTCTGAAAAATTCAACAGGATCACCGGCTTTCAGTCTTGTAATTAAATCTTTATCCAGATAAAATTCATATGCCCTGCCTGTTTCAAAAGCTTTTTGTACTTCAGCTTTTACTTTAACATCAGCAACCAGCTCTTCATCATCGATTCTGTAGCGGCATAGACTGCTTGATATACTGTTTTCCAAGATTTTTTCCTTTTGAATAAATTACTTGCGATTGATAGAAAGTGCTGAATTCGAATATAATATTCATGTTTTATCAGGAAAAGAAAGTCAATCAAAAAAAAAGGAGGGGTTAATCATCCCCCTTCTTTTTATTTTTCAAAGAGAAGCTTGTGCTGAGCTTTGTCGAAGTAAGGGGAGTCGTACTAGCACTGAGCGGAGTCGAAGTATGGCCGGGAGATTAATCAGATTTTAAAATAGAACTCAGCAAATTTTCCAACTTCGGATTTTGCACCAAGCACTCCATTATGCTTTTCAATAATTTTTTTGCATATAAAAAGACCGAGCCCTGAACCTTTTACTCCTTCAGTGCCTGCCTGTTTCAGTCTGCTGTATTTTTTAAACAGTTTCTGTTCAATCTGTTCTTCAGTCATACCTACTCCCTTATTAAATACTGAACAGACACATTTATCTCCATCCATGTAAACTTTTATAAGAATTTTGGTTCTGGGAGATCCATATTTTATTGCATTGCTTACCAGATTTGTTACAACAATTTTCAATAGATCCGGATCGCCGAATATTTTAGGTTCTGCTTTAAAATCTGTTACAATCGGCATTTCCTTGAGATTATTTATGTTTTCAGGAATTTCGATCACAGGTTTAATTACATCTTCAATCAGATTTATATTTTTTTTGAATGATTCGAGATTTTCAAGTTCCATTCTTGAAAGATCAAGATAACTTCTTATTATATCTTCAAGATACAGGCAGTTCCTGAGTATGGCTTCAACAACCTTCTGCTGTTCAGGTTCAAGCTTTCCGAAATATCCCCTGTGGAGCGTATCTGCAGTTGTGTGTACAACCGAAACAGGACTCTTCAGCTCATGGGAAACTATTGCCATGAGATCAAGCATCTGGCTGTCGCCTTTATCTTTCCGGGCCTTAACTGCATTATGCACTACATCTCTGAGTTCTTCAGGAGTAAACGGCTTGGGAACATAATCGAAAGCTCCAAGCCGTATCGCGTCACGCGCTGTTTCTATATTCGCAAAACCGGTAAAAATAATTACAGTAACATCCGGATGTTTTTCTCTGATATTTCTGAGAACTTCAATGCCTCCGATCCCGGGCATTTTCAGATCGGTAATAACTATATCGTAATTCCCTGAACTGACTTTTTCAAGACCCTCCTCCCCTGATCTGGCCGTATCAATCTGATAATCTTCTTTTTTAAAAATTCTCAAACTGCTTTTTAAAACAATATCTTCGTCATCAATTATTAAAATTCTAATTTTACTTTCCATATTACCACTCTCGGTTATTTAATTTGAAAAGCTGCTGTGATTTATTTTTATATATATATTCAACTTGCGGGAAGCTCTATTGTAAATGTTGTACCAGCTCCCTCGGCACTTCTCACGTCAATCAATCCGTTATGTCTTTCTATTATACCATAACAGACTGCAAGTCCAAGTCCGGTACCTTTTCCAGGTTCCTTCGTTGTATAGAAAGGGTCAAATATTTTATTTAAATTTTCAGCAGGGATGCCTACCCCTGTATCAGAGAATTCCAATACAATTGCACCTTTCTCTTTGTTATAATACGTTGTAATTTCTATCGTACCCCCATCAGGCATGGCATCTGCTGCATTTACTGCGAGATTATTTATTATAGATTTCATTTGATTAACGTCAAGATTAATTTCCGGCATGTTATCGGATAAATTTTTTACTATCTTAACATTCTGAAAATTAACATGCTTCTCAAGTATTATTAAAGTTTCATTTATGATTTCATTGATATCTATAAACTGCTTTTCAAGCTTTGTTTCCCTTGCGAAGTCCAGGATCCCTTTAACGATATTCCTGCACCTCATAGTCTCATTTACTATAACACGAAGATCATCCTCGTACTCGGTATTGGCCAGGTCTTCCAGAAGAAGGCTGCTGTATGTCAGAATACCTGTAATCGGATTATTAATCTCGTGAGCTATACCTGAAGCAAGCCTTCCAAGCGAAGCCAGCTTTTCAGTCTGAACTATCTGCTTTTGCGTACGTTCTTTAAGTATTCTGTCCCTTTCCAGTATAGCTTCTGCCATCTTGTTAAAGACATAACCGAAATAATTCATCTCATCATTCGTATCAATTGTCACTTTCATATGATAATTGCCTTTAATGATTTCCTTCGAGGCCTCCACAAGTGTCTTTATTGGTCCGATCCATAAATTTATGAAGTATATATTTAATAAAATTACAATAGCAGCTGTTACAACTATAAAAATAAAAATCAGTGCAGTGGTATTTCTTATAATATTGCTGTATTTTTCATCAAGAATTCCATTATAAATTATGCCAATAATTTTGTTTTCAATATTATAGATAGGAGAGTATGCAGATATATACCAGTTATCCACAACAAAAGCTTTATCTACCCAGAGCTTCCCTTCAATAAAAACTTTTTTGTAAACCTCTGAAGACACCCTTGTGCCTGTTGCACGGTTTCCGTCTCTGGTTTTTACATTTGTTGATATTCTCAGATCATCAAGAAATATTGTTGCTGTTCCCAGATCAATGCCATTTATTTTTTCATCACCGAAGATAAGGCTTCTAATATTGTCGACAAGCTCATAATCATTATTAAGAAGCAGAACTCCATATATTATTCCAATTAGTTTTCCATTTTGAATTATCGGTGATGCGGCTTTTAAAACCATACCCCTGTTTTCAACAAGCTTATCACTGGCTGCTGATTTTTTAGTAGGATGAATTTTAATAATAGCTTTTTCTGCGAGATTTTTATTTTCTTTCAGAAGCGAATCATAATCTACAACATCAAACCCGTAACATGCTTTTTTATTTTTTAAAATATATTTAACAAAAAGGTCATTATTAACATCATCACCGCTTTGATTTAGATTCCGTGTCCTGACAATTATTTTTCCATCAGCATCAACGACATTCAGAATATCAAAATGAATTTCCCTCTTGATATCCATTAGTTCATTGTAAATCAATAGTTTATCTTTATTTTTAACTGAGTTCTGAAAAGATTCGCTGGATGATATATAATTTAAAAGCCTGTGTTTTACATATATCTTGTCATTATACATGAACTTTGTGGTATTAATGGAATTTTTTACTGTTTCATGAGCCTGGGCAATAATTGTATTATTGATTGTACTTATGCTGATTATTATGGAAGCAACGCCGATTATGGCTACCCCGATAAGAAGACTCAGCATAAGTTTCAGCTTTAAGGTAAATCTGAATGGAAGTTTCATTTCCCCAGCCTTTTATATAATGTTAGTTATATATAGTTCAATACTATCTCCATCAACAAAAAAATTCCGCAATTTTAAAAAATTATAATATTTTTTTTACCTTATCCAGAAGATCATTAATCTTTATCGGTTTTGTCAGAAAATCATTTATTTTTGGAAGATAATTATCCTGATCATTTAGTGAGAATCTGGAATTTGTTGTCTGGGCAATTGCTGTAAGTATAATAATCGGAACATTTTTTACATCTTTATATTTCGATGTCGGCAGTTCGCTGCGTATCTGATATGCAACTTCAAAACCGGCAGTATCAGTTTCCATCATAACGTCAAGAATTACAAGATCCGGCTTCTCAATTAGTATTTTTTTAAGGCCTTCAGCTCCGCTATATGCGACAGCTACATCGTAATTATTCATTTTGATAGCCTGCTCAAGGCTCATTACCAGATCCCTGTCATCATCAACAATTAATATTTTTTTTGCCATTGGGATTCTCCTTGTGAGTTATCTTAATAATTCATAAATCGTATTTCTTTCTTCCCATTCCTTGTTCATCTTATACATATCAATAGGAAATTCCATCTGTTTAAGTTCAACCGGTGATGCCTGTTTGTCGACAAGCCCGAGAGCCAGAGCTACACCGTATATAATTGATTCAGGCTTAGTCGGACATCCCGGTATATAATAATTAACCGGTATTACCTTATCTGCCCCTCCGGTTACATTATACGTATCAAACCAGCATCCGCCCCCGGTTGCACAGGAACCGATTGCAAAAACCAGTTTGGGATTCGGCATTGCATCATAGGCTTTTTTCACCATATGGAGAGTCGGTCTTGTAACAGCTCCTGAAATCAGCATGACATCAGCATGACGCGGTGAACCGACAAGCTTCATACCGAAACGTTCAACATCATAATATGGAGTAAGAACGTTCAGAATCTCTATATCGCATCCGTTACAGGCTCCTGAATTGCAGTGATACAGCCATAGAGACTTTGCGAAGTGTTTTTTTGACAATTTTGCAAACATGGTCATCCTCCTATCCTTGTCGGTCTTTCAAATTTATCAGACATATCGATCATTTTGGTATCAAGCTGATCTGTTGTTTTACGGATGAAAGCCCTCTTTTCTATATTATCATATCTGTAACCCTGCAGGTCCATTTTATCAATGGTATTGCTTACTTCAAGGTCATAGCATCTTCCGCAGCGCTGGCAGGAAAGCATGAACAGTTCAAGCCGCTGTGTATTGTCATTTTTGTCGCCGGTTGCCAGTTCAAATTTGTTTGTCATCTCAATTGCCTTTTCAGGGCATACGTCAGCACATCTTCCGCAGTATGTACAGCGTGATGCATCATAAAGCATCACACGGAGCTCCTGGCATAAATCCCGCACTAGAATGGTTCTTGCAGGACAATGATTTGCGCATCCGCCGCATCCGACACATTTCTGATGATCCCAATAAGGCATACCCCGGAAATTTTCCGCTACAGGACGTGGCTCAAACGGATACTTCAATGTTACTACACCGGGCTTAAGAACCATCAGCACCTGCTTTACTTTACTTGTTAACCACATATCAGATCTCCTTTAGTTTAATAATCACATCCCGTAAGCCGACAGGCCTATGGCACCGAGTGAAAGTATAATGAGCACTGCATAATATTTTATAGCCTGGTCGATTCTCAGTCTGGGATTGGTGGATCCGACAAGAGCAATAATCACATAAACAAGAACTATACCAACAAGCTGTATGGCTATATCGGCAATATAATAGCCTGTCTGTGCAAACGGATTAAATGCCATAACAAACAGTGCTGCATAAAACATCTGCTTCAGCATTATGTAATATTTAAAGAGCGCGTAATTCGGACCGCTATATTCAATATAAGGCCCTTCAAGAATTTCTATTTCCGCTTCAGGAATATCAAATGGCTGCCTTCCTACAAAAGCCTGCAGAGCCATCAGATAAACAAATATCATTATTATTACTGATATGCCGTATCCTGTGGATGAAATGCTTCCTATTGCTTCGGCCAGACCGAGTGTTTTAACTTTTACAGCTCCGATGATAAACAGCATCGCAAGAACCGGTTCAACCATGATCATGGTAATCATTTCACGGCTTGCTCCAATGAGTGCGTAAGTATTTCTGCTGGAGAGCGCTCCAAGCAGAACTGCAACTCCTCCCAGAGTAAGCAGATATATTATTGATATTACATCCGCATACTGTGTCAGGAAGTTAGCCTGACGTCCGAAAGGTATCAGCGCAATAACAGTCAGTATTGACGATAGAGCTATTACCGGAGCAACTTTGAAAGTCCATGTTCCTGCTGAATCAATATTCTCTTTGCCGAGAAGCTTCAATATATCAAAATACGGCTGAGTTACCGGAGGCCCCTGTCTTGACTGAACCTTGGCAGTTATTTTTCTGACGAATCCCTCGAACAAAGGGGCCAGAGCAATAAAAATCAAAACATTAACCAGCATATATATAATAGTCATTTTATCTTCCCCCTTTAAGCTTTCTTGAAATATCTTCGAGTTCTCTTTTACCTACTACTTTGGTTTTGCCATTGTTGACGTCTATCACTGCAACCCTGTCTGTGCATGAGAAGCACGGATCTATACTGCCGAGAATGATCGGAAAGTCTCCAAACTGTTCATTCAGAAGCATCATTGGAACGCCCTGAAGATTAGGATATGTTGGGGCGCGGACTCTCCACCTGTCTGCGCGGTTATTCTCGCCTGTAATTATATAGTGAATAACTTCACCGCGTGGAGCTTCAACTCCTGAAATTGCATGTCTTCCTGCAGGTATGGCTTCATCAAATTCCACCATAAGAGCTCCATCCGGCATTTTTGCAAGAGTCTGGCGGATAATGCTGATGCACTCGAAAGTTTCTATTACTCTTACAAGAAGAGTCGCCCAGACATCACAGCTGTCAAAAACGGGAACTTCAAATTTCATGTCATCATATGCAGCATAAGGATGGTCTCTTCTTGCATCAATATCCACTCCCCTTGCACGTGCAACAGGACCTACCAGGCTCCAGTCTATTGTTTCCTGTTTTGTAATTTTACCTACACCCTTGGTTCTTCTATGTATAGCAGTGTCTCCGATAATCGCTTTTTTCACTACCAGCAGTTCTTTTTCAACTTTATCAATAACTGTGATTATTTCTTTTGACATTTCCGGAGTAATATCCCTGCGGACTCCGCCTATCACGATCATTCCATAGGTTTTTCTGTTGCCTGTTATTTTCTCTGCAAGCCACATTACGCTTTCTCTTATTCTCCAGGCCTGCATAAAAACAGTATCAAATCCTATCAGGTGGCCTGCAACTCCGAGCCAGAGCAGATGGGAATGAAGACGTTCAAATTCAAGCATGAATGTTCTGATATATTCAGCACGTCTGGTTATTTTCAGACCTGCAGCTGCTTCGACAGCCTGGGAATATGAAGTAGCATGAACTGAACCGCAGATACCGCAGATACGCTCTGCAATAAATGGAACTTCATTATAGCTTACTTCAGTTGTGCAGAGCTTCTCAATTCCGCGGTGAGTCATGAATCCGCGGTAATCGCAGCCCTTGATTGTCTCGCCATCTACATAAACTGCGAAGTGGCACGGCTCATGAAGAGCTGAATGGAAAGGGCCTACAGGAATCGTTGATGTTCCGGCAGGAGCTTCATCGAGCTGGTAAGCAACATTTTCTGCTGCTGGAGGAACCATGTTGTATGGAACCTCTTTTCTTAAAGGATATATTCCTTCAGGCCAGTCGTCTGCAAGGATAAGACGCTTTGGCTTCGGGTGACCTGTAAACTTCATTCCAAGAAGATCCATATATTCACGTTCTGACCATCCCGCATTGGGAATATCAGGTGTAATGGAATCCATGACCGGATTATTTTCCGGCACTGAAGTCCTTACACAGACATAAGTATCATCTTTGTCGAAATGGAAAGTATGAACCATACCAAGCGTATTATCTTTCTTGATGTTGTCATAACCGATACTTACAAGGTAGCGGCCTCCATTTTTGATTACAGCCTTTGATACACCGCGAACTGCTTCTTTTTTTATGTCCACAAACAGGGTTTTCGCGATTGGAGTTTCTGTATTAGTGATACTTTCCTTAAATTCATCTTTTAAGGATTTTGTAATATTCTCTATGGCATTCATATTGCACCTCGCAATTTTCTTTGATCCTTACAATTCAACTTAATCATGGGTATTTCCGCCTGTCCATTTCAGGAAATTTTTAAAAGCCGAATACATGCTCGTACTTCTGTATCTTGTTTTATCATTAAGACCCTGATATCCGCAGAGCCACACTTCCTCTTTCCTGTCTACAGATCCGCCGGACTTTCTGAAAAGGGAAACCAGAATGAAGATTACAGCGAATACTGCGATTAAAACTGCAGGTACTGCAACTGCTGAAACAATAACGCCTGCTCCGGGAAGTTTCATCTGAACTCCCATTGCAGTATCAAACACCATATTGTTAAGAGCAACGCTGTTGAAGAAAGTATGTACAATCGAATCCCTGGATGACTTGAATATTCCTATTATCAGTTCAAAGTAGAAGAACGGAAGAACACCCTGAATTATGCAAAGAGCTGCAAGAATAAATTTCGGGATCAGCATCTGTGCAGGAACTTCTTTCACCTCAAGGGCTTTATCATTCCATTCATGACCGATGGAAGTAAATGTCATGCCGAAGAATTTTATATAAGATGCAAGAGTGATGGCACTGGTCATGAGAGCTATAATTCCGAATAGAACCAGGAACCCGACCTCTGCGCCGCCTAATATATTGGATGATATTATAGACCACTTGCTCATGAATCCGCTGAATGCCGGAACACCTGCGATTGAAAATGAAGCGATTAACGCGATAACAGTACTGATCGGCATTATTTTAATCAATCCGCCGAGCTTGTTCATATCTTTAGTACCAGTAGCATACTGAACGCTTCCGGTTGTAAGGAAAAGAAGGCCCTTAAAAACTGTATGGTTCAGTGTGTGATATAAAGCTCCTACTATAGCAACAACAGACAGAAGTTTAACATAAGGGCTGCTGCTGTAGAACATGAACAGTGCACTTCCTATACCTAGGATGATATATCCCATCTGACCAATTGAGTGATATGCATGCAGCCTTTTCGCGTCATGCTGCTTAAGAGCCTGCACTGTTCCGATAAAAAGTGTTACAACACCGAACGATGCCACGAGTGCGCCCCAGAACTGGCCGCTAAATTCAAATCCTTTTACGTCCGGAACCATCCAGAATAATGTTCTGATTATTCCATAAACGCCTGTCTTAATCATAACACCTGAAAGAAGTGCGCTGATAGGTGAAGGAGCAACCGAGTGGGCATCAGGCAGCCAGAGCTGTCCAAGAGGGAAAACCCCTGCTTTGAAAGCAAAACCTACTAGTATGAGACCGTAAATCGCGTATATGTAAATGCCGCTTGCTGCTCCAAGTTTCTGTGTCAGCTGATAGATAGAATCTCCCATTGCGCTTCCAGGAATCAGGAACACCCCTATAAGAATAAAGCCCCAGGCCAGTTCCATCAGTATAAGATATTTGTTCGCACTCCAGATTATGCCTTTTTCTTTCTTATCAAATTTAACCAGAAAATATGATGCTATTGTCATCAGCTGCCAGGCTATGGTAAAACCTATTGAAAGGTCATCCACAGTAACAATTCCGATCATCCCGAGTATGAAAATCGGATAGCTGAAATAAAAGCCTCTCAGGCTGTATTCCGGATAATGTTCCATGTACTGTATTGTATAGAATGCAGTCAGCATTGACATGAAGGATATCAGACAGATAAAAAAAGCTGAAAATCCATCTATCAGTAAATAGAGCTTGTATGGTCCAGCTTCAAAAAATCTGGATTCATGAGAAGCTCCGCCGAACAGAATATTCAGGCTTATATTCAGAAATATTACACCGGCAACAGAACAGAAGATGAAATTACTCCATCCGGCCAGTTTCCTTTTTCCCGCTAAGAGCGGAGACACAATAGATGAAGCCAGTAGAACGGCCATCCCTAATAATAAATATCCATAAACATCCATATTCATTTACATACTCCTTTTAATCTTGTTTAGTATGCTCAGCCGGCTTACCAGTAATTCTTGCCTGAACAGCCGTACCTTTCGTCATCATATTATCACGCGGAAAGGATTTGACTTCTATACTATCGCTGACTGGTTTTTCAGCAATTATGCTTTTTAACAGATCCAGCAGTAAATCTGAAGTCTGCTTCACTTCTTCAGTCATGCTGTTTCCGAAATCGATATTTTCCGCTGCAACACCGAGGAGGTAAGTATTTTTCCCGCTTTCCCCGAATATCTTGCAGGCAACATCCAGACTCATTTTGTGCGAAGAAACTGTTCTTGTAATTTCCTCGAGATCCTTTACATTTCCAAATACAACAGATCCCGGAAGGCAGTCTGCCATAACTGCATCAATAATAAGAACATTACTTATTTTTTTATCAGTTATGAAAAAAATATAACTTTCGAGAACATCTTCAACATTCAATATTTCAATTCCTGGTTTTGTGATCGAGCTTTTAAGGCCGTCTACGACATAAAGGCCTGCTGCATCGTCATTGCGGTAATAATTCCCCATGCCTACGATACAGGTTTTTTCACTTAAAATCCGTGAAAGTTCGCTGACCATATCCATCAGATTTCCTCTCCCAGAGTTTTAATCTGGCGATAAGTATACACAGGACCGTCAGTGCATACAAGTGTACGTCCTATTGCGCAATGCTGGCATTTTCCTACGCCGCATTTCATGTGTCTTTCAAGTGTTGATATGATATTATCTTCCGGCAGGCCCCGTTCCATCAGATCTGCAATAACGCTGTTGAACATCACCGGAGGTCCGCATACGAAAGCTACTGTATTGTCAACAGGAACATTTGCCTTTGCAATGAGGCTGTTTACAAAACCGACCTCTCCTGTCCAGCCCGGCACTGCCCTGTCAATTGAGATATATGTTTCTATTACGCCTGCCTTCTGCCATGCAGCAATATTATCCTGATACAGAATTTCCACAGGAGAACGCGAACCGTAAAGAAGTATGATTCTCCCGAATTCATCCCTGTGCTGCATCGCATGCACAACTGATGAACGGAGCGGAATCATTCCTATACCGCCGGCTACATATATAATATTTTTCCCCTTAATCTCCTCGAACGGGAATCCGTTTCCGAATGGTCCCCTTACCCCGAGTTTGTCGCCGCTCTTGATTTTGTGAAGAGCATTCGTTACCTTGCCTGCAGCCCTTACTGTAATATGGAAACGGTCATCTTCAGGGCTTGGAGGAAGCGAAACTGCGAACTCGCCGGATCCAAAAACGGTGCACATGATAAACTGGCCCGATTTGATTTTGAATTTCTTCCCGATCTCCGGATTTTCAAAAGACATGTAATAAGTCTTAACGCCCGGTGCTTCATCCTTAACTTCATCAACATTAACGATCTCCGGAACCGTTACTATTGCGAAATTTTTGCAGTTTCCTTTGCATTCTTCTTTATTCATAACATTCTCCTACGCAGTTATTTCTCTTCTGATATACGTTACGACATTCGGAAGCCCTATGTCACCGGGACATACCCATGCGCAGCGGCCGCAGCCGACGCATCCCGGTCTGAGATACTTTTTGGACTGCGAATATGAGAGTTTACAGAAAAATCTTTTATTACGCCTGTCTTCAATAGGTTTACGCGGATTGTGATCTCCTGCCATTCTGGTATACCCTTCAAACGAGCATGAATCCCAGGTGCGGAGGCGGTCTGTTGTTGCATCTTTTTTATTTGAATCTTCTATATTGAAACATGAACATGTAGGACACACGAATGAGCATGCGCCGCACTCAAAGCACTGATTGCCTATATATTCCCATACCTCATTTTTGATAAATCCTGTTGTAACCCTGTTCATTACGCGGGATATCCAGGCTTTATTGTCTGTTGCTGTTTTATCGAAAAGTGAAATGGATTTATCAACTGCTGCTTTTTTCATCTTTGAATATTCAGCTTCTGCTGTCTTTAGTCCCATTTTTTTTACAAGGTCTTTACCCTTGTCACTTCCGGTTTCAACAAGGTAATATTCGCCTAATTCTGTAAGATTAAGGTCATATCCCTCATGTGCACTTGGACCGCTGTCAGTACATACGCAGAAACACTGCTTGAAAGGGGTAATGCATGTATTGGCTACGATGAACATGCTCCTGCGGTGAGCCAGAAATATATCATCAACAAATTCCTGGCCGAGAAAAAATCTGTCAAGGCACTGAAGACCTGCGAGATCGCACGACCTGATGCCGAACAGAGCTTTAGGTTTTTCAGCATAAATTGCCTTGATATCGACATTTTTATCGCCGGGCTGATATTTATAGCTGAAAATTCTTTCATGCTGCTCAAATACCAGGCTCTTTGGAGATAAAGACGGAATCGGGGCTGATAGATCCAGAGATTTCAAATCGGATGTTTTATCAAAAAATACCTGCCCTGATGCCCCGTCAATCTGAGGACCATAGACTTCATAGGTTTTAGCCAGCTCTTCGGCTATTTTTGAAACTTCATTTTTTTTGATTATATACATACTTACACCTTCTCTATCTTAATTGGAATTATTGCCTCTTCACCCTGCGCAATTAAATAGTTGTGTTTGAGTAAAAAATCGGAAACTGTATCCTGTATGAAATACGGTATATATGCAGTTCCGGATTTTATATCGTCAGATATTTTGACAACAGCTTTCATTGAGCCTTTGGCTGAAGATATGTTCACAGGCCACTTGTCGCGGACAGCAAGCTTTTTCGCATCATCTCCGGATATTTCAATAAATCCTTCCGGATAAAGAAGAAGCATTGCATCAAACTCCCTCTTAGGAATAAATGTTTTCCTCATAAGATTATTCTGATGCCAGAAATGTTCCGACTTCCCTACAACAAGCTCATACTGATACTCGCTGTTGGCGGCTTCATAAGCTTTAGACTCACCTGCAGTTACAAAATTTATCTTATTAATAATCGGGAGACGCTTGGAACCATTTTCATTTTTATCATTGCATGGCCACTGGATTCCGAATGACTTCGCAAGTTTTGCATGAGTGATTTTTGAATAATCCGGATTAACCTTTGCAATCTCATCCATAACTTTAGATGAATTTTCATAATTCCAGTTTTGCCCTGCTTTTGCCGCAATCATGGAATATATTTTCCAGGCAGGTAATACGTTTTTATACGGCTCAACTTTTTTCACTGAAAGCTGTATGCGTCTTTCGAAGTTTGTATATGTGCCGTCGTATTCAGCATAATTTGCAGACGGAATAATTATATCAGCAAGTTCTGCGAATTTATTTTCGAAAGAGCCTATATAGATAACAAGATCCATTTTTTTAATCTGGTCGGAGTACCTTATTATGCCTTCATCATGTTCAGCAACGACCAGTATTTTTAATTTTGATGAGCTGTCTGCAATCAGATCATACACAGATTTACCAGGCTTATTGCTGATATCGGTATTCCATACTTTCTGGGCTGTGCTGTCTGATAATGGCTTGAATCCGGGAAGAATGTCCGGAGCCACTCCCATATCAAATGTTCCCTGCACATTGCATATTCCTGTTACAGGATTGACTCCGCATCCCTCTTTGCCTATTTTTCCGGTAAGAGCAAAAAGATTGAACAAAGCTGTGATTGTACCTTCATTTAATCCGGATATGCCTGATGTAAAAAATGCCATTGCTGTTTTTGCGCCTGCAAGAATGCGCGCGGCATTTTTTATTTCATCAATAGAAACGCCTGTTGTTTCTGAAATTTTTCCTATATCAATTGATTTCACTGAATTTTGAAAATCACTGAAACCGTTTGTATTTGCATCAATGAATGCCTTATCCTGAAGATTTTCATCTATAATGCATTTAGCCATTGCATTGAGAACCGCTTTCTTCATTCCGGGTTTCTGCTGTATATGTATTGAACTGAGTTTTGCAATCTGGGATGCAGTGCTGCTTATTGTAATAAGCTTTGCCCCATTCATTGCAGCTATATGTATATTGCTTCCAACTATAGGATTAAGCTTTCCAATGTCAGAGCCTACAACCAGTATAACTTCTGCTTTCTGAATCTCTTCAATTGAACCGGTTGCTCCAGCCATGCCTGTGCCTTTGAAAAGAACATTCAGGCTGCTCCTATGACCTGATTCAGACCCGCAGCTTAAATTATTGGTTTTAAAAACAGTCCGTGCAAGTTTCATTAGCAGATAATTATCTTCATTAGATGATCTGGGAGATGCAAGAACCGCAATTTCTTCAGACGGGGAGCTGATTTTGGATATTTTATCATTTACAAGAGCTATTGCTTCTTCATAGGAAACTTTTTCCATAGTTCCGCCTCTTCTGACAAGAGGCTCGCTGATCCTTTCATCCGTACGAAGAAGTTCATGAATATGCCATCCGCGAACACAGAGTTTACCCTTGCTGACAGGATGGTTCTGTGAAGGGACAACACCTGTAACAGCGCCGTCTTCAATCTGCAGAAAATGACCGCATCCGGTACCGCAAAAATTACATATGCCAGCCTTAAATCTCATATGATTCTCCTTATATGAATTTATTGATTACGATAGATAAATGAGCCCTATGATTAAAAAGTGCCTATGCTGCTCATGTTTGTAGAGTAGAAATACCATAAATAAAAGTGGTTGTAAATAGGGAAAAAAACTTCTTAAAGCGTGGGTGGATTCACCTATACAAAAAACAGTAATTGTACTTAAAGATTGCTATGATAAAGTAACCTATAAAAGCAAAAAATATTCCACAAATTCAGTAATCCATGAGACTGATTTTAACTTTTCTACAACTAAAAACAACTATAATTCTTGACTTCCCCTCTGCTGACAGAAAATGTTAATTAAATTTTGTCATTTCTGATAAATTTAAGCCATTATAGCATAAATTCCTAAAAAAAAATGGAGTCATCCTATGAGATCATACATTGTTATTTCGACTATGGGACAGGATAGGCCAGGTCTGTCCAAAGAGATTGCTGAATTCTTCTCAGCCAGGGGGATCAATATTGAACGTTCGCGCGGCTGTGTGCTGGGCAATGAATTCGGCATGATCATTCTCACATCAGGAAAAACTGATGATATTGAACGCCTGATTGAAGATCTGGACAGCCTTCGCGAAAATACAAAACTGGATATTTACGTACGGAAAACCAAAGCGCCAAGCCATCGTGAAGTCCTGCCGTCAATTCCATACAAGCTTATTGCCACATCAATTGACCATCCGGGGATTATCCATCAGATCTGCAAAACACTCCAGGCACGTAAGATTAACATTGATGATATCTCCACTAATGTTGATAATAATGCCGTTACCGGAGCAAATATATTCCAGATGATCTGCTACTTTTCACTGCCGCCGGCAGTAAAGATTATTGACCTGAAAACCGATTTAAACCGCATCAGCGATGAATACAATATAGATATACGTTTCGATGCTGTAATCAGCAAATAACGCCATGAAGAAAACAAAAGAAACGTCAATGGAAAAAGGCCTGCGTCCGATTACAGAAATCGCATCGATTATCGGACTTGAGGAAGATGACCTGGAATTATACGGCCGCTACAAAGCCAAAATTAAACTCGAATCTATCCGCCGTTTCAAACGGAAAGAAAAATCATCTTTAATTCTCGTCTCGGCAATGACGCCTACTCCTGCAGGTGAAGGAAAGACCACGGTTTCAATCGGTCTTGCGCAGGCTCTGGCTAAAATCGGAAAATCAACTATTGCAGCACTTCGTGAACCATCTCTTGGTCCGGTTTTCGGAATTAAAGGAGGTGCAACAGGCGGCGGTATGTCCCGCGTTCATCCAGTAGATGACATCAACCTGCATTTTACCAATGACTTTCCGGCAGTTGAAAGCGCACATAACCTGCTTTCTGCAATTGTGGATAATTCCATTTTTCACGGAAATCCATTAAATATTGATCCTCGCAAAATCACATGGCGCAGGGTCATGGACATGAACGACCGCTCTCTGAGGAATATTGTAATCGGGCTTGGAGGCTCAACAAATGGCGTTCCGAGGGAAACAGGATTTGATATTGTCCCTTCCAGTGAAATCATGGCCATTCTGTGCCTTTCGCGTTCCTATGAAGAATTGAAAGACAAAATAAAAAATATTCTTGTGAGTTTTACTTATGACAACAAGCCGGTAATTGCCGGCGATCTGAAAGTAGAAGGAGCTGTAACTGCTCTTTTAAAATATGCACTTCTGCCCAATCTGGTACAGACCACAGAAGGGGTACCTGCAATTATTCATGGCGGGCCGTTTGCGAATATTGCCCAGGGTGCAAGCAGCATTATGGGTACAGATCTGGCTCTGCGCCTTGCGGATTATGTAGTAACCGAAGCCGGATTCGGCTTTGATCTTGGAGCAGAAAAATTTTTTGATATTGTCGCGCCTTATGGAAATTTTAATCCCAGGATTGTTGTCTTAGTCGCTACAATCCGGGCATTGAAATATCATGCAGGCATTGCACGCGAAGACCTTAACGCAGCCAATCCGCGCGCTGCTGTTATGGGTATGGCGAACCTCCGCAAACATTATGAAAATATAGATAAATTTAATATTCCATGCATTGTTGCCTTAAACCGTTTCCCATCAGATACTGATGACGAAATTAAAGCTGTTGTGGAAGCTGCAGAAAATGAGGGAATGAATATCGCTCCGGCTGAAATCTTTACACGTGGAGGCGAGGGCGGCATAGAACTTGCTGAAAAAACTGTAAAGCTTATATCAGAATCCGAAGGAAAATTTAAACCTCTTTATGACTGGAATCTTCCGGTTGAAGACAAAATATTTAAAGTAGCAAGCGAAATATACGGAGCTGTTTCTATTGATTACCAGCCGCTGGCAAGACGGAATCTCGACCTGATTAAAAAAATCGGCTATGATAAACTTCCGATATGTATTGCCAAGACCCAGCAATCACTTTCCGATAATCCGAACCTTTTAGGCCTTCCGAGAGATTTTATTGTTACTGTTCGGGAAATCAAGATTGCTTCAGGCGCAGGCTTTCTAATTCCTATAACCGGAGAAATCCTCCGTATGCCGGGCCTTTCCAAAGAACCGGCTGCCTTCAACATCAACATTGATGAAGCAGGAAATATTACAGGGATTGTTTAGCCGGATTTTTTTAAAATCAATGATCTGCTTTATTTACCCTGTGATGCGTTAATTACATACTGAACTGCCATTTGAGAAACATCCGTTGAACTTTCAAATCCCAGTTTGTTCTTAATTCTGTCACGGTAATTTTCAACAGTTTTAAGGCTTATATTCAGCTTCTCAGCAATATTCTTGTTGCTGAGCCCGTTTCCAATAAACTGAAAAATTTCAAATTCACGATTGGTCAGGCCGTCCAGCAGAGATTTCAGGTGTTCAGATTTATCGTATGAAATATTATCAAGAAGCTTTTCCTTAACTCTGTCGCTAAGATACTGTTTGCCTTCAAGAACTGTCCTTATAGCTTTGACTATCGTCTGAGGGGCTTCACGTTTCATTACATATCCCCGGGCGCCCACTCTCATCGCACGTTCAGCATACAAAGACTCATCATGAATGGAAAGAACAAGCGTAGGGATATCACCGTATCTCGATTTGATACTTGAAATAAGATCTATACCGCTTGCTCCCTTGAGTGAGATATCAACTGTCATAATATTTGGTTTGTGCCTGCCAATCAGCACCATAGCCTCATCAGCGCTTTTAGCTTCACCGCACACATAAAGATCTTTCTCGCGATTAATAATCTGAACAAGCCCCTGCCGCACAATCGGATGATCATCAACAACAAGAACGCTGGATTTTTTATTCTGCGGTTCCGAAGAATTTGAAACAGATACTTCAGATGATGGATGTACATATGGCACTGTTGCAGTATCTTTTAACAGGCAGGTTATAATTGTACCCCCGGCCTGATTTTTGCTGATATTAAAGGTTGCACCTATGATCCACGCCCTGTACTGCATGATGCTCAGCCCCATACCCTTGCTGTCAATCACATCATCCGGCATGCCGGTACCGTCATCAATAATAATTATTCTAATTGCCTGATCCAGGTTCGTAAATGAAATTATAATATTCCTCGACTTGCCGTGCTTTATGCTGTTATTGACAGCTTCTTTTATTATATAGTAAAGCTGTGAGGCTTCCATATCTTCCTCAATTGAAACATTGTCGCCCCAGTTAATCAGACAATTTACGTTAAACAGATTTTTCACATTGGCCCTGAGTTCTTCCAGTGCAGATTTTAAACCTCCGCCTGCCATATCAACAGGGCACAGTCCCTTCGCAAGATCACGGGCCTGATTCAGTGATTGATTGACCAGAGTGATTATCTCATTCACATCTGACGATTCCTCCAGTCCTTTATCCTCAAGCTTGAGTTTCAGTATTTCACTTTTAAAGGCTATACCTGCAAGATGCTGCCCTAATCCGTCATGAAGATCCTGGCCGATCCTGTTGCGTTCTTTCTCGCTGTCGTTAAGAACAATTTTTTCAAGACGCTTGCGCTCAGTGATATCGATACCAACAAATAAAATAAAATCAAGTCCGCCGTCCTTTTTATAAACAGGTTTTCCGTGCCACTCTACAAGAATCTCAAATCCGTTCCGTGAGGCCAGTGTACATTCAAAATTTAAAAAATCTCCGGTTTTATACATTGTTATAACTTTCATTATTCTGTTGCGTTCAAAATCCGGGAGAAAATTTTCAATAAAATTTGTCCCTTTGACATCAGCCATGGAATAACCTAATGTATTTAACAGAGCCTTGCCCATATCGACTATTTTGCCGGTTTCATCAATTGCAATATAATATGCAGGCGACGCATCATTAAGGCTTTTAATGAAATCTCTTTCCTTTATTAGCTTCTGCTGCGATTTAAAAAGCGCCCTGGTTCTTTCCACCACCTTTTCCTCAAGAAGATCATTCTCGAGCCTAAGCTGGTCTTCGGCTGTTTTAATTCTCAGCATAACCTTGATCTGCGCGATCAGTTCGGTTTCATCAATCGGTTTTGTTAGAAAAGCGTCAGCTCCAAGATCAAGCCCTCTTATCCGGCTTGAAGAATCAGTCTTGATCGCAGTAAGAAGTATAATGGGTATATGACGTGTTGCATCATTATCTTTAAGTCTGCTGCATACTTCAAATCCGTCCATATCAGGCATTTTGACATCCAGGATGATTACATCAGGCATTTCAGTTAAAGCCATGCTGATTCCGTCAGGACCGTTCTGAGCAGTTATAACAGTACATTGACTGATAAGATTTTTCAGCAGAGCTGAAATTGTAATCAGGTTATCTTGTTTATCGTCGATGGCCAGTATTTTATTCATGCCGTTTTACCACCCACTGCTTAATCGTATTTATAAATAAATTAATATCAAAAGGTTTAGCCAGATACGCATCGCAGCCTGCCTCAAGTATTCTTATCCTGTCTGTTTCCATGGTAAGTGCAGTCATGGCTATGACCGGAATACTGCAGGCTTTTTCGTTATCTCTGATCCTTTTTACAACCATAAAACCATTCATCTGAGGAAGGGCCATATCGAGAAGCACAATATCCGGAAGCTTTTCCAATACCAGTGCAAGCCCTGTCTTTCCATCCAAAGCCTCAATGATCCGGTAATCTTTTTTTAGTATTACCTTAATTGTTGTCAGATTATCCGGGTCATCTTCTATAACGAGCAGCAGTGGTTTTATTCCATGCTTATTTTCAATTTTTGTTTCATCTTCGTGAGACTTTTCTGCTATGACAATTTCTGCTTCGCTATTTTTAAATGATACCGGAAGAATAATTGTAAATACCGATCCCTCGCCGTATTTGCTTTCTGCTGAAATTGAAACATCTATCAGCCTGGCTGCTTTTGAGGCTATTGCAAGACCGAGACCGGTTCCTTCATATTTTTTTGAAAGCCGTCCTTCTAGCCGACCGAACTCTTCAAAAATTTTCAACAGATCATCCTTATCAATACCAATCCCTGTATCTTTAACAGTAACTTTAACATCAGAATCCTGTGCAGAAAAGATTACCGATACTCCGCCTTTTTCAGTAAATTTCACTGCATTACCGATTATATTCTGAAAAATTTTATATAGCATAACCTCATCAGATTCAATTTCCACGTCAGCGCCAATCACATTCAGCCTGATGAAAATGCCCTTTTCCTCGGCAATCTGCTCATTGTTCTCCACAATGGTACTCAATACCGATTTCAGATTGATCTTTTTTATTTTCAGTTCAATCCTTCCGGCATCAATTTTAGAAAAATCTATGATATCATTAATGAGTGAAAGCAGAATACGGCCGTTTCTTTCTATTACTTCAAGATAAGAAAATTCTTCAGGAGAAAGACGCTCCTTAGCCTGAAGCTGAAGAACACGTGAAAGCGAAAGAATTGAATTCAATGGAGTTCTGAGGTCATGGCTCATACTGGAAAGGAATGAGCTCTGGATGCTTCCCTGCCGTTTAACAGAGGAATTCTTTTTTGAACCGATTTTACCCTTGCCCAAAAATTTCCCTCCGCCGGAAATTAATATTATCAATACAGAAAATCAATGAGCCTGATTATCAATTTTCTGTATCAGTTTGTATAATAAAAAGGCATCAAGAAATAAAAAATCAGGTTTTATTTTTATCAATATTTATCTTTATAATATATAATACATTATAAAGATTTGTTATTCCGCCTACAAATCTTTCCTTTATCATTCCCTTGGGCACAAGATCAATAACAGTTTTAATTTCATTGAGCCTGCTGGATATATTTTCATAATATCCTGTTATACCTGCATGTCCTACAACCGTGATCATTTTTAATATTAAATCACCAATCTCGGCAGGATTAAAAAAAATGATTCTGAAGTAATTTTTCATATCCGGAGGGAAATCAAAGATTATTTTTTCAAGAATGCAGATTCTCACGATCTTATACCCTATCTGTATCTGTTCTGCATTTCTATTGCTTATAGTGTCCGGATAAACTTCAAGATAAGTCCTGCCTATATCATGCATATCCTCAGCAGAAAAAGAAAAATCCCCTTCAAGATTTACCACTTCTTTTCTGAATGATTCAATATCATTATTCTTTGAGAATATATCAGCTATAATTGAACTCATCACAACACCCGACTGATTTTGTTAATACCTTCCGCTGTTTATTCTTTACAAAACCGGAACCACCATGCTCATAAAAATCAAACTGACGAACGGGAAAAGAAATTATCTGAAAATTTATTATCAGGATAGCTGCTTTTTTATAACAGAAATCATTGAATCCGGATTAACAGGTTTCTGGAATACGCCATTATAACCGATAAAGCTGAGATCAATATTATTTGCTGTGGCATCACCAATGCTGCTCAGTAGAAACAAAGGAACATCTTTACTGGTATTTCTGATTTCTTTGGCAATATGTACGCCTTCATCAATATGTTCCATCATCATATCACATAGAATAAGATCAGGCTTTTTTGTTTTATAAAGATTCAATCCTTCTACGCTTGTTGAAGCGGTAAGTGTATTATAACCGTTGGCTTCGAGAATAACTTTCATTGAATCAAGAATATCAACATCATCATCGATAACTAATATCAATTTTTTGCTCATGATTTAACTCCTTTATTACATAATATAAATCCACTTGGTTTATTAAAATTATACAATATATATATAGTGTAAAATAAGACCTTTGTAAATAGGTGAAAAATCACTAATTTTAATAGGGGTTTATACCCAGACAGAATCAAATACATGTTCACTTTTATTGAAAAAATAACAATAAAATTAAAGTCAGACACTAATAATAATTTACTTCTGCATCTTGAAAATGAGGTATACAGGCAAATTATTTCTGATACTTCAATAAAATTTAGTCAATCAAAAAACGGAAATACATAGAAAAAGCCGGGAGGATGAGTTATTCGGTCTTGTTCAATTTAATTGAATGTTTATAATAATCAAAAGGAGGTGGTGAAATTTCAAGGCTCTTTATAATAATTTTTCTTGCCCAGCGTCTTTCAGTGAATTCACATAGATCCTTAATATTTCTTCCGGATAGCCCATCAGATCTTTCGCCTAAAACTGCGCATTCTTCAGGAGATAATGTTTTCGCGTAACCGGAGAAAATTGCAGCTCTTTCCGCTGAAACAGGAAGAGGGAACGTGATCGTCTGATCAAACCTGCTGATAAGAGCGTGATCAAGGTCACCCCTTCTGTTTGTTGCTCCGATCGTGATAATATTCTCTGCAGCATCAATTCCGTCAAGCTTCCGAAGAAGAACAGAAAGCACACGTCTAGTAGCCTCAAACATATTCTGATCTCTCGATCCGGCAAGGGAATCTATTTCATCAAGAAAAATAATCGCGCCTCCCATGTCCTCGCATGCGTCAAATATCTGAGCAAGGTTCTGCGAAGACTGTCCGTACCATTTCGACATAATCGATTCAATCGGTACATAAACAAGCGGAATACTGACTTCCCCTGCTATAACCCTTGCAGCTGTAGTCTTGCCAACGCCCGGAGGCCCGTCAAAAAGAACGGCTCTCGGTCTGTTGCTTTCAAAAACAGTTCTTGTCATCTTTGCAATGGCATCATATATATCAGGATTTTTCAAAGGCATTATTACAGACTCGCGGATTTTTCTTTTTACTTCATCATATCCTGCTATATAATCCCATGTAGGGCATCCCTCTGCAGAAATTACTGAAGCGCCTAATTGACGAAGCCTTGCTTCAGGATCTTCTTTAATGGACGAAAAGGATCTTTTAAAAAGTTCGATAACAATATTAACTTCTTCCTGTGAAAAATTCCCTTTTTTTGAAATTTCCATCTTTGAAGAAACAATACAGAAAATGTCCACTCTCAGATTATCAAGCATACCGTCGCTTTTAAATATATTTTTATTCAGAGCCTGGAATGAATAATGCCCGTTATCAAAGGATACAATCCGTATATTTTCAATATGCTTTTTAATAATATCAATATAATCATACAGCATGTTGTCAGTCAGTGATGGAATCGGAAATGCAATCTGAGTATTGCCTTTTTCATACGAAATTTCCGGAAGCGATGTATTATGCAGCAGGCGTGCAGAGTCTAAATAAGATGACAGGTCCTTCTCAACCTGCTCCTTCATTCTATCATAAGATATCAGATTTTCTTCGCTCATTTATTCTTTCCCTTTTTAATCTGATCCGAATCCATGACACAGGTAGCGAGAATACCGCCTCTTATGTTGTAAACAGTTTCAATCCTTAAATAAACCGGTTTGAGAAGCTTTAAAATATCATTATAAATTCTGTTTGTTGCAGCCTCCTGGTATATACCTACATTTCTAAATGAAATGAAATAATATTTCAGAGATTTAAGTTCAATTAATTTATCCGATGGGATATACCTGATTGAAACAAACGCTATATCCGGCAAACCGGAAAAAGGGCACACAGCGCTGAATTCCTCTGTTTCATAAGTTATTTCCTGCGGATTTCCCGCATAATCAATAGTTTCAAGAAAATCATTCCTGATACTTTCTTCGCTTTCGTGATTGAATATTTTTCCTTCTGCATCCGGCATAATTTCACCTGTTATTTTTATTATGTCATTCCCGCGAAGGCGGGAATCCATTATTCTAAATATTTTCTTAATGGCTCTCTTAAAGATGAAAGAGCAAGAATTGATAAAAAATCGTTAACTCCTTTAGCTAAAACTGACAATCTGATCTTCATTAATGGAAAATTTTTCCGAACAGTCAGAGCAGAGATAATCACCCGGCTCTTTAATTTTTATCAGAGACCTGCATTTAATGCATTCTATAATTACAGGATTCGGGAAAACACCGGGACCTGGTTCAATGGATTTTCCAGGAGATATTTCACCCTGTTTAATTTCATCATCAGCAGTATTTCCGGATAAAACATCAGAATTATTTTCCCTTAATTCAATCTGTCTGTCTATCATCTGCATTGCGTCAATGCGCGATTCTGCAAATGTAAAAATTTTTTCAAACCCGAGAATAGTAAAAAGAGACCTGATCTCATCCGGCATATTTATTATCAGAAAAAATCCGTTGAGATTTACAATCTTTTTCTGCACAAATATAAGAACGCCGATGCCTTCGGATGCAACAAATTCCAGTTTTCCAGCATCAAAAATTATAAACCGGATATTCCTTGATATAGTTTCGTTTATATAATCTTCAAAGTCAGCGCTGGTGCCGCTGTCGAGCTGCCCGGAAATTTCCAGAAGAAGAGCTCTGCCGTCAAGGATATCAGTATGACTGATAAATATCATCATGAAACCTTTTTAGACAGAGGTATAGGATCTTTTATCTGGCGGTTAAGAGATACAGGTTCTTCTTTCGATAAAGATAAAGTTCTTCTTTCTTTCTGATTATTGAAATCGGAATCATCGTCTATTTCAGCAAGAACTTCAATCGAAATAATATTTTCTTTTTCCCTGGAGACTATTTCATCCTCAAACTTAAGAGATTTAAAATTTAAAATTCTGGCATCGCCTTTTCCAGTCACATTACCTGTTTCTTCCAGAAGTTCAATATGATCATTTATCGTATCTTTTGCAGCAGCAGGAGCAGTTTCTCCTCCTGAAAATTTCATAGTTCTGGTCTCAATCATCCTGTATCTTACAAATATAATAATAGAAATGATAACTGAAATTAAAAATGAAGCAATAAGAGCTATATATAAAATACGGTAAGTTTCCGCTATATGCGTTTTAATAACGCCATAGATTCTTTCTTTGCTGATAATAAAGCCGACTGATCCAACAGGTTTCTTTTTATTATAAACTGCCCTGACCACAATCCATCCGGATTTATCAACATCTCCATATATATATTTTTTGATAAGCATACGGTCGTCCCTTTCAAAAGGAACATCTTTACCGATATAATTATAATTCTCAAAAAAAACTTCTCTGGAATTTTTTTTCAAGGGCATGAAAATTGTTTCAAGATTATAGAGGAATTCATCATTTGCAATGTTGCCTTCAAGATTTTTTTCAGCATCTTTATTGGAATGAACAATTATTTTCCCGTTCGGCAGAACAAAAAATGCCTCATCAACAGTATTTTCCCTTAGTTTTTCCTGGAAAAGCTCCCTGAGATTTTTGTAATTTTTTGTTTTGCTGCTTAATTCGGCTAAACTTGAAAATCCCTCTGCCATGGTGATACAGTAATTTCTGGTATAATTTTCAATATCAGAAATTCTTTTTTTCCCTGTGTGAACAAAATATGCTGATACAGAAACAATTACTGCTGCAGATTGAATAATAAACAGCATCAGAAATATCCCAACAGGAAAAAATACCTTACGAAACTTTTTTATTGTTTTATCCATAATCCATACCAGGAAAGTTTATAAAAAGCCTATACGGATATTATCGGAAAATTTTATTTATATTTATATAAAAATTAAAAGCTTTTTTTATCCTATGTTTCCATTTTAATATAAATATGTGCCCATTTAATAAGATCTTTTGAAAAATCAGAATCCCAGTTTTCACAGAAATGGCAGCATCTGTCTATTCAAATTACATAATTTTTTTTATCTTGTCGAATAATATATGCCGCCCGATTATGACATATTATTAATTCAATATGCAGGGAAACCATGGCTGAAAATAAAGAAGAACTGCTTGAAATCTGGGACTGGGAATCAGGTCTTCCAACAGGAAAATCTGTTGAGAGATCATTCGCACATAAAAACGGAATTGCTCACGAGGGGGTTCATCTCTGGATTATTCGAGGCGGGAAAGATTCCGGTGAAATACTGTTTCAGAAACGTTCTGAAGACAAAGAACAATTCCCGGGTTTTCTGGATATAACTGTAGGCGGTCACGTCCCGTTCGGCTTAACTGAAAACAAAATTCAAAAAGAAGCTTTTGAGGAAATCGGAATAATCCCGGATGAAAACTCGATGATTGATCTGGGTTTTTACAGATATGAAGAAATTATGGATGATATGCATCACCGCGAATTTCAGCATATTTATCTTTTACATGACAACAGAAAGCTTTCTGAATATAAATTCAATGATGGTGAAGTAAGCTCTATTTGCTCAATTTCTCTAGAAAATTTTGAGAAAATACTTGTTGAAGATTCTGTTATTCCGGCTGAAATATTCGATGGTAAAAAAACATGGAAAACAACCATTGAAAAAAAAGACATTCATCCGCTTCTGTTCGCCCCTTCCATGACAGAATATATAAGAATTGTTATTGACGCCGTTAAAAAGAAATTTAATTCTTTAAGAAAATAAAATTTAAGAGGATGCAGATGATTGACACAAAACTTCTTGAAATTCTTGCCTGCCCGGCCTGTAAAGGCGACGTGGAATATGATCTTAAAAATGAAAAAATCAACTGTGTTGATTGCGGAAAATCATATCCTGTTAGAGAGGGCATTCCAATAATGCTGATAGAGGAATCAGTAGATTTGAAAGAGAAATAGATAGTTTTTTCTTTGACAAATAACAGCTTCGATCATACAGAGTATGATGCTTTAATATCTGAATAAAATAAAAAAATCAAATAATCAGGACGGATTAATATGTCTAAGACTAACCCAAAATCGCTTGTACTAAAAATTGGAGGGTATTTACTCATAGGATTTTTTACCCTTATTATAGTTATATCTTTCGGTATGCCGGATTTCATCACAAGATTCAGCCTTGATCAGACAACCGTCGCTATGGTAAACGGAGAAAAACTGCATGTATATGATTTTCTGAGATACAGGGATAATATTTACAGACAATACGGCAGAAACGAAAAAATGGATCCTTTTATTCTTACACAGTTTATAGGTGAATTCCTGATTGTTCAGGAAGGTATAAAAAACGGATTTGAGCCGACTGAAGATAGAATCGCCAATTATATAAAAAGCATTCCGATTTTCAGAAATCCGAACACAGGTGCTTACGACGGGAATGAATTTAAAAAATTTCTTCAGGGAAATAAATTTACATTCGGTGAATTCAATAAAATTCTAAGACGCGATCTTGTAAAAGAGGATTTTCTCCATTATCTGAGAATGGGTGCTGCAGTTTCATCAGAAGAAATTATATTCAACCAGCTTTCTTCAAATGGAAAAATTAAAATTAAATACGCATTTCTTTCAGGAGAGGATTTAAAAAGAAGATTAGCAGATAAAATTGCAGTTTCAGAAAATGAAGTAAGCAGTGAGATGTCAAAAAATAAAAGCGAACTAAAAGATCCGAAAACAGACAGAGCAAGAATCAGGCAAAGGCTGATAGATACAAAGTTCAATGAAGCAAAAAAAGATCTTATAAATAGTCTCACTGCTCTTGCAGAAAAAAAAGCTTCGTTCAATGAATCTTCAGCACTGCTCAATGGAGCTGTAAAAATTACAAAAGAATTTGCACCGGGAACTCCTGTTCTTGATGATTCAATAGAATCACAGCCGCTTTCACAGATTGAGAATTCAAAAGTTTTCAGGGAACAGTTTTTATCTCTTGAAAATGGTATAGTTTCCGCTCCAATTGAAGCTGCGAACGGCATTTATATTATTACACCTGAACTGAAAGATATTAAATCTGAAACTCTTAAAGATGAAGAAAAAATCAATCTGACAAAAAAACTTGAAAACCAGAAAATTAATGCTCTTACTCAAAATCTTATGGCATCACTTATGGAAAAATCAAAGATTGTAAAAACAAAAAATTTAGATAAAAACTGATTGATTTAAATTCAGTATAATATTATCATGTTACATAATATAAGAGTTTAATTATAGTGAATAAATATTATTATTCTCTTCCTGATTGATCTCAACTTTCACAGGAAAAAAAAGGAATGGAATATTCCGTTTTATTTTTAAGCTCAATATTGAATAAAGGAGAACATAGGTTCAATGAATATTAATGCCGAATATGTAAATCCGTTTCTTGAAGCTGCAAGCGCTGTTTTTAAATCAATCCTCGGGGTAGATTTAAGACGGGGAAAACTTGTAATAAAAGAAAGCCCGTCTCCAGGACTTGATGTTGCAATAATAATCGGCATTACGGGCGGCGTAACTGGTGAAGTTGTATACAGCATGAGCTACAACATGGTTTATAAAATTGCAGACATCCTCGCACCTGGAATGTCAGAACAGCAGATAAAGCAGGAATACAAAGATATAGTCGGCGAGCTTGCCAATATGATAACCGGAAATGCCATGAATCTCTTTGCATCAACAGGAAAGGCAATAGATATTACAACTCCTACTGTAGTTGAAGGAAAAGACTTCACCATTACAATGATAAAGCAGACTACTCTTGGAATTAATCTCTACAGCCCGATGGGTCAGCTTGAAATGAACATCGCCTTAAAATAAATATTTCATTTAAAATGGACAAACGTGTATATTCAGAAATTGTAATTAATGCCCCGGCAGAAACAGTCTGGGGAATTATTACAGATTTTGAAAAATACAATGAATGGAATATTTTCACTCCCAGGATTACTCTTAAAAACAGCAATTTTCAAACAGGTGCTGAATTCGATCTCGACTGCCAGATGACAGATAAAAAATATTTAATAAATGAACACGAAAGCATTCTTGAAATAAATTCAGATAATTACAGTTTCTGCATGGGAACTTCAAGAACTAAAGGCAGGCCGGGGATACGCAGCTACAGATGGCAGATTTGCGAAGTTGTTTCATCAGACAAAACGAGATATATCAATCATGAAAGATATGAAGGTCCGCTTGCGCCGATTGTCAGATTCCTTTACGATAAAAAACTTTCAGCTGCATTTAAAAAATTCTGTATCGCTTTAAAAAAACGCGCTGAGGAAAAATTTGCCCAATCAGATAAATCCTACACAAGTTTTGAAACAGCGGACCATGAACTTTCATCAATTAAATAATCGCCGAAAACAGATGGCGCTTCTTTCTGCAGAACTTTAAGCATTGCAAGGCATACCCGCCTTATCTCCCACTGCGCGCTCTTATCAAGCCTTAAATGAAAAACAGTTCTGAACTCCCTGAAATTCGCTGAAAAAACTATTTCGCTTTCCAGAGCATTTGGAAGAATAAACCTGGAATCCTGCTTTTTAATTCCGCACTCCCTGAGATCATGATATGTTTTTCTTGCATGCTCCATATATTCTATATATATTTTAAGAGCCTTTTCATTCTCTTTTATTTCAGGAGGAACAATAAAATTAAATTCCGACTCATCAACATAGCGCTGCGACTGCTGAGAAAAACTGGCGAGCCTGTGCCTCACTAGCTGATGAGTAAAAGACCTTGATGCGCCTTTTATCCGGAAGGACGCCGTTGCATGTTCAAGAATTGAATGATGGCCGTTTATTATACTTCTTCTGATAAAATTTGAATCGCTGTCATCTGTAATTTTATCAAGCGAAAGATAGCAGGTTCTGCCTGCTTCTTCAATTAACTTTTCCGCATTAGGCGTAATAGCCAGCAGTTTAACATCCGGTGAATATATTTCCATGTTGCTTCCATCCCTTTTAAAATTCAAAAAATGGTATATTTTATGGGAACCTCAGAAATCAGTTTTTTCATATAAATAATATGGGAAACTGATTTCTACCAATATTGTAAACCCAAAGGAATGTCAATAAATGAATTTAGATATTCCCTATTTAATTCTTTCAGTACTGAATAACTTTGGTGTTACAAAACGATCTATTAACGGTACAAATGCGTTCATTATCAGTATAGCAAAACAAACTCCATATGGATAACTGCCGTAAAATCTGATAATAAAAGTCAGCACACCGCACCCGAAGGAAAATATCAGCTTGCCGTTTCTGGTAATAGGTGTTGTAACAGGATCCGTTGCCATAAAAAAAGCCCCCAGAAACAAGCCTCCTGAAAAAACATGATAGAGCGCATAAAACTGCGCGTAAGCATTCCCTGATACAGCATAATATATATATGATATTATTCCAACTGTTCCAATATAAACTGCAGGTATTTGCCAGGAAATAATTTTTCTAACAATTAAAAAAATCCCGCCAATCAAAAGCAGTAATACGGAAATTTCTCCGATGCTTCCTCTAAGATTTCCAAAAAAAATAGATTTAAGCATACCGGATGAAAACAATGTATCGTAGAGCTGTTCTATTCTAATATTATTTTCAAGATTTATTTTAGGTCCTATGATTGAAGATGCTGTTTTTGAAATAGCTTCCATAGCAGGAAGTGCAATATCAATTCTGTTTAATATATCTGTTTTAAAAGCATTCATTCCATCGTATTTATACCATTTCGCAGTCATAAGAGCTGACCAGAAAAGCATCATGGCTGCTCTGGCAGTAAGAGCCGGATTAAATAAATTAAATCCGAGACCGCCGAAAAGCTGTTTCACTAAAATTATAGCAAACACTGCACCTATAGAAGCCATCCACAACGGTGCATCAGATGGAACATTCATTCCAACAAGAAGACCTGTAACTGCTGCTGAACCGTCAAAAATTGTAATCGGCCTTTTCAATGCAAGCTGTATTAAAACTTCTGCAATTATGGCTGATACTACAGATACTGCCATAATATAAACCGCATTAATTCCAAAAATATATCCGGCATAAATTGCTGAGGGTAAAAGTGCAGCAGCAACAGTCCACATAATAAGTTTTACAGACTCAGCAGATTTAATATGAGGCGAATTTGTTATTGCAGAAAAATTTTTCTGTTCTGATTCTTTCAGATAATTTTCAGTTTGTCCGGTCATATCCCTGCTTGAATCCATATTATTTATTTAATCTATCCTGGGTAAGCTTAATAAAAAAACTTAACTGCCTTCTCGAAGGGCAGCTGTAGGAACATGAACCGCACTGAATACAGTCAAACGGATTTAAAAGAGCCGCTTTATCAAACCTGTTGTCTTCATAAGCTTTTTCTATATTGAAGGGAATAAGACCCATCGGGCACACATCAACGCATTTACCGCATCTTATACAGGCTGATGATTTATCTTCGTTGATTTCTTTTTCAGACATAAACATTATGCCGGCAGTTCCTTTCACTATTGGAAAATCAAGAGACTCCACACTTTGCCCGCACATTGAACCGCCCATTACAATTCTTGCAGGCTTACCTTTAAAACCGCCGCACTCTTCAATAATATCTGAAACGCGGGTTCCAATTCTTACTTTATAATTGCCGGGTTTTGAAATCATATCGCCTGAAACAGTAATATATCTTTCAAACAGAGGCTTGCCGAATAACACCGCCTCCCTGAGAGCAAATATCGTACTGACACTATAGACAAGCACGCCAATATCAGCAGGTAAGCCTCTTGATGGAACTTTTCTGCCGGTTAAAGTATAAATTAAAAGTTTCTCATCTCCCTGTGGATATTTAGGTTTAACCGCCTTAACCTGAATGGAGACGCCTGAATTTAATTTTTCAATTGCATCCTGAATTGATTTTACAGCTTCAGGTTTATTTTTTTCAATTCCGATAATTGCTTTGTCAACGCCAAGAGTTTTCATTGCAATTTTAATACCTTCAATTATTTCTGTCGGGAATGTTCTCATTAAAACATCGTCGCAGGTTAAATACGGATCGGTTTCAGCTCCATTTATAATCAGTAAATCAATTTTTTTATCCGGATGAAGATTTAATTTAATATCAGCATGGAATTTATCTCCGCCAAGACCGGCGATTCCCGCACTTTCTATTTTCGCAATTATTTCTTCTTTAGCTGAATTTTCCCAGCTGGAAATTTCAGTCCTGGGGTAGGATGTTCCGAATGATCCTCCTGCCTCAATTACAATAACAGTCTGATCTGCGAAGATATTCGGTGATTGTTTAATTTCTATCACTCTGCCTGGAATGGAAGAATGAATATTTGAACTCAGGTTACCGTCAGCGGCTGCAATCAGCTGCCCTTCTGTTACGATATCACGTACTTTAACCACTACTTTTGCAGGGGTACCTATATGCTGCTGGATTGGAATATAACAAAACTGAGGTATTGGAAGATTACTGAAATTTATATTTTCAGTAATCTTCTTTTTTCCACGAGGATGAATTCCTCCCGAAAAAGTTGAAAACATGACTAGATATCCTTGGTTGAATATATCTCGTCTTTTATCGGAAGTTCTTTCCTTAAATTTTTAATATACGGAAACAGTTCTCCGCATTCTGTATAGAATTCACAGTCTTCAATTATACGTCTTGCCACTGTAAAATATTTATACAGTTTCTCTTCACTTGATCTTTTAACCCATTTCTTCTTCAGACATTTAACCCTTAGAACAAATCTGTCTGGTTCAGATTCGTATTGTCTAATAACAATACAGTGCTGGCAGTTAGCGCAGAAAATCTTTTCTTTGACCATTAAGACTCTCCTTAAAAAATATTGCGGATTTAAATTATATATTCAAGCTTGTAAAAAAACTTTAATATTTACAGTAATAAAATATTTGTATCCCTAATGAAAAAAGTGAGTTTCACACATTACCGGTTTTCGGATGAAAAAACATAATTAATGCATTAAATAAGTACGGAAATTAGAGAAAAATCCGCAATTTATCAATAAAAAACCCACCCCGAAAACAGTCAAGCTGTTTTTTATATTTAAGTCATTAATCATAAGAAAGAGCCCTTTCTTTACAAGTGAAGTTTAACTTTAATAAAAAAAAGAAATAGAACACGGATGACACGGATTATTATGATGATCACGGATAAGGAATTTGTTTTTAAAAAGATTTAAAAAATCCAAAAAAATCCGTGTCATCCGTGTTATCCGTGTTCTATCTTTGCTTGAATAATACAAAAAATTAAAATAAAAACAGATAATTTAATATTATTCACCCTGAAAAAATCATAACAAATCATAAACAATCCGCGTCATCCGCGTTCTATTGTTAAAATCTGTCAATTCAACTGTTTTGTAAATAAATGTGAATTTAATGTTTCAGAGGTATGCTTAAATATGCAGTTGTCTGATTGGATTCAGGTATAATTTTAAATTTAATATCTTTAATTCCGATATTTTTAAGAATAATTGAAACCAGAACAAGACCTAGACCTGCGCCCTCTTCAGATGTTTCTTCATCCATTGCTTCAAAATATTCTGCAATATCAGCACAATCCATTGCTGATGTCATTTTTTTAAATACACGCTTTTTTTCAACTTCAGTCATTTTTACAGGGTTGGTTATTGTAATAATAAGAGTTCCGTCAATTACCTGGATAATCATTTCTGCCATAATTCCGAATTCTTTTGCATATGAACCAAGATGTTCTGCTTCATTTCTGGCAATTTCAAGTTTGAACAGTTTTAAAGCCAGGTCATAGTCGAGCGTTGAGCTTACATCCTGATTGAAATATCCTTCAAAATAGATATTCTTAAAGTTGGCTTTAACTGCGTTTACAAGAAGTTCTTTTACGCAGGTATATAATGCAGGGAGAAGATCAATTCTTGTATACAGTTCAAGAATAAATCCAAGCACCTCTTTAAGCTTGAACTCAATATTCTTACTGACTGTATATGCAAGAATTTTTATTTTTTTATTATTTCTTACTGCCTGTTCAAGTTCCATTTTATCTTCTCATGTAATGAATCTATAATTTAGAGCATGTGGAAATATTGCAATCAAAAAATAACATTGGAAACATTTATACTGCTTGACAATTTTTAATACTTTTATAATTTGTTAACTAAACGGTTAGTTATTAAAGTATTTAAAAGGCACATTATGTCTGAAAAAACAAAAACTGAAATAAAGATTATAAATGCAGCCATCTATGAATTCGCTCATTTCGGTCTTGCAGGCGCCCGTGTTGACAGAATTGCAAAAAGAGGAAAAGTTAACAAAGCGATGATTTATTACCATCATAAAAGCAAGGAAAAGCTGTATGAATCAATAATTTCAGATGCATATGATAATTTTTTCCAGAACATATTTATAGATACTCCAGGTAATTTAAAACCAGATATTCATATGGAAAATATTATAAAGAAGCTTCTATCCAAAACAAGCGAACTGGATATACTTTTCTTTCAGATTTTTCTAAAAGAAATTGCAGACGGTGCAAAATATATTAAAAAACTGGTACTCCAGCCCTTTATTCTTCCAATGATAACAACCATACAGGATCTCATTAAAAAAGGAAATAATGAAAAAATTTTTAAAAATACTGACCATCTTTATGCTTTCATACCTATTGTAGGATCAATTTTAATATTTAATGTTATAAGATATATATCTAAGGGAACGGATATGGAAAAGGTATTTTTCTCCGGCAACTATATAGAAAAATTTACCGAGAACATTCTGGATATATACATGAACGGAATTCTTGCAAGAAAGGAGGAAAAATGAAAAAAATATTCCTGATATTATTTTTTGCAGCTTCTGCTATTTCACTGAACTCTTTAAATCAGATGAATAAATTATCAGCTTCAGAATCAAATCTGAAAAAAATAAATCTGCATACTGCAATCGAAATCGGACTGAAAAATAATCATGATTATAAAATAGCATTGCTTAAGCAGAAATCTGCAAAAGAAAAAATAAATGCTGTATGGGGACAGCTTCTTCCTGTTATTGAATCTGAAGTTTCAGCTGCCGGCCAGTACGCTGAAAGCGGAATGATGAGCATGTCAGATGGAGCATATGATATAAGAATTCTTCAGGTAAGATTTGGAATTAACCCGGGAGTATTTATAAATTCACTTCTGCATTCAAGAAAAGTCTACCAGACATCAAATGAAGAATTAAAAAAAATTAAAAGCGAAACAACAACTGCAATTATAAAAAGTTTCTTCTCTGTTATTGTTGCGTCTGAAATGGTTTCTTTAAGGAAGGAAAATATCAGACTGCTTAATGAAAACCTGAAAGATGTTGAAAATATGTTCCGTACAGGCAGCGTTCCCAAATTCGATCTTCTTCAGTCTCAGGTGAGAGTAAAGGCTGAAGAACCGGCTTTGCTCGAAGCTGAAAACAATTTCCGAACCGCAGTTGATATATTCAACTACAATCTCGGATTGAACGAACCTGCATATATATCTGATGATTCTGAAATAAATTCTGCATTCAGGCTTCCTGATGGAACCACTGATGATGCATTAACCAGGCTGATATCAGCAGCAATGAAAAACAGGCCTGAAATAGTTCAGATTAAACTTAAAAAAGAAATGAGCGGCTACATGAAAAATATGTATAATTCATACTGGATCTGGCCAACATTTTCTGTAACAGGAAATATCGGATATTCGCAGAATCTTCTTAAACCTAATGATACAACATTACCGGCACAGTTCCAGTCAGCCATTAATGACATTAAGGGGACAAGTTCATGGCAGAATACCTGGCAGATAAGAGCTGCTGCAACATACAGATGGAGTTCGCTCATTCCTGCTGACACGAACTGGGCAAATAAAAGAGACGAAAAAATAAAAATGGAACAGGCGGATGTTGAACTTATTAAAATCCAGAGGCTTGTTTCAATTTCAATTAAATCCGGATATTACGATCTTGTTACTGCGAGCAAAACAATTATTTCTCACAGGGAAAATGTTCAAAAGTCTGAAGAGGGACTTCGTATAGCAAAAGAAAGTTTCAAGGCCGGGATTATAAAAAATTCCGAGCTCTTGGCATCGCAGCTGTCACTTGGAGAGGCAAAAGCCGGCTATATAAATTCTGTTAATAAATACTATCTTGCCCTGGCTGATCTTCAGAGAGAAATCGGCCTTGATGATGAAAGCATAATTTTTGGAGGAAAAACAAAATGAATAAAAAAATGAAAATAATTCCAATAGCAATAGTATTGGTCTGTTTTACTGCTGCTGTTTTATATTTTGATTTATTCAGAAAAGATTTTAATGATAAAAAAAAGTTAAACGGATCAGGTACAATTGAAGTAACTGAGATAAATATAAGCACGAAGATTGCAGGCAGAATAATAAGCATTCCCAAAGATGAAGGCGAAGCTATTGAAAAAGGCGATCTTGCAGTTAAGATAGACTTTGATGAAATAAATGCCCAGAAAAATTCTGCTGCAGCAAATCTCTCTAATGCAGGTAAAAATTTTGCAAGGGTCAAGGAGCTTTATAAAACAGGATCAATTTCCAAAAGGGATTTTGATAATGCTGAAGCAACATTCATTATGGCAAAAGCGAGCTTGGACAGAGTGAGTGCTTCAATGGAAAATGCTGTGATTTTTTCTCCTATCAGCGGCGTGATTCTTTCAAAGAATGTAGAGCCCGGCGAAACAGCTTTTCCGGGAACGCCTATTATAACAATTGCAGATATTTCAAAACCATGGATAAAAATATATGTTCCTGAAAAACAGATTGGATTTGTAAAACTCGGACAGAAAGCTTTCATTTATGTTGATTCATTTCCGGACAAGCCGTTTACAGGTAAAGTTACATCCATATCGAACAAGGCTGAATTTACACCAAAGACAATACAGACAAAAGACGAACGTGTTAAGCTGATGTTTGCCGTAAAAATTGTAATTGAAAACAAAGACCTGTCTTTAAAACCCGGAATGCCTGCTGATGCTGAAATCATCCTGGTTGATAAAAAATGATTTCTGTCGTAAACATAGCTAAATCTTTCGGGAATATCAAAGCTGTAAATAAAGTCAGTTTTGATTCTGCCGGAGGTGAGATATTCGGAATCGTAGGCCCGGATGGAGCAGGTAAAAGCACGCTTCTTCGTATGCTCTCAGCAATATTGCTGCCTGATTCAGGAACAATAGAAAAAAATGGAGCCAATATTTTTAAAAACTCATCTGCTGTAAAAGAAAAAATTGCATACATGCCGCAGAGATTCGGCCTGTATGAAGATCTTACTGTTGAAGAAAATATTTATTTCTTCGGAAATCTCTTCAATGTTCCAAAAAATGAAATCCGGCTGAGATTAAAAAAGCTATACGAATTCAGCAGGCTCGGGCCGTTCAATACGAGAAAAGCCGGAGCGCTTTCAGGTGGGATGAAACAGAAGCTAGGACTTGCGTGCGCACTTGTTCACTCGCCTGAACTCATTCTGCTTGATGAACCAACCAACGGAGTTGATCCTGTTTCAAGAAGAGAATTCTGGAAGATACTCTATGATCTTCTTGGTGAAGGCGTTACGATAATTGTTACAACAGCTTACCTTGATGAAGCTGAACGCTGCAGCAGAATAGCCCTGATGCACAATGGAAAATTCATACGAACCGGAAATCCTGCTGACATTAGAAAAAGTATAAAAAAGAAAATGCTGAATTTCATGGTTGAAGATCCAATTAAAGCAGGAGATATTTTAAAAAAACATGACCGGCTCAGCGGAATGATACGCACCGGAAATTCATTAAAGTTTTTTACAGATAATACAGCAAAAACCGGCAGCATGATTAAAAATATTTTAAAGAAAAACAGCATAATAATTCATTCTATGAAAATTGAGCCGCCTTCGCTTGAAGACAGTTTTCTTGAAATTGTAAATACGGAGAATTTGATTGTTTAAATCACTTGTTAGAATAGCTGCTATGGCGGATAAAGAATGGATTCATCTCAGAAGAGATTTGAGAAGTCTTGTACTTGTAATTTTTCTTCCGCTGTTCATGATACTTCTTTTCGGATACGCACTTTCAGTTGATGTTAAACATGTGACAATTGCAATTAATGATCAGGACAGAACACATCTTTCAAGAAGTTTCACAGAAAAATTTATGCAGACTGAATATTTTAAATTTATTAAATACGCAGAATCAAATAAGGAAATAGATAAACTTATTGATAAAGGCTTTATTACTCTTGCTCTTGTTATTCCGCCGAACTTTGAAAAAGATTTCAAAGCGGGAAAAGCCGCAAATCTTCAGGTTCTGATAGACGGATCAGATTCGAACACAGCAACTATCGCTCTGGGATATTTAAAAGGAATCACATTCCAGTTTAACAAGGAGATACAGACACAGGAACTCAAGAAAATCGGTATAACTGAAGTAAAAGAACCGATCGATATACGGACAAGGGTATGGTATAACCCGGAAATGAGAAGCAGCAATTTCATTATCCCGGGATTAATTGTTCTGATACTTGCAATAATATCAGCCCTGACAACTTCCCTGACCATAGCACGTGAGTGGGAAATGGGAACAATGGAGACTCTTATAACAACTCCGGTGAAAGGATTTGAAATTATAATCGGAAAGCTTATTCCATATATTTTCATAGGACTTTTTAATGTTTTCCTTGCTCTTTCAGTCGGATATTTTCTTTTCGATGTTCCTCTCAAAGGAAGCTTTTTTGAGCTCTCAATGATATCAATACTTTTTCTAATCGGCACTTCCGGAATTGGTCTGCTGATTTCAGCTTTAACTAAAAATCAGCTTCTGTCAGTACAGCTCGCGAGTTTTATAACATATCTGCCGTCTTTCCTTTTATCCGGTTATATGTTCCCTATAAAAAATATGCCGGCGGTAGTGCAGTTCGTAACATTCTTTATTCCTGCAAGATATCTGATTACTGTATCAAAAGGAATTGTTCAGAAAGGTACAGCCTATTATATGCTCTGGACCGAAATTATATTTTTAACAATTTTTGCTTTTTTTGTTATAACTATTAATCTGATAACATTCAAAACAAGACTTCCCAGAAAATAGGAAAAAATGAAAAGCCCGATAAGACTATACATATTAAAAACCATGATTAGAAAAGAAGCAAATGAACTGAAGCGTGACTGGAGCATGAAACGTGTTCTTTTCGGAGCTCCGATTGCAATGATACTTCTTTTCGGATATGCAGTAAACAATGATGTCAGGGATATTACTCTATCAGTGCTTGACAGGGACAAAACTGCTCTAAGCAGATCCATTGTGGAAAAATTCACAGCATCCGGATATTTTGTCCTGCATTCGAACCTGGAATCTCCTAAAGATATCAACAGGCTGATTGATTCAGACCAGGTTGAAGTTTTCCTGTATATAGAAAACGGACTTACAAAAAAAATCAAATCCGGCAGGGACGCGTCAGTTCAGATAATTCTCGACGGCGCGGACACGAGCAGGGCAGCTGTTATATCAGCATATGTGAATGAAATTATGAATGATATTTTTTTCAAACAGTTTTCCCAGAAAATAAAAATCGAAGTCCTCAGAAAATCTGCAATGAACATGACTGATGATATTGCTGAAACACAGGATGGATTTAAAATAAAAAAAGGAATTGTTTTAAATGAAAGAATTTTTTTCAATCCAACATTAAAAAGCCGAAACTTTTTCCTGCCCGGCGTAATTGCCATGATCATTACCGTTGTAACAGTAATGCTTACTGCAATGTCAATTGTAAAAGAAAGGGAAAACGGCACTATAGAACAGATTGTTGTATCTCCGATCAAACCTGTAGAATTTATTCTGGGCAAGACCATGCTGTTTGCTATTATCGGACTCATCGACATTCTTGTTGTTTCTCTAATTACAATTCTCTGGTTTGAAATTCCATTTAACGGCAGTATAACTTTTCTTTTAGTCACAGGTTTTTTCCACATAATGACAGTTCTCTCAGTCGGGATATTTATTTCTTCAATTTCAAAAACACAGCAGCAGGCAATGCTTTCAGTTTTCCTTTTTATTATTCCATCGATACTTCTCTCAGGATTTATTTTCCCAATTTACGCAATGCCTGAACCGGCACAGATCATTACTTATGTCAATCCGCTCAGATACTACATGAGTATACTCAGGGGAATTTTTCTGAAAGGAACGGGCATTGTGGAACACTGGTCCGACCTTGTTGCTCTGATCGTATTCGGCGTGGTGCTTATCATTTTCAGCACAAGAAGACTTTCAAGGAGACTCGGCTGATATGAAAAGGCAATCGAATATATTTACTGAAGTAATCAAAGAAGATACTGTCCGGGTTGAAAATCTCCGAAAGGAATTCGGAAATTTTGTCGCCGTGAATAATATATCTTTTTCAGTCAAGAAAGGAGAGATATTCGGGTTTCTCGGACCTAACGGGGCAGGAAAAAGTACGACTATTAAAATGCTATGTGGAATCCTTATGCCTGGAGGCGGCAAAGGTTCAGTAAACGGATTTGATATTATCAATGAGCAGGATCAGATTAAAAACAGTATAGGATACATGTCGCAGAAATTTTCATTATACGACGACCTCACCACGACAGAGAACCTTGAGTTTTTCGGGGGAATATACGGGCTTGATCACAGAACATTAAGGCACAATATGAAAATGGTCATTGATCTCGCCGGGATCGGAGCCAGAAAAAACGATCTTGTAAAAATGCTTCCAGGCGGAATAAAACAAAGGCTTTCACTCGGATGTGCCATCCTGCACGACCCTCCCATTCTTTTTCTTGATGAACCCACAAGCGGTGTTGATCCTATTATGAGACGCAACTTCTGGGATATCATTTATAAATTTTCCGAAATGGGAAAGACCATATTTGTAACAACCCACTACATGGATGAAGCTGAACACTGCGACAGAATCGCCCTTATTATTTCAGGATCAATAATTGCTCTTGATTCTCCTGAAAAATTAAAGGATGGGCTGAAATATAAAGTATATGCACTTGAAGTGGAAAACTTTCTTAAAATATTTGATACAGTCTCATCAATGAAAGGAATTTCAGAAGCTGCAGTTTTCGGAAGTAACATACACATTCTCTGCGATAAAAAAATGGACATTAGAAAAGAACTGGCATTGGTTTTAAAAAAATCCGGCGTCAAAAGTTACAGCCTGCATGAAATCCGCCCCACGCTTGAAGACGTTTTTGTAACCAGTGCAAGAGAGCATGGAGTATAAAAAAATTTGTCAGAAACAGTATTAATTTGCACTTATTATTATAATCAAAGTATAAATTGCATAAGATATTACTAATACAATAACTCTATAATCAGCATAATTAATAATAGACTATTCAGAATCAATAATTTGACTTCATTACAAAAAATTTGTATATTAATAATTAGTGCATTCGGAGGATTTTAAAATGAAAAAAATATATTTACTGTTTCTAATATTATTTACGATAATATCGTTCACAAAAAATTCAAATGCAATAACTGTAACAGTTACTTTACCTGCTGCAACTACAGGCATCCCTGCAGTTGATAATGCTCTAACAACTCAAGCAATTGCTCTTAGCAATCAGTTAACTCAAGATTTAAATAACAGTTTTGGTAGTCTGAATCAACTCTCAATGGGAATGTCAAATGCTAATGCATACAGTTCCGGCTCAAGCTCATTAAATGGATACCAGGGTTATAAAATCTGGGCTGCCACAATTGGAGTTTTAGGGACTACTCAATTAAACACATACAATATAAATAAAATAAATACAATTTTTAAATCTTTTGCTGATGATGGAGATATATATTTAGGTATTGGTGCAGGGGCTTCAGTTAATATCGGGATTCATCTAGGACACTTTATCAAACCCCTTGACGGACTGTATGTTAATTTAAAAATCATGTATCTTCCTGCAATTCCAATACCTCTTGGAAATATTGGTAAAATTACACCTTCAAATATCACTGCTGGTGCAGGAATTAATTATCAACTTGTTAAAAGAAAGGAATGGGTTGGAGGACTTTTCGGATGGGGAGGTTTATCTATTGGGTCAGGATTTTATTATATTAATAATGATATGAGAGTTGAATTAAACAAATTAAGTTCAATATCAACAGTAATTTCAGCACCATATGTTTTCTCTATTTCACCTACTGTCAATTTTCTAATAAAAAATAACACTTTTACAATCCCAATTGATTTAATTACTTCAATCAAACTTCTATGGATTTTAAATATAACTGCAGGAGTAGGTTTTGATTTTAACTTTGGAACAACTTCAATTGCTATTAATAATAATAATGAATTAAGAATTAAAAATTCATCAACAGGTGCTGATGTTACATCAACTCCAGGTTCAGTAAATCTTTCATTAAATCCAACACAGCCGCCTGCTATATTTACGCCTAAAATAATGCTTGGTTTAGGATTAAAAATCTGGGCAATTGTAATTGATATTCCTGTAACATTCTATTTTCCGATTCATCAGAATATTCCAATGAGTCAGTCCGGTGTTGGCATCAGTGCTGGTGTAACTATCGGAGCTGTGTGGTAGGAGAAACAAGGCAAGTCATTGTCATCCCCGCAAAAACGGGAATCTAATTACATGAATAGATTGTTCTGATAATAATAATTTCAACATAAGAATATTAGTTTTATTTATAATAAAATCTGGATCCCCGCTTTTGCGGGGATGACAAAAATTTTACACTAATTGTTTTTACAACTTTCCTAAACTGTCTTTAAGTTTCAAAATAATCTCTTCCATTTCAGATTTCTTTGATTTTTCCTTCTCAATAATTTCAGCAGGAGCCTTGCCTATAAAAGTTTCATTATTGAGCTTTGAATTTACCCTGAGCAGATCCGCCTCAACTTTTTCTATTTCTTTGGAAAGCCTTGCTTTTTCCTTATCTGTATCTATCAAACCTTTCAGGGGAAGATAAATTTCAAGATCAGAAATTACAGCGCATGCATCATTTTTATCCGGTACAAAATTTGCATCAATTAAAATTTCTTCAACCCTGGCAAGAGTTTTGATATTGGCATCTTCCCTTTTAATAATTGATACTATTGATGCACTTGCTGTTTTAAATACTGCCTTGGCTTTTTTATCCGGAGGGATATTCATCTCTCCGCGGATGTTCCGTATCTTATAAATTATCTCTTTAAAAATTTCCGTTTCAGCCGCTTCTGTTTTAAAATCGAATGCAGGATTAATTTCAGGCCAGGATGAAACCATTATCATAGGCTCATCTGTATTTTTTATCCGGCTCCATATTTCTTCTGTAATAAAAGGCATTACAGGGTGAAGAAGTTTCAATGCATTTCGAATGATATGAAATAGTACCTGTTTTGCAGTTTCAGCAGATTCTGCTGAAGATTCCTCTTTTGAATACATCCTGTTTTTTACAAGCTCTATGTACCAGTCGCAGAACTCATGCCATACGAAAGTGTACATTGCCTGAGCAGCATCATTGAATTTATATTCACGGAATCCTTTTTCAACTTCAGACACAGCAAAATTCATCCTGGAAAGAATCCACTTATCAAAAGGCTCCAGAGATGAAATTTTAATATCTTTCATCTTAAAATCATCCCCGAGATTCATCAGAATAAATCTTGTTGCATTCCATATTTTATTGCAGAACGATCTGTAGCCTTCAATTCGCTTCTCAGACATGACTATATCTCGTCCCTGGGCAGCAAGAACAGTCAGGGTGAATCTGAAAGCATCAGTTCCGTAATTGTCCATTAAAACAATCGGGTCAATTACATTGCCCTTTGACTTGCTCATCTTCTGGCCGTGCTCGTCACGGATAAGAGCATGAATATACACATCTTTGAATGGAACATCCCCCATAAACTTGAGCCCCATCATGATCATTCGCGCAACCCAGAAAAATATAATGTCGAATGCAGTAACAAGCACTGTTGTAGGATAATATTTTTTAAGCTCTTTGGTATTATCAGGCCAGCCGAGAGTTGAGAACGGCCATAGACCGGAGGAAAACCATGTGTCGAGAACATCGCTGTCCTGTTTCAGATTCTTCGAGCCGCATTTTGAACATTTAACAGGATCTTCCATTGATACATTAATATGTTCACAGTCTTCACAGTAAAATGCCGGAATTCTGTGACCCCACCATAGCTGCCTTGATATGCACCAGTCACGAATATTATTCATCCATTCAAAATATGTTTTCTCCCAACTCTTGGGAACAAATTTTATTCTGCCGTCCTCAACTGCAGCAATCGCATCATCAGCAAGCGGTTTGATTTTAACAAACCACTGTTTTGAAAGATACGGTTCAATCACAGTGTGGCATCTGTAGCAGTGCCCTGCGGATAATGCATGCTTTTCAATTTTATGTAGAAGGCCCAGAGCTTCCAAATCTTCTAATACTTTTTTCCTTGCATCAAACCTCGAAAGTCCTTTATAAACTCCGCCGTTTTCATTGATAAAAGCATTTTTATCCAGAATATTTATTTCTTCAAGGTTATGGCGCTTACCCATTTCAAAGTCATTCGGATCATGTGCTGGTGTGACCTTTACAAGGCCTGTTCCGAAAGCTTTATCAACAAAAGAATCCGCAAAAATCGGGATTTCCCTGTTCATTAAAGGAAGAATTACTTTTTTGCCGATGATATCAGTATATCTCTCATCATCAGGGCTTACAGCAACACCTGTGTCGCCGAGCATTGTTTCAGGCCTGGTCGTGGCAACCACAATATAATCATCTGAATCAGCGAATTTATATTTTATATGCCAGAGGCTTCCTTCAAGATCGCGGTATTCAGTTTCAATATCTGATAAAGCCGTTTCACATCTCGGGCACCAGTTTATAATCCTGTATCCCTGATATATCAGCCCTTCATTATACAATTCAACAAAAACTTTCCGTACAGCGCGGGATAGACCTTCATCAAGTGTAAAGCGTTCCCTCGGCCAGTCGAGCGACGATCCTAATCTTTTAAGCTGCCCCTTGATCTGCCCGCCTGAATGCTCTTTCCATTCCCAGACTCTCTGTTCAAATTTTTCGCGTCCGAGATCATCTTTTTTTTTGCCTTCCTCAGCAAGAATTCTTTCCACAACATTCTGGGTTGCAATTCCCGCATGATCCATTCCAGGCATCCATAGAACTGATTTTCCCATCATCCTCTGCCATCGCGCAAGTATATCCTGAAGCGTATTATTAAGAGCATGTCCCATGTGCAGAACACCGGTAACATTCGGTGGAGGTATAACTATAGTGAAGGGTTCTTTCGTATCATTTTCATCTGCATGAAAAAGCCCTTTATCCTCCCAGATTTTATACCATTTATCCTCAGCTTCTTTTGCATTATACGATGAAGGCAGTTCCATTTTTCAACCTCTGTGATTTTTCTATTACGGCCAAATTTCGATACTTTTAGTTGTGGTGTCAACTTTTAAAAAAGACTTTGAGGGAATGATACATATTAAATCATACAGTATTAAAGTAATTTAAATTTAGCCGGTAAATCTTTTCTCTGGCAAAATTATAAGTTTTCCAAACATTACCCCATAACATCCTTAAGTTTAACTTCAGGATGATGATATCTCGGATAAGCAGGAGTTTTCTTTCCGTATTGTATAGACACTTTCGGGCACCACTGAATGCACGCAAGACACTGTTCGCATTTATGATGCCACACAGGTTTTCCTGATTCCATTGAAATATTATTAACCGGACAGACTTTGACACAGATTTCGCATGAGTTGCAGTTGTCATCCACCCAGAAATCCCCATCCATTTTCTGAATCATTTTGTATGTCATTTTATACAGTACTGTAAAAACTATTCTGTGCCATAGAGGACCTTTTTCAATTGGTCCTTTTTTTCCTGATGCAATTGTCTGAGAAGTTTCATCTATCTTTTGAACAGCGTTATTATACATTTTCTGAAGTTTACTTCTCGATCCAGGTCCGCCCCATGGAATATAATTGCTTGGCAGAGCAATATCATACCCGGCCTGAAGCTCTATTCCCTTCGATTTTAAGTTATTCTTCAGCTGAATGAGTGTACGCGAAACCTGCCCTGCATTTACTGCATAAGCAAAATAATATTTCGAAGAATCAAATTTCATTAATTTTAAAAATTCTATAATTGGAACTGGAAGTCCCCACATATGAACAGGAAAAACAAATCCAATTGCATCGTATTTTTCCGTGTTTACAGGATTTCTTTTCTTAATCGGAATTAAATCTGCATTTCCGATTTTTTCAGCTAAATATTTTGCAGTCCAGAGTGAATTGCCGGTACCAGTGTAATAATAAATTACAGTTTTCATATTATATCAGTCTCCAAATCTTTTATTTTAATATCTTTATCATTGATTCCCATAAACGTAAACAGCCGGCTTTAAATAAAAAATGCAAGAATAATTTAATATATTTTAATTGACTGAGACATATATAGAATTATTTTCCTATAATATAAACTCAAGGTAAATAGAAAATTAAAACACAATCTGAAAACTACACTGCAATTGCCGAATATTACGACCGCATGCTGAAGCACGTGGATTACTCTGCGTGGTACAAATTCATATCGTCCGTTATGAAGCAGTATGTGGAAAATCCAAAAACTGTTCTTGAGCTTGGATGCGGAACAGGGAAATTCGGATCAAAATTTTCCAACGACAATTATTTAATGTACGGGATCGATATATCTTTAGACATGCTGCTTGTTGCAAAGGCGCGCGCTTTTAAAAATTTCAGGCTCATCTGTTCCGACATGAGAAATTTCAAGCTCTCAAAGCCTGTTGATTTCATATTCTGCGTTCACGATGCTCTGAATTATTTTACAAGCAGAAACGATCTGAAAAAAGTTTTTAAATCCGTAAAAAACGCCATGGACAATAAATCAATTTTTATGTTCGATATTACGACAGAATACAATATTCTGAATTTTTTCAGCGAAAAAACATCTAAATTTGAAGTCAGGGGAACCAAAATAGAATGGAGCAATACTTACGATGAAAAAAAGAAAATTGTTTATTCATACTTCAAGGTTTTAGACAGATCGGGCGAAATATATAATGAGACACACGCTCAGAGAATTTACAGCATTGAAGAAATAGAAAAAATAATTTCGGAAGAAGGTTTCAGGCTGATAGATATATTCAGCGACTATTCATTCCATCCTCCGAAAAAAGATACTATAATGATAAACTTCGTAACAGGAAAGAAAAAATGACCGTCATATTATACTTAGTTGGCCTTATTATCGGAATAACCGCTTTTTTATATATAATGTCTTCTATAAATACAATTAAAGATAAATCAAACTTAAAAAATAATTCCAATATAAAACCTAAATCTGATCCTGATTTAACAGGAAAAATCGAATCTGTAAATACAAGTGTAAAAAATAAAATTATAAATTCTGCCCCAGGTGAGCGAATTTGTCCTTTGTGCGGTTCCAGCCTTACAAGATTCGAAGCTTTATATGCTTCACATATAAGCACTGACAAAGGAAAAAAAATATTAATATACGGATGCAGATACTGCTATAAGCCTGAAGAAAATCCGGAAGAGGCGAAGCGGTCTGATATATTCAATTAAGTGCTTTCAGTATCCTGTGGAATAAATTCTCTGTCAATCCATCCATATAATCCACGGATTGAATTATAATTGCAGAGATCTAAAAACCTGAAATGAGATGAGCTGTAATCTGAAATTTCTCCGGCAGGTTTTGTAAAATGAACAATCTGCTGCTGAAAAGCAGGACCCATTGGAAAAACAATAGATCCGTTATCTTTCAATATATTAATAAAAGAGAATGGTCTTTGTACACATGCTGCAAATACAATAATTCCGTCGAACACTCCAAGCTCATCAGGATTTTCGCCTGCATCGCCTGCTAAAAATTTTACATTATAACATCCCTCTGAAATAACTTTAGGCTTTGCTGATAAAGCAAGATCCTCATAATATTCAATTGAAACTATTTCTGAAACAAGCCTTGAAAGAACTGCAGTTGAATATCCTGAACCTGTGCCTATTTCAAGAAGTCTCCAGTCTTTCTTCGGATTAAGCGCCTGAATCATTTTTGCAAGAATTGCAGGATCATCAGATGTTTCACTATGGCCGATAGGAATTTTTTCCATTGAATAAATTTTTTCTTTAAAAACAGAATCAAAAAAAACATCTCTATCAATATCCATGAAAGCTTCGAAAATATTTTTTTTAATTTTCAGCTTTTTAAGTTCTTTAAAATATTTTTCTTTGTTCAAATCAATAACCGGATTATTCAAGGAAGGATATAAGATAGGTTAAAAAATAATCAGAAACTAAAATCGCCACAGACGACCTTACTACAGCCTGAATTGTGGACTTGCCCACGCCCTCGGCACCGCCCTTGGAATGGAATCCCTGGTAACAGGAAATTATTGCTATCTCAACTCCAAAAAAAACTGATTTAACAATGCCTGTCATGAAATCGCTGAAATCCACATAATTTAAAATATTTTCCAGATATTTATCAAGCGTAACCCCGAGACTGAATAAAGAAATAAACGCTCCTCCGAGTACGCCAACTATATCAGTAATAATCGTAAGAATCGGAATCATAAAAAGACAAGCAATGAATCTCGGAACAGACAGATATTGAATCGGATTTGCAGATAAAGTTCTCAGGGCATCTATCTGTTCTGTAACCTTCATGGTTCCTATCTCAGCTGCAATAGCTGAACCAACCCTGCCTGCAAGGAGAAGTGCAGTTAAAACAGGCCCGAGCTCCCTGAACATTGTAATTGTTATAGCGCTTCCTACAAAAATGGAAGAACCGGACATGATCGAATCCATGGCGCGTCCAACCTGATATGCCATAACCATGCCTGTAAAAAAAACAGCAATAGTTGTAACAGGAAGCGACCTGTATCCGATTTCAAGCATCTGCGCAATGATATTTTTTGTATCAAGCGGTGGCCTGAAAATCCAGACAATGGTTTCCTTGAAAAAAATAGCATGGGCTCCGATCTCTTCAATGAAGCTGATAAATGTATTTGTAACATTAGTCAATTTCATAATTTGGAAGAGCCTCCTCGTAACTGATATTTTCTTTTGACAGAGGACCGAACTTGGTATATTTTTCCCAGAACATCAGAGATATGGTTCCCATAGGACCGTTTCTCTGTTTGGCTACGATAATATCAGCAATGCCTTTTCTTTCTGTATCTTTTTTTACCATATCTTCTCTGTAAATAAACATAACAACGTCCGCATCCTGTTCAATAGCGCCGGATTCACGAAGGTCGGAAAGAGTCGGTATCTGGTCAGTTCTTGTTTCTACAGCCCGAGAAAGCTGTGAAAGGGCAATCACAGGCACATCGAGCTCTCTTGCAAGCTGTTTTAAAAATCTTGATATTTCAGCAATCTGCAGATGCCTTTCAACTTTTGATATGCTCGATATCAGCTGAAGGTAATCAATAACGACTATACCAAGATCCTCTTTCTGCGCAAGCCTTCTTGCTTTTGCACGTATTTCAAAAATATTCATAGCTGGAGAATCATCAATGAAAATTGCGGCTTTGCTTAACTTTGCAGAAGCATTTACAATTTTATTCAGCTCCTCTGCGCTTATATGACCTGTACGGACTCTCTGTGAATCAACCATTGCCTCTACGCAGAGCATCCTCATACCCAGCTGGTGAGCAGGCATTTCAAGCGAGAAGAACAGTGCAGCTTTTTTTTCTTTCAAAGCAATATTATTTATGATATTAAGCGCAAACGCTGTCTTGCCCATCCTTGGTCTTGCAGCAAGAATAATCAATTCAGAGCCGTGAAAACCGGTCAGTATTTCATCTAAATCTTTAAAGCCTGAAGAAATGCCTGTTACTGTTTTTTTTGTATCAAACCAGTTTTCGATATTGGTCATGGTCTGCTGAAGAACCATTTCAATTGTCTGATAATCCGAAGTTATTCTTTTTTCAGTTACAGCAAAGATGTCCCGTTCAATTTCATCCATGATTTCAATAGTATCACGGGATTTGTCATAGCATTTTTCAACAGCCTGTCCGGACAACTCGATTAGCTTCCGCCTGAGGCTGAGTTCTTTTAATCTGTTGGAGTAAAATTTTGCATTTGCAGAAGTGGATACAGTCTGATAAAGCTCAACAAGCGACGTATCACCTCCGATTGAATCGAAGCGGCCCTTATCAACAAGAACCTGTTTTAAAGTGGTAAGATCTACCGGCCTGTTTTTTCTCTCGAGCTCAATTATCCCGTCGAAAATTATTCTGTTCCTCTCAAGATAAAAATCCTCCGGCTGGAGGATTTCCATTACCTGAAAAAGCGCTTCCCTGCTTAGAAGTGCAGAAGCGAGACACGCTTTTTCAGTATCAATATCCTGAGGAGGCAGTCTGTCGCTGGCCATATGGTGCGATCTCCATTAATCAGTAACAACAATCACCTTGATTTTAGCAGTCATGCCTTCATCAAGCTTAACCGGAATATCATATTCTCCGACATTTTTTAAAGGCGTTTCAAGAATAATTTTTCTCTTATCAATCTCATGTCCCTGTTCTTTAAGCTTTTTAGCTATATCCATTGAAGTAACAGATCCGAAAAGTTTTCCCTCTTCTCCAACCTGAACTTTTATTGTTACAGAAACACCAGTTAGAACTTCTAAAGCTTTTTCGCTCAGCTTTTTTCTTTTCTCTTTTTTAATTTTTATAATTTTTTTCTGATGATCCATAATTTTTTTGCTCTTATCACTTGCAATAAGAACAAATTTTCTTGGAAGCAGATAATTTCTTGCGTATCCGTCTGCAACTTCCTTGATATCTCCGGAATCACCCAGATTTGTTACATCTTTCAATAATATGACCTTCATTGTGAACTCCTTAATTTAAAAATATATTGGTACAGATATTATTTATTATTCTTTATTCTCTTCCTTTTTTTCCTGAGTCAGCTTTCTGAAATCAGCCCAGACATCAAGAGAGCCGAATCCTGCCAGTAAAACAGTAGTAAAAAAAGCTGTTTCAATTCCTGATATCATCAGAAGCACCAGACCCAGCGGAAGCCAGTATGCTGATATTTTTCTCTTCAAAAGGATAAACTTCAATATTCCAATTGCCTGAATAAAATATAAGGCAGTTGCAATCAAAGCTAAATTCAAACCAGCCTGATTTAAAATATAAAATTCCGATTTATCCGCCAGCAGAAAAACTGCAAGCCCTGCTATTAAAGCAAAAATAAAATGGTCGTTCAGTCTGAAAAATTCCAAACCTATTAAACCTTTTTTATCAGTAAACCTCGCAAAAAAAGCTTTTAAAAAAATGTATGATAAAGCTGAAAAAATAATCCCGTAAATAAAAGTGGAAAAAACAACAAGGCCTCTTCCATATTCAATCATTTTATCCATATCAGGTATTATCTTGGCTTTCTGATCCTCCGGAATATTATAACCGGATAAAATTTTTACTATTTCAGTTTTCGATTCAATCAGGAGATCAATTTTCTGATTATTTAGCAGATAATAATACTGCCCTCCTGACATAATTGCAATAGCTGCAGCAGATCCGAGAATGAATGTTTTTAAATGCCATCCAAACCTGAAAGAAAACCCGCCAAGTGTTCCAAGAATAACCGGAGTAAGTAAAGCCGGAAAATCCCGTATTGAATCATTTACAAACAGAAACCCTGCAGCAAATACTATGTAAAAAACAAAACTTTTTACACCCCATTTGTAAAAGGAATAAGCTGAAGCAAGAAATAAAGCTGCTCCTGCAAGCGCTGCAAATAAAGCCATCACGATTTTTTTACTTCTCTAAAAACGGAACAACTGCAACAATTCTCGCCCTTTTAATAGCTCTGGCAATAAATCTCTGATGCTTCGAGCATGTGCCTGTTACTCTTCTTGGAAGAATTTTACCTCTGTCTGTTATGTATCTCTCAAGAGTTTTTGCATCTTTGTAATCTATTACAAGATTTTTATCCGCGCAGAATCTGCATACTTTCTTCCTGAATCTCGGCATTCTCTGATACTGATCGCCGCCTTCTCTCTGTCCCTGCGGTCTTCTCGGTCTGTCGTATGGTGCTGGTGAAGACGCTGGTGCTGCTGCCGGAGCAGCTTCAGCAGGTGCAGTTACAACCGGTGCTTCTGTACTATTTATTTCATCTGACATTATTTATACCTCGGTAAATAAATTTCTTTTTGTTTCCGTTAAAACGGAATATCATCATCGGTAAAAGCATTTTCTTCAACTGGAGTAGAGCTTGCAAAATCCGGCTGATCATTGCTTACTTCTTTTGTTCCTTCTTTTGTTGTGCTTAAGAACTGAACATTTTCAACAACTATCTCAACCGAGCTTCTTTTCTTTCCTTCCTGGTCGTCCCATGACCTCTGCTGGAGCCTTCCCTCAATGCCGATTCTCTGGCCTTTCTTACAGTATTCGGTTAACATTTCAGCAAGCTTGCTCCAGGCTATACAGTCAAAGAATGAAACCTGTTCTTTTTTTTCACCTGCAGTGGAATACTTTCTGTTGTTTGCTATAGAGAATCTTGCAACAGCAGTTCCGCTCTGAAGATATTTAAGTTCAGGATCCCGTGTAAGCCTTCCTATAAGAATAACTCTGTTTAAATCACTAGCCATATTTTCACCTCTAATTAAGCTGCGACAACTTTTTCCTTCTTCATTTTAATGAAAAAATAGCGCAGAATATCTGTATTGAGTTTAAAATCGGCGTTCAATTTAACAACAGAATCCGGTTTTGTCTGAATTGTGGCTATGAAATAATATCCTTCCCTTTCGCCGTCGATTTCATAGGCAAGCCTTTTCTGGCCCCATGAATCATCTTTTACGATGACAACCTCATGCTTGGTTAGAATACTTTTCAATTTTTCTTTCAGGGCCTCTACGTCCCTGGTGCGCAAAATAACAGTTAACTCGTAATTATTCACGAATGTCCCCCTTCCTCTGGTATATTTGCTGAAATACATCCTGCGCTGGCGCGCGGGAGCTCTCAGCAGAAAGGCAAAACAAATAATTTCAAAGGGGTGTTTTATTGCAAGTATATTTCATTAATAAAATTTAAGGCTGCGCTGAGTTTAAAGATTAAAAAGAAAAGTCTTATTTTAAGAAGACATAATATGTTATAAAGAAAACCACATGAATTCTTTAAAAGAACAAATTATATACTGTATTTTAATTTTAAATTAATATTATTAAAATTTTAATAAGTTATTTAGCGATTATTATTAGATTTTAGATATTTTTTCGGGTTTTTAATGATTTTTTGAATGCCGGCTCTGACCCCGAGTCATATTTTATATAATCGATAAGCGTTTTCTGTAAGCTTCTTCGTAATACAGAAATTTTTCTACGCATTCCTCAAAATTATTACCTAATTTCCAGAAATATTCATGAATAGTAATTTTGATTGGAAGAACTGCATCTCTTTTCAGATATTGATTTATAAAGCCTATTTGATTATTTCTCGGGTCTTTTGAAAGGCCTTTTCTTACAGGATTAAAGCTGATATACCATAAAAGCCAGTTAAAATATTCCTCAGGATTCTCAGCTTCTTCAACAATTGTTGATCCGAATCTCTCATTCCAGAAAGCACCTGTTTCATTCATATCAAAATTGTACTTCTCTGCAATCCTTGCCTTGATATACTGCATTATTGTTGATATAGTTTCCTTACCCTGAATAGTTCTTATTAAAAGATGCATATGATTCGCGACAATTTCTGCAGCTACAAGTTCAAAATCATACTTTTCCTGGCACATTTTTACAGATTCAACAAAATATTTTTTCCCGTATTTTCCCATCAGCTTGTTTTTCTTTCCATGGCATCTGGTAAAACAGTGATGAGTTGCTCCCTGAGCAGTATTTCGTAGTTTTCTCGGCATAATATCTCCTTCTAAGTATATGTATTAATACTATCGAGATGGAGAAATTTAAAAAAAATATGTGGGGGTCAGAGCTTGTTTTTTATAATTTATTAAATAAAAGGGCTCTGACCCCCTATTATTTAATAGAAATCTACCATTACATAGCTTTAACCTTGCCAAATGTCCCGCTGCTCTGACCCCCGCTAATTCTCGCATAATAATTCCTATATTTATAAAAAATCTAAAAAATCAATATTTTTCTTGACTTTTCGTATGACAATTATTATATATTTAATGTCATACTGTATGACATTAAATATATAAATTAGTCTTACAAATAGAAGGAATTAATATGAATGATAATCCAAAAGATAGGCGCATTAATATCCGAATAGATGAAGATACCTACTTCGCAATAAAGAAAATAGTAGAAAATGATTTGAAAACCGATATTTCATCCTATTGCAGATCTTTACTCTGGGTAAGCACCCTGCATGATGCTACAATACTTAAAATAATGAAGGATATTAAAAAATATAGTGAACACATGGATCATGAAGCTTTAGAAAATATGATAAATGTTAAAAATGAAATCGAATCTGTAGAAAAAATCCTGAATAACATGAAAGAAAACAGGAAAAAATATGATGACCACATTGCTATGATAGAGAAAAGGCATGAAGCCATAAAAATAGAAACTCGAAAATTTTTCAGCATATACAACAATCTTATGGATGAATGGGAAAAGGAATGGAGAGGTTATTATGGTGAAGAATACGATACAAACCCGACTATTGATAAGCCGGGAGATAAGATAATTATTTAAATAATACTTAATCATTGTCATTCTATTAAAAATTAATATCAGGAGATTTTTGAAATAAATTATAAAGTTAATCACTCATCGATCAAAAAAGATTATGGAAAATTCAAAGAAAACAGGAGGCTGCCATGAAGATTGTAGTTTTTATTAAGCAAGTAGTCAATGTTGATCTGAAAATAAAAGTAAAAGATAATGGAAATATTCAGAAGGACGGATTGGAGTATGTTATCAGCGCACACGATATGTGTGCTATTGAAGAAGCTATCCGTATTAAAGAAAAAAACAAAGATGCAGAAGTAACCCTGGTTTGCATGGGACCGGCTTTTGCAAAAAGTATAATTCGAAGAGGGCTTTCTCTTGGAGCAGATAAAGCCATTCATATTCAAAATGATGCTTATAATTCAAGTGATGCTACTGCTACAGCCAGAATATTTGCCGCTGTATTAAAAACAATTCCTTTTGATATTGTGCTACTTGGAAAACAAGCTCAGGATTCAGATATGCAGGCAACAGCTGAAATTCTTTCTGAAATGTCAGATCTGCCCATGGCTTCTAATTGTATAAAAGTAGCTATCCTGACTGATAAAGCAGTTGTTCACCGACAGGCTGATAGGCACATAGAACTGATTGAACTTGTAAAGCCCTGCATTATCAGCGTAAACAATGATATTAACAACCCGCGATATCCAAGTCTTAAAAGTATTTTAACTGCAAGGATAAAACCTATCATTACAAAAAAACCGACTGATTTTGGTCTAAGTATAGATCAGATTAACAAAGCAGGATCATTTGTTGAGAGATTAAAATACGAAACACCGCAAACAAGAGCAGCAGGTAAAAAGTTTGAAGGCGATATCATTGAAATTACAAATAAAGTTATCGAGCTTCTTGTATCTGAAGCCAAGATAATAAGTTAGTGGAGGCATATTATGGCTAAAATACTTGTTATTGCAGATATTAAAGAAAGTGCTGTAAGCAAATCCACACTGGAACAGCTTGCTTTCGCAAAAAAATCCGGGATTCCGGCAGATGCGATTCTTATTGGAAAAAATGTAGAACCAATGGCTGACAAACTTGCCGGGCATGGTGCAGAAAAAGTTTTTATTTGCGATAATTCATCTGTAGAAAATTTTTTAAATGCTTCATGGTCTGCCGTGATTGTTGAAGCTCAAAAACAAAGCAAAGCCGATATTATTTTAACTAAAGCATCTGAACTCGGGAAAGCTCTTGCTCCTAAAGTTGCAGCAAAATTAAATGCAGGTGTTGCTAACGACTGCATCAAAGTTATGATTGACGGTGATAATGTTTCTGTAGCGAGACTTGCAATGGCTACAAAAGTACTGGAAATATTAAAATTTAAATCTAATATTAAAGTAATTTCAGTTAAGCCGGGATTTGCTGAATTAGATTCCAGTGCTCATACGAAAGCTGCCGTTAAAATTAATATTACAGCTCCCGTTCCTGATCCTAAAAATATACTTAAAGAAATTGTATTTAAAAAAACCAAAAGAGTTGATCTGGGAGATGCCAAGATAGTTATCTCAATTGGCAGAGGGGCGCTGAAGAATGTTGATGATATAAATAAACTTGCTGATTCAATAGGTGCAGCTGTTGGTGCAACCCGTCCTGTTATTGATGCAGGTCTTGTTCCATATAATCTTCAGGTAGGTCAAACAGGACGCAAAGTTAATCCGGATCTTTATATAGCTCTCGGCATTTCCGGATCTATTCTGCATCTTGCAGGCATGGTGGATTCAAAATGTATTTTAGCAGTTAATAGAGATCCGCAGGCACCCATCTTCGCAGTTGCCGACTATGGTATTGTTGGAGATGTTAATGCTGTTATTCCGGTTTTTATGGATAAACTAGTAAAGTTATTCAAATAGAGATACGTGTAACAACTGTGTAAGAAATAATAGTAAATTACTATTAAAATTTCAAAACCGTTTCAATCTAAAAATTAAAAACAGTATTTTTTCTAAATGCTGCTTTTAAATCATCACTATCCCGCCGGTGAGGATGGCACCGGCTCTAAAAAATCATTAACGCTTCAAGGGTTAACAGAACTAATCTTAATCTTCTGTTCTCCGGATTTTTTCACCTCTGCAATAACTGCTGATTTTTCAAAACCGTTTGAGTTCAGAAATTCTAAAACTCCAGGTGCATCTTTTTTTGAAATGGAAAAAAGAGCTCCGCCTGAAGTTTGAGGATCAAAAATAATATCTGATAAATACTTAGGTACAGACGGATTAACCTCGCATAGACTCCCGATATAATTTTTGTTTTTATACATTCCGCCGGGAATCATTCCTGATTCAGCGCTGGTCTTTGCGCCTGGAAGAACAGGAATTGATTCTGAATCAACATCAAGAAGAAAAATATTATCCCCGAGCATTTCCTTCAAATGCCCGATTAAACCGAATCCTGTTACATCAGTGCATGCATGAATTCTAAATTTTTCAGCTAATTGCGGTATTACGCTGTTAAGAGTGGTCATCCACCGGATATATTCCGGTAAAAATGCAGGGTCGCACATTCCGGCTTTTACAGCAGTACCTATCATGCCGGTACCGAGAGGCTTGGTAAGTATAATTACATCACCTTCATGAAGCCCGGTATTCCTTAAAATTTTATCAGGGTGAACAATTCCTGTTACTGAAAGACCGTACTTCATTTCATCATCTTCAACGCTGTGACCGCCGAGAAGCTGAACTCCTGCTTCTTCCATAACAGAAAGTCCGCCCTTTAAAATTTCCGAGAGAACATCCATTTTAAATTTTTTAACAGGAAAGCACACTATATTTAAAGCAGTAAGAGGCTTACCTCCCATCACATATACATCTGAAATGGAATTGCATGCAGCAATTCTGCCGTACGTATATGGATCATCCGAAATCGGTGTGATATAGTCAACTGTCTGGACAAGTGCGCTATCAGCAGACAGCTTATACACGCCGGCATCATCTGATGTTTCAGTACCAACCAGGACATTCCCGTTTCTGGGAATATTCATGCTTTTCATAACTTCAGCTAGGTCCCCCGGACCTATTTTAGCGGCTCAGCCGGAACAGCTGACTGAAGCAGTGAGTCTGATAGAAGTATTCACCTGTTTGATTTCCATCTATGCCTCTTTAGTTTTTGGAATATCATAAATTGGTTTTTTCTTATTAATTTAAAATAACTGATTTATACTTATATTGTGAACCCAAGGGAATGTCAATAAAATGATTTATCAATAATCTCTTATAATTTATATATTCCTACAATTTCAATATTATTTGCAGTAAAAATTTCCAAAGCCTTTGTTTTTTCCGCGGTTTTAATTTTCAAAGAATAACCGCAACCTGAGCTTAATGTACGTGGAGTTGAAATAACCCTCTGGTACAATTCATTTTTTTTCAGGGCATTTGCTGCCCATGCAACATAATTGTTTGAAAAAAAAAGCACAACAGAAAAATCATCCATCAGCATCTCCTATTACCGGAGATAATTTTAAGAGCTGATATAGAATTGTCAATATCTTCCTTTGTATTAAAAATACCGAAAGAAAATCTTACTGTCCCATCAGGAAAAGTTCCAATTGTTTCGTGCGATAGCGGCGTGCATTGAAGTCCTGCACGCGACATTATTCCGAATTCATCAGAAAGAATTTCTGAAACATCCGAGCACTGAATTTTATCTATATTAAAAGACACAACTCCTGTTTCGATTAAACCTGCTGGAATATAATTTATATAACCATCAACCTCTGCTGATGCTTTTCTTATAAAATATTCAGTTAATTCTTTTTTATGAATTTTGATATTATCAAAGCCTGTTTCAGCAATAAATTGAAGCCCTGCTCCGAGACCATAAATACCCGCAGAATTCGGTGTGCCGCTTTCAAAAATATCAGGCAGAAAATCCGGCTGTATAATTTTATCAGAAAAACTTCCAGTACCGCCGAATTTCAAAGGCTTTATCATTTTATAATCAAACGAATCTGAAATTACAAGGCCGCCTGTTCCGGTAGGGCCATACAGTGACTTATGCCCTGCAAAAGCGAGCATATCAATATTGTCTTTCTTCATGTCGATATTAATAATTCCTGCAGACTGAGCCGCATCCACAATAAAAATAATTCCATTGTGAGTGCATATTTCCCCTATTTCACGAACTGGCTGAAGAATACCGAAACTGTTTGAAGCATGGTTTATTACAGCCATTTTTGTTTCAGGTTTTACTGATTTGGCAAAATCTTCCGGATCAAGAAATCCGTTTGATGAGCATTTTACAATTGTTAAAGATATTATTCCGCGCGATTCAAGTTCTTTCAATGGCCGTATAGTGCTGTTATGTTCCATGGAGCTTGTTATCACATGGAAATCATCGCGCGCTGTTCCAAGTATTGCAAGGTTCAGCGCTTCTGTTGCGTTTGACGTGAAAATTATTTTCATTGGATTTAAAACTGAAAAAAAATCTGCAAGAGATTGTCTTGCTGAAAATATAACGCTTCCTGTTTCAATTGAAAGCCTGTGGCCTGACCTGCCCGGGTTGCCTCCGGAATTTTTCATGTAGTTTATAGTTGCTTCAACAACCGCTTCGGGTTTTGGAAAACTCGTAGCGGCATTGTCGAAGTATATAACTTTATGGGAATCTCTTAAAATTTGTTTTTTCATATTTTTATCAATGGGAAAAACTAATTTTCACCTATATTGTGAACCCAGGGAAATATCTTAAAAATGATTTATCTTTATTTCCTTATCTGTGAAGTCTGATGATATAATCCCCATTTTCCTCTTTTACATCTGCGGCCATTTTTTTCTTCGCAGCAAACCTGAGCACATTCTCCTTTGAAACATCGCTGTTAAGAAATATTTCAAAATCCGAATTGCCGTCATTTATTGCATTCTGCGCAAGTATTACAGGTTGAGGACATGACAGCCCTCTGGCGTCAACTTTTTTTTCGCTCATAAATATCTCCTCAAACTTTCAATTTTTCTCTCATTGCAAAACCTATAATCAGACAAAATACAAGTCCGATTCCAACTGCATACATTCCGAATTCCCCCGGACCGCCCACTATAAGAGAACCATCCTTCATCACATCCGGTTTTGCAGCTACCATAAAGTTATGAGCAATGCCTGCACCTACAATCATTCCTATAACAAAAAATCCTGAATCTGAATCTCCTTCACCTGCGAGAATAAGCTGCCTGCCCGGACATCCGCCTGAAAGAGAATACGCAAGACCTGCAAGAACCATACCGAGAAAATTCCAAATTTGATTACTGTGTGCAATCGGCTGAGCGCTGAAACCCGGATTAAACTGGCCGAGAATAAGATTCATGCCGAAAGCAGCTGCCACAAGCCCGAGCAAACCGCCAGCAAGATGAAAATCCTTAATTAAAATAATATCTCTTACAGCACCCACAGTACAGAATCTGCTTCTTTGTGCAATGCCTCCGATAAAAAGACCTGCACCAAGACTAACCCATAAATTCGCATGCTGCGAACCGGGTCCCTTAACGCTTGAAAAAATCAATCCATTCGGCCCGAAAGAAACATTTACCAGCAATAGAATAAAAAGCCCCAGCATTAAAACAGGGAATAACCAGCCGGATGCCTTACTCTGAGAATAATTTCTTCCAAGGCTGAATCCGTTTTTTAAAAATGCTACTCCAACACCTATTCCTGCAATCAGTCCTGCGATTCCAACTATAGCATTACCGTCTCCTCCTGAAAGCCTGAGCATCGAACGCCACGGACATCCTAGGAATACAAGTGCACCAACCATAGCAAAAACCCCTAGAAAAAATCTTATCAGGGTGGATGACCCTGCTCTTGGTTTAAATTCTTTCAGTATAAATGATATTATAAAAGAACCGAGTACTAAGCCTATTATCTCAGGCCTGATATACTGAACAACATCAGCCCTATGAAGCCCCAGCGCTCCGGCTAAATCCCGCTCAAAACATGCAACGCATATCCCCATGTTTTTCGGGTTTCCGAAATATTGAAGCAGAGAAGCTATAGTTCCGATTACAGCTCCAACTGCAATTATACCGAATCTTGACGATAAAAAGTTTTTCATGATTACTCCCAGAATTTATTATTCTATAATTCAATATGAAATATTCATTTTATGAATATAACAAATATGTCAATATTTTTTTATCGATTTACTGATGGTCACGGCTTCGCTCGACCAGCGATATAGTTTGGTAATTGACCAATATAGTAAGATAATCGAAGATCCAGAACGTTCATCGAGCGGAGTCGAGATGTTTCGGTTGCAACAGGGGTCAGAGCATCCCTATTTAATAGACACTTCCTTGAAAACATATATTTTTATACTCTTAAATTATAGATGATAATTGGGCTCTGACCCAAAATAGCACGAAAGCATCTCATAATCTTTAAAAGTAGACTCTAAAACTTACTTTATACAGGGGGCTCTGACCCCAGCTCTAAACAATGATCTGCGCAGAACAAATTAAAAACAAAAAATTAAAATTATATATCTACAGATGATATAAATTTGCAAAAAAAGTAATTGAAATATTAAAGATATTTATATCATGATATTTTTTTGTCAAAAAATTGAACATATTTTCATTTACACACCAAAGGATAAAATAATGTTTTCACCGGACATACTCACCAATTTTAAAGAAAAAAAAGAAATAATATCCAACACTACAAAAATAATTTCACACCTCGCAATAGATATTGGCGAAAGGACATTAAACAAATACGAGAATCTAGTTCAGGCCGGCGATTTTATAAAAAATTATTTTTTAAAATTCGAACACGAACCAGAAGAGGAAGCATACACTGTTCAATCAAAAAAAGTTTATAACATAATAACTGAAATAAAAGGCTATGAAGAGCCTGAAAAAATAATAATTCTCGGTGCTCATTATGATACAGTTGAAGGCACACCCGGCGCTGATGACAACGCTTCAGCTATAGCAGGTCTGCTTGAAATTTACAGGCTGGCTTCAAAATTTAAATTCAAAAAAACCATACGCTTTGTTTCATTTACGCTTGAGGAACCGCCGTATTTTCAGACCCCCGAAATGGGCAGCATGGTGCACGCAAAAGGATGCAAAAGCAGAAAAGAAAATATAGAACTGATGATATGTCTTGAAATGATCGGCTTTGGAAGTAAAAAATGCGAGCAGAAATTTCCAAATGATGACTTCAGAAAAAAATATCCTCCATATGGAGACTATCTAGCTGTTGTTGCTATACCATCATTAAGCCAGCAGGTATTTGCATGGAAGAAAAGTTATAACGCACACGCCAAACATAAGATATATGATTTGATTGCACCTGCTTCAATTCGCGGAATAGATTTATCCGATCATGCATCATTCATTAAAAACGGTTTTCCTGCAATTATGATAACAGATACGGGTTTTTACAGAAACAGCAACTACCATCAAAGCACGGACACTGCTGATACAATAAATCATGATTTTCTTTATCATAATATAAGGAATTCCTTTCTTGCATTAAGGGATCTTCTTAACACTACCGATAAAAAACCGGAGGATTAAGATGGAATGTAAAAAAGAAAAAAATATTTCAGCATGCACGTGCACATATGAACCATGTTCAAGAAAAGGAATGTGCTGCGACTGCATTCAATACCATAAAAGATCCGGTGAATTGCCGGGATGCGTTTTCCCGTCACAGGCTGAAAAAACATATGACCGAACATACCAGCATTTCGCTCGTCTTGTTTCCCAGGGAAAAATTTGAATCTAAACGATACTACAGATTATCATATCAATCAAATTTCAACGCTTAAATGGGAACTGACATTATCCTGCATGCTTGAAGACAGAAATAATCCCTGCAGGCAGATTTTAAAAAACAGCACCACCTACGGATCGCTTCTGTATAATTTTCTTAATAGTAAAATTGATATCAGCAAAATAAAATCTTTAATTGAAATCGGCGGGGGATACGGCTGGCTTACGCGTGATTTTTTAAATTCAAATAAAAATTTTAAATCTTCGATGATTGATATTTCAGAAACAATGCTCAATCTCCAAAAAAAAACACTCGCGACTTTTAATACTGAATTTATCAATTGCGATTTTCTGTCTTGCGATCCGATGCTGATAAAAAATTCAGATTTAATAATTTTAAATGAGGTTATAGGAGACTTTCCAACCATTACAGAAATGGATCTGAAAGATATAATTCAGAATAAAGATAAAATACAAAGTACCTACGATGATGCATTAAGAATTATAAAAAAATATTCTCTTGAAACTCCTGATAAGAAATTTAATTTTAATTACGGGGCTGCAAAAGCTGTTGAAAAAATATGCAGCAATTCAATTTCATACGCTTTTATAAGCGAGCATTCCTGCGAAGCTGCAGCGCCGGATGAATACAGGGAAATTCTGAATTTCAATAAAAGTAAATTTCCTGAAGAAATAAAGCTTCTCGGTCACAGCGAGTATACAATAAAATTTTCTCATTTGGAAAAAATAGCACAAGCCTTAAGTTATAGAATAATCCGGGGCCAGTACATTGATTTTATTGATATTAATTTTAACAGCAGGGTTAATTTTGCTTTAAGATCGAATTCATCAAATGAAGAACACGAAACCATACAGCACTTTGTTCATGACTTATATAAATATGAATATTTAATTTTGATCAATCCGGAATATTAAATAAATACTCCCCCTAATATAGGGGGAGACAGAGGGGGTTAACAGAATCAGATTTTAGATGTTAATTTATTCTTTCTCTGAATAAGATGCTTATAATAAACAGCATTTGCAAGATTTTTGCTCATCATATCCTGAAGCTTTGACTCAATCTCTTTTATTGTAAGCCTGTTAACTTTCTTCTTTTTAGCCGGTGTTGCAGCAACTTCTGCCGGTGCTCCTGCGTTTTGTTCTTCTGACATTTTATATTCTCCTGCCCGAGTATTTTTACAAGGATTTATACCTTTTTTACATAACTGCATTAAATTGTAAAACAGTCCATGTTGTGTCAACAGAAAATTAAAATTTTTAAAAAGACGTTTTTTCAGTAATTCAGGAAAACATAACGTAAAATAAAAATTAAACCGAGAAAAATCATTACCTTGCTTATTTCACGGATTTTTCCTGTAAGTATTTTCAATACAGGATAAAATATAAATCCGAAAGCGAGACCGTCAGCAATTGAATATGTAAATGGTATGCCGATAATTATCAGATATGCAGGGAGATATTCCGTGATATCCGAATAATCAATTTTTGACAGATGCGATATCATCATTGAACCGACCACTATAAGCGCCGGAGCAATTACAGGATATAAAACAGTCGAGTTTACAGAAAACCCTCCTCCGAGCATTTTCACAAGTGGTTCAAAAAAAAGAGCGACTAAAAATAAAACTCCCGTAGTTACAGCAGTCAGGCCGGTTCGCCCGCCCACATTAACACCAGCGGAACTTTCAATATAAGCAGAAACAGTTGATGTTCCAAGAACAGCTCCTGCAACAGTTGCAGTTGAATCTGTGATAAGAATTCTTTTAATATTCTTTATATTTCCGTTCTTATCAACAAGCCCGGCCTGCTCAGTTACGCCTACCACAGTTCCAACTGTATCAAACATAAGCATAAACAGAAAAACAATTACTAGAGGAAGATACTTTACCGTAAATACATCCACCAGATTCATTTTCATAAAAGTAGGTTCTAATGAAGGAGGCATGCTTACTAGTCCATGAAACTCTGTAACACCAAGAGGAATTGACGCAGCTGCAGATGCAATCATGCCTATAATAAGTGCGCCCTTAATATTAAAATATTTTAAAACGCTTATCAATACAAGTCCTATTAGAGCCACAATTACATAAGACTTATCAAGATGGCCGATCTTTAAAATTCCTCCGGGAGATTTTTCCACAACACCGGCATAAACAAGACCTATGAAAGCAATAAAAAGACCTATACCTACAGTAATGCCGGATTTAAGAGATGGAGGAATTGAGTTAATCAGCAGTTCACGCACATCAAACAGAGACATCAATAAAAACAGAATTCCTGAAATAAAAACAATCCCCAGAGCAGTTTCCCACTTAACGCCCAATGCAATTACAACAGTAAAAGCAAAAAAGAAATTTTCCCCCATTACCGGCGCAAGGGCTATCGGATAATTTGCAAAAAGGCCCATCATTATCGATGCGAAGGCTGCTGATATGCATGTCGCAGCCATTACAGCGCCGAAGTTCATGCCTGCAGACGACAGTACCGCAGGCTGAACAAATATAATATACGCCATTGTAAAAAATGTTGTTGAACCGGCTATCAGCTCTGTTTTTACAGTTGATCCGGATTCGCTGATTTTAAAAATTTTTTCAAGAAGCTGTTTCATTTTTTTTCTCCTTGATATTACTTAAAATTTTATTTTAATTTATTTTCTTTAATAAATAAATTAGCCAACCCGTTTTTAGAAAATTCTTTTTCGTACTTATCAATAAATGGACTTTCTTTTTCAATGCGCTCCTTGAAATCCATTTTTTTAACAACTGCCTGTCCGTATTTTGCTACAAAATCCCTTTTGCCTAATTCATCGGCGAGCATTTCCCAGAAACTTTCTGCATCATAAAAAGAAATCGGATCATCCATTTCATCTTCCATCTCGATTGTCGGATAAAATTTCCCTTCATCTTCCTCTATCAGTTCTTCAACTCCGAATTCTTTATAAAAAGAATATACATACTGCTCAATCTCTTCAATATGATCCAGGTAATCATCCTCCCTTGGACCATTCGCTAAAAAATTTCCAAGATAAACAGCTTTGCATAAATTTTCATATTGCTCTTTTGTAAAATCGATCTTCATTCGATAAACCTTCCATTTTTATTTTTAAAAATGAATAATATGTTCAATTTGAATTGTCAAGTTTAAAATATGAATCTTACAGCATTTAAAAAAACCATAAGACTGTAAGCTGAAAAAATAATTTGACGTAATAATTACATCTTCCATTAATAAACTTACTGAGAAAAAAATTCTCTGAAAACCGGAGACTTAATATGAAAAAAACTCTAATCATGATACTTTTATTTTTATCAATGCTTTTATCAGCTGAGGATTTTTCATATAAATGGGGAAATATTTCATTTATATTGCCTGCAGATTTTTCTCTGCCTGAAAAAGCAGGGCTGAATTCAGTTCAGCTATCATATCCGAAAAGCTCTAATAATAAAGAACTTGCATTTATCATACTTGTCCGGTTTACACAGGAGCAGCAGAAGGAAATGAGAATGAATGATAAAGCACTGCTGGACTATGCTAAATCAACTTACTTTGCAACAGCAAAACGTGCTGAATCAACGAAAGAAAGAATTTTTTTCGGGAAAAAAGTTAAGGGAGATATTCAGGCAAAGAATATCCCGAAGAAATCAACACTTGAAGCATATATGATAAATCTTCCATCCGGAGTAAAATTAGCTGCTGGTTTTACATTTTATGAAAACATCAATAGTAAAACATCTGAAGAAATTGTTTCCCGCTTCGCGGCAACGCTGACTGAAAAATGAAAAAAACAATAGCATCAATTATAATTTTATTATCAGCAATTTCATCATTAAAAGCCGAAGAAGACGATATTGAAACACGTATAAAAAAGAAAATTTTCGGCGGAGGGATGCAGATTCATTTCGGTTATTCAAATATAATAACTCCATACCAGACGGTAAACAGTTTTATATTCGGAATAGGCGGAAGAGCACATTTTAATGTTTGGGATTATATCCGGATTGGAATTGGCGGCGCAGCAACAAAAACTGATTACGCGCCTTCATTTGCTGACTCTGCAGGAATGAAAAGTTTCGTTGATATGGGATACGGCGGAATCACACTTGAATTTAAATTTCACTACAAACGATTCCTTTTTTCAGCTGGCGGTCTGATTGGAGGAGGATCATACACAAGTTTAATTCTGCTATCTAAGCCGGGATCGTCTTATACTACAGCGTATACTGAAGGAGCAACTTTCGTGGGCATACCCATGATAACCTTTGAATTATTTATTACTGAATCACTTTCCGCAACTGTTATGTTCGATTATTTTTTAGGTTCAAGAATTGTTGAGGGAAATCAGTTCGGATTCAGAGGCCATATAGGCGTTATTTTTTACAAATAAAAAACCGATAAACATTCTCTATAAGGATAAAACAATGTATAAAAATTTATTTGAACCGATTAAAATAAATAATCTCGAAATTAAAAACAGAATAATATATCCGGCTCTCGGTCTGCTTTATTCTTATGATAAAAAAATAAACGATAAGTATTCTAATTTTTACATTGAACGAGCTAAGGGCGGAGCAGGTATAGTGACAGTAGGTCCTGTGGGATTTGATAAATACGGTGCAGGTCTCTTTGCTCTCTCAATTGAAACTGACGAAGATATCCCCTCATTTAAAATTCTTTCTGACGGTATAAAAAATGAAGGTGCCAGATCCTGGATTCAGCTTTACCATGCTGGAGCCTACACGAAATCCGGATTTATCGGCGGAGAAAAAGCAATTGCCCCTTCAGAAATTCCATCAAGATATTCCAAAGAAACTCCGCGCGAAATGACAATCGAGGATATTAAAACTGTTCAGGAAAATTTTGCTCTTGCAGCGCTCAGAGCAAAAGAAGCGGGTTTTGACGGAGTTGAAATTATCGGTTCAGCCGGTTACCTTATAACACAGTTTTTATCTCCTTTGAAAAATCAGAGAAAAGATGAATACGGCGGAAGCTTTGAAAACAGAACAAGATTTGTGAAAGAGATAATAACCCTGATACGGAAAAAAGTTGGAAAAGATTATCCTCTGTCCATCAGAATGGCAGGAAACGATTTTGTTCCTGGAAGCAACACAAGCGCAGATACTCCGGCATTTGCTAAAGTGTACGAAGAAGCCGGAATAGATCTTATTAATGTTACTGGAGGCTGGCACGAGTCAAGGGTGCCGCAGCTACCAATGGATCTTCCGAGAGCGGGGCTGACATACCTTGCGGCTAATATCAGAAAAAATGTTTCTATTCCTGTGGCAGCATCAAACCGCATAACTGATCCTCAACTCGCAGACCAGCTTATAAATGATGGAGTTGCTGACATGATATGCCTTGGACGGGTACTGCTGGCTGATCCATACTGGCCGCAGAAAGCATTGGAAGGCCGAGAAAACGAAATACGTCCTTGCGTTGCATGTTCACAGGGATGCACGGATACGCTTTTCAATGGAAAACCTGTTTACTGCATCACCAATCCTTTCTGCGGATTTGAAGGCGACAGGAAAATAACAAAAACCGTTTCTCCAAAAAAAGTTATGGTCATAGGTGCAGGCCCTGCAGGCATGGAAGCTGCAATCACTGCTGCTCAGGCTGGACACGACGTATCAATCTATGACAAAGCGGACGATCTCGGCGGGCAGTTATGGATCGCAGGAACGCCTCCGCACAAACAGGAGCTATGGTCAATTGTTCATTACTATGATGAAATGCTTTTTTTAAATGATGTTGATGTTTATCTCAATACAGAAGTCACACCTGAACTGATAAAGGAAACCAAACCTGATTATATAATTTCTGCAGAGGGAGCTGAACCAGCGGTTCCGCCGATCGACGGCATCCGCAGTGATGATGTTTTATCTTCGTGGGATGTACTGAGAGACGACCCTATGCTCGGCCGGAATATTGCTGTAATAGGCGGAGGAGCAGTGGGACTTGAAACTGCACATTTTCTCGCTGCAAAGGGGACTCTTTCTCCTGAATCAGTTCATTTTCTTATCAGGCATGACGCGGAAACATGTGATAGACTAAAAGAACTTGTTCATAACGGAACAAAGAATGTTACTGTTTTTGAAATGCTGCCTAAAGCCGGTAACGGAATAGGCCGTTCAACAAAATGGGTAATTCTAGGAAATCTTGATCTGCACGGTGTAAAAACTATCACCGGGGCAAAAGTTCTTTCAATAAAAAACGGACTTGTCACTTATGAAAAAAACGGAAAGACGGAAAGTATTCAATTTGATAATGTAATTAATGCTGCTGGTTCCAGATCTGTTAAGAAAATTGCAGACATTTTACCGACCCTCGGGATTCCTTTTACTGTTGCCGGCGACAGTGTAAAACCTGCTCAAATAGATGATGCAATTCATGGCGGGTTTTTTGCTGCTCTGGAGATTGATAAAAAAAAATAATAATCTCGGCTCATGAAAAGGTGTCAGAGCATCATTATTTTATGCACATTTTTAAAAAAATCTATATTTAATATCAAATGGATTACTTTTATACTTTGACCCTCAATTGTTTATTTTTAGAAAACCGGTGAATAAGCAATAAGGGGTCAGAGCATGTATGTAAATTCGGGATTCTATACCATAAATGGTTTCTTCCCATCTTCTCTTCACTTCATTTTCTTGAATTATAATAAAAAATAGTAGTAGTCAAAAAAAGCCCTTCTGAAAAAATCGGCAAAAAGATGGACTCATATATTATTAAGGAAGCATTTGATGACTAAAATAAAAAATATTGCAATTATCGCTCACGTTGACCACGGCAAAACAACACTGGTTGACGGAATACTGAAACAGTCCGGCGTATTCAGGGAAAACCAGAAAGTATCTGAAAGAATAATGGATTCGAATGATCTTGAAAAGGAAAAAGGAATCACCATTTTTTCAAAAAACGCCTCTTTTCCCTATAAAGGATATAAAATAAATATTGTTGATACTCCAGGACACGCGGATTTCGGAGGCGAGGTTCAGCGGATTTTGAAAATGGTGGATTCAGTTCTTCTGCTAGTTGATGCGTTCGAAGGTACAATGCCTCAGACAAAATATGTTCTGAAAAAAGCACTTGAATGCAATCTGAATCCGATTGTTGTAATAAACAAAATAGACCGCCCGAACAGCAGACCTCACGAAGTACTGGACATGGTATTCGATCTGTTCATTGAGCTCAATGCAAGCGATAAGCAGCTTGATTTCCCTGTTGTTTATGCTTCTGCAAAAAACGGTATTGCTAAATACGAAATTGAAGATTCAAACGAAGATATGATTCCGCTTTTTGAAACAATAATAAAGCATGTAAAGGAACCGGACGGCAAAATAAATCTGCCGCTTCAGTTTTTAGTTTCAGCTATAGATTACGACAATTATATCGGCAGGATAGTAACAGGTAAAATACACAACGGCCAGATTTCAACCGGTGAAGAAGTTGCTCTTATAAAAAAAGACGGCTCCGTTGCTATAAATAAAGTAACAAAACTTTTCGCTTATGAAGGTTTAGCCAGAACTGAAATTAAAAAAGCTTATGCAGGAGATATTGTTTCACTTTCGGGATTTGATATTATTGATGTTGGTGAAACCATAGCTGACAGAAACAATCCTGTTGCACTTCCATTTATCGACATTGATGAGCCTACTCTTTGCATGACATTTCTTGTAAACGACTCTCCATTTATGGGTAAGGAAGGAAAATACGTTACATCCAGGCAGATATGGGACAGGCTTCAGAGAGAGCTTAAAGCAAATATAAGCCTCAAGGTGGAAAAGACTGATTCTGCTGAAGCATTTATTGTTAAAGGCAGAGGCGAACTTCAGCTCGCAATTCTTATTGAAAACATGCGAAGAGAAGGATACGAATTCCAGGTTTCAAAACCTGAAGTTATCTATAAGCAGATTGACGGCAAAAAACATGAACCTATGGAGCTTGCTATGGTTGATGTAGGGGATGATTTTGTCGGAGTTGTTATTGAGAAGATGGGAATCCGTAAAGGTGAAATGGTTAATATGGTTCAGGGTACAGACGGTTATACACGCCTTGAATTTAAAATACCATCAAGAGGACTTGTCGGTTTCAGAGGAGAATTTCTAACTGATACACGGGGAACAGGAATTCTCAATCATAGTTTTTTTGATTACGAACCATATAGAGGCCCGATCCCTACACGTAACAAGGGAGTTCTTGTTGCATTTGAGCCAGGCACATGTATGGCTTACGCTCTTGACAGTATTCAGGAAAGAGGCATTCTGTTTATCAGCCCGGGCGCCCAGGTTTATGAAGGAATGGTTGTAGGTGAAAATAACCGAGAAGAAGATCTCGTTGTAAATGTATGTAAAACAAAAAAACTCACAAACATGAGAGCCTCCGGATCAGAAGAAGCCGTAAGACTGCCCACACCAAGAAAATTCAGTCTGGAACAGTCTCTTGAATATATAGAAGATGATGAGCTCTTAGAGGTAACACCGCAGAATATCCGAATGAGAAAAAAAGTTCTTGATAAGAACAACAGGAAGAAATCAGAGAAAACTTCCTGACACACACATTGCCTGATGAAATCATGTCAAGTTCCACAAGTCACACTGGACATGACTCCAAATTATTATTTTAATTTTATTTTTTTAGCTAATAAATAAAAAAATTAGGAGATAAGGGGATATTAAGAGATTGGGGAGATATCAATTCCCTCTTTATTCCGTTATCTCCTAATCACTTCCATCTCCCTATCCCCTTTTCTTACACAAAAAAGCAATCCAAAATAATAAAACTCCTTTGCTTAATGGCATTGATGTTGGTGTTAGGGGCTTTTTAAAAAATAATCGCTGCAATATACGGAATTGAACTATGACTGACCTTTCATTATTTTCCTGAACGCAAAATATCTTTTTAAAAAAATCATAAGCGAAATTATAATCAGAAACCATTTGACTGATGCAGCAATTGAAGCAGCAAGAATAATGTACTCATTGTAAAATCTGTTTACAAGAATATAGACGTGAAGGGAATTTTCGATCATATCAGAAACTGCTGCAAAAAACGGCAAAATAAATAACTTCTGTCCGAACCGGGAAAAAATTTTACCGTTTTCCTCAAGTTTAAATTCTGAAATGGCCATGCCGCCTGCGATGAGCAGGGAATATGTCACAGGATAAATATAATCAATCCAGATAGTTGTTAAAAAAAGCTCAACCCCGTAATCTCCCCAGAGAGAAATTATTCTCAGAAAATTTTCTTTTGTAAAAGATAACTGAAGATACGATACACCCATACCTGAAGGACCGGCTGCCATATTATCAATTTTAATAAGAATTAGAGTCAGAACAAGAGAAGACACAACAGAGAAAATCAAAACGCTTTTATTTGTGAGAAATAGTTTAAATTTTTCCATTTTATTTTTTCTCATCCGGAATTTCACCGGATTGGCCGTCTACTTTGTATTTGCCCAATTCTTCATCTTTAATTCTCATGTCGTATGCTGATTTATTGATAGGCAGCGGAATTCTTTCATCGTTTTCCACATCGTTTTCATTTTTATTTTCAGGAGGCTGTAAAGAAGAAGCCTTTTCAGATTCTTTTTCTTTTTTTATTTTAAAAATTTTATTCTGAATATTTATATCATTAGGATCCTGAATGTTGGCTTTCAGAAAATAATTTTCAGCTTCAGCGTTGTTGCCGAGCTGTTCATAAGAAAGCCCCAAATGAAGATATAAAGAAGCGGATACTTCCCGCTGTGTTAAAGCCCTCTGCAGATAATTAACTGCTTCCTGAAAATTTCCTGTAGTAAAATAAAGAATGCCCATTTGATAAAGGACTTTACCGTCCTCATTTTTAAGCTTAAGCGCATTTTGCAGATATTTAAAGGAATTCTCAATATCCTGCAGAGTTACAGACATAATACCCATTCTGTAATTCGCTTCGAAATTTGAAGGATTCATGTTTAAAATAGCTGAATAGAGCTTTCTTGCATCATCCCATTTTTTCAGCTGCTCAAAGCGAAGTGCTGCATTATAATAATATTCTTCTTTATAAGAATACATAATATTCATATATTCTTTAAGCATAATATGGTAATCAGCAAGCTTTCTAAGTTCAAAAAGCAGCGATGTCTCAAGCTCATAGTTTTCAGCTGCTTCAGCAAGTTCAGTTTTTTTAAGAGTTTTAAGTATATTTTCATCAGCCTGGAAATTATTTTTCATATTTAATATAAAAGTTCCAGATTGTGATTCAGCTAAAGAATTAGTAAATGCTGATATATTTACTGCAGAAGGCAGTATATTGAATGCTTCATAACATGAACCGGATCTGAATTTTTTTAAATAATAAAATCTGTCCATGTCATCCGGCTGTAGAATTTTTAAAATCTCATCCAGATCTGCTCCGGCATAGTGAGACAGAATATGCATCTCTCCGTAAAAAATTTTCTGCATATCCGGATAATTTTTAAATAAATCAGCAACACGGGCAATGGAATTTTCAGAAATTTTCAAAGAAGAATCATCATCGGATGAATAAATTACAAGAATATTTGAGAATATATAAACAGCGCTGTTTTTATATGATGATTTTATTCCCTTTAAGGCTGAAGATAAAAATTCTTTCCTGCATGTTGTAAGATTAAAAGAAACAGCATAAATCCCGCCTTTAACAAGATTAGATTTTATTATTTTATAATATTCCGGTGTAAATCTGAAATAGTTTTTTGTCTGATCGAGAATATTCGGAATATCATAAATCATCCGGAAAGCATTTTGATTTTTGTGAATATACTGCAATAGATCGTCATTATCTGCAAAATACTTCTGATTTCCTGAATATGGAAGATTGTAATAATCAACCAGCTCAAGAGGGACTGTATTCAGACACGACGAGTTTTTGAAATATGCAATTCCCGGATTACGGAAAAAAACCTGATTACCGTCTATGAAAAGAATCCTGTCATCTTTCACGTTCTTTAAATAAAATGCAGAAGGTATTAAAGACCTTTTATAGTTCCTGATAATACTGTCTGAAATTTTAAAAACTTCCTCATCATTTACATAAACCGAACCGGTTGTTTTTATATATGGGGAATTGTAATTAACATTCTGCAGCAATTCAAAATTGCGCGTATTTCCCGCGTAAATTGTTCCATTAAGTGGAGTCTTGAAATATAAATGATTCATTATTATAAGCGGTATAAAAAAAAGAATAAACGCGAACATAATTCCTTTCTTATAAATAGGAATATTTTTATTTGCAAGATATACTGCAGGCAGCATCAGATTCACTGCAATTATAACATATATAGATAAAAAATATACTGCATATGAAAATGTAACAAAACTCAGAGCAATAAGTACAGGCACAGGCATCACAATCATTGAAATATCTAGTATATTAAATCTTTTCTGATGAGGATATTTCACTGTAATATTCTCAATTGTATGATACATTGAGAATCCGAAAATCAGTGAACACGGAGCAAACAGCGCTGAAGCAGCCTTAAAAGATAATGATCCATATAAATTATTTATAAGTATGATAAACGTCAGAAAAAAAACAGGGAATATCATTTCAGTATAAATATGCCAGTAGTACTTCTTTAAAAATCGACCCAGAAAAAAACCAATACACATTAAAATCAGCAATATTAAGGGAAATGCAAAGTGTATATAATTCAAAGTCCCGTAATATTTAAGTATAGTTATAAAACCAAAATATGAATAAATCAGAATATAAGTAAAATTGAGATATGAAAAAATAAGTTCCTCATTCTTTACTGTATCAGGCTTTTCTTCAAATTCATCCCTGAAGTGCTTTGCAATTATAGGATCAGGATTATATTTAAGATAAAAAACAAATATAAGCGGAATAAGTCCAAGACAGAGAATAACCGGAAGAAATGAAGGTAACGCAGCATAAACTATTCCAGCATAAATTGCTATTCCTATTGATAATCCCCCAAGTAAACTGAATAAAAAATTATAAACTGCAGCTTTTTCATCTATAAAATCACCGCATGAAACTTTTAAGAGATAATGAAGTTTTATACCTGCGATTAACCCGAAGAAAAAAATGAGAATTGGTATTATATACTGATTAATAAAAAAAAGTGATATTAAAGGTTCACTTTGCGCAGTGCTGATGAAAGCTCTGAAAAAAAACACTGCGGCAATAATTATAAATAATACTTCAGTAACTATATAAACAAGCCTGATTTTTTTAAAAATAGTGAAAAGCAATCTGCCGGAAAGGTTTCCTGCGAATATACCTGCGATAAAAGTTAAAAGAACAATTTTTACAATTTGTAAATAAAAGAAGTAATATTTTAAATTAAAAGCTATAGCTGTTAATATAAAAGCTGAAATTGCAAGTGTGATTAATACATTTATATATATATATTTTCTCTGTTTTACATCGGAATAGCTGTATTCTTTTAAAAAACTCATTTATTTTTCCTGTTTTGAGATAATTTTTGCCAAATTAACTCGATTAAACAATAAATAGTTATATTTTTCAATTGTTTTTCTTAAAAAAGCCCAATTTAATTTGATTATAGCACAATATTCGAAAATAGCAGTATTTAGAACTTGCATAGAGACTTTATCTAACTATTAAGTTGAATTTTTCTTGTAATAGAAAAATTAAGCTCTGACCCCGCTATAAATTTCAAACCTTGAAACAAAATTTATACACTGATCACAAATATCCCCTATAAGATGCTCTGACCCCATCAAACCAGACTTAATATCATGCCAATTCAACAAAAAAAAAATAAATATCTAATGGAAAAATTTTCATGTGCCGAAATTAAGAATAAGGGAAATTCTGCTTAAAAAACACTTATAACCTCTATCACATCAATATTTAATCATAAAATCAAATAATCGCCAATAATGATCTAAAAACGTCAATAAACGGCTTAAATATTAGGTTAAGCCGATCCGAACTTATAGAAGTAAGGGATAAAAACCACCTCTTACAACAGCAAGGATGCTGTTAAAAAACAAAAGATTCAAGGAGGAATCTACCATGATTATCAATCACAATATGTCAGCTATTAATACCAATAGGGTATTAAAATTCCAACACTGGAATGTTTCAAAGGACATGGAAAGTCTTTCATCCGGCATGAGAATTAACAAAGCCGGCGATGACGCTTCAGGTCTTGCTGTATCTGAGAAAATGAGAACTCAGGTTTCAGGATTAAGACAGGCCGAGAGAAATACTGAAGACGGTATGTCCTTCATTCAGACTACTGAAGGATATCTTGACCAGACTAACAACATAATCCAGAGAATGAGGGTTCTCGCTATTCAATCTTCAAACGGTATTTACACACCTGAAGACAGACAGCTTATCCAGGTTGAAATATCTGCACTTGTTGACGAAGTTGATAGAATTGCATCATCGGGTGAATTCAACAAAATGAAACTTCTCCAGGGAGATTTTTCAAGAACAAGCCGATCATCTTCAATGTGGTTCCATATGGGCGCCAACATGCATCAAAGAGAAAGAGTTTATATTGGAACAATGACTTCAAGAGCTCTTTTACTTAAAGACGCAGCAGGCAAACCTGTAACACTATCTACTCCGGAATCAGCAAACAGGAACATCGGAGTATTTGATGCAGCTCTTCACAAAATTGCGAAACAAAGAGCTGACCTCGGCGCTTATTACAACAGACTTGAATATGCAGCTAAGGGTCTTATGGCAGCTTATGAGAACATTCAGGCTTCTGAAAGCCGTATCAGAGACGCAGATATGGCAGAGAGCATGGTTAATCTTACCAAAAACCAGGTTCTTACTCAGAGCGGTACTGCAATGCTTGCTCAGGCAAATCAGAAATCTCAATCAATACTTCAGTTACTCAGATAGTAAAATTTATGCCGCCGGTTAATACCGGCGGCATTTTGTTCTTTGAAAATCAGTCTCATGCCGGCATCAAAAATATATATAGAGACCGGTTGTTTGCTGTAAGCATCAGCTTCTGAATTGCACCAGAGCCTGATGGTTGCAGCAATGCACCCGGGTATTCCCAAAAAACGCTTAAAACCTGGTATCAAACGCCTGATAAGGAAATCGGGCTCACAAAAACAAAGGAGTGTTCACTATGATTATTAATCACAACATGAGTGCAATCAATGCTAACAAGATGAATAAGTTCAAGCATTGGGATGTAAGCAAATCGATGGAAGCTCTTTCTTCCGGCCTTAGAATAAATAAAGCCGGGGACGACGCTTCAGGTCTTGCTGTATCCGAAAAAATGAGAACTCAGGTTTCAGGATTAAGACAGGCTGAAAGAAATACTGAAGACGGTATGTCTTTCGTCCAGACAGCTGAAGGTTATCTGGAACAGACTGCTAATATTCTGCAGAGATTAAGAGTTCTCTCTGTCCAGTCCTCAAATGGTATTTATACCAATGAAGACAGGCAGCTTATGCAGGTTGAAGTTTCTGCTCTTGTCGATGAAGTGGATAGAATAGCTTCATCAGCTGAATTCAACAAATTTAAACTGATGCTCGGCGATTTTGCAAAAACAAATCCTAAAGCTTCAATGTGGTTTCATATGGGTGCAAATATGCATCAGAGAAAAAGAGTTTACATTGGAACCATGACAGCTCAGGGGCTCAATCTCAAAGAAAAAACCGGAAAATTTATAGCGAACTTAAGCACAGCCGAAGGAGCAAACAAAACCATAGGTCTGGTAGACAGTTCGCTTCAGAAGATCTCGAAGCAAAGAGCTGACCTCGGCGCGTACTACAATAGAATGGAAACAGCTGCAAAAGGTCTCATGTCTGCCTATGAAAATATACAAGCATCCGAAAGCCGCATCAGGGATGCAGACATGGCTGAGACAATGGTAGAACTTACCAAAAATCAGGTCCTTGTGCAGAGTAGTACCGCAATGTTGGCTCAAGCTAACCAGAAGTCGCAATCAGTATTACAGCTTCTGAGATAAAAAATAAAATTATTAAACTGGGACTACCCGTAAAAAACCCGTCTGGAAACAGGCGGGTTTTTTTTTGGTCATCTATCTGTCACTTATTACAAAGGAATTATCATGTTTTTAGAACAAGGGGTTGCAACCCCTTGTTCTATGTAGATTAAATTACTTTTATCAAAGATGCGGAAAATACAAGCTTGCGACATATTAACTTCGCTGGTCGAGCGGAGTCGAGACTAAAGTATCCGATACGGCCCCTGAGCAGAGCCGGAGGGGAAGTCTCAGTTATCGCCGCCTTTTAAAGGAAAGCTAACTCCTACATGAGCGAATATTGATGACATATCAAGTGCAAATTGGTTTGTGGCTGCAGAAGTATAAAGATAAACAAGTGAACCTCTATAACCAAGATCACATATAAGGTTAATATTGGAATCACTTCCAAGTTTAATTGCTATACCTGCAATTACCTGCCAGGTAAATCCGCCGTAAGTATCTGTCTTAAGTACAGCCATTGTTGCACCAGTTGAATGGAATGTCCACCCATAACCTGCACCGACCATAATATAAGGCATAATTCCGATAGTTTCTCTCATATCAAATCTTACTTTTGCATTAACAAGCAGCGGAATAGAATAAGCATCGCTGAAAGTAACTGTAGTTGGATTTGTAAAAGATCCTGTACCTTTATAAGTTTTCATATTAACCCAGTCAAATCCGGTTTCGAAGCTCAATGCAAAATATTTATCCAGTCCGAGATCAAAGTTAATACCAAAATCCAATGCAGGCATATTAACGACATACGGATAACCGACTCCAACCCTGAAATCCAGGTTTGTATCAATTGCGTAAGCTCCATTAATTGCGCAAAGCAAAACCATAGACGCAAGTAAGACCTTGACTTTTTTCATATTAATCTCCTGTTATTATTATAACTATATATTATAACACAAATTAAGTTATAAAGTGATAAAAAAAATAATTTCAGAAACAAAAATTTTCTGAAATACTTCGGGATAATTAAATTTTCTGTTCCAGAAAGTCAAGCAAAATGGAAGGTTTAAACTATAGCATCAAAAAGCGAGCCGGGCTGAAGAACAAATCTGTTTCTGGCTACAATTCCATCTGAAGTATATTCATACTGTTTTGTATTTTTAATCAGATCCATTATTCTATCGCGCTCTTCCGGAGAAGGTTTTGTATATACAACATTATTTTCAGTTTTCTTTAAAACAGAATGTATGCTGTCTACCTTGCCGTTATTATACGCAGGCCATATGTATATCTTTTCAGAAGCAGAGGCTCCTTTTGCGTAAGAGCGGAAATTAATTTCCGATATTCCGGTAGATATATTCATATACTGATTATCGGCAATTTTGATTCAAAACTTAATTTAAATCTTGACGTAAATAAAATATTCATCATTTTAGTTTGATATGAAAATAGCCATAGCACAAATCAATCCCGTTGTTGCTGATATATCTGGAAACGAGAAAAAAATTCTTGATTACATCAACCGCGCAGAAAACGCAGGTTCCGAACTCACAGTGTTTCCGGAAATGTCCATAATAGGATATCCTCCCATGGACCTGCTTGAAAATAAAAAACTAATTGATGATAATCTTTTATCACTAAAAAGAATTGCCGCGAAAGTTAAAACCGCAGCTGTAGTAGGCTTTGTCGATTATAATAATACCCTGCCCCCAATGCTTTATAATTCAGCTGCTTTTATAAAAAACGGGAACATTGAAACCATACAGAACAAAACTCTGCTTCCGCAATATGATGTTTTTGATGAAACAAGATATTTTTCACAGGCAACCAGATTCAACATAATAGATTACTGCAGCTATAAAATAGGAATTACTATATGTGAAGATATATGGAATGCACACATTTCAGAAAAAGATTCCTACATGGAAAACAGGTCATATGAAATTGATCCTGTTACTGAGCTCAAAAAAATCGGAGCTGATCTCATTATAAATATTTCTGCCTCGCCTTTTGTAAGAGGTAAAAATACTGCTAAAATTAAAATGCTTAAATCCATAGCAAAAGATAATAATCTGCATATAATTTATGTAAATCAGATCGGCGGAAATGACAGTCTGATTTTCGATGGCAGCAGCCTTGCTATAAACAATAAAGGGATTATCACAGGAGCAGCTGAAAAATTTAAAGAGGATCTTCTGCTGATAGACACTTCCGGCAATCAGGAAATAAATTTTAATGTCAATGAAATTGAAGATGTAAAAAATGCCCTGGTTTTAGGAATAAGAGATTATGTAAAAAAATGCGGTTTTAAAAAGACAGTTCTCGGCCTGAGCGGAGGAATTGATTCAGCTCTCACTGCAGCTCTTGCTGTCGAGGCTTTAGGACCGGAAAATGTTTCAGGTGTAACAATGCCTTCTATATATTCCTCAGCCGGAAGTATTGATGACTCAGTTCAGCTTGCGAAGAATTTAGGAATAAAGCTCGAAACAATTCCAATCCGAGGCTTATGCAATGAATATAAGAATAGTCTCTCAAATATTTTTAAAGGACTTGCTGAGGATATAACCGAAGAAAACATACAGGCAAGAGTAAGAGGCAATCTGCTCATGGCTATCAGCAATAAAACAGGAGCCCTGCTTTTAACAACAGGAAATAAATCCGAACTTGCCATGGGATACTGCACATTATATGGTGACATGTCCGGAGGACTTGCAGTAATTTCCGATCTGCCGAAAACTTCCGTGTACGAATTATCCCGTCACATAAACCTGGAAAAGGAAATAATCCCCCGGTCGAGCATTGACAAAGCACCATCTGCCGAACTGCGCGAAAACCAGAAGGATGAAGATTCGCTTCCTCCTTATCCGGTACTTGATAAAATTTTAGAAATGTTTATTGAACAGAAAAAATCTTCAGCTGAAATTACCGCTTATGGATTTGAAGAAAGTCTGGTTAAAGATATTCTCCGCAAGGTGAATCTGAGCGAATATAAAAGAAGACAGGCAGCGCCCGGGCTCAAGGTAACCTCAAAATCATTCGGCACAGGAAGAAGAACTCCTATTGCGCAGAAATTCATTCCCTGAAAAAATGCCGGCTATTACAATATGCCGGCATTTAAAAAGAAAGAATTACAAATATAATCATTCTATAGTTTTTTTAATTCAAGGGCGCTTTTTCTTTTCAATCCCCTTTTCAATTAATTCATTCTTTTTTTCTATTATTTTTGCATATGCATCTGGATTGTCTTCTTTAATTAAATTCATGTTATCTCTTAATCTCAAAATGTTTTTCCAGCGGGCCGGTTTATTATTTTTAATATTCTCTTTTCTTTGATTTAAAATTTTCAGCATGCCGGGTCTTTCTTTTTTTATTCTTTTTATATCAGATTCATCAGCTGTGACGAGCATAAAAACAAATGGCGCTCTTGTACTCATATTATTAATTACAGAAATACTGTTATTAATTTTATCAAATCTATCCGGAGACTTTTTAAACTGTTTTAGCTTTTCCTGGTTTTCAACATATGTAAATTCTTTTCCGGGCTTATATCCTACAATTGAAATTGCGTAAATCTCTCCAGTTGAAACATCAACAGCTTTAACATGAATCTCACCTAAACCGTTATTTTGAGCAATCGTGCCATTGATCATAACGTCAACAGGTAAAACTCCGCCGCTTTCCATAATTGATTCTGTATCAACAGCACCTGTCTGCTGCAGTTCATGTTCCTTTATTATTTTATCAATTTCAGCCCTTTCTACAAATTTAAAATCTTTCTTAACTATCATCTTTGATAAAAACTTCTGGGAAATTCTTTTGCCTTCTTCAGTTTCCTTTCCGTCAAGATTTGTAAAAATATAAACAGAAATTTTTTTACCTTTGAATTTTGAACTGTTTTCATAAAGTTCACCGGCTGCCTTGCCGACTGCTTCATCTTCAGGAAGAGGAGCAGAAAATAAATTAACTCCGGCAAAAAACAATAGGCTGAAAATTCCCATGGTCACTATAATCATTATTAATTTTATTGTTTTCATCACCTGATTCCTTTTAAAAAATAGTTTATAATCCAAAAAACAATATATTATATATTACAAAATTCTAATATTTTTAACAAGTTTTTTTCTTCAATTTTTTTATCAGCAGCTGAATTCAGCAGATCGCTTTGAGAGAAGAAAGCAATTCCTGAAGCTGCAGCTTTAATCATGCATATATCATTTTCGCCGTCACCAACAGCGATTGTGTTTCCCAGAGAAATGGATCTGGTTTTTGCAGCATTAACAAAAGCATGTCCCTTGCAGTAATTATGCATACAAAGGCTATGTTCAGATTTAAAATATGCAGATGGTATTTCAATTTCTCCGGTTGCAAAATCATTATTAAAAATAAGCTTTATTCCTATTGTAAAGTCCGCTCCGGTTTTTTCTTTTATCAGATCTGCAACAATATTATAACTGTCTGTAATAATTCCTGTAATAAAACCGCAGTGCTTTAAAGCATCAATTGTTTCGTACGCGCCATCAGCTAAATTAATCGATTCAGCAATATTAAATATTTTATCACGAGTAACGCCTTTCAGCATCGAGGCTATTTTTACAGCGCGTTTTACCGGTTCCTGCTCTTCTAACATAACACGGTTTAATTCAGAAACAAAACCTAATTCTTCTGCAGCCCTGAAAATAAATCTTCCGTCAAGTAGAGTATTGTCCTGATCAAAAACAGCAAGCTTTCTTTTTATAGAATTATTTATCATCAGATGTATTATTTGCAGAACCCTTATTTTCTATTTCTGCTTTTTTTCTACCAGACGTTTTATGATTATATATAACAAGCACAATCCTGAAAATCAGCGTTACTATGAGAATAACCAATACAATTGTAATGGTTATTTTCTGGCTGTTAATCAGTTTTCTATAAATAGCTGAATCGCTTGCAGCTTTAATATTTTCAAGCTGAACCA
>CAYMPH010000013.1:0-114652 GCA_964392365.1 uncultured Leptospirales bacterium
CAGTTAAAATCCATATTAAGTCTTACAATCTGAATTCTCTCTGCGGAATATATTCGTTCAAGACCTTCCCTGATATCACGAAGCATGCGTACACGCGCTTTCTCCTCAAGCTTGCTCCTGAATTCAAGTTTGGTGTATTCTGTTTTGGCATTATCAAGTTCATCATCAAAATCAGATATTATATTACCCATATCATCAGTAACAGTTACATTTTCCGGCTTAAGCCTGTTGCCGACACCTCTTGCAACAAGGAACATTATACCTTTTATTTCTTTCTTGGAAAGTTTATCATAACCCGGTGCAAGATATACTGTTACAGCAGCTGTATAAGGAGTACGCTCATCAGAATACAGGCTGTCCTGTGACATTGCAATTTCAACATTAGCTTTACTTATATTTTTAAGAGATTCAATATGCCGCTTTATTTCATCCCTGAGAGCCCTCATATACTTAACATCAAGCTCTTTATCCGTTTCTGTCCATTTGGACATATCAAAAAGTTTCCATCCCGGAATTCCCTTAGGAATCATGTTCTCCTGGGCCAGACGGGTAAGTATAGTTTCCCTGTTCTCAGGTTTTACAAGAATTGTAGTTGTTCCAGCAGTTGTATATTTAGCGCCGATTTCCTCAAGTTTTTTAGTTACCTGTCCGAATTCCTCCGGCCCGAGTTCAGAAAACAAAACAACATTAGGCTGAGCGCTTGATACGGAAAAAAGGACAATAAATGAAACTAGCACAACTCCGGTAACTGCGCCGATTATGATTTTCTTTGTCGAGTCAAGTTTTTCAAAAATACCCTTGAACTGCTCCACCAGTTTTTTAAAAAAATCACCCATAAACCCTCCGGTAAAAATCCATTATATAAATTATTATTGCACAATTATTCTGAAAATTTTATTTTAATTAAGCAAATGAAAGCGCAATGCGACATAATACATTTTTACATAATTAATATAAAATGTCAATTAATTTCCATAAATTTATTAGAAAATATTCAGAAATCCAGGAAGGCTTTTTTAATGATATTAAGGCTGGTATGGTAAAATACAGGCCATTTCCAATTAATTTGATCTAAATTTAAAGAAAAGAAATAGAACACGGATTACACGGATTTTCATGATGAACGCGGATAAGGATTTATAGTTTTAAATTTCAGAAAATTAAAACTATAAATATTCAATTAAAAATATATTACAATCATTATTAATTAAAAAAATCCGTGTAATCCGCGTCATCCATGTTCTATTATTCTTTAAGATTTTCTTCAGTATATAAGTCCATAAACATATAAAATCATTCCCGCAAACAGGAAAATTAATATTTTACTGAACAAAGGCTTTCTATGCCTGGCAAGAATATCAACTGCCCCGGTGCTGATTCCGAATAATGCCGAGACAATACCTGCCAGAGTATAATTCATGTCGATAAAATAAAACACTGCTCCAGTCAGAATTATGCCAAGTATAAAATCGAATAAATCCGCAATACTGTACTGCACCAGCAGCTTGTTTAAAGAAAATTTTTCTTCGGGTATCGGCGCAGCAGCTGGCGCTTTTTTATCTTTTTGACTTTCCAGTTTGAAAACTTTTTTAATTTCCGATAGAGCTTTTTTAAGTGGAATTGTATTAAAAGATTTCATTCTCTGCAGAAATACAAGATCAACTTCTGACGGCCTCATTCTCTTTGAAGAGCTTCTCGCAATTATTTCCCCGTTTAGAATTTCAACACAAAATGAATCAGAAGATTGACCTTTAATTTCAACATAAAGCCTCACTCTGTTTTCAGGAACTGCATAATCAATTCTCAAATAATCTTTTGAAGCATGATTCTGATAACAGGTTGTGTCAAAACCTTTAAGCTCTGATGGCCTTTTTTTCCACTTGTGCTTTGGCTTAGGCTGGGATTTAATTTTTTTTGATTTCATATATAAAACAAGAGATTGGCTTCTAACCAATCTCTATTATTATCAGAAATTATTTCTTTTTATGACGGTTTTCTCTTCTTCTTTTTTTTCTTTTGTGATTAGCAATCTTTTTTCTTTTCTTTTTCTTTCCGCAAGGCATACTAAACTCCTTTTATTTGAGATTATCAATATTTCCGGTTTTTTTAACAGGCTTTTTCTCTTCAACTGCGCCTAAAAACTCCGGCACGCCTGTTTTATCTGAAGAGATGATCAATTTTACATCACTGCCCATTTTGTCAATATAAATGTATTTTATCATTTCAGGATTATGCTTAATTATTTCAGATATTTTAGCAAGTCTTGCATAGTATTTTTCATCTGAAAGGCGTTCTCTTTCAATTTTACTTGTCAGCTCTTTTAACTGCTTTTCATTATCTTTTTCAATTTTTCTCATTTCCTGGATATGCGTTACAGCTTCCTGATATGTTCTATAATCAGGAACATTAAGAGGGCCTGTAAAATCCAGTTTCTGCATATCAATTCCTGAAATTTCAGCAGCTTTTTTAAAGTTAACGGAAGCAGCATTTAAAATTGCATCGGCATTAAGTGTTATTTCATTATTTCTGTAAAAAGGATAAAAATACTTTGTCAGCTCCCGTGATAATTCAAGAGAAAGCATTTTCCTTATATCATCAATAAGCTGATCTGTATTCCCTGAAAGTTTTGAAAAATCATGGAATTTATCCGGATTGATTTTATAGATTATACTTACAGGAACTGTGACTCTGTAAAAATCATCTTTAACCGATTCAATACCTGTTACTTCAACAGATGAAAGAAATGCCGCATTACGGATGGAATTTACTTCAGTAAGTACATAAAGCCATGGAATTGAACCCTGCCATACGAAATTATACTTTCTGTTATATATACCGGCAGTTTTATTTTTATTTATATCATGAATTATTCCAATTTTACCTTCAGGTAAAATTCTAAAGGAAAGATAAAGTCCTAGCAGGACTGCAACAATTATAGAGAATATTATTAAATTTTTAATAAATCTAAACATAATATTCACTGCAGGAACTAATCATTTTATTTGTCCTCCAATTCGCAATATGGAATAGGTTTTATTGGAACAATAGTAGAAACCGCGTGTTTATAAATAAGATTCTGTTTTTTATCAACTTCCATTAGAATTGTGAAATTATCGAAACTTAATATTTTTCCTTTGATTGGAACTCCGTTCATCAGGAAAACAGTAATATCAACTTTATCTTTTCTTGCATTGTTAATAAAGACATCCTGCAGATTGTTTATCTGTTTCTGCATATTATAAAACCTCCTCGGCTCTGAAAACAGATTTCAATAATAAAGCTTTAATTGATTCGTAATCGCTGCTATCGAACCACTTCATGCTGCTGTTTTTTCTAAACCAGGTCATCTGTCTTTTTGCATATTTTTTTGTTTCAAGTTTAATCTCTGATACAGCATCAGCAATTGTTAAGTCACCGTCTAAATATCTGTTTATTTCTCTATATCCTATGGATTTCATAGATTTCAGACCTGAATGATAACCCTTATTCCTGAGTCCTGAAACCTCATCAATTAAACCAGAGTTAACCATTAAATCAACTCTTTTATCTATTTTTTCCCTTAATTTTAATCTATCCTGTTTAATTCCAATAAAAACTGCATCAATATCAGTATGATTTGCTTTCTTATCATAAAAGGAACTTAAAGGCTGACCTGTATGCCTGAATACTTCAAGCCCCCTTAATATTCTCTGCTTATCGTTTGAATGAATCTTTTCAGCGAATCTATGATCTGAATCTAAAAGCTCATCATATAGTGATTTCAGACCGCGCTCATTTAATTCATCAATGAGCTTTTCTCTGACTTTTATATCAACAACAGGTATTTCTGAAATTCCTTTAAAAAAAGCATCCAGATAAAGCCCTGTACCGCCTACAAAAAGCGGTATTTTGCCTTTTGCATTTATCTGCATGCACGCTTCTTCAGCTTTACGGACGAATTCTCCAGCGGTAAAATTAAAATCCGGATCAGCAATATCAATCAGATGATGAGCTACAATTTTTCTTTCTTCAAGATCAGGCTTTCCGCTTCCAATGTCCATAAATCTGTAGACCTGAACAGAGTCTGCAGAAACTATTTCAAAAACATCCTGCATTTCCTGAACGATCTGCAGAGAAATTCTTGTTTTACCGACTGCTGTCGGTCCTGCAATAACAGCGGCTTTAATATTAGACCCTGCTTATATTATTTCAATATCGCTTGTATCCATTAGAAATTTTATTTTACCGTCAAAATGCAGCTTTAAAATATTCGGAACTACTTTCCATTTCAATTCATCTTCTTCAGGATATTCCGGAATATTACCGATTTTTTCGATTGTAAGCATCATGGCTTTTGTGAATACATATTTATTTTCGTTGTAGGATATTAATTTATCTAAAGGTATTATCATTTTTCCTCACTAAAATTTTTTTTATTTTTTCAGAAACAAACGGCGTTTTCATCAATTCCGCAGCAACAATAGTTTTAAAATTATTTACAGCCTCAGATATATTGTCATTTATTATAATATAATCGTAGATCCCGTACTGAGCCAGTTCACCAATGGCATTTGCAAGCCTGATTTTAATCTGTTCTTCTGAATCAGTTTTCCTGTTACGCAGCCTCTGTTCTAAAATTTCAAGAGATGGGGGTATAATAAATATTAAAACCGATGATTCCAACCGGTTCTTTAAATTTAAACCACCCTGAACATCTATATCGAATAGCGGAATTTTTCCAATGGCCCTTATTCTGTCAATCTCTTTTCTCAATGTTCCGTATAAATTGCCATGCACTTCAGCCCATTCTATAAATTCATTCTGATCAACTAATTTTTCAAACTCATCACGGCTTATAAAATAATAACTTTTTCCATTAATTTCACCCGGTCTTTGAGTTCTGGTTGTTGTTGATATCGAAAAGTCTAATCTATCATCCTCATCCATTACTTTTTTAATTATGGTGGTTTTACCGGCTCCGGATGGAGCAGACACTACAAGACATATATCAGGCCTGGGGTTCATTACCGGTACTTAACCTTCCGGAAATGGTTTCCGGCTGCATTGCTGATAAAATAATATGATTACTGTCCATAATTATTATTGCCCTGGTTTTTCTTCCGTGGGTTGCATCTATCAATAAACTGTTCTCTCTTGCTTCATCCCTTAATCTTTTACCGGAAGCGGAAGCAGGTGTTATTACTGCAACAACCCTGTGGGCCATTACAGCATTTCCAAACCCGATATTAATGAGTATAGCTTTCATATATTCATCCTAAACAATATTTCTGCACTGCTCTCTTATTTTCTCAACCTGATTTTTCATATCCACCACGCTATGAGAAATTTCCGAGCTGTTTGATTTTGATGCGATTGTATTTATTTCCCTGAAAATTTCCTGCGCAATAAAATCCAGTTTTTTCCCAACCTGGTCTTTTTCATTGCAGAATGATTTAAACTTTTTGAAGTGATCATTCAGTCTGACTATCTCCTCATTTATATCAATTTTATCTGCAAGAATTGCAATTTCAGTCAATAATCTCATATCATCAATTTTATCACCTGTAAGGGATTCAATTTTCTTTTTCAGATTGTTTTTCTTTTCAGCTGCGAGATTTTTTGCAAGTAATTTTATCCCTGCATGTGATTCAATCAAAGAATTTAAAACTTTTATCAGATCATTTTTAACTGATAACCCTTCCTCGATTCTCATTTCAATGGTTTTTTTTGCAGCAAGCTCTATACACTGATATATCTCCTTTCGGGACTTTGGAGTTAATCCTGACTTTTCCCTGTGAATAATTCCATCCAGTGAAAGTACTGATTCAAATTTAAAAGGCTCTTTGATATCGAGACTCTTATGGATTTTCTTTAATTCCTGATAATATTTTTTTATCAGATTCTGATTCAAATTTACCGGTTTTTCAGTTTCCCAGTTATAAATATCTATATTCAGTTCAATTTTTCCTCTCTGAAATTTTTCTTTCAGCAATGAACTCATTGCCGGTTCTTCATTTTTCAGAAGCCTCGGTGAATTAACATAAATTTCAAGATATCTTGAATTTAAACATTTAATTTCAACTGAAAATGAAAACTGATCTGTGCTTTTCTCGATAAAAGCGTAGCCTGTCATACTCTGCATATTTCACCTATATTGTTTTTTCCGGTTTCCCGATAGATTTAATTCTTATAGCGCCTGTTTCAAGCTGAAAATCCATTGTTCTACCATAATCGCCTCCAACATCTTCAGCAATTATTTTAATGTCGAGTTCTTCAAGAATCTGCCTTACTTTTGATATATTCCCTCTTCCTATTTCAGACATCATGCTGTTCTCTGAAAGCTTGAACATTGTAGCTCCGCCGACAATCTTTGAAATAAGACTTCTTCTTGACGCGCCTTTTTTTTCAAGCTCTGCAATAAGAAGCGGTATAGCTGTATCGGCGTATTTTTTCGGCGATGATGTTACTGTTTTAAGCACAGGAAGCATTATATGAGAAAGGCCGCCGATTTTTTTCAGAGGATCATACAGGCAGATTCCTACACACGAACCAAGAATAGTACGTAGGATATCAGGAGATTCAGATATGCCAAGTTCGGCTATACCGATATTGATTAGCTTAAAATCAGCCATTATCAGCTCCGGGGTTTTGGAATATATACTGGGGATTCAAGAATTTTTCTATAATTAAAATCATCAGAAATTGTATGGAGAGTTTCAGAATGTCCGATATATAAAAATCCATGATCTTTTATTGATTTATAAAAATTTGCCACAAGCGACTTCTGGTGCTCTTTATCAAAATATATCATGACATTTCTGCAGAAAATAACATCTATATCTGCTGGAAATTTACTCTGGAAAAAATTTAAATAACTGAACTTTACAAGTTTCTTCAGTTCATCTTTAACTGTATAATATTCAGGATTATCATTTCTCTGATTAAAATATTTTTTTAATAATTCAGGCGGTACTTTCTCAATTCTTCGTCCGGAATATTCACCTATTTTAGCGAACTCCAGAACCGATGGAGCTATATCTGTTGCAAGAATTTCAATATTCCATCCCGGAAAAAGATTCATGCTCTCAAGAACACATATTGCCATTGTATATGGCTCCTCGCCTGTTGAGCAGGCAGCGCTCCATATTCTCAGTTTTCTATTCGTTATTACTTTTGACAATTCCGGAAATGTTACTTTTGTTAATGCTTCAAATTGCCTTTCATTCCTGAAAAAATATGTTTCATTTGTTGAAACAACATCTATGAGTTCTTCGATTTCTTTTCTCTTGGAATCTCCTGATAGTGTCTGGAGATAATTATAATATTCTGAATATTCCATCAGATTCAGGGCCTGGAGTCTTTTTCTAAGCCTGTTGGAAAGCAGAGTCAGTTTTGTTTCTTTAAGAAATATTCCGCTTTCATCATATATAAGTTTTGCAAATTTTTTAAATTCATCTTCTGTAAGCCTTTTAATAATAAGATCCATTATTGATTCCCCGCTATATTAAATATTTTTTACACCCTGAAGATTTAAAACAAGCTTGATCTCACCTGCAGGAAGTCCGGAATAATGAGAAAGATCATTTATGCCGCAGCCCCGCAAATGCAGATCCGATATTGCCGTGTATAAAGATTGTTTATCATTTACGCATTTAAACACTTCAATTATTTCGTTCTCATCAGGAGCCGGATTCTGATTTAATCCGTTCTCATTAGAAAGCTCTGCTTCAACCGGTACCTTTATCTCTTTCTCAATACTGTAATGAGGAAAATCATTTTCTTCAGTGACGGGATCTTTTTTAATATTGGAAAAAAAATCTTTAGCAGATGTAATAAAATTTAAAGCTCCATTGAATAAATAATTCAAGTCTTTTTTTATTACTTTTTCATTTTGTATAATTTTATTTTCTGCCGGAATCTCTTCATTATGCTGCTCTTTAAAATACGGTTTGTCTGTTTCGGTTTTATTAACTGGATTATGTCTCATATCTTCAGCAATTACAGCATTAAAACTTTTCATATCGCCGCTTCTTTCAAGAAGACGCTTAATTACAGAAATTTTCTGCTCAAGAATAGTTATATTTCTTTCAGCAGCAGAGTTAAATTCATTAATAATTGCTTCCATTTCCTTTCGAAGCTTCCTTTCTCTAAACTCGGATGCAGATTTTTCAAGTTTCAGGCTTATTATAAAATAAAATAATGCACCCATGAATATATTTATTAATACAAGACCTATAAATTCCATATAACCTCTTTATCAAAAAAATTCTATTTAAAAACGTCTATAAATTTCCCCATTTTGTCATCGATTGCCCTGCTGCTGTTTTTTTTCTCTTCCGAAGTGTGCTCATGGGCATTCTGCTGATGAAGATTTCTTTCTTTGTGTTCCTCGTGCCTGATTTCAGTTTTTTCATTCTTCTTTGCTTCTTCGAGTACTGAATTTTTATTTTTTGATTTCTCTGTTGATTCTTTCTCCAGGAGATGCTGCTGAGCTACCAGCAATTCAGATTTCGCATGTTCATTCCTTCCGATTTCAAAAACCTGAGATATGCTGGTTTGAAGATCAATTGGACTGATAGGCATAGCTGATATCCTCTATCTCCTTTCCCTTTGTTTTGAAGCAAAACGCATCTGCTTTTCATCAAGCACAGGAGCTTCATAGGCGGATAAACGGATTTCTCCGCCTTCTAGATTAAATTTAATATTATCATATGGATCTTTCAGTGAAAAATTCTTATCTTTAATATATATTTCAACTCCTGAATACGCTGTTTTTTCAGCGCAGACTTTTCCGCTGTGTTCAAGCTGCGAAACATATTCATTGAGTTCAGAAAGTTCCGAATCAATTTCAGAAATCCTTCCGGAAAGCTTTTCATTCTGCGCCATCAGATCATCGAGCATTTTTGACTTCTCTTCAGGAAGCTTCATAGTCTTTTTCATATTGCTCAGAGTATTTATATCGAGCTTATTCTTTTCCATTTCCTCTGTAATTTTAATTTTGGCATTGCTGTGTTCTTCAATCTGCTGAAGAACTTTTGGATGAACGCCTACTGTTATGTCAGTACGGGTTTCTGCTTCTCCTCCGAGAAATCTCGCATTCACTTCATCTCCGGCTCTGAAAACACCGCCCATAATCTTTGCTCTCTTGCCAAGGCTTATTATTCTTTTACCTGCATCAACACGTGAATGAATTATTCCCTCAGGAACTATAATATCCTTTTCAGCAAACAGATATGCATTCTGAACAAATTTTGCAAATATCGTTCCTCCGGTTGATTCAATTTTAGCCTCATCTTTGCCGGATATACCCATTCTTACAACAATATCGCCCTCTGCCTCAAGTTCTGCCTTTTGAACAGTACCCTGAACCTCAATATTGCCTGCTGCCTTTACCTGGAAATTATCATGAACACTTCCCTTGACAATAACAGATCCGAGAAAAACAATATTTCCTGTTCCGACTGAAACATCGCCTTTTACTACAAATACAGGTTCAACGCTGATTCTTCCGCTTGCAAAAACCACCTGCCCGTTCATCTCAGCACTCAGTTCAGTACCGTCCTCTGAGAGTATTGTCCCTTTCCCGCCTGAGAGTTTTAAATCTTTACCGGATCTGCTTGGCAGAACCTTGTTAGTAATGGTTCTTCCCTGTATTCCCTGTTCAACAGGAATCTTAACTGCAAGAACCTGTCCGCTGACAACGTTTTCAAGAAGCTCAAGATTTCTGAAATCCACCTTGCCGGATTCATCTTCTTCAAATTTCACATCAGCTTTATTTACTCTTACTTTATATTCTATAAATGCATCGTTTCCATTTCTCGGATATATTCCCTCAGCTGCAAGTAAAGGCCTTGAGTAATCCATAGCTTCCAGGAATTCCTTCAATCTAGTCTCGTTTATGCCGGACATAACTCCCTTTGATTTCATAGCTTCAAGAATCTCATCAGCCTCGAGATGTCTGCCGGAAAAACGCGGAGGAATAAAATGAATAAAACATTTCATCTCATCATCAGATATTTCTATACGTATTGATCCGTCGTTGTCAGGGTTTGGCGTCCAGTTGCCGATTTTCACAGGCTTTCCTGAAGCTTTTTTAACTTCTTTATCAACCATTGCCATATCAGCATTAGTTAAACGCATTGAATAAAGTTTTGTATTTACTTCGTTGACATCAAGTTTTTGGCCGCGGCCTTTAGGAGGTGTTACAGTTAACCAGATTCCGGATTTTGTAACCCGTATCTGACACGTGGAGTCCATATCTTTTTTCTGTTCTAAAGTTACAGAAGGCGAGTATTCAGTTGATAATTTTCTTTCAAGTTCTTCAAGATCGGTATGCTCGGCATTTACTTTTATCTGTCTGATCAGAACCCGGTAAGGCTGTCTTCCGAAACCAAACAAACCTTTTGTGCCTTTTTCAAGTATATCATAATCGAGGTTGGTTATATCCACAACGAGTTCGCTTGAAGCCATTTCAAGCGCCTGTTTTACCGAGTCAGCATAAACTTCGATTGCATCATCGTCAATCTCGCTGGTGCTCTCGTCTTCAAACTCCATGAACAGGTCTTTAAGCTTGCTCATATCAGCCAACTATGTTCGATTTTATTCTACCGAGCCTGCCCCTGAGCCTCATTATTGCCTTTGTATGAAGCTGGGACACCCTGCTTTCGGTGACATCGAGAACATCTCCTATTTCTTTTAAAGTAAGGTCCTCGTAATAATAAAGAACTATAACTTTCTTTTCTTTTTCCGGAAGTTTTTTAATAGCATCAATAATATAATCACGAATCTCTTCTTTTTCAACTAAAACATCAGGATTCATGCTCTGCGGAGCTTCAAGAGTTTCAAGTATAGACAGCTCATCGCTGTCATCTCCCATATACCATATATCGTTAAGGGACATCATTGAAGTTCCGGTCAGTTTATTAAGCGTGGTTTGAAATTCCTCAACCGAGACTCCAAGTTCCTTGGCTATTTCATCATCTTCTACAGTTCTGCCAAGCCTGTTCTCAAGCTCGGTAATTGCCAGTTCAATCTGCTTGGCTTTCTGTCTGATAGAACGCGGAATCCAGTCAATGGATCTGAGCTCGTCAAATATGGCGCCTCTAACCCTTGTCATTGCATATGTCTTGAATTTTATTCCGCGGCCCGGATCAAATTTACTTATAGCGTCAATCAGACCGAAAATCCCGTAAGATACAAGATCATCAAATTCAATATTCTGCGGCATGCCCATAGATATCTTACCAGCAACATACTTAACCAGCGGGGCATATTTAATAACGAAGTAGTCCCTGATTTCCTGGTCCTTCTTCTTCATGAACTTTTCCCAGAGAAGTTCCTCACCGAGAACGTCAAGTTCTTTAAATTTCTTATCGTTCATATCAACCAGTCCGTCAATCCCCTTCTCGTTTTAACATGGTCCTAATCGCCTGTGCCATGATCTTGGGTTCATATTTTCCAAAACTTTCAGCCATTACTATATGTTTGCCTAAGCTGCCGTCTCCGGAATTACTGCCGGTTTTTTTCGATGCTGCCGGGCCTGTTTCAATTCCTGAATCTAAATAACTGTCAACAGATTGATTACCTGATTCTTCAGCATTTGATTCTTCAACTTTTGGAAAATCAGATTTTGAGAATTCCTGAAATGATGATTCTGAAACTTTTCGATCCGGTTCAGTAGAAACCTTTCCGGAATCTTCAGAATTTTTTTCAAAAAAATCTGCTGATTTACCTGCAGTTTCAGAATCTTTTTCCTTTATACCTACATCCGGAACAGATTCATCACTCTTTAAATTTAAAACTTCATATAATTCAGGTACAAACTTTTTTATTACAGTTGAAGCGCCGAATCCCATTCCGGCAAAAACAGGAAGAACAATCAGCGATCTGATTAAAAGAGTCAGCGCTGAAACGCCTGAAGCCAATCCAATTAAAATTGAAAGAACTATAGCGCCTGAACCCATTATAAGTGCGGCTTTATATTCAAATTCCAGATTTTTTATCGAATCTACCATACATACAACTTTATATAGAACGCAAATTACAAATCAAGCTATTTTTATCTATACAGTTGAATCATTTTCATCATCATTCTGCGCGCTTTTTTCTGTAGCAGCAAAAAATCTTTTTACAAAATTTTTTATTCCGGATGCGCTATCCTCTTCAACAACTCTATTGGCTATTCTGTCAGCTATAACATTTACACAGGATGATGCTTTTGCTTTGGGATAACTCACAATAAACGGTTTCTGATTTCTTACAGATTTTGGAACGCATAAATCATCATAAACAAAACCAAGGCTTTCAACTTTAATATTTAAAAACTGGCCTGCAATATTTATTACCCTTTGAGCAACCCTGTTCCCCTCGGAAACGCTCTGGGCGCGGTTAACTACAAGTTTGATAATTTTATCCGGAGCAAGAGATGCGATTGACTTTATCATTCCATATGCATCTGTTATTGCTGTAGGCTCAGGTGTTGTAACAACGACTACCTCATCCGAAGAAAGAACAAAACTTAAAACATTCTGGGAAATTCCGGCTCCGGTATCAATTATCAGATAATCATCCGAATCAAGTTCAGCAATTGCTTCAATAAAATCAGTTCTCTGTTTCTGGTCAAGATTTGCAAGCTGATGAAATCCGGAAGCTCCTGCAATGATTTTTATTCCTTCCGGCACTTCAATTATTATATCTCTGAGCTTTTTTTTGCCCTTTATAACGTGATGAAGATTGAATTTCGGTATTATTCCGAGAATTACATTTATATTTGCAAGCCCCAGATCCGCATCAAGAAGAGTAACAGAAGCTCCTGTTCCGGCAAGAGCTATCGCAAGACTCACTGACAGGCTTGATTTTCCGACTCCTCCTTTCCCGCTTGTTACGGCAATGGTTTTTGTCTTTTTTTTACTGCTGGTCTCCAAAACCAGTCTTCTGAGTGTCGCAGCCTGATCCACATTGGCCTCCAGATTTTTAATTATTAACCCCGCTCAGCAGCATATCAACCAGCTTATCGGAATCCGCTACAACTATATCATTCGGAACTTCCTGACCATTGGTAAAATATGATATTGGCTTACTGTATTTATCGGCAATATCAATAACATTCCCTATAAAAGAAGTTTCATCAACTTTAGTAATTATTACGCTGTCAAAATTCATAGTCTCAAAAGCCTTAAAAACGCTCATTAAATCGGTTTTTTTAGTGTTGGCGCTGACACAGAGAACCTTTTCTATTTCAAAATCAACGCTATCTGCAAAACTCTTGATTTCTGATATTTTCAGATCATTTCTGTGGCTTCTGCCGGAAGTATCAACCAGAATTATATCTGCTTTTTCCTGTGTAAGAATCTCCCTGAATTCCTTCTGGCTGTTAACCGAATATATTGGAATTCTCATTATTTCAGCATATTTTTTGAGCTGTTCTGTTGCTGCAATTCTATAATTATCAATTGTTACAAATGCCACTCTCTGTTCCTCTCTGAGTGCATGAATTGCACCGAGCTTGGCAATAGTTGTAGTTTTTCCAACGCCAGTCGGCCCTACAAACATAATTATTTTCTTTTTGCTGCCTTTTTTAATCGGACCGGATGTGACTATTCTGCTTTTAAGCAGTTCTTTCAGGCTCTTTTCAATCTTAAATCTGTCACGAAGTTCATCTTTGCTGATTGAATTTTTTACCTTGGACAGCATTTCTCCGCAGTCTTCAGGGTCAAAATCATTATTTTTCAGAATATCAGAGTAAGTTTTAAGCATTCCTGATTCATCTTTTCCATGATCAATTGCATGAGATTCGCCTTTACTTTTATCATTGACTATTTTATTCAGCACTTCTTTAATCTCGCTGAATTCTCTTTCAAATCTGTCAATTGAACTTGCAGCTCCCACAGGTTTTTCTCTTGGCTCAGCAGACTGGTCAACTGGATTTTTTGAATTTATCAGGTCCATAAACAGTTCCTTTTCCCGCGAACTGTTTTCCTCCTGAACAGCCCTTTTCGGCTTAACCTGAGGTATAGAATATGTATCATCATTCAGAGTCATGTCATGGGTTGTTTTTTTCTGGATTATATCATCCATGTTTTTATCACCGATCGTAAAATCAATTTTATTTTTAGGTGATAAAATTTTTTCTTCGGATGATTTCGACTGGAATTTTTTATCCTGCACAGCAGCTGTCAGCTCCACCACTTCATTTCCGAAAAGTTTGGAATTAAAAAGACCGCCCTCTTTAATGTTTTTATGGCTGATAGGAATTGCATCAGCCCCATGCTGCATTCTCAGTTTCATCAGCGCGTCGCTGTAGGTTTTAGCTTTGATTTTAATGTATTTCATTAAAGTTCTCCTTGTTTTTTAATCCGGTTACTATTTTAAGCCGCATTCGACATAAGCGCCGAAGCAACAACGTTTACCTTGACATTATTGGTTATTTCATTATACGACAGAACTATTGGAGCAGAAATTTCCCTCTCAAGTAAAGTAAAAGCCACGCTCCTGATATGAGGAGACACGAGATAGATCGGAGCAAATCCGAGCTGCCTTGTTTTATTATATGCTTCAATAAGAGAGTTTATTACATGAGTATGCGTTTCAGGATCAAGAGCAAGAACCATTCCGTCGATCGGATCATCATGTATTGATGTTCTGATAACAGACTCAATTTCCGGATCAATAGTTATAACCGAGAGAGCACCGCCTGATATAGTAAGATTTTTTGTAATCTGGCGAGCCAGTGCAACTCTAACGTATTCAGTGAGTACGCCAGCATTTCTCGTGTGCTCGGAATATGTTGCTATTGTTTCAAGAATTGTTACCATATTCCTGATTGAAACCCTTTCCCTGAGAAGATTCTGCAGCACTTTCTGGATTTCTCCAATAGTAATTTTCTTCTCCTGAATTTCATCAACAACTGCAGGAAAATCAGTTTTAACTTTATCTATAATCTGCTTAACTTCCTGGCGGCCGAGAATTTCATCAGCATGTCTTCTTATAATTTCAGTAAGATGAGTGGCTATTATGGTAGGACAATCCACAACATTGTAGCCTTTGCTTTCTGCAAGATCTCTCTGCTCTGACTCTATCCATATTGCTTTAAGCTCAAAAGCAGGTTCGATAAATTCCGTGCCGGAAATTTTATCTTCAATATCTCCTGAATCCATTGCCATAAGCTTGCCGACCTGAAGAGCACCGCTTCCAACTTCAACACCTTTAATTAAGATGGAGTAATACTCAGGTTCAAGTTCCATATTATCCCTTATTCTAATAGGAGGTACAATTAAACCCATATCAAGTGCAAACCTTCTTCTGATATTGGTTATCCTATCAAGCAGGGTTCCTCCCTGTTCCGGATCAACGAGAGGAACAAGATTATAGCCTATCTCAACTTCAAGTGAATCAACCTGAATAAGCGGGACAACCGATTCCGGCTTGTGATCCTTCATTGCAGATTCTTTAACCTTCTTCTCTTCCAGATCTTTTTTCTCTTCTTTTTCCTGTGTAAGAATATATGCAAGAGAACCCAGACCTACTGATAATATAATCAGAGTTATTTTTGGAAAACCCGGTATAAAAACCATAATTCCAAGGGCTGCTGCTGTTATATAAAGAGCTCTTGGCTCGGAACTTAACTGTTTTGCAAAATCCTTTCCAAGCGTATCATTAGAAGCCGCTCTTGTAACAATAATACCTGTAGCAGTAGTAATGAGCAGCGATGGAATCTGTGCAACAAGACCATCACCAATACTTAAAAGAGTATATGTTTTAAGAGCTACATCGAATGATTCGTTACGAAGAACCATGCCTACAATAAATCCGCCGATGATATTAACGAGTATTATTATTATACCGACTTTAACGTCGCCCTGAATAAATTTCGAGGCTCCATCCATTGCTCCATAAAAATCCGCTTCCCTTCGAATCTCCTCTCTTCTTTTCTTTGCTTCATCTTCAGTAATGGCGCCATTTGACAGATCCGAGTCAATGCTCATCTGCTTGCCAGGCATAGCGTCCAATGTAAACCTTGCTGCAACTTCTGCTGTTCTGGTTGCACCTTTTGTTATTACAATATACTGTACAGCGACAAGTATTATAAATATAATAAATCCGATAACATAATTTCCTCCAACAACGAACTCGCCGAAGGTTCTTACTATTTTACCGTCAAATCCAGCTCCTTTTAACAGAATAAGTCTTGAAGTGGAAACATTGAGTGCAAGCCTGAATACAGTTGTTATAAGCAAAAGGGCCGGAAAAATTGAGAAATCATATGGCCTTTGAACAAACATTACCATCATAAGAACTAGAAGACCTATCATGATACTGATTGCCATTAAAAAATCGAGTATAATAGTCGGCAGTGGAACAACAAGCATTGCCACAACAGTAATAACGCCAAGTCCGACAAGCATGTCGGTCTTCTGCATCCAGAGTGCATTATTTGATAAAAATGCGAACCTGCTTCCTATTGTTCCTGTTTCAGCCATTTTAAACCTCTATCCTATTCCTGTCATTCCAGCACTGGCGATGGCCTGCACCTTCGGGTGAATCCATTTTCCGAAAATAATTACATAGCCATTCTGATCTTATTTTTCTGAAAAAGATCAGCATAGATAAGAGTAACTGCATAAAAAAGATCTTCTGGTATTATGTCTCCTACTTCAAGACGCTTATACATATCCTGTGCCAGAGCCCTGTTTTCAACCAGCGGAACACCGTTTTCAAGAGCAACGGTTCTTATCCTTAGTGCCATTGTATCAACACCCTTTGCAATTACAGTCGGAGCCTGCATTGTATCTCTATCATATTTAAGCGCTACAGCAAAATGAGTCGGGTTTGTAACAACAACATCTGCTTTCGGCACTTCACGTATCATATTTTTCATTAAAATTTCCCGCTGCATTTCCTTGAGCCTTGCTTTTAAATATGGATCGCCTATACTTTCCTTTAACTCCTGTTTTACTTCCTCTTTGGTCATTTTCAATGATTCAATAAATTCCTGCTTCTGGAAGAAATAATCAGGAATTGCAAGTACCAGGATAAGAACTGCAGACCAGATAACAATCTTCAAAGCAACAATTGAAACAGCTTCCAGAGCAAGAGCAATAGAAAGATCAGGTGTTTTAAGAAGCATATCGAAATCTTTTTCAATCAGCAGATATCCTACGAATATAAGAGCTATTACTTTAAAAATTGTTTTAAACAGATTCATTGCAATCTGTTTTGAAAAAAATACTTTCTTCATAACTGTTGCAGGATCAAATTTTATTTTGCTTAAGTCGAATTTCATCGGATGTGAGGAAAATTGAAATCCAACTTGAAGAAGATTGCCCAATACAGCAGCTATCATTGCAATTACAAAAAGAGGCCCCATCATTTTTGCGCTTTCATAAAGAATATTAAACAGGTCTATCTGTATGCTTTTATCTGTAATATACATTCTTGAAAAATTGGAATAATAATATTTTATCATTTTAACAAGAGATTCAAATATCACTCCGCTGAAAACAAAAACAGTCAATATCCCTGCTATAACCACAAGCGCCTGCGACAGTTCCTGTGTCTTTGCAACCTGTCCCTTTTCTCTTGCCTCGCGAAGCTTTTTCTCAGTAGGATCTTCTGTTCTTCCTTCATCTTCAGCTGAAAAAAGCTGCAGATCAAAATAAATTTCAGAAGAAGAAAAATCCGTCAGCCAGAGATTATATTTGTCCATTATATCAATCATTTATTGCTCTCATGTCGGCCAGTGAATAAGAATCTTTGTCATAAAGTTAAATGTTCTTTCAAGAGAAACCTGCATGATTCTTATAACAAGAGGTGCTGTAATCATAAATACGCCGAAAGAAATAACTATCTTAAACGGGAATCCAAGCATCATAATATTCATTTGAGGAGCGACCTTTGCAAGAATGCCCATGCTTACTTCAATAAGAAAAAGCACAGACAGCACCGGAAGCGCAATTTTCATTGCCACAACAAACATGCCGCTGAATGAATAAACTACATACTTAAGAATTCCCTCCTGAAATTTTCTTGTAATTCCAAAAACCGGAGCAAGCTGATATGACCTGAACACAGCTTCCACAAGAAAATGGTGGCCATTAATTGATAAAAAAACCAGGAGACCAACCAGGTTTTTTATCTGACCGATTATAGGAATTGAAACCTGAGCAAGCGGATCAAGCACCTCGTTTATACCAAATCCGATCTGAACTGCAAAATACTGGCCTGCAAGCTGAAATGCGGAAAAAATTATTGATACAAGAAATCCTATAAAAATACCAATTGCTATTTCCTGCAATATCATAAGAAAATAGCCGCCTGTATCGCCTGGCAGAGTGTATCCGTTTTGAGCCACTATTGGAAATACAACTATTGATATCATAAATGCCAGGGCTGCCTTCATTCTGAAAGGAATAATGGCGCTGGAATAAAACGGCGCAACAACCATCATTGAACTCATTCTTATCAGAATCAGAAGAAAAACCTGGAAATGATATACAAAAAAATCCATGCTCTATCCGATCTTCTCAATTAATAAGAAGACATTAGTTGTATAATTTACAAGCATTCTTATCATCCATGGGCCGAAAATTATTATTGAAGCAAAAATTGCCACTATCTTCGGAACAAAAGTCAGAGTCTGTTCCTGAATAGAAGTTGTAGTCTGAAAAATTGAAACTATAAGACCAACAACCATACCGATCAGCAGCATCGGAGCTGATACAATGAGCGTTATCAAAAGAGCATCGCGCAGTATTTTTATTACAACAAGATCAGTCACGGTTCTCTCCTTAAATTTTATTTGAACGACTTGACAAGTTCATATATTAAAAGATTCCAGCCATCGACCAGAATAAATAAAATAAGCTTAAACGGAAGCGATATCATGACAGGCGGCAGCATTATCATACCCATTGCCATGAGCGCGCTTGCAACAATCATATCTATAACAATAAAAGGAATAAAAAGATAAACACCTATTTCAAAAGCCCGCTTAAGCTCACTGATCATAAATGCGGGGATCAGACAATATGCCGGTACGTCTTTACGTGTTTTCGGCTTTTCGAGTTTACCTAGTTTTATGAATAGGGCAATATCCTTCTCTCTTGTATTCCTGAACATGAAATCGCTTAAAGGCTCATAACCTTTATCAAAAAACTGCTCATTTGAAATTTTACCCTTCAGATACGGCTGAAGCGCTTTATTGTTTATTTCCGTAAAAGTCGGAGCCATGATAAAAAATGTTAAAAAAAGCGATAGACCCACAATAACCTGATTCGGAGGCATCTGCTGCAGGGATAAAGCTCTTTTTACGAAATCGAGAACTATTACCACCCTTGTAAATGCTGTCATCATAATCAGAATTGACGGAGCAAGCGAAAGTATTGTCAGCAGAAACAGAATCTGGAGACTGAGAGCTACATCCTTTGCTCCGCGGGCTTCAGTAATATTAAAATCAATTTTGGGAATCGGCATTCTTGCTGCACCGCCCGCATCCTGTGCATAGGATAATACAGGAATAAATACCATTACGGACAGTAAAAGTATGATTATTTTTTTATTCATTTCCACGCCCGTTTATATTTTTCAATCTGTCTTTCTGGGATTTCAAATAAGATAAATCCACGCCTGATTCTGTTTTTTTGATTATATTGCTTTCAGGTCTTCTTCTTGAGCTTATGTCATTTACAACTTCCCTGAATCTGCCGAGATGTTTTGATATATATTCCTGGAAATTAACAGCACCTGCAGCTGATTTCTGTGAGCCTATAAGTCTTATTCTATCTATTTCATTTTTATCAGTAATTTCAGTTAATAAATTTATGCCGCTGTCTGCAACACCGACAACCAGGACTTTACCTGCTATATCTATCACCTGTATAAATTTATTCTGCGCAATAGGTACAGTTGCAAGCTGGGTTATAACTGCTCCCCCCAGGTTTGAAATACCTGCCTTTTGAGTTACATATTTATAAAAGAGATAAAAGCCCGCTCCAATCAGAGCAATAACAGCAAGAGCTTTAAACATCAGCCATCCTGCAGAATCCTCTTCAGGCCTTGGCCTGAAATCTTCATCTTTAAAATTGAAGTCAGGAGCTTTTTCATTTTCGCTTTTTGCAGAAGATTCTTTTCCTGTCTTGCCGGAAGCAGTCTCTTCTTTATCCTTATCGCTCCCGCTTTCAGCCTGGGATTCTGCGGTTTTTTTTGCAGAATTATTTTTTCCGTTTTCTTTAGAAAAAACAGAATCTGCTGAATAAAAAATTAAACCTGCTATAAAGATTATATTTACTGCCCTTTTTACCAACACCTGACACCGCCGTTATTATGTCTCATACTTTTACGAACTTTTATGCAGCCTGATATTAAAACATATATACTATTTTATTATGTCTCATACTTAATCACCCTTCCCGTGCTTAAAATGAAACTGTTAATGCCATGTTGTAATTGCCCTTGAACTAAAGAAACCCCTCCCATCAAGGGAGGGTGTAAAAACTATTGCATCAGCCGAATCATCTCCGATTAATGCTGAATCCCTGCAAGTCTGTCTGCAGGACTGACTATATCTGTTACCCTGACACCGAAATTCTCATCAATTACAACTACTTCACCCTTGGCAATCAGTTTGCCGTTTACGAGCAGGTCAACCGGTTCACCTGCAAGCTTGTCAAGTTCTATGATTGAACCTTCTCCGAGACCTAATATATCCTGTACAAGCTGTTTTGTCCGCCCCAGTTCAACAGTAAGAGTCATCTCTACGTCTAAAAGAAGCGATATGTTCTGCATCTGGGTTGGCAGAACTCCCTGATCCAATGGAGGAAATTTAACAGGGCTTATACCAACCTGCTGTTGATACGACTGCTGCTGCTGGGAATACTGCTGCGCAGGCTGTGATTGCGAAGAAGAACGCCTGCTGAGGCCGGATGAAAGGCTCATATCCATCATATGAAAAAATTTAGAATTAACCACACCCGGAATATTAAAATCATATGTAACCTTCACGAGATCAGAACCAGCAGGAAGCTGAAGCTCTGAAGGATTATTAACCAGACTTAAAGTTGCAGGAGTTGCATTTATCGATCCGCCCAACTTCCCGCTGAACTGTGTTGCCATTGAAGAAAGAAGCTGATTCGTAAATTCCTGAATCGTGCTCTGATGCGCTTCTGAAAGATCTGCAGGAGGCTTGCCTGATTCATCGCCCATCATAAGCGAAGAAATCGCGCCTGCGTCATTATAAGAAAAAACAATCAGATTCCGGCCGTTTAAAGATCCGGTATAATCCATAGCCACCTGAACATATCTTACCGGAAAATCATTTCTGATTGCATCCTGCTTTTTAATTTCTACAAGAGTATTTGTAATTGAGAAATTTTTACCGCCCAGGTACCCGCTTAAAGCCGGAGCTGCGGATCCGACTGCAGAAAAAATAATATCATGTATTGCCCTCTGGTCGTTCGAAGACATTCCTCCGCCGGCAGAAGGAGAACCCATATCCGCAGTCATTCCAGACCCTCCGGATTGAGGACTCATTATATCATCTGCACCCTGCAACAGGGCGTCTATTTCGTCTTGAGATAGGGAGCCGTCACCCATAACTTCCTCCGCATATAGGAATCATTGAACAAGGAATTCTTTAAAATATATTTCCTCAACCTTGCCAATGGCAAGAATAGTATTTACGTGAGCTTTAATTTCTTCAGCTAGAGCAACCTGACCGGTTACAGTATTAATATCCTCATATTTCTTACTCTGAAGAAGTATATTTATTATATGCTGCATCTGATCTTTTCTTTTGCCCAGCTCAGCGCCAAGTTCAAGATTAGGTTTAAATGCAAGAGCCATAGTAATCTTCATAAAATGCGGCTCAGCATCAGCTGTTGTTTTTGCAAAAGGCGGAAGCTCAAAGCTCGAAAGAGCCGGAGGAGGAGGTGCAGAAACAATATCCTGACTCTTCTCATAAGAACTTTCCTGCACGCTCTTTGAAACGAGATAAGAAATCCCCGTAACAAGAACTATCAGCAATATACCGCCGGCAACATAAAGAAGAATTTTGATAATCTTCGATGGACCGCCGCCACCGCCGGACTGTTCGCCCTCGGACGAACCACCCTCTTCTTCTTCTGGACCAGCCAGATCGTCTTTTTCTTCATCACCCATTGTTAATATCCAATTCGGTAAAATTTATTGCGCATTATGGATAATTATGTGACATAATAATACACTGTGAATCTACATGTCAATTAATTTATTCATTTTAAAGAAATTGTTTCAATTAATTTTCGGCAATTTACATCAATTTCTTTCTTATTTTTTAATTTTTTACTCTTTATCATAATTATTTTAAGGATTTAAAAAAAACATTTTTCTTAAAAAAAAGAACTTAATTTAATAATTTATTGATTTTTTTTAATAAAATCTTATTAATTTATTTTTTATTTATATATTCTTATTATTGTTATTTAGTTATATAATCGAGTGAAAAGTTAAATTTAATCATGTTTTTGACTGGTTTGTATTTTTTTCTTGACAAATCGGATACTCAGGAAGATACCGTCATTTTTCATTGAGAAATAATCTATTGAGACATAAAATTATTAACAAATTCTCAAAAATCTCAAATAAAATTGCACTTAATGCTTGAATAAATAATTTCTATAAGAATCAGAAAAAGATTATATTTATAATGGAATCGAACAGAAACAGTATTAAAAATATAAACAATTAAAAGGAGTTTAAAAAAATGAGTCGCTACAAACTCAAAATCGGCAGGGTTTTACTTAACAATAATATGATTTCACAGGAACAGCTTGAAGAGTGCCTTTTACATCAGAAAAACAATGGTGGTCTAATAGGCGAAATCTTTATTCAGAAAAAAATTCTTTCTGAATCAGAGGTGGACAAACATCTGATTTTTCAAAAAGAAAGAATCTGTCCATACGCAAGCTAGTTTTTGAACAAGCAACGGCGCTCAATCGATATAAAACACCTGACACGAATCAGCAGAATATCAGGTATTGATTGAGTGCCAATCAACGGGGGGAAAGAATTCCTGCAATTTAATATTTAAAAAAAAATTTTTAAATCAGGTTATGCTGATAAGTATAATGTTTTATTTAAAAATTATCCGGCAATATGTTTTCTGCACTAAAAAATTTTTCCTTGACAAAGTTTAAAAAAACTTCCTCAATCAATTTCTTCCAAAATTTTATTTAAACAAGAGGCTGGTGGTTGATATTATATTCTTCACAATTATTATTTAATAACGATCTCAAATCCCGGCTCTTATATAAATTTTTCTCAATATTGCCCTTAATTGCGGCTGCTTTCATTTAAATGAATTCACTTTATCAACAGAAAAACTGAAGAAGAATTACTGAGAAGGAATGAATAAAGTATAGAATGAATGCACAAATTAACAAGTTTTTCTACAAGGTTATTATAAATTCATTAAGCACGCGTCAGGTAAGCTTTCTCGGAGAGAGCCTTGACAGGTCATTCGACATCCACAAAGAAACCGGAATAAGCGAAAGCATTCCAATACCCAGGCAAAGCGCTGCTGAAGCATTAATAAATTACTTCAAAGAGGAAGAGGATATTGTTAGCCTTTTTACAATAATGCTTTTAAATGAAGGAAAGCGGTTCTACAACAGAGAGCTGCTTATCTGGGGAAAAGAGGATTTTGCAAGCCTCTTAATTAAAAATAAATGGATTTACGATCCTGATATTGTTCAATTTCTGCTGGATCCTTTTTATGAAAATGAAATCAATCTTCTCAAAAAAATACGCGTACTGGATCTTCGCGGCGAAGTTGACATGGAAGATCTTATTAAAACAATATCTGATGCTTCAAAAAAATTAAGCATTCAGGATCTGGACTGGCGTATAACAATGCGCCTGTATGATCTTGATCCGAAAATAGGTGAACTGATCCGTAAAATTATAACAATGCTGCTTTCTCGCCAGAATCTGCAGGTTTTCGTACCTGAAATATTTGTATGTCTCAAGGAACTTGCTATAAATGCAAGCAAAGCCAATTATAAAATTTTATTTCAAAAATATATTACATCAAAAGACGGCATCACTGGGGATAAGGATTACCTGAAATTTCTCGAATTATTCCGCAATGAAATTGATGAAAACGGGAATTCCAATCTGCTTGAACTCGCAAGGAAAGATGACAGGTTTATCAATATCACTTTTCAGTCATCAAAAGATTCTATCGAAATATGGATTACAAATAATCAGAATATTTCCGCTATTGAAAAACAGCAGCTGATAAAAAAACTCGGGTATAATAAAGTAAATAAAAATGAAAATTCATATGAAAGCGACGATTATACAGAAGGAGCAGGCCTCGGATTAAGTATTGTTCTAAGCGCATTGAAAAAATATTCCCAGCTTAAAGATCCTCTCAAGGTTGTATTCTATCCGAATTACATAAAAATAGGTTTCAGCCTGAAGCGGACTGAACTATTAAGCAAAATACCTTCATAATAATTCCAGCCTGATGGATTATTATATAAAAATTAATTCTTATAAAAAAAAATGAAGGCCTGTAAAACTTTTAATAATTCCATTTGAGGAAAAGAATGTACCGGATTTTATTCTCAATTTATATATGCTTTTTAATCATGTCAGATTGTTTTGCAGGCGGGGATTACGGCAACTGGTACGCGAAAACTCCTTTCAACAACACACTCAATAACGAGTATGATGTTATTTTTTACAGCAACGACAATTCCGGCAAAGAATTAAAAAATCTGGAAAAATGGTATTTCTATAAATCATTTATTGTTGGTTCATATTTTATCGGGGAAAAAATAAAATACCGATTCAAAGACAGCCAGAGAAGATATTTTGTAATCAATGAAAAGGATGATAAAATTGATGTGTTTGGAACTGAAAACCAGTGGATTAAATACAGAAATGACAATAATATCAATCCTGCATTTATAACGAATTGGCATGATTCCGACTGGCAGTTTTTCAGCAATGAAACCATGATAAACTTCGGGATTATATCAATTCTGCTGCTCATATTAATATCTGCGATAAGTGTTTTATATTTTACAATTGCCGGAATATTTGTTTTATATAAAAAACTTTCAAACAAAATAAAATTTTCAGAATATTCGTTTTTATTTAAAAAACCTGTAATTTCATTATGCATTTTAGGCATTCTGGTATTAATTAGATTTTTGCTGGATATGTTTCCGCAAAGTATATAATTTTTTCAGATGAGGAATTTTTATGAAACACGTGTACTGGTATCATGGACATGACTGCGTTTTACAGGAAATTGCAAGAGCAGACAACTGCTACCTGTACACTGCAGCAGGCGATAGATATGTTGATCTCGAGTCTGGAGTCTGGTGTACGGTGATTGGCCACAGCAACAAACGGATTACTGAAGTGATAAAAGAACGTGCAGGTAATCTTATGCATTCAGGATACTGCTATTCAAATCCGGTTGCTGAAACAGCTGCATGCGATGTTCTGAATATAACCGGCATCAACGAAGGCAAATGCGTTTTTCTGCTTTCAGGAAGCGAAGCAGTTGAATTCTGCGTAAGGGCAATCAGGGCTGTTACAGGCAGGCAGCGGATGCTCGTTCTTGCAGATTCATACCTCGGAGCTTATGATTCCATAAATACATCCAATACAGAATCATGGTACCGGTTCGACTGGACTCAATGCCGTACCTGCGAAAAAGCTGACAGCTGTGATCCTGATTGTCCGCTGCTCAGAACGATCCCGTTTGAATCAATAGGCGGATTTGTGCTGGAACCGGGCAGCGCATCAGGAGTTATTCATTTCCCTTCAGAGTCTCTGGTGAAAAACATTTCTGATGCAACCAGAAAAAACGGAGGACTCATTGCTGCAAATGAGGTCACCACGGGCATGGGACGCACAGGCAGATGGTTCGGCTTCCAGCATACCGGAATAAAACCTGACATGGTCGCAATAGGCAAAGGCCTCGGCAACGGGTATCCTGTAAGCGCTGCAGCATTTTCTTCTGAAGTTTCAGAAAAAATTGAAAGATCAGACTTTCATTCGTCCCAGTCGCATCAGAATGATCCGCTCGGTGCAGCAGTAGCTCATGAAGTCATTTCAGTTATACGTGAAAACAGACTGCTTGATCGCGGAACACAAACAGGCGCTTATATGCTGGAAGAATTTTCCCGTTTGAAAGAGCAATATTCTCTGATTAAAGAGGTGCGCGGCAGGGGCATGATGATGGCTGTTGAACTGAAGCCGGACATAGAAGCATCAATACCTTCAAGTATTCATGCAGCGCTTATGCAGCGAAGATTTATCATTGTTCTCCGTCCGGGACTCAGAGTCTTTCGTATCGATCCCTGCCTCACAATTCCGCAGGAGGAAGTGGATGGATTTATTGCCGCATTCAGAGAAATTATATCAGAAATCCGGCTAAAAAAAATAAAATAACAATTTACAAAATATATTGATATTATTAAAAGAGTCTTTCAATAATATCAATCAATACTTACAGACGAGGAAATAAATGGAAATCGAAATGAATGAAGTTGGACAATATTTATTGATCCGGGTAAACAGCAAACTCGATCTGTATAACATTGGAGAATTTAAAAAGATATTATATGACGCTACCAGCGGGAAATACACTCATTTGGCAGTTGAGCTTAAACAAAACAACATGGAGATGGATTCAAGTGTTATAAGCGCTCTTATATCCGGTCAGAAAAAAATGAATGCGAGCAAAAACCGGCTCGCTCTGCTAAATGTCAGCCAGGATATCAAGAATCTTTTTAAACTAGCCGGTATAAATGACTTTTTTAATTTTATTGATGATGAAGATCAGCTATTTGTATAAAGAGCTGTTTTTATAAAAACTTAAAGCAATACAATCTTGAAATGAATACAAAAACTCCATTTAACAAACTGAAGCTGCAGCTTGATTGACCTTGAAAAAATTCATAAAAAATTTACTGGATTTTACGGACAAGGTAAAATTCTAAAATACTTTTCTCCGGGAAGAGTGAATATCATAGGCGAGCATCTTGACTATAACGGCGGTTTTGTTTTCCCTGCTGCTATTTCCTACGGAATTTACGGCTTTGTCCGTTTCAATGATACCGGTAAAGTCCGCTTGAGGTCTCTTGATTTTGATGGTGAAGCCTGCTTAGATTTAACAGATTCCATAACCAGCAATAGAAACTTTCCTTGGTCGAATTACCCTGCAGGTGTAATCAGAATTCTAACTGAAAACGGCTTTGCGATGCGAGGCGCTGATATTCTTTTTGCAAGCACCCTCCCCTCAGGATCAGGCCTGTCGTCATCAGCGTGCCTTGAAATTCTCACAGCCTTTATCATGATTTCCGGCAAAATTAAAACAGATAATGATAGGATTTACATGGCGCAGATATGCCAAAAAGCTGAAAATGAATTCATCGGGGTTCAGTGCGGAATTATGGATCAGTTTTCAATAGCGCTTGGCAAAAAAGACCATGCCGTTTTATTAAATACCGTCACCCTTGAATACCGCCGTGTACCTATCCGTCTCAGAGACTACAGCCTTGTTATAATGAACTCGAACAAACCGCGCAGGCTTGCTGAATCTAAATACAATGAAAGACTGGCTGAATGCGCTCAGGCTGTATCCGATATCAGCAGAAAAAAAAAGATTACAAAGCTTGCTGAAGCAGATATTGAAGATATTGAAATGATATCAGATCCTGTTATAAAAAGAAGAGCGCGCCATGTTATAACAGAAAACAGAAGAGTCATTAAATCTGTTGACATTCTCAGCAATAATGATATGATAAGATTCGGTTCAATGATAACAGATTCACACCTTTCTCTGAAAAATGATTATGAAGTTACAGGATTTGAGCTGGATTCTCTTGTTGATGCTGCCCTGAATGCACCAGGGTGCATAGGTTCCCGCATGACTGGGGCCGGTTTCGGTGGATGTGCCATAGCTCTGGTAAACAATGATATGCTTGATATTTTCAAAGAGAATGTTAATAAAAAATATTCTGCTTCTGCAGGGATAATACCTGAATTCTATACAGTCTTAATTTCTGACGGGGTTAATAGAATCTAAAGGGTTAAATTCAATGAAACCATTTTTCATGCCGGAAAAATTTATCTTTGGAACTGCCACTGCTTCGCTTCAGATTGAGGGCGGTGATAAAAACAACACATGGTACCGGTGGTCGAAAACTCCCGGAAAAATAAAGGATGGCACAAATACTCTTATTGCAGATGACCACTGGAACAGGATGGATGAAGATATCCGGCTCATGAAAAAGATGAATGTGAACGGCTACCGGATGAGTCTTGAGTGGAGCCGCATCGAACCGCGCAAAGGAGAATTCAACCAGACCGCTATCAATCACTATAAAGATGAAATAATAAAACTTAAAAAAGCGGGCATTGAACCTCTTGTAACACTGCATCACTTTTCCAATCCGCTCTGGTTTGAAGACAGCGGAGGATGGACACACCGTAACTCGATTGAGCATTTTCAAAGCTATGTTGAATATGCCGCGGCACAGCTGGGTTTTTATGTATCGGACTGGGTTACAATAAATGAACCGAACATTTACCTTCACTTCGGTTTTCTTAACGGTCAATGGCCTCCAGGTGAAAACAGCCTGTTCAGTTTTACATCCGGCGCAAAAAACATGATTGCCTCGCATATTGCAGCATATAAAATAATCCATACAATCCGCCGTCAGCTTGGCTTTACAGATACAAAAGTTGCAGCAGCGCATCATCTAAGAATTTTTGATCCGAAACATGGAACGCGAGTTGAAAAATTTATCAGTAAAATCTACGACCGGCTGTTTCAGGATATTTTTGTAACCGGCATGTCTGAAGGAAAACTGCTCTTCCCTCTGGGACGCGGCTATCCCTGGGGGAAAGGCTGCTATCAGGATTATTTCGGAATCAACTATTACTCACGCGACATACTCTCATTTGATATTAAAAATCCGGCAGGAATGTTCGGCAGAATAGAAGTAAAAAGCGGCGCATCTGTAAATGACCTTGGCTGGGAGATCTACCCTGAAGGATTATACAGAATCTGCGAAAAATACTTCACCCGTTTCGGGAAGCCCATTTTTATAACTGAAAACGGAACCTGCGATAAAAATGATAATTTCCGCACAGAGTATATTTATGATCATCTCGCACAGATTAAAAAACTTATTGGCGAGAAGGTCAATGTTGAACGGTACTACCACTGGACCTTTATGGATAATTTCGAGTGGGCAGAAGGACTTGCTGCCAGATTCGGCCTTATCGAGGTTGATTTCATCAGCCAGAAAAGAATGATCAGGAAAAGCGGTAATTTTTATTCTGAACTTTGCAAAAGCCATGGAGTTACTGCGGGAATGATTAAAAAATATTTTAAAAAGAAACAACAATAATTTTTTTATAACAACATGACAGCAATATGACTGATAAAAAAAACAAACAAATTGAAGAAAATATAAAAAGAAGAGATGGGAATATTTTATCTTTTCTACCTTTTTCTATTTCTGCAGTATGCTATTATAAATCTCTTTATTACTTTTATTCTATTAAGAATCTGACTGATGAAAAGATATACGGACATTCCGGATTCGGTTTGACAGTTATAATTTATTTCTCAGTAATATTTTCTATCGGCTTCACTATAAGCATAATTACTTCTGTAATCCTGAAATCACGAATCCTGTTTTTCTTATTCTGTTTCGCACCATTACTGATATTATTAATTTTGAGATTGTATAAAGCAGCATAAAAAATTTTATCCGATTCTGAATAGTAACTCAGAATTCAGTATCACAGGGTGAGTTGGGTGAACATAAATAAAGATAATACACTGAAAAATATTCCTTATAAATCCATAATACTTAGAAACGTAAATGGCAAAATACATTATTCGGATTCATTTTGTATCGGATTCAAAAACTCAAATAATTATTCTGCTGATTATTTAACAGCATTACTTTTCACATCAATACCATCATGGGTGCGGATACTCCTGAAGCTGCGTGATATCATTGTTAAGCCTTTTGGTCTGGCTACAGGCCCTTTTCCGGAACAGTCAGCACTCAACTTATCATTGAAGTATAAAATTGGAGACAGAGCAATATTTTTTCCTGTAGTTGACCACTCCTCTTCTGAAATTGTTATGGCAGAAGATGACAAACATCTTTATTTCAAAACATCACTATATATTGAAAAATCTCTAATTGGCAATTCAGATACAGCATACCTGACAACCCTTGTACAATTTCATAATATCTGGGGAAGAATATATTTTGCTCCGGTAAAACCTTTTCATAAATTAATAATGAGAAGCCTTCTGGTTAATTTTGCCAAAAAATTAGACTATAACAGTTAACTATTTAATTAGATCATTTCTTTTCATTCACCCGAGGATGCAAGACCCGCGAAGGCGATGGCCTGCACCCTCGGGTGAATCCATTTCTGTAGTCTGGATCCCCGTTTTCACAGGGATGACAAGAAATTTTAAATTTCTACTAAATTTATAAAGCGCTAATTATTTCATTAAAAAGCTATAATAGACTGATCGATGTATTTTATATCAGAATATTCTCTAAAAAAAAATTGAAATTTTTATTGACAAAAATATACCGATCGGTATATTGCATTCATGAATGATACAAAGCAGATAAAGTCCGAGAGAACCAAGCAGTTTATAATTGAAATGACCGCACCTATTTTCAATAGAAAGGGTTATGCCGGAACATCCATATCCGATCTCACTGAAGCTACCGGCCTTACAAAGGGCAGCATTTACGGTAATTTCAAAAACAAGGATGAAGTTGCTATTTATGCTTTTAAACACAATGTGGATTTTATTATCAGTTCGATTAAAAACGAACTGGACAGAGCAGATTCATATTTTGACAAGCTCATGGTTTATCCGAAATTCTACCGGAATATTTACAAATCCATTTCATCATTCGGCGGCTGCCCGATCATAAATACTCTTGTTGAATCAGATGACACGCATGAAGATTTACGTCTGATGGCAGCAAAAATAATCAGTATGTGGAATAAGACTATTGTGAATATTGTAACAAAAGGTATAGATCAAGGAGAATTTATAAAAGATTCAGATCCGGATATGATTGCTGATCTTATCATTTCTCTCGTGGAAGGCGGTGTTGCCATGACCAAGGCCACAGGAAAGGAAAACTATATTCTTTCAGCTGCTAATCATCTGGAGCAGTTTATATTATCAATAAAAGCATAATTTTTTTTAATCTAAAATATACCAAAAGGTATAATTTGCAAAATAAAGGAGCTAAACGTGAGTGACAATTTAAAAAATCTTTTTACGCCTGTGAAAATTTCATCAATGGAATTAAAAAACCGGGTTGTTATGCCGGCAATAGCCACATCATACGGAAACAAAGACAGTACTGTAAGCGACAGGCTTATCAGTTATCTTGAAATGAGAGCTAAAGGAGGTGCGGGGCTTATCATCACAGAAGTCTGCGCAATCGACCCGAGAGGTAAAGGTTTCGGACGGGAAATAGGCGTTTGGGATGATTCATTTATTCCGGGACTTTCGCGATTAACAGATGCTATACATAAATATGATACAAAAATCGCTCTGCAGCTGCACCATGCAGGCCGCGAAACAATGAAAGCCGTAACAGGGAAAGACCCTGAAGCCCCATCTGACCTTCCGAGTGTTGTACTCAATCAGCCTGTTGAACCAATGACTATTGAAAGGGTAAGAGAGATTGTTAAAGCTTATGCTTCAGGCGCTCTTAGAGCGAAGCAGGCGGGATTTGACGCTGTAGAGATACATGGAGCTCATGGTTACCTCCTGACGCAGTTCCTGTCCCCATTTTCCAACACAAGGACTGACGAATACGGCGGATCTGATGAAAACAGGGCCAGAATATTAATTGAAATTATCAAAGCAGTTCGGGAAAAAGTTGGAGCGGATTTTCCGGTTTTAGTCAGAATATCCGCTGATGAATGTATTAAAAACGGGTACACTATAGATTTTACAAAATGGCTTTCTCCCCAGCTGAAAGACGCTGGCGCTGATGCAATTCATGTTTCAGTCGGAGTGTATTCCACACCCGGATTCCTTACAATTGCCTCAGAAGATACACCTGAAGGATTCAACCTTGAACGCGCAGCAGAAATAAAAAAAACGGTTTCTCTCCCAATAATAGGCGTCGGAAGGATAACTGATCCGCGAATGGCTGATGAAGCTATAGCAAACGGTAACGCGGACCTCATCAGCATGGGAAGACAGTTCCTCGCTGACCCTGAATTTTTAATAAAGGCAAAAGAAGGCAGATGGAAAGATATTAGACAATGTCTCGGATGCAACCAGGGCTGTATTGAAAGGCTCAGTTTTGAATTCAAATCCACAACATGCAGCATTAATCCCGAATGCGGAAGAGAAATTGAAGATATATATAAAAAGGCTGATTTAAAAAAGAAGATATGGATTATCGGAGGAGGTCCGTCAGGGCTTTCAGCTGCTCTTGCCGCAGCAAAACGCGGACACGATGTTTCTATATTCGAAAAAGAATCCTCTTTGGGAGGACAGCTGATATCTGCAAGCAAACCTCCCAACAAGAGCGGATTTTATAAATGGGTTGAATGGGCACAAACTCAGCTCGAGAGCATGGGAGTATCAATAAAATATAATACTGAAGTTACTGAAGCAATGCTTGAAGCAGGAAAACCGGACATGGCTGTACTGGCTGCAGGAGCAATTTCTGTTACGCCTCCCATTGACGGAATAAATAATGCAAATGTTTTTGATGCACGAGATGTTTTAACAGGCAAAGAGGCGCTTAAAGGTCCGGTCGTTATTATGGGTGCAGGATATGTAGGCATGGAAACATCTGATTTCTGCATTGCACGTGGAGTTGGTGTTACTCTTGTTGAAATGGCGAAATATCCGCCTGTAAACTCATTCAGTGCACACGGCTACTGGCTTCACAGACGCCTTAAAAAAAGCGGAGGTGCTCTGATGCTTGAAACAAAGGTAACATCAATTAAAGATAACTCGGTATTTGTAATAAAGGATAATAATGAAACAGAAATCAAACCTGCTGCCATGGTCATCAAGGCATTCGGATCATCATCTGAACGCAGGCTTGCTGCATCATTACAGAAGCTCGGGATTCCATTTACTGAAGCCGGCGATGTAATCAAGCCGCGCAGGCTACTTGAAGCAGTCCATGAAGGAGATAATGCAGGTGTTGAGGCATAATAAAGAAATTAAACAAGGATAAAGCAAATGAACAGATTATTTGAATCGAGTAAAATAAACGGAATGACCCTGAAAAACCGTTTTGTGAGATCAGCAACATGGGAGGGGATGGCAGAAAGCAATGGAGCTGCTGCAGAAAAATTAATTAAATACATGTCAGCACTAGCAGCTGGCGGCACAGGTATGATTATAACAGGACATTCAAATGTAAGCACCGAAGGCCTGGCAGGCCCGAGGCAGCTTGGGATATATAAAGACGAGTTCATAAGTGATCTCAAAAAAATGACATCAGCAGTGCACAATCAAGGCAGTAAAATCGTAATGCAGCTTTCCCATGCAGGTCAAAGCGCCTTTGTACAGCAGTCAAAGGAAGTTCCGTTTGCTGTTTCAAAAATTCAGGGTACTCAATCTGAACACTGCCGCGAACTTTCAGTAAGTGATATCAAAAATCTTGTTTCAGCATTTTCTTCTGCAGCAAAAAGAGCAAAGGACGCCGGATTTGACGGAGTTCAGCTGCATTCAGGACATGGATATCTGCTGAGCCAGTTCCTGTCACCTGTATATAATCACAGGAATGATGAATACGGCGGCGATATAAAAAACCGTACAAAAATTCATATAGAGATTATTAAAGCGGTACGGGAAATTACCGGAAAAGACTATCCTATCTTAATAAAATTAAACAGCAGGGATTATCTTGAAAATGGACTTGAACTGGAGGATTCAATTCAAGCCGGACTCCTTTTTGCTGAAACCGGAATTGACGCCATTGAATTAAGCGGAGGGACATTCTCTTCCGGCAAGCTTTCTCCTTCCAGAGCAGCTATCAATGCACCTGAAAAAGAAGCATATTTCAAAGAAGATGCAAAAATATTCCGTTCAAAAGTACAAGTTCCTCTCATTCTTGTTGGAGGCATGCGTTCACCTGATGAGGCCGGGAAATGTATTGAAAACGGATCAGCTGATTATATTTCTCTGAGCAGGCCGTTTATCAGAGAGCCTAATCTGATAAACAGATGGAAATCCGGCGACCTTAACAAAGCGGAATGCATATCATGCAACAGATGTTTCGGGCCTCCGGTAAAGGGAGATGGATTATATTGCGTTGTTGAAGCTGAAAAAAAATTGAGTGTATAAATAATTAAATAAGGAGAAAAGCAATGTCAGATACTATTTTTCGGGATTTGCAGAAAAGGCTGGATATGTATTCACTCGGATTTCCGGCTACAGAAAGCGGAATTGAAATAAAAATACTTAAAAAATTATTCAATCCCAAAGATGCAGAAATGTTTCTCAACATGTCGCCTGCAGTGGAAGAGCCTGCAAAAGTAGCAGCCCGACTGGGGAAACCCGAGGATGAAATTGCCGCTCATCTGGAGGATATGGCGCAGCAGGGACTGTTATTCAGATTAAAAAAAGGCGACTCTGTTAAATATGGAGCTATACCTTTCATGCACGGACTGGTGGAATTTCATGTCAAGACGCTTGACCGTGAACTGGGCGATATGATGGAAAAGTATTTCGAGCAGGGTTTTCACAAAACCATTGCAGACGTAAAAGGAATGTTTCTCAGGACAGTTCCTGTGCATGAATCCATATCAGTTGAACACAATATAGCAACTTTTGATGATGCAAGGGCTATTCTTGAAAAAAATGAAACAATTGTCGTGACAGAATGCTTCTGCCGGAAAGAAAAAATCATATCTGACAAAGGATGCGGCAAAGTACTGGAAGCATGCTTCATGTTCGGCTCAATGGCAAAATATTATATAGACAACAATCTTGGAAGACAAGTTAGTCTTAATGAAGCAATTGATATTCTGAAAAAAGCTCAGGAAGCAGGGCTTGTTACTCAGCCTGGAACAGCGCAGAATCCTGCCGGTATGTGTAACTGCTGCGGAGACTGCTGTGCAGTTCTTGGAGCGATAAAAAAATTCCCTAAACCGGCTGAAATAGTTTTCTCAAACTACAAGGCAGTTGTAGACGATATAAGCTGTACCGGCTGCGAAATCTGTCTGGACCGCTGCCAGATGGATGCTATAACCATGTCCGGCGACAATATAGCGCAGATAAATCCCGACAGGTGCATCGGATGCGGATTATGCGTTACAACCTGTTCAGCAGATGCAATCAGTCTAAAAGCAAAGGAATCTGCAGCACTTCGCATTCCGCCTGCAACCAGCGGCGAACAGATGATGCAGATCGCAAAAAACAGGGGCATTATTTAATTTTACTCATTTTATTAAGGCTGATTCTGTATTCACAGGATCAGCCTTCTAAATACCACTCGAACATTCTGCAATCAAAAAAACATTGTTTTTCAATTTGAACCTATATTAATTTATAATTTTTTTAAAAAAAAATGTATTTTTACTTTAAAATTCTGATATAAATAATAATGATTACCCATTATATCAGAAAAAAAACATGCGGAGACTTATTTGATAAAAAGAATTCGAACTGCTGTTTATACGATCATCCCGATCATAACAGTTATTATTTTTTATACATCATGCAGTAACACTGCAGAAAATACATCATTAACTCTGATGGAAGAGCTTCGCGCGCTCGATCTGGACAAGTACATAGACAGCGTTGATTACGAAAGCAGCGCTGCACATTCTGATCCTACATGGAAAATATACAGTTATGACACCTCTGTGTGCAAATGCGTTTTAGGCAGTGAATTTCATATCGGACTAAAAGAAAAAACAGCCACTAATAATATTGTATTCCTTATGGATGGAGGCGGAGCCTGCTGGCCCGGGAAAGATTCCTGTTCAAAAACTGCAGGTTTACCTTCAGGATGGAATGATTCAACAGGCAATCCTTTAAACGGCTGGAGTGTTGTTCATGTGCCGTATTGTGACGGCAGCGTGCATATGGGCGACAATGACGCCAATTACGATGGAGCAGATCACTATCACAGAGGATTAAAACTCACTACAGCCGGAATTGCAATTATGAAAAACTTAAATCCGAATCCTCCGAAAATATTCATAACCGGATGCAGCGCAGGCGGATACGGAACATTCATAGCCTATCTCTTAATCAGGCGCTTTTTTCCTGATTCAGCTTTATATATTTTTAACGATTCGGGTCCGGGATTATGGAATCCGGATAACGGCATGAAGGAAAAAGTTGTTGATACATGGAAATATACTTCATATATTCCTGAAAGCTGCACAAGCTGCGATACCCAGATAATGAATCTTTACGAATGGATTTTAAAGCGCGACACCAATGTCAGGATCGGGTTATTCTCGTCTTATAATGACAGCATCATAGGTGGTTCTTTTCTGAACATGATCTCTGCTGACTATAAAGATCTTCTAGTATCAACATCAAACTCGATACAATCTAAATACCCTGCACGCTTCAATCGATTTCTGATAAATGGAACTACCCATTGCGTAGGAGAAGTACCGGCATCCTATTCCTATGAGATAAATAGTACTTCTCTTTTAACCTGGATAAGCCGGCTGGTTAATGACAATACCGCCTGGGGTGACCTTCTTGAGTAGAAGACGAGTGTATCGCAACCGGATCAGGGAAACTTGTAAATACAGCTGGAGACTTGTTTGATAAATAAAAATCATTTACAAATACATACTGTACTACTGATACTATCAGTTATATTATTTTTCCCTTCATGCGGCAAGCCGGCTTCAAGTCAGTCATTGCCTTTACAGCCATTGACTTTAACTGAAGAGCTTAAAGCACTTAACATTGACAGGTACATTGACAGTGTTCCACACTCCGGCTTTTCTGCAATGGCGTCAGATCCATCATGGATAATATACAAATATAACAAGTCAGTATGCAAATGTATTTTTGAGGAAGATTTCCATATTGCTTATAAGAAGAAAAAAGATACAGAAAACATTATTTTTTTCATGTCAGGCGGAGGCGCATGCTGGGAGGGTAATGACGCTTGCATGAAATACGCTAAACTGCCTAAAGGGTGGAAAGACACAGCCGGTTTTCCTTTTAACGGCTGGAGCGTAATTCACGTACCATATTGCGACGGCAGCGTTCACATGGGGGACAATGTAATCAATTACGACGGAAAGGTTCATAACCATCAGGGCTTGAAACTCACAACAGCCGGAGTTTCATTAATGAAAAAAATAAACCCAAATCCTAAAAAAATATTAATTACAGGATCCAGCGCAGGCGGTTACGGGACATTCACGGCATATCTTTTAATAAGGAGTTTATTCCCTGATTCAGCTTTATATATCTTTAATGATTCCGGACCGGGTCTGTGGAACCAGAATAACGGCATGAAGGAAAAAATCGAAAAGGCCTGGAAATATATTTCTTTTTTTCCAAAAAGCTGCACGAACTGCGATGAGCATTTAATATATCTATACGACTGGATTCTGGAAAGAGATCCTAATGTAAAGATAGGACTCTTTTCGTCATACAATGACAGCACTGTTGGAAATTATTACCTGAAAATGAACACGCCCGAGACACCGGATGCATATAAAAATCTTCTGACATCAACTTCCGGTGAAATACAGAAGAAACATCCTGAGAGATTTAAGCGTTTTTTTATAGACTCGGATATTCATTGCGTAGTTAATGCACCGGGAAAATATTCCTATAAAATACAGGGCATAACTATTTTCAGCTGGCTTAAAAAAATGTTAAATGATGATCCCGACTGGAAAGATCTCCTTGAATAAAATCGGGATCATCCGGGTTGCTACATTATTTTATTTGTCCTGCGCCATATATTCATCTTTTCTGCTGACTTGATTAAATTATCTCTATAATCCGGATGAGCAATGCTGATCAGTTTTTCCGCACGCATCCATGTCGGACAAGCAGCAAGGCGGACTGCTCCGAATTCCGTAACAATAAAATCAACAGCCTGACGCGGAACAGTAACAATTGTCCCGGGTTCGAAACTCGGAACTATCCTTGACTGGATTTTTCCTTCGGAATCTTTGTATGTAGATGAAAGGCATATAAAGCTTCTTCCCCTGTGGGAACGGAAAGATCCCATTACAAAATCAAGCATTCCCCCATTACCGGAAATCTGCTGCGGGACTCCATTAATTACAAGACTCTCTGCATTAACCTGAGAGAAGAGATCTACCTGAAGCGCATTATTGACGCTGACAAAATTATCTATTTCGCTGATTACGCTTTCATTGTTGGTATAATCAACAGGATAAGCAATAAGCCCGGGATTATCGTCCATGAAATCATACATGGTTTTACTTCCAAGTGCAAAAGTATATGCGCATAGATCGTGATCAATATTCTTCCTGCTGCCGTTCATCTTTCCTGAAGCGATCATTTTCACGAACGCATCAACAAACATTTCAGTATGCCCTCCAAGATTTTTTAAATCTGACTCGGCTATCATTTCACCCACGAGATTCGGCATACCCCCTATTCCAAGCTGAATGCAGCATCCGTCATTTATATGCATCATAATATGATTGGCAATCTGCTTATCAACCTCTGTATGAGGATCAGACGGCATATAAAAAAGCTGCTGGGTTTCAGGCGCTTCAACAATATGGCTGATCTTTGAAATATGCACAGCGTTTTCCACTCCGAGACATCTCGGCTGATTTTTATTAACTTCAACTATTACTACATCCGCTGTATCAACGCAGGCGCACGAATGGGAACACTGCGGACCGAAATTAAAATAACCATACTGATCCATTGGACCGGCCTGAAGAATTGCATAGACCCTGACATCTTTTGCAATTGCTCCCTCATTGTAATAAACCGAACGGTATGACCTCGGCTTGCTGTTTCTATGATAAAATGGCGCACGCTGATAAAGAATCGGAGAGTAAAACGGCTGCCCAACGAACTGAAGCATTCTTGTCAGCTTAGTCCAGTGCCAGTCAACATAAGAAAAGCTCTGAGGATGCTTGGAGACCTCAGGAACCGGAGGAACTGTAGTTGTTGCATAAACCTGCACATCTTTTAAATTTTCAGCTCTTGCTGCCAGGGCGATATCACACATAACAGGTTTTCCGTTGAATGAGCCGTAATCCACCACATCACCGGATTTTATCCGGCTGACTGCATTTGCCGCAGTTGTTAATTTCTCTGAATATTCATTTAAATATGACATTGTTTATCCTTTTTTGCATTTTATTACAACATTGAAGCTGAAAAGATAAAAAATATTTCGCATATTCAGAATGCAATAAAAAAAAATCCATATTCAAGATTAACATAAATGTATTTTTGTTTAAAAGATACTGCTTTTTTTCTTTTTCGGCATTTTAATGAAAAATGATTGACTCCATGATCTATAATGTAAAAAACATCTAAAGGTTACCAATAAATAGTTAATTAAAAACAACTCAATAGAGTAATTTTATAATAAAATAATAAAAAAAAGAGGGATAACCACTATGGCAAAAAAGTACACTCTAACAAAACCCGACAATTTAGTAGAACTTTTTGAAAACAGTATCAAAAAATTTCCGGATAATCCATGCCTTGGAACGAAAAATGCACAGGGCGAATACGAATGGATCACATATCGTGAAATGGGTGTTCGAATCGACAACCTGAGAAGCGGCTTAGCAAGTATAGGAGTAAAAAAAGGCGATGGAGTAGGAATCATATCCAATAACAGCGTTGACTGGGCAGTTGGACACTATGCAGTTCTCGGGCTCGGAGCAATGTATGTACCTATGTATGAAGCAGAATTGTCACAGGTCTGGGAATATATCATAAAAGACAGCGCAGTAAAAGTTCTTTTTGTTTCTAAGCCTGAAATATATGAAAAAGTTAAAAATTTTCCTAAAAAAATTCCAACACTGAAAAAAATTATCCAGATGAAGGGTGAAGGAAAAGACACAATGTCCGAACTTGAAAAGATCGGAGCAAAAAAGAAAGTTAAGTCAATTTACCCTAAACCTGATGAAGTTGCTGTTCTTGTTTACACATCAGGAACAACCGGCGATCCGAAAGGTGTTCTTCTCACACATGGAAACTGGACAAGCAATCACCATGCAAGATTTGTATCTTATCCTCAGTGGAATCCGCAAGACCGCACACTGTCAATTCTACCTTGGGCACATTGCTTCGGACTTGGAGAAATGCATTCTTTTACAGCTATTGGAGGTTCTCTTGGTTTCATGGAAAGCACCAATACTGTTGTTGAAGACATGTCTAAAATCAGGCCAACTTTTCTTATAGCAGTACCTCGAATTTTCAACAAGGTTTATGATACAATTGTAACCAGGGTAAACGATGCGGGCGGAGTTAAAAAGAAACTTTTCGATGCGGGCGTTAATGCATCAAAAGAAATCCGACGCCTTGCAGAGCAGGGAAAAAGAAGCCGTATTGCTGAATTTAAATTCAAACTGGTCGACAAAATAGTATTCCAGAAAGTCCGCGACCTGTTCGGAGGAAGACTTGAAGGAGCTGTTACAGGAAGCGCTGCAATGAATCCGGATATTTCAAAATTCTTTTTTGATATAGGCATTCCTCTATATGATGTATATGGACTGTCAGAAACTTCACCCGGTATCACATGCAATTCCCCTTCGGCCTATAAAATAGGCAGCGTTGGAAGAGTTATAGACAAGGTAACCGTTGTTATAGATAAATCTGTGGTTTCCAAGGATGCAGTAGATGGCGAAATCGTTGTATATGGACCAAATGTAATGAAGGGCTATCATAAAAAACCGCAGGCAACAAAAGAAGTCATGACTAAAGACGGCGGAGTAAGAACAGGAGATAGAGGCCGTATAGATGAAGACGGTTTCATGTGGATAACCGGCCGTATAAAAGAGCAGTACAAGCTTGAAAACGGAAAATACGTTTTCCCTGCAGCTCTTGAAGAAGATATCTGCCTTAACCATTTTGTTCAGAATGCGCTGATATACGGCGCCGGAAGAGAATACAATGTTTGTCTGATAGTGCCTGACTTCATTGCAGTAGAGAATTATGCGAAAAAGAATAAAATTCCCGGAGATATAAAAGCTCTTGTTGCAAGAGAAGACATCCAGAAAATGATAACTACTGAAATCATTGATGCACTTAAACTTAAATATGGCGGATATGAAATTCCAAGAAAATTCTTGTTCCTAACAGAAGCATTCACTCTTGAAAACGGAATGATGACCCAGACAATGAAACTAAAGCGAAGAGTCATTACAGAAAAATATCCTGAAGAGATTGAAAGCCTTTACAAAAAATAAATTTAATAATAAATAATCAGTAATTAAGCGCCTGCGAATATTCAGGCGCTTTTTTTTATTATTTAAAAAAATCAGCCGGTAAGACAGATAAATAAATATTAAAATTGAACAATAATACCTGTTTTATATATATTCCAATAACAATTCAATGGATTTACTCAACTGTAACAGCCTTTTTCAGCATATTAAATGCAATAAATCCCTGAAAACTACGATTCAAGATTAAAAAATGATTCCTCCGGACTGTTATTATAGAAATAATTCTATATCAAATCAAGACATCTTCCTATGAGAAGACAGAATTAAATTATTGTGCTAATTTTCATTCACGTACCGTCCGGACGGTTTCTGTATAAAATATAAAGATACAGTATAATATTTAAATTGGAGGTCTCTAAATGAAAAAAATCTTAATAGCATTATCAACAGTCGCACTTCTTTATTCCGCACCTGCTTTTGCTCTTGATCCAGTAGTTTTTGTTCACGGTTACAGCGGCAGCACTATAGTCAATTTTTCGCAAATGATTTCATGGTTTAAAGCTGACGGTTATCCTTCAAGTTATCTTAATTATTATACATATAATACATTACCAGGCGTTGTAGCATCAGCAAAAATTCTGCAGACAAAAGTAAATGAAGCACTTGCAAGAACAGGCAAGACCAAGGTTGACCTTGTATGCCATTCTATGGGTGGTTTGGTTGCGCGTTATTATATGAAATATTTAGGCGGAGCAAGTAAAGTTAATCAGGTTGTTTATGTAGCAACTCCTCACAGAGGAACCACTTGGGCTTATGTTGATTTTATTACTCAGGCTGCCAAAGATATGCGTCCGGGATCTTCTGTTTTAAATTCAATAAACGGATATTGCCCGGGTTTATCACTCTGGTCATCATGCGATGAGATTGTTCTTCCTAATTCAAGCGCAAATATGGGTTATGCAATGAATATCGGATGCTGGGGACATATTGCAAGCACATGGAGCTGGGACGTATATGTTAAGACAAGAGATTATATTAAACCTTGATATTTGATATGAATAAATCAATAAAATCTGAATCAGTTATTAATAAAAATTCACAAATTCCGAGAGACGGCAATATACTGCCGTCTCAAAGAAGTTCCAATCTTAATAAAAATAATTCAGTTAAAAAATGCTCTAAGCACAATTTCACAACATATTTTATTCTGTTAGCTATATTATCTATTGGAATTTATCTTGCAGTTCCGAAAAAAAATTCCAGCAGCAATTCAAGCAATAATCAGGCTATATCAGGAATATCTTATAATAAAAATAATTCTCACGAAAGCCAGACTTCTGAAAATGCAAATGTAACTGATCTTTTAAGATCATTTTTCGCATCACTTAAAAACCCTGAAATTGAAGATGATGGAAGCGGAACGAGCAAAGTAGTGGAGGAGATAAATAACCTCTCACAGGAAATCTGCAATAATGATAATCTTCCTGCGGATATATGGATTTCCCCCAAACTGATGAGCGAAGATATTTTTGAGCAGAAAAAAATTCTTGAGCAGCTTAAATCATACTGCATTAAGGTAAATAGCGGATCAGCTTCTGCATCTGAAAAAAAACAGTTTCTGGAATTAAAAATAAAATTATTAAATGAAAGAAACGAAATGATCAGTAAATATAATGATATACTTAAAAATTCAATTGAGACTGTTAAATCAAAAATCGAAACCGCAGAAAACAAGGAAATTCAGGAAGGCATGAAAAACCAGCTTGATATAATGGAAGGAACGAACAACGAACTAGCTGCTGCAGCAGGCACTGAAAATAACACTGTAGTTTATATTGATACAGAAAGCGAACCGGGTCATTATTCGCGTATTGAACAGAATAAAAAGCAGATCGAAGAGCTTAACATTATAATATCAAAATACAGACAGGAACTTATAAATTTATAATAGTTCAATAAATTTTTTATTACCATCTTAATTACAATATTTATTTCAAACCAGGAGGCTTATAAATGAAAAAATTCTTATTACTTATCTCAACAGTTGTATTTCTTTATTCATCACCAGCTTCTGCTCTTGATCCGGTTGTTTTTGTTCACGGTTACAGCGGCAGCACTATAGTCAATTTTTCGCAAATGATTTCATGGTTTAAAGCTGATGGCTATCCATCGAATTATTTATATTATTACACATACAATACTCTTCCAGGAGTAGCAGCATCTGCAAATATTCTTAAAGCAAAAGTTGATGATTGTCTTGCAAAAACAGGCAAAACGAAGGTTGATCTGGTTTGTCATTCAATGGGCGGACTAGTTGCACGTTATTATATGAAATATTTAGGAGGAGCAGGCAAAGTTAATCAGGTTGTATATGTAGCAACTCCTCACAGAGGAACCACATGGGCTTATCTGGAACCTTTTACACAGGCAGCAGTAGATATGCGTCCGGGTTCAACCCTGCTCAAATCAATAGACGGATATTGCCCTGGTTTGTCATTATGGTCATCATGTGATGAAGTGGTACTTCCCAATTCCAGCGCAAATATGGGTTATTCGATGAATATCGGCTGCTGGGGACACATTGCAAGCACATGGAGTAATGGTGTTTACCTGAAGACAAGAGATTATATAAAACCTTAAATGAACATTCCGAATATGAGACGGTAATTATCTGCCGTCTCATAATTTTTTTTATAATCAGAAAATTTTAAAATCATACCAGAAATAAACGGCATTTTGCACACACCGCATCTACTCCAGTAATATACTGCTTTTTTCCATAAATGACTTATTAAGAAAGCCTTGATTTTATATATATAAAATACTCTTTGTCTTTTAATATATATATATATGGAAGAAACAGCATATTTTAAATTAATTTAAAATCAATCCAATGGAAAATAAATGAATAAAGGAATTCTATACGGTATTGGCGCGTATGCTATATGGGGATTTTTTCCTATTTACTGGAAATTTCTTCATCAAATTCCCGCAACCCAGCTGATCGGACACAGGATTACATGGTCATGTATTATGCTGATTATTTTTATTGTCTGTACAGGCCAATGGAATGAATTCCGCAAAACCATAAACACCAGAGTAATCTGCATTTATGCAATTGCAGCAATTCTCATCGCCATAAACTGGCTAGTGTATATCTGGGCTGTGAATGCGAATTTTATCATTGAAACAAGTCTTGGATATTTTATCAATCCGTTAATAAGCATGCTTCTGGGTATTATTTTCCTGAAAGAACGGCTGCGCATTGCACAGTGGGTTCCTGTGATTCTTGCTGCTCTTGGTGTTGGTTATCTCACCTATGCATATGGCCGGCTGCCCTATATTGCTCTTACTCTGGCTTTTTCATTCGGACTATATGGCCTTGTAAAAAAAATTTCTCCTCTCGGTTCGCTTTATGGTCTAACTATTGAAACCAGTGCTCTTTTTATACCTGCTCTTGCATTCCTTATTTTCTCAGAGATAAACAGCACTGCAGGATTTCTGCACACAGGAATCATCCCTGATATACTGATGGCAGGTGCAGGATTTATTACAGTAATACCGCTTCTCATGTTTGCGTCTGCTGCGCGGTCCATTCCTCTGTGGATCGTGGGTCTGCTTCAGTATATTGCACCTACAATTCAATTTATTATAGGCATATTTATATATAAGGAGCCATTCAGCAATGATCAGCTCATTGGTTTCGGCATTGTCTGGATTGCGCTTGCGATTTTTCTTATAGAAAGCTACCTTGCCAACCGTACATCTATTGTGCCGATTTCCGAAATGTAAAAAATATTCATTTTTAAACAGATCTGAAGCTGATTATTAACACACTGCCGAATGTATATGTCTGTTTAATTTCAGTCTTTAAGATAAACTCTAAAAGCTTCAATTAGATTTCTTCATAAATTAAATATATAAATATTTGTTGCAATATTCTCAAGCAGCAGGCTGATTAAAAATATTCATATTATTTAAACCAGGAATATAATTATGACCGATTCGGACTATCTTGAATATTTTACAAAAAAATTTCCTGAAAAATTTCCTGCTGAAGCTGCGATATTCAACTCCATTCAGAAGGGAAGCTGCATTTTTGTAGGCTCCGCATGTGCTGAGCCGCAATATCTGCTGAATGCTCTGACCGGATACATTGATACTGCCACCCACAATCTTTACGGTACTGATGTCATCCAGGTATGGACTCTCGGTGTAGCGCCATTTACAAATCAGGATTACGAACGCAACTTTGCCCATAATTCATTTTTTATCAGCAGTAACTCCCGTGATGCGGTAAACAGCGGCCGTGCTGACTATACACCGATTTTTCTTTCTCAGGTTCCGGATCTTTTCAACCGTGGTGTTGTGCATATTGATGTCGCCCTGATACAAACCTCTATGCCTGACAAAGACGGCAACCTGAGCCTCGGCATCAGTGTTGATATTGTAAAAGCAGCTGTTAAAAATGCGAAACTTGTAATAGCTCAGGTCAATAAACACATGCCTGTTGTGTTTGGCGATTCATTCATTAATTTGAAAGATGTAAATTTTATAATATCAAAGAACGAACCTCTTATTGAATATTCAGTTGAAGTACCTGACTCCATATCAAAAATAATAGCTAAACACATAGCCCGCCTGGTTAAAGATGGCGATACCCTTCAGGTCGGATACGGAAGCATGCCGAATGCCATACTCAGGGGCCTGGGTGATAAAAACGATCTTGGAATCCATACCGAACTTCTTACTGACGGTATTGTGAATCTGATGACATCAGGCGTGATCAACAATTCCCGGAAGACACTTGACCACGGCAAAACAATAGCCTCATTTTGTATGGGAAAGCGCAGCACATACCATTCGATACACAAACATCCTGACATACGCTTCATGCAGGTAGATTACACCAATAATATCAAAAATATTATGGCACAGCATAATATGACTGCAATCAACTCGAGTCTCCAGATAGACCTGACCGGACAGGCGACATCAGAATCTATCGGCAGCCTGTATCATAGCGGCATCGGCGGCCAGGCAGATTTCATGAGAGGCGCAATTTTAGCTCCCGGAGGAAAATCAATACTTGCGATGAGATCAACATCGAATGACGGGATTCATTCGCGAATAATACCTCAGCTGTTGCAGGGCACGGGTGTCACACTCAACAGAGGCGATGTTCATTATGTGGTAACCGAATATGGAATAGCCCACCTCTATGGGAAAAATATCCGCGAACGCGCTATTTCGCTTATAAGCATAGCTCATCCTGATTTCAGGGAATGGCTCTTCGATGAGGCTAAAAAAATCAACTCTATACCCGGAGACCAGAAATATATCCCGGGCATGGCAGGCGAATACCCGAAACATCTGGAACACTATAGTACGACAAAAAGCGGTCTCCCTATCTTCATACGGCCCTCAAAGATTTCAGATGAAGACCTTCTTAAAAAATTTTTTTATTCACAGTCTGATAAGAGCATCTATCGCCGGTTTATATCAGCAAAAAAATTTCTTTCTCATAAATTCATGGCTGAATTTGTCGTCAATGACTACTCTAACCAGCTGGTTATGCTGGCAATTACTGAAAATGAAGGCAGGGAAACGGTTGTCGGCATCGGCCAATATAAAATAAATAAAAACGATCACCGCGCTGATGTTGCGTTCAGCGTCAGGGATGATTTTCAGAACCAGGGAATCGCGTCCATGCTCCTCTCTGTTCTTTCGAGAATTGCAAAAAAAGACGGCATTATCGGTTTCACAGCAGACATGCTTGCCGAGAACAGAGCGATGAACAGTATTTTTACTAAAGCTTTCCCCCATATGAATAAAAAACTAAGCAACAGCATGTATGAAATTATAATGGATTTTTAAAAGCAGGAACTTTGATTGACATAACATCCGCCTTCCCTTCTCGCTAATACTTTATTTTGTATTTGATTTTTTGATTATGTCCGGCTGCATCATCCAAAGTAATAGAATTATTAAACTACCTGGAGTTTTTAATATAATTTTTACAGGTTAATAAAAAAATTTATCATGAAAAACATAGAGCATAATATATTCAAAATGTATTTTTTCAGATTTCTAAGAGATTTCTGGCTTATTATGCCCATGCTGATTCCTTTTTATAAATCATTTCATCTTTCAAATACCGAGATATTATTAATTCAAGCCATCTTCTCAGCATCACTTCTTCTGTTCGAAATACCTTCCGGATATTTTTCCGATGCAATCGGCAGAAAACTTACATTGATAATCGGCGCATTCTGTCTTCCTCTTGGACTGAGTGTTTATTCCATAGGCAATTCTTTTTTTGAATTTGCAATAGCTGAGGCAATTCTTGGTATAGGCTTTGCCATGTGTTCCGGAACGGAATCTGCACTTATCTATGATTCACTCCTTCAGATAAATGACGAGAAAGCATATCATAAAGTAGAAGGTAATGCAGAGTCATTTACAAGGATAGGAACAGCAGCTGCATCAGTGCTCGGCGGGATACTCGCAGGTGTATTTTTAAAACTGCCTTTTTATATAAACATAATCACAGGGCTATTGATGTTTATTACTGCTTTAACTTTTATTGAGCCGGAAACGATAAAAAGAAAAAGTGAAAATCCCGTAAAAGATATTATTTTTATCGTGAAATACAGTTTAGGCCATACTAAAATTTTATCTATATTGATCCTTTCTTCAGTTGTTCTTCATACCGGAATAACTGCAATCTGGGGTTATCTTATGATAATGGAAAAACAGAATTTATCTGTAATGATAAACGGAATCGGGTTTGCACTGTTCCAGCTGATTTCAGCATCAGGAGCCATGACATCTCATAAGATAAGTACTGCTATTGGTAAAAAAAATTCCTATCTTATCCTTGCGGTAATTCCTTTAACAATGTTTTTAGTCGGAATATCCAATTCGCCATTTGTTTTAATTTGCGTATTTGCTCATTCTTTTGTCTGGGGATTTTCATTTCCATTTTTCATGAACGAGCTCAACAATTTAATTGAATCAGACAAACGGGCTACAGTTCTTTCAACAGGAAGCATGTTTGGTAGAATACTTTTCATTATCCTTTCTCCGCTATTCGGTCTGTTAACCGACAGCTATTCGCTGGGTTACGGTTTTCTAATGCTAGGTTCTGTTTTTATTCTATTAAGCGCTGTGAGTATTTTTTTCGGACGAAAAGATTTTTCAATTAAAATATAATATACCTATAAAATATCTTTTAATAAAAAATTAATTAAACTAATTTATTCTAATTCATCTCCAATTTTTATTCTCCTTCACATGCCATCTTGTGTATAATTTTCTTGCAATTTCCTGATTAAATGATATAATTTGTAGTTGAAAAATACTAAATCTCTTATAATATTTTTAATTATTACTCTTATAAGCTCCTATGCAATACTGAATAATTCAATTTATATAGGATAGGTATCTAATTATGAGAAAAAATGTATCTTTAATAATAGCAATTTTAAGCATTTTTGCAGCCGGAATATTACTTCCTCAAACTGAAGGAATTAAAATAGCAGATGTTTATAAATTTGATACAAAAACCGGTGAATTGATAGTCAGTTCTCCTAAAGCCTCTTCAGATATAAAGATGGGCGATCTGCTGTACATGAGAATTGAAGGCAAGGTTGTTCTTTTACGGGCTTCTTTTCCTATGATGACAACAGCCAAATGTAAGCCTGAAGGAAAAAACTATATGCTATGGGCAAAAGCCAGAAAAGGAATGCCTGTATTTCGTTTTAAAGATGGGATAGAAGATACTGCAGCTGTTGTTGCTCAAACTAAAATATACAAAATAGGTGACCGCGGTCCTTCAGGCGGATGGATTTTTTACGATAAAGGCAATTTTTCTGACGGCTGGAGATATCTGGAAGCAGCATATACAGACCAGAGCAGCGACATAAAATGGATTAAAAAAGCTGGGCAAACCGGATCAATTGACAGCAAAATCGGTACAGGAAGATTAAATACTCAAAAAATAATTAAAACACAAGGTGATGGATATTATGCTGCAAAAATATGTGCTGATTATAAAGGCGGCGGGAAAACTGACTGGTTCCTGCCTTCAAAAGATGAACTTAATTTAATGTATAATAATTTGCGAAAAGCCGGTGTTGGCGGATTAGTTAACAGCCTGTACTGGAGTTCGTCCGAAAGCAGTGCCAATAACGCGTGGTTCCAGGATTTCAGCAACGGAAAACAGGAAAGCAACGATTCTGTTGCTACTTATAATGCCTTAAGCTTCCGTACACGTGCCGTTCGTGCTGTCAGGGATACAGATAAAGAAGGTGAAGGTAATAGAATTGGCGAGCGTGGTCCGGCAGGCGGATGGATTTTTTATAACAAAGGAAGTTATTCTGATGGATGGAGATATCTGGAAGCAGCTCCTGTTGACCAGAGTAATGATATAAAATGGAAAAAAGGAATTGGAGGATTTGATAAATTCAATGAAATTGATGACAGACTAGGCTTTGGTGAATCGAATACTCAAAAAATAATAGAAGCTTTTGGAAATGGCAGTTATGCTGCGAAAATATGCGTTGATTACAGAGGCGGAGGAAAAGATGACTGGTTTCTGCCTTCAAAGGATGAACTTAATTTAATGTATATAAATCTTCATAAAGCCGGTGTTGGTGGATTTGCGAAACAGCTCTATTGGAGTTCGTCAAAAGGCAAATTATTAAGCACCGGATCCGGATGGGTTCAGGATTTTCAAGATGGTACACAGTACAGCACCTATTCCAGACAGGAATATGAGGGCGATCCTTTCCGTGTGCGTGCCATTCGAGCTTTCTAGGTTAATATTGCAGATGACATAAACCTGATAAAAGCGGCATTATGGAATAGTAACTATAACAAAAATAATCAGCAGGAGCATGATATGGACGTTCTCGATACAATGGACAAACCATCCATTAGAGAATTTTTTTCGAAGAACTGGATCACACATGATGCCATGTGGCTGTATTTCTGCAAAAACGAATTCGGCATGGAAGCTGCAACCCGGATCAACTCTGCTGCAGTTAAGGCCATGTCAACGATCGAAATGCAGAGAATACTGAAAATTCTCGGAAGGGAAAAAACACCAATCACATCCTACGAAGATCTGGCTGAGGTCTTCAATAGCGCATTTTACCTTATAAAGCCGGATTTCATGAAAGCCCTGATTGAGTTCCCTGGAGGCAATATCATGAAAGGCGGATTCACAGAATGCTTCGCATATGAAGGACTGAAAAAAGCAGGAATGGCCGAAGGATACCAGTGTGCTGTTGTTGAACGGATTGCTGCATGGCTTACGGTACTTGGAGTAAAATTCAAAATTGTACCTGAGATTAAAGGCTGCCTCATGCGGGATACCGGTAAATGCAGTTATGAAATAAGATTCAGCTTTTAATAATAAACTAAGAAAAGGTGATTTCAATGAATACCGGATCAAAACTCACAAGACGGCAAATTCTTCAGATAAGCGGATCAGGAATAATAGCTGCAGGCGCTGCAGGATTATTAACCTCGTGTGGAGGACCGGTCAGAAATGATTTTGAGAAAATGAATAAAAATTCCGGGAAAAACAGCAGAATCACTGATGATGTTTTTGAAATATTAAAATACGCCTCACTTGCTCCAAGCGGTCACAATATGCAGCCATGGTTTGTTAAAGTAAAATCACAAAATGAATTTATTATCGGCTCCGATAAAGACAGATGGCTGACTGCTGTTGATCAGGAGAATAGAGAGGCGTTGTTAGCGATAGGAGCATTTATTGAAAATTTCTGTTCAGCAGCTTCATCATTTGGTTATGAAGCAGAAGTTCAGGCAATAGCAAAAAGTTCACTCGATTCTGACATTGCAAACATTAAATTAAAAAAAACCAGAACAGGAAGTTTCGATCTAAAAAAAATCTCATTAAGAAGAACTGTTAAAAAAGGTTTACTTTCTCACGAGCTAAAGGCTGATGATATTAAAAAAATTTCAGCTAATGGGCCAGGCCGTATTTTTTATTTCCCGAGAAGCAAAAATCATTCTCAATGCCTCACAGACTGGACAATAGAATCATACACTCACCAGACATGGAGAGATGATGCACAGAAGGAGCTGGCGGAATGCATTAGATTTAAAAAAGATGATGCGGAAAAATACGGATATGGATTAACAGCGGAAGGAATGGAAATAAATGGTATTGCCGGATGGTACGTAAGAAATTTCATGAATAAAAAAGATGTTATGGGTAAATCATTCCGTGAACAGGGTATTGATGTATATTCCAAATCTGCAAGAGAAGGAGCAGGATGGATAATAATAACAAGTAAAAGCAGCAAAGTAACTGATTTGCTCGATACCGGAAGGCTGTTCCAGAGACTTGCCTTATCTGTTAGAGAAATGAATATTGGACTGCATCCCATGACCCAGATACTTGAAGAAAAAAAATGGAGAGATCAGATGACTGCCATGCACAGGCCAGGTGTGATTCCTCAGTTTATTCTGCGAGTTGGATATCTTAACTCGTATCCTGATCCTGTTTCAATCAGAAGGCCTGTTGAATGGTTTGTAAAAAATTGAAACATAATGAATTGACCTGTATCCGGGAATATTTTAAATGAAAATAAAAATTCTGGGTAATGGCGGAGCCATTAATGACGGACTTCCCTACAATGCATTTATAATTGACAAAAAATTACTCGTTGAAACACCTCCGGATATAATGCTTTCTCTCGCAAGAGAGAATATTCAAATTGATTCCATTGGAGAAATTTTTATATCCCACATGCATGGAGATCATTGTTTTGGATTTCCATTTATGATCCTTCGTTTTTATCTGAATTCCATCAAATCCGGAAAACAGAAAAAGATAAAATTATATGCACCTCAAAAAGGAAAGATTTTTTTAATGGATCTTACAACAATGGCTCTCTCAGCAGAACACCCTGCATTAAAATGGATTGAAGATAATATTGATTTTATAAATATATCCAGTTTGAAAGAAGTTCAAATGCATAATTCTACTGCAGAATTGTATTTAATGGATCATTATGAAGAAACCTATGCATTCATTTTAAAGAAAAACAATAAAAACATCTTTGCTTATATTTCTGATACTAAATGGTCTGAAAGTGTAGCCGGCCTTTTAAGCAAAAATCCAAAAAAAGTTATTGTTGATTTAAATGGCGAGATTGATGATCCTGTACCGGTCCATCTTGCAGAACATGAACTTATCGGGAAAGGTTTTAAATGCATTGATACAGGAACTATTTTTTACGGAACTCATTTGAAATATAATAAAATAAGCAATAATAATAGAATCCATTATGCAACTCCAGGCATGGAAATTGATATATAACCTGAAAAACAAAATATTTGAAAAAATAATTTACAGTACTATTACAGGATATATCTTAACTGTGATATCTGCTATAATATTTTTTCTTTCATTCACGCCGGCCGTTCACGGATACACAGCTTTTTTATCATTAGTTCCATTTTTCTATGCTCTTTCAAAAACCGGTTCAATTAAAAAAGCCGCTCTTACAGGAGCAATATGGGGGATTTCATTATCAATTTTATTCTCAATCCCGTTATATTATGCGCTCGTTACTGAATATGAATTCAGCATAATATTTTCTACACTGCTGATATTTGTTTCTGTGTACATTCCTTATGCAATAATATATGGAGTATTCGGAATTTCATTCATTTATTTTTTTGATAAAAAGAATATATGGTTTCCTTTTATTGCTGCTTCTCTCTGGATTCTCGTTGATTACACTATGAACATAACACCGTTTTTTCTTCCATGGGGCTATGCAGGATATTCGCAAACATCGAATATATTTATACAGTTCAGCGATATTTCAGGAATTTTCGGAGTTACTTTTATAATAGTTCTGATAAATTTACTGCTTACCGGAATACTAATTAATAAAAAAGAAAATTTAAAATTTTCATCTTTAATTATTTTTTTTATAATAATTTCAGCAGCTATATACGGCAATTTAAGGATACAAAGCATTAACCGCTTGATCCAATCGCCGGATAAAAACGTAATTAAAGCTGCAGTAATTCAGGGCAATTTCAGTTCAAAGGAAAAGTGGGATTCAAAAAATACAGCCGCAGTCATCAATACATATATCAATATGACAAAGCAGATTATCGGAAAAGCAGATATAATCGTTTGGCCTGAAACCGTTTTAAACTCAAGTGATACAAACAATCTGGAAATCATATCCGGCATGTCATCGCTTCTAAAAAATAATCAGATATTTATTTCAGGCGCAACCAGATATGACACAAAAAAGATCATCTACAATTCTATATTCACAGCAGATAAAAACGGACTCGGCTACATTTATGACAAAAAAATTCTTTTCCCGTTTACAGAGACTTCCCTTTCAGGGATGTCATCAGGAAATTTTATGGATTCTCCTGCTGTTTTCAATACAGGCAAAACAAGATCTATATATAAAAATGATTCAGGTATTTTCGGCTATACAATATGCTTTGAAACTATTTATCCTGAATATGTCAGAAAAATTAAAAATCTCGGAGCTGAAGTTTTAATAAATGTAGCGAACGATTCCTGGTTTGGCAATACGTATGAACCTTATATGCAGCTGTATTCCACAATTGCTCGTGCTGTAGAAAACAGATTCTATGTTTTACGAGCATCTAACAGCGGAATTTCTGCAATTATATCTCCATCTGGAGAAGTTCTAAGCTCAGCTGAGTTAAACAAAAGAGATAAGATAGTATCCTCAATAAAAATAATGAAGATACCATCTTTTTATTCGAAAGCAGGAGACTGGATTATAGTTGTTTCTTTATTAATAATAATTATATCTTTAGCTCTTCAGTTAAAATCTAAAAAATAAATTTTTAATTAGGTTTATATTTATTCATCATTTCAATTTTCTGCTTTTCCATATCCTCTCTTCTTCTGAAAGAATCGGCCTCTTCGCCAAAAGTGCTGTTTTGAAGATTTAAAATTTTCTCTTTCTTCTGGTCTTCGTTCAGCTCTTTGTCATTTTGGATTTCCTTGTATGCAGCAGCATATGCCTGTTCTTTCTGTTTCTCTGCATCCATGGTTTTATCAACTTCTTCAAGTCTCTGAACTACATCAGGAGTAAAAGTTTCTTCGCGGAATTGTTTTATTTTAATGCTTTTATCAGCCTCAGACATTTCTTTTAAATCTTTTGAGTAGGTTTCTATTTTTTCAGTGTAGCGGGCATATGGCTTTCTGTTTTTTTCCACTTCATCAGTATCATTTCCCCACATATCTTTATTCAGCTGCTTTATTTTTTCCTCTTTTTCCCTGCCATAAAGGTTCTGATCACTCACAATCCCGGCCCTTCTTATCGGATATTCCTGAGACTTGAGCGATGCTCCGAAAAGCATATCTGCATCTTTTTCGCCGAAAGTCTCAACCTGCATCTTTCTCATTTTTGCAAGCACACCTAAAAAGTCTTCAGTCGTTTTCAGATCTTTAAGATTATTAATCTCTGCTGCGAGTCTCTTTTCGTAATCCAGATATTTCTTATATATCTCTAAAAGTTTGTCTGCTTTTTCAGGTTCCATAGAACTGTATAGATATTTTCTTACAGCTTCTAAATCTTTAAATGATTCCTGAAGATATTTAAAAAATTTAAGAGTATATTTATTTACTAAATTATCTTTGAAAAACTCATCGCTTTTATGTGTGCTGAAATCAACTTTCTTTAAATATTCCCTCACATCAGAATAACTTAATTCATCAGAACCTCCTGAAATGTAAGGAGTATTAGACGGGGATAAAATTTTAATAACTACATTAACCGTAATAATAATTAAAACCAGAATTACAGCTGAAATAATTATATTCTTCTTAGACATACTAAACATATACATTCTCCATAAAAAATCAGGCTGTTTTTATACAGCCTGATATATTTGTTAAAACCGATATTAAAAATTTAGTCTTAATAGCCTTTGGCTTTCAAATCAGCAACAAGTGTAACATAGAACTGTGGAGCATCGAAACCTGGAGTAACGCCGAAAAGCTGATTTACTATATTCAAATGATCAACTCCGCCAGCCCACCATGCACCCTCAGTAACGCCTCTAAAAGTTCCCCATTTAGCAGATGTAACAGAAACTAATCCGTCATTATCGCCTTCGTAAGCTTTACAGATAAGCCATGGAACTTCAAGTATAATACTGTTTGAAACATATTTTATTTTTGATGCATAACTCTGATAATAAAGACCTGAAATATTCGGAACACTTGGATTAAAAATATTATTCATGTATGGTCTTGTTACTTCAATACCATTTTGAAGAGAATTCGGATTTTTATCACCAAAAACGAATGCATATACGAAATCAAGAGCTCCGCCGACTAAAGACCAGCCTTGTTTTGGTACAATGTTTAAAATAAAATCTGCAACTGAGCTTCCTCTATGAGGTCCGGAAATACTTGTATATGAAGCAACTTTTGGAGAAAGTCCCAGATTGGTTATTGCATATCTTGTGTATAAAGTTCCGTGTGAATGGCCCACAATATTAGCCTTTGTTTTTCCTGAAATTGCAAGGATATTAAGAAATTGCTGTTTGAAAGAAGCTGCTTTATTTGCAGTTGAATCCATACCATTTACAGAAGTAATATAAACATTTGCGCCTTCATTTTCCAGAGCGCTTTCCAATCCCCACCAGTAATCTACGATATTAACTATTACTGCTGAAGCACCCATACCATGCGCAAGCACGATTGGATATTTGGTATCACACTTAGGAGCGCTGCCTGAAGCAAAAACCATAGTAGGTATGATCAAACTAATAAAAACTGCAACCATCAATTTACTTTTCATATATCCTCCAATTTTTTTCTTATAATTGCATTACTTATAATAACAATATAGGAAGATTGATAAAAAAAGTCAATAAAAAACCGTCCAGACGGTATAAAAAAGTTATAAAAATGAACATTTTAACGATTAATTATTAAATTTATTACAAAATAAGAGCTTTTTTATAAACAAAATAATTAAATTGAATATAAATATGTAAAACGAGGTTTGAGAATAGAAACAAAGTTTAAATAAAAAAACAAGGTTTAATAGCTGATATAAATGCTTTTTATATGTTAAAGTTATACTATTATTTCTTCAAATAAATTATCACTGAACATCCGGCAGATATTTCCAGAAAATTCAATCCACTCAAACTCTCTTCAGCCAGGAACGATAACCTGAAATAATAAACAACAGTATAAATACAAGGTATAATGCCGGATACTGTTCAAAAGACTTAAAGCTCTCATGTACAGCAAATGCAGCAGGAAGAATCAATATAGCAAATAATGCTGTTGCCGATCCCATTAATAATCCAGCCAGGGCATCGCTTGGATAATGCACCCCCAGATACAGTCTCAGATAAAACATGGCAGGTATCATCCAGCCGCTGATAATAATTCCGGGAAAACCGAATTGATAGCATATGAAAATTACACTCATAGTTGTCCAATAGAGATGACCGGAAGGAAAACTTTCCATTTCTTTGGAGCCGTGACCCGGATCGCGATTTTCAATTACTATTCCAATATTTTTCTGCAATTGAATATTTGCATAAGGGCGGCGGCGTTTGATAAATAATTTTGAAGGAATAAAAGCCAGCTGCGCGAGAGAGAAACCCATAAGAATAAGCATAGAGAGTTTAAGAAAAGCATCCTGTCCTGCAAATATTCCGAGAATCGCACTTAATCCAAGGATTAATAACCAGAAAGGTCCATCACCCATAAAAATAAGTAATTTCAATGGAAGAAACTCTCCAAATCGGCTTAAATAGGATTTTTTTAAAAACTGCGCGTCGATTTGTTTCATTTTATTTATAAATTCTTTAATCATTCTTTAAAAAACAAATTAAGCAGTCATTGTGTCAATTATAAACTAATTACTTTAATTAATTTTAGTTTTGACTTTTAAATGGTAATTTCTATACTTCTTTGCACTGAATAAAGGTTTCAAAATTTTATTAAAAAAACAGGGATTAATCAGGAGATTTTAAAATGGGAAATTTTTCAAGAAAAACAGTTTATATCGCAATTGCAGCAATTCTAATTATTACAGGATCCGTATTATATTTTACTGCACCGGCTTTTTTATACAACAATGCAATGAGCGGCTTGCGTAAAGATTCAAAGGTTACAATCAAATCAGTCGATATTCCGGATTTCAAAATAGTTTACGCGGAAGGCGGCACCGGTGATACAGTAATTATGCTTCACGGATTCGGCGGAAACAAAGACAACTGGATGTATATTGCAAAATATTTTACACCCGAATATCACGTAATTATCCCTGACCTTCCAGGTTTCGGCGACACATCGAAACCGCAAAATTTAAAATACAACATAATGTCTCAGGTTGAAAGATTAAATTTATTCGTAAAAGCATTGAAACTGGAAAAATTTCATATAGTCGGAAATTCAATGGGCGGCAGCATTGCAGGAAACTACGCTGCAAGTTATCCTGAAATGGTTAAATCCCTCGCATTATTCGATTCTGCAGGAGTTGCAACTCCGGTAAAAAGTGAACGCACTCTGCTTCTGGAAAAAGGTACGAATTTTCTTGTTGTCAAAGATGTTAAAGGATATGATAAATTACTGGAAATGAATTTCGTTAAACCGTTTCCCATTCCTTCATTAATAAAAAAATATCTGGCAGAGCAGGCAATAAAAGCAGGTACATTTAACGATAAAATATACAGCGACATTTCTAATAATGATTTATCCAATCTCGAAAGCAGATTAGACAAAATTACTGCTCCGACATTAATCCTTTGGGGGGATTCAGACAGAGTCATTCATGTTTCAGCTGTTCCTGTTTTTGAAAAGAAAATAAAGAATTCCAAATCAGCAATAATAAAAGAATGCGGACACCTTCCAATGATGGAAAAACCTGTAGAAACATCTAAAATATATCTGGATTTTTTAAAAGGAAATAAATAAATTTAAAAACAAAATCAATAAAATTTATATAATATCACAATCATTAATGTGCATTGCCGGTTTCTCGCATAGAGAATACCGGCATTTTTATAAAATAATTACTTATGCAGTTTTTTCAGCTCATCACTTATCATTATTATATGTTTTTTTTCCTCATCAATAATACTATTAACCCATTTCTTTCCAATATGCTCCGGAACAAAATTTTTCATGCCCTGGTAGAATAGAATAGATTCCTTTTCAGCTGTGAATGCTGCCAGCAGCACTTCCTTTGCTGAAGAAAGGTCAATTTCTTTTTTATAGAAAATTTTAGTCTCAGCCAGAGATTGCAGGTAGAGAACTTCCTCATCATATGGATCAAATATCTTTGAGGTTTTCTCCTGTTTATCGAGCTTGCCCCTCATTTCTTTAAATGTTTTCTCGTGAGCAACTTCCATTACGCTTAGAGATGTAAGCAGTTTTTTAAGAGCCTCATCAGATATTTTTTCCGCTGCATCTTTATAAAATTTTGAACCGTTGCGCTCGATCTCTTCTGCCATTTCAAATATATTATCCGCATTAAAATTAAAACTCATAATATCCTCCTTTATAAATAATTCCGGAACTCCGGAGACAACCACCCTGCACTTCATAAATAAAACTTCTGGTCATTTTTTTTATTTTCTTTATTATATAGATTGTCCGATGTTTAATTCTTTCAGCGATGTTGTCAATTATTTATTTATCGGGCCTTTAAAAGCGGCTCTGATACCTAATAAATAATTCAAATTTAATAAAATGCCTCTGACCTGAATAACAGAAAAAACAAATCACCTTGACAATATAATTCTTTTTTCTGGTATAATCTTTAAAATATCAGAAAATATTTGAATATATCATATAATTTAAAGTTCAGCCCTTTATTGACAAAAAGACATTGTATATTTAATTGATAAAAATTCAGGATGCAAATATGAAAGATTGTATTAGATGCGGCAACTGCTGCCAGGATGTTATGCTCGCGGAATCTCCTGAACTTTTAAAAAATGCATACCTTTACTGGAAAAAAACAAAATCTATCGATCCGAATTTTTCTGAAATTTATCTGATATATCCCATGCTGACTTTTAAATCTGAAAAACCCGAAGAAGACCTGCCATATCATTATTCCTGCAAACATTTCATTATTGATTCTGATGGTATACCTGCATGTTCCATTCATGCAGTCAGGCCCAGGATGTGTAAAGATTTTCCATATTATGAAAGCGAGGAACACCTTGACCGGAACGGCCCTCTCAGCCCATATGATGGATGCGGCTATAATAATCCCGATTAATTTTGTTTTTTATTATTGACATTTTTAAGTCATTAAATATAAGTTAAAGTTAACTTTAACTATAACAATTAATATGAAAAATGACAGCTACTCAATATCGGAACTTGCTTCTGAACTGGATATCAGCCCTTCAAGCATTAGATTTTATGAAGAAAAGGGCCTTCTTTGCCCGCAAAGAAGTACAGGAAACCAGCGGATATATACCCACAAAGAGAGAGGCCGGCTAAAACTCATTTTAAGAGGTAAAAGGTTTGGCGCTTCTCTTGAAGAAATTTCCGAGATGATAGGAATGGCAGATGTTGATATCAATGAAAAGAAACAGATTGAAACAAGCCTGTTTTATCTTGAAAAAAAATTTGCAGAGCTTGAAAATCACAAAAAAGAAATTAAGCTTCTAGAAAAAGACCTCGTCGAATTGAAAAAAAAGCTTCTTGAAAGATTAAATCATCTGAAAAAATAAAATAATTAAAACCGGAGGATCCCGATGTTTGATTTTATGATGAATGAAGACCAGCTAAAGCTTAGAGATGAAGCAAGGGAATTCACGAAATGGGTTCCGAGAGAATTAATTCTCGCTATGGATGCCGAGGAAATTCAGTTTCCGCATGAATACCTGAAAGAGTGCGGGAAAAGGAATCTGCTTGGAATCAGAATCCCGAAAAAATACGGAGGCCGTGGACTCGGCTGGGTTGAGGATGGAATTGTTGCTGAAGAGATTGGTGTGGCAAGTTATTCACTTGCATGCCTCTGGGGTGTTGGTGCAGATATTGTATGTGAAGCTATTGCCAAATATGGGAGCGATGATCTATGCAGGGAGATTGTTGTCCCGCTTCTCAAGGGTGAAGTATATGCTGCAGAATGCTTAACCGAACCTCGCGGCGGTTCTGATTTTTTCGGTGCCACAACCCGAGCCAGAAAAGACGGAAGCGACTGGATTATTACAGGACAGAAAAGATTCATTGTGGGAGCAGAAGGAGCTGACTGGTTTATGATTTATGCAGTTACAGATCCGGATGCACCTCCACATAAAAAAATGACGTGCTTTATGGTTCCGAAAACGAAAGGTGTTGAAACAAAATATATTTACGGACTAATGGGCGTTAGAGGCGGAGGAGCTGGACGCCTTATTCTCGATGAAGTACGCGTACCTGAAAGATATGCACTGAATGGGGTAAATAAAGGATTTGAAGTATTTATGACTAATATGATTCCCGAAAGACTCGGTACAGCAGCTATGACTATCGGATCTGTCCGTCCGGCGCTTGAGATCGCTACAAAATACACTTCGAGAAGAAAGGCATTCGGCACAGAAATCATGAATTTCCAGGCTGTTGGATTTAAAGTTGCTGACTGCGCATTAAAGATGGATGCCATGAGATCAATGGCCTACACTACTGCTCTGGCAATAGATTCAGGTAAAACAGATGCAGGAAGAAACAGACGGATGGTTTCTCAGGCTAAAAAATTTATAACCGAGGGTGCATGGGAAGTTGTAAATAACTGCATGCAGGTAATGGGAGGCATAGGATATACAAATGTATTTCCTATCGAAAGGATTCTGCGGGATATCAGATTGTCAATGATATGGGTCGGATCAAATGAGATCATGCAGCATATAATTCAGACTGAATGGTATAAAGAATCGCTAAAAAATAAAAACAATGCAAGAGATGTAGAGCTGGATGCTGTTGCTGCATTTGAACCTGATGAAAAAATATATGAATGATAAGCAATTATTTTTACCTGTCATGCCGGTTTCTCGAAGAGAATACCGGCATCTCATAGTTTGAATATTATCTTATGAGATTCCTGCATCCGCAGGAATGACAGAGTAAAATTCTATCAGCAGATAAAAAGCATTTCCCAGTATTTAGGCAATGGCCAGAGTTCATCATCGACTATATTCTCAATTTCGTCTGAAATTACACGTGCTTCGTTCATGGTTAATTTAATTGCATCATTGTAAAATGCAGCTTTATTAACTTCATCATCAAAATTTGCCGCTTCAGAACATTCATCCTTTAATTTAAGAATGTTTGCCTGAAGAGAATTTATCAGAGCTGTTAATTTTTTTAATAAATTCTTCTGCTCATTCATGCTTGAAGAATCTCCGAGAGCCCCTGATACTTCCATAATAGTTTCAGCTAATGATTTCTGGTATTTAGCTGCTGCCGGAATTACCTGAGTTGAAAGAATATTCTGAAGAGATTTCGCCTCAATATCGAGATCCTTCACATATTTTTCAAGATTGATGTGATATCTTGATTTCAGCTCAACATTTGATAAAACTTTGTATTTCTCAAAAAGTTTTTTCGCTTTATCTGTATTGAGAGCTTCAAGAGCAGGAGGTGTTGTTTTGTTATTTGGCAGTCCCCTTTTTGCAGCTTCAATTTCCCATTCTTTAGAATAATTATTACCCATGAAAAGAACAGCTTTTATTTCTGTAATTTCTTTCTTTATTACATCCATAACCGCTTTATTAACATCTCCGCCCTTTGCCTTAATTGCATCATGGAGATAGTCTATGCTCTCAGCTACAATAGTATTTAAAACTGCGGCTGGAAAGGATATTGACTGTGATGAACCAACTGCCCTGAATTCGAATTTGTTTCCGGTAAAAGCAAAAGGAGAAGTTCTGTTTCTATCTGTAGTGTCTTTACTTAAGATCGGAAGTGAAGAAAGACCAAGATTTATAATAGCCTTGTCTGTAGCTTCACTTGCTTTACCGCTCTCAATATCTTCGAGAATTTTAGTTAATTGCTCGCCAAGATAAACAGACATGATTGCAGGAGGTGCCTCATTCGCGCCAAGTCTATGATCATTTGAAGCTGTTGCAACAGTCGCCCTTAAAATGTCCGCATGTTTATATACAGCACGGATAGATGCAACAAGCATAATAAGAAATTGTATATTTTTATGTGGTGTATCACCCGGTTCGAGAAGATTATTTCCAAAATTATCTGCAAGTGACCAGTTTAAATGTTTTCCAGAACCGTTAATTCCAGCAAAGGGTTTTTCGATCAATATAGCTGCAAGCTTGTGGTCTTTTGCTTTTGATCTTAATACATCCATTACAAGATGGTTATGATCAACTGCAATGTTTGCCTGCTCATAAACCGGTGCAATCTCAAACTGGTTTGGAGCAACTTCATTGTGTCTTGTCTTGGCAGGAATGCCGAGTTTAAAAAGAGCTTCCTCAACATCGTGCATGTATGACATTATCCTTTCTTTTATGCTGCCGAAATACTGATCTTCAAGTTCCTGGCCTTTTGGAGGAGTAGCTCCTATCAGTGTTCTTCCTGTAAGAACAAGATCCTGTCTTTTATAGAAATAATCCATATCGATCAGGAAATATTCCTGCTCAGGTCCGAGATTTGCTGTTACTTTTTTAACATTAGCATCACCCAGCAGATTAAGCATTTTTACTGCACTTTCACTGACCGCTTTTATAGAACGAAGCAAAGGTGTTTTTTTATCAAGCGCTTCACCTGTATAGGAAATAAAAGCTGTTGGTATGCAAAGTGTAACTCCAAGACCATTATATCTTATAAAAGCAGGACTTGATACATCCCAGATAGTATATCCTCTTGCTTCAAATGTTGCTCTAATGCCGCCGCTTGGAAAACTTGAAGCATCAGGCTCTCCCTGAACCAGCTGCTTTCCTGAAAATCTTTCAATAACTTCACAAACTCCAATTGGTTCAATAAATGCATCATGTTTTTCAGCAGTTGCTCCGGTCATAGGCTGAAACCAGTGCGCAAAGTGTGTTACACCTTTTTCAAGAGCCCATTCTTTCATAGCATGTGCAACGATATTAGCTGTTTCAAGATCGAGCTGCTTATCTTCTTCAATTGTTTCTTTAAGTTTTTTAAATGCACCTTTAGGAAGTTTCTCACTCATTACCTTGAAATTAAAAGTATCTTCCCCGTAATATTCCGAGATAGGAATAAATTTTTCTTTTTTAACGGTGTAATTTCTTTCCACTGCCGTTATTTTTTTATTTTTTTTCATAAAGCCCCCTTATGATTTTTTTTATTCTCATATTAGCATTTTAAAGTCATTTGAAACAACATACTTACTTTGTCAATATCAGAGAAGTATTTTTATCCTAAATCTATTAAATGTTACATAAATTTAACATAAGCCATACAACAGAATGTTTTTGTTTTAATTTTATATTCACACTAAAAAATTATTGAGCAGTTTATCAAGGAGTTTATTATTTTCAGCACATTTTTCTTTTGAATATTTCAAGATATAATCCGGGTTTTGAACATGAGGCGAGTCTATAATATCTTCACTGCAATATTTAATCAGATTTCTGATGCTGTCTTGTGTTGATTCCAGATGAAACTGCAGCGCTATAATCCTATCATCAAGAACAAAAGACTGATTACCGCAAACCTCGCTTTCAGAAGTCCTGATGCATCCGGAAGGGATATCGAATGTATCGCCATGCCAGTGAAAAGGGGTAAATTCCTCAGGAAAATCTTTAAACGTACTGCTTTTCCCTGAATCTGCAGTCTGTCTAACAGTATGCCAGCCGATTTCTTTAAATTTATTTCTGTAAACTTTAGCTCCAAGAACATCTGCCAATAATTGAGCCCCCAGGCAGATTCCAATAATTTTTTTCCCGGATTTAATGCATTTTTCAATAAAAACTTTTTCCGGTTTCAGCCAGCTTAACTTATCCTCATCGTGGACTCCCATCGGTCCGCCCATAATTATAAGTAATTCAAAATTATTTATTTCAGGCAAAGACTCGCCATTATACAAAGCTGATCGATTAAGCCTGTAACCCTTCGATACCAGAAGCGGAGACAATCCGGCTGTGTTTTCAAAATGAACGTGTTCCAGACTGTGAGCAATTTTATTATTCATCAATTTTAAATTTTCTGACAATTTCCTTCAATACTTCAGCCTGTGAAGATAGCTCTTCAGAAGCCCCGGCAAGCTCCTCGGAACCGCTTGCAACGCTCTGCGTTATATCATTGATCTGATTTATAGCCTTGATTATTTCATTGCTGGAAATGCTCTGCTCCTCCATCATTATAGAAATTTCTTCTGACATCTGATTTACCTTATGTATATCACCTGTTACAGTCTCACTCATTTTATTAAGCTCAACTGATGATCCTGCAATATTCTCCATAAGTTTCGCTGTATTTTTAACATTATTGATAATCTGCTTCAGAGCCAGTGCTGTTCTTTCAACAAGCTGTGAACCTGAATTTACTTTATTGTTTGTTTCAAGAATCAGTTTATTAATTTCCTTTGAACTCTGGGCTGTCTGATCAGCAAGTTTTCCTATTTCATCAGCAACAACCGCAAAACCTTTTCCATGATCCCCGGCTCTGGCAGCTTCAATTGAAGCATTCAGTGATAATAAATTTATCTGATCGGATATGTCCGTGATTATAGTTACAATTTCTGTAATTTTATTTGAGCTGATGGATATTTCCTTCATACTGTCAACAGTCTGAACAAGTATACTTTCCCCATCAATGGCGTACTTATGGGTTTCATCAGCCATGTGATTTGCATTCTGCGCATTGCTGTTGATATCAATAATAGCTTTTGCCAGATACTCCATTGATGATCTGGTTGAATCTGATTTCTGAGCCTGTTCCTTTGCATTATGAGAGACAGAATCTATAGTTGCTTTAATTTCCTCCATTGCAGAAGATGTTTCTTCTATGGAAGCGGCCTGATCCTGGGCAACATGAGCGAGGTTTTCGCTGGAACCTGTCATCTCTTCAGATGATGCTGCTATATGATCAGATGATTCACGGACAGACAATATCATTTTTTTCAGCTGGTCCAGGAATCGGTTAAATTCAGATGCCACTCTGCCGACTTCATCATCACTGTGTACGTTTATTTTCTTTGTCAGGTCCCCTTCACCCTGGTTGATTTCCTCAAGTGATATAACTATATTATCAAGCGGCCCAAGAGCCCTTTTTACCAATAGCCTGATTAATATTATGGCTCCGGTGATCAGCAATATATTTATAATAATATTCTGGATAATAAGTTTATAAATCAGACTCAGGAATTCTCTCATGGAATAAATGATTTCAAATGCACCGTGTATCTCGCCTTCCTTCCAGCCTTCCATTGGTCCGCCGGTAGGATCTTTTCCTTCTTTATTTCCCCATAGCTCTTTTGATGTTTCAGGATCTCCATGGCAGATAAGGCAGTCTTTAGTAAGCTTAATGGCTTTAAAATATCTTATATGCTCGCCGTCATTATCCAGATGATAAAATTCTATTAAATTTTTATCAGTCATATCTTTTAAAATTTTCGCTTCTAATTCAGTCGGATTATTATTGGGATTCCGCGGCTGAAATTTAGGAACGCGGAATTCATAATCGAGTTCCTTGGATTTTTTCTGCATTGCAGTTATAGCTGAAAATACAGGAACCGTATAAATAAATTTCCCATCAATATCTTTCATTAGATAATCTTTCTGATATATCTTTCTGTTCCAGTTTTCAGCAGTATATTCACGGAAAGCCTCACCCATTATTGTAATAGCTCTGGATTTCTGGATAATCCCTTCTTTGCCTACTGCCCTGATTTCGGAAATATAAAGTATATTTGTTATACTCCAGATCAGGAATAGAACTATAAATACTCCGAAAACAACCTTTTTCCGGATTGTTATATTTTTAAAATTGATTTTCATAGAAGAATTTTTTAGACCCATTAATATCACCAGCAATTGAATTTATTAACTGATTAAATCATGCATTCAATTAAAATCAAGAAGATTTTATCGTTAAAAGATTCAATTTGTTGTCTTGACAAATAATGCTTATGCCTGATTCTCATAAATTATGAATAAAGAAGAATTACTTGCAATATTAAATTCACATGAATTAAGTCCGAATAAATCGCTCGGACAGAATTTTCTTGTTGATGATGCTGTTGTAGACAGAATTATCGAAGCTGTTGCACCTGGAGAGAATGAATCTATTCTGGAAATCGGTCCCGGGATCGGAGCAGTTACAGAGGCGCTTTCCCGCAAAGCCAACATAGTCGATGCAGTTGAAATAGATTCAGGACTTGCATCATACCTGAAAGGCACATTCGATGGAAATGATAAAATAAAAATTATACATTCTGATTTTTTAAAGATAAATCACGAAGATAAATATGCAAAAATTGTTTCAAATCTCCCTTATTACTGCTCATCGGAAATACTTTTTACAATAGCTGAAAATTATTCCGCATCAAAAATTTTTGTAATGCTTCAGGGAGAACTGGCTGAAAGAATTGCGTCTAAACCCGGATCTCCATCTTATGGAGCTTTGACAATCACACTCGGTCTTTATTACAAACCGAAACTTTTATTTAAAACAGGAAGATTCTCATTTTACCCGGTTCCGGATGTCAGTTCGAGTTTTCTTCTCCTTGAAAGAAAAGAAAATATCGCGATATCGGGCGAGACATTCCTTGCATTTCAGAAAATCGTCAAGTCCGCTTTCTGGGGCAGAAGAAAAACCATAGCAAAAGCGCTGACAGATTCTCCTCATGTTTCTTATGAAAAAAAAACCGTGCTGGAAGTTCTGGAATCGTGCGGCATCAATCCTCAAACAAGAGGCGAAGAGCTGGATCGTGAAAGTTTTATCAGACTTGCGGAAAAATTTCAGGGAATTAGCGGTGTTTGAATATGTTGGATGAAATTTCATTAAGGCGCGTTCTGAGGAATGTTCAGAAGCCTGCCAGATATACAGGCGGAGAACTTAACACTACCGTGAAAGAAAAAACACTGATCAGGATGGCTGTCTCATATCCTGATCTGTATGAAGTGGGCATGTCGAACAGCGGCATTAAAATTCTATATGATATTGCCAATAAAATTGATGACGCGGCATGCGAAAGGGTTTTCTGCGCAGACATGGACCTGGAAAAAAATCTCATTGAAGAAAATATTCCCTTATACACTCTTGAAACAAAAATCCCGCTAAATGAACTTGACCTTATTGCATTCAATGCAGCTCACGAACTTCTTTATACAAATATTTTACAAATTCTCTATCTCGGGAAAATTCCGCTAAAATCGGAATCAAGAGGCAATTCAGATCCTATTGTAATCTGCGGCGGTTCAGCAATTTCCAATCCAGCACCATTCGGCGATTTCTGCGATGCGGTTTTCATAGGAGATGGAGAAGACGGAATAAAAGATATTATTGAGGCTCTTATTGAAGCCAAGAAAACCACCCTGAACAGAAATGAAAAGATAAATCTCATTTCTAAAATTGAAGGGGTTATGATTCCATCCGGATATAAAAACAGTTATAATGAAAATGGATTGCTTTCAGTAGAAGGACCTCCAATTACAAAAAGAAGATTTATATCAGACAATTCCGCTGATCCCGACAAGCCGATTGTTACAAATATCAGAACAGCGCACGAACGCGGGGTTGTGGAGGTTGCACGCGGTTGCCCGAATCTGTGCAAGTTCTGTCATGCAGGATACTACGACCTTCCATTCAGAAACTACAAGCCGGAAAAAATTGAAATGAAGATCCGGAATATTTTAAATAATTCCGGTTATGACGAGATTACGCTCACATCTTTATCTATAAGCGATTATAAATTTCTGCCGGTACTGATTGAAAAAATTCTTCCGGAGCTGACTGAAAACGGAATCTCAATCTCTGTACCGTCTCTCAGGGTTGACCTTTCCACGATTCCTCTGATAGAAATTATTTCAGACCTGAGCAAAGTCTCGCTTACATTTGCGGTAGAATCCGGATCAGAATATCTCCGGGGCATCTCGTGCAAAAAAGTCTCCGAATCGGATCTGCTTGAGATCGTCAGCCATGTTCTCTCAAGAGGATGGAAAGCCATGAAGTTTTATTTCATGATCGGGCTTCCGGGATGCGAAGAGGTTGATGAGGCGGAAGAGACAATATCTCTTATAAAAAAAATAATATCTTTAAAAAGAAATATAGATTTCAGCGTAACGCTCTCTCCATTTGTCCCGAAACCTCACACGCCGTTTCAATGGTCAAAAATGCAGAGCTCAGAATACTTTGATAAAGTTGTTTTATCCGTGAAGCGTGGACTTCCAAGAAGCGTAAAGATAAAAAATCACGATATAAAGTCCTCTATACTTGAAGGAATATTCGCCAGAGGCGATTCAAGGCTTTCAGAAGTAATTTTAAAATCTTTCCAGGATGGATGCAGGCTCGATTCATGGGGCGAGCATTTCAGGTTTGACATATGGGAAAAAAATCTCAATGAACTTGCACCCTGGCATAAAACATATCTAGCAGAAAAAAAAATTGATGACGTTCTCCCTTGGGAATTGGTGAAAACAGGTTATGAAGATTTAACAAAAAACAGAAAAGACGCAAAGCTTGATTTAAGCGCAGCTGAACAGAAAGAAAAAACCGCCAGTGAAATCAATCCTGATTTGCTGAAAACATCGCTGGAAAACTTCAAATTAAAATATATTGTTTCACACAGGGTAAGAATTAAATTCAGCAAAACAGGAAATGCAAGATATATTCCTCATCTTGATTTCGCCGAGATAGTTAAACGTGCGCTCCGGATGGCTGGTGCGCCGCTTGCATTCACACAGGGATTCAATAAACACGTAAAAATCTCATTTGCATTTCCTCTGCCTCTGGGCATTGAAAGTGAGTGCGAACTTTGCGATGCGGAATTTCATTCTGCATTAAATTTTACAGCTGAAGAACTTTCAGCAAAACTTCCGCAAGGGATCAGGGCTATATCAGCGAACCCTATATACGGAACTGATTCCCTAATGGCTATGATCAGTGCAGTTTCCTACAGGATTGAATTCCCATCAAAGACTTTTATAAATACCTGTATGGATTCCTTTGAAACTAAAAAAGATTTCTATAAAAAAACCAAAAAAACTGAAAGAACTATTCCTTTTACTGCTGCTGTTCAATCATATAACATTAATGACTTGAATCTGAATATTACACTTTCTATGGGAAATGAAAACTCGATAAGAATCGATGATGCAATCTGTTCTCTTGCAGGGATTTCTGCAGATGATTTATATCAGATTAGAATAATTAAGACAGCTCAATATTCTTTAACAGAAAAAGGCATGGTGGAGATTTGAATCAAGTACTGACTCTTCTCTTTTTATTAAAGAATCAGTTTGCAGAATTTTAGAACAAAGGAGAATTTTATGAAATTTCAAATTATTACTGCTTTAATATCTGCATTAGCTTTATTGATAATTTCCTGCGCCACAACTCCGGAGGAAAGATCCTGTAATAATGAGTGTGAAAGAGGCAACAGGGAATGTTCCGATTCATGCAGGGGTGCATACATGAACAATGCGCCTTCAGATTTGCCTTCAAATCTTAAAGATCAAAGGTCGAATCCTTATGAAAGCTCAAGATCATTCAACTGTGCATCCCAATGTGATAAACAGTATAACAGCTGCCGTGACCGATGCTCGAAGCCGATTAAATTAAATACACAGCCATAACCCATCGTCCTGATTCCTTCAGGCAGATTCAGAGTTAACTTCTCTTTGGAATGGAAAGAAATGGAGCTTTTTTATAAACGATAAGATATCATAGCCAAAGGTAAGATTATTAATAAAATTTCATTGACAATACTTTTTTACAGGAGTATGATTTTCTTTCTTATCCATAGAGGCTTTAAATTAGCATTATTTCTCAAGATGAAAAAAACTATAGATTAATTCATTGAGAGGATCATTTATCGATGAACAAAATAATTAGCAAAATTCTCGAAAAATATGACAATGATACATATTTAATACAGAATAAAGCCCGATTTATTTTTTTCCTAAGTCTTAGCATTTTAGTCTTTTGTCCATTGATAATATCATATGTGTCTTTTCTTCACCTGCACAATCTCCGGTTTAATTATACAATACAGTTTCATATTATAGCACCCATTATTCTTGTCTTTATAATATCCATCGGAGTTATAATTTTCCTTATTAAAGGATTTTTTTCAACTGCAGGGCATCTGATACTGATAATCACTCTGGCAGCTGTATGGTATACAATGTTTATTGATAAATCTGATATCATAATCCGGCTTGATACTATATCATATATTATGGCAGCCCTAACCATGATGCCGATTATTGTTCTTCATAAACGCTATACTATTTTTATATATACTTTAGTAAATATTGCAATTCTTATAATCTTTATAACTGTATTGAACAAAGAACTTCATCTGAAATATAATATTATCATCGATTATATCATGGATAATACAATCGCTTTAGCTGCTATTGGAATATTCACGTACACAGTATTTTCCATAAATGACAATGCTCTTAAAAAAGCAGAATGCGAAATTTCCGAAAGAAAAAAAGCAGAGGAACAGAGAGATCGTCTGCAAGTACAGCTCGTGCAGTCCCAGAAGCTCGAATCAGTAGGCCTTCTTGCCGGAGGTGTTGCACACGATTTCAATAATATGCTTGCAGCAGTTCAGGGATTTGCGGAGCTGATAAGAGACGATATGGGAAAAAATGGCACCAAGAGTACTGAAATAAATGAAATAATAAGCGCATCAAAAAAAGCCCGCGATCTTACCCAGCAGCTTCTTGCCTTTGCAAGGGTTCAGCCGCTTGATATTAAAATAATTGACATCAATAAAATTATATCCGAATTCACAATAATGCTTACCAGAACAGTCAGGGAAAATATTCTTATCGTAAAAAATCTCAATGAAACCCCATGTTCAATTGAAGGAGACAGTATACAAATTGAGCAGGTGATTCTGAATCTCACTCTGAACGCGCAGGATGCGATGCCGGATGGAGGAGAAATAGTAATAAAAACATCCAGGGTAATGGTTGATGATGATATTATCATTAAAGGATATGAATCTGTAAAACCGGGCGAATTCGTTTTATTGTCCGTGAGCGATAGCGGCACAGGTATTGACGCGGAAATCATGGATAAAATATTTGATCCTTTTTATTCCACAAAAGATTTTGCTAAAGGAACGGGTCTTGGGCTATCAACTGTATATGGTATAGTAAAACAGCATAATGGCATGATTCACGTATACAGCGAAAAAGGCAAAGGTTCAATTTTCAAAATTTATTTTCCTTTTAAAGACTTATCATTATCAATTGCACCTGATGCTGCAGTTAAAAAATCCAATCCTGAGGGAAACGAAACTGTTCTTGCAGTTGAAGATAATCCTGAAGTTAGAAATCTTGTTAGGCTGATATTAAAAAAATACGCTTATAATGCATTAATAGCTCATGACGCCCATACAGCAATTGAAATTTCTGAAAATCACAAAGGAAATATAGACCTGCTCGTAACTGACGTAATCATTCCGGACATGAACGGCATGCAGCTCTACGAAAAAATAAGAGCAGGACGTCCGGACATAAAAATTATATACATGTCGGGATATACATCAAATGTGATTGCTCATAATGGAAGACTGGAAAAAGGAATAAATTTCATACAGAAACCTTTTTCAATACAGGATTTCACAAAAAAAATCCGCGGTGTGCTTGATGCATGATTTTTCAATGCATCCCATGCAATTAAAAAACTATTTTAAAACATCATCCAGTTCAAAAAAATCTATCTGCATATTCGTATTAAAAAATTCTTCTTGTATACCCCAAACCAACTCTGAAATGACCTAAATTATGAGCTTCCTGATTTATAAAAATATAGCTGAAATCAATATAAAATCCGTGAAGATTCACTCTTGCTCCGAGCTCTCCTCCTCTTTCATAATAATCCTGATTCAGCATATACAACAGAGGGTAAATACCAATATAATATCCGCCGAATATCTGCCCGTAAAAATATTTTGTTCCTAAACGGATAAATCCCCTTAAAGGAATATCCATAAATATAATTGAATATGATGTATAAAGACGTACAGCAGGATAAGAATAAGATTGATTTCCAAAAAAATATAGCAGATTAGGAAAAAAGTTAAGCCCGGTTTCAAAACCCAGGCTGAAGTAATTAGATAAATTAAACCTGAAGTCAAAAAATACATTTATCCTTATCGCTGCTGTAGTAAAAACCCAGTTCATGTCTGCATATCCAATATTTTTCTGATCATAAAAAGGAACATTAGCTCCGATGCCCCAATCCATCCCGAATATTCTCAGTTTCTCTTCTGCAGGCAATTGTTCTGCTGCAGTATTCTGAATTTTTTCTATTTCATCGTTTTTATTATCTCTGCTGAAATCCAGAGTATAATTCTGTCCATTTGCAAGTGATACTTTTCTGATTGAAATTTCATCATTATATACAATCCAGACATAGTAATCGCCTGCATCAAGATTTTTAATTACCCCTGGAGTATTTTCACCTGAATCGCCGATAGTGTAGGCAAAATCAGTTAAATTAATCTGCAGATTGCCGGTGCGAGGATACTTAATCGCTTTAACTGTTTCACTTTTAATGTTATTTGATTCGGGAATATTTTTACCATATGATTTCATCATAATTTCCAAAAATGATTCCCAATCCACAATGTTTAAATAATAAATTTTAGCCCTGTCAGCTGCAGTTATAATAATTGACGAGTTTCCTGTTTTATTCTTATAGCTGTTATAATCTGTTAATATTTTATTTTCAATATTAATTTCATAACTATAAACCTGCAGTCCTTTGTAAATACTGTTATAAAAATCTTCATAACCGGAATTCAGCCTGCATTTTGCTATAGTCATCATTGGAAAAGTGACTGTCATGATAACAGGCTTATTATCTATTATAATATAAACTTTATCACCCATTTTAAATGACTGAAATGCATTCGGAGAATTGATTAATATATCTCTATTAGGATTTATTCTATAAACCTTACCGAGTCTTTTATATTCCTGTGCATAGACGTCTGAAATCTGTAAAACAGAAATAAACAGCAGAAAGATTATTACAGATAAAAAATATTTTTTCAAATTTTTTCTCCAGAAAAAAAATAGATATTTATTATTTTACTGTAATATACATTCTTTTTATGTCAATGTACTTTTTTATAAACATTATTTAAATAATTCTAGCGAGCCACAAGCAGCTCATCCCATCTTGTGGTATACCCGCTGCTCAGGAGCCCCCTTCTCATTCCCCATGTTTTCTCCAGGCCTTCTGAAGCAGTTGAAAGCGCGCCTGCCCCGAACCTGCTGTTTATTGAATCCATGGCGCGCATAATGGAATATTTCTTCTCGGAATTTTCCCTCACAAAAAGATTTCCCTGTATATCATCCTCCGGGACAATTCCTTCGAGTATTACACCTGCTTTTTTATATCCAAAGCCTTTTTTGTATATGGATTCAAGTCCTGCGTGAGCTGAACTTATAATGTCAGGGGTGTATGATGTCGGAACCGGAAATTTCACGCATGAATTTGCCGCATGCTGGGGAGCATTCCTGAACCTGTCTGTCATTATGAAAACAACAACTGCAGATGCGGCCGATTTCTGCGAGCGGAGTTTTGCAGCAGCTATTGAGGAATAGGCTGCTATTGCCTCGCGCATTTCATCAAGCGACTCAACTGGCCTGCTGAATGAGCGGGAATTTGCTATGGCTTTTTTCGGAGAGGCCTGAAATTCAAAATCTATGCACGGGTGACCCCTGAGTTCCATTACGGTCCGGAGGCCCTTTACTGTCATTTTTTTTCTTATCCACTTATCGTCCGCGTCCCGAAGCTCAAGTGCTGTATGGATTCCGTTCAAATGAAGGAGTTTTGAATATTCACCACCAACGCCCCACACATCTGAAACATCCATGTCTTTCAGGATGCCGGCTGCTTCGATTGCCGGAAGATAAAAGCATCCGGCATGAACAGACTTTTTCTTTGCGGCCCTGTTCGCTGCCTTGGCAAGGGTTTTTGTGGCAGCTATTCCAACTGAAACAGGTATGCCTGTCCATTTCCCCACAGTATGTTTTATTGCTCTGCCTGTTTTCGATGCATCTCCGGTCATTCCCTTGAGAGAGAGAAAAGCTTCATCAATTGAATAGACTTCTATTTCAGGACTGAACATGGACAGAATCTCCATTACTCTCCTTGACATGTCGCCGTATAGAGCGTAGTTAGATGAGAATATCTCACCTCCATATTTTTTTAAAAGCGCGGAGCATTCGAATATGGGGGTTCCGATTTTTATACCGAGTGCCTTTGCCTCAGAAGATGCAGCAACCACGCAGCCATCGTTATTGGAAAGGACTGCTACGGGCTTTCCCCTGAGAGACGGCTTGAAAACAGACTCGCACGATGCGTAAAAGCTGTTGCAGTCCACAAGTGCTATAAGCGGATGATCAGGTTTTGTGCAGGACATGAGTGACTATCCCCCACACTTCAAAATTTCTGCCTGTTACATTTATAGGCTCGTACGCAGGATTTTCGGATATGAGATAAATATCGCCTCCGCTTTTCTGCATGCGTTTTACTGTGAAGTCGCCGTCCACTACAGCTATAACTATTGAATTATTTTTGGGGGTCAGAGCCCTGTCAACCACGAGAACATCTCCCGGGAAAATGCCTGCATTTATCATGGAGTCGCCGGACGCCCTTACGCAGAAAGTCGCTGCCGGGTGTTTTACGAGATATTCGTTGAAATCAAGGCTCTTTTCAACATAGTCATCTGCCTGGGACGGAAAACCGGCCCGCACAGATGACATGAAAAACGGCAGCTGAAGCGCTATTTTCCCGCTGAAAGCTGCAATGAATGATAATTCTATGGATGCTGATTTTGTCATGGTTCCATTCCTGAACCAAAGATACTAAAAGAGGATCTAATAGTCAACAAATGTTTAGTAATAAAAAGGGAATTTTTACCGGATAAACAGAGCTCTGACCCCAAATGGTCCCGACTTCGCTCGAGCAGCGTTATTTTCCCGCCTATTCCATGATCATCAAAACGCGCCTTGAGCTGAGCCCTGAGCGGCGCCGAAGTGTGTTATTCCGAACCTTTTTTAACAGGTTCAATACATTCAGGGGAATTATTCGCCGGAGAATTTACAAGTTTGCCCACTTCATAAGTTTCCATTTCATCCGGTGAAAAAGATGCCAATAACGGAAGAACAAGCTGTTCATCCTGGGCGCAATCGAGCCAGAGCTTGTGGTCTTTCTTATCAAGTATTACAGGCATTCTTTCATGAATTTTTTCTATAAGACTGTTGGCTTCAGTTGTTATAATCGCGCAGGTTCCGATTGTTTTTCCTTCTGCTGATTTCCAGAAATCGTATATTCCGGCGAAGCAGAAAGGCTCGCCGTTTTTCATACGGATATACACAGGAATTTTTTCCTTGCCCTCGCGTCTCCACTCGTAGAAACCGCTTGCTATTATCAGACATCTCCTGTTTTTAAATGAACTCCTGAAGCTCGGTTTTTCCTTTATAGTTTCAGCTCTGGCGTTTATCATGCCTGCGGGTTTGGCATCTTTTTTCATCCAGGACGGCATGAGACCCCATTTGAATTTAACTAGTTTTTTATTTTCATCGATGACAATTGCAGCAACCTCCTGTCCGGGAGCTACATTGTAGCTCGGAGCAAGATCGCACAGGTTCTGTTCAATTTCAAACTGTTCAATTATCTGGGCTATGGGAACTGTTACTGCAAATCTGCCGCACATTATTAATTCACCCCCGATGAGTTTTTATTTTAACATAAATGCAGATCTAAGAAACAATCGGATTAATTTTATCTTTTAATTTATTTACAATAATTTCAGCTCCCTGCCGGTTAAGATGAACTTCATCAATGGACAAGGCATCAATATCAGTATTCTCATTAAAGGGTTCTACTGTTTCAACATTGGAAAACTTTGATGCAGTTTCCCTGTATATTCCGTTATACAAATCAATATTTTTTCCGATATGAGGGCTTTTAGATATAAATATTCTGTTAGGTCTTTGCATAAGTACAATTATAATCTTTGTTCCGATTCTTTCTGCACGCTCGAAATAATCAGTAATATTACTCCTGAACTGATCCGGCGAGACATCAGTTATATAAGGGCTGCGTACCCTTCTTTTTTTTATAAAATTTACATAAACAAGTCTGTATCGGCGGGGAATTATTTTAGTTAAAATGAAATGCTCAAACCCTGTTTTTTTAAACAGCCTCGGTGCGCACTCAGCCATTCCCATTTGAATAATTACCAGTTGAGGCTTATACCGTTCAAGCAAATCAGCACCGCCGCCACCTTCCATTACAAGTCTTGTACTTGTAGACCCGCGGGAACTCCTGTCGATTATATCGCATTCAGGAAAAGCTTCTTTGAGCATAAAAGTCCAGGTGTTCTCGTAAACATTTTCTGCACGCGGCATTGCTATTGAATCTGCAACAATCAGAATTTTAATTCGCTTTTTCATAAATAGAATAATATTAAAACAGAATTGATTGAGCAATCATATTTTAATAATATTATGCGGTTTTCAGCAGGGATGAAATAAATTTTATCAGATCAACATGATCTATTCCTACAGGATCAATAGCTTCAGCAGCGCCGATAAATAAAACAAGAGTCTGAGCGATTCTGGCAAGCATTTTCGGGTCTATATCTGATTTTCTTTTTAAACCCTCACGATTCTCTTTCGGTATTATATTGTAATAAAAAAATCTCTGCTTTATAATAAATTCACGTACTGCAGTCATTATTTTCTCCTCTTCAAAAGCATAAAGAAGAAGATTCATTACAATTTTTAAATTATTTTTATCTAAGATAAAGTTTTCAACTCCTACAAGTGCAGACATTGGCGCCATGGATTCCGCATCAAGCTTCCAGTCAAATATAGCGCTATGGGATTTTTCTATATCTGCAAATAATTCCTCAATAAGACCCAGATATATATCCTCTTTTGTTGAAAAATAATGCAATACGCCGCCTTTTGAAAATCCCGATTCATCAGCGATATCCTGAACTGTAATTTTAGAATAAACGTCTCGCTGAAGGCATGATTTTAATGCATCGATAATTATTTTTTTCTTCATTTCTCACTCTTGATATATTATTTTTTATTATAATGATTATTTTAATTTTGGGAACCTCTAAAAATCAGTTTTTACCAATGTCGTGAACCCAAGGGAATTTCAATAAAATGATTTATCGGGATTCCCTTATACTATTCAAAAAAGGTCAAGTTCTTTTATATCAACCTTAATAATAAAATCCCTGTAAAAATCTAATGTTTTTTTGCTCCCCGGAAACTTTTTTTTGTCATTTTTCACACAATTATACCACCTATATATAAGAATTTTTTTACTTTTTGTAATATTTTCACCCCTGGTTTTTTTAGCATTTAACGAATAGATTTACATGATGTTATTTCGAGCGTATGTAAGAAATCGTATCACTTTCTATGGAAAACAAATTTCTCATCGCCTTCATCTCATCGAAATTATATCAAACCGGAATAAATCAATCATTAATTGCTATAATTTGAAAAAAAATTAAATTATTTTTAATAATAATTTTATAGGAGTCCTAATGATAGACAGGGACGTCAGTTCAGAGAAAGAATTCAATAAGTTCTATTTAAAGTATTCAAAAGCCATAATCAGATTTATATATAAAATCGTAAATGATTTAGAAAAATCTGAGGATCTGATGCACGACACATTTATCAGATTTTTCAACAATGTGGATGATTATGATTCAGAATCTGTTAGAACCAGAAATTATCTTTATACTATCGCAAGAAATATATCTTCTGATTTTATAAAAAGAGTACGGATGGAAGAAAGCAAATACATGGAAGTTCATTTCGAAGAGGCGTTTCTTACAAAAAATTTTTATAATGACCTCGAATCCTCCATGATTCATGGAAAAATTATTTCAACAATTCATGATACAATTAATAAATTCCCGGATGAAAAAAAATCAATTGTTGTTGAAAAATTTTTTCATAATAAATCTATAACTGTTATATCAAAAAATCTTGATATTTCATCCTATCATATCAGAAAAATAGAGGAAGAGGCTTTCATTGAAATAAGACACAAACTTTTTGAGATTTATCCCGACTTTGAATTTGATCCCGATACAGATTAATTTTATATTTAAAAACTTTTTACTTAAAATAAAATATATTAAACAACCCGTGCTTTATAAAACATTCTCTATAAAAAAAAAATAAAAATTACTGCTTAAATTTTAATGTAATGCTCACTATCTCCGGCCTGTTGCCGATTCTAATTGGCGGCCCCCATGTTCCGAATCCGGAAGAAACATAAATATGCGTAGTTCCAATATTCAAATACCCCTTGCTGATTCCAAATATTTTTTTTGTTATAAAATTAAATGGAAACATCTGCCCGTCATGTGTATGTCCCGAAAGATGAAGATCCGCCCCATTGGAAACAGATTCGCCTATAGAAGCGGGCTGATGATCAATAACAATTACCGGACGCGACTTATCTGTTTTTGACAAAAGCTCTGAAAGACTTTTTCTTCTATTCCCGGTAAATCTGGCTCCGCTTATATCATCCCTGCCGACAAAATTAATTCCTTTAATATTAACTGCCTGGTCTTTCAAAAGCAGAATTCTGTGACTTTGAAGATAATTATATGCCTTATCAATACCGCCGATATATTCATGATTGCCTGTTGTAGCTATTACCCCTCCGGAGGACTTTAAATTCATAAGACAATCTCCAAGATTCTGCCTAATAACAGGCGCCAAGTCTTCATCCAGAATATCCCCTCCGAGAATAATATAATCCGGCTTCAGTGAATTTATTTTTCTTACAAGATCGCTAAGTCTCCTTCTTCCGATAACAGTGCCGAGGTGTATATCAGTTGCAACAGCCAGTTTAATTTCCCGGATTCCAGGTACAGTTTTATCAATGTTTATTTCAAGCTCGGTTATTTTAGGGGAAACAGCATTTATAAATCCTGCAATTAAAGTAATCACAACTGCTGCAGTTACTGTTATAAAAGTATAAAATTTAACAGCTTCATAATTAGTTCTTATATATTGAGGAATAACCGGAGCAAACCGGCTAATCAGCATAAAGATATCAATTAATAATACTGCCAAGAAGAAATAGAGCATTGCACCAAGCCAGAAAGATCCTGTCCACATCAGTATGTCACTTAAAGGCGATATATATACTCTCTCAATGATCCTCCCTAGTATGTAGGAAGATGATATCAGAATAAAGAAAGATGTATAGTATATTCTCCATTCAGGATGAATAGATAACGCGTGCCATCCTTTTATATAAATATAAAAGTTCAATCCTGCATAAATAGTTGTAAAAATAGAAATAAATATGAGGAATTGCCACATTTTCATCCCTTCTTCCTTATCATTACATTTGGATAATTTTAATTTCACTTAAGCAGGTCGAGACAATCACCGTCATTAAAATTGTCTATAATAATTTCTGCAGCAGTTTATATATAATCAGTTATTTTTAAATCTGGTGAAATAAAATATTTCATATTGAATTAATTTACAATTTTCCTTGACGTATAACTTCATGAACAAGTATCTGATATTTTTTCTTAAAAACAGTAATTTATTCAGGAAAATTTAATGGAAATACGCCGTATTGAAGAGAATGAGATAGGACTTGCCCAGGAAATGTTCTCCGAGTCATGGGATTCAAATCTTTTTCAACTCTTTAAAAAATATAACAATGACAAACGCTTCCAGCCGCTTGCGGTTTATAGAAACGGCAGCCTGGCAGCGTTCGGGCAGGCGCTGGTCTTCGGCAAAACCGCCTGGCTGGGAAATATCAGCGTGAAAAACGCGTACCGCAGACAGGGCATAGGCTCAGCTCTGACATCCGAGCTTGTGAACAGATGCCTTGACCAGGGAGCCGGCACTGTAACACTCTCAGCTACATATTCAGGCGAAGCCCTGTACAGAAAACTCGGTTTTACCGATGACACGCTTTATGTTTTTTACCGCGGAGTATTTTCAGGAGAGATAAGCAGTTCAATATCCCCTATACACGAAAAAGAAAAGCGTACAATATTGAACATACATTACAGGGTCACAGGCGAGGACAAAGACACCGAACTGTTTCCTTATCTTGATTCAGGCTTCAAAATAACCGACCGCTATAACGAGATCACCGGCTTCTACCTTCCTTATTACGGCAACGGCCTTGTGCTTTCCATGACAGACGACGCCGGGCGTGAGCTCCTGAAGTTCAAGCATATTAACAGGCCGGCCGTGAGCGTACTCTCGGAGGAGAACGAGGCTGGTATTGAATTTATGGAGACAATGGAATTCAGAAAAACCGGCAACTCAAAAAGAATGTACCTGGGTGAATATAACGAGTGGCATCCGCAGAACCTCTTCAGCCGCGGCACAACCTACAGCGGGTAGTGATTTCTTTTTTACTTTCAAGGAAACTGCGTTATAAAAACAAAAAGTTTTATGGAACACACTGCCCTACAGGAGTCATAATGAATCTTATAGATTGTTAAAAATCAACTATAATTCTTGACTTTCAGTCTGATATCAGCAAATGTTAATTAAATTTTTTGCTATAAGCGGACGTTCCCGTATATTTCAGATTTTAATAGCGGAACTGCCGGGATCAAACCGGAGGAAATCAATTGCTGAAGAAAAAACGATTCGACGGAACTCTCATTAAGGACATGCCGGCTTTTACCCGCCTGATGCCGTATCTCATGCCTGATAAAAAGGGTTCAATCATATTTTTCGAGCAGGACCTCGATGTTACTGAAACACTGAAGTACATGAGAAATGTAAACCGGGAACTGTTAAAGGAGGGTGAAATACTCACCTTGTTCGGCGTGGTAATGTGCGCTGCGGTCCGTGCCATCGCATTGCGGCCCAGGCTGAACAGGTTCATATCCGGTTACCGTTACTGGCAGCGCAACCAGATACTGTTCAACTTTGTCGGCAAGAAAGAACTGACAGATGACGGCAAGGAAGTTAATGTCAAGATCCCATTCGATCCGGACGAGACTCTCGTGAGTATGGCAAAAAAAATGAAACGTTACGTGAAGGACGCGATTTCCGAAGGGGGCGCAAGCAATGAAGCTATAGTAGAAGGTCTTATGATGCTGCCGCACAGCATTCTCAAGTTCGTCATCAATGCAATGTCATGGCTCGATCAACACAACCTTATGCTGCGCTCATTTCTGGAGAGTGATCCGATGTGGTCAAGCGTGTTCCTGGCCAATGTCGGCTCTTTCGGCCTGGATGCCCCGTATCATCATCTTTTTGAGCGAGGCAACTGCCCCATATTCATGGCAATAGGAAATTCAAGAAGGGTCATGGAACAGAGCAGGGATGGTTTGTCTGTTGAGAGGAAACGCCTGAGGATACGTTATTCATTCGATGACCGTATTGCGGACGGGGTTTACATGGGCAAGGCTCTGGCCCTGGTAAAAAATTTTGTGGAAAACCCTGACCTGCTCTCGATTCCGCCTGAGTTAACTCCTGAGCTTCTTGCTGAGCTGAATCTTCTGCCGAAAAAGGTTTAATTTTTTCTTTCAAGGAAACTGCGTTATAAAAACAAAAAGTTTTTTACAACATACTGCTCTACAGGTGACATGCTGAATCTTATCAGAAGCTAAAATCAGTTAAATTCTTGACTTTCAGTATGCTAACAGAAAATGTTAATTAAATTTTTAGCTCAATTGAACTTCTAACCCGGATTTCATCACTTCTGAAAAATTATGAATACCAGCAGGTCATAAGCCGCCGCAATATTGAAAGTGAACTTGAAGTTGCGCGTCTGCTGCCGTCATCAATGCCGAGGATACCAGGATTTCATGAACATGATGTCTATATACCCTTGGACAAGGTTGGAGGGGATTTTTACAGACTGGAAAAACGCGGCGAATTCATCGATATTTTCATTGCAGATATATCCGGGCATGGCCTTCCCGGAGCATTTCTCGCAACAGGAAAAAAAATGAAGAATTTATCGAATTAAGAGCCAAGGGGACGCTGCCTGGAATTTTCAAAGATATAAAACTTGAAGAAAAGAAAATACAACTTGAGTCGTGCGACAGGGTTGTTTTATATGCTGACGGAATCACCGAATGTTTTAACGAGAAAAATGTCATGGTAAATGAATCCCGCCTGCGGAACTTCATCAGGGAATATGCCTCTAAAACCGCTGCGGAATTTTCCGGTGAACTGATGAAAGAGCTGGAAGAATTCAAGGGGGAAAATTCTTTTAATGATGGTATTACAATGGTAGTACTGAACGTGGTGTAAGAACAAAAAAGATACAGCAGGAATTTTGAATGACCCTTATTAAAGCGGTTGAAGAAGGTTCAAAATCCAGTTGGGTGCTATCCTCTTAGTTTTCTCTAATAAGCGGTTGATGCCAGCAGCGGAAAGCACCGCCAAAAATGAATACCGCCGAAAACGGTGTTGTTATTACTTTTTGCCCTGCACGTGTCAACGCCTCGGCAATTTCGGGTAATTCCTCCGCAACCAGGGATGTTTTTTCATCAAGAACAAGCAGATTTGCTGCGAGTTTTTCTTCAGCATCTTTTACAGATACTTCAATCAAATCCCAATCCTTTAAAAAAGATGGAAGCCCATTGATAAACGCGTCCCTGCACACAATCGCAAGCCCCTGTCTTGGCGTCGCCAAAATGCAGTCAAGGTGAAGAAATTTTCTGCTGATAGGAATCTCGTGTACCCGGTATTTCTCTCCAAGAATATCACGCAAACATTGAATACCGGCGCTGTTTGAAGCATTGCCGGAATTTCCCGCATAAATATCCTCTCCCATGACAAATACGTCCCCGCCCTCCAGGAACGGCCCTGGGCCAAAAGATCCATTTGCATCCTCGGGAAAGGGTGCAGGTTCGGGTATTGACGCCATTCGGCAATTATTCAGGCGTCCGGATAAAGTGCGGCGAATGGCAAACCGCTCGGCTCGTCTCATGGGACAATACATAGCTGTTTCAATTAACGTATCGCCAATGACTACGATGGGATCGCGTGGAAAATATTGCTGATTGTTGTGAAATCCCAGATCGGCAAGATATTCTTCCTCCTGTTTCTCAAACGGTTTAACCTGATGAACAATAATGTCTCTGCTTTTAAGAATGGCAATTGCTTTTTCCATTTGAACAACTGCCGCTTCATGCAATTCCGGCATTACCTGCGAGAGAACCTGACCGGCTTTCTCTTTTTTGATGACTTTTTCCGCCCATTCAGCCATAGGAGGCGGTATAAAATTTCTTGTATAAAGAGGAAGCCTGCTTCCCATTCTGATATGTGGATATCCCACTACCACTTCCCTAAGGGTTCCCCATTCATAGTTAACTTTCAGACTCATAATATTTCACCTGGTAAATTTTTTCATCTTACGAATTTCCAATAATAAAGCAAAAAATTTATCACTGTCTTTTTAGGAATTTTCAAAATAAAAGTAAAAGTTTTATCAAGTACTCTGCCCTACAGGAGTCATACTGTTGCATATAGGAAGCTGAAAGCAAGTATAATTCTTGACTTCCCGTGTAGTATAAGCAAACGTTAATTAAATTTGCATCTGCAAAACATGCATCATATCCCGCTTGACAGACTGCAGTAAACAACATATGATTAATTATACTTAATTAAATTTATCATGATACATGCACTGATGCGGAACCAATAAAATCCAGGAATTAAACATGAAGTTTACCGAGGAAAAAAGCATCCCGTTTTTCAAGTTCTCATATTTTTTAGTAGGATTGCCTATGTCAATTTTTGCACAGTATGCTGTAATTGTAAATGTGCCCATCCGTTACATGAATCATCAATATGGGGAAGTTTTTTCCGGCTGCGCGGGATTCATATTGATATTTGTGTTTGAATATACCTGCCTGGTGGCCATCCACGAACTGTTCTCCGTTGCAGTTGCAGTTGAGTTAACTGAAGAATCAATTACCGGGTTTTCCTTGATCGGCAGAAAAAAGTGGGAAATGAAATATGAATCTATAAAAGAAATTTCCCCTAAACAGACAGGATGGTCATTTCGTATTGTTGATGTGGATGGAAATAAAATGTTTATATCTGTTTATGTTAACCCTCTGGCGGAATGTATTGAAACTATCAGGAAAAAGTCTGTTAATGCGAAAAAAATCGATTTCGGCAGATATGAAACTGATCCGAATATGAAGAAGAAAAAATAATGTATTATCAGTGAAATCCCGGTCATACTCCAGGACGGGAATACGCTGCTGAATTACAATAAAACAATATTTATTGACATCAAATATTTAAAAGAAAACATATTCCCTGCTTAATAATCAAAATCAAAGGAGAAAAAAATTATGCAGCATAAGAATACTATTATACGGGTAATTCTTTCGGGATTATTCCTTGCCGGATTAACTGTTTCAGCCAAGGCAGAAGTTCCGCTTGAAATATGGAACGCCATTGATTCACATGATATGGTTAAGGTACAAAAATGGCTGGATGGCTCGCCTGATATCAACGGAAAAACTTCCCAGGATTCTGCAACTCCGCTGATGCTCGCATCCGGCAACCATGATGTAAAAATGGTCAGGGCCATGCTCGCAAAGGGAGCTGACGTAAAACTGCTGACAAGGCAGAAGCAGACTGCACTTCATTTTGTAAGCCAGAATGGAGATCCAAATTATTTCGATGACTGCAGGATAATCATATCAATGCTTATTGAAGCAGGCACACCGCTGGACGCCAGGGACCAGTGGGGCTATACAGCACTTCTTAAAGTCTGCGAATCTATGGGACACAGCAGAGACAAGGCAGTTCCGGTTATGGAAGTATTGCTGAAGGCCGGGGCAAATCCTGATCTTGCAAATAATAATGGTGAGACCCCCCTGTTTCTTTCTGCAAGACGCGGCAGCCTCGGAATGCTCAGGATTCTTATTGAAAACAAGGCAAATGTAAATCTGCCGGGTCCAGGAAATAATACTGCTTTAAACCTGGCAGCAGGCAACAAGTCAATGGAAATAGTAAAGTTTCTCCTTACATCAGGGGCTGATCCTAATATAGCTGATATTCACGGAACAGTTCCGATTCACAATATTGTTTTTGAATCAAAAGGCACAGAAATTGTAAAGCTATTGATTCAAAAAGGCGCTGATGTTAACAAAAAAAACGGAAAAGGGAAAACTCCGCTTCAACTTGCAAACTGGTCAGCAAAATATAATGCTCCAACTATAAAACTACTTAAGGAAAACGGGGCAAAATAAAAAATTTAATTATGCATGAAACTTTGTCCGTTTTTACACGGCAGGTTTCATGCTTTGATTTTTACATATTAACCTGTCGATATTTGAAATGCATAGCAGCAGCATCCTTTTCTTTTTCTTTCTTTTTCTTTTTTAGAAATTTTCGAAATAAAAGCAAAAAGTTTTATCAAGTACTCTGCTCTACAGGAGTCATAATGAATTTTATAGGAAGTTAAAATCAAATTATTGATTTTCCGTGTACTATCAGCAAACATTAATTAAATTTCGAAGTGCGAAGAAGGGAGTCAATCACAATGATACGTACTTCAACTGGAAGAGCAACGGCATTCTGAATAATTTCTATAGCACTGTACATTAAAAACTTCGATGAATTTATATGGGGGATGTAGAACATTTCTCTTTTATATAAATGCTTTAAAAGAATCTGCTTTCAAATTCCATATGTTTTGATTATTTATAACAATTCAATATTATGTCAAATCATTTCTAATTTACCCATTTGATGCACTCAATTTTCATATCAAAATCCCTTGACATTAATTATACCTGTATATAATTGTTTAAAAAATTCAGATAAAGGTTAGCAATATGGCAACAACAAGGGAACTTGCAAAGCTCGATTGGCCGAATCTCTCTTTCGAGTATGCTAAAACAGATTTCAATATGCGGTATTATCATATTGATGGAAAGTGGTCTGAAGGTGAACTGTCAAGCGACGAATACATTCAGATTCACATGGCAGCTCCGGCGCTGCATTATGGGCAGGAGGCCTTTGAAGGTCTAAAAGCGTTTGAAACTGTAGATGGAAGAATTGTAATATTCAGACCTCATGCAAACGCAAAAAGGCTGATTACATCAAGCAATAGAATACTCATGCCTCAGGTTCCGGTGGATATGTTTGTTGACGCTGTAAAAAAAACTGTTAAGGCTAATTCAAAATTTGTTCCTCCATTCGGCACAGGAGCAAGTCTTTATATACGGCCGTGCCTATTCGGTAAGGGTGCCAAGGTAGGACTTGGACCTGCGCTTAAATATCTTTTTATAATTTTTGTTTCACCTGTTGGTCCTTACTACAAAGGCGGATTCAAACCCGTTGAAGCTCTTGTACTTGAAGATTTTGACCGCGCTGCGCCAAACGGTGTCGGCGATATAAAAGTCGGAGGCAACTATGCAGCAGGTTTAGCAGGAAGCCACCACGGGAAAGAACAGGGTTATCCGGTTGTGCTTTATCTCGATCCAAGAGAAAAAAAATATATCGATGAATTCAGCACTTCAAACTTTATTGCGATTCAGGGGAACACTTACATAACTCCTGCATCAAAATCAATTCTTCCAAGCATAACCAATGACAGTCTTGCAACAATAGCAGCCGACATGGGAATGAAGGTTGAAAAAAGACCGGTTGAGATATCAGAGATAGAAAAATTTGACGAGGTTGGCGCTGTTGGAACTGCAGCAGTTATTACGCCGGTAAACAGAATTCATTTCCGTGGAAAGGATTTCAAATTCGGCAAAGGTGAATCTGCAGGTCCTGTTTTAACAGAGCTCTACAGAAGACTTACTAAAATTCAAACAGGTGAAATTGAAGATAAATTCGGCTGGCTTGAAGAAGTTAAACTGTAATGTAATTCTAAAAAAATATATGCTATGTTTTTTATTCAGCAAATTAGCCAAGCAAAGAAAAATTTAAAAAAAGACCACCGATTCCGGTGGTCTTTGCATTTTAATTGTTTATGTTTAAATTTTAATCCGCAGAAGTAACTTTTTCAGCCTGCAGCGCGAGATATTTAACAAGTGTCTGTTCAGTTATTGCGCCCATTGTTACGAGAATTATTCCTATCAGGCCGCCTTCGTTTTTCTGAACCTCAAGCGCTTTATCGAGCTGATCCTTTGAAATCTCTTTGTTTTCATAGAGTATTTCTCCAAGTAAAGGTTTTGCCATATTTCCTCCGGTAATTTATTCTTAAATTTTACAGAAGCCTTTTAACTGCTTCCCGCCAGATTTCTATTTGATAATTTCTATCTGATTCATTCATCAATGGCTTATATATTGAACTTATCTTATTCTCTGCTGCGATTTCGTCAATCGTTTTATATACTCCATAAGAAATACCTGCAAGATAGGCAGCCCCGAGAGCCGTGGATTCATTATTCTCAGGAACCAGTACAGGAATGCCGAGAATGTCAGCCTGAAACTGCATCAGGAATCCGTTTTTAACAGCGCCCCCGTCAACTCTGAGCTCCTTGATTTTTTTGCCGGTATCAAGCTGCATAGCTTCAATTACATCCATGGACTGCAGAGCAATAGATTTAAGCGCCGCTCTGGTAATGTCTTCCTGGGTTGTGCCTCTTGTGAGTCCGAGGATGGCGCCACGCGCATCTGTTTTCCAGTATGGCGCTCCAAGACCTGTGAAAGCAGGTATGAACACAACCTCGCTGTCTTTATTTGCTGATGTTGCGGCTTTTTCTGAATCTGCGCTGTTATTAAAAAATTTCATTTAGTCTCTCAGCCATTGAATCACGGCCCCGCCGATAAAAACTGAACCTTCGAGGGCATAGACCGGCTCACCTTTATTTCCGCATGCAAGAGTTGTAAGAAGTCCGTTTTTAGAAAGAGTAAAATGATCTCCGTTATTAATAAGCATGAAACATCCGGTACCGTAGGTATTCTTCAGGCTTCCATCAGTCACGCATGCCTGACCTGCCAGAGCTGACTGCTGGTCTCCGGCAATTCCTCCGATTAAAATTCCATCAGGCAATCCCGGTACATTTTTTGTTGATCCGAAATCAGAAGCTGAAGGCTGCACTTCCGGAAGAAGCGAAGCGGGAATATTTAATATGGTAAGAATTTCTTCTGACCACTTTTTTCTCCTGATATCATATAGAAGAGTTCTTGATGCATTTGTATAATCCGTTTTGTGTGAAGCCCCTGAAGTCAGATTCCATAAAATCCAGGTATCAATTGTACCGAATAAAAGTTTTCCTGAAACAGCTTTTTCCCTTACTCCTGGAACATTTTCAAGTATCCATTTAATTTTTGTTCCGGAAAAGTAGGCGTCAACAACCAGTCCTGTAGTTTCGCGGAATAACGTCTGATGTCCATCTTCTTTCAGTTCCACGCAGTAATCTGATGTTCTTCTGCACTGCCACACGATCGCGTTGTAAACAGGCTTCCCTGTTGTCTTATCCCATACAACTGTAGTTTCTCTCTGGTTTGTAATGCCGATGCAGATAGCATCTGATGAATTCAGAGACCCGTTTTTTAACGATTCAGGTATCAGTTTCTGGATCGCCTGCCATATTTCGATCGGATCGTGTTCCACCCAACCGGGTTTAGGAAAATACTGTGTATGTTCCCTGTAAGCGCTTGACACAAGTTTGCCCTGTTCGTCAAAACATATAACCCTGTTTCCGGTTGTTCCAAGATCAATCGATATTATAAATTTTTTTCCCATACGAGCTCCGGTTAATAATTATAAGATGCCCATAAACTGATTTTATCCCTGACGAATCTTTTTGTCAACGGATTAATGATTAAAATTTATAAACTCTTGAAGAATGCCCCTGCATTTTTAATCCCGTTGCAAGATCATTGAGTTTCGTGAAATTCCCATCCTCATCAACGAATCGTACAGGAATTTTTATCTTATTCTTTTTCAAAATCCTTTTAAAAGCCTCAAGATCAATATTAATCTGCTCTTCATTATCACTGAAATTAAGCGCTACAAGCATGCCTGCAGTATTCAGAAAAAAATCCGGGTGGGATTTGTCCATAACGCAAACCGGATATACATGCCCCTTAAAAATTAAACGCGAAAGCCTGAATGAAGCGCTGATTTCTTTCAGACTTTTACCGGAAAGTTTCGTAAGATCATCTGAGATGACAATCATTCCGCCGCTTGCGGTAATAATATCTTTCAGCATTTTTCTCTCGCCGTGATCAAGATCTGTCCCCTCCTCGCGTACCATAAGGCAGTCGGGATCATTCAGCCAAAGGCGTTTGTGCATGGCTGCACGGGTTACAGTATTTCTTAATGAATTGCCGGTGCCTACATGTGACTCTCCGCCCCATTTTGCATCATCAGCCCATACCCAGTATGGCGCAATATCAGGCCCTATCCTCATGCCGTCAACAAAACCTATTGCCTGCATAAGCGGGCTTCCGCATCCTAGAAGAAATGCATCCGGTCCGGCTTCCTCTCTGATAATTGCAAGACCCTTGATCAGCCTTTCAGCTCGTGTAATTGTCATATCACAGCAATCCCCCGGCATTGAAGCAGCATAAAGAAAATCGAGTTTCAGAACGTCATAACCCCATTCATGAACTGCAGTACGGATTACCCGGCGAACATATCTTTCAGCATCCGGATGAGTGATATCAAGCGCATAAAAAAATCCGTCCCATAATGGATTGAATCCTGCGTACTGTTTGAATTTTGTAAGAAATCCGCTTCGTGAACGGATAAACCAGTCCGGATGCTGTTTGAAAATTTCAGATGACGATCCTGCTATAAATGGTGCAATCCACAATCCGGCCCTGTACCCGGCTCCGGTAATTTCTTCAGCAATACTTTTCATTCTGCCGCTGAAACTTTCCTTCATTGCAAGCCAGTCTCCGACAGCAGACTGCCAGCCGTCATCGATCTGGAAATAATCGAGCTTGAGTTTTTTTCTTTTACACACTGCAAGATTAGACAATATATCATCAAGCCTGATATCATTGAAGTAGTAATACCAGGAACACCATCCTGCAGGAAGGGAATTTTTAATTTTGATTTTATTCAGCTTACGGATGTGACCGAAATACGAATCGAACACATCTTCTTCTGTACCGCTGAAAAAAATCAATGGAGACAGTCTGCGCTCACCTTCTTCAGTAATCTGATATCTGTCATAATCATATATTATTTTTATTTCCATAATGCCGTTACTATCAAAACGGACTTTGAAATAAACAAAATCACTGAAAGGACCCAGCTGGCCTGCAAGACTGCAGACTCCGGAATGAAAATTCTTAATTACAGCAAAAGCTTCTGACGAATGAAGCTTCGAATCATTAGATGGAAGATTTGCTGTATTGTCCTGTACATGAGCTATTGGATCAATAAAAGGGAAATACCAGGGCCGGTTATACTTCTTCGGAGTTTCGCCTTTACGGTAAGACCGGGTTACAGTCCACGACTGATAGCCGTTTTTAAAAAATGAAAAATCACCGGGAATTTTCTCTGTGCAGGTAAACTCAATGCAGGAAATCACCCGGGGTGCGCCGGTTTTCCAAGACAGCACTGGAGAGATTCCGTCATTCGTATCATTGAGTATCAGATTGAAAAATTTTCCATTAAAGTTTTCTCCATTTTTTACTAATTCATCGCTTAAAGTAAAAAACAATTTTTTAAAGTAAACTTTAACTCCGGAATTGGCAATCATGTGCTTGAAAATATTTTCCATTAAAAAACCGCCTGTACAGAAAGATTTTCATTTTAAGTAAAATTGCATCATAGAACAATATACCGGTCAAGTAATTCCGTATTAGTTTTAAAAAATTAAATCTGACACGAGCCGGTGCATTTAAATCCGGCGAAAGGCAATAGTCCTCAAACGGTATTTAGAAAAATATTCATATATCCAAAAAAAGTTCTAACCAGAAAAAATCAATAAGGCGCGCGCCGATTGAGCGAGCGGTCGGGAGTGGAGTTTCGAGGAGAGGGCGCTACCAAGCATAGCGCCCTCTTCTTGAAATATTGATTCAACTACCATTCCGAGTTGACAATACAAACTCTGAACAGGCAGTATTATTTTATACTTGTCAAAAAAGAATAGATTTACATCTTTTAATAAATATATTATATGGATAAAGAAATGATTTTTATAATAATTAGATGTTTCAAAGGATAATAAAATGATAAAGATCGCATCAGCTATAATCTCCTTAATAATGATTATTTTCTGCAGTGCAGAAAATACTTACGCTTCCCCATTCAATGATTTCGACGGAATAATCTTCGGCGAAAAGATAAACATGCGCGCTTTAAATGATCCGAAATCTAAAGTGATTGCAGCATTCAGTACAGGGCAGAAATTTAAAATTTTATCAACTAGTGAACCTGTTTCAATTCCAGGGATACAGGGTGAATATCCATGGGTTCAAATATCAGCTAATGGTAAAACCGGTTGGGTTTACGGAAAATTTGCATACGATCTGGCTCATGATACATCCTCTTGGTATGTTGACGGGTCTGCATTGCGTAAAGGAATTGTAGAAGGCAATCAGATTACAATCCAGAAAAAGATTTATTATTTAGGTGTAGTCAGCGGGAGAAGCTATGACGAGAAAACAGGACCGGATTCAAACAGTGATTCCGGACAAAGCGCAATTCCTTTTTTATACGGTAAAGATGATAAAAAAATTATTTTCTTTAAAAGTCCAAAGGATTTCTGCGGGAAAAAAATCCCTAACCACACACCTGAAACCCATATTGAAGGTGACTATCCCGGCGGAATTTTCCGGCTTGTGGATAAAACCCCGTTCGGTTCAGATCAGATAGAATCTATTAACATTAATCAGAATGCTAAAAATATTCTCATAGAAATCCGCCTGTCAACCGGCGGAAACGGATTCAGCGGCAAGTATAGCCTGAAAGGAATATTCAAACCAGCAGGAATTGAACTTAACTCATGCGGAATTATTGAATGGGATGAGATTAAATAATTATAATAGTTAACGATTGATTTAAAACATTTCTTGTCATTCCCGCGAAGGAGGGAATCCATTTCTGTAGTCTGGATCCCTGTTTTCACGGGGATGACAAAAAGTATAAATTTCTACTGTATTTACAAAGAGTTAATTAAATCTTTAACTGCTATATTTAAAAAATTGTTTGCTAAAGAAAAGTATAGTCTTAAAATATTTTAAAATAAAAAAAGTAACAAACTTATTTTATATAACTCAAATAGAGAAAATATGGAAATATTCAAAACAAAAAGAAAAGCAGTTTATATAGCCGAAATCGGCCTTAATCATAACGGTGATTATGATGCAGCATTATCCATGATTAAAGCTGCTAAAAAAGCAGGTGCTGATGCAGTCAAGTTCCAGACATTTATTCCGGAAATGCTGATATCACCTTACGCAGATTCTCTTATTAAAAATGGAACAGATGACATCAAGGATTTCAAAACAATTGATTTTTTTAATAAACTGATTTTAAGCAGAAAAGAGCTGACCCGGCTTAAAAAGAAATCTGATGAAATGGATATTATTTTCTTTTCATCGCCATTTGACATGCCGTCATTAGAACTTCTGGAGGAACTGAATGTTTCTCTATATAAAATTGCTTCTTCGGAAATAACAAACACAGGATTGATAAAAGCTGTTGCTTTAACAGGCAAGCCTGCTGTTTTTTCAACAGGCATTGCAAATGAACATGAAATTGAAAATGCTGTAGCGATTTTTAAAGCAAACAGTAATGCGGAACTTGCGCTCCTCCACTGCGTTTCGCTATATCCGCTTCCTCCGCAATCTGCAAATTTAAAAAGAATTAAAACCCTGAAAGATAAATTCGGTCTTCCAACCGGCTTTTCTGATCACAGCAGCGGGAATGAAGCATCAATGCTTGCAGCTGCATATGGAGCGAGAATTTTTGAAAAGCACTTTAAACTTGACCCGGATTTCGAATGCCCGGATAAAGAAGTTTCCCTTGACCCGGAACGTTTTACAGAAATGATTAACATGATAGAAAAAGCTATTCTAATGGAGGGAACTGGAACTATTTCATTCAGCGAAGAAGAATCACCTGTTGCCAGGTCTGCCAGAAGAAGCATTTTTGCATTAAAAGACATACCCGCAGGGAAAATTATTGAAGAATCTGATTTGACATCATTAAGGCCTGGCGTTGGAATTGGCGCAGATAAAATAAATGCAATAATAGGCCGCAAAACCCTTAAAAACATTGAAAAAGATAAAATTATAAAAGAGGATTTTCTGGTATGAAAAGAATTACATTACAAATAATGCTGATAATAACAGCACTTACTTTTGTTCATTGTCCGGCTTTTTTTGGTTTTAATAAGAAAGAAAGCAAACATTATACTCCTGAAGAAATCGTAATTCTTGAAAAAACAACAAAAGCTCTTGATTATGATTTTGCATATGATCCGGATATAAATCTTGATTATATTTTTGAATTTTCCAGAACTAAAAAAGATGCTGCAAAGAATGAAAAAGAATTAGCAAAAGTAATTGAAAACATCAAACCTGCATCTTTTATCAGTTTTTATGAGAAACTTTATAGCCTTAAGCTCTTAACCCAGATGCAGCTCAAAGAACATAAAGATGATGAAAACTGGAAGTATACCACCTATATTGAAAAGCATCTCCTTCCTCCATTGAACAGTTACATTGAAATTATTGAAAAATATGTCGCAATCAAAGACAATGAATACGGGAAAGTTCTCCCTGCCAAGAAAAAACTTATTCACAAAAAACTTCTTCTTCAACTTAACAAAGAAAAAGCCGATAAATACTTTGATGAAGGGTATTACAATTAATCAATCCGGGCGTATAAATGAAAAAAATAACAGTCTCACTTTTTATAATTTTTGCTGTAGCAATCTCCGCTTCCGCTGCTGAAGGAGTCATCGTTGATGTTCTCTGCTATCATTCATTTTTAAAGAAAACTGATCCCTATTCATTTTCAAATGAAGAGCTTGATTCCCAATTGCAGTTTTTCAAAGATAAAGGATATAAATTTGTCAGCATGAATGATATCCGCTCTGCAAATGTGAGCGGCAGAAAAAACATTCTTGTTACAGTTGATGACGGGAATAAAAGCGTATATGACGCATACTTCAAGGTGTTTAAAAAATACGGAATCAAGCCTGTAATTGGAATTTATCCTGCAATAATAGAAAAAAAAGATTACGCTCTCACATGGAATGAGGCAATAGAGCTTTCAAAAGAAGGCTGTGAAATTGCAGCTCACGGTTATAATCATCTATTTGTTAATAAAAAGCTTTTTGATAATGATATCAAGGCATTTAACAGAGAGATATACCTTTCAAAGGAAATCCTCGAGAAAAAGCTTAATAGAAAAGTTGATGTGTATGTTTATCCATTTGGTGTCAGATCGGAAATTACAATAGAACATTTAAAAAAAGCCGGATATAATTATGCATTTACTATTGTAAACGGTGATGTTCTTATTCCATCAGGAAGAAATAAAAATAATTTCGAGCTGCCTCGTTATATGTTAACCAAACCGACGTGGAAAATGAGTCTCAATGCCATAGCGCGGAGATCAGGTCCAGCTAAGCATCAGAAAGCATCTGCGGATATCAAAGAGCCGGGTAAAGATAAGTTTAAGAAAACTTCAGCAGATTTAAAAGAACCGGTTAAAGAAAAATATCAGAAATCTACAGTAGCTGTAAAAGAACCGGAAAAAGAAAAATATCAGACTGAAAAAGAGCCTGATGTCTCAAATACTTTCGGTTTAAAAAATGATAAAATGGATATTTCCGGCAATATGCCCTATTCAACAGACAGCGGAATTATAATGAAGTTTGCTGACAGCATTAAAAATGCAGGATATAATGAAAATTTAATTCAGGCATCAGTTTCCGCTGATACATCACAGGATTCATTTTCTATTAAAGGCATTAAATCTTTTTTCGAAAAAAAAATAGCCTCTTTAAAACCTGCAGAAAAGAAAAAGCCAGAAATAATTGAAAAAAAAGAGAGCTTTGAACCGGCCAGAATAAAAAAACATATTTCTGATAAAAACAGCGATCTGCAATCCGAAACCACAAAAACCTACACTAATGTTATCTCCTATTTTAAAGACAAAGTTCTTACTGCCGGAGATAAAATTCAAAAACTGTTTAAACAGCCTAAATAATACTTGCTTAACTGAAACAATAAATTATTTTATGTCAACATATGAAATCAGCCATGATTTCGAAATTATCTTATTTACAGGCAGGCGCAATGTATCTTGGTTTAGATGTTGGAGGAACCCATACAGATGCGGTTTTAATTCAAAACCGTAAGGTAATAGCTTCATGCAAAACTCCGACAGATCACTCCAATCTCCTTAAATCCATGACAACCGCAATAGAGGCAGTTATTAAAGATGTTCCGCTTGATAAAATAAAAAGAATAAACCTCAGCACAACACTTTCTACAAATGCGATAGTAGAAAAAAAAATGGAACGGGTTGGCGTAATTATTTCAGCTGGACCGGGAATTGATGCTGAAAATTATAAATTAGGAAAAGACTTTATTATTGTAGAAGGATCCATAAATCATAGAGGAACTGAAATAAAAGGGCTTGACCCTGATCAGATGAAAAAGATTCCGGGTGATTTTGTTAAAAGCGGAATAAAGGTTTTTGCTGCAGTTACAAAATTTTCAACACGGAATCCGGATCAGGAAAATTTAATTTTTGAAAAAGTATCACCTAAGGCGGATTTTATAACACGCGGCCACAAATTATCCGGGCAGCTGAGCTTTCCTAGAAGAATTGCCACAGCATATTATAATTCTTCAGTATGGAGAATGTATAATGATTTTGCAGATGCGATTGATAAAACTATCCAGAATCTTGGAATTAAATCCAGCATAAACATATTAAAAGCAGATGGCGGCACTATTCCGCTTTCTCAATCACGCAAAATTCCGGTTGAGTCTATTCTGTCCGGGCCTGCTGCAAGTGTTATGGGCATCATTTCAATCTGTGATATAACTGAAGACTCTGTAATTCTCGATATCGGAGGAACCACCACAGATATAGCAATATTTTCTTCTGGATCACCCTTAATAGAAAGAGATGGCATTACTCTTGAAGATAATCCTACTCTTGTAAGATCAATGCATACTAAATCAATAGGCATAGGTGGAGATTCTGTTATTAAAGTACAGGACGGTGCCGTAACATCCGGTCCTGAAAGGCTTGGTCATGCAATAGCCTTAGGCGGCGAGCAACCGACTTTAGTTGACGCATTAAATGCAATCGGGATTCTTAAATACGGCGATACTGAAAAGTCTATTGCAGGAATAAAAAATCTTGCAGCAAAAAACAATATTAAGCCGGATGTTTTGTGCAATAGCGCCCTTGAATATGCTGTCACCACAATAAAAAATGAAGTTGAAAGCATGCTGAAAATCATCAATTCAAAACCTGTTTACACAATTCACGAAATGCTTGAAAATAAAAAAATAATACCGAATAAAATATACGCAATGGGCGGCCCTGCTCTTGCTTTTTCCAAAATCGTGAAAAAAAAATTCGGCATTGAAGTCATTGTACCGAAAAATTTTGAGGTTGCAAATGCAATAGGCGCTGCACTTGCCAAAACAACTTTTGAGCTGGAACTGTTTGCAGATACCACAAAAGGGATTCTTTTAATACCCAATATAGATGTTAAAGAAACAATTCCAAAAACCTACACTCTTGAAGAAGCGGAAAAACACATCAAAGATTACCTGATAAGCCATATGAAAAACATAGGAATTGATATTTCGACCGATGAAATTGAAATTATAGAATCATCTTTATTTAAAATGGTAAGCGGATATTCCAGTACAGGAAAAGATATCAGAGTAAAATGCCAGATAAAACCTGGCGTTATATTTAAAATAGATAGCGCGGCTGCTGAAAAATGATTGAATCAAAAAGAAAAATGGGGCTTATTTTTTTTCCTGCTTATGACTGGGCTATTGAGCCCGGCCATCCGGAAAGAGAGGAAAGACTTCTTTATACTCAGGATCAGCTCAAGGAAGAGGGTATATTTGATATTCGCGGGATAAAGGAATATAAACCGGATGTTGCCAGAGAAATTGATATTGAAAGAACACATTTCTGCTTTCCTTCAGTAAAAGCAGTAACAACAGAGTCTCATCTGATATCTGCTGGCGGCGCAATCAAGGCAGCCCGTCTTGTTATGTCTGGAGAAGCTGACCGCGCCTTTGCACTTGTCCGCCCTCCTGGACATCATTCGATGAAATCTGTTCTTGGAAACAGGGGATTCTGCAACATAAACAACGAAGCTATAATGGTTGAATATATCAGAGAAAATTACGGCACGAAAAGAATCGCCATAGTTGACACTGACTGCCATCATGGAGACGGTACACAGGATATTTACTGGAACGATCCGAATGTTTTATTTATATCAATACATCAGGACGGGAGAACATTATATCCCGGGAGCGGAGCTCTTTCCGAATTCGGCGGCGTAAACGCCAGGGGAAGAACAATCAATATACCGCTGCCACCTGAAACAGGCGATGAAGGTTTTCTTTATGTTATAGATAAAATGGTACTTCCTATTCTGGCAGATTTCAAACCGGATATTATTATCAATTCTGCAGGCCAGGATAATCATTATACTGATCCGCTGACAAATATGAATTTCTCCGCAACCGGTTATGCAATATTGAATGATAAACTTAATCCGCACATTGCTGTTCTTGAAGGAGGGTATTCTATACAGGGAGCTCTGCCGTATGTTAATCTCGGAATAGTCCTTGCAATGGCTGGAGTAGATTACTCCTATGTAAAAGAACCGGATTTCACTCCTGAAAAGACAAGACAGGATCAGCAGGTTACAGATTATATTCATCAGCTTACGGATTCAGTACATCGCTTGTATTTCACGCCGCCTCCGAGAAGAGAGCTTGTTTATCCAGGCGAGTATATCGACCGCAGAAAGAGTATATTTTATGATACGGACTGTATTAATGAATCACAGATTGAATCTGTTATGGTTTGCGAAGAATGCGCCGGCCTTCTGAAAATTGAAACCTCATCAAGCATTCTTCCTCTTTCGATTGGAATAGAAATTCCTTTTGGAGGATGCGATCACTGCAGAAAAGAAGGAATCAAAGCTTTCCAGGCAGCAAAAAAATCCAAAAAATATAAATATATTCAGTTTAACAACAGGGTAGATAAAGAATACATCAAGATTTAAAAATACCTGATGCCAGCAACTTATAATTTCTTCAAATCCATCGCAATTTCCGCATCTGATTTCCTTGTGTAATCCGGAACAATTCTATCATACTTCAGCTCATCCAGTTCGCCTTTTTCAGAAAGATCCGATAAATATTCAAGGGAATGAGTTCCGGACGGGCAGTAGTTGTCGAGTACCACTATATTCTTAAAATCTTTCTCAATAATATCCCTGAACTTCACGCATCCGTCACCTGCGCAAATTGCCTTAACACCTTGAGGAATTTTTTCAAGCAGCTGATTTATATAATAATCTCCGGGAGGAATTACAGCCTCGAGAATGGAATTCTTTTTCAAGTATAAAGCCCCGAAAACACGCCCCTTCTTTGCATCAAAAGCCGGAAGAACAAAATCTCCTTTCTCTGAATCCATTGAAAGAGCAAAAATAAGCTGAGATGATATCTGAACCGTTTTGATCCCAAGAACCTGAGCGAGCATCCTCGCTGTAGAAACTGCAATTCTTATTCCAGTGAATGATCCGGGACCTATACCGACTGCAATCAATTCAATATCCTGTATTGTTATTCCGGCTTTCTTTAAACACGAATCCATGCGGGTAAATAATGTTCTTGAGTGGGAAATTGCGGATATTTCCGATAAGTCGGACAGCACGTCATTTTTTTTAACAGAAATGATTTCAGCTGAAGTTGATGCATCAAGCAGAAGGATATTCAACTGTTATTCTCCTTTCGTTTTCCGATAGATATTCTATGTATACGCTGATTGAAGTAAGAGGCAAAAGGCCTTCTGCTTTATCCGCCCATTCAACAACTGATACGCCATTTGCTTCCCAGTATTCTTCAAAATTTAAATTAATAAACTCATCTTTTTTCTCTATCCTGTATAAATCAAAATGATAAAATACAAGCCTGCCCTCATATACTTCAAGCAGCGTAAAAGTGGGACTTGTTATTTCATCCTGAATTCCAAGTCCTCTGGCAATTCCCTTTGCAAAAACAGTTTTACCTGCCCCGAGATCGCCGGTTACTGCAAAAACATCACCAGGTTTAGCATGTCTGCCGAGTTTTTCAGATAATAAAATTGTTTCCGCATCTGATTTTGTAATTGCTTCAATTTTCATTTTAAAATTTTCCCGTTACGTTTGACTATTGAATCACCGGAATGTAAAATTTTCAATAAGAGTATAAACTAAGCAAGAATATTTTTTTCAAATGTTCAGATACCGATAAAATCTGTTCTTTCATTTAATGTGTAAGAAAAGGAGATGGAAGAGATGTATAAGATAATGGAGATAAAAAATCAGCTAATAAAGATGAAAAAGTATCAATAAAAAATAAATGCATTAAAATCTACATATCTCTTCTATCCCCACATCCCCCTTTCTTACACAATTGTCTGTATATTTAATTTCTATAAAATGATTTGACTTAATATTATCCCAAAAAGCATCATTATGTCATAATTGATTATTATATTTTATAAAGTTTTAACTATGACAGAAAAAGACAATCTATTTAAAAATCTGAACCAGGGTATTCTTGAAGAACGTTTAAGAATATTTGACAGATACCTTGAAAAAAATCTTCCTCTTATTAAAAAGCATGGAGGATTAAAAAAACTCGTAAACCTGATAAATAAAAAACGTGTTGTTGTAATCGGAGCCGGGCCTTCTCTTGAAGAGAACCTTCCGGTACTTAAAAAATTTCAGAAATCCAGAGAAACTATTTTTATTGCTGCTGATATGGCTTTAAAACCTCTTGTTAAATCCGGAATATCGCCTCATTATGTTTTTTCATGCGAAACAAATCCGGTTGATTATTTCGGCGGAGTAGACACTAGAAGAATGCATCTTGTAGCTTTTTCCTGCATGTCACATTCGAGTCTCAGGCTGTGGAAAGGAAATATCAGTTTTTACAACTGGATGATTGACAGACCGGAATATAATTTTTTATGGGAAAAAGCAGGCGGAGATCTCGGCTTTCTTGGAACCGGCGGAGTAATAACAACTCAGGCTGTTTCATTCGCTTTGGGTTGCGGTGCAGCTTCTTTAGTAATGACTGGAAACGATCTTGCTTTTAGAGACAAATACTATGCAGGAGCAGGCGTTAGACATGAAATGATGTTTTTAAATTATGAACGGACATTAAACGCATATTCAGTAGAAAAAAATCTGATCCGCAGAATGAGAGAATATGATATAGTCCGGGATAATGAAGTATATTTCACCAATGGGCAATTTCTTGCTTCAAAATACTGGCTCGAGGATCTATTTAAAAATGAATCTTTTACGGTTTACGACAGCAGTATTCCAGGCTGCTCAGGATCTTTTATTAAAAAAATCAGCTTGAAAGATTTTTTTAATAAAATATAGTTTGTTTTTCCAAGCAATAATTCAATATAATCATACTTTTGAATTCCTAAAACTTTCAATAGTATTCCAAAACAGGAGCCTAATATGATTTTATTACACAGTATTAAAGGCGATGAGTTTTATATCAATTCTTTTCATATCGAAAAAATCGAATCAAGACCTGATACTGTAATAACTCTTACAAATGAAAAAAAATTTATTGTAAAAGAATCTCCTGATGAAATTATTTCCAAAATTCTTGATTTTCAGAAACAAATTAAAATTTCAACCGGTATTGACCGGGAAAACGCATAATCTTTTTCCTGATTTTGCCATAAATTTCACTCATTCATTTCTGTTATTAAAGAGTCAATAACCGTAATATTTTAATTGATATTTGCAATAATTTTGTTTTTATATTGATTTTTTTGTACCATTAATATAAGTTTACTAAAATAAATTGGATGAAAAAATGATGATACACATTAAATCAGAAAACCATGACAGGGTATCAATAATAATAATTGAAGGTGATTTTTTCCTGGAACGTATTGACCTTGTCAAAGATGTATGGCAGAGAACTTTTGCAGAAAAACCGAAAGCTATAGCTTTTGACTGCAGTAAAATCAAATATATAGATTCCTCCGCAATAGGGATGCTGGTAAAAGTATTAAACCAGGCAAAAGAAGCAGGTATTGAACTTCTTTTTTTTGACCTTAGCGATTCAGTAACCATGGTTTTCAACACAGCTAAACTAAGCTCGTTTTTCAAAACAATGACCAGGGCGGATTTTGAAGCAGAATACATAAATTAAAAAAAAACCTAAACACGATCAAAGCGCAAAAAAGAAATCTTCGCCGTCAAGAGTCACTTTATAATCCATAACCCATGGCCACATTCCAGGTTTATTTTTTTTATCCCAATTATTGAATTCCTCTTCAAGCTGTTTTACCTTCTCAGGCATTCCGGCTGCAAGATTTTTCTTTTCACTTATATCTTCATTTAAATTATAAAGAACTTTTTTATTATTTTTTATGTCTACTATAAGTTTCCACCCGTCTTTTAGCACAGCTCTGTTGTATGCTGCTTTCCAGAATAGGGCATTGTGAGGAATCTCCTTTTTTTCTCCGGAAATATACGGCAAAATATTTTTACCATCAAACTCTCTATCCGATGGAATCTTAATTCCTGAAGCCACCGCAGATGTTCCAAAAAAATCCATAAGGCTCACAGGATTATTATAAACTGTTCCTATGTTTATTTTTCCTTTCCAGCGAATAGCCATTGGTATACGGAGTCCGCCTTCAAAATTGGAAAATTTCCCTGCCTTCAAAGGAGAGTTGTCTGCTGCTTCCGTGTATGTGGCTCCGCCATTGTCGCTTGCAAAAAGAATAATTGTATTATCATCAAGCCCCTGGTCTTTTATTGCTTTTAAAATTTCCCCAACTGCGTCATCGAGATTTTTTATCATCGCATAATATACTCTTTTGTTTTCATCATTAACATGTGCAAACATATTGTAATATTTTTTAGTTGCCTGAAACGGTGTATGCGGTGCGTTAAACGGAACATATAGAAAAAAAGGTTTTCCGGCTGATGATTTAATGTATTTAACAGCTTCCTTGGCAATCTTATCAGTCAGATATTCTTTCTCATCAATAACCTTATCATTTATTCTAATAGCGCAGGTATCATTTCTTCCCATTGACCACATGTGTTTGTCGGCAAAATATGAGTGTTTGTGATTTATAATATCAGGCGAATCAACAGGCGCGTAAAGAGTAAAGGCTTCGTAAAAACCGAAGTGATAATCAAATCCCCTGTTCAGCGGCTTGAACATTTCATTATGACCGAGATGCCACTTGCCTATTACAGCAGTTTTATATCCTTCAGCTTTTAATATTTCAGGGAGAATTATTTCTGTCGGAGGAAGCCCCTGCTTGTCCATATCAATCTGTTTGGGTACGCTATCTATATCTGTTACAATCCAATTACCTGTTGGAAATAAATATTTGAATGCGTAATACTCAAGCCTGTTTTTAGGATACCTCGTCATGGGCTGTCTTTCGTATCCGTATCTCTGCTGATAGCGTCCTGTAAGCATTCCTGCACGTGATGGGCTGCAGATAGGAGCGCTGCAGTAGGCCTGAGTAAACATTACCCCGTCTTTTGCTATTGAATCCATATAAGGTGTATCAACATTCTTCCCGCCATAAATGGAAAGATCACGCACGCCAAGATCATCAGCAAGGATTATTACAATGTTCGGCCTTCCGGATTTATGTTTTGTTTCTCTGGATGCTCTATCAAGAAATTCTTTTTTTCTGGAAATAGCTTTTTCATCAAAGATAATTTTATGTTTATCGCTGTCCAGCGGCATAAGCAAAAAAGCGATCAGCAGAGCTGCACAAATTAATGATATTATGATTAGAGGCTTTCGCATGGATTTACTCCTGATGCATCAGAAGTACTTTTTGTTTTTTATTGTGTCAATAATTAATTTCGGATTCCTTCGATAGACATAAAAAAGATGCCAATATAATCTTAAGATTTATTTTCCTGACAATAACGGATTTTTTATATAGCCCCATTTACAATCATTGTAAATCTGAGCAATACATTTATTAAACTTCAACTTTATATTTCCACAGAATGAAATGAACTTGCTATTTTCAATTTAAACTTTATGATTTGTATATTAAAAATGATATCCGTTTGAATTAAAGTTGTCATATCAATTTTCTATAAAAATCAATAAAGGTGCAATCTCATGGAAGGCTCATTAAATCAATCTGCAAAAAAAATGGCTGCTCACATTTTAAAGATTCAATTTATTATTTTTATTCTGATTCAAGTATTATCTCCTGCAGGTTTTTCAGAAACCATCAGCAATTATTATTCTCAGCTTAAACAGCAGACAGATATCAAAGATTTTACAACTGCCCTTACAACATCCCTACAGGCTGTAAAGGAATATCCCGAACAGGAAGGTTTTTATATATATGCGCTATGGTCGTACCGTGAAACAAAAAATTACTCTGCGGGCATGGATCTCGGAAATAAAGCGATCGAAAAATTCCCTGATTCTAAATCAATCAGGGAAAACCTGTCGTATATTTACGCACGAGAAGCAGCGCGAATATTTGATAACAAACTTAAACTTGATCCTCTTCCAATCGCACAAAAAGGTCTTGAAATTCACAGGAACGGATCTACTCTCCTATGGTACGGCATAAGTCTGAAACACAATGGCAAACTTCAGGAAGCCTGCGCTGTTTTCGAAGAAGGGAAAAAAGAATATCCAGATATCACCTACTTTAAACCGAATCTGGTTTATACCTTATTAGATATGGCCCAGCTGGAAAAAGATAAGAAAAAATCAGATGCACTTATCCTGAAAGCTTATACTGAAGATCCTGAAAACGAAGGTGCATTGATCTGGTACGGGATATCTCATCGGCGTAATAAAAAGTTTGATTCAGCAATCAAACTTTTTACAAAAGGGATGAAGCAATTCCCGGATAACAAATACTTCCGTGAAAATGCACGCTGGACCTATACTGAATGGACTTCAAAACTAACTGACTCAAATGATGTTATCCTGGCAAGGACTCTTCTGATAGATGCAAGAAATCTACTTCCGAACGATCCATTTATAATTTCCTCTCTTGCCTATACATATTTCAGGAGAGAGCATAAAAAATGGGAGGAACTGTGCCGTGAAAGTGCTGCATTAGTTCCCAAAGAAAAATTAAAAGCAATGAACACATACCAGATGCCTCTGCAGGCAGAAAGGATTCTCATACACCAGGGAAACATGGAACCTGTTACTCACATGGGAATCGGTGCTGGTTATGGTTTTGATCTGGTTTTAGTTGATAAAAATAACAGCTATGGTTCAAGCTGGGCGAAAAAAGAAGATCATCTTGTATACGATGCACCGGTTTATTCAGCACTGGATGGTACTGTAATGGAAATTAATGACAAGAGCCCTGACACAGAGCCTGGAAAAGAACTGCCCTTTGAAGTTAACTTTATCCGGATAGAGCACGCAAACAACGAATCTTCATACTATATGCATCTACAGAAAAATTCAGCGATTGTAAAAATCGGAGATTCCGTAAAAAAAGGACAGCTTATTGCAAAGGTCGGCTGTAGCGGGAGATACGTTGACTTCCCTCATCTGCATTTTCAGATAATGCGCGATAATATGTGCGTGGAATTTAAATTTACCGGAGCTGAGATGATTTCCGGTTCAAATGGAAAAATTTCAATTGAACCTTTTACTCCGGCGAAGAAAGATATTCTAAAGAGTGTATGGAAATAAAAAAATTCTTCTTGTAAAGTCCGTTAAAAATACAGAAAGCTTTTACAAATCCATATTATACAGGAGACATGCTGCATTTTATCAGAAGCTGAATTCAATTATAATTCCTCCGAATTTATTTATTTGAAATGAATGTAATTGAACTTTCCCGATAGTTCAATATAAATCATTTAATGAAATGTGCTGATCACTCGGAACATTTTTCATGATAACTTGTGACATCAAAGCCGTCATGTTTGTTTCTTGACAATCTGCCTACTAACAGAAAATGTTTATTAAATTTTTTTAAAATTGTTTCGATTTATAACATACATTAAGTTTTTTATTTCCTGTGAATTTGTCTGCATTTATCATCATGTATTTTATTATTGTAAAATGTCTATACAGTTTGAAAATAATCAAGGGGCATCAAAATAATGATAAATTTACAGGAAATCCTTTTTTTTGTTAATACATTTATAAAATTCTTTTTCCTTCTTACGCCTTTTTTTGCGCTAACCATGTTTTTAACAATGACCGATGGTATGGACAACAAATCGAGAAAGAAACTCGCGATTAAAATAACGCTTTCAGTTTATATATCCTGTATAATTCTTTTTCTTTTCGGCAGGGAGATTTTCAGCATCTTCGGAATTACAATCGATGCTTTCAGAATCGGAGCAGGTACGCTTCTATTCATCACAGCAGTAGGACTTGTTTATCCTAAAATTACCCATACAGCATATGACTATGAAAATGATATAGCTGTTGTGCCTCTTTCAATCCCAGTAATTGTTGGTCCTGCCACAATCGGAGCAATTCTGATTATGGGTGTTGAGATAGAAACATTCAGGCTTAAAATTATCGGGCTCTCTGCACTTTTCACATCGATCTTGTTTGTGGGAACAATGCTGTTTCTTGCATCGTATCTGGAAAATATCTTAAAGAAAAAGGGCTTAACTATTATCAGTAAAATTACCGGGCTTATCTTATCCGCGCTGGCTGCGCAGCTTGTGTTTACAGGAATAAAAAATTTTTTAAAGTAAAGATTATAATAATAAAAATAAAAAAAATATTCAGAAAGAAAGTTTATTAATTTATTTTATTCATTTCAACGAAATATAATTCGTAACTCCTTTGTTGCTCATTCGTTAAAATACTTTCTATTCTTTTAATATGTTCGAGTTTAAGTTCGCAGACTTTGCATGAATTGAATCGGTTAATGTAAATTTTTTTCCCGTATTCTTCTGCAAAAGTATTAATTTTTTCAATTTGGCCTTCACTCAGATTAAGAATTTTTTCCATTTTTTCAGATTTAAGGAAAAAGCTGCATCCCGGTGAGTTTTCTAATTCAGTGCATTGATCGCAGAATCTTTTTTTATCATGATCCTTCGCGTAAATGAAGCAGCATATAATAAAAAAAAATAAAACCGTAAATGATAATTTATTCATTTTTATACCATATCCCTAAATATTAAATTATTAGACCGGAAACAGTTAAAAATAGTTCCATAGAAAAATTTATAGAATATTAAATATAATTTACATTTCTTTATAAGCAGCTGTGCCGGCAAAGTGAAAAAAGTTTTTCATAATCCACTGTTTTTAAATAAGAGATACTGCAGTTTTTATAAAGTTAATAGTCATTATAATTCTTGACTATCCGTTTTCTATCAGCAAATTTTAATTAATTTTTTTCTTCATTTTTTTTCTAATCTCAGTCGGAGTTAATCCTGTTTCATTTTTAAAGGCTCTATTAAAAGTAGCCAGGCTGTCAAAACCAACATTATAAGCTATCTCAATTATTTTATCATCCGTTTTTTCTAAGAGATCAGCTGCATCTTTAATTCGTAAAGAATGAATATATTCATTTATCTTTTTACCGGTATATGTATTAAAAAGCGTACTAAAATAACTGGTATTCATATCAGCAGCAGCAGCTAACCCTTCCCTTGAAATATCCGAAGTATAATTCTGTTTAATAAATTCTATTATTGTTTCAAGTTTTTCTTCAGAGGTCTGTGTTATTAAAGGTACAGATTTTTGAAATTTTTTTTCATCCGCCTTCTTTAGTTCTTTATAGAGACTGTCTATTTTTTTTCTTTGTCTTTTGGCTAAAACTGCCTCATAGAGTACGGCCAGGAAAATATATATTAAAAAGAGAAATAGCGTAAGGCTGTCAGGCGGCTGAATGGATAATTCCATTGGAACTGAAAGAGTTCCCCACAAGGTGCTGAAAACAAAGAGAAAAAATTCTATTATGATAACCCGGATTAAAAATGGATTAGGTTTTATGCGATTAAGAATAAAAACCATATATCCCAATACTATGAAACCAAAAAATAACGTAATGGCCTGGAGTATTATTTGAATCAATATCTGGCCAGTAGTGAGAATAATTACACAAGCCGCACAAATAACCACAGGGATAAATATTCTGTTAAATTGGGAGAGGTAGATTCTATACAATGATTGCAGTAATATCGTGAGAAATATTATGAGAACCGGAACACCCAAATACACATAGGTGAAAGTAACATTGGTCCACAACTGAGTGTTGCCTGAAAATAAATTGTCTGTGGTAAAGAATGCAGTAAAAATTGATATAAGATAAAGGAGGAAAAATGCATATAACAACCGTGTCTTAATTTTTCTGTCTACTATATACATGATCACCTGAACAATGAGAAGAGAGAATAGAATAATTAAAACTATAAAGCCAAGTTGTTTATAAAAGAAATTAATCCAGAAAAGTTTTTTTTCATAATGGCTTTCGGTTAGAAGTTCAATTGATCGAATACTTCCCTTGATAAAACCAGGAGATGATATATGAATGAGCATTTCATTTAACCCGGTCTTTACAATGGCAGGAGGAAGTTGATAAAGACTGGGCTTAAGGTATTCTGCAGCAGAAAAGTTTTGTATGTTCTTTGAGCCTATAAGCGTTCCATTTATATATACAGTATCCATTAAAACCCTTGTATCGAGTAAAACTGCCTTAAATTTTGCAGCATCATCTATTATGAATGGAATTTTAAGCCATCCATGTGCTTCATTTTTCTTATTTTTATAAGGGCGGAGGGGAATAAAATTAAGGCTTTTAATGGGTTTCCATTCTTTTTGATTTATAACTTCTGAAATAGATGTACTCTCTGGGTACATTATATGAAAGTCATTAAATACATCCGGAGAATTATGATTCTTGCAGGATGAGAAACTTATCAGAATCATAATAAACAGTAATATTGTTTTGCTTATTCTCAATAAAAAACTCCTGTTTCCTGTATATTAAACGTAATAAATTTTTATTGAGAAAAGTCAATACCATTATCTAAGAGATTTTTCATTTTCTTCTGATTTTCGAATTCAAGTCATCAATAAAAACTAATTAAATAAGATTTAATCTTATCATTTTGTTGAATTCCAATAAACTGATTAGAATTATTTTTTTGAAGTTACTATTATAACATCATCACAATTATTAAAAAAATTTCATGTTGTTCATATAGATAAGGAGAAAAAAAAATGAATAAAAAAGTAGTTATTATAGGAGCAGGAATAGCCGGTCTTACTGCAGGATGCTATGCCCGAATGAATGGTTTTGATTCAGAAATTTATGAAAGTCATTCTATGGCTGGCGGTTTATGCACATCATGGAAAAGAGGAGATTATATCTTTGACGGATGTATTCACTTTTTAGCAGGTACATCATCGGTAGATGGAAATGGATTTTATAAATACTGGAATGAAGTTGGAGCATTAAAAAATGTAGAAATTAAAGACCATGAAGTATATGCCCGATATACCTATGATGATTGTGAAATTGTTTATTATTGTAATCCTGATCGCCTTGAAAAACATCTCATGGAATTATCTCCTGGTGATGAGAAAACTATAAAGAAAATGTGTAATCTTATTAGAAAATTCAATAATTTTTCTTTTAACCTGGATAAGCCTTTTGAAATGATGAATCCTTTTGATATCATTAAGATGATTTTAAAGATTGCTCCCTACATGAAAGTTATGAAATGGGGAAATTCTCTTTCTGTTACAGATTTTGCTGATACCTTTAAACATCCCCGTATCAGATCAAGTCTAAAAAAAATTTTCCCTGCAGAATTGCCTGCTTTAGCTTTCATTATGAGCCTGAGTATGTTTAATAATAAATCAGGAGGGTATCCAATTGGAGGTTCATTAGCATTTGCACATGGCATTGAAAAGAATTATATCGATATGGGAGGAAAAATATTTTTTAATAAAGCTGTAGAGTCCATTAGAATCAATGGAAAAAAAGCAGATGGCATTGAACTTAGTGATGGCTCATTTATCAAAGCTGATTATATAATAAGTGCTTCAGATCTTGAAAAAACTTTAAATAAACTTATGGGGAACAGATTAAAAGATTCACCTTTTGAAAAGTTTTTTAAAAATGATTTATTCCCTTCACCCTCAGGCATACAAATTTCATTGGGAATTAATTCAGGCTTCTCATCTGAACCGGAAGGTCTTAGTCATTATTTTCCATTAGAAAATACTTTAAAAATGGGGAATGATATTTTTGAAGATTTGCATGTGAAATTCTATACATATGATCCAACATTGGCTCCTGAAAAAAAGACCTCAGTAGTTGTACTGTATACTGCCGGTGATAATGAATACTGGTATAATCTCAGAAAAAACAATAAATCAGAGTACGATGCCGAGAAAAAACGGATACTCAATTTTACTGTTGCTGAACTCGCAAAACATTATCCAGCTATAGAAAATAAAATTGAAGAAAAAGATGTCGTTACTCCTGCAACATATATGAGATATACTCAAAATTTTAAGGGTGCTTATGTGACTTGGATGGAAACGCCCAGAAACACTAAATATATCCGTATGATTCCAAACAGATTAAAGAATGTTGAAAATGTATATTTTTCAGGTCAGTGGCTTATGCCTGCAGGAGGTCTGCCAGGTGCTATATTGACATCACGAAATGCTTTGCAATTTATCTGCAAGAAAGAGAAGAAAAAATTTAAAACAAATTTTGAACAGATATTATGTTAAGAGGAAATAGATGGGGGAGTATAAATTTTTCCTTTTAGGAATTTTTGAAAAGAAAACAAAAAGTATTTCACTACACCCTGCTCTACTGATGACATACTGAAGCATTATGAAGCTGTTTGCAGATTATAATTCTTAACTTACAGTCTGCTAACAGCAGATTTTTATTAAATTTTGCCTGAATTAATAACACATATAGTTTTTTAATAAAAGTCAAGGTTGATATTAAAGTAATATTTCTTGACAAACCTGCTGATCCAAGCAACAATATATTAAATAATTGGATTTAAATATTTTAATATACTGGAGAAAAATCAATGATCAACCGGGCAGAATTAAAGCAAAACGCAAAAGACTTACTAAAGGGCAACTGGGGTAAAGGTGCGCTTATCTCTTTTATTTATTTGGTGATTGTAGGAGCTTTAGGCGGTTTATCAAACATAAAAAATATTGGAGGATTATTTTCTCTTGCTAATTTGTTTATTACGCCTCCAATTGCAATGGGATTATATATTGCATTCCTTCAATTTGTTAAACAAAAAAGAGAACTTAAACCGGAAAATATTTTTGAAGGATTTAACATTTATGCTAAATCACTTGGAATCTACTTCTGGCAGCTCTTATGGGTTCTATTATGGGTACTATTATTAATTATTCCCGGAATCATAAAAGCTATATCATACTCAATGGCTTCTTTTGTTATAGCAGATAACCCGAATGTTAAAGTCAGGGATGCATTAAAAATCAGTATTAAAATGACAGACGGTTATAAAATGGATATATTCGTTTTTGGATTAAGTTTTATCGGCTGGGGATTACTGAGCATATTAACACTTTTTATAGGATTTTTATGGCTGCTTCCATATATAATGACAACCTTTGTTAATCTGTATTTAAAATTAAAGGAACAAAGTATTTTGAGCGGCGCATGCACAGAAGATATGTTTAATGGAACAACAAGGCTCGTTAAATAAATACTATAATTATTGACTTACCGTATGCTACAAGCAAACGGTAAGTCAATTTTATCATTTTACTCTTCAGCAGCTTAGAATCTAATTAGCTGAAATTTTATATCTTCCTATCTGATTATATTTACGCATGGTTTCTCCTTCGGTATATTCGCTCGAAAAAACTTCATATACATTCGATCGAATATTTGAAAATGGTATAACTTCAATATTATTTTCAATTTTAATATAATAAAGATTGTTTTTAGCATCAAAGGGATTATTCTTGTATCTTTCAAATTCCGGATCATTATCAGGAATATATTTTACATGTCCTTTATGTTCGATTATCAATGACTTGTTTTTTTCATCTATCGACCAATTGCCTCCAAGTGAAAAGCCGCCATAACCGCCTGGTAGAAATTCTGAAAATCGTCCTTCGCTTTCAAATTTAATGGTTCCAGGGCTCGGTGAGTAATAATCATACAAAATGATCCTTTGTTCATTATTGAGAATTTTAAGAACTTCATTTCTATTTTTTGGATGCTCATTATTAAAGTTGGCCATTAATTCTTTATATTCTTGAAATGCTGCGCTGCTCCTATAGTTGGCTAAATCAGGATCTGTTGATATTCGTTCAGAATATCGGTCGCCTTTTAAATAGTTGAAAATTAAAAAATAATTTACCTGATCGGTTTTATTCATTAAAGAATATGCACAAGAGGAATTAAAAAGCGAATTGTTGATTTCATATTTCATCAGGAATGATTTGCGATAACAGTTTAACGCTTCATCATATTTATTCATATTCATGTATACATTACCCAGGTAGTAATAAGCTTTTCCGGTTGGGTGAGTTTTTATAGAATCTTTCAGAAATAAAACTGCCTTTTCATTATCTTTTGTCTGATAGCATCTAATGCCTTCCTCCAGTGATTGATCTTTTGCACTTTGGGAAAAAACCGGGGCAAACAGCAGGCATACTATAATGGAAGATATTTTTTTCATTCAGATCATCTCCTTATTTTTATTGAAACTTTTTCATTTCATCTCATAAAACTGTGATATCAAAGTAAAAAGTTTTTTACTGTCCATGCTGTTTATAAGAAAAATTGCAGAATTCCGGAAGATAAAAGCAGCTTTAATTTTTTAATCTGTATGCAAACAGCAAATGTTTAATAAATTCTACATGTACGATTCAATAAAATCTCTTACTTCATCTTTACCTTTGTATACACCGAAATGCCCTTCGCACAGAATATCCGCTTCAAGTGAAATCAGAAAAGCAAGAGACGCCATATAATCCTTCCGGCTTGAAAGCAGCATATCATTCAGCGGGCCATGGACGTCCTGCCCGAATAATACGAGCTGTCCATCAGAAATTACAGTCAGTACAGATGACCCTGGCGAGTGGCCGGGCGTGTGATAAAAATGGAGTTCGAGATCTCCAACTTTGAAATCTCTGCTGTTTCCAGTGACCTTTATATCAACTTTCACAGGTTCCAGATAAGAACCGTACCATGACGCTGCAGTGACATCTGAATCGCCATTTTCGATGTATTCCGCATCGAGTTCGTGTGCAATGATACTGCAGCCTGTATGTTCGCGGATCTTTTCCGCACCGCCGATATGGTCGTAGTGGCAATGGGTGAGAAACAGGTATTTGATGGATGAAAAACTAACTCCTGTTTTGTTTATATTATCGACAAGACGTTTTCCGCCTTTCCCTGTGCCGGCATCTATCAGTGCTGCTTCGTTTTCAGAGCATACAAGATATATTGAAGCATCAGATGGATTAGACAGATCTGATCCGCCCACCTGGTAAATGTTTGATGTTATTTTCATTATAAATTTGTTAATTTCTGCTGTAAGCTTTATGTTCAGGAATTCTTATTCAGTCTCTTAAGCATTGTAACACGGTTACCTGTCTCATTATATCGGATTTCATCAAAAATATTTTTTGCAAGGGATATGCCGCGTCCGTGTTCAAGCATTGCTTCATCAATCTCAAAGCTTTTACTTAAATATTTCACATGATCAAATCCATTTCCCTCATCAGTAATTGTATATTCAATTTTTTCAGTATTAACAATATAATCGACAAGAATCTTTCTGCCGCTGAAACGCGGGTCTTTCTGACGTTCATTCAGATAAGTTAAGTAATTGCCGCTGTTCATTTCCACTGTTTTTTCTTCAAAAGTAATTGCAAGATTTCCATGCTCTATTGCGTTAATAATCATTTCACGGAATGCAAGCCTGATTAAGCCGAGTTCCTGCTTATTGACAAACTTGTGTAAATTTCTGGTGATCCTGAAACTCAGATCATCTGCGACAAGAAGCATGTTCCCTATACGATATCGGTGATTTTCCAGTTCAAGATACTGATTGAGCATATCTTCTGCTACACTGGAACCTCTGCCGAATATTTCATATCTGCCTTCAATATTGATATACTCAAACCGGACATGAAGAGAGACAGGTTCTATTCCGAAAGCCGTTTTAAAATCAAGTTTAACATGTACAGGCTTTTTATCCTGCAGCAGATTTTCCAGCTTTTCCTGCAATATCTGCATAGTAACCATTCGTCCATCAGGTTCATGGAGTAATTCAAACAGATTTTTATTCAGCATTTCATCTCTGGCAACATGAAACATGTCGCGCATTGTTTTATTTGCAGTAATTATATTAAATTTTTCGTCTATTGAAAAAATGATATCAGCAGAACCCTCAACAAGCAGCTTGTATTTTTCCTGGGAAATGCCGAACTGCACTCTGGTCTCATTCAAGTCATCCGCTTTCTGCTTCAAATCAAGATTCAAGCCATCGATCTGGCTATACAGATAAACAAATCTGTTTGAAAGAACAACTGTTATGCCAATAACAAAAACCAGAAACCCGTAATTGCTCAAAACAATTCCTGTAGTAAAAAACATGGCGTCCAGTACATCAAAAATAGCGCATACGAAAGCTACCATGGACCCGAGCATCAGATTTCCGGGAACTGTTTTTGCAAGGGTGTGCGAGATAGATCTGAAAAGACCTGGACGCATCTCTGAAGTAGAGGATTTTCGGTATTGAATAACTTTATATCTAAAAGAATAAATAATCTGAAAAAAAAGAAAATAAAGCTCTTGCAACAACAGCGGTAGTTTTGGAGACAT
>CAYMPH010000014.1:0-110186 GCA_964392365.1 uncultured Leptospirales bacterium
TCCCCGTTTTCACGGGGATGACAAAAAAAATAAAATTTGCTGAATTTATAAAGCACTAATTTATTCGTTAAATGCTATGAGCTCTCTTTCCTCTATCAGCGGATTATTTTTGAAAAATTTTCCATTACAGAATCTTCAAGTTTTTCCATAGAAATTTTTTTTAAGTCAGATATAAATTTATAGGTATGGATAATATTTTCCGGTCTGTTCTGCCTGCCTCTTACCGGAACCGGTGATAAAAAAGGGGAATCTGTTTCGAGCAGTATTTTATCCAATGGAACATATGCTGCTGATTCATGAAGATTAACAGCTTTATTATAAGTTACATTACCTGCATAAGAAATATAAAAGCCAAGATCAAGAGCTTTCCTCGCTTCTTCAATTCCGCCGGGAAAACAATGAAAGATTCCATATGAAGCATTTTCAGATTTTAAAATTGAAATTGTATCTTCAAATGCATCCCTTGAATGAATTACAATCGGAAGAGAAAACTTTTTTGAAATTCTTATCTGCCTGATGAATGAATTGGTCTGCTCTTCTTTCGGCCTGCGCAATCTGTAATAATCAAGACCGCATTCGCCTATACCTGCGAGCATGTTTCTTTTATCAACCGGCATATTCCCTATAAATTTCTCGAGATAATCAAGGCTGCTTTCCGGGGATTCTGTTGAAGGGTGAATACCTAATGTAAAACTGATTCCCGAATCCCTGTTTCTATCAGCAAAATCAAGAGACCATTGAAAACCATCCGGATCAATTGAAACCTGAACAGCTTTGACCAAATTGCTGCTCTTCAGATTGGACATAATCTCAGATTCATCAATTCCGTTTTCCTGCATGATCAGGTCAAAATGTGCGTGCGAATCAATATACATAAAAATCATTTACTGTTTTAAATCATGATGGTCAAGTAAATTTATTATTGCTGATATTTGATTCTTTTCAGCTTTCTTTCCAGGGGGTCTGGCCCCGTATATAGGCTCTGACCAGCATCCAAACTCTTCCAGGAGAATCAGGCTCTGACCCCTTTCAGTTAAAATCGATTATAAAAGAGTTCTATTAAACAAATTATCTCTAACTTCAATTATCAAACAAAAAGTGTGATACAGTTCAGACTCAATGTAATTTAAACTGAGTAAAGAGACATATTGCACCAATTTTTTAATTTTATCCATTTATTAATTAGTTGAAATTTAATATCAAAGGCTTAATTTTAGGTAAAAGGATAATTATAATGAAAATTTTTATAATGAGTGACATGCACGGGGACACCCGTTTTATTGATACAGCCGGGGAATTGATGAAAAAATCCGATGCAGTAATTATATGCGGGGATATTTCAAAAGGTTCCAGAAGAAAAAGCGCTGAAACTGTTTTGAACGGGATTGAAAAATACAATAAAAATATTCTTGCTGTTCACGGCAACTGGGACGGTCCCGAAGTCCTTGAACTGATTCAGGAATCGAATTACAGTGTTCATGCTGACGGGAAGATAATAAACGGTATCGGTTTTTTTGGAACCGGCGGTTCAAGTTCAAACCCGGTAAGAACACCCACTGAATATTTAGATGATGAGCTTTATGAATTTCTCGAAGCAGGATATAAAAAAATATCAGCCGCAGAAAAAAAAATAATGATAACCCACATGCCTGCGCTTGGCATGAGAGACAGAACGTTTCTTGCGCAAAGAGTCGGGAGCAGCAGAATAAAAGATTTTATTGAACACTACAAAACTGATTTAATAATATCAGGCCATATACATGAAGCGCGAGGAATAGAAAACACAAAATCCGGTATTGCTGTTAATCCGGGATCATTCAAGAAAGGTTATTACATGATAGCGGATATAAAAGATAAAATTGTAATCAGCCATGATAAATTTAAACTAAAACGACATTTTTTTGGATTTGGAAAATAAAAAATTCAGATTAAAAAAACTAATGGCAAGTAGTAAACACGAGGCCGGCTATGCTGAAAATTTTCAATAAAAATAAAAAACAGATGTCCAAGCTGAAAAAAAAACTTATGATATATTTTCTGCTGATATCTATAGTTTCAATTTCAGTAAGCGCTGAAATTATTCTTGAAATGAGCTCTGTCAGATTTAAAAATCAGATACAGAATAATTTTTATTCCCAGCTGAAAAATAAAATTTCAAAAGAAGAATTTGAATCAGTAACAAAAAGCGTAAATATGAATGATATTTTCACTCCGATATCAGATTTAAGAAACAGGATGATACTTCTGCTGCTTGTTGTATCCGGATGCATTATCGGATCTTTTTATCTGTTTGCCAAAGACATCGTCACTCCAATGGACAAGATGGTTGATGCCACGAAAAAAATAGCCGACGGAGACCTGACAGTCACAGTGCCGATTATGTCAACGGATGAAATCGGCCAGGTGGGCACTCTCATTAATAGCATGAACGTCAACATGCAGGATATGATTATTCAGATCAGGCATGAAATAAAAAGGTATAAGAAACAGATAAATCACGTTTCAGATAAAATTGAAAATATTTCCGATATGGAAAATTTTAAAAATATACTGGAAAATAAAAAAATATCACAATCTCAATTAAAGCATATAATTCATCTCGTGCATGAAACAGGCAACACGCTTCAAACAATTACAGGCGATCTCTCCTCTCTCAGAACTTTTGTTGATATGTATAAAACATACACTCCTCTCACAGAAGTCGATCAGAACGAAATCGAGGAAGCAATTAAACAATTCGGCGGAGTTCAGAACAGCAACGGAGTAAAAATATGAGCTTTGAATACTGGTATATGTTTCCTGTTGCAATAGTAGTTGCAATACTCGCGAACTCATCAGGCTTTTCAGGAGGAGTGCTGTTTCAGCCGATTTACAATCTTTTTCTGAATATCCCTCTGCCGAATGCTATAGCAACAGGCATTGCAACTGAAACCATAGGCATGACAAGCGGTGCAATCAGATATATTTATTACAAAATGCCTGAAATGAATATAGGTTTTGTAATGATAATGCTCACGATACCCGGAGTAGTGGTTGGAAATAATGCACTGATGATTATAAACGAAAATTTTCTGAAACTTGTACTGGGAGTAATTTTAATAGGATTAGCTTCAATGCAGCTTTATTATGCAATAAGAAGATTTTTCGGAACACGTGATTCTATTCCTATTGAAGAAATTTACCCATATATGTGGATACCTCCTGTTGCAGGTTTTTTTTCAGCAACAACAGGAACCGGCATAGCTGAAATTTCTCAGCCGCTTCTTGAAAAAGGACTCGACCTTAAGACAAAAAAAGCAAATGCAACAGCCATATTAATTGAAGCAACCGGAGACTGGGTTATAACTATACTTAATCTTCATGCAGGTCTGATTTTGTGGAATTTATGGATATTTACCGGTTTAGGCGTTGTAATCGGAGGACAAATCGGGCCGTATCTTTCAAAATTTCTGCCGGATAGAATTATAAAAATAATATTTTCTATTGCGATTATTATTATTGGCATTTTTTATCTTTCCAAAGGAATACTATGGATAATGTCATGAAAAGAAACATAATAGATTATTTAATTTATTATAAAATAAAATCAGCATGATTTTAATTAATTTTCTGCAGTCACAGGGTGGACTTGCTCTGCTTCACTTTACACAAATTGTATTATTTTCAATGATGGTATATATTCTAGCTGCAGAATATATCAGAACAAAAAGAGAAGATCTTGTCTATAAACTTGTTGCTTCAATTAATATCACTCTGATCAATATAGCAACAACAGTTCTGCTGGTTCTTGAATCTTTATATGGAATAATTCTGTCGCAGAAATATTATCCACTTATTTTCAATACAATGTTCGCAATTATAGTTCTTTCACTTGCACGGGCATTTGTTTTTTCTTACGTTAAGAACAAAGACAAGTTTAACCTTTTCATTCGCTCAGGGATGGGTGCATCTATAATTGTTTATATCATTATTCAGATATACTGGATACAGGTATATGTACCTGGAATGGCTTTCGGAAAATCTCCGGCGCAGGCAGTATTTTCTGTGTTTTTCATTGTAATTATTATTTTTTCAATTTATTATATTTTGAATTTCAGAAAAGACTACAGAATTAGACTTGCAGCTGCTTTCATATCTATAGCTGTTGCTCAATTCATTAACATAATCGGCACCATTACAAATGAGCTCCCCGGTTATCTGCTGATCATCAGATCTGCAGCTCCATTACTTGTTCCAGCAATGTTCGGAAGCGTTGTATTCAAAGAGCTAATTGAAAACGTCGTATTTATGATTGAGCAGATCAGATCAGCATTTGAAAATCAGAAAAATCTTGTTTTTGAATTATTGACTCTAAGTTCTCAGCTTTCAGATCTTTCGGACAGCCTTGTAAAAACTTCAACAATCGGATGGCAGAAACTTTCTGCGGTAGTAGAAAACATTTATGCCCAGGAAAATGACAGATCTGAAATACTCGAAATTACCGACAGTACAATTTCTGAATTAAATAATCTAAGTGTTTCAATTGGAAGTGAACTTGATAATCTGCCTAAAATCAACAGGGATAATTATGAAAATTACATGGATGATGAACAGAAAATAATCATCAGGTCATTGAAATCATTATCTGGGAATTTTACCTCAATTCATTCCAGTATCCATGAAACATTGAAGTCAAGCGGTATATTGAAAGTCTCAGCAGATAAAATAATTTCTGTAATGAATGATATAGAGGAAATTTCAGATAAAACATCCATGCTTGCCCTGAATGCTTCAATTGAAGCTGCAAGAGCAGGTGAACACGGAAAAGGATTTTCAGTAGTCGCTGATGAAGTCAGCAAATTGGCGGAACAATCGCATGCAAGCTCAGGCAGCGTATCAAACCTGTTAAAAGAAATTTACAAAAACGTGGATTATTCAAACATGAAGCTTGAGGTTTCAGCCAGAGAAATTGAAGCTGTAATATCAGAGCTGAAAAAAGTCGGAAACTACTTCATGGATTCTGTTATTATTGCAATTCTCTATAATAATATAACTTCACAGAAAATAGATGATTATAATAAACAGAAAACAATCACTGGAAAAGTTTATGATGATATGGGAGAAGTAAAAAATCTGCTTGAAAAAAATAAGGCCAACGGGCAAAAGATGAAAGATGCAATAAGCAATCACATAACTGATATAGAAAATATAGCAGGATTGAGCGACAATCTCAATGATATGATATTAAATCTAAATCAGAAAGCCAATGAAATGATTATTGCTTCAGAAAAGCTTGAAAAAGCTGCAACATAAAAGCTTCAAAATAACATATCAGGAGAAAACTCATGTTTGCAATAATTTTACTTGTAATATTTTTTACAGTAATGATTGGAATCGGCATTTGGGGTATGAAAAAAACTTCTTCTTTGAACGATTTTTTTCTAGGAGGAAGAAGCATCGGTCCCTGGGTTTCAGCATTAGCGTATGGTACAACTTATTTTTCTGCAGTTCTGTTCATCGGCTTCGCAGGAAAACTCGGATGGGGATACGGACTTAATTCTCTCTGGATAGCACTTGGAAATACAATAATCGGAACTCTCCTTGCCTGGCTGGTACTTGGAAGAAGAACCAGAAGAATGACTCAGAATCTTGATGTAATGACCATGCCTGAATTTCTACAGGAAAGATACGGAGCAAAATATATAAAAGCAGTATCAGCCGCCATTATTTTTATATTTTTAGTTCCATACTCTGCTTCAGTATTTAAAGGACTCGGACATCTTTTTGAAATCTCTTTTGGGATTCCATACGACATGGCGCTTCTTATTATGATTCTTATTACAGGTGTCTATCTGATTCTTGGAGGATACTTCGCAATAACTCTTACAGATTTCATTCAGGGATTTATTATGTTCATCGGCTCAATTGCTTTGATTGTTGCAGTTACATTAAAAGCAGGCGGCCTGACTGAAAGTATTTCAAAATTAAATATAAACTACGCAGAACATGTTCCTGAAGCTGCAAGACCGGGCATGCTGCTACTTGCAGCGCTTGTTTTTATGACATCTTTCGGAGCATGGGGCATGCCGCAAATGGTGCAGAAATTCTATGCAGTAAAAAATGAATCTGTTATTTTGAAAGCTGCAATAGTAACAACTGTATTTTCTGCAGTAATAGGTTTTGCAGCTTATTTTAACGGAGCCATGTCTCACGTTTTCACAGATTCTGTTCCAAAAGTAAACGGCGCTCCTGCATTTGACAGGCTTGTTCCGGATATAATGAAAAATAATCTGCCTGAAGGCCTGATGGCTCTTATTATACTTCTTGTTCTATCAGCTTCGATGTCCACCCTGTCTTCACTCGTGCTAGTATCATCATCATCAGTTGCGATTGATATGTACAAGGGACATGTAAATACAAAAGTCTCAAAAGAAAGCTCACTTCTGATGATGAGATTTTTAAGCGGAATATTTATTATTGTTTCATATATAATCGCTAAATATGAATTAGCAATTATAATCACGCTGATGTCTTTATCATGGGGTGTTGTTGCGGGATCTTTTATGGCTCCGTATTTTTACGGTCTCTACTGGAAAGGAACAACAAAGGTTGGAGCTGCTGCTGGAATGTTCACAGGATTTTCACTGGCAATAATTTTATTTTATGTTCTGGGACCTGCAAATTCTCCAATAGCTTCATCAATTGCAATGATTGTGCCATTTATTGTAGTTCCGCTTGTAAGCTATTTTACAAAAAAACCAGGTGAAAAAATTATCAGCAAGGCATTTGAAAATATTTAGTATTAAATTAATTACTGTAATAACTTTTTTTATTTTTTTTGAAAAAAAGTTGACAAATAAAAATGACCGATGTATATTCTTTTTATAGCACGGTTAGATCGAAAAAGGAAAGTGGGATAAAAGATTCTTTTTAAGCCCGAGCGGTTTCATACCGCGAATACCTGAGTATATGATTTAATCGGAGCTAAGATCAATTAAAGGATTACAGTAAATGCTCACAAGTCTTTAGGACGCCTCCAGCAACTGGGGGCGTCCTTGTTTATATATATGTATAAATTTTTCTCAATATTATTTCAGCTTACATGAAAAATAAATCTATAGGCTTCCAATACCAATAACTTTAGGAGTTTTAATTTCTTCATGTCCTTCAGGAACCAGTATTAAAATAGGCGCCGGCATTCCTGCAGTTCCTTCTTTTTTCTTAATCCATATTTTATACGATTTGCCTTTAATTAAAGATTTTCCATATCCGCTATAATCAGATTCCCTGAAATTCACTCTTGTAATTTTAACAGGCTGCTGATAAAATTTGATATTATTAAAATCTTTTTTCAATGAATACTGTTTTATATCACCGCTTAAATTATCACCTTCTTCATTGACAAGATGACCGCCTGCAACAGCAATAAATTTTTTCGAACATTCATCAAGGTCGGTACTATTGAGTATTGCAACATATTGATCAAGAACCTGCTTCACATCAGCCGGCAAAGATTTAACCGGAATATCTCCTGACTTTGTCTGCGCAGAAAGAATAGAAAATATAAAAACTGTAAATACTGCAAATAACAATTTCTTCATATCAGCACCTCTTTTCAGTAAATTTTAAAAACATCATATTCAATTTCTGTAATATCAACTTTTACATACGGCAGATCTCCGGCAAGCAGGTTCCATACCGCTTCGGCTTTTGTTGCAACTTTAAAACCGGAAAAATCCCTGTAATCACTTAATTTTACAGTCCACCTCTCTTTTACATTAATACCATTTTTAAACATATATCTTTCATCAGTTGTAAAAGAAATAATCTCGCCAAGATCGTTAAAATCAATAATCCCTGAAACATTCAAATCCCAATCTTTAAATGAAATTCCGGCTGAATGGGAATTAATTTTTCTCCAGTGTATATTTTCATTTAGATATAATGAAGGAATTATGGCCATTTCAGATAAAAGTCTAAGTAAAGATGAGATATCAATCTCCTTTCCCTGTACGTCTGCTATTGTGTAACTTGAAAATAACTTTATCAGCATACCTCCTTTACCATCTGCAAATTTATCTCTGACGGATACAATATTATTTGAAACTTTTGCATTCCATATAAAACCGTTCGAAGACATATACTGTTCAGCATAAAATCCAATCCATTTTTCACCATCAGGTCTGATCTCACCGGTTTGCTTTAATCTTGCAAACCTTACAGGCTTTTTATTCAGCGCTCCGGAATATTTAAGATATTTTCTAACTGGTGCCGGAAATTTTTTTATTCTTTCATCAGAAATATTATGTAAATCTGAAAATTCAGTTTTTTGTATTAGAGAGATGATTTCAGATTCAACTTTACTATCGAAAGAAATTTTATTATAAATAAAAATTCCGGATAAAAAAATTAATATCAGGCTGAAAATTATAGCTGCTTTTTTTAACAAGTAGATACCATCCATTTTTTATAATAGCAACTCACTATTAATTTTAAATAGCTCCTGTCATTCCGGTGAGCTCTTTAGACTGTGATCATTACAAAATCAGGCGAAGAAAAATTATATCATTGATTTTTAAAATCTATAAATAAAAATCATTATGATAATAAAATTCAAACACTTTTTCAGCCTATAAAAAAATAAATATAGGCTTGCAAAATTTTTATTTACTCTATGATTATACAATATATTATTCAATAATTCAGAGGCTGGCATGAAATATAAAACAAAAAAAATTATTCTGATATTCTCAATTTATGCACTTCTGCAATTTTTATTATTTACTGCAATTGCAATGTTACTCTATCCAGGCGGAACAAAAACAGATCATGATACAATAGGCTATGATTTTTTAAATAATTTTTTCAGTGATTTAGGCAGAACATTAACTTTCAAAGGAGAAGAAAAAAAAGCATCCTTTTATCTTTTCACTACAGGCTTAATATCAACAGGCTTTTCAACAATTGCATTATTTATATTATTTCCTGCATTATTTAAAATTAAACAAATATCGCGTAAATTAAGCTTTGGAGCTGCAGCAGGAGGAATAATATCAGGTATTGCATATATAGGCATAGCTCTGACACCTTGGGATATACTTCTGCAGCCTCACTTATTTTTTGTTAGATTAGCTTTTACAAGTTTTCTCTTTATAACTGCTTTCTCTATTGCTGCAATTTACACCGATCCTTTTTATCCGAAAATATACGGAGCTGTATTTATTATTTTTGGAATTATTTTAACAGGTTATTTATATTTGCTTTTCTTCGGTCCAAAACTGGATTCTGCGGAAGGTGTGCATATTCAGGCTTCAGCACAGAAGATTGTTGTGTATTCAGAAATTGTATGCATGCTGATTCAGTCTTTTGGGGCGTACAGATTTTTGGAGAGGGAATGATAGTATTCTAAACCATCCTCCCTGCCTCGTTACCTTCAGCAATAGCCTCAAGCGCCTGACGCGCTTCCTTCGCGTCTCCTATTACAATCACTTCAGAAATTTTATCGCCTATTTCTGAAACAAGATTATTTACAGGCACGGCACCAACAGCAAATATAATATAATCAAAACCGCTGATAGTTTTTTCTTCAACATTCTGAATATAACTTATACCGTCAGTAAAAATTTCCTTAACTTCTGCATCACAGATAAATTGAACTCCAAGTTCCCTGAGATGTTTCATGGAAAGAATACGTTTTTCCACAAACATATCACCGCCGATTTCACTTAGTTTTTCAACAATAGCGACCGAGGTCTTACCGATCGTTATATCATCGCCTGTGGTTGCGAGGTACTCAGCTGTCTCGCATCCGACGAGACCGCCGCCTATAATGAGAACATTTCCAGGCTGAATATCAGCTTTTCCTGAAAGAACATCATGTGATGAAAGCACATTTCCGCATTCACATCCCGGGATATCCGGAACAACGGCTCTGGCGCCTGTGGCTACAATGACTGCATCCGGTTTATCTTTCATTATGATATCAGCTGTAAGTTCTGAATTAAAATTAATTTTAGCGCCTGATTTTAAAGCCTGTTCGTATAAGTAAATTACTACTGACGTAACTTCCTGTTTGGATGGCGCAGCACTTGCAAGGTTCATCTGGCCGCCTGGATGCGTCTCCTTTTCAAAAACAGTAACGTCGTGACCTCTCTGTGATGCTACTCTCGCTGCTTCAAGACCGCCTGGACCTGCGCCTGCAATATAAACTTTTTTTTTCTTTGCTGCAGAAGATATTTTTATTTCACCTTCCCTGCCGACAAGCGGGTTAATAACGCAAGTCATGTCTCCGCCTCTTTCCCTTGCAGTAACACACCCGACTCCGCACCCGAAACATGATGCAATGTCATCGAATCTGCCCTGTTCTGCTTTGATGATAATATCAGAATCAGCAATGAGCGCTCTTCCGAAAACTGCCATGTCCGCGTCGCCTCTTTGCAATATATCTTCAGCAAGTCTCGGGTCAATTATTCTTCCGACCAGCATAACAGGCAATGCCGTTATTTTTTTTATTTCTGATGACTGATATGAATTGAGAGCAAACGGCGTGCCTGTCGGAGGAATCACTCTCCACGACTGGTCAGGGTAAACACCTCCTGAAACGTGAAAAGCGTGAACTCCTGCTTTTTCAAAAACTGATGCCATATAAATTGTTTCACACAGGGTTCTTCCGCCTGGAACAAACTCCTCGCCTGAAATTCGGAGTACTATAGGGAAATCATCACCTGCGTTTTTTTTAATGCTTTCTATTATTTCCAGGGGGAATCTCATTCTGCGGTCAAGATTTCCTCCGTACTCATCAACACGTCTGTTTCTTATTGCTGATAAAAATGAACCTGCCAGCATATATCCGTGAGCAACATGAAATTCAAGCCCGTCAAAACCTGCCTGCTTTGCTCGTAAAGCTGACTCGCCGAAACTTTTTACAACCAGTTTAATTTCTTCTCTGGAAATTTCCCTGCATTTCTGTTTTGAAATATTATTTATTATTCCGGCAGAAGGCCCTACTGCTTCAGTTCCATTAAAAATTGAAGAAAGCGATTCAGGTCCGGGATGTGCAATCTGCGGAATTATTTTCGCTCCGTATTCATGAACTGAATCAGTAAGTTTTTTTAGTCCAGGTATAAGCCTGTCATTATAAAGGCCTACTGTGCGCGGTACATATGGAGACATCTCATCAACTGAACATACTTCAAGTGTGATAAGGCCGACTCCGCCCTTTGCTCTGGCTTTAATATAATCGATCAGCTTCTGCGAGACCTCGCCTTCGCCATCCGCATAATCGGTTGCCATGGGCGCCATGACAGCACGGTTTTTTATTTTCAGCTTGCCTATGCTCACAGGAGAAAAAAGTTTTTTCAGAATCATCTGCAAAGTCCTTCTTTTTTATCTTTTTTTAAAGCAATCAGAGTCCATGTAGCGCCAATAGCATCAACTACAACGAATCCTATCACAATCGGCCTGGCCCATCCTATAAGAACAAATATTATAACAAAAAGCAATGCAGAATATCTTGTATATATAGTAATCTGGTAAAAAGGCCAGAATGCAGGATTTTTACTGGCTAAAATATAATAAATAAAAAGAAAAATTAATATCATCCCGAAAAGCCTCACCACTATATAATCAGGCAGCACCATGTCTATCATGCCCAGTGAATATGCGGGAAGAACCATCAGAAAAAAACCGCAAGCCAAAACCCAGAATGCAAAATAAAAAATTGATTTGCCTGTCCTTGTCATAATATTCTCCTGATTAATTTATTTTCATCTCTTTTCGGATTGCCCTTAGTCGCTGATCCATTTTTCTGTATCTAACAGTCCCGAATATGCCAACAATAACACCGATTGGAATAATCAGTATGCCGACATATAAAAGTATGCCGGCTTGAACAAAATGAAGAACAGTAATGCCGGATATAACCAGAGTAATTGCACCACGAAGATACGAAATCATAGTACGTTCATTTGCAAGAATTGTTCTGTCTATCGCAAGCTCATCGCGTAAAATCAGCTGATTATTTTCAAAGCGCTCATATGGATTTTTTTTCATAGTTTCCTTGTTATTATTTACTTCTTCTTCCTTACTTACAGAACAAGGGGTTGCAACCCCTTGTTCTGTATAATCAGAATACTCTCTTTGATAGCCTTATGAAAGCAATTCACATACTATTTCGCCAGTCAATAATTATATTGACACAAATCCATTTTTAAAATTTATTGCCTAAATAGTGAAATAAATTATAGATTCCCGCAACAGCAGATAAAAAAGACTAAGTGTGCGCGGAATAACAGGATAATCGGAGGTTTTCGTGAGTAAACAGTATAACGCCAGAGAAAAAAGAAAAAAAGCCAACAAAAGGCTTAAAAGAAAAAAGAAAGAACTTAAAGAAAAACTCGGAAAGAAATAAATCTTCGGTTTATTTTTCCAACTGCAATTTAATATTCTGGTATTCTATCTTTTTCAATTCAAGACAGAAATTCAAAAAATCCGGGTAATCTACTGATGATATTATACCGGATTTGATATTTACAGTTTTTTCAACCTTTAATTCTGTAGAACCGGAAATCTTCTTTATAATAACAGCTGCATTTCCAAACTTTTTATCCAGTTCAAATCTGGAATTTATTGCATAATTTTTATACATATCCGGCAGAGAATAATTATAAATTTCAATTTCATTAATAGCATCTGTTATATGAAGAGGATATGTTCTTTCAGATAGAGTTACCAGGCTGTACACAGCGCTCTTATTTAATATCGGCTGAAAGACAAGGCCGCCGGATGTCAGCAAAGCAAGGCCTCCGCTGTCTCCCTCAGCAGTTATAGTGAAAGGCTTTTCATAATTTTCAATATTTAAAATATTAAAATTTTCTACTGCTGAATTCGGAAAAAGATTATTTACAAAAACGTGGATTTTCTCAGAAAGATTCCGTTTATCGTTAAAAAGCCTTCTCGACTCTCCATAAACTCCGCTGTATAAAAATTCAACCCTGAATAAAGCATTTCCTTTTTCATCTATTTTTATAGAATAATTCACATCCTTTTTCCCGGATTGAGCCGGTATGATTTTTTTCCATATTGAATTTTTCCCCACAAGAACCAGAGCGTCAGTTCCATTAACGCTTCCGCGGACATAACCGCATGGAAGTCCCGAGCTGCTGAAATCGAGCCACAATCCTTTTTTTATATCAAGAGGAACGTACAGCAGAATATCTGAAAAAATTTCAGGGGAATAAAAATCATTAATCTGAGGAAGAAGCCTGCTTCTCGCAAAAGCAATGTAGGCTTTTATGCCGAATGTTTCAAGAAGAGATTTTGCAAGAAGCATCCTGTTTTCAGCAGTAGCGCTTCTGCCGTATATAGTATTATCAGGAGCATCCGGATAATACATCCAGCCGGAAGACAGCTCAATACTTCTTGATGCAAAGTCATAAACTTTTTTAACAGTTTCTTCAGTTGAATTTCCTTTCAGAGCCGGGTCAATATTGTATTCTGATATTTTATCTTTCCCATATACAAGCCCCAGATACCATTGCGTAAAATCCGCATTGTTTTCCATTGTTGTAAAGGCTATGAACGGAAGTATATTAAAAGCGCTGCCGGAAAAATTTTCTCTATGAGGTGCAGAAAGATTTTTTTCTTCAATGGTATAAACAGTGATTGAATCCGATGATGTTTTCTTTACTTCCCATCTGTCTTTATAATAAAATTTTACTTTTACATCATCAGGTGCAGCAACTCTGAAAACGAATTCTGAAACAGGTTCATCATAGTTCTGAACTGCTGTAAACGGAATAGAAAACATCAATGATCCTCTGGGACTTTTTACAGGCTCCTCGATTATATATGAAATATGCAGAATTGATTTTTCTGAAATATCAGCAATATTCAGATACACTGCCCCGTCTGTTTTCTGAACTGTAAAAGCTTCAGAAAAAGATCCATCTTTTGAAATGACCCTCACCTGAATCGGCTTGAATTTTCCGGAGTAAGGAAGTCTGTATTCTCCCCACCTGGCAACAGCGCTGTGTTTTTTCAAGTATACAATATCCTCGCATAAAGCGCGGCTGCTTCCATCGCGGTTAAGATAAAAAAATCTGAAACGTTTTAAAATTAATGAAGGGTATGATCCGCAATCCTTTTCAGCTTTTTCAAAATTATAAACTGTTTTATTTTCAATTAAATCCTTTGAATCAGTTAAATCTTTTTTTACGCCTGACACAAGCGGGTTCAGCAGGGGTGACTTCAATTTTTTTTCAGACAGATATTCCATAAAATCTCTAATATTAAACAGGGAGGGATTCAGCACCAGCATCCTCTGCCAGAAAAGAGAAGAATCCTCACCTTTTAGAAATTCAATCATTCCAAGCCTGTAATATGCTGATGGGAAGCCGTATTTAATCAATTCATTCATGATTACGCTTCGTGCAGAGATGTAGTCTTTATTTAATATCAGAATATCTATTAGATCATCCTGCATGATTTTCTCAAACCCAAATTTATAAATTGTCTCAACAGCCTTATAATATTCACCGGATGATGCAAGCAGCGTTATAATATTTTTTACTGATTTTACGGATCTTCGGGATTTTAAAATTTCCTCTGTTAATACAAAATATTTTTGGGTATCCAAGTGCCTGTAAAATTCCGCTTCTTCTGTTAAAGACAATACAGAAAGAGGAAATATCTTTTTAAAATCTGCGGCAGCTTTTAAAAATTCATGGTCAAGACCGGATTCTCTTAATAAAATTAAATTCTGATATCTAATATATAAATGATCAGGAAATTGTTTCAGCAATTCTTTTCCTGTTTCATAAGCAGATGATGAATTGCTGTTTTTTAAATTCACGAATTTTCTGTATTGTGCCGGGGCAAAATCAGGATTAGTCCGCGCTAGTTCTGAAACGAGCGCAAGCCCTTCTGTGTAATATGCTGAACCCATATCGGAACTGCCGTTCTCAATCATTGCAAGAGCATAAAACATTTTAGAATATAAATTACCGGATTTTTTATAATCTTTTCTATAATAATCAACGCATTCTCTGCTCGAAAGATTTTCAAACAGATATCCGAGATATCTGTTTTTATCTGCATCATCAGTAGAATTAATTACAGAATAGGGATATTCAATTTCTTCAACAATTTTAATATTTGCCTGGTAAGTTTTATCAAGCTCTGATTCAACTGCAACAGGTTTATCATTTTCATCTGTCACAAGCATTCTGAATTCCCAGGAAGGTGAACTCATCAATTTAATCATAACTGAAATATTACCTGTTTCTGAAATTTTTAATATTCTGACATTCCTGGAAACATATTCATCATTTTTTAAAACTTCAGAACCGTTTATGAAAACCTTGTATCTTCCGGATGAAAAAAATCTCAGCTTTACTGTTTTTCCTGTTTTAAATGATACGCGCGCATACGCAGCTCCGGATTCAGGATACATATACTGCGAGAAATTTACCGTTCCGTCGTCTCCGGCAGTAATTACAGTCTCCCCCCGCGAAGCTGATTTGAAATCAGTTATTATCTCAGGCAGAAATGTATAATCCCTGTCAGCTGCGCCGAATTTATTAAACGGCCCTATTATTTCCCATTTACGGACCCACGGCAAAGTTCTGGAAAAATTTAAATACTTTGCATTGTCCCAATTGGAATAAAGCTTTTCAAGTTCAAGATTTAAAAGCAGCCTGTGCGTATCAGCCTGCGTATTTTTTTTTGCATCTAAACCGGATAAAAGTTTTTTTAAAACTGATTCAATCTTTACCGGTCCCTCAGTCTCAATAAATCTTGTTATATCCTGATAATATAAAGAAGCAAATGGATGGGAAGGAAATTTATAAAGAAGCGTTTCAATGGATTTAAAAAGTTTATAATCTTCTCCAGTGTGAAAAGACTGAAGTATTTCATTTTCATATGGTTTGATTTCACTGAAATTTTCTGCAGATAAAGGAGATAAAATTCCCGGCAGGATAAAAAATATCAGAAGTATTTTTTTTATTTTAAACATGTTCTTAAAAAAGATTTTTTGCAGAAGATGTCAAGTATGAAAAAATTGAATTTAAACAACTATAATTTGTTCATTAAAGGCTTCCTCAATTTTAAGAATTGTCTTTAAAGTTGGATTGGATTTTTTCGGATTTTCAAATCTCTGATAACTTTGAAAATTAATACTCAGCATTTTTGCAGCTTCCTTCTGGGTTAAATTTTTCTCAGCACGTTTTATTTTCAGCCATAAAGCAAAACCTGCCTGTTTTTCAGGACTGATATAATATATATTATTTTGTCCTGAAATCTTAGATGGAATTGGAATAGATATTTTTCTTAAATCAATTGATTCAAGATACCCTGTTAATGCTTCACAGGCATTTTCTAATGCTGTATCTATTGAATTACCATAAGTGAGACATCCTGCAAGATCCGGAAATTCGACAATATAGCATTTATCTGATTTTGACCATACTATTTTAGCCGGATAAGAAATCATCTAATTTCTCCTTGCTTCAGCAACTTATTCAATAATCCTATTGGCAAATCGCTGTTTCCATGTACAGGAATTGAAATGGTTTTATCATACTTAATCATAATATGATGCGACCCATTTATTCTATCAAGTTTCCATCCATTAATAATCAGCAATTTAATTAATTTTTTTCCTGTCATTTAAATATACCGCTTATATGCTGTATTGTCAAGATTTTTAAATTATAAGTTTAAAATTTTTTCAAATCATTGTAAATCAAAGGAAGTGTGATTATTACAAGCAGAGTTGAAACAAGAAGGCCTGAAATAACAGTAACGGCAAAACCGTTCCACATGCCGTTCCCGAAAAGCATCGGAACAAGTCCGCACACTGTTGTAAGTGTAGTCATCATGATGGGCCGTATTCTGCTTTTTGCCGATTTTATCGCATCAGATAAACCCGTTTTTTTAATTTCCATCATAGAATCAATCAGAATGATCGAATTATTTACTGTAATTCCGATTAAAACAACAGCGCCCATGTACACAGTAACATCAACACAGTAACCTCCGATAAAAAGAGATGCTGCAACGCCAATAATCGAAAAGGGTATTGATACGAGCGACACGAATGGAATAATAAATGATTCATACACAGCAGCCACAGCCATATAAACAAGAAGAAGCGCCATTGCTGCAGCGAATGCCATTTCCGCTCCGGATTTTCTGAGTTTAGCTGAACAGACTCCTTCCTCGATGAAATATCCCTGAGGAAGAGACATCCTCTTTGCTGCATCCTCAGCCATTTTTAAAAATTCAAGCTGGTCTGTACCTTTTATTCTAACAGTTATACTTTCCTTTATCTCTTTATTTTTATGCCAGACAGCTGTAATTCCTGCACTTTCTTTTATATCAGCAATTTCTGTAACAGGAATTTCCCTGCCCTGGTCATTCGGAATAATCAGATCGTGAATTGCTTCAACAGCGCTTTTACCTCCAATATCAAGCCTGCATCTTATATCAACTTCACCGGCTGTAATAAATTTTGAAACAACAGGTCCATAAAATGAGCTCCTGATAAATTCGCCTGCTTCACCGGAAGTAAGTCCTGAAGCAGCAGCTCTCTGGTTATCAATAGCAACTTGTATTTCCGGCCTGCCTTCTCTATATCTGTAAATAATTTCTGATGCTCCTTTTATGTTTGAGATTTCTTTTGAAAATTTTTCAGCGATAGATCTTACTTTATAAATATCCGGCCCTGTAATATCAAAATCGACTTCACCGTCTGATATGCCTGATGAATCGTGAAAAAATATATACCCGTTTTTCAGATCCATTACTGATACTGCATTTTTTAAATCGCGTGAGACCTGATCTTTCTCATTGCCATTTCTGATTTTGATAATAAATTCTGAGCGCCACTTTTCAATTTTTGCAGTTACGCCTGCAACAGAGCTGTTTTCGCTGATTTTTTTTTCAACTGCACTTGAAATTTTTGATACTGCAGCAAGGCTAGTGCCGCTTGGCATATCAAGCGATGCATGGATCTCTTCTCTTCCTCCGGCATCTATTATCTTTCTATCTATCGAAAAGAAAATTATTGCTGATAGTGCGCATAAAATTATTAAAGCAATATAACACCTGAATCTTTTTGCATGGATGAAATGTAAAAATTTTTCGTAAGATGTAATTTTAATTTCAATATCAGACAATTTTTTAAATAAATTTAATTCATTTATCTGATTCAGATATTTTTCTGAAAATCTCAAATAGTTTATATTTTTCTTTTTCCTATTCAGAAAATAATATGCTGCAGCAGGAATTACAGTAATAGAAATTATCAGCGAAGCACTTAAAGAAACAATTACAGATCCTGCAAGATCAGCATACATTCGACCTGAATCGCCGCTGAAAAAAACTACCGGTATGAAAACGCATACTGTTGTTGCAGTGGAAGCAAACACCGGTTTAAATACTGAAGAAGCTGCATCAGCAACAATTCCGCTCGTGACTTTACCTTTATTTTTTTTTATTTCAATGCCTATTGCTTCCAGAACAACAATGCCGTTATCAACAGCCATGCCTGCTGCAAGCGCAAGCCCTGAAAGTGACATCACATTAAGAGAAAGTCCGCGCCAGTACATATAAATAAAAACAGCCATTGCAGAAAGAGGAATCGCAGAAGCGATTGGAATAGTATTTCCTGATGATCTCAGAAAGAAAAAAACAATAAACACAGCAAAAATTGAACCGGAAACAATTCCTGAAATCAAATTATTCAATGAATTGCTTATCTCTTCTGCCTGGTTATAAATTATTCTGATTTTAAAACCATTCTCCTTGATTTCAGAACTGGCCTTTTTTAATTTTTCTGCAGTTTCAATAATTCCGGCTCCGCCTGTTTTCATCACATAAAGAGAAACTTTTTCTTCTCCATCCATACGCGATATTTCTTCTTTTACTCCGGCATAATCAGAAACATCAGCTATATCATTCAGTTTTAGAATTTTCTCTGATTTATTTAATTGGACCGGTAATGTATTAATATCTTCAATATTTCTGAATTTTTCATTAACCATTAAAGAATTTTTTTTAAAATTTCCTATTTCTCCGGATGGAATGCTTATATTGGATGTCTGAATCGCGGAGGATACCCTTTTGTAAAATTTTCCTTCATGTACTAATACCGAAATCTCCCTTTTGCTTCCGCCTCCCACTGCGACCTCGGAAACACCTTCTACCCTTTCAATAATTTTTTTAATGCGCTTTTCTGCTATTTCACGAAGATGGTCTGTATTTAAATTCGGGCTTTCCAGAATGAGAACCATTACAGGCCGGTCATTCAGGCCTTCTGCAAAAATTTCCGGCTCGTGAACTTCTCTTGGAAAATTCGCCTTTACCGGATCGATCCTTTCCCTGACTTCAAAAATTTTTCTCAGGATTTCTGCATTGTCATTGTACGAAAGATAAATTTTTGATTCACCCTCTTTTGAAACTGAATCAATTGATTTTATACCTGCAGCTCCGCTTAGAGCATTTTCAATTGGATTGGTAATAATTCTTTCAATTCTCTGTGGTGACTGACCTTCATATTTAATTGAAACAGCTAAATTTTTTGAACCGGAATCGGGCATTAAAGCACGAGGTATTCTGGATAAAGAAAATATGGAAATACCGGTAAAAAAAGCAAGCACCATGATCAGTGATATTTTTTTCTCAATGCACAACAGTATGAATTTATTCATTTAACTGTTAATTCCATTTTAAAATAATATGACGGAAGAACAATAAGTATAAGAAATGTTGATGATATCAGCCCGCCGACAACAGCAATTGCAAGAGGTGACTGCATCCCGCCTCCCTCCTGCAGTCCGATTGCAAGCGGCAGTATATCAATCATTGTTACTAAAGTTGAAATAAGAATGGGTCTTAATCTGTCAGATGAAGCATTAAGAATCGATTTCTGAAGCTCCATACCTGTTTCCCTGTTTTTTTGAATTTTTTCAAAAAGAAGAATCGCGTTATTTACAGCAAGGCCTGCGAGCATAATAATTCCCATTCCTGAAATTATATTTACGCTGTTTCCTGTAATTAAAAGCGCCAGAGATATTCCGGATATTGTCATTGGAACAGAAAGCATTATTATAACAGGCTGTCTGAGAGACTCAAACTGAGCTGCCAAAATCATGTAAATCAGAATCACAGAAACGAGAGCAAATATCATTACCTGATTCAAAGAATCGTTTCCTTCAACAGCTTCCGGAGAAAGAGAAGCAGATACTCCCTCCGGAAGTTTAATTTTCTGCAATATAGATTCAATCTGAGAAAAGGAAATTCCTCCGGCAGAAATTAGAACAGGCGTGCATCGTTTCTGCTCTTTTCTGATAATTTTTACAAGGCCTGTCTGGTGTTTTAAATCTGCAAATGATACGAGCGGAATAATTTTTCCTTCCGGATTTTTAAAAGAAACATCGTTTAAAATATTTTCACTGTTTCCGAGAGCAGACTTTACCTGTATATCGCATCTTCTTTCAAAACCGTAGAAGCCGCCTGCATCGCCTCCTGTAACCGCCGATCTTACTGATTCCGCAACATCCGAAAGTACAAGCCCGAATGATGCCATTTTCATTTTATCAATATCAATTTTAATTTCCGGTTTTCCCTCAGCTGATATGTGCGAGACTGAAATAAATTTCCCCGATGATTTTAATCCGTCAGACAGAATCTGAGCTGATGTTTTCAGATCATTGATATCTTCTCCGAAAACATCAACTGTAACATCAGATGAAACAAGTCCTGAAATAGAAGCAAGTTCCCTGCGCGGAATTGCAGTTTCAATTTTAACATTATTTATTTTAACTGCCTCCCGTCTTATAATTTCAGCAGCCTGCTTTGCATTCACGCTGCTTTCTTTTTTAATTGAGACAAGAATTTCCGCAGTATAGATTGTTTTCTCATTACCGAAAAAACGTGTAATGTCATTCTGGTTAAAACCAGCTTCTATCACCCTGTTCCCTGCCCACTTTTTAGTTGAGAGTAAATTATCAATAGATAATGCTATGTCTGATGTTTCTGATAGCGGTGTCCCGGGAGGAGCCGAGATGCGAACAGAAACAATATTCCCGTCTGATTCAGGGAAAAACGAAAACCCGAGGAACATAAAAATAAAAATTCCAAGACCAAATGACGCTGTTCCCATAAACAGAAACTTTCTGAATTTCCCGAGATTTTTTCCAAGAAAAAAGGAATACTTTTTTTCAATATCTGCGATTGTCCTGTCAATTTTCAGCCAGATAAAATTTAATAAATTTGAATCTGCCTGTTTGCTGATTTCATTATAAAATAAAACAATCATAGATGGAACAAGAGTTAATGAAACAATATAAGCAGTAATCAGCGAAACCGAAACAGCAAAAGCAAGCTCGGAAAAAAATTCACCTGCAATTCCTTTAATGAAAAATACAGGCATAAAAACAACCACGCTCGAAAGGGTTGATGCTAGCAGCGGAGTCTTAAGCTGTTTCACACCTTCTATGCATGCATAAATTATTCCTTTGCCTTTTAGCGCTTCATGCTGAACCGTTTCCATTACAATAATTCCATTGTCAATGAGCATGCCAATACCCAGCGCAAGTCCTCCAAGGGACATCATATTCAGAGTCACACCTTTGGCGTACATAAAAAGCAGAGTAATAATTACTGAAACAGGAATCACGGCCGATATAATAATTGAATTTCTTAAATCTTTTAAAAACAGCAATATTATAAAAAATGAAATTAGGGCTCCCTGAAAAGCTGACATTGTTACTCCATCAATGGAATTTTTAATCAGCTCTGAACCATTATAAACCACTTCAAATTTAATTCCGTCTTTTGAATTTTTATTCAGCTCATCAACAAGCTGCATAATATTTCCGCAAACCTTAACGCTGTTTTTTCCGGGCTCCTTTATTATTGAAATATTGACGCACTCCTTACCGTTTATAAATGACCTGCCGGTTCTCTCCTTGAAACCGTAAGTCACATCAGCGAGATCGCGGACAAAAACCTGCCTGCCCTGTTTATCCCTTTTAACAACAGTTTCTTCAATATCTTTCAGACTGGAAAATTCTCCTATTGTCCTGATCAGATATTCCCTGTCCCCTTTTACTGCAGTCCCTGCAGGATAGCTGTAGTTTGAAATATTTATTCTTTTTATTATTTCATCAATTCCGGTACTGTAAGCAAAAAGTTTCACAGGTTCGATATTAACCTTAACTTCCCTGTAATGTCCTCCTGAAATTTTAACGCTCCCGACTCCGTCAACCCTCTCTAGCCTGGGCTTAATCTTTGCCTCAATTGTTTCAGTAATATTTTCTATGGCAGATTCACCAGAAGCTGCAATTCGCATAACCGGTTCAGAATTCAAATCGTATCGTGCAACAATGGATTTCCCAGAATCCTCAGGAAGTATTCCCCTGACCATATCAACTTTTTCCCTGATCCGTACGGCAGCCATGTCAATATCAGTTCCCCAGGAGAAGCGCGCAGTAACAAGGCTCACTCCTTCGATCGATTCCGACTTAACGCTTACAACTCCGGAAACTCCGTTAACTGCTTCCTCAACCGGTTTTGTAATCAGAGATTCTATATCAGCAGGAGACGCCCCTGAATATGGAGTTATAACTGAAAGCTGCGGATAATTGATTGATGGAAGAAGATCTATTTCCATTCTCGGAATTGATACTGCACCGAAAAGAATGAGTGCAGAAAAAATCATTAGAACAGTAACAGGTCTTGAAACGCTGAATTTTTCAGGTGACATGTCAGATGCTCAAAATTGCACTGAAATCATACAGCATCCAGTTTCCTGAATCTCCGGCAGATGTATCTTTTATTCCGTCTGCTCCGCTTTTTATGTTGATGCGGTAATAATGTCCCGGCTCAAGATTATAAAGGTGAAGATCAACCGAATATGGATCGGATTGCGGTATGGAAATTTTATACAGTCCCGGTTTAAGAGATTCAGATGATGTGCCGTGATATCCTGAATCAGAAAAATGAATGGATTCAACAGCTGAAATATAATCGATCTTTCTCTGCGCAAAATCGGCAGCAGAGCTTTGAAATTTTATTCTTATAACGTAAATATCAGCGTGCCCTGTTTCTTCAGGCACAGAATTTTTATCTACCTGATAAAAATATACGCTGGAAAGATCGATTGAAGAATAAGGCTGGCTGATATTTTTATAACCTGAATCTAAAGTAGTACCGTCCGCTTCAACCTTCATTTGAAGAATTTCCGCAACTGAAACAGGTTTTGAATCCGGACCATCGATTCTGAAAGAATAATTATACTGTGAGTCAAGATTGTTTCCTGAAATATCTTTAGCAGTATCATTTACTGTGAGCGAGTAAACTTTATCCACTAAATACTGCGAATTATTTTTAAGCATAATATCAGCACAGGTATTCCCCTCAGACCACACAAGCTCGTATGCAACTGACGGATATATTGAAACAGAATCAGTTACAGAAAGTCTATCCATTGGTTCAGAAAATCTCAATCTTATAATTGAATTTTTCTCAACAATTCCTGCATTTAAATTTGATGCCTGAAGTACTTGACTGCTCCCGAGACAAACAACCTCTCCGCCAGCAGAAAGACTCGGCTTTGTAAAATCAGTTCCGCATAAAAATGAAACTGACTTTTCTGTTTGAAGATTGTTTCCTGCAGAATCTGAAACGCCTGTTTTTACAGTAACAGTATATCTTGTTCCATTAACAAATCCCTCATATGGAATCAGCCTGAGCATTGTACCTGTAATCTGCTTTTGGATCAGTATCATTGGAGAAACTGTAACATTTTCAAAAACAGATTCCATTGTAACAGGTTCTGAAAAATCAATAACGATTGTATCATATTTAAAAATGCCGGCCATTCCATCTGTGACCGGAATATTTACAATGCCATTTGCAGTTTGCCTCTCATAGCTGAAAGATATTACAGATGGTTTTATTATATCAACTCCAGGAATAAAACTGATTGTAATTGCAGATTTTATATTGTTCCCGTTTGAATCCTCGGCGCTTCCTGCTAAAGTTATTCTGTATTCAGTTCCGTTTTCAAGATTTCCTGCTATATCAAAATAAAGCCTGTTACCGTTCCACCTGAAATTTCCCTTAACAGAAGAATTTCCTCCTGTAATGGAAAATGCTTTTTCTGTTTTAAGTTTGTCCATTTCCTCGGAAAACTCAATGTAAATTTCCGGGCTGAGCGAAACGCCCTGTGATCTGTCCGCAGGTGAAAATGCCGTCACTGAAGGCTCTGTCATATCAAACCACTCTTTTGAACATCCAACAGAAAATATCATTAAAGCTATTATTAAAATTTTCATTGTACACCATTGATTGTAAAATAAAATATAATGTCTTCGTTAATTGCAGTACCTTCTGCACTTTTAATTCCATTTTCTCCGCCGGAAATTGTAAGCTTGTATAAATTTTTCTCTTTAACAGAAACCAGTTCTATGACAAGGCCATCCCCTGTTTCATTCCAGGAGTAACTGAAAACAGAAGCTTCCCCGCCATTAAGACCATTAACCTTTTCAATCATTACCCTTTCATGAACAGAAACCTGATCCATTACCTTATTAAAAACAAAACTGACTTTGCATTTCCCGTCATCGAAAGGAGATAAAGTTATATTTGAAACAGTATCCGGCTTTATGCTTTGCAATATTGATTCATCGCTGCTTAATAAATTCGCGGATATAATTTCAGGGATGGAAGTGCCTGCTGCATTCACTGTGAAATAAAATATCACGGATTCCAGAGCTTCGTTGCCTGATACGTCTTTAAGTGATTTCAAAACCCTGAGTTCATATTTAATTTCAGGTGTAAGCCCGGACAGAAAATCAACTGAACAGGCTGAATCCGAATTCCATGAAACTGCAAACTCCGCTGCAGGTGAAATTTTTAATGCATCAATGAAACTCTGTCTGTCAACAGATTCGCTGAATCTGAAATTCAATACAGTATTTTTACTGACTCCGCTCCAGCAGGAAAAATTACCTCCTTTGATCCAATTAATGTTTCCTGATACATCCGGGTCTGACTGAGGGGTGCTTATAATTTCTGTAATATACGGCCGGAGAAATTCGTTACCTGCAGTAAATAATATTTTCTTTTCTTCTATAAGAGGATTACCTGAAACATCCATGCACTCTCTGCCAATGGTGCAGGTGTAATCTGTCATGAAATTAAAAGGACTTACAGGTATAATATTAAGATTTTCCGAATCAGTCCAGCTGAACAGAATTCCGTGAGACGGATAAAATTTTATATTCTTTTCAACACTTGCCCTGTCCATAGGCTCGGAAAAATTTATCCTGATAATTCTGTCCCGGGGAAAATTCTGCGTGTAATTTTCAGGTGAAACAGAAACCACTCGCGGAGCAGAAATGTCCGTACCAGCATAAAAACTATATAGAAATTCCGTTTTAATTTTATTCCCGGATATATCTGCTGCGCTTCTTGCAATTGTTACCGTGTAGTACGTTCCGCTGGTTAAATTTTCTACAGGAGTAAACACAAAACTTTTCCCTGAAGAATTCCATGAGAAATTTCCTCTTACAGCTCCATACGGCGAAGATAATAAAAATGCGTTTTCACATACAGCGCGGTTCATTTCTTCAGAAAAAATCACCTTTACTGAAGTTCCCTGATCAGTAGAAATATTATAAGATAAAACATCAAGCACCTCCGGCATTTCAATATCGATTCCGCATCCGGTTAACGTTAGAACCAGCAAAACTGCCGGAATAAAATTATTTAACTGCATTTATTTTTACCCCGTCTGTTAAAAATTTTACGTTTCCGCCTGCTATAACATCTCCCTGTTTAACGCCTGAAGTAATTTCAATCAAATCACCGGAAATAATTCCTGTTTCAACTTTCTGCCTGAAAGCTGTTCCGTTTTTAATAATAAAAATATAAGTTAAATTATTTTCCTGCACTGAGGATGTTTTAGGTATAAAGATTGCGCCTATGATCTTATCAGTGATTATTGAAACTTTTGCAAACATTCCCGGTTTCAATAAATTTTTTTTATTCTCTGCAAGAATTTTCACTTCTAAGCTTCTGGTTTCAGAATCAAGCAGAGGGCTTATTAAATCAACTCTGCCCTTGAAAATTTCAGAACCGGTTCCATCAGATGTAAATTCTGCAGCCTGTCCTTTTTTAATTTTACCAAGCTGTTTCTCGCTCACATTTATTGAAACATAAACCTGATCCACGCTCATTATCACAAACATATCAGTGGATTCCTTGACCATCTCACCAATTTCAATATTTTTTAAAGCAACAACACCGGTGATCGGCGAAACAATATCCGCTTCTTTTATAGATGTATCAAGCTTCTCTATTCTTGCGCGGATTATTTTAATATTATTCAGAGCAGATTCAGCCTCAGCACGTTCAATTCCTGTATTAATTATTTTATAAACTTCAGTCTTCTTATTCTGATCTGGAGGAATTTCCATTCCATATTCAATAATATCCCTGTCGCGAAAGCCGACCATCTGAATTTCATAGCCCTTTTTTGCTGATATAAACGCAGTCTGCTGGCTGATGTATTTTGTTTTATATGAATCGAGATCAACATCTGCAACTCCGCCTGCTTTAAAAAGCTCCTGCTTTTTCAGATACACACTTTCCATATTTTTCAATCCTGCATGCTTGTCCCTGAAGTCTGCTTTTGCTCGGGTAATATTTTTTATTTCCTTCTCAATATTTTTTTCAGCCTTCTTAACTTTTTCAAGGGACAGTCTGTGCCCTGATTCAGCGCTCTGAAGCTCAGCTCGCGCGCTTTTCAGATCAAGCTCGAGCATCCTTGTTTCAATTTTTGCGAGCATCTGCCCCTTCCGAACTTTATCGCCTGCTCTAACAAAAACTTTTTCCGCTCTGCCTAGAACCTTTGAAGCTATAGTAGCCTTGTCCCTGTAAACAACCGCTCCCGAAGATTGAAACCTGATTTCGTGATCAGATTTTTTTATATTAATTATTTCGATATTAACAGCTTCCCTGTTTTCAATCTTCTCTGTATTCCTGTTTAAAAAATAAACTGCAGATTCGTAAACAATTCCCGAAGCAGTAAAAATAAGCAGCACAACAGAAATTTTTCTTTTCTGCTTCAGGAAATATTTATTTAGAATTTCAAACATTCCATTTAAAAAGTTTATACTTTTCACCGGATTATTTCTCCACTCTGAAATTTATTACACCTGTGCTGTTTTCAAATACAGCAGCAGCCATTTTTAAATCGCATCTTGCTGCCAAAACCCGGAGTTTCGCTTTTGAATATTCAACATTTGAATCAAGAAAATCCTTAACTGTAATTTCCCCGAGCCTGAATTTTTCTTTTTCAATTTTAAGCTGTTCCTCAATCATGCCTGAATTTTTTACTGCAACATCTAGCCTTTCCCTTGTTTCAAAAATATTTTTATAATTTCTCAAAATTTCAAGCCGGATGGATTTAACTAGCATCATATGGGAATTTTCCGCTTCCTCAAAAGTGGATCTGGTTCCGGCAATTCTGCTGAAAACTGAAACATCATCAAGAATTCCCGCACGCGTCTGTGTGTCTGAGCTTCTTGTATTGCCTCCATCAGCCTCTCCAAAAGACTGCTTTGCGCTCACGCTGTTTCCGAAAATTGAAGTATCAATTTTCAAGCCTATATTCCACGTAAAATTATTCGGGGGAAAACCTGTGCCAGCCAATCCGCATGACCCTTCCAGGCGTATCTTCGGGAGGAAATAATATTTAGACAGATTCATAGCGTATTTTGCTTTTAAAAGGGCAAGCTCGCTTCTCTTCAGTTCAAGTCTGTTTTTTAATGCAATTGAAACAAGTTCCGCATCGGTGTATGACGGAACAGATTTATTAATAGTATCATCATCAATAGACTGAATATCGCCTTTAAATTCATATCCTATATAGGCTTTAAAATCTTTCATCTTATTGTAATAATCATTCTCTGATTTTTTTACAGAATAATCCGATTCCAGAAGCCTTGCTTCTATCTGAGTGAGATTAAGTTTTGTAGTAAAACCAAGCCTCCTTTCCTCTTCAGCTAATTTTTTATTTACAATAAGACTTTCTTTTAATTTTTTATTTACTTCAATCTCATCTCTAAGCCTTATTAGTTCATAAAATTTATTCTTTACCTGAAGGATTATATTATTTCTTTCGATTAAGATTTCAACTGCAGCAATATACTTTTCCAGATTTGCAATTTTTAATTCATAAAAACTTTTCCCGTTGGTGTTAATATCATAACCGAACTCTACAAGAGCTGACTGGCTCCTCATATCTTCACTCCTATAAATTACTGCATCATCCTTCTGATACCGGAATGCAATATCCGGGAAAAATGTTCTCCACTTCTCAAATATAATTTTATCTGAAACTTTTGCCCTGCCCGTAAGTCCTGCCATTGCTGTGCTGTTTTTAATCGCATGCGCAGCTGCATTATCAATGCTGAAATCTGCTTCTTCTCCAGGTAAAACCCCGGGCGTCAGAATAAGACAAACAATGAATAATTTTCTTATACTGACATTAAAGTTATGAAAAAAAATATTCTGTATAAATTTCAAAGTCTACCTGCGTACAATTGAGTCAATTTTATCAGCAACGCCTGAACACAATTCAGAAATATTACCTGAATCTGAAAAACCGCTGCCGGAGCTGATAACTCTCACCTGAGCAAGCTCTTTTGATTCAGCAGAATCAAATATAGAAACATAAATGGAAGCAGACTCTGCTGAATCAAACACACTTCCGCTTTTTAAAACCGTACCTTTGAATACAAGGCGGTACCTGTAATTTTTTTCTTCCTGAGATGCGGAATAACAGCTTTCAACTCTGTAATTTTTTTTCTTCAAAGAGAATGCAAGGCTGGATGCGAATATTTCTGAAACATCTGAGCCTGATTCATTTTTAATATCCGGCTTGCTGATATAGAATGAATCAACGCCAGTAAGAATTTTGTTTGATGAAGAAATATCAATGCTGAAAGAAGAACATCCTGCTATTGATAGAAATATAACTAGTAAAAATAATTTTTTCATTTTAAACTCTCCTCAAATTTTAAAATGGCGTCTGCGATTTTTTTATTATCAGACACTCTGTCCTTGAGATCAAGTTTCGCATAAATCTCTCCAAGATTTTCATGAATGTTTTTCAGGTGAACATAGCTTCTTAACGCTGCTGTATAATATTTCATAGCGCAGTTTACATCTCCGGTTATCCGGCAGAGACTGCCTGAAAGATATAGAGCGGACAAATCATCTTCTGATATGGAAAGAATTCTGTTGAGGTTTTCCCTTGCATCATCATATTTCTTCTGCCTGATGAGCCAGAGGGAATTGAGTCTAAGTGCATTAATATCGGACTGATCTTTTTCAAAAATGCTTTTAATAATTTTCTGAAACTCAGAGTCCCTGCTGCTTTTAAAATAAATTCTCGCAAGTAGAATTTTTGCTTCTTTCTGCTTTGAATTTTCTTTAAGGCTCTCAAGAGCTTCTTTTTCTGCTTTTGCAAAGTCCCCGTTTAAATAATGGCTGTGAGCTTTTTTTAAAATCAATTCACCATCAGACTGTTTTGAGCATGATATTATAAAAGCAAGTGCCGGTATAATGCAGATCATTATAGTTTTCATCTGCCGCTCACCACGTTTTCGGATTTAATATTCCCTATAAAACCTGATACGGCCATATCGATCAGCTCAGCTTTGTGGCGTGACTCGTCAAATATACTCCGGAATTTCGCCTGAAAATTATCATCCGCTGAAAAAATCCATCCATCCTGAATCCACTCACCTAACTTTTCAGAATACCTGAATTTTGAAGATTTCCTGAATTGAATTTCCGGTTCAATGCTGTCTGATATTTTAAGAAGGTCGAACGAGGTAACAGAAACTGTAGAATTCCATATAACATCGCCATTTTTCAAAATAATTTTACCATTTATCCCAGCCACAAAAAAACAGAATCTATATTCAGTTGCATTCTTTTCTATAAAATCATCTGCAGTTTTACCTGAATCAATTTTAATGAGGTTGATCCTGTCTATCAGCAGAACAGCATCAGATTTAATTTCCTTAATATCATCTTCGCTATCAAGCAGCGGATCTTTTTTCGGCTCTTCACTTACAAGAACTCCCATGCGCAGAAGATTTTTCTCCACGCTGTTTTTCCAGGCTCCATTTTCATCTGCCGGCCCGTTTAATTTGAGGGTTATCTTTGATATTTTTTTTAAAGCTGTTTTGAAATCGTATGATCTGGCAGAATCATTCACGCAAAGCTTCTTATCATACGGATTTATTTTTTTAACCAGAACCTCAGGTGATGGTTCCTTTTTTATTATGCCGGATTTTGCAGCACATCCGCTGAAAATAACTGCTGCTGTAAAAATCAGATAAATTAATACTCTTCTCATATTATAACCCTGTTTTAAAAATTGTCTGTTCCGGCCATTCAGCCGCTTCATTTATTAATACGAACGAAGCTGAAATATTTAAAAAAAAATTTCACGAATTTCCTTGACAAATTCACAGGTATGAAATTTATTGTTAATTCTGGTGGTTATAGAGAGAGGGCCACACCTGTTCCCATTCCGAACACAGAAGTTAAGCCTCTTATCGCCGATGGTACTGCATGGGTAGCTGTGTGGGAGAGTAGGACGCTGCCGGGTTGGTATTATACAATTTATATAAGTAAGCCGCTGTAATGTAAGGGTTCAAAATCTTGAACCCTTACATTACAGCGGCTTTTATTTTGCTTAGTAACTATTAAATCTTATCTATTCATTAACTTCTTGAATGATTCCCAATCCCATTTATAAAGCTTACCAGCTTTAGGAACAGGTTTATATTCGCCAAACTGCGTTCCAAAAGTCTGATAAATAGGTTTTCCAAGATTGAAAGCTACATCTATCTCTTCGAGTACATTATGCGCTTTATATGTTTTCGGGCCTGTCATAACAATTATCAGATCAAGAAGAGCCATTTTATTCTTTAAAGTCTCAATCCATTCTTTTTCCGGAGGAATCCATTTTACAGAATAATCAATAATAGTAATGGGCGAATCTTCTTTTCTGGAATATTCTCTGATAAAATCAAGCTGTTTCGGATCATTTATATAATCAAATATGACAAAGACTCTCTTTTTCTTAATAAAACCCATATTAGCCTCTTTTATAATATAAATGCACTATTATTTTAAAGATTAAGCTAATATGTCAAACATTATTCAATTTTATAACTGCATCTGGTCCCGGCTTACTCCGGCTACAGATCGACCAGTGTTAAGCTCATCGAGCGGAATCGAGGTCGAGATACCGTGGTACAATCTTTGATTACTTCCATAACTCCACTTCTAAACAAGAATTTCAAACCAGATTTTCAAATTAAAAACGTCTTGCTGCACGTGTATATGTAGTAATATCCGACTTTGGGACTGTTCCTGATCCAACACCACTAAAATTATATTCATATGCTCCTGTTGCATTATTATCGGTTGAAGACCAATATTGCTGATTTGCAAAGCCGCCAATACCATATACTTTCAGATTCAAATACATTTGATATTGTTCAGAATAAGAAGGCAGAAACCAGTCGTTTTTCCCGCCTCCTCTGTAATTTCTACATAAAAGTGCTGCGCTTGATGTATGTCCTACCTGGGCAATTATGGCTTCAGTATTAGCCGGTCCTGAACCAATTGATCTAACTTCCCAGGCTCCTGTTTGTGAACCTGAAAAGTTACTCCATGCCTGGATACTGCTCTGATCCACAGGTGCGGCTTCCATATACTTCCACCCGTCTGTTTCGTAGTTGGGGTTTATATAGAATATCCATCCGCCTGCAGGACCTCTGTCGCGGAGATTGTATGTTTTGGATGCTTCATAATAGTTGTATTCACATCCGGCAAAAATCATTAATCCTATAAAAAATAAATTAAGTTTTTTCATATCATCATCCTTTTAAAACCTGAAATATAAACCAGCTTTAATTGACATTGTGCTGACATCTGTGCTGGATTTATCAAACACCATCCCCCATCCTATAGTATATTCAGTATATAATCCGAAATAATTTGTAAGAGTAAAAGCAATCCCGACACTTCCATCAACCCCGATGCCTCCGAAGTCGTATAATTTTTTACGCACCTCTTCGTGGAGCCATAATCCCTTTAAAGCAACACCCGCATATGGATAAATAAATCGGGCAACCGGAAAACCGAAATTTACTCCTATTGCAAATGAATTCTGCAAAGTAATCGCACTCTCAATCGGCTTATATCCAAGAACAAAATTTATCCCGGTTTTAATAGATATATAGTTATTGAAAAAATATGAGTATGTGATGTCTACACCATGAAGATCAATATATGTATCTTTCCCTGGTGCAGTATAAGGAAGAGTAAGCATATATGATATCCTTATGCCTGATGGCAGAAGATTTTTTACATCTGCACTTTTCCCCTGGGATTCTTTTTCCTCATAAGCTTTTGTTGATATTGTCAGCTCGTTGCTTGAATCTGTTTCTGTTTTATCTTTTCTGATTCCTGTTACTTTAAAAGAATATTCAGTATTTTTTAAAAGTCCTTTAATAGTATACGAGTTGTCTCTGGAACTCGAAACAGGATTATATTCCTCTCCAGGTTTTTTTATATAAACTTTGTATTCTTCAACTGGTTCTGATTTATATGGCTCAAACCATTTTAGTTCAATGCTTTCAGTTCCTGCATTGCCTCTGAGTCCATTAGGAAATTTTTCTGTAATGTATAGAACATCAAAGCGGCTGATTATAAAATAATATGTACCATCAAGATCATAGCACAAAGTATATCTTTGCGAGTCTTCAGCAAGGAGATAGGCTTTGAATACTTTTTCATTTTTAAGCATCACATTAATAATTGCGCTTGTGGTTATTTTAAGTTCGCTGCCCGGAAGGGATTCATTATTATCTGAATCAATACTTGTTACCATAAGATAATATATTGTTTTAGCAGTAAGATTTTTCAGTGTGATTGTTTTATCTGTTGTGCTGTCTGCAAGTTCATATTTATCTTTTTCATTTTTCTTAATATAGATATTATACTTTTTCACAGAGCCATATGGCGGAAGCCAGCTTATTGAAACACTGTCTGGTCTTACTTTGCCGTCAACCTTTAGCCCTGAAGGATTTTTCTCTGAGATAACAAGCACTTCACTTTTTTTCAGGGTAAATTCCTCAGGGTTGTTTAATTCTTTCCTGAAAATATACCCATCCTGATCTTCATCAACCATGAAAGCTTCTATGATTATGCCGTCACTCTTCTGAATAACAAGCTTTCCTGATTTCAGGTTTTTATTGACAATCCGCATTATCTTTTTCCGCGGATAGCTTAATTCATTATCCTGTTCATCCTGTATGATTATCTCTTTCTTTGTATTGCTGATGATCTTTCCTTTTATAATAGAACCATCTTTGAGGAATAGAAGTTCTGCTCTCAGAGGGAATGCTGAAAGTAGAAGTATAAGAATAAAAATTTTAATGAAATGACTTTTCACAGGATTCCCTCTTTTTTTAAAGCTAATAGAAGTAAAGAGTGTTTTTCTGTCAATATGAATCAAGATAAGCTACTATAATAGGTTTATCAAGAATAAAATTAAAGTTTATAAAGAATATGGTCTCGGTTTACTTCGGCTATTGCTCAGCTCGAGCTGCTCGACCGACCAGCATTTCGTGCATCGAGCGGAGTCGAGATACCGGAAAATACGGTTAAATAACATATTTCGCTCCCGAGCCATGCTCCCAACCCGTCAAATGTTACATACAAAATATCAAGTTTACTTATAGTAAGCCTCTTGATCGACAACCTTCCATCGGCAATGATCGGGAACCATTTCGACGATTTGAATAGGGGTTTAAAATTTTGAACCTTTATTCGAATGTCACCAATGCTCTCTTAAAATCAAGCTCCTGCTACTTTATTTTATAATTAAAGTATTAAGTGGAATTGACCCAATACTAGTTATTTGCTTCCAGGTTACTCCACTATCTCTTGATATATAAATATAGCCAGTTGCTTCACCTGCAACTAACAATTGCCCGTCAGCTGATGAAGCAATACCACCCCATGAATGTGACCCTGATGCTGTTCGCTGTGTCCAGGTTAAACCTCCATCTGTTGATGTATATATGAATCCATTTGATGCATCTGTTAACGCAAGTTTCATACCATCATCAGAGCAAGCTATATACCTGCTGCCAGTAATGCCTCCAACTCCCACAGTAGACCAAGTTGATCCTCCATCAGTAGATATTCTTATTGTTGATGAATTCCATCCAGTTATTGCAATTTTCATACCATCTGCTGACATTGCAAGACCTGATTGATCTAGAGCACTGAATGATGGAGGTGTTGACCATGACCAAACGCCGCTACTATAAACTGCAAATTTATTCTGTGCGCCACCACCAAATATTCTGATTCCTTTTGTCCAATCAGAAGTCATAGCAATGAGTCCGAACCAGCCAATTGCTGGATTAGTATCTATTGTAAATGAAATGCCTCCATCTGTTGATGAATGTATATACCCTTGACCTCCATTGTATTGAGTTTCACTTGCAAATATTTTTGTCCCATCACCTGAAATTGCTATACCACTGAATTCAGTTGTTGCAGGTGTCCCGACAAAGCAAGTTGTCCAATTTAGACCACCATTTGATGAAGTATAAATACTTGACTTATGTGTTGCAGCAAGTTTCATATAATCTGACGATGCTGCCATATGTGTAAAGCCTGAAGATGGAATACTAACCGTTGCCCATGTATCTCCTTTATCATCTGAAATAAATATAGCTGGACCATTTTGAGCCACAATTATCCTTGGTCCCTTCCATCGTTCATCCAAAACTCCGGAAAAGACATCACAAGCTGAAAACAAAAACAACGACAACGACAAAAGTATTGGTAATATATATATAATTTTCTTCATATCAGAACCTCGCTCCTAAATTTATACCCAAAGTAATAAATTGAATTGTTCTGCTGGTTTCAAAAAAAGAACCAAAACCAGCATTTATTCCAATAAATAAGTTTTCAGAAATATTAAAATCAAACGAAACAGAAGCGCCTGCCATAAAATCAAAACCCCTTGCTGCTTTTTCAGTATCTGTAAAGAAAACCTGATTTCTCGAAGTATATGTCATATCAATATACCCGGCTCCTATATAAACAGCTGGAGTTATGGATAAAAATTTATTTGCTTTAAAAACATAGCCTGTTTTCAAAGCTCCGGTGAATAAGTTTATATAGTGAACGCTCTGCCCTGTTGACATAATTGAATTAATTCCAAGAGTATAAAAATATCCGAATTCTAAACCAAGGGTAAATCCATTCCAGAAAAGATTCTGAGCCATGAAAGAAATATTGCCTCCGAATCCTGCACTGCCCATTGTTCCGAATACACCAATTGGAAAAATTACAGCAGGTGTAATTGTAATACTGAAAACATCTTTCCTGTTTAAATATGCGCCGGATGTTTCAGATTCTGCACCCATATCATCAACAGCGCTTACGAAGATCCTGTCTATAGCTTCTTTCCCGCTGATTTTGAACGAAGTTTCTTTTGTCTCGCCTGCAGGCTCTTTCCTGTCTTTTACAATTTTATATATTCTATATTTAACTACAGTTCCGTCCGGGTCAACTGCAGGCTTCCATTCAATAATTGTTCCGCCTGTTTTAATTGGAGACATTTTTAATTCCGGTGGAGAAAAAGGCGCGCGGTTTAAAGTGACAACAGTAATTTCGTTGCTCGGCAATGTTTCAGTTCCTGTATCATCCACGCCCGTAACCTTAATAGAATATTTCGTATTACTGTTAAGACCTTTCAACTGGAATGAATTCGTTCTGGATGTATCTGCTTTTATGAATTTGTTATCTTTATTTGTTTTAATATAAATATTAAAGTATTTCATTTTGTCATATGGCGGGAACCAGTTAAGTGAAATTTCAAAATAGCTGCTTTCACCATTTAGACCGGATGGATTTCTTTCTGCCATAAAAAGAACATCTGACCTTTTTACAATAAACTCTTCCGGTTTAAAAAGTATGTATCTGAAAGTATAGCTGTTCTGGTCTTCATCAACCATGTAAGCCCTGAAATTTTTACCTGTTTTCATCTGCACATAAATATTTCCCATGTTAAGATCAGTATATAATACGCGCATTACATTATTATGAGGATATCTGGTTATATTATACTTTTCATCCTGCATGATTATCTCATTTGCAGTTTCGCTCACAACCTTTCCTTTAATAATGGAACCGTCTTTAAGGAAAAGATGTTCCGCACTCAAAGGCAGAGCAGGCAATAGCATCATAACTATTACAACTGTTCGTATTGAAAAAAATTTCACCCGATTTAAATTCATTTTTATATTCCCTGCCTTAGCATTTTCCTTAAGTTAATCAAATCTTAAACAGACAAAGGAGCTATCAGATTTATAAATAAGCATAAAAAAATCACCGCAAGCTGCGGTGATTTCAACATTCAGTATATTAAATATAACCGGAGTTCACATATAACAAAAAATCTATACTGTAGGTTTTTGCTTATATGTCTGACCCGGTTTTAAAAGCATAAAATGAGATGTTCCTTCTTCCTCTTTTACCATTTTAAAAAATTCACAGCTCATGCATGACATCTGTTTATCTGCAAATTCGCCCTGCACTTTACCTCCGCAGAATGTTCCGGCTACAGCCCAGCATATTCTGCCGCCGTTTTTCCCGCCATTAACACCATTTGAAAATTCATCAGCTGCAGCAGGGCAAACACCCATTTCTTCAGACTTAGTTCCTTTAGGTTCTCTCCCGCATTTCTTAACATCCCAACAATTTCTTGCCATAGTATAACCTCCAGTAAATTGTAAATCTTAATATTAAAACTTAAAGATTATAGAAGTTAAGAATATTCTCAGCTGCGTCCCGGAACTTTTCCTTTTACATCAGCTTTCATTATAATTCTTTTCTGAATTTCCTGTTTCATCTCTTTGAGCATTTTTTCAGAATTTTCCACAAAAAGCTTTTTCTCAAGTGACGGCCATGCCAATGCTCCGCTGTTTACATCAAGATCATATGCTACAGAAATCATTTCGCCGTTCTGCTGCAAAGTCCATGTGCCTTCATATTTTTTAAATACTTTGCCTGATATTTCTTTGAAGTCAATCTTCTGATACGGCTGGCCATTAACTCTAAGCATGAGTTCCATTGTGCGGCTGAAGATCATAAATTTTCCATTGATCCGCTGTTTAATAATAATTTCATTTGCATTGGTTGATATAATATTGCTGGATTCCAGAGAAGAAAGAATTCCTTTCAGATTATCATAATCATTCAGAACATACCAAACGTTTTGAATTGTAGATTTTACAGTAAAACTTCCTTTTATATGATATCCGTCAGTGGTATCATTCAGAAAAACTGAATCTGCAGGTGCGGCATTTAGAGAAAAGATCAATGGAAGTATTATAAAAAGTTTTTTCATGATATCACCTGTTTTATTAAATCTTTTCTCTGTTGTATTTTCAGTTTCTATGATCCATTACTGATGATCAGAAAAACCGAAGCAGATGAAGAAATAATACATATAATATCAATTATGGGAATCGCTGTTCTGAGTGATTTAGTTTGTAGGAATTTGAGTAAAGCTGCTGGCTGAATTTAATTAGATTTTAATTAAATCTCACTGCTTTCATTAACAAAAACTCATTGTTTTTAGGGATAAATCGCTAATTTTCACGCTTAATTCTGATAAAATCCACAAAAAAGCTCTATTATATCATATAAAATCAATAGAAAGAAAAAAACTGCAATTAATAAAAAAAATACACCTTTCCTGAAGCTCAAAGCATTCCTTTTTTTGATTGACTTAGCGCATTTTCTGGTATTCATCATATGGTTCTATTTTTTAAAAAGAGCGTCTTTAATCATAAAAAATTACCGGAAAAGCATCGAAGGAAAAGACATTAAACTTATGACTTTGAATATCAGAAATAAAAATAGTGTAATGATCATAATTTTATTCTCCATTGGTTTTGGAGTCGTATTCGGTATACTTGATTCTGTTGTCAGTTCATTATTTTTTGATAAAGGCGATATCCTTTCTCAGATTTTCATTAAAGATACCAATGTTCTGTGGAAACGGTCTCTGGTAATTATAATTTTAATAATTGGCGGGATTATTGTAATTTATACTTTAAAATATATTCAAATGGTAGATACTAATCTGTTTAAATCTCAGGAAAAATTTAAAAACGTATTTTCATTTTCCGGAGTCGGAATAGCTGTTGCGGATCTGAATGGAAATTTTATTGAGGTAAATCCGGCGTTTATGTCAATAACAGGATACACAGAATCCGAGTTATTGAAAAAAAACTTCAAAGAAATCACACATCCGGAAGACCTCGATGAAGATCTGGATAAACTCGAACATATAAATAAAGGTGAAATAAAAAGCTTTTCTATGGAGAAAAGGTATCTCCATAAAGAAGGGCATTACATCTGGGTATACCTTACTGTATCAATTGTAAGGGATTCAAATTCCAGACCGCTGAACTATCTTGCTCATATTCAGAATATATCAGATAAAAATGAAACTTCTTTTATTGATATAACTTTAAGGGAAAAGGCAATCTTTGAAAAAAACCGATCGAGCCAGGAGATCAACCAGATTTTCAACTCTATAGGAATCGGAATGTGTCTTATTGATTCAAATTATCAGATTGCCAGGGTCAACTCGACTTATCTCAAAATATTCAGAAAGAAAGAGGAAGAGGTCATTGGACATAAGTGTTATGACACCATGCCCTGCGATCTCTGCCATTCAAATGAATGCCCTCTCACCAGAATTCTGAATGGCTCAGACAGTTATGAGTTTGAAGTACAGAAAGAACTTAATGATCAAACCATGTTGACATTTATTACCACTGCCAATCCGTTTTATTCGCCGGATGGAAAGATTCAGGGAATAATTGAAAGTTTTACAGACATCAGCGAGATAAAAAATCTTGAAAATAAAATTTCCGAAATCGCAGAAGAGGAAAGACAAAATCTCGGGCAGATCCTTCATGATGATATAGGCCAGATTCTTACCGGAATCAATTTTAGAATCGAAGCCCTCAAGCGGAGCCTGAACGGGAAATCACTGCCTGAAGCTGTTGATGCAAATGAGATAGGAATTCTTGTTAAGGAAATTCAATCTCAAATCAGAAAAATAATGGTTGATCTATACTGTCCTGATATAACCTACGACAGGCTGCCGCTGGAAATTCAGAAATTATGTGAAGAAACAAAGAATCTGTTTAATGTAAAATGCACTGTTAATTCCAAAGGTGAGGATTTTTTTATAGAAAACTCAAGCATTATACAGCTTTTATATATTGCCAAAGAATCCATTCATAATGCAATAAAGCATGCGAGTGCAAAACAAATATCAATTACCCTGGACAATACATCCAATGATTTTATCATGGAAGTAACCAGTGACGGCGATATTAAAGAAAAAATAAATTTTGAATCAAACGGGTTCGGAATGAAGATAATGGAATACAGGGCAAAAAAAATCGGCGCAAAATTTGAACCTTATATTAAAGACGGCAGGCTGGTTGTCAGAGTTAAAAAATCTGCAAATAATATTTAATCAGTAACTTTTGTCTTGTTTATTAAACAGATGGATAATTATTAAGAAGGAATGAAAAATGGAAGAATCTAAAATAAAAATAATACTCGTAGATGATCATCCGGTTGTTCGGCAGGGAATTGCAAAATATCTCGAAAATGAAGGTGATATTGAAATATGCGGCGAAGCGGAAACCGCAAATGATGCAATTAAAATTATCGATGAAACAAATCCGCATCTTGCGATAATTGATATTTCACTTAAAGGCGGCATTGACGGCATTGAACTCATTAAGGCTGTTAAGAACCGTTTTCCAGACGTACTTACATTATGCCTGTCAATGTTTGAGGAATCAGTCTATGCTGAAAGGGCAATCCGTGCAGGAGCAAAAGGCTACATACAGAAAAACATGGAGCCGGATACAATCGTAAAGGCAATTCATCGCATTATGGAAGGCAAACTTTATCTGAATGAAGACATTGCAGACAAAATAATCAGTAAAATGATGCATGGCGGCTCTCCAAAAAAAGGCAGCGAACAGATGGATAATCTTTCCAACCGTGAATTTGAGGTTTTCCTGCATATAGGCAACGGCTGCAATACGCGGGAAATAGCAAAGATAATGAATCTCAGTACACATACAATTGAAAGCCACAGGAAAAATATCAAAGATAAATTAATGCTCGCTGATATGGGAGAGCTGAATAAAACAGCCATACAATGGGTGTTGACGCACAATAAAAAAACTGAATTATAATTTCTGATAAAAATTTTATAAATATTTATTAAAGCACTATAAAAGTTAACAAAATATAAATTTAATTACGTATAAACCGCAAATATCTGTGAAACTAATTGTTTTCAGGGATAATCTCTGATTAAAAACAATTAGAAATACAATATTTATCCTCATTAATTACATCCAAATCTCATCAATTATAATAAAACAAAATCACTAAGCGTGGCGATTGAACTATTTTTTATTATATGCATTATATTTCCAGTTACTTTGAAAAAACAGGAGAATTATAATGTTAATTAAAAAATTTAAAGGTTTATTTGCTGCATTGATTTTTGTATTATCTGCCGGCTTAATGGTAAATGCAGCGGAAACAGGCAAGCTTGTTATTAAATCAGCTAATATAAGCATGGATGGTTTAGCAAACAAAGGAGAAAGTTCACAGCATGATTGGGATGCAACTTACACCAAAATGAGCCTGGATACTGATTTTGCTTTCGCAGCTTCACCAAAAGATGCTTCAGGGCTTTTTAAAAATTCACCCCAGTTAAAAAAATTCATTCTTTCTATTAATGTTGATGATGTTACAACTACAAAATCTCCAGGATTCATGTTTAATAAATATTATTATGAAGCGATGAAAAAGGATCAGAATAAAACTATAGTATTCACTGCTTCAAGATTTACTGCACTTCCTGACAGAGCAAATGCAAACAGGTATATAATCAACATAACCGGAACATTAAAAATTGCAGGAGTTGAAAAACCTGCTGCTGTTGATCTGATAGCTTCAGTATCAGATAAATCCATAACTTTCTCCGGTGTAAAAATAATAGATATGACGGATTTCGGAATTAAACCGCCAAAAATGGATTTCCCAAAGAAAAGTTATGTGGACAGCAAAGCAACATTGAAATGGGTAATAGTCGCTGAATTAGCAAAAAAATAAATTAGATAGATAATTTATTTAAAAATATAAAAAATTAATACGGAGGATCAAAATGAAAAAAGTTTTAACAAGTTTATCAATTGCATCAGCATTACTTCTTGCTTTTGCAGTAAGCAGTTTTGCTCAAACTGCAATGAATGAAGATTACACAAAAAAAGGCCCTCAAATCGGCGGCCAGATTCAGATGCTTGGGCAGCTTGAAGTTGTAGGAACACCTGAAGCGGAAAATAACCCGCGAATTTTAATGTTCCTGAGGGAAGCAAGATTAAGAGTTTATGGACAGATTGATGAAGGTCCAGCAGCAGGAACAAGATACAAAATATCACTTTTTGGAGCTGGTGAAGCAGTTACCAGTGCTAATATGGTTCAAGACGCATATGCAGATATACCTATTTTTGGCGAAGGCTTAAGAATGAGAATAGGTCAATATATGCAGGCTTTCAGCAGGGAATCAATGACTGATACAAGCACACAGATGTTTGTAAGAGCTTCTATAAATTCAGTCGCATTTGCTTATGGCCGTGATGCAGCTATTTCTTTATATGGAAATTTAAGCGGTTTTCAGTATCATTTGTCAATTGGTATGGGTTCAAGCATCGGCACAGCTGAAAAGTTTTTTGCTATGCAAGTAGGCTTTCAACCAGTAATATTAAGAATAGGCTACAGCACACTCGAAGAAAATATTTTTGATGTTAAAGAATTTGATCCTGCAAAAACAAAAAACGGCTTTGCAGTTATGTTTAATACATACTACTATAAAGACTCCCATGGCGGCCATACTACTGCTATGTCACAAAAAAACAGCACAGCATCACAAACTTTTATTGAATACAGCAACGCTTCACTCGTTTATAACAAGTTATTTAATCCGATGATGCCGGGTGCAACAGGAAATCTGGCTACTGGAAACCTAACGTTAGGTAATTATAATAACGAAGCCAATGTTTTCCAGGCTGGTCTTGATGCTGCTTTTCAGCAGGATTTAGGCGGCGGTATAATATTAAATGCATCTGCAGAATTGAATGTTGCTTATACATTTCTAACAACTGCGGCTTATAATCAGCTGCTTATGGGTGGAACTGTCAGAGCAGGTGTTTATTTCGGCGCATCTTTCCCTGTTCTGATTGGTCTAAGATATGCTATATTCATTCCTGATGCAATGACAGGAAACTATACCTCTAATAATAAAACTACATTTAACGGAGTAGGATTAATGCCGATTCATGAAATCGGATTAGCTGTTAATGTGTATGTAGCTAAAAATGTAACACTACGTATGGATATGCAGCTATGGGTTGACACACTAGCTCAGCATGCAGATGACGGTCAGTACAATTTAATGCAGATTCCAAGTTCAATGACTACTAAAGTTTATCCTGCAGAGACATGGAGTTCTCTTTATAGAGCAACAAACTATGACGCAAGAGCGCTGTTTCAATTTACTTTCTAATAGAAATATGAGAAACTCATTTATAATGTAAAAACCTTTTTAAACCTTTATTTAGATTTTATAGACCCGGGGAAACCCGGGTTTTTTTATTATTTTTAAAAAAATAAATATCAATTTTTCCCGGTTATAGCAATATGTTTTTTAAGTAATATATATGTATAATTATTGACAAACAGTCTGATTTAAGTTATTTTTATTTATATTCAGGAGAATGTATGAATAAAATATTTTTATCTGTTTTAATTATAGTAACATGTGCTTTGAGCCTTTCAGCAGAAACGGTTAAAATAGCTATTCTCGATTTTACTAAAACAGGGATTTCCGCTGCTGAAAATACTGATCTCAATGAATTTATAAGAAAAGAATTGGGGGAAAAACCAAACAGTACAGTAATCAGCAGAGATGAGATGAATAAAATTTTTACTTCAGCTAAATTCAATCCTGGCGGATGCGCAGACATTGATTGCGCCAATGAATCTGCAGCAATACTTAAAGCGGATTATGTAATCTATGGAATTATAATAAAAACAGGAATAAAATATTCAGTGACAGTCGGATCATATAATGTCAAGTCAAGAGATCAAAGTTTTACAGAAAGATTCGAAACTGATATTCCAAACATTATTAAAAAAAAGCTCAGGGATTTTACAGATAAAATGTCTCTTTCATTCCCTAAACAGGAAACAAAAATTGATCCCTATGAAAACAATGGACGTCCTTACAACCTGAAATATGTACTAGGTTTAAATACTGCTTATATGATAACAAGCGGGAAGCTATTTTATGGTGATATTCCTTATAAATCAAGCGCTTTTCATTTTTTGACATCAGGGATAAAATTTCAGGTGGAGATACTGAATTCATGGAAGTTCGGAGTTATAGGAGAATTTGAATATCCGCTGACTCCATTTGCTGGTTTAAATCCGTACTGGGGTTCCGGCGGTATTATTATTTCATGGACAAAGGGTCTTATAAAAAAAATATTATTTGTTAATATTGATGCGGCAATCCTTGGAGGTTCTTATTCCCCTAATGTCCCATTTGCAAATTTAAGCCCTAGATTGTCTATGGTGGTATTTCCTGTATCAATTTTTGGAATAGAGTTCTCCTATTGTTACAATTTTTATTTCGGATTAATTCCAGATTCTCAAACTTTAGGAATAAACTTTATTTTCAAGTTTTAGTTTTAAATTTCTAAATAGATAAATCTTTCCTGTCGTAAGAGGCAGGGAATTAGGCCCAAAAGATATTAAACATTTTGGTACTTAAGAGACTACATCATTAATCTAAGCACCGTCAGAGATATGACGTCATTTATATACACTATTTATAAAATATCCTCTGATAAATTCATATTTTATTTTTTAGTAAAAATATTCACAATCTCGCCAATATACATTCTGTGGTAATCCATGCCATTGTAATTTTTCTCAATAAATCCTTCAAGAAAGCGTGATGGTTCCATATCCTGAGAATAGAGTTTTGAGCATTCAATAACTGTTAATGCCTGTGAAAAAGTTACAGATCCCTTTGGAGTCTCAACCGGCTTGAATCCAGTTTCCTTTACCTTATCAGTATCTCTTCCGGATTTTGTGCCGCAGATATTAAGGGCCTTTCTGTAAGTCTCTTCAAAAAATGAGATGGTGAAATATTTTTCACGCTCAATAAATTCATATGTGTATCGGCTTGGTCTCACGTAAATAGTGGCGACTTCCCTGTTCCACAGCACTCCAAGACCTCCCCATGAGGCTGTCATTGTATTGAAGGAATCCATCGTACCTGCAGTGATGAGCATCCAGTCTTTTCCTATCATCTTGAACGGATTTATGCCAAGATCTCTTGATGTAATAGAAATAAATCCTTCCATTTGTATCTCCATTTTTTTATAATGATTAAAGAATTTTACAAAAATAATCAGTACTTTGTCATTCCGGCTGAAGCGACTTGTGCCTGACCTGGTTGAATTTTATCGATGAGCAAACCTTTCGTCAACGGGATAATCTCATAGACAATATATTTATTTGAATTCCATCCCCCTTTCCCCCCAGAGGGGGCATGCATAAATTTTTATCTAAATGCTCTCGCCCCTCTGGGGGGTTGGAGGATAATTGAACATCGTTTTCCCAACTATCATGATCAGGATTGAGCCAATGAAATTATCTCCTGCGGCGTTCAGGATATATATAGAAATATTCGTTTTCAAGTTTATACAGAGTATCATCCCTGAAGTTCCTCAGCCTATCGTAATTTGCTGCACGCAGATAGCACTGTTCAATAACTTTTGCTGCTCTGTATATAATTTCAATTATTTCCCCATATAAAATTTCTTTCGACCCGAAAGCGCTTAACCCTTTCCACTCGAAATTGTTTTTTACTTTAAGAAATGAATCTTTAATTTCCAGGAATGAATTATATACTTCTCGAGTTATTTTTCCTTCATATAATTTCTGCCGGAAAGAATCAATAACGAAAATAATCCTGAAAAGTTTACCATCAGTTTCATTGTAGTAATAAGTCAGGAAAAGAAAATCTTTTTTTAATCTTTTAGAATATGAGAACGACTGAGTAACTATATGGTTAAGTTTTTTCAGATCCATTTTTGACGGATCAATCTTTTTTTGAGGGGAATCTGTTTTTTTTTCAGCTGTACCTTTTTTACCCTGCTTATCATCTGTTTGAAGTAAATCTCGAATTGCATTTTCCTTCATTTTCCATCCGGTCGTGCTGGAACTTTTTTCATAAAATTTATTAATTTCATTCTTTAAAAAAAGTATATCTTCAATTATTGCAGGAATAGTTCTGTGTTCCTCAATATAAGCAATAAGCATATCTCTAAAGCGCAGAAAATCTTTATCAAAACCTTCGCTTGGTATTTTGTTGAATTTAAAAAAGCTTATCATGAAATAATAAAAATCACTTATCTGCCGCTTTGCAAGATTCATCATTAATTGCTTAAAATCAGTAATTGTATTTCCCACTTCGAGGGAAAGAGCCTCAATTGATTCTATTGCTTCATCAATCTCTTCTCCGGAAACATCGCGCTGCTTCATTAGAGAAAGTACAGTTTCTTCAGCTGTTGTCAAATAATGAAAATAAATTGCTTCAAATTTCAATTCCCATGATTTAAGCTTTTTTAAATCAGATAATTTAGCCTTCTGATCATCTGGAATTGAAGCAATGGGCAAATCAGGGTTAATACTGTTCCAGTCATCTGGAATTTTCTGCAGGCGCTTAAGAACCTCCTGGTCCTGTTTCTGCAGTATCTGCCTGTAATATTTCATACGGGCCTCACGATATTCCAGATCCAGATTCAGTTCTATGTTAATTTTATCATCAGCCATTTTTTCTCAGGATAATCTTATTTTTTCAAGGAATTTCATTGATATATAAGGGATTCTTATTATAAATCACTCTTAATTAGAAGACAAACTGACACATAATGTAAACAAAATCAACTATAATAATTATCAAACTTTCTGCAATCAAGTAAAGTTTTACCGGATCGGTTATCCCTTCGGCTCCGCTTTGAAAACGCTTTTTATTTAGCTTCGGGGTCAGAGCTCTATATAGAAAACATACAACTAATAATATAATAAAATAGCACGAGCCGATTTCTTCAAAATCGGCGATAGGGAGTAATTCAACCCAGGAGGGAATATAAATTCTCTTTATATAATAAATATTAAAAATCACTTAAAGACCTAAAGCCCAGCGGAATTTGAGCGGTCGGGGTCAAGGGGTGAAACCCCTGCGGCTTCTTTGGGTACTTTCTTATCCGCATAAGAAAGTACCAATATACTTGACAAATACTGCAATTTTAAATATCTTAACTAATATAGGGGACGATCCGGTTTCGACTGCAATGTCAGGATCAGAACTGCATGCCGAGCGTGCTGTCATCTCGTAAATACTGGCAGAAAATATGTAAATGCAAACGAAAATTTTGCTTTAGCAGCTTAGTACCTGCTACGCTGAAGGAATATCTGCTCCTCAAAGATATCTGTAGGCGTCATAAGATTGAGGATAGCCTGATTTCTTTCTCCCGTGATGAGGGCGAATCTTTCAGGGAGACTGGCATTTCAAACGGTTCTCGTTCCTGGTTGAACTGCCGGAAGCAAATGAACGGGATAAGCATGTAGACGTTCTGGTTGTGAGTTGTAGGACGCGGGTTCGACTCCCGCCGTCTCCAAATTTATTTCTTTTCTAAAAATCCCAAAGAAGCCAGCTGTGATGCAAATCTTTCACTTATTTTATCAAGCATATGTTTCACAGCATCTGCTTCAATATATTCATCTATTTCAAATGATTTTTTCTGATGGTCCATATAAACAATTTCAAGATTTTTATCTACCATAACAATCATTGAATCAAAATCAAGAAACTGCATCTCTGCATATGCACCGCCGTCTACTTCATAGAATATAAGGCTGTCAAAACCGTTATCTGTGATAATTTTATTCAGTTCAAAACTGTTTTTGCTGGTAATTGTTGAAACAACTCCAGCTGATTTAAAGCGGAGAAAATCTTTTTCATTCGATAACTGATAGAATCTGTCTATAGATGATTCAAATTTTGCAAGTCCTGGAGTGACTTCAGAAATTATCTGAATATCATTTTTTTTCTTATAACCGTTTAACCAGAATAAAAGAGTAGTTGTATAATCTTTTTCAGATAATGATGTATTTTTAGATAATCTTAATATAATTCCGCTTTTCTTAAATTTTGAATAAGCTGATCTTTTATCAATTTCATTTGATACGCGATATGTTGAACAAGAAGATAATAATAAAAAAATGATTGATAGAAATAAGGCTTTTTTCATAAAATACCCCAATATTGATTTAATCTGACACATTTTAAAATTCAAACGCTGTGTTTGTAAAGAAAAAATTATTAGAATTTTTTTTTTATACTTTTTGATTGACATCAAAGGCCCATTTAGGTATCTGGTATTTCACTATATCAGAGATGCTAGCTCAGTTGGTAGAGCAACTGACTTTTAATCAGTGGGTCCCGGGTTCGATTCCCGGGCGTCTCAAATTTATTTACCGCATCGTAAATAAATACTTGTCCCCGTCGTCTAGTGGTCAGGACACCGGGTTTTCATCTCGGCAGCAGGGGTTCGATTCCCCTCGGGGATGCATAAAATAGGCTGCAGAAATGCAGCCTTATTTTTTTTACCTATGAAAAAAATACTGCTATCCCTATTATTTATAACTCTATTACCGGATTTAAATTCCGGACAAAATGATATACTCAACGATTGGAAAAAATTTTCAAAAACAAAAGATTCCGCTAATTTAATCATTCTCCTTAAAAAGCAGGCCAACAATTATTTATATAGAATGCCTGCAATAAAAAACAAATTTTCTGATATAACCACACCTCCATTTTACGGCAGACTGGGACTTTTCATAACAATTATAAAAAACGGGAAAGTAAGAGGCTGCTACGGATCATTCAGCCACAGATCTGATTCAATTGAAAATGTTTTAAACGAGTATCTTCTTGCAGCATTAAAAAGCGATCCGCGTCACAAACCTCTTGAACCGGATGAACTTGATTCTGCAGAAATAATTTTAACAATTGCTGATCAGCCGGTTTCTGTAAATGATATTGAAAGTGCTGATTTAAAAAGAATGGGTGTTGTCATTTCTTTAGAAAACGGAGATAAGTTTGTTTATGTTCCGGCTGAGATTAAAACATCCTCTTATATAAAAAAAGAATTCAGAGGCAGGGAATTTCAGGTGGAAATATTTAATTCAGTTACAATAAGAATTCCCAGATAAATTTTTCTGCTTAGCATTTATTTTAAATCCCGGATTCACGTTTTTGTTCTGAGACAGATCGAAGCATTCACACAAATGACAATAAATTTTTATTGCAATTATAATCTTACTCTGCTATTTTAATTTTTAAACCAATCATCTGGAGAAAAAAATGATCCGAAAAATGTTCCCTGTTATACTATTATCAGCTGTTTTTTTCAGCGCGTGCGTAACTGCAACCAGCACTGTAAAAAAAGACGGAACAACAGTATATAATAATTCCGTAAAAAAAATCGCGGATAAAAATATTATCGAAGGATATATCCTCGATTCTGCCACAGGCAAGGGCATAAAGGGAGCGCGTATTGAAATCAAGAACGCGAACAAGGGAATAGGTTATTATCTGAGGGAATCGGATTCTTCCGGATTTTTTAAAATAGATGATTTCATACATCAGGTAAGATACGTAATGGAAGTTTCTGCTGACGGATACGTTTCATATAAAGAATCAGGAAATATTTCTTCCGGAAGCTACACAATGAATCTTGAGAAAGAGGCAATACTGACAGGTATAGTCAAGGATCTCTCAGGTAACCCTGTAAAGGATGCTGAAGTTAAGCTTTCAAACCGGAATTACGGCGAATACGGATACACATCAAGGCCTCAGATAGCCTTAACCAATAGCGAAGGAATCTACGTATTCAATAAATTAAAAAAAGGTTCGTATCAGATATATTTTACAAAATCCGGATACATAACTGAAAATGCGAGAATAGAGAGAGTCAAGTCCGGTGAAACTTTCAGGCTGCCTATGGTACTCACAAAGCCGTCTTCCATTTCAGGAAAGGTAAAGGTTTCCGGTCTTGATGCTCCGGCTGTAAATGTAAGCATTACTGCAAAGGCGCGGCAGACATACTATGTTTCCACATATCCTGATGGTACATTCAATATTGAAGATATGAAGCCCGGAAAATATAAACTGACAATTTCTCATGAAGGATTCAATACCTATTATTCCGGCACCATAACTGTTACTGAAGGAAAACTTATCACGGATCAGAACTTCGAGGTAACGCCCAAGGCTCCGGGGGTTGATATTAATTCATACAGATACACATTCACACCTGGAGACTCACTTGAATTTAATTTAAGAACGTTCCGCCTTGAAACAGTGCGCGCTACAATTTATAAAGTTCCGATTAAAATATTTCTTGCAGGCGGGAATCTTCCTGACAATGCGAACCCTGAAAATGACGGGTTCGAGAAGGTACTTTCCTGGGAAGAAGCCATTAATGAATTCAGGCCGTATGAATGGAAATATCAGTCAATGCAGATAAAAAATCCTCTTGCAACAGGAGGGTACTGCATCGAGATCAAAGGCGCAGGCAATGTTGTTAGCCGCAGATACTTCACTGTATCCTCAATAGGCGTTGTTGTAAAAAGAAGTCCTGATACAATTTTTGCATATACATCGAATCTGATAGACAACAGCCCTGTTGCTGATGCTAAAATTTCCCTTTTCGATTCGTCCCCTGAAAAAAATAAAAAGTATGAGTTTAATCAGCCGTCAAAAATTGAAGAATTGCCAACTGACATTCTTCTTGGAGGAAAAACTGATGATAATGGAATCTTCAGCAGAAAATTTAAATCTGCAGCTCATCTGACGCTCCTGTCTGTAAGCCCTGATGGAAGTTATGCAATATGCAACACAGGCTCTCCTCAATCTTTTGAAAGTGAAAAAACAAGATACTTTATTTATACTGAAAGACCTGTTTACAGAGCAGGTGATACAGTTTATTATAAAATAATAGGCAAGACACGCAAAGACAGATTCGTTCCGGTTGAGAACAGAACTATATACTACAAAATTATGAACAGGGATATGCAGAAAGTTATTACTGAAGGTGAACTTTCACTTGATGACTGGGGAACTGTAAACGGAAAACTGAAACTTGACAGTGATACAACACTCGGTGATTATGAAATCTTCGCAGGTCCTGACAGCGGAAATCTTCTTTCCTCGGGAATATTTTATGTGGAACAATACCGCAAGCCGGAGTACTTCATTGAGATCACACCATCTAAAGCATATTTTATAAACGGCGATACTGCTGAATTTAAAATTGAATCCAAATATTTTTTCGGCGCACCATTAAAAAATGCTCTGGTTAAATACAGATTCTACGAAACAATTCTTTCAGACAGAGACGGATACTGGTGGGAGGACAGCAATTCCGAAAGCAGGCCTTACAACAGAATAAAGCTCGAAGGTGAAAAATACAGCGATGAAAACGGAATAGTAAACATTCAGCTCGCAGCAGGCACGAACACGTCTGACCGTGAAATCACTGTTGAGGCAACAGTTGTTGATGCAACCAATGTAAGCATTACAGAAACAAAAACTGTAAAAATAGGGCGCGGTGATTTTTATATTAAGATCAACCCTTCACAGAATTTTTATTCATCCAATGAAAAGAAGGAAATTGAAATAATAACCCTTGATCATACAGGCAAAGCTGTTTCAGCAGCAGTGTCTCTGGACATGTACAGATACATCTGGAAGCCAGCACAGAGGGTTTACGTGAGGGAAACAAAGCCTGTGTTCTCCAGAAAAATATCAACTGATGAAACCGGTAAAAAAACAATAGAGCTCCCGAAAAAATTTGAACTCTCAGGCGAATTCGATTTTGCAGCTGAAGCTCTTGACCGCAGGGACAACAAAATAACAGCTTCAAAAATTATATGGATCTATGACACAGAAGGCAGCGTGTCTGCATCCAAATTTAAAAATCTTGAAATATCTCTAAACAATACTGAACTTACAGGCGCAAAAGAAATTACAGCTCTTGTAAAAAGCAGATTTCTTGATTCATATGTCTGCCTCACACTTGAGGGACGTGATATATATGAAACCAGAGTTGTGAAGATGACCGGGAATATTGTGCCTGTGAAATTTAATATCAGACAGCAGTACGCTCCGAACCTTTTTCTCTCAGCTGTTATGCAGAGAAAGAAAGCCCTGTACATGACTTCAGCAGGAATTTCACTTCCAACCAAGGATACAGGTTTAGTAATTTCGATAAAGCCGGAGAACGCAAAATATAAACCGGGTGAAAAAGCGCGCGTTGAAATAAAAGTAACAAATTCGGAAGGCAGACCGGTTAAGGCGGATATTTCTCTCGGTGCAGTTGATGAATCGATTTACTACATAAGACGTGATCACACTCCGAAGATGGCGGATTATTTTTACACGAAAATATCGAACTGGATCTTAACAAGTTATTCATTCCCGCTTTCCATTTTAGCCGGTGCAGGCAAGGATGGCAAAACCAAGGTAAGGGAAAAATTCGAGGACACTGCTTTCTGGAAGGCTGATATAAAAACAAATGCCGCAGGAATCGCTTACGCTGAATTCACTCTTCCGGATAATCTTACAACATGGAGACTCACTGCACGCGGACACGATCTGGATGGAAGAGTCGGCGAGAATATACAGAAATTTCTTGTAACTCAGGACCTGATTGCGCGCGTGGGCAAACCGAGATTTTTTACCGAGGGCGACACTGTAGGCATAATTGGTATTGTTAACAGCAATACAGACCGAGGTCTGGAAAACGTAAAAACAGAAATGAAAATTGACGGCAAAGAAACCAGACCTGACAAAGAAACAAAAATCAGCCTGCCGTCATTCGGAACTGCAAGAAATTTCTACACCTATAATGTGCCGGATAAAAAAACAGAATCAACTCTTGAGTTTTCATCAGCCGCTGATGCTGAAGCTGCTGATGCTGTAAAATACACTGTTCCAGTTGAACGCAAAGGTTCAGCATACAAGCTCTATGGCACAGGAGACATGTCATTCAACAAAACAGTTGATATTTCACAGCTCAAAGAAAGCGATGATTTTGAATTTATACCTGAAAAAATTACAATATCAGTAAATCCTTCTCCTGCGATTTCAATGATTCAGTCAATGAAGTTTCTGGATGAGTACCCTTACGGATGCATGGAGCAGACTATAAATAAATTTATTCCGAATCTTGCATTGATGAAACTCATGGAAAAAAATGATCTGGGTAAATTTATAGATAAAAAAATCAGCGCAAACCTTGATGATAAAGTTAAGGTTGGCATAGAAAAAGTGCAGGGATATCAGAACGAGGATGGAACCTGGGGCTGGTGGAACGGAGACAGGGGCAATGCTTTTTTAACAGGATACGTATTATACTCGCTTTATATCGCAAATTCGCAATCAAACACCAGCGTAAATTCTACAGTTGTAGAAAACGGCCTTACTGCTGTTAACAGAATTTTATCCGCCAGGGATATTGAAGGTCCGGACGCATATGCATATTTATCATACATTTATGCTTTATGGGGGAAATGGAACGATTCAGGAATTAAAAAAATAATTTCTCTTAAAGAAAGAAATCCATATCAGCTTGCTTTTGCAATAAGGGCTATTTCAGCAGGAATTAAAAACAGAAAATTCAAAGGCGAAAATATCAAATTAATGGCAGATACTTTAAACACATTTCTCTCGGAACTAAAGGCTATGCAGAAAAAAGACGGCAGGGGAATTTTCTGGCAGAGTGCAGGATCGCAGAGATGGGACTGGCCTGGCGGAAATACTGAAATTACAGCCCACGTTTTAAGTGCGCTTGTTGAATCAGGCGATAAAAGCACGATTCCGTCGCAGATAGTCAAATCACTGTCCAACAGGGCAAGGGACGGTTCCTGGACATCAACAAAGGAAACTGCTTCATCAATTTTTTCCATTATCGGATACATTGACGAAAACGGGATTGATATGAAACTGAAAGGCAATATTGATTTCAAACTTAACAGTGAGAAAATTACTAATGTAAAATACAATTTTGAAGAAAATAATGATTTATCAATGATGAAAAAAACAATCTCATTAAAAAATGACTCTGCAGTAAAAAATTTCACACTTGAAGCTGCAGGGGATGCAGGCGGAGACGCTTCATTTGACGCTGTAATAAGCGGAACTCTCAATTATAAAGCCAAAGGTTTTCTTTCAATATTTAAAACAGAAGATAAAAGTTTAAAAAATCTATCCAACGGAATATCAGTTCTTCGGACTTTCTCAGCTATTACGCGCGTGAGGGATCTCAACAGAACTGAATACCTTGTGCCGCAGAGCCTTGCGGATAGAAAAGAAATAAATGCAGGTGATGAAATTCTTGTAAAACTGAAGTTTGTTGCAGATGACGATTTCAAATATCTTGTTCTTGAAGATTTTCTTCCTTCAGGATTTGAAGTTACAAAGAAAAATGCTTATGACGACGCGCCTTTTGTGCATTCAGAAAGGTGGGACAACAGGATGGTTTTTTTCTTTAATGATCTGAAAAAAGGCGAAGTTTATGAAACTGCATATATTGTTCGTGCGGAACTTCATGGAAAATTTATGGTGCGGCCTGCGCGGATGGAGTGCATGTACGAACCTACAATTCAGGGTTGGTCTGCTCCGGCAATTATTGAGGTGAAGAAAAAAGACTGAGTTTATTTAATGCGGCAAGTTAATTAATAATACAGGGAAAATCTGAAAAAGTGCGGGTAAAACATCCGCACTTTTTTATACTCAATTATTCTATCGACCGCCCCTTGATTTAAGAATTGCCATGATTTCTACATTGCCGTTCATCATTGCATAATAATATGGAGTCTTGCCCATACTGTCTGCACGGTTAACATTCGCACCAGCATTCAGAAGAGCTATTACCATATCAGGCTGAGCATGATATACAGCGCTCAGGAGCGCTGTTTCATCGCTGTTGTTAAGATTATCAAGCGAAGCTTTGAGGCGTATAAGCTCAAAAGCTGCATCAGTGCCGGATTTGTCTCGCAATGCGAATATAAGAGCTGTGGAGCCGTTCAACGGCCTGTGATCCATACGCGTAGAAGAATATTCAGCATTAATTTTTGCACCGCGTTTTACAAGGTATCTTACAGTGTTTGCATGATTTTTTTCTGCAGCAAGCATTAGAACAGTTTTTTCCGACTGCTGGTCGCGAGCCTCAAGTTTGGCATCTTTTCCTGATACTATTGCAAACATTTTAGTCGTGTACCACTCAAGGTCATTGCCCTGAAGCCTGCCTCCATTTCGTACAATGAACTCAGCACCCTCGGCTCCTCCATTCTCAATAGAAGAAATTGCAGGGGACTGGCCTATACCGTTGATCTGGTTTACATCTGCGCCTTTTTTCAGCAGAAGTTCCATTATATCCTTATAACCGTGAATGGCAGCTACAGTAAGGGCATTATTCCCCTGAGAATCGGACGAATTAATATCAACCCCCCGATTGAGCATTGATGCAGCTGCTTTTATGATTCCATAGAGGACACAGTAAATGTAAATTTTCGGAGCATCGTAATCGTCTTTAATTTCAGGTATAATCATGGGGCTATGATGAAGAGGTTTCATATGGGATTTATTTGCGCCTTTTGACAGAAGAAATTTTACAAGATCAGTCCGTCCATTTTCTGATGCTGTACTCAAAGCGGAGTAGCCGTTTATGTCTTTGATATTAATATCCACACCACTTGAAATCAGTGAATTAACAATATCTACATAGTTTCTCTCTGCTGCTGATAACATGATACGAGGTGTATCCTCATCATCATTGATTGATGATGCAGATGCAAAAAGAGCCGATGATGAAATAACCAAAAAGACAAAAATCAATCTTAATGACATAGATTTTACTCCTTATATGGTTCAGCTAATATAATAAATGAAGCAACAGCCAATACTGTAAAAAAGTCAGTAAATATCCTTTGAATAGAATCTGTTTTTTTATATTTTAAGAAATATGATTTGATAAGAGTGTTAATGTCAACGAAAAAGTGTTGTATTTTTTTTATTACTATTTTAATAACATTTCATTATGAAATAATAAAATTTCACTCAGGAGATGGTTCAATATCAGAAATAAAAAAATAAAATTCCGTTTTATTATAATTATAATTGCATCAGCTCTTTCTATAAATTTATACTGTTCAAAAGCTGCTGATGTGAAATTTAAACCGGGAGAGGTAAAAATGAAAAATATTAATGTTGATCAATATAAAGTTTTTGATAAAGATGAAATCACTTCTTTTCTGTTCCATCCCAGAAAAGATAATTCCCTGATTGCTTCAGGCATACCAGTTCAAATTCCTGTTGATGAAACTGTGCGCATTGGGGCAGTTCTTCATCACGCCGGGGAAAATAATCCGTTCATTCTGTTCTTTCACGGAAATGGAGAAATTGCATCAGACTACGATGACCTTGCTCCATTTTTTACAAAACAGAAAATCAACTTTATGATTGCAGACTACAGAGGGTATGGAACTTCAACCGGAAAACCGTCTGCATCATCAATGATCCATGACAGCCATTTTGTTTTTTCATATACAAAAAAATTGATGATGGAAAAAGGTTATACAGGAAAATTTATTATTATGGGACGTTCGCTTGGAAGCGCTTCAGCTCTTGAAATTGCGCAGAGCTATCCTGATGAAATAGATGCTATGATAATTGAAAGCGGATTCGCTGATGTTATACCGCTTTTAAATCTGCTGGGAATAAACACTGCATCAGCAGGCATATCAGAAGATAAAGCTTTCATGCATACTGAGAAAATCAAGAAATGTAAAATGCCTACCCTTATAATTCACGCGGAAAGAGATCACATTATTCCGTACGATGACGGAAAATCGCTTTTTATAAACTCCGGTTCCAAAAATAAAAAAATGCTTACCATTCCGCAGGCGAATCACAATACTATCTTTGCATATGGAATGGAAGATTATATGAAAGCAGTAAGAACACTGATAGATTCACTTTAAAAACCACGAGCTCCATTTATCCCACGAGCGGATTGCATCAGCTATCATTTCATATCCTCCTGAAACTGGATGATAACCGTCGCTGTATTCATGGAACCGCTTCCATTTTTCATCATTCATAAGCATACTGCATAGATCAAAACATCCGGCATTAAAACTGCCGCATACTTTTTCAATATGTCCGGTGAGTTCAAGAATATTTTCTGAGAGTACCGCGTCTTTTACCGGCGGAGGTCCGATAAACAGTACTGAATAATTATTCGTAGCTTTTTCAAGAATTGCAGTTGTATTTTCTATTGATTTTTGTAATAACAATCTGCGCATACCATCTTCGATTCTGCAGTCGTTGATCCCGTACGAAAATACAAGCCTTGTTTCAACACCTTCCTTCTGCCTTACAGAAGTTTCATGTTCCCAGCGATTAAGTACATCAGCGGAAGAATTGCCGCGGATTCCGAGATTATAGCAGGTGATTTCAAACCCTTTTTTTACTTCTTCACGGCACAGTCTTCCGGGCCAGCCGAGAAATTCTTCATCGCCGAAACCGTTTACAAGCGAATCACCGAAGAAACAGATACGTAAAGGCAAATTATTCATGCTGAAGATCACTTCATAAATTTAAATAATATTATTTATTTTCTTTATATGATTCGCGAATCAATTCAACAAGCAGAGTCCTGTATAGATCAGCTACTGATTTTTTCATAAACTCGCTGTTTGTTGAATCTATTTTTTTCTTAAGAGACTCTTTATATTTTGACTGGTATTCCAGAACAAGATTTTTCTTCCATGATACAACCAGTTCCTTTCTCTCTGAATAAAGCTTCTCAAGATTTTCAATAGACATTGTATCTATGCCGAGCCTTTTCATCTGAAGCTGGTCAGGAGTATTATTGCGGCACCTTGCAAGCTCTTCTTCTATCTGCACCATTTTCAGATCTTTGTCGCTGATTTTTTCATTTTTTTCAATAAAAGCCAGTTTCTGATCACGGTTTAAATATGAAGTGCATTCGATTTTAAGATATTCTTTCTTTAAGGTGGAGTAGCGGTTAATAACATAAAAATAAATAAAATAAACAATGCTCCCCATTATTGCAAAGCTGATAAGTGATGAAAGAACACCCTTCTTTACTGTAACATTAGGCCGTTCTGCCCGGGGCTTTCTGTTTTTCTGCCTTTCAATCTTTGCTTTTTCATTCTGTTCTTTCCGGGAATTAAGATCCGTTTCGAGTTTTTTCCAGCTCTTCTCATATAACGGCTTCTTTGCCTCAAAATTTTTCTTAAGATCTTCCTTCCAGTCAGTTCCAGGCGATGCGGTTTTTTTTGTGTTCCTGATGGTGTTTGCCACATCAGTTGCAAATTCAGCAAAAAATTTCAGCCTGGGGTGGTTTTTCAGGTCTTCTCGTTCAGGCAGCTTCGGACCGTCATCAGCTGCATTATGTTCATCAGATGCATCATCATGAACAGGATTAATCGGTTCATTCTTTGCGCGCTTAATAACCTTCTTAAGGGATTTGTTCATTTTGTTTTCAAACATGGAATATTCCATGCGGTACTTCATTATAGCCTGGATGTCGCCCATGCGCAGTTCCAGTCCTGAAGGCAGAGTTGTCTCTTCGAGATATATGGCTATAAAATCTTTATCAAGATTGAGTGCAAAGTTAATTTCATTTTTTACATTTTTTGACGCAACAGCCCTTGGGGTGATGAACACTATAAACTGCCTGCACGCCTTAAGCGCTGCTGCGACTTCTTCAGGCCATTCATTTCCGGGATCGATTCCCTCGTCGTACCATACGCGGTACCCGGCTTCATGCCAGGATGTAATCAGCGGGTAAACAAGTTTTGAATCCTTATGCGCATAGCTGATAAAAAGATACGGCATATCGCCTGTATAGGCTTCAAATGGCGGTCTCATAGATTTACTCCTCAAAGCTGATCAGTTTAATAATTACGGGAACATATAAAAATCAGTTTTTTCTACCCCCACTAACTCCCTCTCAAATAAGGGGGAGAATAAAAGAGGGGGTCAAAACTGATTTTTACCTATAAAGTGAACCCAAGGGAATGTCCATAAAATGTTTTATCGATATTCCCTTATCTTAATTTTCTGTCAAGCGGATTGCTCTCATCAAACGGTTCAAGCAGATAAAGCTCCTGCTCACCGAATTTTTTAGGAAGCGCAATCCGGCCTACATATGTAAAGCTGAAATTCTCTCCTTCCAGGAAGGTCAGCATTGCAGCAAATTGCTCGCTCACGTAAATTTTTCCGGGCAGAGTCACAGGTTCTATTCTGGCAGCCCGGTTGATATGAGATCCGTATGCGTTATTTCTGCCGGTAAGCGGATCATCAGCAACAAAAACCGGGCCAATATGAAGAGCAATCCGGATGTTGATATCTTCTGGCAGTTTACTTTCTTTTCCGGTCCGATTAATTACTGCGCTCTGCATTGCAAGAGCATATTTAACTGCAGATGACGGATCAGGGAATACAGCGAAAACCGCATCTCCCCATGTATTAAGAATATCCGGAGCACCCAGTACCGCAAGTTCGGCTGCTATGTTTTTTAAAATATGGTGCAGAAAAATCGGAGTCTGATCCTCCTCAACGCGGCTGTATCCGACAATATCAGCAAAGAGAATTGACCTTAGCTCGCGTTTAAGACCAGGCAGTTCTCCGGGTGTTTGATTCAGATGACCGACAGGCATAGCTGATGTCCGCGCTTTTGGTTCAAGGTCTGCAATATCAATTAATATTTTTTCCTTTGTATCAGGCCAGTGCTTTATGATATCATGAGAACCGCCTGTTAGTCCTCCGGATCTGGAATTAATAACACCAAGCAGGTGCGCATCACCATGATGAAGATCCGCATGAAGAATCGCCATACCGAATAGAACTTTTCCTAAAAAATCAAACAGAAAGTCATTACCAAGATACCCTTCACCTGTAAGATACCTGATATCGTGTTCTTCGATAATTCTGTTGAACCTGTTGACCCAATCCTCTCCAGCAAAAGCAATGCTTGTTTTGACAAAATCATCGCTATCAAACGGCAGGTATATTACAACTTTGTGTCCAAGACGCTCCATTGCTTCAATAAACAGAATATCTGCTCCGCATGAGGCAGATGTGAAACCTATTGCAGGATGAATAGTTTTAATCGCTTCCTCGATGCGAGCTGAAACATCATCAGCTATTGTATCCGGAAATCTGGGTTCAGGCCTATCAGGGTGGTCTATCATGTGACCTGTAAAAATTATCATTGGCGCAGGTTTCAGCAATTCAATAACCTTTTGGGGTATATCCATGACCCTGTCAAGCAGGCGAAGCTGGTCATTGATTGATGACAGGTAACCGATTCTATCTCCAGCTGCGGCACGTGCCTGGGTGTAGGAATTCACTGCAGATTCAAAATCACCCATAATCAACGATGCTTCCCCTCTTGAGGCCAGTTCCCAAATGTCAATTGTATCAGGTGAAATGCAGGCCAGTATCTCACCTGCGATTTCCTGAGCCTGATTTTTCTCTCCAAGAATAAAACTCATTGTTGCTGCATTGATTCCGGTATAATGGCTTTTATTTGTTCTGTAATTATCAAAGTATATTTCCTGCGACAGCGAAGCGTAAAGCAGATCATTATTTTTACGGTAGAGGTCTTTGTATACCCTTGCAAGAAGCCCCATGGTTTCAGAGTCCCTGTGGCCCTCCTGGTAGAGCTCCTCAAGCGTGTTCCGCGCCTGCAGAGTCTGGCCGAGCCTTGCCAGGCTGAGTCCCCTTAACTGGCGAAGCCTAACGCTTTCAGGAAAAACTCCCAAAGCTGCATCAATGCGGTTGAATGCTTCAAACAGCAGGCCATTATTGATCCTGTCTTCAATGAGGCTTATTATCTTTTCTTTATTATCTGATTCTCTCATCTTTTATTCCAGAATCAGAATACACATCTATTTAAAAAAGTCAATACCTGTTTTTAATATTAAAATCAAAGTTGAATTTTTTAAATAGAAACAGTTAAGCTTAACGCAGTATTTATAACATTTTAAACCCGGAAAATAATGATAAACACCCGAATATAATCAGGCATATCCCTGAGAAAGCAATTAAATATTTCTGAATTGTTCTGCTTATAATTTTTTTTAATTTACTGACAAAATAAATCAGCGGCAGAAACCACAATAAAACACCTGCCATTATTACTATAATTGTAATAACAGCATAGTTGCCTGAATCAGGTAACTTACTGTTCCATAAAATAAAAAAATTTCCGGCAACAGCAATCCACCCTATTATTGTCATAGGATTTGTTAATGTAACAATGATTCCTGATACAAATGTGATCAATGGTTTTGAATGAATTATATTTTCATTAATATTTTCTTCTTTGTCTTTTCTGACTGATATCAACGTCAAGATCCCTAAAAAAACCAGCAATAATCCGCAAATTATCCAGAGAATTAATTTATTGTTATTATTTAAAATAAAGCCGGTTAATCCGAAATAAACCAGGCTGATATAAAAAATATCAGAAATACATGAACCTGCTGTAAAAATCAGGCTGTTTTTAAAACCATATTGGAGAGATCTCCGGCAGGCAATTACCGTAACCGCACCCGGAGGAATTGCAACAATTATGCCAAGAATAAATGCTGATATAAAATAATTAACAAGCATAACATAACCTTATCTTTAAAAATAAATCCCGTATTCTCATATTGAATTAAAATTTTTTTTAATAAAAGCTGGAATATATCAGACAAAATAAATAATATCAGATCAAAATCAATAACATTCTTGACAATAACTCTTCTGAAACAATCAGGTATTAATATTTCAAACTCAAGTAAATTCAGTAAACAGGAAAATTATTATGCCGGAGACAAGCGCACGGATTAAAAACTTCACTGAGTCCGTCATAAGAAGAATGACACGCGTGGCGAATGAATATAATGCAATAAATCTATCGCAGGGATTTCCGGATTTTGATCCGCCATCTGAAATTACAAAAGCACTTGAGAATATTTCGGTTAAAGGACCTCATCAGTACGCTGTGACATGGGGAGCTGCGAATTTCCGTCAGGCTCTTGCAAGAAAGCAATCCAGATACATGGGCATAGATATTGATCCTGAGACTAATATCGTTGTCACCTGCGGAAGCACTGAAGCAATGATGGCAGCAATGATGACAGCGTGCAATCCGGGTGATAAGGTTATAGTCTTTTCTCCATTTTATGAAAATTATACTGCAGACACAATTTTAACAGGAGCAATTCCAATTTACGTAAATTTAAATCCTCCGGATTTTAATTTCAACAGAGAAGAACTGATTAAGGCCTTTGAACAAAAACCAAAAGCGCTGATTCTGTGCAATCCGTCCAATCCTTCAGGAAAAGTTTTCACTCGAAATGAACTGCTATTTATCTCAGAACTCGCAATTAAACACGATACATTCGTTATCACTGACGAAGTTTACGAACATATTGTTTATGAACCAAATGAACATGTTTATATAGCTTCGCTTCCAGGAATGTTTGAGCGCACAATATCGTGCAGTTCTCTTTCCAAAACATATTCTATCACAGGCTGGCGGCTGGGTTATATCATTGCTGATTCATATATAATTAACGGAGCAAAAAAAGTTCATGATTTTCTTACAGTTGGTGCTGCAGCACCGCTTCAGGAGGCAGCTGTAACCGGCTTGAATTTCCCAGATCAATATTACAGTGATTTGAGAAATAAATATACTGAAATGCGGGATATTTTTTTAAAGGGACTTGACAATGCAGGTTTGAAATACACCACCCCTCAGGGTGCCTACTATGTAATGGTCGATGTATCTGAATTCAAGCCGCAAAGCGATATTCATTTCTGCGAATGGCTGACACGGGAAGTAGGCGTTGCAGCAGTTCCAGGTTCCAGTTTTTTCAAGGAAAAAATCAATTATATGATAAGGTTCCATTTCGCTAAAAAACCGGAAACTTTAAAAAACGCAGTTGAAAAATTATTACTGATCCGTAAAAAAAAATACAATCCGGGATGTTGATTTTTTTTATATACAGGATCATTCTTTAAAAATTTCTTTAGCAGGATACTCACCTGCTTTTGTGGAGATTATATGAATCAGGAATCATTTTATAACTCTCTGTTTGAACCCAGGGCAATTGCTTTTATCGGAGCATCATTAAATCCTGCAAAATGGGGATTCAACATTCTGCACCACATTTTAAGAGGTGGCTATAACGGAAATTTATATCCGGTAAATCCTCAGGGAGGCACATGGTTCGGAAGGCCTGTATTCAGAAGCCTGAAAGAAGTTCCGCATCCAATAGACCTTGCAGTCATTGTTGTACCTAAAGAAACTGTTCCGGATACCATGCGTGAATGCATTGCTGCGGGCATTAAAGCAGCTGTGATAATTACTGCAGGATTCGGCGAGACCGGCGCTGATGGTAAAGTTCTTGAACAGGAAGTTCTTTCAATTGCGAAATCCGGCGGCATCAGGATCGTAGGTCCCAATACCATGGGGTTGTTCAGCGCTTATCCTTCACGAATGCAGGCTGTAATGACATCCTCTGATTTCAAACCGGGACCAGTTGCAGTCCTGTCGCAGAGCGGCAACCTTGGATCATCAATCATGTACAGGTTCATAAGGCGTAATATCGGAATAAGCCGTCTTGTAAGCACAGGAAACGAAGCTGACCTGACAATAGAAGACTACCTCGAATACCTTGAAACAGATGATAAGACAAAGCTGATATGCCTCTATATCGAGGGTGTGCGTCATGGACGCAGATTCATAGATACTGTAAAAAAAATATCAGCCAAAAAGCCTGTAATACTTCTAAAAGGCGGAACAGGCAGTATCGGCGCTGATGCAGCTATGTCGCATACGGGAGCTCTTGCAGGAAGCTTTGCAGTATTCCGCTCCGTGTGCAGCCAGGCTAATATTATACTTGCAGATACCATTGACGATATGGTGAATGTTGCAGGGCTGCTGCTGTCGCAACCTGAAGTTACAGGCAAAAGAATTGGAATTGTAACGCAGGGAGGAGGATGGGGGGTAATATCAGCTGACCTGTGCGAGGAAGCCGGACTCGAGGTTCCTCCTCTTGATAAGAACGTTGTGAGCATGCTTGACTCATTTCTTCCACCCTTCTGGAGCAGAAATAATCCGCTCGACCTTGTAGCACCGGGAAAAGTTTCGATGATTACAGATACAATCGCCGCACTCTTAAAACACTCTGACATGGATGCTATTCTTCTTCTAGGACTCGGTTATTTGACCATCCGAGCAGCAAACTGGCTTGAATCACCTGTGCTTTCACAGGAAGCAATGAATGAACCGGCAAATAAAATGATCGCTGCAGAGATGGAGCTTCTAAGCCTTATCGAGCAGCAGATCAAACAGTTTAACAAGCCGATTATTCCCGTGATAGACATGGTTGCCTTTGACCAGAAAGGCAGCGGGAATGTAGTCAGGCATCTTGATGCAAAGGGAATCATGGCTTACTCATCCCCGGAGCAGGCAATACGTGCGCTTGTCAAAGCACAGGATTACTACAGGAAGCGAAAGGCGAGATCTTAAAGAACATCAAAAAGAGATTCCGGTCAATGACTGGTACAAAGTTGCGGCAATGAATTAAATCATAATTTCATATCACCCGTAACAATTCAAACTGATGGGAGTTATAAAATTAATACAGGTATAACAATAGATGCCTTTTAGTTTTTCAGACAAAATAAAAAATTGATTTTTTTTTGACATTTTTTTCAGTATGCCCTATATTTTGAATAATAGAGGATAAATATTGAAAAAAATTAATCTTTTTTTATTTCTTATTTTTATCTGTATATCGTGCGAACGCAACGATATGTATAAGGTTTCCACTGAATTATACAAACTCCGTGATATAGGTCCTGCAGGCGGATTGATATTTTACATTAATCCGAACTGGAAAACAGATGGCTGGAAATATATGGAAGCTGCACCATTTGATCAGAGTTCTGTACAAAGATGGTCTAATAATCTTACTGCTATAGGAATTTCAGCACAGGGAACAGCAATTGGAACTGGTCCAAGTAATACTACAGCTATAATAAACCAGGCAGGACACACTGACAGTGCCGCACAAATTTGCAGAAATTATAATGGAGGCGGTAAAAGTGACTGGTTTTTACCATCAAAAGATGAACTCAATCAAATGTGGCTAAATCTTAAAAAAGGTGATGGTTATACACCAATTGGAGGTTTTTTAAATTCATTATATTTATGTTCAAGTGAATATGATGTAAATCCTCTCAATTCATGGCTGCAGGATTTCTCTACAGGCAATGTCAGCGATGATACGAAAAGTGTTGCCTCTTTCATAACTCGTGCTGCCAGACGTTTTTAGCTTTATGAATTCAGTATTTTCCACTAGCTTGCTACTTTTTACGGTCGTGCCAGTACCGTTCAATAACAGAAGTTTCATGTATATATATAACTGCTTCTAATCTTTTAAAAATTCTTCAAGAAGAAATTCAAATTCTATAACATCAATCTGACTTAATAATCCAAACTGAAACTAAACCGCCGGAACATCTGATTTAGCTCTAGCCTTTATCGTTGCTGGCAACGGTCTTATGAATATTTCCGGTGATATCATAACTAAATACAGTACTTTACGAGAAATTCTTCGTAGAAAAAACATCAGGTATATCAATGCAAATACAACCCAGACAAAATGCGTCTCCCGCATGTTTCCCGGCTTATAGCCCATTCGTTCTGCCTGCATAGCAGAAAAAAGAGATTGTTAACTCCGCCCCAGGCATCCCATAAAGCAGCTGTTAAAAAAATGTAACGCATATATACATCCAAAAAAAATAATATCAGCTATTATCTTTTCTGAATGATAACATTGCCGGAACAAAATATAATATAAATCCAATTATTAAAATTACAGGCAGGACGATTCCGGCCCGTTCCCAGAAAATAAACTGTTCAATAAAACGCAGCAGCCAGAAAATGCTGAATCCGGTTAAAATTGTTCTACCAAGTCTGGATGAGAGCAGCTCTTTTGCATGTGCAAATGAAATAAAAGCCATAATAATAAAAACTACAATTAAACAGAGATTTAAAACCTCCATTACTCCTTTGTTGACAGGCGAAAGTTTATTAAGTTCTTCAGCCCAGTTAAACAACGGGATCTTCCAGAATAATACATGGAAAACTCCGAGTAATATATTATAAACTCCTGCACCGTAAATAAAATAAATTCCTGTTTTTTTCATAAACTGCCTCCTGAAAATTTATTTCCCGGCTATTATAAAAAATTAATCCCGAAACCGAATTTAATGCCGCCCATATGAGTAATGCTGTCCGGCTCATATAAATATAAATAATTAGTCACTGAGCTGGGAATATTAATTCCGTTCTGGGTCTGAACTACTGGCCTGGATGCACCAATATTCCAGAGCTGGTAATAAGGTATCCCGAAAACAAATACTTTAAAATTTTTATTGGAGTAAATATTAAACCTAACACTCAGCTCTATTTTAAAACCCGGGATAGATTGTATTGCAAATATGGATTTATCCGCTTTATATAATGTCCCGGCGTAATTATACACAAAGCCATATGAAGCCATACGCGGATTAATCGGGAAATCAACGGAAACATCCATACCAAGAGTCCAGTCATTAAGACCCAATTCCATGTTGATTCCAATACCCATATAAAACCAGTAGTAATCTTCAGTGTAGCCTATAAATCTTTCCCATAACCTGTATCCGAAAGAATTGTAGGGTGATAATGTGAATGATTTATAATTGAGAATTTTAAATCCAATGTTGATTTCCGACAGCGAAATAAGCTCAGCACATCTTTGAATGATCGGCTCGCCTGTAGAAATAATACTGCCAGTATATTTTGCATAACCGTTATAAACAATACTTGAACTCAATCTGAGAAACAGTAATTTATTATCATATCTCAATTCGATAAATCCGCCGCTCTGCCAGCCTTCATCGCCATCCAGGAATGAACCGTCATACAATGTTTCCTTGTATGACAACCAGTTGCCGTCGTATGCAGTATATATAGTAAACCTGTTATAGTTTTTAATATCACTGGTTTTTTCATCTCTGGTTATTTCATTTTTTACAGTCCTGACATCTTCATTTATAACTTTTTTTTCACTTATTTTTTCCTCAGCTGCAAACGAAAAAGCAGCGAAAAAGAGAAAACAAAAAAGCAGGCTGATATTTATAAAAAAATTTTTCATATCTCAATTTTCTTTTTATGAATGATAATAATTTAAAAATTTCTGTACAAGTCCATGTCAAACTGAAGATACAATGCAGCATAATAGTAAAAAAAATATAGTCCGGATAGAATTTCAACATACAAAAAATATAATTACATCTCAACAGTTTCAGGAAATGCATCAGCTGATGCTTCACTATTCCATAATTTTAAAATCTATTTTACATTTTATATTCTAGATTGATAAAGATTATCTGAAAATTCAACCAAACAGCTGACACCGTTATTATTTTCCATTTCAACTTTTCCCATCATCTGAAGCTCTCCAATTCTGTAAATAAGCTTAAGGCCCAGAGAATTCTGAATCCGGAAATTAAAACCGTCGTTAACACCCACACCATTATCGCGATAATGCAGAATAAATTTATCTTTTTCCTTTGATAAAGATATTGAAATCAAACCTTCCATTTTATCAGGAAAAGCATATTTTAATGAATTCGTCATGAGCTCGTTAATAATCAATCCGAATGGAATTGCTGTATCGAGCAGAAAAAACTGGTCTTCAATAAATAAATTCAGCTTTATTCTATCAGTTGAATCCATGTAGCTATGCATTATTAGAGATGAAAGCTCTTCAATATATTCTTTAATTGAAATTCTGGATAAGTCCTGGCTTTTATAGAGCATCTGATGCACTAATGATATTACCTGAATTCTATTCTCTGTATTTTTAACTAATTGCTGAAGTTCTTTATTCTCAGGAAACTTTTCCGCCTGCAGCACAACCATTCCGCGTATTACCTGCATGTTGTTTTTTGTTCTATGATAAAGTTCGCGGATCAGTGTTTCTTTTTCACGCAGAGATTTTAAAATTTTTTCCTCTGCAAGCTTACGTTCAGTAATATCCTTATCAGCCCCTCTGTAACCGATTAATTTACCCGTATCATCAAAAACCGGGAAACCATTTGTCAGAAGACAGACTGAATTACCATTTTTATGCAGATTCCAATTTTCAAAATCAACCATTGAGCTTTTTGATTTTAAAATATTTTCAAAATCTGTTTGAATGCGTTCCTTATATCCTTCCGGCATTAAATCAAAAGGTGACTTCCCTATGATTTCATCTGCATGATAACCCAATATTTTTTCTACTTTATCAGAGCTGTAACTATATTTCCCGTTTTCATCAGTTTCCCAGATCCAGTCGGAAGTACTTAAAATAATACTTCGTAACCTTTCTTCATTTTTTTTGATAAACTTATTCGCTTCAATTTCCTTTAAATTTTTCAAACCAATACCGGCTATAATTTCAATAAAACCTTTTATAAAATCAAGGTATTGGCTAAGTTTTTCTTTCGTCCAGACCGGTACCTTTTCAACAGCTTCCAAAAATGACTTTTCATCAAAGCCGTAAATTTTTGCCTGATTTTTAAAAAATTCAATATCTGGTTTATCAATAAAAAACTGTCCGGTAAAAAAATTTCCCAGATGTCTGCCCTCAATAATAATTGGAGTTGCGTTGTCAATCAATCCATGCGGGCATTGATAACTGACTGCAGGATTTGCCTCATGAAGGTGTTCCACAATATACTGATCACTTTTAATGCATTCTTTTTCGGATTCAGGATTCATCCTGTAGAATTTCGTACAGATATCCTGCCAGGCGACTGCGGTTAAAATTTTTCCTTCATTATCAATAATTGCTGAAGGAAATGAATATATTACATTCAATTTCTCCTGCAATTCCTGCAGCAAAGGAATATCTACTATATCTTCTAATTTATAATCCATATTTTCAGCCGTCTGAAATGATTATTTAAATAAAAACACATCATTCCTAATAGGCATACAATATGATAATATTAGTAAAATCAAGTATAATTCTTACTATATTTCATTCAGCATATTATTAATAGTAGATGAAATCTTATCTTGCTACATTTCAACTGTTCCCGGAAATGCATCAGGTGATGCTTCAAGAACTGTCCATTCGTCGCAGAAAAGTCCGTCTATCATTCCGAAGAATTGCGGAAACTCCTCTTTCATGTAAAAGCGCGATGAAAGAACACGGCCGTAATAAAATGCAGCTTCACTGTTCTCTGAAATAAAAGAATTCAGATCAGCGCCTTTTTTATCGCCGATAAGAGCCTTCATTTTAGGATATGCAGCTGACAGGCTCCATACGTGCATCCAGGCGATTGCTATCATGTAAATCGCTTTCCTGAACTGAGTAGCACCTGAAAGAATCTGCGCAAACATAAATTTGCCTGTCCACTCTTTCATTCTATCAACATACTCATCAAGACGTTTAACTCCACGCTCAAGAGGCTCAATATATGAAGCATCAATACCATTTTTATAAGCAGCATCAACCGAAGCCTGCATTTTCTTTTTAAATACTTTATAGTTCAGCTGGTCAGGATTCATGAGAAGCTTTCTCATTACAAGATCCATTCCCTGAATTCCGTTTGCACCCTCGAAAATGCAGAGGATCTTTGAATTTCTCATCATCTGCTCAACAGGATAATCACTGCAGAAACCGTAACCGCCGAAAATCTGCATTGCTTCAGAAGTAATGAGAACGTTTCTGTCGCTGCATCCTGCCTTACAAATAGGAACAAGAAAATCAACAAGACCTGCAGCTTCTTTTTTCTCATCACCTGTTAGAACTTCTGCGAGATCCATATTGTAATACATATTATAGATAAGCATCCTCTGAGCATCAACGTATGACTTCATCCACAGGAGCATCCTTGCAACGTCCGGGTGCTGAACAATCGGCACCATTGGAGCTGACGGATTTGTCATATCCTTGATTGCGGTTCCCTGCAGTCTGCCTTTTGCATATGAGGCAGCATGCAGATATGCTGCAGATGAAACTCCCTGAGCCTGGCTTGCTGTACCCATGCGGAAATCGTTCATCATCTGAAACATTATTTTCATTCCCTGGCGTTCGCTTCCGAGAAGATAGCCTACACAGTTGCCGTCATCCCCGAAATTCATTGTGCAGGTAACGCAGCCTTTTATTCCCATTTTATGCTCAACGCCGGAACACTTAACATCATTTTTTTTGCCGATATTGCCGTTTTCATCAACAAGAAATTTTGGCACTATAAATATTGAAATGCCCTTGGTTCCCTCAGGGTCGCCTTCAATTCTGGCAAGAACAGGATGAGCTATATTTGAATAATAATCGCCATCTCCGGCTGATATGAATATTTTCTGGCCTGTAATTTTATATGTACCGTCAGGCTGCTTTACCGCTTTAGCAGAAAGCCTTCCTACATCGGATCCAGCCTGAGGCTCTGTAAGGTTCATTGTGCCGCCCCACTCACCTTTCATCATCTTCGGTACAAACATTTTCTTCAATGCATCAGATCCGAAATTCTGAATAAGCATCATTGATCCGTGAGCAAGCCCTGCATACATAAGCAGAGGCTGGTGAGCCGCGCTTATAAATTCCATGTGTGCTGCTCCAACTGCCATTGGAAGCCCCATTCCGCCCATTTCAGGTTTTTCCACAATACCGATAAAACCAGCATCATAATATGCCTTGAGAGGTTTCTTAATCGATTCAGGAAGCTTAACACTGCCGTCAGAGCCGTTGAATGTGCATCCGGTTTTGTCTGCATCTGCGAAGTGCGGGAAACATTCATTTACGGAAATATTTTCCACGAGATCTATTGTTGCATTAAAAGTATCATGATCGAATCCTGAAAATTTTTCATGCTTTGTGAGCGAGTCAACATTCAGTATTTCATATAAAACAAATCTTATATCTCTTGTGTCTATTAATGGATTATTCATTGCCGGTTTCTCCTGTAATTGTTTATTATCTGGTTATTCTATTTAATAACACATCTTCTAAGTTTCTTCTGCCATCAAACAAAGCGATAATATAAATTTTATTATCCTCAATTCTATATATTAATCGCCAGGGATCAATAATCAATTCCTGATAATTATTTATATTATGAAATTTCAACTCAGGAACGATTCTTCCACGTTCAGGAAATTTTTCCAGCTTCATTGACTGATTTTTAATATTTTGAAATAAAATTTCAGCATTATTAATGCTATCTGATGCAATATAATCAATTATCTCGATGAGATCATCTTGAGCTATTTTTGTCCAGAATACGTTATATTTTTTTGAATTCATTTTTTATTTTTAAAATACTTATTTTCTATAGATGAAAAGAATGAATTCTGCTCAATTATTTTACCTTCTTTAATATTTTTTTCTCCCAAAGAAATCAGTTTTAGAATCCCAAAAGCTTTCTGCATTGATTCATAACTTTCAGTATCAATTAATACAGCTTTTGCTTCACCATTTTGAGTTATAAAAATCGGCCTGTGTGTTTCATTAACCTGGTTAAGAACATTTGCTGCATTTGCTTTTATATAAGAAATAGGTCTTATGTCTTCTATAGTGTTCATTTTATTTTCCTCAGCTTTTTTTAATCAGTCTAAATATGGTACAAAATTAAGTCCCGCATGTCAAGTAAATAAATTTCTAAGGGATTCCTTTCAATTTATTTACAGCAACCGGGCAAAATATAATATTGATATTATTATTACATGAATATTAAATAATAACCCTATCATTATGACTTTTATTGATTTATAATATTTAATTATATACATTATAAAAATGAATAGTGAAAAACAAATAGTTATATAAATTCCTATTAAAAACAAAAAAAACATACCGCTTTGAGCATCAATTGGTCCCTGTTGCCTTAATGATAATGGGCCAAGACTGAATAGCCAGCATATCAATTGAAGTATATCAAAAAGAATAAATAAAAAAATATATTTTGCGAATTCATTCATAATAATTTTACCAAAAAAATATTTTACCAAGCTACTTATATGCAACAATTCCCCTGAAGCTCATGCTGCCGAGAAGATTTACTGTTTTTACTTTTGTATATCCGGCATTCTTTAATTCTTTTACAAGAATATTTATATCGGGCAGCGGATATAAATATTTTGTTGCAGTGAAAATTACATCAAAATATTTTGAAATCAGTGTTTCATCCCTGAACATGGTAGCAAGCATAAACCTGCCTCCAGGTGCGAGCAGTTCGAGTGTCCGCTTAAAAAAAATAGAGCGGCTGATATCTGAAAAATAATAAATATTGGAATATGATGTAATAATATCAAACAATTCATTTTTCAGTTTAACAGGCTCTAAAATGTTTTCCTGAATTACCTTAAAAGAACTGCTGATTCCATTTTTTGCAAGGCTTTTCTGTGCAATTGCTGCTGCTTCAGTATTCAGGTCAATGCCGATCCCGGTGTTTCCAGGATTGACTTCTGCATAATATTTCAGATACTCACCTGATCCGCATCCAACCTCAAGGATTCTGTGCGTTTGTGATTTTTCAATCGTGCGCTTAATGAATGCGCTTATGGCAGTCTCAGCCATGCGGGATGATTTTGCAATTACGCCTCCAAAATCTGTTAGATAATCCCCGGATGTCCCGTTTCTGATAAAAAATGCTGAATTGGCTGCGGCATCTCCATGATACTTCACAATCTCCCTGATCCAGTCTGCGCTCGGGTGACCTGCAGCAACTGCTTTTGATAATGAACCTTTAATTGCGTATTTTCCATTTTTAAATGATAATCCGCCAATAAATACGCCAAGCTTCAGAACAGAATTGAACAGCTCGCGATTTTTCACAGATAATTTCAAGGCAAGCTCGTCTCCGGTTTCAGGGCTGGTAAGTGCTTCAAAAATTCCTGATTCAAGAGCTGTGTGATAAAAAATCAGTTCAGCTTCGCCTTTTATTAATTGTGATGCTTTCAGACTGGCAAATTTGTGCGGTGCAGAAAGCATCTGCCTGATTGTTTGAAATGTCATAAAAGCCTCCGATATATATTCTAAAAAAAAATTCATTGAAGAATAATTTCAATATCAGCCATAAACAAAAAACCCATACAGAAACTCTTATTCTGTATGGGTTGATTTTTATTTCCAGTATTTTTTTACCCCCTCCAACTCCCACTTGATTAAGGGGGAGAAGTGAAGTGGGGGTGAATACTAATTTTTAATTTATTACTTTTTAATCAATAACCTCTGCCTTTCAGATCTGCAACTGTATTAACATAGAACTGAGGTGCATCAAATCCAGGAGTAATTCCGAAAAGATGATTTATCATTCCAGCATGATCAACTCCGCCACTCCACCATGCACCTGAAATAACTCCTCTGAAATTTCCCCATTGTGCGGATGTTACAGAAACCAGACCGTCATTATCGCCTTCATAAGATTTTGCAATAAGCCATGGAATCTGCAAAACAAGACTGTTTGCAAGGTATTTAACTTTTCCTGCATAACTCTGATAATATAAACCGCTTACATTTGGAGTATTAGGATTAAAAGTATTATTCATGAAAGGTCTTGTCAGCTCAATACCGTTCTGGAGTGAATTAGGATTTTTGTCGCCGAAAACAAATGTATATATAAAGTCTGAAATATCTCCAACAACAGACCAGCTGCCTTGTGGAACCATCTTGAATACCCAATCTGCTACTGAACTTCCTCGATGAGGACCGCATATACTTGTATGGGATGCTACTTTTGAAACAAGGCCTAAATTTGTTATTGCATATCTTGAATATAACGAGCCGTGTGAATGGCCGATTATATTTGCTTTTGGTTTTCCTGATATTGCGAGTATTTCAAGATACTGCCTTTTAAATGAAACAGCTTTATTCGCTGTGCTGTCCATGCCGTTTACTGAAGTAATATAAACATCTGCGCCTTCATCTTCAAGTTCATTTTTGATGCCCCAGAAATAATCAATTACACCGAAAATTTTTGCCTGAAAAGCAAATCCGTGTGCCAGAACTACAGGATATTTAGTGTCGCATTTTGATGAGCTTCCGGAAGCAAACAGAGAAACAGGTAATACAAATAAAGCACTTAAAATAAATACAATAAATTTAGCCTTCATAAAATCCTCCAAAAAGTATAAATACCGACCAGACGGTTTATATATAAATAACACAATATTAAATCATTGTCATCTCAATTGAAGATGTCTTGCAATGAGAATGAGTATTTTATGAATTATTTGCAGATAAAAAAAAGCGCATCAGAAATGATGCGCATAATTATAGACAATACAAACTATATGTACTATTTGGCTTTTCTTTTTGCAAGTTCTTCAGCTCTGAGCTCTTTGCGGAGAAGTTTACCCACAGCGCTTTTTGGCAAAGACTCTCTGAATTCAACTTCTTCAGGTAATTTATATTTTGCCAGACGGTCTTTGCAGAATTCAATTATTTCTTCTGATGTGCAGGTTTCACCCTCGCGAAGTACGATAAAAGCTTTAACTGATTCGCCCCTTGATGGATGAGGAACTCCGATTGAACAAGCTTCAAGAACTTTAGGATGCTGGAATAAAACTTCATCTATCTCTCTTGGATAAACATTATATCCTCCGGAAATAAGCATATCTTTCAGTCTGTCAACTATAGAAAAATATCCATCTTCATCCATTACAGCTATATCGCCTGTATGAAGCCATCCGTCGCGGAGAGAATTTTTCGTATCTTCATCCATGCCTTTGTATCCGCTCATCACCTGAGGCCCGCGAACAATAAGTTCACCGCTGCTTCCCTGAGGAACCTGGGTTTTGCCGTCATTTATATCTACAATCCAGCACTCGGTATCTGATATAGGCAGGCCTATAGTACCTGGTTTTGTTTTGCCTTTTGCAAGAGGATTTATATGTGTTATTGGTGAAGATTCAGTCATACCGAAACCCTCACATATCACTGAACCGGATTTTTCCTCAAACTTATTCATAATTTCAACAGGAAGAGGAGCACTTCCGGAAAAACATCCTGCAACATTTGTCAGATCAAGTTTATTGATATGAGGGTGGCTTAATAAACCGATATACATTGTCGGTACCATTGGCAAAAAGGTCGGTTTAAATTTCATAAATGCTTCGAAAAGCTGCTCCGGCTGAGGTTTAGGAATAAGTATATTCACCCATCCCATAAACACTGCAAAGTTCATTGAAACTGTTAAACCGAAAACATGAAAAAACGGAAGAGCGCCTAGCATTTTCTCCTCTCCTTTTTTCAGATTAGGAAACCATGCTGCAGCCTGCTGCACGTTTTTACTCAGATTGCCGTGTGAAAGTACAACACCTTTTGATACGCCTGTAGTTCCTCCGGTATACTGATACTGGGCAATATCGCTGAAAGATAATTTTACTGATGGAGGCGTAGGGCTTGAATTTTTTATTATATCTTTAAAAAGGAAAACATTTTCAGTTATTTCCACATCAGCTGCCAGCCCTTTCTTTTTTGCTACGAGAGGAAACAGAAGGCTTTTTGGAAAAGGTAGATATTCCCCAACTGAAGCAACAATTATCTGTTTTACAGAAGTTTTCGGCCTGAGGTTTATCATTCTTTTGGCAAGAAGATCAAAAACGAACATAACCTTGGATTCAGAATCATTAAGCTGGTGAAGCAGTTCTTTATCAGAATAAAGAGGATTATTCATAACAGCGATTGCTCCGATACGGAGAATCGCATAATATGCGATTACGCACTGAATTGTATTTGGCAGAATTATTGCAACACTATCGCCTTTTTTTATGCCGAATTTATGCAATGCTGAAGCGCAGCGGTTTACCATATCTTCCATTTCTTTAAATGTTAAAGTATATCCCATAAAAATTAATGCTTTGGAATTTGGAAACTGCTCTGCTGTTCGGCTTAAAAAATTCGGAATGCAAATATCCTGAAAAGTAATATTGGCAGGAACTCTCGGTGCATATGACTTTACCCATGGTTTCTCATCATAATTAATCTTTTTATCCGGATGATTCATTGACCCCTCCATAATTTATATTAATTTTTTTATTTAAATTATTTAATAATGCTTTCAGGATAATATAAATATACTAAGGTGCAAATAATGATATAATCCGGGGGATGATATTTACTGGGTGTTTTTACTTATTAATTCGTAGGTCAATCACCTACAGAACATGAAGCAGTTTACGGCTCAAATCCATTAGTGCTGAATTCTGAAGTCCAGCGCATGGCTTCGCGTACAAGTAATGCTGAAGATTTAATTCCAAGCTTTTGTTTGATTCTTTCGCGGTAAGTGCCGACTGTTTTCACATTGATCCTTAACCTGACTGCAATTTTTCCAGTTGTAAAACCGCTGCCGATAAGGCGGAATATCTCGAGCTCTCTGTCGGTTAGAGCTTCAACACCGGATACTTTATGAGCAGAACCGCGGCCAATGGCGCGGTCAACAAGAACGCTGGTTATCTCTTCACTCATGTAGCGTTTCCCGGCCATCATTGTGCGGATAGCATCAACAATTGCTCCGGATGCCTCATGCTTCATGATATAGCCTGATGCTCCGGCTGCGAATGCGCGCTCAGCATACTGCATTTCATCGAGCATGGATATAACCAGTACCGGGATATCATTCCATAGTTTTTTAATATCCTTGATCAGATCAATGCCGTTGCTGTTTTTCAGAAGAAGATCTACGATAATAAGATCTGGAACGGTTTTTTTGATCTGGCTCCATGCTGTTTCAGCATCTTCAGCATCGCCGCAGACATCCATGTCATCCTCCTGCAGAATGAGCTCTTTGAGCCCCATTCTGTAAACCGGATGATCTTCAACTATGAAAATTTTTGTCGGCCTGTTCAATCCCTGGTTGAGTTTCTTCATATTTTTTTTACTTGGTTATTTCTTATCATTTATTGATATATTAACAGTTGTTCCTTTATTTTTATGTGAACTGATTTCAAAAAAAGCTCCCAGCATTTCCGCACGATATTTCATGATTTTGAGTCCGATCCCCGGAGATGTTTTAATCACATCAAAGCCTTTACCGTCATCCTCTATTCTCACAACTGAATGCGACGGATTATATTCCATAAATATTCTGATATTTTTCGCCCTGGAGTGTTTAACCGAGTTATGAACTGCTTCTTTAACTATAAAAAAAATATTTTTTGAAAGATCGCTGTTTCCATCAGGGCTCTCACCATCAAGAGTAAAACCGCATTTCACGCCAAACAGAGATTCTGTATTCCTGGCAAGGTCCTGTATTGCAGACTCCAGGCCATAGTCCGCCAGATGCACAGGGCATAGTATCTTGGCGAAATCCCTGCTCTTCTGAGCTGCTTCAACCACGAGATTTCTGATTTTTTCAACTTCATCAATGACTCCGGATTTTTCTTTTGTAAGCTTTTTTTTCACGACATTAAGAAGAGCTTCAATGCCGAGAAGATGCGGCGCAAGATCATCATGAAGATGAAAGCCGATCCTGCGCTGTTCCTCCTCGCTGATATGTATTATTTCCTTTTCCAGCTGCCTTCTTGCAGTGATATCCATAAGCGATGCTATTCTATACGTGGTTCCTGGAATTATTCCTATAGTGATATACATTAGAAATATTTCATCATTTTTATTTTTCACTCTGAATTCATAATTTTTAGGCGCACTCTGTGGGGATTGACTTCTGATTGAATTATATTTCACCATCATATCAAGATCTTCTTTTAAAACAAAATCCATCCAGCTTTTCTTGCCTTCCACTTCTTCTTTTGCATAACCCATGAGCTCTGCGAATTTTGAATTTACTTTCATTATTATAGTATTTTCGTCAAAAATCAAAGTCAGATTTTCTGTAGTTTCAAACAGGGAGCGGTAAATGGAATCTGAAGAAATTCCGTTTTTTAAAAATTGTTCAAGATCATGATGATATTTTTGTTTTTTCATAATACCGGGTTTATTGGAATTATACTGAAAAAAAATCATCTGATAAAGTTTTTCAGTATTTCTTCAATAACAGCATGGCAGTAATTTATTATCAAGAACTATTTAAGAGTATAATGGCAGATTGGTCTTGGTTAAAAAACAATTACAAATCAGCCCCCGGTTTTTCTAAGGGTCAATTCAAAATAGATAACTAAAGTAAATTCCGGTAAGACATTAAAATCAGTAACCATTTATTTTCTGATAAAGCCGGATAAATGGTTACATTTATTAAGTGTGAAAATATAAAGCCAGATTAATTCGATCTATAGTTAAAAAGAAATGCAGATCATGGAAAATATAAAAAATTATTTTCTATAAAATGATCTTTCAAAAAAGATCTTTTCTGTTTCATTATTATCAAGTTTCCAGAGTTCCATCATCTTTTTGCTCATGGCCTCAGTATAGCCTCTTATAATATAAAATTCCGCCCTGTCAAAAAATAAAATAACTCTATCGCTGAGCTCTGTCATCTGATGCAGCTCAAAAGATGAGTTTAAAACAGATTCATTCTGAACAAAAAGCCATAAAGTCCTTCTCAGAACAAACACTGCTCTTATTACTTCACACAGAGGAATTCCCATTTTAAAAAATTCAATTCCTTCATTCGCATATAATCGTCCAACTTCTTCTTTTGTTGTATCATAGCTTACCCACACTCTTAATTGTTTAAGGATGCTTTGCGCTTTATCTTCAACATACTTAAGATGTTCTCTTGAGAATGATGCTGTTGCAGGATCATCAATAAGCAGCTTGGTCCATCTTTTTACAATAACACTTGAATGATTTTCTACAAGCTCAACCAGTTTATCCGATATTAAATGAATCATAAAAGCCTCCTTTTGCATAAATTTTAAATATTTTATATATAAATATTGTACCTAACAAGAAGGAATATGTCAAAAAAAATAAATATAATTTGACAGAGCCAAAACAATATTATGTCAGTATTAAAAAAATAAGGGAAAATAATTTGTACAAATTTGTAATTTTAGTTTATGTATTTCTTCTATTCATAGCGCCTGCAATTTCACAGGAAACTGACATAGTAAAAATTAATATTCTAACAAAACATCTCCGTCTTTCAAGGGAAAGCGGACTCGAATCCATCAAGCTTGATTTTCCAAACGGCACTGCACTTATTGAAAACAACGGGAAAAATTCCTACATCAACGGAGCAGTGCAGATTAAAAACAGGGACGGCAGGTGGTTTATCGAAATAAAGGATAAAATTTATTATCCGCCATTTAATTTAAAATTTATCAACAGCGAAAATTCTTTTTTCAATGCTGATATTAATAATTCCAGAAGAAAATATTCGCTGCCTCTTTCAATATCAGGAAAAGACGAACCTGTCCTGATTGTAACAGAAACTATAGACAGCTACTGCGTAAACTCAAGCGCTGCGGAATTCGGATTATGCTCGAATAAAAATATTGAAGCAGTAGCATCACAGGCTCTTATAATCAAATCCGGATATAAATCCTCAAAAAAAAGGCACACCGGATATGACTTCTGCGACCTCACCCACTGCCAGGTTTATGAAGGATTTAAAAACTGTAAAATCGATTTATCAAACCTGGAGATTAATTTCAAAAAACTGAAAGGCGATCTATTCTTCCACTCAAATTGCGGAGGCAGAACTTTTGATCAGAGAATTTTCGGAGGAAACAATGCAGGTTATACAGGCATCAGCGATAAACTTTACAGACAGGGAATAGTTTTATGCGATAAAGAAAATTCATGGGAGCGCACAATCAATTATGAAGATCTTAATGAAGCATTTTTCAATGAACGCCATCTTTTTCTGAATGACTTTGATTTAATTTACGATAAAAAAAATATGAAAGTCATATTGAAAAGTTCAGCAGGCGAGAAAAAATTCGCGCCGGAATCATTCAGGCTTCTAATGAACAGAAAATACGGGTGGAATTTTATTAAAAGCAATAATTTTGATATTACAGCAAAAGATAAAAAAACCTGGATTTTTAAAGGCAAAGGGCTCGGGCACGGAGTCGGGTTATGCCAGAACGGAGCATCTTCAATGTCAGCAAGGGGTTTTTCGAGATATGAAATTCTGTTCCACTACTTTCCAGAGATTGAATTTTCTCATGTGACATCTGAAGCTGACACACCGAATCTTTCATATCTTTTATTCAATATTAAATCCGGACAAATACTAAATTCAACAAACCCTGGTATAGATAAAAGATTTATTACAGCAGGATCAGTTTTTAAACTCATCACAGTATTGTATCTCGCATCTGAAAGACCGGATTTATTTTCCGGTTATGAATTTACATGTACCGGAAATCAGTCGCAGAATTCTTCAATGCCTGAAAGATGCTGGAAACGCGCTGGTCACGGGAAGATTAATCTTGAAAATGCACTAAGCGGATCGTGCAATTTATATTTCGCTTCATTATACAATCACATAGACAGGGAAAAGTATAAAAAATTTCTCACCCTTCTGAAAAAAAACTACTCGTTCAAATTTGAATTTCCGTCTATAGATTCAGATAAAAAATTTGCAGAAATTCTTTCAGGCCTTGATTCCGGTATAAGTTTTTATATTTCAGATCTCATCAGGCTGATTCAGATTTACTCCAGTATATCATGTGATGATCCTTCAATTGAGGAATTCAAATACTCCCTTCCTGCATCATCAAGGCAGATAATATCAAAAGCTCTGCTTGGTACTTTCATAACAGGAACTGCATCCGGGGAAATAAAAAAATTCGGCCCTGAAATAAATTACATATCTCTGCTGAAAATAAAAAATATTGATACAGAAGGATTATCAGGAAAAACTTCAACAATGCTCGATGGAACAGGAATTCCTCAAAGCTACGGATTGTTTATCGGTTTTTCCGGAGAAACAGGAATAATTACCATTCTGCGAAACGGAAACGGACATCTCTCTGCCAAATGGGCAGCAAAAATTATTTCTGATATGAAGAAATAGCTTCTTTAAATAATGGAATCGCCCTCTTAATAACATCATCATCCACGCAATAGGCTATTCTGAAATAACCAGGCGCGCCGAATCCTGTACCAGGCACAACCAGGATATTGAATTTCTGAAGATGCTGAACAAATTCAATATCATTGCCTCCGGGACTTTTACAGAATATATAAAAAGCACCTTCAGGTTCATTAAAATCGTAACCTGCATCCTTTAAACCTGAAACAAAAATATCCCTGCGTTTTTTATAAACAGAAACATCCACAGAAGATTCGTTCAGCCTTGCAACTATACGCTGCATCAAAGCCGGAGCATTCACAAAACCTAAAATCCTGTTGCTTAATATGATACCAGACATCAGTTCGTCAAATCCATCTGCAGTTGAACTTGCTGCAATATAACCAATCCTTTCACCAGGAAGAGATAAAGATTTTGAATATGAATTTACAACTATGGAATTTTTATAATGCTTTAAAATACTTTCAACTGCAGCTCCGTTATAAACAATTTCCCTGTATGGTTCATCGGAAATTATATAAATAATCTTTCCTCTTGCTGAACTTTCAGCTTTCAGCAGATCTGCAAGAGCCTGTATTTCTTCAGCATGGTAAATTTTTCCTGTAGGATTATTCGGAGAATTAATAAGTACAGCCCGTGTTTTATCTGTAACAGCTTTTTTAATATTATCAACATCAATAGAGAAATCAGATTTTGAATCAACGTGCACTGGTGCTCCGCCGTGATTTGTTATATAGAAATTATATTCTACAAAATACGGTTTTATAACTATAACTTCATCCGCAGGATCAAGTATGGTTTTAAAGACTGCATTCAGCCCGCCTGCTGCTCCCACTGTCATTACAATCTGTTTTGCAGCTGTCTCAACTCCATGATCTTTAGTTACCTTCTCAGCTATAGCTTTACGCGCTTCATCTGATCCTGCGTTCGGCATATATGAGTGAGCGCCCTGTGTTTTTTTACCGGCAAATTCCTTAAAGGTTTCAAAAAATTTTTCAGGGGGATCAAGGTCCGGATTTCCCAGGCTGAAATCGTAAACATTCTCAGCTCCGAATTCTTTTTTCAGGCGGATTCCCTCTTCAAACATTTTTCTGATCCAGGAGGATTTCGTAATGGATTCTTTAATGAATTTAGATACCGGCATAGGTTTCTCCAGGAATTTAGATTTTATACATATCAGATAATATGGAAAAACATACTGAGAGATCATTCTCCGTCAAGAGTAAAATTGATAGAGGATAAACAAAAATGAATAGAACACGGATGACGCGGATTTTTTGGTTTATTTAAAACACGAAGGGGTTCAAAATTTTGAACCCCTTTGTGTTTTGTGAAATATCATAATCTGTTATTTTTTTTTAATAAATTATTATTTTATTCAAAAAAATCCTTATCCGCTTTAATCATAAAAAATCCGTGTCATCCGTGTTCCATATTTTTTAACGATGTTCATTTTATCAGATAAAAACTTCTCTGGGTTTGCTTCCATGCTGCGGGCCGATATAGCCTCTGTCTTCCATAAGCTCAATAAGTTTCGCTGCCCTGTTGTAGCCTATGCTTAGTCTTCTCTGGAGATACGATGCTGAAGCTTTTCTTGTTTCCTCAATTATTTTCAGAGCCTCCACAAAAAGTTCATCGCCGTTATCTTCAAGAACGAATTCCTCTTCAACCTCTCTGATGCTCTGTTCGATATCAATATAATTCGGTTTGAAGTTTTTCTTTAAATGAGTAGCAATTTCCATTACTTCATCTTCTGAAATAAATGCACCCTGAATACGCACAGGATACGAACTGAAAGGAGACTGATACAGCATGTCGCCTCTTCCAAGTAATTTCTCCGCACCGTTCTGGTCAATAATTGTCCGTGAATCGGTTTTCTGCGCAACCTGAAATGCTATACGCGCAGGAAAATTCGCTTTTATAATTCCTGTAATAACATCAACTGAAGGACGCTGTGTAGCCAGAACAAGATGAATCCCCACTGCTCTTGACTTCTGAGCGATGCGGGTAATGTAACCTTCGATTTCCTTTGAAGAAACCATCATAAGGTCAGCAAGCTCATCAATTATAATTATTATATATGGAAGCCTTTCTCTTTTTGATCCTTTAACAGATACCTTTTCATTATATTTTTCAATATCGCGCGTGTTAAGCTCTGCAAGAAGCCTGTAACGTCTGTCCATTTCATAGGTTGACCATTTTAAAACTCCGGGAGCAAGCTGAGGCTCGGTTATAACCGGTGTAAGAAGATGAGGCAGGCCGTTATACAGCTGAAGCTCAACCATCTTCGGGTCAACCATGATGAAGCGCAGATAATTCGGATTATAATTATAAATCAAACTTGTGATAATTGAATTCACGCAAACGGATTTTCCTGAACCTGTTGCGCCTGCAATCAGGAGATGAGGCTGCTTTTTCAAATCAAGAGTAATAGGTTTTCCGAGAATATCTTTTCCGAGTGCAACTTTTAAAAGACCGCTTTTAGCCTGATATTCCTCTGACTTTACGATGTCGCCTACAGTGACATCCTCTCTTTCAAGATTCGGTATTTCAACACCAATAGCTGACTTACCCGGAATCGGAGCTATGATACGCACCTTGTATGCAGCAAGCGCCATCGCAATATCATCCGACAGGCTCACAACCCTGTTCACTTTTATACCTGGAGCTATCTGCAGTTCATACAGCGTAATTACAGGTCCTCTGTTTACATTTATGACTTTTGATTCTATTCCGAAATCATTCAGAGTATTTACAAGAAGAACGGTATTTTTCCTGATTTCATTTTTCCAGCTTTCGGAATCATTCGGAACAGTTGAGTTAAGAAATACTGTTGGAATAATATATTCTTTGTTTATTGCTATATCATCAAAAACTCTTTCCACAGTTGAGTCTGATTGAAGAACAGCATTTTCATCAATGCTCTCTTCATCTATAGAGAGAATTTCATCATCATCCTGAATTATTTCTTCTTCTATTTCATTTAATTTTATTACTTCAATTTTATTAATCTCTTCAACCGGAGGGCTTTCAATAATTTTCTCAGTCACCGGCTTTTCAGATTCAATTTTTATTGTTTCAGATGAATCATAATTTGTATCAGAATTAATTTTAAAATTATCTGAATCAGCGTAGAAAAATTCATCCGGAAGAACATCTATAGGTTCATTCTTATCTATAGCTGCTGTCTTTATTTCATTTAATTCTGAGAATATTTCAACCGGTTTTTCAGATTTACTTTCAGCAAGAGCAGAAGAATTAAACTGCTGGGTAATATCGGAATTAAATCCTTTAATATCTGATGTTATGGATGTTTTCAGTTCAATAAATTTAAGAGGGCTTTCTGAAGATTTATCATTCAGATTTATTTTCTTTTTGGTTATCCACGGAAGTTTGCCGTTTTTAAAATCAACACCGTCATCAACAGTAATAAAAGGAAGATTTTTTTCATAAGCCTGATATTTAAATTTAGCAATAATATCTTTCAGTCTGACAGATAAGTTCCGGTTTTTACCTGCGAACTCAAGGAACGCTGTAACGGAAATAAGACCGATAAGTATCAGCCCGATAATGTTCATTATGCTTATAAAGAAATATGCTCCTGCCGCGCCAGATACATATTCAAAAAACCTGTGAATATACATTCCGGCAAATCCGCTTGAAAGCTGTGGAACGCTTTTGCTGAACATTGAAATCATTGCTGATGAGCTTATTGCTATAAATAGAATGGCAAATATTCTCTCAAGAGCTTCATTTAAATTCCCGTGCATGATAATATGCCATCCTGCCAACAGGAAAATAATACACATTAAATAAGAAGAAACACCGAACGCGGTTCTAAGCCCGTGGGAAAACAGCACTCCAATCGGCCCGATGAGGTTGCTGATGCTTTTCCCTGCAAGAAGAAGAGAAAAATCTGTGAGATTGTATGTTAATAGCGACAGGAATATCAATACTGCAATTAGTACAATAAACAGACCTGATATTTCCTGATAGCGTTTATCCTTAAACAAGCGGTTTCCTCCATGAAATCTACCGGAAGTGCTATTTTGATTTTCGGCATAATTGCGGGTAAAATTTAATGGAATTCTAACGAATCTTCATAATAACAAAAATATGGATAGAATACGGATAATGTCTTTTTTTATAATTTTTTGTATTACTAAAATAAAGAATGATAGAACACGGATGACACGGATTTTAAGGATTTTTAAGGATTTTTTGGTTTTTTTGATTTTTAAAAAATTCCTTATCCGTGACCATCCTGATAATCCGTGTCATCCGTGTTCCATTGCTTTTAATAATTTTTATTTCCACAATTATCCAATTAATATGCAATATCCGAATTCCATCGAATATTTTTATATAAATCTTTATCGCTTGAATATACTCTTCTTTTAAATTCAGGCTTTTTCCCGAAATTTAGAAGTATTCCAATATCAATTCCTGTCGCTTTTAAATAATTGATTAATTGAAATTCGTTTGCTTTGTTCAAATACTCTGCTGTTTTTAATTCAATTATTACTTGACCATCAACAATTAAATCTGAAAAATATTCACCAACTTCTTTGCCTTCGTAATAAACATTTATCTTTTTCTGCTTTTCAACATTAAGATTCATTTCAGTGAATTCAATGAAAAGGGCATTTTCATAAACTTTTTCTAAAAATCCATATCCCAAAGAATTGTATACTTTATTGAATGCCTTAATTATTTTTTCAGTAACTTCTATATGTTTATTATTATCTGTATTCATTTATATCTCCTGCTTTATAAAAATAACGATAGAACACGGATGACACGGATTACACGGATTTAAAATATTTTTTGTTTTTTTGATCTTTTTAAAAATTCCTTATCTTTATCCGTGACCATCCTAATAATCCGTGTCATCAGTGTTCTATTTTTTTTAAAACTAAGACCCCCTATTAAACTAATACGAACAACTCCCGAAATTTAAAATTTTTTCAAAATTTTTTGTCAGTTTTTCAAAGATTCAGCACTTGTTAGTATAGGTGATAATTATATACTGGAGGGTTTGAATGATAAAAAAATTAACATTACTCGTTATTCTATTCAGCATTACTATTTTTACAGCATGCGGAATTGATTTAAACGGGGATTCCCTGAAAAAACTTTTAAATGGGGCTGTTACCGAGGAAACAGGTAAATGGAACCAGGCAAAGTGGGATAGCGAAAAGTGGGGCGAGTAAAAAAAACGAAGCTAAAAAAGAGTTGTACTTAGAAATTAAAAAACTAAAAAAGGAAAATCAAGGAGTAAATCAAAATGGAAATTAAAATCAATCTTAACATCAATGACAGAATAGTAAATTTCGTAAAGAAAATGTTTTCAGGCAAAAGACTAATTGTTTCTGTAACAGTTTTAACATTAACAACAGGAATTTTACTATATGCAGCTCCAGTTGTAATTAAAACTTTTCACTCCGGTGATGTAATTTCAGCTGCAGATGTAAATGCGAACTTTGAAGCTCTCAGAGATAAAATTGCAGCAGTAGAAGCAAATTCAAACGGCGCTCCAGTTGGAACAATAATAGCGTTTGCCGGTGCAACAAAAAAACCTGATGGGATTACTAATAATGTACCTGCTGGCTGGCTTCTTTGTGATGGTAGTGCATATAATAGAACAAACCCAACTTACGCACCTTTATTTGATGTAATTTCTGATAACTGGGGATCAGGCGATGGAGTATCTACATTTAATGTTCCTGATTTAAGAGGTGTTTCTTTAAGAGGATCAAATAAAATAGGTTCTTCCAGCAGAGGAGATGCATATGCTGACCCTGATTTTGCAGCAAGAGTATTTTTATATAACGATGGTAATCAGAGAAGCGGAAATAATGAATTGATAGGAAGTTTTCAATTGGATGCAATACCAAATATAACAGGAAATTTTGATGCTATAGAAAGAAATAGCTATGGACATGGGACCCCAGCTGGAGCATTCACTGAAGTAAATTCACATGATTCATATGATGGTGGTGCTAATGTTGGTGGTGGACGAACATATTATTTTGATGCTTCAAGAAGCTCAAGTATTTACGGTAGATCATCATTAGAAGCTAGATCTAAAAATGCAGCTGTTCATTATATAATTAAGTATTAAGAAGTCATCAACCTACCCCCTTCTCTTGTAAAGAAGGGGGATTTTTGTGGATTTATTATACTTGCAGCTTGCCCCTCTTACATGAAAATGGTAGAGGGGATTTTTTAATTAAAAGAAGGAATAACATAAGAGAAACAGAATCGCAGAGTAGGAAAATTTAATTCTGACATTAAATAAAACAATAGAACGCGGATGACGCGGATTGCTTATGATTTTTTTAGGTTTAAGAATAATAAATAATCTTTTTCGATTTATATTTTTGCATTATCAAAGGAAAGAAAGATAGAACACGGATGACACGGATTTTTTTTATTTTTTTGATCTTTTAAAAAAATTCTTTATCTTTATACTTATCCGTGATCATCCTAAAAAATCCGTGTCATCCGTGTTCCATTGCTTTTAATTTTTTATACACTGTGTCTCTCTTGAAAAAGAATATAAAAAGTAAAACAATATGCCAAAACTATTCATCATAATAATATTTTTTTCTTTCGCAGGCAGAACATTTGCTGAAGAAAAGCAGAAAAAAATCCGCGTTGCAGTAATGAAAATTACCTCCAACAACTGCGATGAATCAACTGGCCGTTTTGTTGAAGATACACTCTCAGGTGCATTATTCAGCACAAAACTTTTCACTCTCCTTGAAAAATCGCAGATGGACAGAATAGCTCGCACACACGGATTCGAAGACTTCGACGGCAACGACACCAAACAGGTTGCAGTTCTCGGAAAAATTCTCTCTGTGGATAAAATTATTGTTGGTTCAGTAAACAAATTCGGCAAGTTTAAAATTGAAATCAGGTCTATTGATGTAGCGAAGGCTTCTGTTGATTACACAGCCACCGAAGATGCATCTGAACTGAAAAATCTGGAGAACGCTGTTTCCAGCATAGCTCTCCGCATAGAAAGATATTATTCCGGTTATTATAATCTGACTGAAAAATTCGACATGGGACTTACATTTAAAAATTTTCTGCCTATTGGAGATTTCACAAGCGGCACTGACGTGGGTTACGGAGGAGTTTTATATTTTACATTCAACAAGCTTTTCGGGCTGAACTTCCAGATTATTGTTTTCATTGGAGCTGAAGCTTTTACTCCGAAAATTGTTTCAATTAAATCCATTGTTATTATACCGCTTGAAGTTCATTTAGGCTACCAATTTAGTTTGACAAAAAATATAAACATGATTCCCTCAATCGGAGTGGGTTATCTTTTTACTATTATGGATTACGATAAAGTCGGAGAAAGATCTTCAGGTGAGTATCAATATAAGGTTGATTTTTTTTATAATCCGGTAATATCAGCGAGGATCGAATTTGACATTCTGCTGTTTGACAGATGGTATCTTGTTGTTGCTCCGGGATATTCGCTTTTTTTTGAAAGCAAAAAAACAGGCCAGTATATAGGAATAGAACTTGGATTTAGAATGCTGTTTTGATAATGGATTTTTATTATTCCATTAAAATTAATACTTTTAAGGAAAATAATAGATCACGGATTACACGGATTTTTTTTAGTTTTTGAATTTTTAATCTTTTAACAAAAACTTTTTCCTTATCCGTGATCATCCAAAAAATCCGTGTCATCCGTGTTCCAATTTTTTTATTTATATCATGTATCAATTTAATTTGAATTTCACAAAGGAGTTTTAATATGAAAATTCTTATTTTTTTAGCACTAATGATAATTTCACTTGCGAATTTATCCTGCAAAGATATGCTTGATGATACCATCTTCAACAAGGACAAGGAAGATGCAGTGTGGGATAATACCAGATTCGATAAATCTAAATTTGGAAATTAATTTTGTCAAAAATAAATAAAACAAGCACTTATAGACAAGACAGTAATGATTAAGCTGTCAGATAAAAAGAACGAAACGTTCACTGAGTCGTACAACAATTACTATCCGTTAATCTACAGCGTTATATACGGAAAGGTTAATGATGCTGACTCTGCTGAAGATATATGCCAGGAAGTGTTTATGAGGCTTTACCATAAAATCGATGAAGTTCTAGATCACAGGAAGTGGCTCTACGGAGCAATGAGACTTGTTATTCTCGAGCACTTCAGAAAGAAAAAGGACGATGTTGATATAGATGAAATTTTCGATGATAAAAATCTCGCATATGTAAACGGCTTCCGCGATACACGCATCCTTATCCAGGAAGCCCTTGACGATATGGGTAATTTTGACAACGAAGAGGATAAAATCCTGTTTCACCTGATTGCAGTTAACAATTACTCCTACAAAGAAGCCGGCGAGCAGCTTGGAATGAGCGAACGGCAGGCGAGGTACAGATACAATCTTACAGTTGACAGGCTAGAGAAATATTTTAAGAATAAAGGCTTTAACAGCATTGAGGATCTATTATGAATAAAAAAAATAATATAGATCAGCTGTTCGAAAAATACAAAATGAAAGAACCTCTTCCGCCTGAAGTGCGTTCCAGAATAAATAAAAGCAAAAAGAAATCGCTGATAAACATTCTCAGCCAGGGTAAAAAAAATTATTTTATAATAATAACAGTAAGCGTTCTTTTATTTATGAAAAAATTCGGATTAAATCTTACATTATTAAAAAGCGTAATTCTTGCAGGAGCTTCAGCTGTTATTATTACAGGAACAGCTGTTGTTTCAACTGCAGCAGTATATTATAAAATTTTCAATCCGAATGATTTAAAGAAACCTGTAATGGATGTTCCTGAAGATATTACTAACACTTCCGGGATTTCCACCTCAACAAATGAAAAATCATCTGCTGATAAAACATTTGCTGCTCCAAAAGTTCAGATACCATTTGAAGTAGGAATCATGTACTTCTATTCCGATGCAAAAAGTTCAGCTTTCAGCAGTAAAATAATGGCTGGAGTTACACAAAATCTTATTAAATTAAGAAATCCTGATTTTGCAGGTTTTGTTTCAGATTCTAAATCGTCCAATAAAGCAAAAAAAATTCTTACAGGTTCAGTTTTAAAACTGGATAATAATTACAAGATTACCTTAAAGCTTGTTGATTTTAAAACAACACAGATTCTTGTTTATATTACAGAAACAGTTGAAAAAGAGGAAGATGCTGCAAGAGCTTCGGAATCTATTGCAAAGAAGATTCTTGATAAAATGTAAACTTCTGCATGTTCAGAGCTAAAAGATTGCCATACTGATGACATCGACGCATGGTTACCAAGCTCCACGGTTGGTGAGCGGAGCCGAACCAACACATCAAATATGTTGTAAAACAATATCTCAAGAATGGAGGCATTATTTCGGCATGCCTCCCAATGATATCCACCCACCGCCGACCGCTCAAATGCCGCGGCTGCTTGCCTTTCTGTAATTTTAAAAATTTTCCCATCCGCTACGGATGCCATCGTGGCGTCCTCGCTTGAATTTCCGGCATCCTGCCGGAAATAATTTTTCTATACTGTACGAAATCTATCCCTTTGCGCCGGTGAGGTTAGCACCGGCTCGAATTGGAATTGTTACAGTCCCGGCTTCGCTCGACCAGCGAGAATGTATGCTAATAGAGCAATGCTGTTCTGATAACCATCAATACTGCCCGCTCATCGAGCGAAGCCGAGATGTGCTTTAAACACAAAAACTCCCACACGAGCCGGTTTCTTCAAAAACCGGGCGAAAGGTGGTAGTGTACCCCAGGAGGGAAAATTAATTTAATTAAAACAGAAATAAATTATTATCAGCAAACGACCTTAAGGTCTGCGCCGCTTGAGCAGGCGGTGGGGAGTGGAGTCTCGAGGAGAGGGCACTACCAAGCATAGTGCCCTCTTCTTGAGATATTACTTCATAAAAAATTTTGCGTGAATAAAACAAGCCCTATGCTAATAAAAATGCAATGATGCAAAATCTCATTCAAAAATATTTATATAAGACAGACTTTCCTTAAGATTATACAGATCACTTCCCTTCGGAACATCCCTGAGTTTAGTAAGCATTGTCTGAGGATCAATTAATTCAGAAAACGGAACTGCTTTCACATCAAAATTATCCGTTACTGAAGACATTACACCAAACTGATCCTCTGCAAGAAATTTGGCAGCGCCATAACCCAGCATGCTTCCGAGTACAACATCAAATGCAATCGGAGGACCTGACCTTGTTTCATATCCGATCTGCTTTGCAATTATTTTCATATCAAGACCGGTTTTTTCCCTGTATCTTCGCTTTGTCAGATCAGCAATAACTGATGATATTTTTGCATCGCCGTAAATCAGGTTGCCGTGCTTGTCCCTGACTTTTGGTTTTAAGGATTCAGGAAGTTTATCAACCAGACCCTCGGATATGGCAATGACCCCGTAAGGCTTGCCCTCCTGCTCGCGCGCAATAATCGTATCAGTGATTTTTTCAATGCAGCTGTCCATATCAAGTATATCAGATTTAATATCCTCAGACGAAATCATCAGTATAGCTTCGGATGCAATTCCTGCTGCATAGGTTATCCAGCCTGCTTTTCTTCCCATAAGTTCCACAATAAAAAAGCTGTCCGTTGCCTGAGCATCCGCCCGAAGATTGAGCATAATTTTCTGCGCAGTATCAACTGCAGTCCAGTATCCGAATGTCCATGGGATGCCGAAATAATCATTATCTATTGTTTTAGGAATATGAATAACCGGAAATCCCATAAGCCATAGAAAGTTTGCTGTCTTGAGTGTATCATCTCCTCCAATCGAAACAAGAGCTCCTATTTCAAGATACTCAAGAGCATCGAGTATGTTCCTGAGTTTTCTGTTTTTTGTATCATCATTTAAATCCTGAATGGATTTTATATTCTTGCCGGGATTTGCACGAGAAGTTTTAATTATAACTCCTGTTCTGTTTCTTGCCTGAGTTATATCATAACTGATATCAACATAGTTGACATCTTTTCTTAGCTTTGGATACTCCTTGTCAAAATCCTGTAAAAATTCATAGCCTCTGATAATGCCTACAACAGGAATATCGCGATCAAGCAGATTTAAAGAAACTGATGATATTACTGAATTCGCACTTGGAGCAGGGCCGCCGGAAAATAAAATTCCAACTTTTTTATGAATTCTTTTAACCATATTATTTCCCTTTTGATTTAACTTTCATTTTTAAATCAACACCAGTAATAGCGGAAGTTTTTTCCCAGAGCTTTTTCGCAAATTCAGGGTTAAAATCAATTTTAGGTTCCTTCTGTTCCATAAATCTGAAATAGCCCCCGGTGATATCTTTAACTTCTGGAGACATGCATAAATACAGACAGGTCTTCGCTGCTTTAAGAGGATCAGGAAATGTTGCCTGAATAATAATATCTGCAAATTTTGCAAGCAGACTTGGTTTTTTTGCAATACCGGATGCAATAGGACCCGGATCAACCGCATTAACCGTCACTCCGGAGTCTTTCAGCCTTAAAGCCAGCTCGCGTGTAAAATAAATAATTGCAAGTTTCGAACGGGCGTAAGCACCCATGAGCGAATATTTTTTTTTCTGTTCAATGTCATCAAGATCAAGCTTGCCGATATAATGTGCATCGGAAGATATATTTACAATTCTCGAAGGAACAGCTGATTTGATATTATCTAAAATCAGCAGCGTAAACATAAACATGGCAAAATAATTTACTGCAATAACTTCCTCGTAACCGTCAGCGCTCAATTTCATACCCTGGTTTACCATTCCGGCATTATTCACAAGCAGATGGATTTTTCTTTTCTTCTTATTGAATTCAGCTGCTTTTTTCCTGATATCATCCATCGAAGAAAAATTTATTATGAGCTGCTCAGGCTTTCTGCCGCATTGTTTATAAATATCATCTGATATTTTTTTAAGTTTTTCCGCACTTCTTCCGTGTATAATAACATCAGCGCCCTTCCGTGCAAGAAATTTTGCAACAGCCTCGCCGTGTCCGCTTGTAGCGCCTGTTACAATACAGGTTTTTCCTTTCATATCAACAGCAAAATCGTATTTCTCGTAATTCATTTAAGCCTCCATTTATCTGATAGCCATTTCTTTAATTTCAGTTTTTTTATCTTTTCTCTCGAGTGGAATTTTAAATTTTGAAATATAGCTTGAAAATAGTATGTCGATATCAGCCTCACTCATGCCGAATGAATCAATACTGTAACTGTGCGTGCCGTAACGGTTCTGCGGATTTTTATTTATCCACTCATTCATTCCGCGTTCTGCTTTTTCAGTAAGAGGAATATCAATGAATTTATATATCCGATTGATTTCGCTGATCGGATCTTTTATTAAATCTTTATAATACACATCAATAAAAGCGTCCGGTTTCAGTTTTCTTGCGGCATTTGTTTTATTAACCATTTTAAGCGCCTTTTCAGACCAGTGTTTTCCGATTTCAACAACATCCACCTGATCGCTGAATACACCATAAGCGTGGGAAATCATACTGCAGAATGAAGATGTTGTTTTAAGAGGATCCCTGTGCGTCTGAATTATTTTTGCATCAGGGTAAACAGCAAAAAGCGCGTCGAGATGCAGCATATGATCCGGAGTTTTCAATATCCACCTCATGCCGTTCTTCTGCCATAAAAGATATTTGAGCATTCTCTTATGAAACCTGTACGCTTCAAACTGATCCTGATCATCAAGCCATGATGAAAATGAAGGAACTCTCTGAGTTGCTTCCGGCACTACAGACAAAAGCGCGTAATTCATAAGAATGCAGTCTTCCTCCGGGCCTTCCGCATCAACAGGATGAACTGCATAAAAATCCGGAGCTATAAATGCTAAAGCTTTTGCTGCAGTTTCTGTTAATGCAATTCTCGGCTCTCTTCCATCTTTTATTTTAAGATCGCATCTCTGAGCCGGATTCAACGCCTCCCATGAAGGAAGATGCCTGAATGTATCAGAATCAGAAGCAAGCAGTCTCTGAAGCATGGTTGTTCCTGTTCTTTGAAGGCCTGCAATAAAAACAGGTTTTTTAATTTCAATATCATTTATTTCAGGGTGATTTTTAAAATCCTCCTCCATTCTTAATCTGTTTGTAAGAGTACCGATAAGAGACTGCCTTACCATAAACCTGCCGAAAAAATTTAACCGCGATTCCTTTTCAATTGAATCAATTAAAATTCCAAGCCTGTATGCAAATTTATCATCTCCGAAATCTGAAAGCCCGGTTTTTTTTACCGCAGCTCTGACCAGAGATTTGACGGATAAATCAGAACCTTTATATCCGAATGAGCTTAAAAATTTCCCAACAGAATTTAATGCGGAAACAGGTAATGGCCTGTATGGTTTTGTATAATCTGTAGATGTTACTCTCAATTTAATCTCTCCTCTTATTTAAGATCTTTAACTTCAGATAAAGGCACAACTCTTGTTGCAGGCTCCGGAGGGGAATCTTCAGCTTCAAACCATCTCCACAGCATTGTGCCGTGCCCGTGCCCTGTAGTGGTGATCCAGTTTGGAACACCGGGATCTGTATGAGCTACAACTACCCTAAGGGAACCGTCTTTCCTCAAAACAGCCTTTGCCATATTGGTCCATACATTATAGTATCTGTAATCAAGAGATTCCATCCAGTAATTATTCAGCTGAAAATTCCAGAACGCGCACTTCGGAGGAACCACATCTATCACAAGAGCTTCATTATCTGCAAGCTTCCAGTAGCTGTGATAATAAGTCAGATTCGGATCACCGTGAGCAGCAAGCGATACACCAGGATCAAATTTCGGAAGTTTGTTTTCATGCTTCATAAATCCTTCTGCCCAGCCAGAAAACATTGCAGCAGCGCCGAACATAAGCTTACTTGCTATGGTTAATCCCTGATCGATTTTTTCTACTGTCATCGGTGTAGGCAGTCCGTCACCTCCGATTCTTTCGATTTTTAAATCTGCAGGTATTTCTTTATCTCTATTGTAAAAAGTCTGACGCACAATTACTGAAGAAGTATCCTCTTCCATAGGAAGCCAGTTTTTCGTTTGAGGAGTTTTACTGAGAATTATTTCAACTGTTCCATCCGGAGAAACTTCAATCTTTGAATTATCAAGGTAACCGGATTCGCCAGTGCGTCCGCCCATGTTCGCGTAGTTTCCTTTATATGTTCCAAGCGCAAGATATTTTATTGAATTTCTTTTACCGTGAATTTTATAATCATACATTCCGCTGATTGTTGCATGCTGGTAATAATTATCCGGATTATCTGCACCGAGTTTTGCTGTTTCATGAATCGGCCGGAACAGAACCGGAGCCAGGGGATCATTGTATTCCATAAAAGATTCTGTTGTAGCCCGGATCACTCTTGCCAGATACCTGAAGCCTTCAGCTCTTGTAAGAGGATCTTTCGGTGATGAATCTTTTAAAATTATCTGGCCTGCCTGCTTCAGTGTGTCGCAGAATTCATCCCAGGTTTTCCCGCTCATTATCCGTTCAAGTGAAGTTTCTTCGCTCATAAATTTCTCCATTATTATTTTGATGATAGCACACTAATCTATTTCAAATGAATAAAATGTCAAATTTTTTACTTTTGTTTAAAAACTGATAGAAAATTATAATTCAGTTATAATTATTGATAATTAAAAAATTCCTGGTAAAACAATAATACTAAAATTAATATTGAACATTTTATTGACTTATAATAGAAACTTTAGTATTTTAATAATATCTTTAATAGATTATAAGGAGAGAGCAAAATGAAAAACTTAATTGAGAAATTAATAAATACTGATAATGATATCGGCCTTTTGTTCGCCAGACTAACCCTCGGATTTGTAATGTTTCCACACGGCGCTCAGAAATTATTCGGATTATTCGGAGGAAACGGTTTTAGCGGAACTTTTAATTATTTTACAAGCTCTGGAATGCCGGCTCTTATTGCAATTCTTGTTATTCTCGGCGAATCTCTCGGATCTATAGCACTTATTGCAGGTTTTTTCGGAAGATTTATGGCGTTCGGCATTGGTTTAACAATGCTTGGTGCAGTATTTATGGTTCATCTGCAGAATGGTTTTTTTATGAACTGGTTTGGAAAACAGGCAGGAGAGGGATTTGAATATCATATACTTGCAATCGGTTTAGCTATTATTACAATGCTCAAAGGAAGCGGTGCTTTTTCTATAGACAGATATATTAAAAAATATTTTAAATAGACACTGTAAAAATTACAATTTTACCTCCTTCATCAAAATTAATTGAAGGAGGTTATTGTTTTAAATTCAATAGAAGATTATAAATAAAAATCTTGATCAAAAAATCCCTGAAAACAACATATACAAATGAACTGCAATAAATGCGGAGCCTGCTGCACAGCTCCATCAATATCATCGCCAATTCCCGGAATGCCCCTGGGAAAACCCGCTGGAATAAAATGCATTCATGTAACAGCAAATAATGAATGTTCTATATATGAAAAACGGCCTTCAGTTTGCATAAATTATACCCCCACTCCTGAACTCTGCGGCAGCTCTAAAGAAGAAGCTTTAAAAAATCTATCAAAACTCGAAGAATTGACCCGCGTCTGATTTTTTTGCAACCTTTTTCACCATACTCCCGTCTTTATCCTTGATACAGTAAATTTTTATTCGAGGAAAAGATGAAAACAAAGGTTTTAATGGTTTACCCGAAATTCCCTTCAACATACTGGAGTTTCAAACATTCGATGAAATTTATCGGAAAGAAATCCGCATTCCCGCCGCTTGGCCTTATGACAATTGCAGCAATGCTTCCGGATAATTTTGAAGTTAAACTCATTGATATGAATATTGATAAACTGGAAGAAGATGATATTTTAAATGCTGATTTGGTATTTTTATCAGCAATGATTATACAGAAAAAATCTTTTGCAAAAGCAGCAGCGCTTGCTAAAAGTCTCGGCAGAACTGTTGTTGCAGGAGGCCCGTATCCGACATCATCTCAAAAATTGATAGAAAATGTTGATCATTTTATTCTGGATGAAGGAGAAATTACTTTAAAAGAATTTCTCGAGGATTATAAAAACGGCAGCGCTAAAAAAATATACACAAGCGATATTAAGCCGGATATTTCCACAACTCCGATTCCAAGATTTGACCTGATAAAAGTTAATGAATACTCAAACATGCTTCTGCAGTTTTCAAGAGGCTGTCCTTTTAATTGTGAATTCTGCGATATAATTGAAATGTTCGGCAGAATCACCAGAACAAAAACAAGCCCGCAGTTTATCAGGGAACTTGATGCAGTATATGATTCAGGTTTCCGCGGCTCGCTTTTCATTGTTGATGATAATTTTATCGGCAATAAAAAAAAGGTAAAAGAGCTTCTTTCAGATATTATCGAATGGCAGAAAGATAAGAAATTCCCGTTTTCATTTTTTACAGAAGCAAGTATAAACTGTGCAGACGATGATGAACTGCTTTCACTCCTGCAGACTGCAGGATTTGATATGCTGTTCGTAGGAATCGAAACACCGGATGCAGCAGGACTTGCGTTAGCCCAGAAAGGCCAGAATCTGAAAGTAGACATGATCCAGAGCATTAAAAAAATCCAGAGACACGGTATGGAAGTCACTGGAGGTTTTATTGTAGGGTTTGATACAGATGACGAAACTATTTTCGACAGGCAGTTCGACTTTATTCAAAATGCAGGCATTCCAACTGCAATGATGGGTATGCTTTTAGCTCTTCCGAATACACAGCTTTATAGAAGACTTCAAAAAGAGAACAGGCTGCTATCTGCCTCTTCAGGAAACAACACTCATGATTTAAAATTAAATTTTACACCTGTTATGAATGAAAAAAAATTAATAGAAGGATATAAAAATATGATAACAAAACTTTATTCACCCAAAAACTATTTCAAAAGAGCTTTTTCTCTTATTAAAGAACTTCCTCAGAAAAAAGTTTCTTATAGAAATATCCAGTATAATGATTTAAAATCACTTATTAAATCATTGTTTAAGCAGGGTTTTTCCAAATACAGCCTCACATATTTTAAATTTTTATTTAAAACTTTATTGAAAAGGCCGAGACTTTTCCCTGAAGCAATTGCCATGTCAATAAAAGGTTACCATTTTTTCAAAATAACAAAAGATATAATTAAAGCAGACGAATTTAATGCCCTTTTATCAGAAACAAAAGAGAAGTTTAACAGGGAATTCCTTAAAGTTATGAAAGGGAAAGGACTCCAGGCAGTATTTGATGCGGAAGCAGCATATGCTTCAATTAAAGCGTCAGTTATGAATAAATACACCCATCTGGCAGTTGAAGTAAAACAGCATGTAAAAGACGGGCTTGCAGATTTCGATAATTACTGCGAAAATCGCATTGCTGAATTAAAAAAAGAGCTTCACATTTATGATACACTGGATATATTTGCTTAATATTTCCAAAGGAGTCATAAATGGATAATAATATTCCATCAGCAGCTGCACAGGTAATAATTACTGTTATACCCATAGTGGGTATTGTAATGGGAAGTGTAGTTTTATTTTTATACATAATTTTCAATCACAAACAGAAGATTTTATTGATTGAGAAAGGGATGTTAAATAGAAATCCGCTTGATATAGATGCATTAAGCATTTTTTCCGGATTGATATTAAATGGTGTGGGAATAACTCTTTCTCTATTTTTCTGGCTGAAAGAAGGATTGGGTTACAGCCTTTTGAGCGGTTTACTTCCCCTCTCAATCGGTCTTAGCCTTACAATATTCTTTATCCTCAGACGGAAGATTTTTAATGATAAAAAGTTATGATCTTGCGAGCGATGAAGAAATAATAAAAGAGGTTCTGAACGGAAATATCCAATCATTCAAATATATTGTTCAGAGATATGAAAACAAAATCTTTTCGATTGGAGTCAGATTCACTAAAAACGAAGACGACGCGAGAGATTTCACACAGAACCTTTTTTTAAATATTTTCAGAAAGCTTGATAAATATAAAGGTTCAGCGCCGTTTAAGCACTGGATGGTAAAAATCGCATACAATCTGGCGATTGATAACAATAGATCATCCAGGGAAACTCAGGAATTAAACGAGAATATTGTTTTTTCAAAATATCCTGATCAGGAAAATTTTCATTTCAGAAATGAAATAAAAAAAATCCTGAATGAGGCAATATCGGATCTGCCGGATAATTATAAAATCTGTGTTGATTTATATTTTTACTGGGGCATGTCTTACGAAAATATCAGCGCAGTAACTGAAATGCCTGTTAATACTATTAAATCGAATGTCCTTAGAGCAAAAAAAATGATTCATTCCAAGCTCAAGGGAACAATAGCGGAGGATTACAATGAAATGTAACAGAATAATGGATGAATATCTGGAACTTGAAGATAACAGCAGAATTCCTGTAAGAATAAAAATTCATCTTTTTCTATGTTCAAAATGCAGAGCTGAAGCTTTCGCAATGAGAGAAACTATGGATATTTTAAAAATCAATTCTCCTTTTGAAACAAACAGCATGACTGAAAATATCATGAATGAAATAAATTTAACTGCAAATCCATATTTTAAAGAAGTTTCTTTATGGCAATGGCTGATAACCGGCGCTGTAATCTGTTCAGCAATAGTTCTTTTAAATTACAGCACTCCATTTATCTGGCTTAAGGAACAATACGGACGAACAATGGAAATTCCGCTAAATATAGTCTGGGGTTTTATAATTTGTCTTTATGTTGGATCATTCGTTGGAACGCATCTTGATGCACTCAAGAAAACTGTTGAAGTCAGATTCAAATTCAAGTAAAAAATCATATTTACTTATATCTTAGTGCAAACTTTGATTTTTTTCTTAGCTCATAAATTTTGTTATTAGATTTAACTTCTGCAACAACATCAAAAGGAATTTCATCGCAGCAGAAATGTTTTTCAGGAATAGCTTCATTTAATCTTGCTGAATAAAACTGTTCCATAACTGAACCGACAAGTGAAAAACCGGAAGCTCTGTTTTCATGAAAATCCAGTCTTTCTGCTTTATATCTTTTCCCGTCAACCGGATTGATAAAAAAAACAGAAGTATTATCCGGATTCAGTCTGATATCAGCCTTAACCGAAAAACAGATCGTGTCCCCTTTGAAATAAATGTAATTGAATAAATCCTTAACCTCTCCGTTTTTTTTAAATTCTGGGAATATAAAATCAAGACTGTTGTTTTTAATTGCTCCTGAATTCGAAAGATCAGACCCTGTTTCAATTGATTCAATCGGATTATCTTTTTTTGAGCATGAAGATGAAAAAACCAGCACAGATATGCATAATATAGAAAGTATTTTTCTCATATATCCTCCGGATTTTTATTTATTAAAATTAAAAATATTCACTTGTCAATAAAATATTAATTGCTGAATATTCATATCTAATGCATATTAAATCTATGAAAAAAAATATACTGATATTATTTCAATTAATTATTATTCTTTTAATCTCCGGCAATCCATTAACCGGTGAAGAACAGAATTTAATCTCATCTTTTTCTTCATCAGTTGCTGATCAGGATGAAGATGTAAAGCGTAATATACATATAACTGCAGGCAAAATTAATGGGACTATAATAAAATCAGGATCTGTATTTTCATTTAATGAAACAGCAGGTGAAGGTTCTATTTCAAATGGTTATGTAAATGGACGTGTATTATATACAGACGGCGCAAGGATGGAGCCCGGCGGCGGAATATGCCAGGTATCTTCCACTTTGTTCAACGCACTTCTGCAGGCGGGCTGCGTTATAGTTGAGCGGCACAGACATCATCAGCCTGTAACTTATGTTCCGCTTGGCCTGGATGCCACGATTAAATTCGGCAAGAAAGATTTAAAAATAAAAAATCTGAATAATTCTGATTTAATTGTTTATGCTGATATGAATGATAAAAATCTTACTGTAAGCATAAAATCAGCATCAAAAAATAATTTTACCTGGGAAATATTCACTGAAGAAGATGAAACTGCTGTGCCGGTTGATAATAATATTTCAGGCAGAGTAAGACAGGGTATCACGATTTTTGTTTACAGGAAAAAATTCTCCGGTGAAAAACTAATTGAAACCCATCTTCTTTATAAAGATTACTATCCTCCGGTAAGATATAAGTAAAATGCCTGTATTTGAATTAAACGAAACACCGCTTTTCCCGTCAGCATCACTTGCTGATGATTCCGGCATAATTGCTGTTGGCGGGGATCTTACACCTGAAAGGCTTATTGAAGCCTATGCAGGAGGAATTTTCCCGTGGTTTTCAAAAAAAGATCCGATTATCTGGTGGTCCCCGGATCCTCGTTTTGTGCTTTTCCCGGATGATCTGAAAATTTCCAAAAGCATGAAACAGGTTCTGAACAGAAATATTTATGAAATCAGGTTTGATACATCATTCAGGGAAGTCATAACAGCCTGCAGTCTGCCCAGAAAAAAAGAAAGATCAACCTGGATTACAAAGGATATGATTGAAGCATATGTGAAACTTCACAAGATAGGATTTGCTCATTCAATCGAAGCATGGAGAAATGAAGAACTTCTTGGAGGATTATACGGAATAAGTATCGGTTCAATGTTTTTCGGAGAGTCGATGTTCTCGCGTGAAGCCAATGCCTCTAAAGCTGCATTTATCACACTTGTTAAAATATTAAAAAGACTGAATTTTTCCCTGATAGACTGCCAGGTTCATTCAGATCATCTTGAAAGCCTGGGAGCGGTAAATATTCCAAGACATGAATTTTTAAAAAAGCTCGATGAATCCATTCAGAAATTCACCTTCAAAGGAAATTGGAATCAGATGGAAGAATTTACTTCACTGCAGATCTGACCAGCTCATCAAGTTTTTCCTTGAAAAAATGATACCTGTTTTTATCGCACATAGCTGAAATAATATATGCTTTTCCATTTTTAATTAATGCGTATGAATCAACCACCATTGAATTTTTTGTTTTTGACTGAAACCAGTATTTGTCTGAACTCCCGTCATCCCATCTGCTTTTAAGTTTTATTAACCCTTTATCTTTTGCCCATCTGTCTGATGCCTCCGATAGAGATTCGTTTTCAATGGATATGGAATTTATACTGATCGATGCCTTGCCTTCCCGGTCATTGAATTCACGTATTATGCCTTTTGAATTATCTCCGGTATATTCTATCCATCCGTAAGGCAATCTTATCTCAGATCCGATTTCATTAATTTTAAATAATACTCCGTAGTTTTTATCAGATGTATCCCATGAGTTTCTGTTTAAAATTACTGCTAACTCATTTGCAGCCTTAATATCAGCATCAAACAGATTATTTTCATTAAAAAATATTTTCCCTATTTTAGCATCAATTCTTTTTTGGGCTTTAACTGAAAGATCATTGATTTCTTCAGCTGTAGGTTTTGCATTTAGAGAAATTCCGGAATGCCTGTAATCATCAATAAGTTTATTCAAAGTTTTTATTTCAGCCAATAGATCTTTTCTAATCAGAGATTTAAGTGTAAGTTCAGAATTAAATTTTTCTCTGTTGAATCCGTCAATATTTCCAAGAATAGAATTATTTTTAATTACAAGATCAAGCTCCTGTGTGACATTACCCTTGAGGGCATCTTTCATGAGTATATCGTACACAACTGCAAGCCTGGTAATTATTTCCTCGGAATAATTTAAACTTTCATAATATTTTGCATAAGATTTAGCAGAATTTAAAATTGATTCAAGCTCGACGTGGGCAATTTTTGAATTTAAATTTTTCTTTTCAGCTATATTTTTTTTAGATGAGACTCCCTTTTCAGAAAGATATTCGCCATACGATGAAGTAATTTCTTTTTTAATCGAACTTAAAGAGCTGTTGAATTCTCTTTTTATTTCCTTAATTTTTCTTACATCCTCAGAAACAACACCCGGTAAAGTCCTGATATCAAAATTTGATGATTCTCCAATAGCTGTAATCAGATTTCCGGATTTAACAATTGTATTTTCAAACTCCGGCTGTACTGCTTTTAATTTTAATGCAGCTGAGACTGAGCTTTCAGTCAGATATTCAATAAACTTCAAATAGTCAGTGTTTAATGAAATCTGTTTCCTGAATTCTTCAATAATATTATCATTGAAATTTCTTACACCGGTAAGCCTGTTTTTTATCAATCTCCAGTCTGATGAATTTTTTAATTCAGAATCTTTTATTGTAAAACAGGAAAGTATTTCCTGCTTTGAAAGATATTTACCTGATAATGCTAAAATTTTATCTTCAATTTCCCTGCTGTTGCTTTCTTTACCTGCAATGGATTTTTTTAATTCTTTTAAAATTGAAACTTTTAATTTTGAATAAATTTCCTCTTCATCTGATTTTAATGCTGAAAGCATAGTTTCAAAACATATCCGCTTCCACTCTGCCTGAGTAATTTTCTTCTCTGCCGCTTCAACTGCAAGAATTCCTGAATCATTTATTGATTTGAATTTTTCATGAACAGCCAGTTCCTTTTTAACAGAACTTTTCAATTCTGCAATATTATCCATATTAAATGGTTCAGTTGAATAAAGAGATAAATAATAAATAGAAAAAATTCCCTTTAGAGTTTTATCTGTTTCCAGGCTTAGTTCTTCGTCAGAAAATATTTTTATTTCATTAGTAAGCGAACCGTTATTTTTTTTATCCGCATCAAGAACTGAAATTATTTTATTGGCAGACTCCCTTTCTTTTTCAAGAATATCAGCTATCTGTGAATATGGCCCACCTGGATTTTTTGATTTTTCTATTTTGGTTTCAATTTTTTTCAGCCTGGCGTTCCACCATTTTAAACGTTTCTCAGGAAAAGCAAAAAGATTTAAGGCATTAAATAGTATTGCTGATATCATAAAAAAAATATATATATTTTTCATTCCTCACCGCCTGAATAATTTGTCACATTAAAATTTTGTAATTAACAGGATTATACAGTTAATATCGAAGAAAATGTATGATTTTATGAGATAAAAACGTTATGTGTGATTTTTATAAGTATGCTGGCTGGATTAAATTTAAACTTATTTAGAATGATTTGTATTTCGAATTAACTTATATTAAAAATGTGTAAGAAAGGGGGATCAAGAGATGGACGAGATAATGGGGATAAAATTATTGGAAAATTAAAAGCATTATGCTTTTTTAGTTAAATTTATTAATATCTCCCTATCTCATCTTTCCCCATATCTCCTGTTCTTACACATAAAAAGGCATTTTGAAGGACTTCGATTTATTTTCTTTCAAATTTCTTTTTAAGATCTTTTTCATGAATCTGAAAAGTTATTTCAACACCATCCTGATTCTGATTTTCAGAAATTACTTTTCCCTTTTCAATCGGATCTTTGAATTCCGACATTATATTCTTTATATCAGAGTAAGGACTTTTATTTAAAACCCTTACATTAACTATATCTCTGAAAATTTTATTAATAGCTTTATCCTTTGCTTTTTCCGCATTTTTCCCCTGGGCTTTTACTGTATATGTATCATTATCAGACCATCCAAGAACTGCTTCTGCTTCTGTTTTTTTTACAGTTGCGGTTTTTGTATCAACTTTCTGGCCGCCTGCGCAGGAAAACATAAATGCAGCAATCAATAAAAATGCAATTTTTTTAATCATATCAAGCCTCAACATTTTAAAATTTTTCCCGAATATTTTTAAACCGTCTATAATATTGCTTCTAATATTTTACCGGTCAAGCGTATTTTATAATGAATTCTTATTTAAAATTAATTGACTTTTTTAAATATAAATCATTTATTACCGTTAATAAAAATTTTGCTTAATAAAAGAAGCAAACAGTAAACTCTTCCAAGGAGATAGCCGTGTTAGAATTTGTTCTTATTTATATAATTTTTATTTTAGTAGTAATTGTTGCATATTATTATTCTTCCCTGATAATGTCAAAAGAACAATATACCAGAGAAGAACTTAAAGGAGTAGTAACTTTTTTACCTAAGTTTCTCGGTAAAATATCTGAAAAATATTCTTTCGTAATGTTTTTTGTAACAATGATATTATCTTCACTTATCGGCATGCTTCCTGCTGCAGTTTCATACCATTGGTTTGCAAATTCAGCAATATTATTCGGAGCTGTATTTGCAGGACTGCCAGTTCTAAAGAAAAGTTTTGAGTCAACAAGGGTTACTGAATCAGTAAGTTATTCAGACACAGCTGCAAATTTTGTTCTGAAATATAATGAGTCATTAATTTTTGGTTTTGGAATTGGAGCAGGTTCAATGCTGATCAGCAACTGGGGCAGTTCAAGAGAAATCAGTTTTTTATGGTTTATATTAAATTTAGTAATAATTACTGTTCTTTTAACTATGACATCAAAGAAAATATTCGAATAAAAATATACATAATTTCAAATTTATATATTTTAATTACAATTATCACAGTATTTTCTTTAATTTTCTGTTGACTTAAACTAAAAGTCTTATTATACTGTTTAAATATTGAAAATATGCAAAGTAACTATTAAATTTGTTATCAGTGTTATAATATTGATAACTAAAAACAATCAGGAGGATTTTTCATGAAAAAAGCTTTAATGATAGGAATAGCTCTTATAATTGCCCTGCCTTTCGTGTTCACATCTTGTGATGGCGGCAAACCAGGCGGAACAGTTAAAGGTGAAACCTTCAAAAATGAGCAGTGGGTAGATAATGATACATACAGAATCGCTGCAGCTGGAATAGCTAAAAAAACCCTAACTAATAAGATTCAGAGAAGAGAAAGTGCAAAAAGAGCTGCTGTACTAAATGCACAGTATCAGGTTCTTGAGAAATTCAAAGGTTCAAAAATTGAAGGCGCTTCAGGCATGTCAGATTTCGAAATGACTGGAATTGCAATAGCTCAGGAAGTTCAGGGAGTTATTAAAGGCGGATCAGTTCAGAGCTTCACATACGACGAAGAAGATAACTGCGAAGTTATTTATGAAGTAAAAGCTAAAGATCTTAAGAAAAAAGTACAGGCTGCTGAGTGGAAATAATTTAAAATTAAAATATTTAATAAAAAAAAGCCGCGAATCAGCGGCTTTTTTTTATTAATAATACATAAAATTTATTATCTTATTTATTAAATTATTTTATTTAACGGATATTCAACAATTCCTTCAGCACCGAGTTTAATAAGCTCCGGTATGATTTTCCTTACATCCTTTTCAGGAAGAATGCTTTCAATGGAAACCCAGTCGGATTTATAAAGATTCGATACAGTAGGATTTTTCAGGCTCGGCAGAACTCCAGTTATAGAGTCAACTTTATCATGCGGGGCATTCATTTTAAGGCCGACCATTCCCTCAGCTGCTAGAGCAGATAACAGCAAAGTGGAAATTGTTTTTATTTTTTCTCTTTTCCAGGGATCATCCCATGCAGATTTATTTGCAACCATTACAGGCACTGATTCCATCATATCGCAAACTATCCTTAAATTATTTGCCTTGATAGTTGATCCTGTTTCTGTTACTTCAACAATTGCATCGCAAAGACCGTCCACCACCTTTGCTTCGGTAGCGCCCCAGGAGAATTCCACATTTACAGAAATTTTTCTTTCAGCAAAATAGCGCTTTGTAAATTCAACAAGTTCTGTTGAGATTGTAGCTCCATTGAGATCTTCAGGTTTATGCACTTTCGAATCCTGAGTCACAACAAGCACCCATCGCGCGGGCTTGCGTGATACTTTGGAATAAACCATCTCGCACACTTCAATTACATCAGAGTTATTCTCCATAACCCAGTCGCGCCCGGCAATTCCAACATCTATTGTACCGCGCTCAACATACTTAGCCATTTCCTGAGGCCTTATCAGTTTACAGTTTAATTCATCATCATCAACTGACGGGAAATAACTTCTAGAAGAAATATTTATCCGCCAGCCTGCTTTTTTAAAAAGTTCAACCGTTGAATTTTCAAGACTTCCTTTTGGAATACCAAGCTTTAGAATATTACTCATTTTTTATAAACCTCCTTGGGATCAAAAAGAGGATTTGAATGTTCAACCCATTGCCCGTCTTCCCATTTAACGAAAAAACAGCTCCTGTTGCCTGTGTGGCATGCTGCAGGGCCATTCTGCTTAACCTTCACAACAACAGTGTCAGCGTCGCAGTCAGTAAGAACCTCCATTACTTCCTGAGTGTTGCCTGATTCCTCGCCCTTCATCCAGTACTTTGATCGTGATCTGCTGTAAAACCAGGTCTTGCGTGTCTCGAGAGTAAGTTTGAGAGTTTTCTCATCCATAAAAGCAACCATCAGAACTTCGCCTGATTTATAATCCTGTATAACTGCCGGTATCATGCCGCCCATTTTTCCGAAATCTATATTTATCATAAAATATTCCCCTTGTATTCGATCATATATCATTCTATTTTTTTATCATCCCTGCGCAGACAATGGCCTGTACCATCGTGTGGATCCATTTACATCAAATATATAATAATATAATTACTTATAAAAAATTCACATAAATTGGATTCATTTTTAAAAAATTTTTACTATTTAAAAACCTGGATTCCCGCATCTGCGGGAATGACAAGGATATTCAATCCGCTACCTCTTCCATCCGTAAATAATAACACTTTTGGAGAAAAAATAATCAAAAAAATTCTCCATGCGCCTCATAAACTTTGACATTAATCCCAAATGAAGGAATTTATGATATGATTTTGTCATAGGGTGATTTTCAAGATGAAGCCCCACTACGCATCTGATCATCCACCAGATTGTATGGAAAGCGTGTTTAAAATCTATAGCATAAATTTCAAATCCGCAATCTCTCATAATATTGGCAAGCTGTACAGGAGTATATTTCCTGATATGACCTCCGGGTGTGGAAAAATATTCAAATGTCAGAGAATCGTAAAGCAGCTCGCTGAAATAAGTCGGAACAGTAATTGCAATTCTTCCACCCGGTTTTAAAACACGGAAAAGTTCCGAGCAGGCCTGCCTGTCATCAGATACATGTTCCATTACTTCAGAGCAGATTATACGGTCGAATGAATCATTTTTAAAAGGCATGCCCATTGCATTTCCATTCAGAGATAAAAATTTATAACCTTTTTGTGATTTATCCTGCCTTTTCATTTCAGCAAGTATAAATCTTGTTTTTCTTACAGATTCATGATCAAGATCCATGCTGTAAACTGATGCGCCTCTTTTCAAAAATTCCATGGAATGCCTGCCGAAACCGCAGCCGGCGTCAAGTGCAGCATCGCCTTTTCTTACAGCGAGCCTGTCAAAATCAACTGTAAGCATTTATTACCTCTTTATATACATCAGCTGTCTCTCTTGCAGCATTTTCCCATGTAAAAATTTTCAATACCCGCTCCCTTCCTGCATTCGCAATCCTTTTCATTATATCCGGATTATCGAAAAAATAATCAATCCCTTCAGCAATTGCTTCAGGATCACGCGGAGGAACCAGGTATGCTGTTTTAAGATGTTCGCCAACAACCTCGGGAAGAGCGCCTGCAGTTGATGCAATCACAGGAATGCCGCATGCCATAGCTTCTGCTGCAGGGAACCCGAAGCCTTCATATAATGATGGATTTATAGCAATCACGCTTTCAGCATAATATCTGATCATTTCATCTACAGATATTTTCCCAGTAAATGTCACCCTGTCATGAAGATTGTATCGTTCAATTAATCTCGGAATATATTTCCTGTTAGGAGATCCTCCGTCAACGATCGTGAGTGTAACCTTAGTTTTCGTAAGAGTCATTGCTTTAAGTAGATATATAATGCCTTTTTTTCTGTCTTCAACATTTCCAACAAAAATAATTCTGCCTGGAATTTTTTTTATTCCTGCAACAGGATAAAACATTCCGCTGTCTAGACCGTTGTACACAACTTTAATATGATTCGGATTAATATCAAACGCATTGCTGATTTCAACTGCAGAATCGTGAGAAACGGTCAGTATTTTATCCATCCGGTTGGAAACAATTTTCTGCATCAGAAGCGGATAGTATAGAACGCGTTTTATTTTCAGCAGAAAATCCGACGGATACTCAAACCATGTTGCCCTGTCTATATTTAGAGGATGGTGTATTGTTGATACAAAAGGAACACCTAAAAGTTTTATCAGCAGAAAACCGTATCCGAGACATTGATTGTCATGTATGATATCAAATGAATGAGTTTTTAAAAGTTCGCGCAGTTTATAAAACACCCTGAATGAAAATGCTTCAATCTCAGGGAATATCCCCATTTTTGAAGCAATAAACTCGTAAAAATTTATAGGTGAAAATGTAACAAACGGCCTTTTCAAATCAATAAAATCTGTATTATTGAAATAATTTTCATTTTCAATTCTATGCATAATTACGCCTTCAACATCATAGGGATAAGGCGGACCTGATATTAAATGGACTTCATGGCCTATCTTGACAAGCTCGCGTGCAAGATACATAACATAAATCCCCTGACCTCCGCAGAAAGGATTTCCCCTGTAACTCAACAGACAGATTTTCATAATTTGCCCCTGTATTCGTTAATGACCGATTCATAAACATTTAGTGTATTTTTTGCGCATGAGGTCCAGGAAAAATTTTCTACAGCGCGCACTCTGCCTTTTTCTCCCATTTTTTTTCTTAACTCAGCATCATTCAGCAGTTTAATGATAGCATCGCTCAGCGCTTTCGGGTCTTTCATCGGAACCTTAATTCCGCAATTATCATCAACAACTTCATTTAAAGCTCCTGCTCTTGTAACAACAACAGGGGTTTTACATGACATTGCCTCAACAGCAGGCAGCCCGAAACCTTCGAAAAGAGAAGACATCACAACAAGAGGAGCTTTACTGTACAGGCTGACCAGAACCTCAATGTCAACCTTCCCTGTAAATTCAACACGGTCCTCAAGGCCGAATTTTTTAATCATACCGGCTGCTGATAGTTTTTTAGGCGGTCCGTCATCAACAATTAAAAGTGTTATATCTGAAGGAAGCATAGTCATAGCTTCAAATAAATAAATCAGACCTTTTTTAAAATCTTCAGTATTACCGACAAAAAGTATTCTGTTTGAATTTCTTTTTTCTCCGGTATTCTGAAAAGCATCTGTATCCATACCGTTATACACAACAGTAATTTTTTCCTTTTTCAATCCAAACGCTCTTTGAAGTTCACCGACTCCTTCATTAAAAGATGTTATAACCTTATCAATGCTGTTAATAACAATCCTCTGCATTATAATCGGATAAAAAAGCAGCACCGCAATTTTCGTCCATAGAGTCGGCGCCATCATCAGGTCAGCTTCCCTGTCCTTCGTTAACGGATGGTGTATTGTGGTAATTATCGGAATACCGAAACCCTTCATCGGGATAAGTCCCCAGCCGATTGAATTCACATCATGAATAATATCATATGATTTTGTCTTTAAAAGTTTTTTCAGATAAAAAAAAGCTCTCATACTGAATGTCTGCATTTCAGGAAAAACATGAAGCCTGGTTAAAACATAGTCTACAAAATTCCATGGAGAGTATGCGCGAACAAGTTTCTCATAAGGAATGTCTTTAGTATTAACAGCCCACATATTGAGATTGTCGAGCTTATGAACTTCAGCCCATTCATCCATTGAATCAGGATAGGGCGGTCCAGTAATTACATCAACATAAACCCCGAGCTTTGCAAGTTCCTTTGATAAATTATAAATATATATCCCCTGCCCCCCGCAGAATGGATTTCCGCGGTAGCATAGAAGAAGAACCCTCATTATTTTTTCTC
>CAYMPH010000015.1:0-96416 GCA_964392365.1 uncultured Leptospirales bacterium
TTTTAATGATTGGTATGAAAGAAGAAAATAAAATAAACGGCACACCTCTTGCTGAAAGAATGAGACCGGAAACCCTAGAAGATTTTGTGGGCCAGGAGCATATTCTTTCACCCGGGAAAATTGTTAGAACAATGATCGATAAAGGTTCTCCTTTCTCTGTTATATTCTGGGGTGAACCGGGTTCAGGCAAAACAACCCTTGCTAAAATAATTGCTCTTCAGTGCGGGATGGATTATTATTTTTTAAGCGCAATATCTGCAGGTGTCGCAGATGTAAGAAAAATTATCGAGCATGGAAAAGAAAACCGGGCGTATGGAAAAAATACACTGCTTTTCATAGACGAAATTCACAGATTCAACAAAGCTCAGCAGGATGCAGTTCTAGGTGCTGTTGAATCAGGCGATGTGATTTTAATCGGAGCAACAACGGAAAATCCTTCATTCAGCGTAATCTCTCCGCTATTATCAAGAACAAGAGTTGTTAGACTTAACAAGCATACAGAAAATGATCTTATTGAAATTCTAAACAGAGCTGTAAAAAAAGACAAACTGTTTGCAGAAAAAGAACCTGTGTTTGATGAGAATGTCAGAGAAAAAATAGTTTCTATTTCCGGAGGAGATGCTAGGAGAATGCTGAATATTCTCGAATCGTCATATATAATATCAAAAAACGGCAGAATTACTGAATCAGAAATTGAAGAAGCAGTAAAAAATTCTGTCTTATATTATGATAAAACCGGGGATAAACATTATGACACAATTTCTGCATTTATAAAATCCATGAGGGGATCTGACCCTGATGCTGCATTATACTATCTTGCAAGAATGATTTTATCAGGAGAAGATCCGGAATTTATTGCCAGAAGAATGGTTATTTTTGCATCAGAAGATATAGGCAACGCATCACCTGCAGCATTGAATCTGGCGGTATCTGCAATGACTGCAGTTAAAAATATCGGCCTTCCTGAAGCTGAAATTATTTTATCACAGTGTGTTTCATTTTTAGCATCATCTCCAAAGAGCAATTCTGCGGTTATGGCCATTGGTCTTGCAAAAAAAGCAGCTACAGCTGAAATTCATGAAATACCAATGCACCTGAGAAATGCCCCGACCGATCTGATGAAAAAATCCGGTTATGGAAGCGGATACAAATATCCCCATGATTATGACGGGCATTTTGTTAAGGAAACATATCTTCCTGAAAAAATAAAGAATTCCGTTTTTTATTTTCCAGGAGAAGAGGGAAGTGAAAAATCCATTAAAGACAGACTCCTGAAATTATGGCCCTGGAAGTATGATAAGAAGAATTAATCTGCTTTTTTCGGTTCAAAAGGTTTTGCTGTAATCCGTTTCCAGTTATTTGAAAAAATAATGCCTTCAATCCTGCTTTTGATTTTATTTATGGGAACTTCTGCAAACTGATTTTTAATAGATCTGTTATCCGTGCCAGTTAAAACATTTCCGGGTTTTACTGTAATATCTTTAATGTTTGAACCTGAAAGAAGGCTTTCATCCGATATAACAGGATATTTTTTATTATTTATTTCAAATACCAGCTTTTCGCCGAATTCAACAGAATATTTTTTAAGATCATTTTCAGAAAGAATTTCTCTCTCAACCGGAAAATTATCTATCCGGATATTGTCTTTTATTATTTTAAAATTTTCATTCTCTAATGCAATTATCCGTGAAATTGACCCGTTTTCAGTTATTATCAAATCCCCTTTGTTGAATTTGTGCGGATGATATTTTAAAGTCAGCACAACATTCTTCTGAATTATGGAAGGCATATTATCATTATTTCTAATCAAAACTAAACCAATTGTAGAAAATATGATTGATATGGAATAAATTGAAATAACACAGTTGAATAATATAAATATTAAATAAAATATTATATTGTTATATTTTTTTAATGTAGATTTTTTTATTTTATATGATTTATAAGCGGCATAAATAGCAGAAAACATCTGAAGCACAATTGTTATTAAAACAGTAATGACAAATGGAATAATATATGAATCTGATTCTTTAAGAAAAACAAGCAGGGGGAAAATCATAAGAGTTATGGTTTTTATGGAAAAGACAATCAATCCTTTTGATAAATCGCCATTATATGCTTCACCGGCCCCAGTAAAAAAAATTGAAAGGAAAAAGGATATTGCAGGGTTCCTTTTTATTTTTATTGAAGATTTTATTATTTTATCATTCATGATTTTCATAGTTGGAAACAGCATTCTTTTATCAAGATATTTTCATTTTCTTTTAATAAAATATATTTTTCATGCCGGATTAAAATTTATAAAAAAATCAAAATCAAACTGTTTAATTTTACAATAATTATCTTGACTTTATAAAGCCTGAATAATTATAATGGGACATAATATTATAAACGGGTGAGTAATGATGATTAAAATCCGCGCTGCGGTTTTATTATTTATATTTATAACTCTTCTTTCATTTGTTGACATTCAAAAAAGCAATGCTGGAAATGCTGTTTCATTTAATAAGGAAGGCTGGGAACATTTAAAAAAAGGCGACAGCTATAAGGCTGTTTTCAGCTTCAAAAATTCCCTGAAAAACAATCCTGATTATAAAGAAGCAATTATCGGACTTGCTACAGCATATTACAGAATTGAAGTTTATGATGAAGCTTTTGATTTATTCAGTTTAGCCCTGAAAAAAGATAAAAATTCCGTAGAATCCTATACAGGTCTTGGTTTTACTCTTGCAGGACTCGGCAGATATACTGAAGCTCTTGAATTTTTTGAAAATTCTATTAAATTGTCAGAAGAAAACCTCGAAGCAAAATATGGTATAGCATATATTTATTATATGATGGGGAAAAAAATATGGGCTAAGAGAAAAATAGAAAGTATTCTTGCCCAGAATCCTTATCATTATGATTCTTTGCTGCTTTTGGCTGAAATTAAATCTGCGGATAAAAGACTTTCTGATTCAAAAAAGCTGATTGAAAAGGCAATAGATTCAAATACTGAAAATCCTTCCGGTTATGTAAAACTTGCTGAAATTTTATTTAAAAGCTATCTTCACACAGAAGATCCTGACAATTTCTCTGAAGCTGAATATTCATTAAAAAATGCTTTGTCAATACAGCCACAGAATTATCAGGCAAACAGGCTTTATGGAAATATGATGCTTGTTAAAAAAAATTATACGTCAGCTGCAGCCTATTTTGAAAAAGCAGGCGCTGATAATTCATCAATGCTTTATAATCTTGCAGTTGCGTATGATATGTCCGGAGATCAGGATAAGTCTTTAGATTATTTTTTAAAGGCATTAAAGAAATTTCCTTCGGATTCGATTCTGCGAAGCAGGATTGAAGATTTTTTTGTTTATAGAGAATATAAAATCGGCAATCCTGTCAGAGTTATGCTTTCCAAGGAATTATACAGTCTTGCTTTACAAAAGGAGAAAAAGCATTTTACTGATGAGGTTCTAATGTATCTAAGAAGATCCCTTCTTATGAATCCTATGATGAAGGAACCCCGTGAATTATTATTGGATTATTATAAAACACTCGATTACAACAGATTCTATATAAATGAACTTAAAGAATTTCTCAGGCTGTATCCAAGTTCAATCAATCAGGAAAAGCTCAATATTGCAATAATACAAAGAAGGAATCAGCTTTATCACTCTGAAGGGTATTCAATGGAAAACCCTCCAAGAGATGTACCGAAAATACTTGTATTGAATTTTGAATCAGAAGGAAAAGTCGCAAATCATTTTGATACCGGTACTGTAATTTCTTCAAATTTAACATTTGTTTTAGGGCAATTCGGTAGAATGGAAGCTCTCGGAATTAGAAACAGAAATGATCTGGCAGAAGATCTGAAATCAGGTGACGGCTGGCTTGAGAAGGCAATGACATCACTTGGCGAGAAACAGAAAAATGGCGAAATTGCGAATGTGGATTATATAATATACGGAACATTTGATGAAAACGGAGGACGTATTTCATCAAATTATAATATTCTCGATTTCAGCAGAGGCGTTGTTATAGGCCAGTTTTCTTTATTTGAATCTGAAAAAGAAGCAATTCCAAGATTAAGCATAAGAGCAGCTAAAAGAATTTTTAATCTGATACCATATAAAGGCAGAGTTTTAAAACTTCGTGAAGACGGCATAGTGGTTAATGTGGGTTTGTTTGACGGAGTTAAACCCGGTGATAAATTTTATATATCAAAAATAAATTATAAAGAGAAAAAAAGTTTTAATAAAAGCAGAAAAATTTTTACAGTAAAAGATGCCAACACTCTGGTATCATTACTTGAGCCTCAAAACCTTAAAGATTTAGAGGATATAGATTCTAATGATCTGGCAGTTCCGGTTTTAAAAAGAAGAGCCAAAAAAATTCAGTGAGCCGCTTTATCCGCTTTTTTTGCCATTTCATCAGCCTTGATGTCGTTTTTTAATGATCTGTATATCATTGAAAGTGTCATGTATATATCTGCATTATCTGGGTTCAGTTCAAGAGCTTTTTGAAAATATTTAATGGATTTTTCAATATAGTATTTTCTGTTTCCTGTAATTTTTCTGTCATAGTAGATATGCCCAAGGTAGATATAGGCCTTTTCTTCAAATGGGATTAAATAAATTATCTGCTCTAAAATTTCTGCAGCCTTTAGGTAATCCTTCTTTTCTCTGTATAATTCATGCAATTCATAGCGTATTAAAATATTCCCCGGATTTTTATTTATGTCCTTTAAATACATGGCAATTGCAAGATCAAATTTTTTTGATTTTATAAAAGGCTGAGATTCAATTGAACAGGTTATATCGGTTTTTCTGCTGATATCAGCACTTTTATTGAGATGATACAGCGATTTTTCTTTATCATTTAATCTGTAATAGTGCCTCACTAGATTTAAGTTAGCTTCAGCATTATCATTATTAATATCAGCTGCTGATTTGAATCTTGTAAACGCTGCATCTTTGTTTGAAAATAAATCCTGCAGCTTGCCGGATTCAATCTGAATATCCTCCTGCTTCGGATTTATCACTATTGATTTTTCAAAATATTCCAGAGATTTTTTATAGTTTTTTTTTAATAAATAAATTTTCCCAAGATAGTTTAAAGCTGTATAGGATTCCGGATTCAGCTCCAATGCTTTTGTAAAATTATCAATAGAATAATTATACATTCCTGCCTGAAACTGCAGAGTACCCTGTTTCAGGTAATAATCCCAGGATTGCTGAAGAGTTGAATTTGAAATTATTTCCTGTGATAAAAGACCGGACTGAAATATAAAAAAAATATACAATACGGGAAAAACAATTTTTATTATTGACAAAAACTGCTTAAATAATATTTTTGATTTCGTCTTGTGGTCAGGTAGCTCAGTCGGTAGAGCAGGGGACTGAAAATCCCCGTGTCGGCGGTTCGATTCCGTCTCTGACCAAATTTTTTTAATTTTTTTCGAGTCCTTAATCTGCATATCCGTTTATACCCGCAGTAATAATTTTATTTTAACAAATCATAAAAATCAAATTATCATTAAAATTGTACGATTCCGTGCTGAAATTCTTCCTCATAAAAAGTACAAAATCAGTAATCCGTCAAGATGATTTTATTTATGATTAAAAATCAAATTCATTTAACAATTTTAAAATTGTTGACACGGCTTATTGATATAAAAAATTATTAAATATGAAAATGAAAAGAGGTCCAATATGATTGATCCAAAAAAAATAAAAGATAATATCAGCGAAATCAGCTCAATGATAGATAAAAGAAATATGACTGGTGTTGTAAATATTTCTGAATTGGCAAAAAATGAAGAAGAACGCAGAAAGCTTATTGCTGAATCCGACACACTAAGGGAAAAAAGAAATTCTGCTTCTAAAGAGATCGGCGCAAGAAAATCAAAAGGCGAAGATGTGTCCGATATTATGAAGCAGATTGAAGGCATAGGCGATGAAATTAAATCTTTAACAGATAAACTTGAGATTCTTAATCAGCAGTTCAACGACCAGATCTTATCAGTCCCGAATCTTCTGCACGAAAGCGTTCCTGAAGGTAAAGATGATAAATCAAATATTCTCATCAGGTCCTGGGGAAAAAAACCTGAGTTTTCATTCAAACCGAAACCGCATTTTGAAATTGGAGCGGAATCCGGCATTCTTGATTTTGAAAGAGGAGTTAAGCTTTCCGGTGCAAGATTTTATGTTTACTGGGACCTCGCAGCAAAACTTGAAAGAGCTATTATAAATTTTATGCTTGATCTGCATACAACCTCTCATGGCTACACGGAAGTATTCGGTCCGTTTATTGTAAATGATGAGAGTATGATTGGAACAGGGCAGTTTCCAAAATTTAAAGATGAATATTACAGGCTCGAAAAAGATGGATTATCTCTGATCCCTACAGCAGAAGTTACTATAACAAATATATACAGGGATGAAATTATTGAAAAAGAAAAACTTCCTGTATATTTAACAATGCAGTCATCCTGTTTTAGAAGAGAGGCCGGTTCTGCAGGGCGGGATACGCGTGGACTTGTGCGCGTTCATCAGTTTCAGAAAGTTGAACTTGTAAAATTTGTTGAACCGGAAACTTCCTTTGATGAGCTTGAAAAACTTGTTTTAAATGCTGAGGAAGTATTAAAACAGCTTGGTCTTCATTACAGGGTAATGCTTTTATGCTCTGGAGATGTTTCTGCATCTTCATCGAAAACGTATGATATTGAAGTATGGATGCCTGGTCTTGACAGATATCTTGAAATATCATCCTGCTCAAATTTTATTGATTACCAGGCAAGAAGAGCCAAAATCAGATATAAAAAAGATAAAACCGCCAAACCGGATTTTGTACATACTTTGAATGGATCAGGCCTTGCTGCCGGCAGAACAATGGCAGCAATCATTGAAAATTTCCAGAAAGAGGACGGATCATTCGATATACCGGATGTACTTAAGCCGTATATAAAAACAAAATAATTATTATTTAGTAGCGTAAACTACCATTGAACTTGTTGCGGCAAAATTTCCGAAATGAATTTTACTTATTAAATGATAGAAGGAAATTCTTATCCATGCAGAATAGTCGAGAATAGATTTAAATGAGTGTGAGGATTTTTTTAATTTAGGAAGAAGTCCGAATTCCACTGGATGAAAGAATTCAATTTTTGAAAAACCTGTTTGTTTTAATATCTGCCTCAAATTTCTTTTTGAAAAATATGACAGATGTCCCGGCATGTAATAAGCATAGTTTTCTTTCAGCATTTTTGCCTGAAGACCTTCCATGTTAGCAGTCTGTATTAAAAGTAATCCGTCTTTTTTTAATAATTTATAGCATTCTTTTAATGCTTGAACGGGATTTTCAAGATGCTCAATAAGTTCAATCATGGTTATAACATTCATCGAGCTATATTCAAAATTATGGTTATCGAGAGTTCCTTTATGTATGTTTTCTCCAAAGAATTTTCTGGAATACTGTGCGGAGTATTCTGAAAGTTCAATTCCAAATGTATTAAACTTTTTTTTTGCAGATTGAAGCAGCCCCCCGAAAGATGACCCGATATCAAGAAAATTTCCGCCAGGAACATATTTTGTTATAAAATCAATTCTGCTGTTCCAGACATATTCGGAGTAGTTGAAAATTTCCCTTTCGTCAAGGTAAGAGTAATCTGAGTTGCCGGAATAGTAATTCATATCATACATATTATTTATGATTTCTTCAGTAAATTGAGGATTCATAAAAATGAAACCGCAGGAATTGCATTTAGATGTTTTAAACCGGTATTTATATTTATCAATATTAAAATGATCTGATAACTGTGAATAATCACACAACGGGCATTTTGTAAAAGCAGGTTTATAGATAGTATCGTAATCCATGTATTTTTAAATTAAATCAATTTCTGATTCAAAAACCTTAATTTTTTTATTTTCAACAGTATCCCACGTATAACCGCAAAAGATGCATTTTCTTTTAATAGAATATTTTAAGCCGGTTTTTTTTATTATCCTATCATCTTTCATTAAAGGTGAGCATTCTATGACTTTTGAAGAAAATATTTTTTTACATGAAGGACATTTCTTTTTCTGGCTGATGAAATAGAAAATAATTATATTAGTTATAATCAATATAATTAACACGACTGAAGCATTGCGGACAGAATCGTCTTTCTTTTGATTTATTTCTATGTTCTCTTCTACAATCTTTTTATATTTGTCTTCATCTGTTTTTGATATTTCAGATTTAATTTCATTTGTTTTAAAGGTTTGCTGATAAGAAATTTTTGTATTTGAAAGAATAAATAATATGGAAATTAATAGAACTGATATATGAAATAATCTTGGCATAATTTTCTCCAATTATTTTTTTTAATTATATTATAATGTATTATGTGTAAAAGCAATAATTTTATTTACAAATTTCTGTAAATTAAATTATAAACAATTGATAAATTATTGTATTTTGTCTAAATCTACAGCAATGAATTTAATTCCGCATCAAATCCTTTTAAAAGACAGGTATGTTCAAGTGATATTTTTTCTAGTTCAATGTAAAGATTTTCAATTTTCCCCTGTAATGAATGTACTTTTTTTGAAAGTTCCTGAATTTTTGAACTGTTTCCGGATTGAGATGCAGCAATAATTTCTTCATTATAGAGTGAAATATGATTTTCACTCTCAATTATTTCATCTTCAGTTTTTTTAATTTTAATTTCTAGAGGCTTTAAAGCAGCTGTTTTTCTTGAAAGGATATCAGCTTTATATTTTCTAATATCTTTTTTATTTGATTGCTCCGGAGCTTTATTTTCTTTTAAACTTTTTTCCTCCTCATCTGCCCAGCCTATTTTATCGAGGAAAGACTGATAATCGCCGTTAAAAACTGTAACTTCATTATTCTGGAAAACAATAAATCTGTTTGCAAGAGTGTGAAGAAATAATTCATTGTGCGTAACCATAACAACTGCACCTTCAAATTCCTCAATTGCTCCCATTAAGGTATCGCATGATTCCATATCAAGATGATTGGTCGGTTCATCAAGAAGAAGAAGATTGCACGGATATGCCAGAATTTTCCCTAAGAGAACCCGGCTTTTTTCGCCTCCTGAAAGTACGCCAATTTTTTTTAAGGCATTATCACCTTCAAACATCATGGCTCCTGCAATATTTCTTGCTTTCTGCCGGTCAGATCCTGCATAAGTAATTTCTTCTTCAACAGTCAGATTTTCATTCAGATTTAATATATTTGTCTGGGCGAAGTATCCGATTTTAATTTCCGGATGCCTGATAATTTCTCCTCCCGTCTGTTTTAATCCGTCGGCAAGTATTTTTATAAGAGTGGATTTTCCCTTGCCGTTTTTTCCAATAATACATATCCGGTCATTTTTCCCGATTGTAATATTCAGATTCTGAATTAAATTGTTTAATGAATCTGTATAGGTAAATTCCAAATCTGAAATTGACATTAAAACTTTTGCCGGAAATTCTTTATAGTTGAAAAGGAACTCAAGATTTTTAATAAATTCAAGTTTGTCAAGTTTATCCTGCTTTTGCAGAGCTTTAACCCTTGATTGAACTAGTCCGGCGAGACGGGCTTTTGCCCTGAATCTTGAAACAAAAAGTTCTATTTCTTTTCTTTTTTTATCATCATTGATTCTTGTCTTTTCATATATTTCTTCTTCACGTGCAATCTGTTCGTAGTATTTATCTGTATGACCTTCTATTTTTCTGATTTTCTGTCTGTGTATGCCTGCAATATGAGTGCTTACTGAATCCATAAATGATCTGTCGTGAGTAATCAGGATCAGTTCTTTTGACCACTGTTTTAGAAAATCTGTAAGCCATCTGATTGATATAATATCAAGATAATTGGTAGGTTCATCTAAAAGCAGCATATCAGGATTACCTGATAATACCTTTGCAAGATTTAACCTGACCTGAAACCCGCCAGAAAATTCAAGAGGATTTTTATTCATATCTTCTTTTGAAAATCCCAAACCTGAAAGAATTTTTTCAACCTTCCATTTTTCATCTTTTTCATGTTCATTCAGGCCAAGGCATCCCTCATCGATTACAGTGTTTTTTGTGAATTTTATATGCTGTTTCAGATATCCTATTGAATACCCTTTTGGTATCTGTATTTCACCGTTATCCTGATGTTCATCTCCTGTAATAATTTTAATAAGCGTGGTTTTCCCGTGACCGTTTCTTCCGGTTAATCCGATTTTTTCTTTAGGATTTATTATAAGATTTACTTCATCGAGAATATTCTGCGGCCCGAATGATTTTGAAAGGTTTATTATTTTTATCATTAATTTGCAGCTTTAATTTTAAATTACCCGCATTGCCGTGTGAATTAGGATTTTTGAACCTGTTAACCAGGTGGGTTCCTGCATGAAAGGGCTGGTTTTCTCCAGTTAAGGAGCATAACCTTGGCTTTCAGATTTAGGATCCCGAGTCGTATAAATATTGGCTCAAAAATACGACTATCCATCACGAGCAATGCAGGCTTTTACAGATATTTTATATTCTTATATTTATGCAAGATTTTTTTATATTGACATTTATCAATATAATTGATTTTTAAAAAATAATGAATTAAATCAATTTAATATTTATGATTAATTTATAAAAAATGAATACTATTTTAATAAATAAGAGGAAAAGATGTTTAATAAATATTTTACTGCATTTAATATAGAACTACAGAAAAAGTTAAAAGCATCCAATAAAACTGGAAAAGCTGCAAAAGGCAAAATTGATTTAAAAGATCATAAGTATATTGATGTTATTGAAGAAATGCTTTCAGGCCTTATTCCATCTGGTTTGAAAATTGATAAATCAATACCAGTAGATTCAAGCGGGTATTCTCCTGAAGGGGCTGATCTGATAATTTATAGGGATATCTGCAGGGATGCATCCAGGATGTTCGGAGGTTATATTCCATGCGAAGCGGTATACGGTGCAATTCATATAATACAGGATTTAAACAGGAAATCGCTTTCAGATATACTTGGCCGTGTTTCCGAATTTAAAAAGCTGAATAAATTTATTGAATCACAGCCTGAAGACAACATAGTCCCTATCCCTTCTTTTATAATTGTTCTTGAAACGGATTATTCATTTTCAGATATTAAAAAAGATGTAATCGGATATTATAATTCCACCGGTCTTGAATCTTTAAATGAGATGGATATAATGATGTTCCCTGATTCAGGGTTATTAATTAAAAACTGGCGTGAAAAAAGAAATTTTATAGCGCTTGAAACAAAAGAAGATACTACAATGTGGTTTTATATTTTAATGACAGAATATCTCGATGTAGTTAAGCCTTTAACGATTGATTACAGGAAATATATTAAAAAGCACGTTGAGTATACAGAGTATTAATTTCTTGACAAATTTATTTAATAAATGGTATTCAATACTAATAGCAGATATATCCTCAATCCATTCACCCATAAATTATGTGAATCTACAGAAAGGGTATTTCTATTGTCTGAAAAATATTTCTGGTAATAAAAATTTTAAAAAAGCAGGCCGGTTGATATGAAAACATTCATTTTGAAATTCTTTATTATGCTTATAGTATTCATTTCAGTTCCAGTATTTTCAGCCAGTAATAAAGATGTAATACTTGTTCTTGATACATCATTGAGCATGGTCGGGCAGGGCGGTGAAAATATTTTTGACAATGTTAAAACAAGCATAAAGACTTATATTGACAACTTAAAAGACGGCGACAGGGTAACTTTTGTAACTTTTGATGAAAAAGTAAAAATTTATCCGACTGTTCTTGTTGATGATAAAAATGATAGAGATATCCTGAAGAAATTTATTAGCGTAACTGAAGCTAACGGACAATGGACTTATACTTTTGAAATGATGAGTGAAGTTTTTGCCAAAGCTGATGAAATTGAAAAAGAAAAAAATGGAAGGCAGCTGGTTATAGTTATTATGACTGACAGTATTGATGATCCGCCGCCTGCTCATATCAATGAAAAATTACTTATTAAAGAAATTGCTGCAAAATACGGTGATAAAAATTCCTGGTGGATTTTTCTTGTCGGACTGAATGAATTAAAAAGCAATCAGAAGCTTGTGAATGCACGCCAGAAATTATCCGAACACCTTTCAGCTGTTTCAAAAAATACTTATCGCATAGAAACTGACGGTAATGTAAAAGATGCAATAGAAAAAAATTTAAAAGACGATATTGCTCAGCTTGAATGGAAAAATAAAAAGAATATGTATATTTTGATCGGTATTTCTTTGCTTATATTGCTGATAGTCATACTTATTCTCATAAATAATTATTTTTCAAAATTAAAAATAAAAGGCAGGCTTGAGTATTGGAATAATGTAATTCTTAATCCTTATGTAAATAATTTTAAAATGACCAGGTTTAACTTAAGAAAAATATTTATTGGCAGGAATACAGATTGCAATCTTTATCTTCAGGAATTGAATATTTCAGAACCATTTATTCTTTCAGCTGTGAAATCAGGCAAAGAAATAATTATTTCGATACAGGGCGGACGTGGATATGAGATTCAGATGATAAATAAACAGTTTGACGGTTACATTCTTGACGGAGATATATTCAAGGTTGAGAATTTTACCTTTAAATATTTTAGTAAATAAATTGATATTTATAGCATTGACCCATAATGTTTTAATTTAATTATTCCATTATGACGAAATTATCATAGATAACATATGAATTTTTTGGAATTTAGCATGGCTTGCTCAAGCTATTTAAACTTTTCAATTATTTTGAAAAATAAATCTTGACAATTTAAGCCTTGTTGTTATTGTACTTTAAAAATATGCGTAGAACAATAGGTATTATTGTTTATTTAAAATTAGGTCTTTTATTGTAAAGGAGGATTCTCAATATGTCAGTCAATCAGTTTCCAAAAAGCCCGAATAAAGTTGATCCATTAATTCCAAATGCGGTTGGATCAAGAAATTCATTAGCTCAGGAGAGCCGTGATAAAGTTGCTGAAGCTAAGTTAATACTAAATGAAACAGCAGACAAGGTTCTAAATTTAGTAGAAAGCAAATTACCTGAAGAAGTACTTGTTAAGCTTGATGTAATGGGTGGTATCAAAGAAAAGCTTTATAATTATATCAACCAGACTTATGTAAACATGTTCAACAGGTATCAGATCACAATGGAAGACGAGTTCATTAAGAAAGTAAGGGATTTCGTTGATAAAGAAGAATCAAAAGGTCTTGCTCGTTATACCCCGAAAGAAATCGTTGAAATACTTGATAAGGTTGGCGGTTCTGATAAATTCCATACTGGTGAAATTGAGAAATCTATTGTAAATATGTATGGTCACCTTCAGGGTCATATTCAAAGAGGCGTTAATGATCTTGAAACTGAAACAAACTCAATCTTAAGACAAAAAACTGATGTTGGAGCATTCGTAAGAGGAGAAAACGCATATGCAATTTTGAAATGCGTATTCAAGGATAGCGAATTTAGACCTAAATATGTTTATGATGTTAAACTGTCAGTTAATATTCTTGATAGTGAACTAATAAGCCCGCAATATCATTATCAGGTAACTGTTGAATCTCTATTGAAAGATGCTATTCAAAAGCATGTTCAATCACTGATTGAAAGACAGATCGAGCAGCTTAATGATGATCTGGTAGATCAGGGTAAAAATGATTTAACAGCAAGCGAAAAGATGTTTGAGAAAATAAAAAGAATCGAAAACTTTACAGATGATGATAAAGAAGATGAGAAATCAAAAAGATATACAATTCTTGCTAAGAAATTCATGGATAAAATTGAAGGCTTAAGAGCAGAAATTGATGTTGAAGACATTGATCCATTAAATATAAGAGAGAATATCAAGTATATTATGGATGAAGAGAATATGAGAAACAGGGGTTACAATACAGCTGTTAACTCAATTACATCTATTCTTGATACAAGTAAACTTGGTTATCAGGTTTGTGAGAATTTAAAGAATGCCCGTATATGCAAGATAAAAGAATATGAAGAATCAGACAAAACAATTCTTCCTGATGAAAGATATGAATTAAGACTTGCTTATTATGATTTTAATCAATTAAGAGAAGATAAGCGTGAGTATGATAAACAAATGAATGCTTTCTCAGAAGAAATTAAAATGTTATGGGAAGTTTCTCATCAGTATTATGAATCTAAGAAAAGATTCAGAGCATTAAGAGATTTTGATGATCTTGCAACAAGAGTAATGCCAAAAGATTGGAGAAGAAACAAAGAAGCTAGAGAAAAAGATCCTGATACAGTTCTATGGAATGAAATTGGTGAGATTTATAATGAAGAATCATTTGTTGAAAAAAATAACAGAACATATGAAGATAGAATCAGAAATTTAAAAAATAAGATCACTTATCTTCGTGAAATGCTTAAAACAATGCATGGATTCCAGAATCCAGTAGAACGAGTAATTCTAGATGAAAGAGTTTCTTTTATGGAAAAAAGATTTAACGAATTTACTTATAAAGTTAATCCTCATCATATTCAGCCGGGTCTAGTACTTGATGTTGATATAACAACTATCAAGAGAAAGCAGTATATGCTTAGAGGTATGGCGAACGTATTGAATGAATTCCTTTCTGGAGTTTCTAAAGGATTTGCTGATGCAGCTTTTGCAACATACAGCAGAAGAAGATCCACTGTTCGTGCTGATATTGATCAATCTTTCGCATCTGAAGAAAAAACAGGCGAGGATATGTTTGAAACTGCATATTCATCTGCAGCTGCTTCATCAGAAGTAAAAGGATCAGTTAATCTTTCTCCTGGAAAATCATCTCCAAAGAAGAAAGGATTAAAAGAACTATAAAAACAACAAATTAAGATATAAAAAAGGCTGCTCTGTATAGAGCAGCCTTTTTTTTTATAGATTTTAAATTTGTTTAATTGTATTATTATTTAAATAAAATCATTAAAAAAACAAAAATGCTTGAAAATTAATATATATCATTTACATTATCCATATCAATGTTTAATTATTTTTGATTTCATTATTTAATTTATATACTAATCAAGTATTTCAAATCGGGAGATAAATTATGGAAACAACTTATTTTTCACTCGCCACAAAACAAACATTCAATAAAGCATTGAGACACTTTTATAAAGTAACTGAATTTGTTGATGATGTCGAATCTTTAAAAAATCTAGCAGATTTAGTAAATGATCAGCTAGATGAAAAAGAAATGGAAGAGGATCAGATACTTCCTTTAGTAGGCGCAATTATAAAGGATAAATTTTCATATACATGCAGATCTTTTAATATTCCAACGCATCTTACTGATTTTACAAAATTTATCGAAGAAACTTCAAAATGGACAGCACTTGATATTGTCATAGTTTATTATAATACAAGCGGTAAAATTTTCCTAATAAACCCCAAAAATCAAGCTCACTGGGAAAAAGCCAGGGAACTGGTGCAGGATCAATTATCAGTTATATATGTTAAATTTTTAAAAGAAGAAAATAAAAAAATAGAAATAGAAGCAGTTGAATCAATACAGGAAATGCTGGCAGGAAAGGATGTATTTAGAAATAAAGATTTTATTGATAAAACTATTGTTGCGAAAACAGTTGTAATTAAACATGTAGAACCTGAATCTCAAAGCCATATAAGTAAAAAAGTTACCCCAAGATATCCTGTTCAGGTATCAAATGAATTATTTCATAATGGAAATGTTGAAGCTTGGAAAAAAATAGTAGAAAGTTATAAAAATAAATACCCGGAACTTGAAGTATATATTTTTTTCAAAGAAGAAGTTATCAATGACATCAATTCTCTTTTTAAATGGGGAAAGGTAAAACATGGCGATTCAATATTTTTTCAAGTTGGCGGTGAAAATATAGTAGGAGTATCCAAACTACAAAAATATCTTTATGAAGGTGCCAGTAAAAGATATGAGCAGTTTTTAAAAATTGGTGTTGGCAAAATTTTAAATTTATTCTGATTTAATGGAGATTGATATGGAAAATATTATATTATTCAATAAAGACACTAAAAGCATTGATGAAAAGGTAAGAGCCCGACTTGGTATAAGGGGCAGAAGAGCTGTTGATCTTGCAATGATGGGCTTGCCTATTGCACCAGGATTTATAATCGATTCAGTCCTTGTTAAAAAATTACCTCAAGTAAATATTAAAGAAATAATTAAAACTTATATTGATAGTATTGAAAAAGAAACAAAGAAAAAATACGGTGATCCTAAAAAACCGCTTCTTCTGAAAATTGTATTAAGCTCTGATTTAAATGTACCTAACTTCCCATCGATTCATAATATTGGTATTAATGATTCAATAGTTGAAGGATTTGGAGCTCAAACGAGCAAGGAATTTGCATATGGCGAATATTTGTTTATGCTTAAAGGGGCTTCTTCAAAAATATTCAATGTAAAAAAAGTAGAAGAAGAAAACCCAAGCCATAAAACTCCGGATTTAAAACCTAAGTCAGCACCTCCGAAATTAACTCTTGATAAAGTTAAAAAAGAAATTGCTGAAATGAAAAAAATTCTTGCTGATAAATTTGCAGAAGACGTATATGATCAGCTTGTTTCAATTCTAAAAGGTGCTGCTGAAAGGTATTGTGATTCAGATATAGATGTTGACGATTCACTTGCAATAATTGTACAAGCCATGGTTTATGGGAATTGCGGCGCAAATTCATACGCAGGAAATTATTTTACCAGAGATATAGTTACTGGTGATCCTGAAATCCAGGGTGATTTTTTACAGAATGAATTTGATTTTGGAACTGCCAAGTCAAAACCTATTGCAAAGATAGATAAAAAATATTTTACAAAATTTTCAGATATAGCACGTAAAATTGAAGATAATTTTAAAGAAATAAGAAATATTAAATTTACAATTGAAGAAGGCGAACTTTGGCTTGTTGAACAGCGTGAAGCTGATGAAAAATCTACCCAGGCACAGATTAAAACCTTACTTGATCTTACAAGACGCAAAATTATCACAGAAAAATTTCTTGTAGAAAAAATAAAACCAAATCAGCTAAATGAGCTTCTCCATCCAGTTATTGATCCTCGAACAGTTAAAGGTGTAAAAAGTATTCAAGGCGGAATTGCCGGTTCAACCGGTGCTTCAATTGGACGAGTATTTTTTTCAACCCCAAAACTATTGGATGAATATAAAAAAGCAGTTATGCACGGCGGCGAAACAAAGATGATCCTGGTTCTTACTTCAAGCTTTGCTGAAGATGTTAAAGCAATTGAGGTTGCACAGGGCGTCATTACTTGTGAAGGTGGGTTTTCTTCCCATGCGCCAGTTGTTGCAAGAAGTCTTGGAAAAGTTGCAATGGTTCAGCCTGATATGAAAGTTAAAAACGGCTCTTTTACTTTGGCAGGAAAAACTATAAATGAAGGCGATTATATTTCAATAAATGTTCCTTATTATGAAGCTCCTACTATTTTCCTAGGAAAGGTAGGGTTAATTGAACCTGATTTCAAAACAAATGGATTGTTTGAATTTCTTGATATAGTGGAAAGATTTATTACTGATTTTAATGTAAGAGCAAATGCAGATCTTGGAAGAGATGCGATCGTTGCAAAAGAATTTAAGGCAAAAGGAATCGGTCTTTGCAGAACTGAACATATGTTTTTCAATGAAAAAAGGATAATGAAGTTCAGAGAGATGATAGTTGCTCCTAATGAAGTTGAAAGACGAAAAGCTCTTGATGTGCTTCTTCCAATGCAGAGATCTGACTTCTATGATCTTTTTAAGACAATGAAAGGTTTACCTGTTACATTAAGATTACTTGATGCGCCGCTTCATGAATTTTTACCACGAAATGATGTGAGCATGAACGAATTTATTAAATACATGCAGGGTCGCAAATCATCAATGAAACCGGCAGAAATAAAATTAAGATGTGAAGAGCTTGCTGAAATGAATCCAATGCTTGGACATAGAGGCTGCAGGGTTGCAATAACCTACCCTGAAATTTATGAAATCCAATGCAGAGCTATTTTTGAAGCTGCATGTATGCTTAAAAAAGAAGGCATTAAAGTTAAGCCTGAAATAATGATTCCAATTGTAATGAGTGAACAGGAAATTAAATTTATTAAAAATGGAAAAAAAATTGAAGGTAAAGAAGTTAAAGGTATTAGAGATATTAAAAACGAAGTAGTTGATGAATTCGGTATTGATGATCTTGAGTATAGCGTAGGAACAATGATTGAACTACCTGCTGCAGCTTTAGGGGCAGGGAACATCGCTAAATATGCTGAATTTTTCAGCTTCGGTACAAATGACCTTACTCAAACTACATATGGCTTATCAAGGGATGATTCGAATTCATTTTTTCCTGATTATTCTTTATATGATTTGATGAAAAACAATCCATTTAAATTTCTTGGTGATGAAGTTAAAGAGCTGATTTCAATTGCCGCTTTAAGGGGAAGATTAACAAGGCCGGATATTAAAATGGGGCTTTGCGGAGAACATGGTGCAAATCCTGATAATATTCAGTTTTGTATGGATGCCGGGTTAAATTATGTTTCATGTTCACCATATGCTATACCTCTGGCGAAACTTGCTATATCCCAGATAAATATCAAAAAAGCAGAAAAAGAATAAATAAAAATAATTAAACAAAAAAAAGCCCGCATATTATTTAGCGGGCTTTTTTTTTATATAAAAACTTTGATTTATTTATCAAGAGATGCAAATCCTGGAAGGATTTTTCCTTCGAGAAGTTCAAGAAATGCTCCTCCTCCAGTTGAAATATATGTCATTTTATCTGCAAGTCCTGATTGATTAACTGCAGTAACACTGTCCCCACCTCCGATTATGCTAATGCAGCTGCTTTCGGATAAAATTTTTGCAATTGAGAATGTTCCTTCAGAAAAATTAGGAAGTTCAAAAGCACCGACAGGACCATTCCAGATTATAGTTTTAGCAGATTTAATTTTATCAGAAAAAAGTTTTATTGATTTCGGACCTATATCAAGACCAATCATATCTTTTGGTAATGACTCAATTAAAACAGTTGATTTTGGAGAGTCGTTGCTGAATTCAGCTGCTATTACCTGATCTACCGGTAGTAATATTTCAACATTCTTTGAAGATGCTTCTGCTAGTATCTGTTTGGCAGTATCAACTAAATCAGCTTCAAGTAATGATTTTCCGGTTTCAAATCCCTTTGCTTTTAAAAAGGTAAAAGCCATACCTCCGCCAATAATAAGAAAGTCAACTTTGTTGATTATATTTTTAAGTGCATCAAGCTTTGATGATACTTTTGCACCTCCAATAATTACTCCAAAAGGTCTTTCCGGATTATCCAGCGCTTTTTTTGAATATTCCAGTTCGTTTTTAAGTAAAAATCCAGCTGCACAAATTGAAACATATTTAGTTATCGCATCATTTGATGAATGACCTCTATGAGCAGTAGCAAAAGCATCGTTTACATAAATATCGCAAATATTTGAGAGCTGTTTACCGAGTGCATCATCATTTTTTTCTTCACCTGGATAGAATCGGATGTTTTCAAGCATAATAACATCCCCATCTTTCATGGTCTTTGAAAAAATTGCTGCTTCATCAAGAGATTTATCAAAAAATATAACGTCTTTTTTTATAAGTTCAGAAAGTCTTACTGCAGTAGGCTTTAGAGTCATTTCAGGAACAGGTTTTCCTTTTGGTCTTCCAAGATGTGATACAAGAATAGTTTTTGCCCCTTTATCAATACAGTATTTAATTGTTGGAATAGTTGCAGTTATTCTAGTATCATCAGTAATATTTAAATTTTTGTCATAAGGGACATTGAAGTCAACTCTGATAAAAACCCTTTTGCCTTTGATATCAATCTGATCCAGATATTTAATAGCCATTTTAGTCTCCTTTAATTAAATTTAGTCTTCTAATTTCTTTTTATATATAAATTTTGCAATTATAATTGAAACTTCATAAAGAAACATTAATGGAACTGCTACCATAGATTGGGATATAGCATCAGGTTGTGGAGTTATTATTGCAGCAATTATCCAAATTATTACAATAGCATAACGTCTTTTTTCTGATAGAAATTTTGGAGTAACGATTCCCATTTTTGTTAATATCATTATTACAATAGGAAGTTCGAATAAAAGACCCATTGCAAGTGTGAATATAATCATAAATGATATATAGTCATCCGCACCGATAGTACTTGCCATTCCTTCTCCAATAAATGCAAGAAGAACAGGTATTGCAAAAGGAAGTAAAAGGAAGAAGACGAATGAAGCACCGGTGTAAAATAATAAAATAGAAACAAAAAGAGAATTGCGTATAAATTTTCTGGATTTTTTTTCAATAGCTGGTGATATGAAGTTCCATATCTGATAGACCAATACCGGAAGACCGATTAAAAATCCTGCGAGAAATGCTGCTTTCATTCTGACAAAAAAACCGCCTGTAAGTGTAAAAATATTTAATTTCAGTCCGGTTTTTATAAAAGGTTCTGTAACGTATTTTAATAGATAATCAGAAAAAAAGAAACCGACTATAGTAAATACAATTAGTGTTCCAAGGATTTTAACTATACGGCTGCGTAATTCATCAAGATGATCTATTACACCCATCGGAACATCGCCTCTTGCAAGTGATACGGGATCAATCGGTTCATCATCAGATTCATCAGCCATTTTAATATCTTTGGGAATATCTGATTTTTTATCAGGATTTTTTTCTTTATTATTTTCAGATACAGGATAGATTTCTTTTGATCTGATAATTCCAGATATATCCTTATCTTTAGCGGCAGATATGTCTATTGAAGTTTTTGCTCTTTTAAATTCTTTTTTTTTAACCGGCTCTGTTTTTTTTGTTGCTTTAACAGAAGGTTTAATTGATTTTTTTTTCTTATCAGCCAAGATGATTCCCCTAATTTATTTCTTTAAGTTAACTAAAAGAAGATAAACACTTGATGTCAAGTATTTTGTTTATAATCAATCCAGGAGAGCTGTTTAAAATAGTTTATTAAAGTTAATATAACTATATAAAATCTTAAAAATATATAAATAAAAAGAAATAAACCTATTATTAATTTTTCTTAATAAAAGATTATCAATTAAGTCTTGACAAAAATTCTTTTATTGTTTTAAATAAATAGTCATCTGTGAAAGCAGAGTCTAATCTTATAATATATCTTATATATTTTAAATAATTTGAACTATATATGCTTTTTAAATAAAATAATTATATATAAATTATTATAAGAAAAATTTAAAAAAAGTGGGGGATGAGAATGGCGAAATTTAAAGAAATCACTATGGCTGGAATTTTTCAAAATCAGGCTGCGAAACTCGGTAATAAAGCATGCGTTTCATATAAAAAAGATGGTGTTTATGTTGATCTTTCCTGGAATGAAATGAACACAAAAATCAAGAATCTTGCTTATTATCTTCTATCTGTTGGTATTAAAAAAGGTGATAATGTTGCTCTTTTTTCTCCAAATAGATATGAATGGTTTGTCGCAGATATGGCAATTTCCTCAATAGGCGCTGTTAATGTTCCTATATACGCAACCAATTCATCAGAAGAAGCTCTGTATATTTTACAAAATTCTGAATCAAAACTTTGCTTTGTAGGTAAAAATGATCATCTCGATAGAATTTTAAAAATAAAAAGTAAACTTCCAAAAGTTAAAAAGATTGTAATTTTTGAAGAAAATAAATCCGGTAAAAAAGAAATTGTTACTTTAACTGAAGCTTATAAAATTGGTGAATCTTATAAATCCAAAGATAAATTAGAAAAATGCATAACTGCATTAAAAGCATCTGATCCAGCAACAATAATGTATACTTCGGGAACGACAGGAAATCCAAAAGGTGTCATTTTATCGAATAATAATTTTGTTTCAAATGCTAAAAATATTCTTGCTGATATGGCTCCTTTTTTTAAAGAGGATGATGTTTTCCTATCTTTTCTTCCTTTATCACACAGTCTTGAACGTACAGCAGGATATTATTTACCTGTAACAATTGGATGCAGGATCGCATACGCAGAGGATATATCAACTCTTCTTGATAATATGAAGGAAGTTAGGCCGACTTTATTAATCAGTGTTCCAAGAATTTATGAGAAAGTACATGCCGGAATTCTTGCAAAAGTCGCTGATTCATCCGGTGTAAAAAAAGCTATTTTTAATTTTGCTGTAAATACTGCCAGAAAAAATCTCCCATACGTCTGCAAGGATATTGAAAGAAAAGGATTATTTAAAATCAGATATAATCTTGCGGATAAACTTGTATTTAAAAATCTTAAGGCTAATCTCGGAATGGATAGGCTCAGATATGCAATTTCAGGTGGTGCTCCACTTTCAGTAAATGATGCTGAGTTTTTTGTGGGTATGGGTTTTAAAATTATGGAAGGATTCGGTCTTACTGAAACTACTCCTGTAACAAATTACAACAGGCCGTGGCATATAAAAATTGGAACTGTAGGTCCTGTTCTTCAGGAAACTATCTGCAGAATATCTGATGAAGGGGAGATTCAGTTTAAAGGTCCTCAGGTGATGATTGGTTATTATAAGAATCCAAAAGCTACAAGTGAAGTTTTTACAAAAGATAAGTTTTTCAAAACAGGGGATATCGGAATGATTGATGAAGACGGATTTTTGTCAATTACCGGCCGTATAAAAGATATTATTGTAACTGCCGGCGGTAAAAATATATCACCTCAGAATATTGAAAACAGTCTGAAGACTTCAAGGTTTATTGAGCAGATTGCAGTAATTGGAGACAGGAAAAAATATTTATCCGCAGTTGTTGTTCCTGCTTTTGAAGAATTGAAAAAATGGGCAAAAAAATCAGGAATTCAGTTTGATAGTAATGCTTCGCTTATTTCAAATGAAAGTGTAAACAAGCTAATTGCTGAAGAAATAAAAAAATATACTGCCGAGTATTCCCGTGTTGAGCAAATCAGAAAATTTACTCTTCTCGATGCAGAATGGACTCAGGCTACTGGTGAATTGACACCGTCCCAGAAAGTTAAAAGAAAAGTTCTTGAAGAAAAATATTCAAAAGAAATTGAAGGTATGTATCAAGGCGATTCAGAATAATAAATAAAAAGGGCGGCTAAATGCCGCCCTTTTTATTTATAAAATTTGATGAAAAATTTTATTCAGTTCTAAATTTCGCTTATAATCAATTTATTCTTGCCCGGAATTGTAGCTATAATTAAATAAAATTTATGAAAAATATACCTGAAATTCTTGCACCTGCTGGTAGCAAGCAATCATTTTTAGCTGCCTTATCAGCTGGAGCTGATTCAATTTATTCCGGATTAAAGTTATTCTCAGCAAGGATGACTGCAGATAATTTTTCTGTAAATGAACTTGCAGCTTTAACTCAATTAGCCCATAGCCTGAATGTCAAAGTTTATATACCATTTAATACTTTAATTAAAAATTCAAATATAGAATCAGCTTATAGGTCAATTTCAGAAGCTACTGAATTTATCAGACCGGATGCATTTATCATCCAGGATTTATCTGCAGCATATTTAATAAGGAAATCAGGATTTAAAGGTGAATTGCATTATTCGACTTTATCAAATATAACTCACCCTTCAGGAATTGTAGCAGCAGAAAAATATTTTAATGCTGATAGAATAGTTTTACCAAGAGAACTATCTTTTGAAGAAATAAAAGTTTGTGCAAAATCTTGCTCAACAGGATTGGAAGTTTTTATTCACGGTGCATTATGTTACGGCATTTCAGGAAGATGTTATTGGAGCAGTTACCTTGGAGGTAAAAGCGGCCTCAGGGGCAGATGCGTCCAGCCTTGCCGTAGGATTTATACACAGGAAAAGAAAGATGCAAGATTTTTCTCGTGCTTGGATCTCGGATTATCTGAAAGCGTAAAAAATTTACTCAGCATAGAAAAAGTTAAAGCCTGGAAAATTGAAGGAAGAAAGAAAGGACCGCATTATGTTTATTCTACTGTAAAAGCTTATAAATTATTGAGGGATAATATCAATGATCCGCATGCTAACAAAGAAGCTTTATCGCTTCTTGATTCTTCTCTCGGCAGGAAAAAAACTAAATATTATTTTAATCAGGCTGGAGTACAGTCGCCGGTTCAGGAAAGCGGTGAATCCGGTTCAGGTCATCTTTTAGGTAAAATTAACAATGAAAAAGGATCAGTATATTTCACCTCACGCGAAAATTTATTCAAAGGGGATCTTCTTAGAATCGGTTATGAGGATTCAGAATCAGGTGATATTCTGAAATTAGATTATAATCAGGATATAAATTCCAGGATTGATATAACTTCAAAATTATCAAATAAGATTAAAAGCGGTACGCCTGTATTTTTAATTGACAGAAGAGAAGAAGAATTGATGGAAAATATTTCTAAGCTTGAAAACCAGCTGATAATTAAAAATGGATCTGATCTTGAAATTGTTTTTCCGGAAATTGATTTTAAAGTTTATAAATATAAAAATAATCCAAAACAAAATCTTCTTTTATCAAGAGAATTTGATGATTCTGCAAATTCGTATTGGATAAATTATGAACTGATAAAAAATTTTAAAAATGGCATGTTAACAAAAATATGGTGGTGGTTACCTCCTGTTGTATGGCCGAAAGAGGAAAAAAATATTATCAATTTAATAAAATTATGCATTGAAAATGGATGTGATAATTTTGTATTGAATTCTCCATGGCAGATTAATTTTTTTGAAAATAAAAAATCTTTGAATTTATGGGCTGGTCCTTATTGCAACATAGCTAATTCAATTTCTGTAAAAATTTTAGCTGATATTGGATTTTGCGGAGTTATTCTTAGTCCAGAGCTTGGAGTAAACGATATTTTAACATTCCCGGAATCTTCACAGCTTCCTATTGGTGTATTTGTAAATGGAAACTGGCCGGTTTGTGTTTCAAGAGCAAAGCCGGGAAATATTAATCTAAATAAGACTTTTTCAAGCGGTTTAAGCGAAGATTACTGGACAGAAGAAATTGATGCTAATTTCTGGACCTTTCCAAACTGGATTCTTGATTTAACTCCTAAATTAGAATTAATGAAAGAAGCTGGAATATCCTATTTTATTTACGGTATTGAAAAAATTCCGGAAACTGTGAAAATTAAAAAAAGACAGGGTTTGTGGAACTGGGATCACGGCTTAATGTGAAAAGTTTCTTTGCAGGGATTATAATATCCTAATCTGATTTCCGGTTTTTTTTCTTTAAGCATTTCGATTAAATTTGATATTCCAGCTAGATCAGTTTCTTTGTAATTGATTTTTTCGAAATAATAATCCGGATCAATGTTTAAATTTCTTGTCTGAATCATATTTACCGGAAATTCATCAAGAAAATCAAATAGAGACTGCACCTCGGTTATCATATCTGTAAATCCCGGCATAAAAAATAAATTTAATGATACAAATATCCCGGAGTCGATTGCTGTTTTTATACTTTTTTTTACATCACTGAAATTATAATTTTTAGGATTGTGATATAAATTGTAATAATTTTCAGTTGGTGAATTCAGACTGATCCTAATTGAATCTATTCCTGAATCTATAAGTTTTGATACATTTTCCGGTATTGATCCATTAGTGTTAATGTTTATTGTTCCATTTGAAGTTTTTTTTCTTACTTCTTTTACAGCAATAGAAAGATCATCTGCTCTTAAAAGTGGCTCACCTTCGCATCCCTGGCCGAAACTTGTTATTGCATTTTTTCCGGTTTTATCGAAATGATGAAGTATTACTTCTGTAATTTCCTGTGGTGTCGGTGAGAATTCAAGTCTGCCGTGCGAAGCGGCAAATCCGGAATTATCTTTCTGATATGAAAGGCAGCCTGCACAATCTGAATTACACGATGGAGATGTAGGTATTGGAGCCTCGAACCTTGACAGGAAAAAATTTCTTGCACATAAACAATTATATTCTGTTGAGCACTTGGCTAGTTGTTTTACAAGTCTGTTATTTTTATAATCTATTGAAGCTTTTTTTATTTTTAAACCAAGCTCTTCGTGATTTTCGTGAATTTTAGGATCAGATCTGATATCATCATCTATTCTTATCGCAGGAACGAAAAATTTTCCATTTATAATCGAAGCGCCTGCATAAGCCCAGAGAGTAAGGCGTGCGGGATTAGCTTTGTTTTTATATGCAGGCAGGTATGTTCTGAGATATGCAGAAGCTAAAAATGAAGAAACAGGTTGAATCTTTTCTCCATAACCATCTTCTGGGAATTCCAGAATTTTTTTACCGTTAAAACCAACTGGAATTCTGTCCGGAAGTGAAAAAAGATAACTGCCATATGGCAGTTTAATCATATCCTTTAATTCGGGTATCTTATATTTTGTACCGGTTCGGTAAACGGATTCAACATCAGGATAATCAAACACTGAACCTGAAGAATCGGAGTAGGGCATTAAAATTTTTATTCTTTTTTTAGTTTTCAATTTTTATATTATTATTTATAATAAAGATTAAATATTTCTGTTTGTATACAGGCAATTGTTGCAAGGACTGTTTAAATGAATTTATTTCCTGGCTGATATTATCCAGTGAGATATAATTTTACTAATATCTCCCATAACACTTCTTTCAATTATACCGTATTCAACTTGTGAGAAAATGCTGAATTCATTTTTTAATTCCTCTTCTGTATAAAAAGATGCGCTGCTTCCTGAAATATCCTTTAAATCTGTAATCCATTCGTCATTGCCTTTATCTTCGCCTCTTTTTAAATGAGTATCTCTTGATGATCTGAGAGTTGCAAAAAAATAGCCGTTTGCTTTTAATATAAATTTTATTTCATCAAGCATGACCGGAAGGTCAATTTTATTATTATAATGAAGTGAACCCCAGGCAATTATTAAATCTATTGAATTTGTTTTTAAGGGCAGCAATCTGTTGTCGCAGTTTATGAAATATCCTGAATATTTATTTGATAAAGATAATGCATTAAAGCTTGAATCTGTTCCAACAATATTTTTAAAACCGCATTCGCCAAGAAGTTTAATATGTCTTCCTGTCCCGCATCCGAGATCAAGAGCGAATAGGTTTTGTGCAGTCTTCTCCGTGTAGTTTTTTTTAATTAATCGAACAAGATTTTCATCCGGATAGGATAGTATTGATTTGTCATTTGTATAATGATTATTCCATTTGGAATTTTCCATTATTTCGGCCTGATTTGTATATCATAACTTTTAACTGCTTCATCGGCAGCTTCAATAGCTTCCAAGTATGTTTTTGCAGAAACGGCTACGACGCCGATCCTGTCATGATTATTTTGAGGTATTCGTATTTCATCACCGATGTTTTTGAAAATTCTTGAAAATATCAGCTGTTTATTTCTTTTTGGAGCATCAGGATTTAGAGAAATTAGTCTTCCTTCGGTTCCTGTTATATATTTTATTACTGTAAATTTTTTTCTTTTTTTAAATACCGGAGGTGTAAATCCTTCCGAAGTAATAGATTTTATTGATTCCGAGAAAATATTATATCCGGCTGAATGCTTAACCATTATTTCCGGAATAAATTCTCCTCCAAATTCCGGAACAGCTTCTATCAGATTAATTTCATTATTTTCATTTATAATAAATTCTATAATTATTGGGGAATTTATTATTTCAAAGGCATCGGATACCTTTTGTCCAATTTTTTGTATTTGTTCCCATTTATCAATATGTTTTGATGGAGAAATGTGAGTGATATCAACAAAAAATGGAAGAGAAGTGGTAATTTTATCAGTTATCTCGATAAGATGAAATTTTTTATTATGAGTTATTCCAGCTGCAATTATTTCATCACCTTTAATGAATTTTTCAGCTAACAGATTTATTCCGGTATTGGCGGAAATATATTTTTTGTATTCATCCTGTGTAGATATTAATGCCACACCATTTTTTGCATGACCTGTTTCCGGTTTTATAATAACAGGTAGCAGGGAAGTTGCTATTTTACCGGTCTTTGATGAAATTTTTACTATATCAGGAGTTTGTATACCGGCATTTTTTATAACTGATTTCATTTTTTTCTTTTCAAGAAAATATTCACTTGATTTTACAGGCATATATGGGATTTTAAAAAAAGAATTTAAATAACTCACAGTCCGGACAGCAATTCCGAATGATTTAGTCATTATTCCCTTTATTTTACCGTCTAATATAAGTTCAGTTAGTCTTAGAAAGATATCTTCGTGATTTTCAATTGATTCCTGTATTTTTAAATCACATTCCAGGAATCCAGGGGCTGTTGAATTGATATCTACACCAATAATGTGAAATCCAAGCTTTTTTGCTTCATGGATTAGAGGTAACTGGTTTTGGCCTGATCCTATTGCAACAAGGAAGTTGAATTCCTTTTTTTTATTTTTCCAGAGAAACATTTTGAAGTTTTTTTATTCCTATTTCTTTATTAGATATTTTCCCATTTTACTATAATTGTTTCTTTATAAAGAATTAGTCAATTTATTTTTACTTTAATGAAATATTCACCATCATGTAATATATTTTAAAGTAACATAAGACGATTAAAAACAAAAATATTTTATTAAATCCTGATTTTTGGTTTACAATTTAGACAAATATTAGTTAATTATAATTAACTGATTAATATTCATTTTGTTTAATATAAGTTAAATGAATAAAGAAAAAGCTGATTTAAATAATAAATACGGATAAATAAATATATTATGAAATGTGAAAAATGCAATTTAGATATTGCGACAATTCATCTTACTGAAATAATAAAAGATACAAAGTCTGAAGTTCATCTTTGTGAAAAGTGCGCCCGTGAAATCGGCTTAAATGCAAAATTATCCGGTTTTTCAATTTCAATACCTGAAATGCTTACTTTTCTTAATAAAAATGATCTTGAAGGTGTTGAAACAGGAGATCGCTGTAAAATTTGCGGTACAGGTTTTTTTGATTATTCTAAAACAGGATTAATCGGGTGTCCACAGTGTTATGAGAATATCAAACAGACAATTAAATCTGTTGCAGAAGGAATCCATGGTTCTGTTATTCATAAAGGGAAAATTCCTAAATATTTTATTAAAGAAGAGACTGATATTAAGGCTGAAGAAAAAACTTTTATAATTGAAGAAAAAACCGAAACTATAGACGATCTAAAACTCCTGCTTGAAAAAGCTGTTCTTGAGGAAAATTATGAGAATGCAGCTGTCTACAGGGATAAAATAGATAATATGCTGAAGATAATCGAGGCGTGATTTGCTGAAAAAAATATTTAAAAAACAGGGATTCTGGTCATATGACGGTCCGAAAATGGATACGGTTCTTTCTACAAGAGCAAGACTTGCAAGAAATCTGAAATCACTTCCATTCCCGATAAAGATGGAAGATAAAGATTTTTTAGTAACAAAAAAAATAGCATCCAAATTTATTGAAACAGCAGGAATTAAAGATATTTCAATAATTGACTTAAATGATATGCTTCCGAATGAAAAAAGACTTTTAAGAGAACGAAATCTTATTACTCACGATATGGAAAACTCACCCGGCAGTCTTCTTGTGACAGACAGTGAAAATAATTTTATGATATTGATTAATACGGAAGATCATTTTCATATTCAGGTTATCAAATCAGGTTTTCAGCCTTCTGAAGCATATGCAGAAGCTGATTCAATTGATGACTCTCTTAACTCTGTAGCTGATTATGCTTTTTCTTCAGATTTCGGATATTTGACTGCAGATCCTGGAAATTTGGGAACAGGATTAAAAATGTCAGTCATGCTGCATCTTCCGGCTCTTTCACTGAAAAGCAAAATGCAGTTTATTACAGATCGCTTTAAAAGCAGCGGTATTGATATGAAATCTGTTATAGAGGAAAAGCATCCTGTTTCAGCCATATATCAGCTGTCAAATTCATTTTCACTTGGAGTAAGCGAGGCTGAAATTATTGAAATGGTTTCAACTTTTGTTAATAAAATTGTAGAGCTTGAGGATTATGAAAGAGATAATTTTATATCTTCAAACAGAAATGAACTGGAAGATACTGTTGGCAGATCGTACGGAATTTTAAAGTATTGCAGGAAAATAAGCTACTCGGAAGCAATGGAGCATCTTTCAAATATCAGGCTTGGTGTAATACTGGCTCTTATTAAAAATATCAACATGACTTCTTTAAGCGATATGATGGTTAAGATCCAGCTTTCGCACCTTCAGCACGAACATGGAAGAATGTTTGTAAATACAGAGGAATCGGACACGTTCAGGTCTCAATATATAAGAAAACTAATCATATAAGGAATAACAGATGTTTGAATTTACCAAAAGATCAAGAAAAGTTTTAGAAGTGCTTGCTCAAGCTGAGGGTAAAAGACTTAATTCTGAATCTCTCGGCCCTGAACATATTTTAATAGCATTGCTTGGCGATGAGGATTCAGTAGCTTCAAGAATTATTGCCAATCTTTCCATAAATTTTGACAGGCTTCGTTCTGATATTGAAAAGGCGCTTTTAAGAACCAATACATCAATAATTATAGGAAGGATTCCTGTCAGCCAGAGATTTAAAAAAATAATTGATCTTTCCAAAGAAGAAGCAAAGAAGCTGAAAAATTCTTATATCGGTACTGAGCATCTTCTTCTTGCTATTTTTAAAGATGGAACATGCATGGGGATTGAAACTCTTCTTGCAAACGGCATTGATTATAATGTAATTAAAAATGAAATAATGCGTGTTCTTGGCGTAAAGGTTGCTTCAGAAAAACCTGAAAAAACAGATGCTGTATCTAAACATAAAGCTATTGAAGAATTTGCCAATGATCTGACTTCTCTTGCAACTTTAAATCTTCTTGATCCGGTAATCGGCCGTAAAATGGAAGTTGATAGAACAATAAGAATTCTCTCAAGAAAAAGAAAAAATAATCCTATTTTAATCGGAGAGGCAGGGGTTGGGAAAACTGCTATAGTTGAAGGACTTGCCCAGAGAATTATCAGAAATGAAGTTCCGGAATCTTTAAAAGGGTACAAGGTTTTATCAGTAGATTTAGCCGGAATAGTTGCAGGAACAAAATACCGCGGAGAATTTGAAGAACGTCTGAAAAATTTAGTCAGAGAAATTAAAGAAGAAAAGAATATAATAATATTTATAGATGAAATTCATACTCTGATCGGAGCAGGGGCTGCTGAAGGTGCAATTGACGCTGCGAATATTTTAAAACCTGCTCTTGCAAGAGGAGAGCTTCAGTGCATCGGCGCTACAACCTTGAATGAATATAAGCACCATTTTGAAAAAGATTCTGCACTTGTTCGAAGATTTCAGACAGTATTTGTTGATGAGCCTGATACTAACGAAACTATTCAGATATTAAAAGGCCTTAGACCGGCATATGAAAAACATCACAGGGTTTTATTTAACGATGATGCAATTGAAAAGGCTGTTTACCTCGCAGATAGATATATCAATGACAGGTTCCTCCCTGACAAGGCTATTGATCTGATGGATGAAGCTGGAGCAATGGCAAGGCTTGATAATATATTAAAACCTATTGATATAATTGCTCTGGAAGACGAACTGGAAGCCCTCAATAAAAATAAAAATGATCTTGTAATGCTTCAGGAATATGAGCAGGCCGCTGCAGTCAGAGATCAGCTGAGAGACAAAAAACTTATACTTGAATCCAAACTTTCAAACTGGCACGAAAGAAAAAATGAATACGCTGTTATAATCGGACCTGACAAAATAGCGGAAATAATTTCTGAAACAACGGGCATACCAGTTAAAAATATTGAAGAATCGGAATCAGAAAAACTTTTAAATATGGAAAATGAAATTCATACGCATGTTATCGGACAGGATGATGCTGTGAATGCCATCAGCAGAGCTATTAAAAGAGCAAGAATGGGACTTGCAAGGCCCGATAAACCTAAAGGCTCTTTCATTTTTCTCGGACCAAGCGGGGTTGGAAAAACACAGCTGGCCAAAACTCTTGCGTATTATCTCTTTGAAGATGAAAAAAGTCTTATCCGTCTTGATATGTCTGAATATATGGAAAAGCATTCTGTATCAAGAATTATAGGTTCACCTCCTGGTTATATCGGATATGAAGAAGGAGGCCAGCTTACTGAGAAAATAAGAAGAAGACCGTATGCCGTGATACTTTTTGATGAAATAGAAAAAGCTCATCCTGATGTTCTTAATATTCTTCTGCAAGTGCTTGAAGAGGGGGAGCTATCTGATTCTTCAGGAATAACTGTCAGCTTCAGGGATACAATAATAATTATGACTTCAAATCTCGGCAATGATGAATTTCATAAAACAGGGAAGCTTGGTTTCGGACCTCCGGATGAGGAAATCCGAGATAAAGATAATGTTCTTTCTGAATTAAAGAAATTTCTAAGACCGGAATTTATAAATAGAATTGATGAAACAGTTGTTTTTCACAGGCTGGATAAAAAACAGATCAGTATGATAATTGATATTATGCTCAATGAAGTAAACACAATGCTCGAACAGAAAAATATTAAATTATCATGCAATGATAAGGTGAAAAATTTTATCATTGATAAAGGGTTTGATGCCAAAACCGGTGCACGATATCTCAGAAAGATGATTCAGATTGAAATTGAGGATAAATTAACTGATGATCTTCTCCGTGGTAAATTCGCTGAAGGCGGCAACATCAAGGCTTATTTAAAATCGGATTCAGTCCATTTCAAAAAAGATGACTCTTCAATAAATCCTGAAACGGATAAAAACTCAGATCAGGAAAATTCTGAAAAAAAATTAGTTGAACATCCGGTATAGGTTTTTATTTTATCCGCACAGATTTTATATCTTTTTTAAATAAAAAATAATCTGAAAAGATTTTTAGAGGATGCCATGGGACGTACTATAGCTGAAAAAATATTTGATGCTCATAGAGTTGATATGCCTGATAAAGGCATTCATGTTTTAAAACTGGATGCAGTTTTCTGCCACGAGATTACAACTCCGATAGCAATTAACGAACTGATTTCTCTCGGTAAAGATACTGTTTTTAATCCGGATAAAATTAAAGTTGTCATTGATCATGTTACACCGGCAAAAGATTCTAAAACTGCAGAACAGGGAAAAGTATTAAGAGACTGGGCAAGACGCAATAAGATAAAAGACTTTTTCGATATAGGCAGAAATGGAGTGTGTCACGCACTGTTTCCTGAAAAAGGATTTTCCAGACCGGGTTATGTAATTATTATGGGAGATTCTCATACATGCACACACGGTGCATTCGGAGCATTTGCAGCTGGTGTTGGTACTACTGATCTCCAGGTCGGCATTTTAAAAGGAGTTTGCGCTTTTATCACTCCAGAGACCATGAAAATAAATATTACAGGAACTTTAAAAAAGGGAGTTTTTGCCAAAGATATTATCCTTTCGATAATCGGAAAAATCGGAGTTAATGGAGCTACAAATAAGGTTATTGAATTTACAGGCCCTGTTATTGAATCTATGAGCATGGAATCCAGAATGACAATCTGCAATATGGCAGTAGAAGCCGGAGCAACTGTTGGCATCTGTTATCCGGACATGGCAACTGTTAATTATTTATGGGAATATATTAAAAATGATTTTTCATCAAAAGAAGCTGCTTTAAAAGAATATTCGAACTGGATTTCTGATGCGGATGCTGACTATTCTACTGAAATAGAACTTGATGTTTCAATCCTTGAGCCTGTATCGACTTTTGGTTTTAAGCCGGATCAGATTAAAACTGTAAAAGAAATGTCCGGTACTAAAATTGATCAGGTTTATATCGGATCATGTACTAATGGAAGAATTGAAGATCTTCGAATTGCAGCTTCAGTTTTAAAAGGGAAAAAAATAAAAGATTCTGTTCGAGGTATTTTATCCCCAGCAACACCTGATATATTCAAAAAGGCTATGGAAGAAGGGATTATTAAAATATTTATGGAATCTGGTTTTGTTGTTACAAATCCAACCTGCGGTGCGTGTCTTGGAATGAGTAATGGTGTACTGGCGCCGGGTGAATCTGCAGTTTCAACCACAAACAGAAATTTTAACGGTAGAATGGGAAAAGGCGGTATGGTTTATCTTGTCAGTCCCGCTACTGCCGCTGCTTCTGCTATTTCAGGAGAAATTACCAATTCTGAATTATTTACAACCGGAGATAAATAAATGAAACAATTTAAAGGAAAAGTCCTGTTTCTTGACAGATCTGATATAAATACAGATGAAATTATTCCGGCTAAATATTTAACAGAAATTACAAAAGAAGCATTGAAGCCTTTTCTTCTGGAAGATCTGAAACTTGATGGATTTTCAAATATTAAAGATTTGCCCGGAAAAACAATTTTAGTGACCAGGGCAAACTTCGGATGCGGCTCATCCAGGGAACATGCCCCCTGGGCTCTTGAAGTTAATGGAATAAATCTTGTAATAGCTGAAAATTTTGCAAGAATTTTCAGGCAGAATATGTATAATAACGGAATGCTTGCTGTTGAACTGCCGGCTGAAACGATTGACAATTTATTCAAGCTTTCTAAGAAGGGTGATGTTGAAATAGAAGCAGATATGTCTACAGGGCAATTTATCATCAAATCGGGTAATGAAGAGGAAAGAATTATGTTTTCAGTTAATTCCTTTGACAAGGCACTTGTTGAAGCTGGAGGATGGCTCCAGTATGCTGAAAAAAAATATTAATTTATAAATTTATTTTAATCTTTTAATATTTGCACTGTCAATAATTTTGTCTTTTGCAGCAAATGGTATTGTATACCAGCCGCCGATTAAATATCTGTCGATTCCCATTAGAGTTATTGCGGGCCCGGGAAGATCCTGGATGAAATTTTTTGTAAAAGCCAGTTCAATATCGACATTTTTTTCTGCAAAGAATTTTTTATCAAAAGCTCCTTTCAGATTTACCCTGATATCATCAGCGCTGAATATGAAAGAATTGATTATAAAATTTTTTCCTGCAATATTAATATTCCCTGAAATCCTATTAAATTCCAGATCTTTTAATTTATATTTTAATTCAGATAGCCAGATTCCTAGACCATTTTGTATGCCTGTATCAGCCACCTTGCCGTTTTTAATTATAAATTCCAATTTACCGAAAACTGAATCAGAAAAATTTTTACCTGGAGAAAAATTTATATCCGCTCGGCCGTCGGCAATGCCAAAAAGACGATTTTTGAAATTGTCGCTGTAGGATACAATATCCTGAATTTTAATTCCGCTGAGTTCACAGGATACATTTACTTTCGGCTGTGTTTCTAAAAATAAAATTGATCCTTTGCCGTTTATTTCTCCACCCATAGAGCGGGTTGAAAAATTTTCAATATTGATTTCATTCTTTTTAGCAGTATATGAAAGCGTAGCATCTGAAAAAACAATATCGTCATAGATTATTTTTGATGCATTAATTTTACCTGCAAATTCTATCGGGAATTCAGTTTTACCTTTATCTCCGGGTAAAATAGAATCAGTTAGAATAAAATATTCCGAATTTATATAAATAAACATTTTATTCAGTTTTGAATCTGTACAGGCAAATGAAAGAGTAACAGGATTACCTGAAATAAATGCAGAAATATTTTCCATTTTAAAAAAATTGTTTTTAATGATAACATCTGAAGTAATGCCTGACAAAGTTTTTTGAATTATGTCATAGCCTGAATCTTTTATTTTAAGCTCTGAATTGAAAATTCCGTTTTTTAATGAAACGCTACCTTTCGCTCTGCCGAAAATTTTTAATGGAATCTGTTTAACCAGAAGCGCGGCATCTGAAAGCTCTGCATCGATTTTATTTATTGAGAATTCAATTTTCTCAGTCTGGATATTATAGATTATATTGTTTATAAAAAATGAGGTTGTATCAATTTTTCCGTTAATGCTGTATAAATTTAAAATATCCTTCTTTATATCAACGCTGCAATTTCCATCTGCAAAAACGATTTTATTCGAATTGAGCAGAGTGGAATTGGCTATCACATGCCCGCTAACAATTTTAGAATTGATAACCAGATCATAAATTTTTCCTTTTACCAGATTATATGGCTGATTTACATCATCTCCAAGTTTATAAACCCATGGAAGAGATGCCCTGACAATATCAACATCACCTTTTATTTCAAAATCATCAGCTTTCTGAAATATATTTAATTCAGGACGGAGTTCTCCTCTGTTGTCAGGAAGTATCAGTCTGATATTTGTTCCTTTGATCTTCTTTAAATCTGTAAGATTAAAAATAGCATCTAGGAAATATCTTCCTTCTAATGGTTTGTATGATTTTGGTAAATTAATAAAAGTAAGTTCCGCATCCTTGAATTCAATAATTTCTATTTTGAAAGAAGCAGAATCGGAATCTATGTTTTTTCTTATATCTGTTATAAGCTCAGCAATATCAGTCGATTTGTCATTTTTAAATATGATATTGATTTTTAAAGATTTGATATATATTTTATTAAATTTAATCTCTTTCTTTGTAAATAATGAAAATAATGAAAATCCCAACTCTGCATTTTCTGATGAAGCTATGATTTCTTCTGTTTTACTGTATAATTTAAGATCTGTAAGTTTTATGCCGCGGTAAGAATAATCAATCCCTGAAATTTTAATTTTTCTGCTGAGTGTTTTTTCAGCCTGCGCGGTAATTATTAGAAGAAGTTTTTCTTTCGGGAAAAAGGAAATAAACAGTGCTGCTGCTGAAATAGAAGTTATAACTGAAGAAATTAATATGAATGTGAATAATTTAAAGAGGTTGATTTTTACTGGCTTCACGTTTTCTTTCCATCGCTGATTTTTTGCGGTAGAATTGAACTGTTTTTTCAAGCTCTGCAAGGTCATTTGAAATAATTTTTCCTGCAACAAGCTGAATATGTTTATCCTCGAGAAGCTGAACCATATAGACATCACCTTTTTCAGGAGGCAGTCCGACCATATTTATCAGCTCTTTACTTCCGAATTCAAAGTTATGAGGCTGTTTTGGTGCGATTCTAAGTTTTTGCTTTTCAACCTGAATTAATAGAGTATCGTAAATTCTTCCAATGGTGTCTCTAATCATAAGATTTTCAAGCTGCCTGTATGCGGTCCATATTCTTTCGCTTAATAGCTGTATAAGTTTTGTAGCCAACTGAGGCTGTGCCTGAACCATTTTTTCAAAATTAGATCTGTTTATGCCAAGAACAGCTACCTCGCCGAATGAAATTGCAGATGCACTTCTTGGTTTATTATCAAGTAACGCCATCTCACCGAAAATATCTCCAGGAGACAAGACAGCGAGTAAAATCTCCTGATCGAGGATTTTGGTAATTTTAACTTTTCCGGATTGTATAATAAAAAGTTCATCACCAGGCTCGTTTTCGCAGAAGAGCATCGTGTTATCTTTGAAAGTTTTATTCATATTATCGGCAGAAGAAGACTCTGCTGGTTTAAGAGGCGCTTTTAATGATTTTAATCTTTCTATTGCTTTATTTACATTCGGATCATTCGGACAGTATTTAATAAATTTCTGAAAAGCATAAACAGCATGAGAGTATTGTTTTTTTGTTATGTAATATTCACCAATATTGAATAGATGCGATGGATCTTCATGAGATGCATTTTTAAATGTGAGATTGGTAATTGACTGATCAAAATCTCTAAGCTGCCTGCTGAAAAATTTTATTATTTTCATTGCTACAGCGGGATTTTTTTGAATTAAAAGGCCGAATTTTTCCCTTTCAACAGATATCAGTGAAACATTTTCAAGTGCAATTGCAGTTTCTATTCTGGTGTGTCCGCTCATGCATGAAACAACGCCGAAAAAATCCCCTGGGCCCATTATAGTATATGGATCTTCTGTTACTGCAGGATTCTCCTTTGAAACCTTAACTCTTCCTTTAAGAATAATATAAAAATTATCGGAATTTTTTTTTCCTTCAACTATTATAAAAGAATTAGCAAGATAATTTTCTACTTTAAATTGAATATCGCTCATTATTCCTCGGAAACCTTATTAAATCAAAAAAGTATAATAGGTTAATATTAAAATCGGCATAAAATCAAGCAAATTACATAAATATTTTAAGAGTTTGTATCTTTATTCATATTTGAGAGCATCAATCGGCTTTAGTTGAGATGCTTTTTTCGATGGATAATATCCGAAAAAAATTCCAACTGCTGCAGCAAAAAAAACAGAAATTAAAATTGATGAAAGAGAAAATAGAAACGGCCATTTAAGTACAGTTATGGCTGTATAATATACTGAAATCCCGAAAATTATGCCAATTAATCCCCCTGATACACTGAGGGTAACGGCTTCAATTAAAAACTGAAGCATTATATCACGTTTTTTCGCGCCTATTGCCATTCTTATACCGATTTCTCTTGTCCTTTCTGTGACTGAAACGAGCATGATATTCATAATTCCAACACCGCCGACAAATAGAGAAATTGAAGCTATGCCTGCAAGCAGTATAGCTGTTGCATTGGATACATCAGTTGCCATTTTCAGTTTATCTTTGCTGCTGATGATTTCAAAATCGTCTGGATGTGAATCAATAATATTATGTTTCTGCCGGAAGTATTTTCTTAATATTTCACTTGTTTCATCTACCATCTGCTCATTTTGAGCAGCGACATATATCTCATTGAAATCATTTCTATTCCATAACCTGGTATTTGCAGTTGTAAATGGAATTAAAATCATATCGTCAAAATCAAAACCTGAAAATGCCTGTCCCGCTTCATCGAGAACCCCTATAACTTTAAGAGGAATGCCGTTCATTACAATCTGATCATCAATAGGGTCAAGCTGGCCGAATAGATTATGTTTTATTTTACTGCCGATTATAACAACTTTTGATGACATGAAAATTTCATCATCCGTAAAAAACCGGCCCATTTTAACTGTTCTGTTCATTATTTTAAAATACTCATTATTAACGCCTAAAAGCAATGTTTTGCCGCTGATATTTCTGAATTTTATCTGAGGATTGAAAATAGTAACAGGAGTGACATGTTTTATCTGCTGAAAGCTTTTTTTCAAGTTGTCAAGGTCGGTTTGGGTAATTGGTTTCCGCTCTGAATACAATCTCATGGAGTTCGTACCGAAACTGATTATTCTTTCTCTGATTACAACCTGTGCGCTGTTGCCGATTCCTATCATAATGATTACAGAAGAAACCCCAATAATAATGCCTATGCTCGTAAGGGATGATCTCATCTTATTTCTTGCCAGAGCTCTACTGGCTGTTACAAAAGAATTTTTTATATCCATATGGCTATTTTAATATGCTTGCAATAATAATGGTCAAGCAGAATTTGAATATAAAAAGATAATAATAAATAAATGAAAAGTGCAAAAAACATAAAAGTTATTTTATATGATACTTCATATCAGAATGACCGTATTGCAGAGAACTTTTTATCTATTGGTTCTGCTGAAAAAATACCTTTTTCTAATGAAAACGAACTTGAATTTCTTCTCAATAATCTGAAAACAACAGGATTCCAATCAAAAGAAATTCTTATTCTGAAAAAATTTAAAGGCAGAATATTTCAAAAATGCCCCGGTTCGCCTGAAATGGTCTGCTGCAATTATTATCTTCTGAATACATGTTTTGACTGCTTATACGACTGTGTTTACTGTTTTTTAAATTTTTATAAAAATTCATTCGGGATTACACAGTTTTTATTTGCTGAAAATATTTTAGTGGAAATGAATCATCTGTTTCAGGATAAAGATAAAATTTACAGGGTAGGTACCGGAGAATTCACAGATTCGCTTATGTTTGATGAAATAACAGGCATAGGGAAACTTCTCATTGAGAAAGCTTCAGATCATAAAAATATAATGCTTGAGCTCAAAACAAAATCAGACAACATTTCTCATCTGCTTGATATTAAGAATAAAGGAAATGCAGTTATAGCATGGAGTATCAACACTGAAAAAAATATAGCTCTTTATGAAAACGGCACTGCCGGCCTGAATGAACGGATAAATGCTGCAAAACTATGCGCTGACGCAGGGTACAAGATAGCTTTTCATTTTGATCCTATAATTACATCTGATAATTATATTCATGAATATCTTCATACAATAAACTTGTTAATGACATCAGTTAACATAAAAAAAATAGTCTGGATTTCAATGGGTTGCTTCAGGCATGTTCCTGCGATGAAAAATATTATACAAAAAAAATTCCCTGAAGAAAAACTGTCTACTGCAGAAATGTTTCCCGGAATTGACGGGAAAATGAGATATCTGAAAAAGATAAGAGTTGAGACTTACCGGAAATTTAAGGAAAAAATCGATTCATATAATCATAATGCCTTTATTTACCTGTGTATGGAAACTCCTGATGTATGGTATGATTCATTTAATGTTAATTATTCAACGCCGGATGAACTGGAATCTGCAATTACAGCTCATATGAAAAATCAGTTTTTAACAGATCATTGATTAAACTTCTTGACTGGTAATTTTAAGTTTTAAATATTAATAAAAAATGATTAACCGCAGTGGCCATGAGGCAAAAATCTTTTAAATATCAATAAATCATTGAATAATATTTTTTATTAATATAGTTTGTTATTATTAATCATTAAGAGGACGATATTTATTAAAGGAGAAGAATTTTTGGACGAGAGGGATTACAAAGAATATAGAAGAGAACTTGATTCAATTGCAGTAAAGGCAAAAGAATTATCAAGTTCAATAGGAATAGATACGATGAAAGAGCAGCTGCTGAAATTTGAGGAGGAAAATATGAACTCAAATCTTTGGCAGAATAAGGATAAATATACTTTTGTTAACAGGGAAATAAGCAGACTTAAGAAAAAAATTCTGCCGTTTGATAGTCTTATCCACCAGATTGAAGAATCTATTGAGCTTTATGATCTGTCAATGCAGGAAAAAGATTTTGGTATGCTCGATGAAATATCCAGGAATCTGCTGAATTTTAAAAAAACTTTCGATGATCTTGAAACAATTGAACTTCTATCCGGAGAAGATGACGAAAATAACGCTTTTCTTACAATACACGCAGGGGCAGGCGGAACTGAATCCCAGGACTGGGCAAGCATGCTTTTCAGGATGTTCACACGATGGTCTGAGAAAAAAGGATTTGAAGTTGAAATTATAGATTATTCTGCCGGTGAGGAAGCCGGGATAAAAAGCGCTACTATTCTGGTTAAAGGGGATTTTTCATACGGTTTATTAAAAGGCGAGCAGGGAGTACACAGGCTGGTTAGAATTTCCCCTTTTGATTCAAATAAAAGACGCCACACATCTTTTGCCTCAGTTGAAGTTCTTCCTGAAGTTTCAGAGGAAGTTGATATTGAAATCAATGAAAATGATTTGAGAATAGATACATACAGGGCATCCGGAGCCGGCGGCCAGCACGTTAATAAAACAGATTCCGCTATCAGGATAACTCACATCCCGACAAATATAGTTGTTCAATGCCAGAATGAACGCTCGCAGCATAAAAATAAAGCCACAGCAATGAAAGTTCTTAAATCAAGATTATATGATTTCAGAAAAAAAGAAATGGATGCTGCAAAACTGGAAAAACAGGCTGAAAAGAAAGATATTTCCTGGGGAAATCAGATCAGATCATATGTTTTTCAGCCTTATACTATGGTAAAAGATCATAGAACAGGCGAGGAAACAGCCAGTATTGATTTTGTTTTTGATGGCGATATTGACAGATTTATTTATTCATATTTAAAATCAATCCGCCTTGGAAAATCTTAATAAAAATATAAATTTTTCTTGAATTATTAATCAATATAGGAGCTAAATTTATTTAAATATTATGAAAATATCAATAGAACATCTAAGGGTTATATTTAAAAAATTCGGCTCTGAAGTTGAAATGAAATATTTTGATGGAGTTAATCTCCGGACCAGAAAATTTCTTGCTGGAGACATCCTGCTTGAAGAGCATCTCAATATAATTGAGCAGAACAGATTTAATGAAATAGAAATTTTATATAATGATATTTTATATGAATATATCAATCACGCATTACCTGTTTTTTACAGAAAATCTTATGCAAGAAAGCCTTTTATCGAAGTAGACCGTCTACTTGAAAATCTTCAGCAGGTTAATACTTTATCCGGCAGACAGAGATTTATAACAATAGTTGGAGATATTTACGGATTTGATTCAAAAGAAGGTAAAAAAATTATTCTTTTCAATCATGGAGAGCCGGTTGATTTTAAAAAGTGGAATTCTGTAAAAAGGGATATGGATAAAAATAAAATTATTTCTTTCAGAAACGGTGAAGTTCCAATAATTGTTTTCGTAAATCTTGTGCGTGAAAATAAAAGCGGTTATGTTGAAAGTTTCAGAAAAAATACTGACCTTATATCAATACTGGTTTCTCAAAGACCTGATCATCAATTTCTGCCTTCGAATGATTTTATACCAACAGAAGATGTAATATCCGTTACCAGTCCTGAAGAACTCCTTGAAATATATAAAAAATCCAATGCAAGATTGATTATTATTGGAGAAAATATCGATGGAGATTACAAAACTGCTTTAATGAATGTAAGAAGTTATGATAAATTCGTAAGAATGATGGTTGTTCCGGGAATTGACCATAGAAACAGGGATCATTTTCATAAACAGGTTCAGCTTGTTTATAACAGTGATAGATGGTAATTTATTGAAATTTGCTTTTAAAAAAAGATTTTTTAAATATTTTGAACCGGTAAAACTCGGGAAAGAGATTTCGTTTGATCTTGACGGAGCTTTTTCTCAGAGAAATTCTTCTACATCAGAAAAAATATTTTTAAACAGATTTACGGTATCTGACTTGATGGAAATTTTTGAAGAGGTTGGGATTCTGCCTCATCTTGAAGGACTCGGATTTCATGACTTTTCTCTTGTAATTGATGTGGATGAATCACGGGTACAGTATTTAAAACTTTATACAGGCGAAAAAAAGCCGAACAATATTCTCTTTGATTTAAGACTATCTGAAACAAAATTTATCCCGGATAAAAAATTTTTTAAAGAAAACAAAACAATTATTCCATATGATATGATTGTAATTGAATGGCTTTCAGCACAGAATCCCCAAAATGAGCAATTTACTGATGGAAAGCCGCAGCTGCCAGGCCAGAAAAAACCAGGGCTTGGAATATTAAAATTCTGTTTTGATATGATGAAAATTGTTGCACATGAAGTAATACGGGACGGTTTTCTTGATGTTCCTGATCATATGCACGGTGCAGTAATGTATTCTAAAAATTTTCAGTTTTTCAACCCTGTGCATGAAGCTATATTCAGGGCTATACTTCGGGATTTAAGAGATTACAGTCTTTCTGATATATCCTGGGGAATGATAACCGGAACTATTATTGAAAAATTTAAAAATGTTCCTCAGGTATACGATCCGTCAGAGCAGATATTTCCTGTTTCACCAAGAATGAGAGGATATTTTGATTCGCAGCATTACAGGTCTGTGTTTAATAAATACTATAGATTGAAAAAATATAAATTTGAATTTAAAGAAATGCAGATAAAAAGAGATGAGATTTTGAAAAAGAAAAGCATGGTGGATGTTTAATTCAGTTGTTTTTTTATTCTTGAAATATCAGCCAGAGTTTTTATAGTCTTTTTCACTTCATCCATTTCCTTCCCGAAGTTTGAAATAAATTTTTCTTTTTCTTCGACAAGTTTTTCAAGTTTGTTTGAGGTGTTTCTTTCTATTTCGTATGCTTCTGTTATAATAGGGTGGGATTCTGTTTGAAAAAGCTTTAAAAATTTAATTTTATCTATTCCTCTTATTCTGCAGATATTGTCTATTAATGAAGTTATTTCAAAATCAGCAGAATCTATTTTTGAAAAAATTTCACCATCATCAATGAAAATATCCTCGGCTTCCTGGAACGCACCGGTTTTAATTAGATTTATTTTTGACATTTCACCGGTATACAGGCTGTCAATGAGTGAATATTTTATTTTTAATTGTTCTTTGAGCTTTATATAATATTCAATGAGGTCATCCCTCAAAACTGTAGCTGCCTTTTGATGTCGGATTGACTTTATCATTTTTTGTCTCTGTAGAGGAAATTTTATCCCAGGCATCTCTTAATTCTTTAAGAAGTTTAATGGTATGTTCAATAATTTCTTTATCTTTTTTAATATTTGCTTCAATAAGCCTTTTTTTAAAATATACATAAAGATTGAACAGGTTGCTTGAGATTTCTCCGCCATCCTGTGTGTTTAAAGAAAGAAGGAGTTCGGTTACAATATCCTGTGCTTTGATGATATTGTTGTTTACTATATCATATGTTTTGGGATCCATATTTTCAAGTGCAATATTAAGGAATTTAATAGCACCGTCATACAGCATAACAATAAGCTTTCCCTGATTTGCTGTATTTACTTTTGTCTGTTTGTACTGATCATATGGATTTTTTTCAGGTAACGACATATTTATCTCCAGGTTAGAAAAATTGAGGTTTTGTTTATTATCGTAAAAAACAGGCCAAAACTTAAAGCTATTTTAACACGGTTTCAAGCCGTCTGTAAATTTCTTTATACTTACTTAGAGTTTTGGTTACAATTTCCTCTGGTAAAGGAGGAGGCGGGGAATTTTTATCCCATGTAGTGGTGTCCAGATAATCCCGAATAAACTGTTTATCAAAACTGGTTGGTGATTCTCCGGCTTTATACAGTTCCTTATCCCAGAATCTTGAACTGTCAGGAGTCAGAACTTCATCTATTAGTATAATTTCATTATCTGCAATGCCGAATTCAAATTTTGTATCAGCAAGAATAATTCCTGCTTTATCAAGAATGTCTCTTGCATACTCATAAATTCTTAAAGTTATTTCACCAATATGCACGGCAGTATCATTTCCGAGTTTTTTACGTAAAACGTCAACTGGCACATTCATATCGTGGCCGCTGTCTTCTTTTGTTGCCGGTGTAAATAGAGGATCCTGCAGCTTTTCAGCCATTTTAAGGCCTGCAGGCAACTTGATTCCGCAAACAGTTCCTGTCTGCTGGTAGTCTTTCCAGCCGCTTCCTATTATATAACCTCTTGCAACACATTCAAAATCTATTCTTTTGGTTTTTTTTACTATTACAGAACGGTCTTTTAAAAGTTCTGGGAAATCACAAAAAGGTTTCGGGAAATTGTTGAAATTTGATTCAACTATGTGATTTTTAATGGACTTGATGTTTTTAAACCAGAGGTTTGAAATGCCGTTTAAAATTATACCTTTTCCTGGAATACCTTCAGGAAAAACATGATCAAAAGCGGAGACCCTGTCGGATGATACTATAAGCATATTCTCAGAATCAACTTTGAACAGATCCCTGACTTTGCCGGTATAGATTTTCCTTGCGCCTGGAATTTTTATATCAGTTACAGCATTCATGGCGACCTCGATTATTTTATTTTTGCGAGCAGCATGTCATTTACAATCTGGGGATTGGCTTTTCCCTTTGATTCTTTCATTACCTGCCCGATAAGAAATTTCAATGCATTATCTTTTCCGCTTTTATAATCCTCAACAGATTTCTGGTTGGCTTCAAGAACTTTGTTGATTACTGCTTCAATTGCACCTGTGTCGGTTACCTGTTCCAGACCTTTTTCTTTAACTATGACTTCCGGATTTTTACCGTTTGAAACCATTTCGTCGAAAACAGTTTTTGCTATTTTCCCGCTTATAGTATTATTATCAATTAATTTAATAAGAGATGCCAGCATGTCTGGTTTAACAATGTATTTATCAATATTATCAATATCATCAACTTTTGCGAGAAGCTCGCTCATGATCCAGTTTGATGCTTTTTTGGGATTAGCTCCGAGTTTAACAACTGTTTCATAATAATCAGCAAGTTTTCTTGAAGATGTAAGAACGGACGAATCTAAATCCGGAAGACCGAATTCTTTTTTGAGTCTGATTCTTCTTGCATCCGGAAGCTCGGGCATGGTTTTTCTGATTTTTTCAATATATTCAGAAGTGATTTTTATCGGAGGAAGATCAGGATCCGGGAAATATCTGTAATCGTGTGCATCCTCTTTTGATCTCATTGAATAGGTTTCATTTTTTTCGGCATCCCAGAGACGGGTTTCCTGAACAATCTTTTCATTATCATCAAGCATTGTTGCCTGGCGTTTTATTTCAAAGTTGATAGACGCTCTTACAGCTTTAAATGAATTCAGATTTTTAATTTCAACCTTTTCGCCGAATTTATCTGCAGAGCTTTTTCTCAGGGAAATATTCACATCACACCTGAGACTTCCTTCTTCCATATTTACATCAGAAATATCAATGTATTTCATTAGAGACTTGATCTTCTGGAGATACTCATACGCCTCATTACCTGAGCGCATATCCGGTTCGGAAACAATCTCCGCAAGCGGAACTCCGGTCCTGTTTAAATCAACGTAGGAAACATTCCTGGATGAATCGTCGGAATGTATTGATTTGCCTGCATCCTCTTCAAGATGAAGCCTTGTAATGCCTATTTTCTTTACTATACCTTCATCAACAATTTCAATGTAGCCTTTACCGCAGACAGGTCTGTCATACTGGGAAATCTGGTATGCTTTAGGAAGATCCGGATAGAAATAGTTTTTTCTGTCGAATTTACTGTTTTCTGTAATTTCACAATTAAGCGTAAGGCCTGCTAAAATTGCTTTTTTAAGAGCTTCTTCATTTAAAACAGGCAGAACTCCAGGCAGACCGAGACATACAGGGCACACCTGCGTATTCGGCTCTGCTCCGAATTTTGTTGAACACGAGCAGAAAATTTTTGTAGCAGTATTGAGCTGAACGTGCACTTCAAGGCCTATAACCGGCTCGTAATTCATATTTTCCTCATTTTTTATACTTGAAATAAATGGCAGTAATTTCAAGTATTATTTTTCATATCAGAAATCGTATTATTAAAAAGTGTGAAACAGGATATATGGAATATATAATAAATAAATTCAAAGACGCGCTGATATTTGTCAAGAAAAATGATAATATCAGAAAATACTCTTTGCTGATTCTTGTGCCGGTTTTGATTTTTTCAGCCGGTTATGCAATTGGTTCATGTTCCGGCAAAGGAATGATTTCGAGCCTGATTTCAGGAGAAAGCAGGTATCCGCTTCTCATAGGTACTCCTGCAGGAGAAATTTTTCAAACATACCGTATGGTAAACAGCGAAAATCCGCTTGAACGGATTTCCGGATACTATGCGCTGATTGACGCTAATATGATTGATCTGGATTTTCTGCACGAGCGTTTTCTTGATGAAACGCTTCCAACTGCAAAACTGGTTCTCGTAAAAGCTATAAGCTGTACTGATAAAAAGAAAAAAATGTATGATATTTTCAACAGTATTTATGATAGATCCGAATTGCCTGTAAAGACAGAAATTGTGAGAACTTTATATAAAAATAAATTCAATCTTAAGGTATTTGCTGAAAAGCATGATATTAAACAAATAGAGATAGACGGAACTTTGAGCTATCAGTAAAAATATAATTATTAAGGAGTAATCCATGACAGACAAAAACTACATCTTAAATATATGCGAAAAAGCGAAGGAATCCTCGCGTTTCTGTGCAAAACTGTCTACCAATAAAAAAAACATGCTGCTGAAAAATATAGCAAAAGCTCTCAGGGCTGAAACAAAATATATCATTGATGAAAACAGGAAAGATCTGCAATGTGCTGATGAAGTGAGGCTTTCTGCTGCAATTATTGACCGGCTTATGCTCAACCAGGCCAGGATTGAAGCTATGGCCGTATCCATTGATGAAATTGCATCTTTCGATGATCCCATCGGCAATGTGGAAAATCTCGTGCAGCGTCCTTCAGGGATCCGTGTAGGGCAGATGAGGATACCTCTCGGAGTTGTAGCTGTAATTTTTGAATCAAGGCCGAATGTCACAACAGACATAGCTGCTTTATGCATAAAATCAGGTAATGCTGCCATTCTCCGCGGAGGAAAGGAATCTATTTATTCAAATATTGCATTATATAATATTATTAAAAAAGCAATTAAAGATGCCGGATATCCTGATGGAATCGTAACTTTACTTGAGAAAACAGAACGCGAACTGGTTCAGGAGCTTCTGAAGATGGACCGTTACATAGATATAGTAATTCCACGCGGCGGAGAATCTCTTATTAAAATGGTCTGCGAAATGTCTTCAATTCCTGTGATCAAGCACGATAAAGGCGTGTGTCACACATTTGTTGATGAAACAGCAGATAAAAAAATGGCGTCTGATATCTGCATTAATGCCAAGATTCAGAAGCCGAGTGCGTGCAATGCAATGGAAACCCTTCTTATACATGAAGAGTTTTCAGACATAAAAGGCCTGCTTAAAGATCTTTTAGATAAAAAAGTTGAACTAAGAGGCTGCGAAAGAACCTGTTCGTTAATGAATGATAAAGTGAGAAAAGCTTCTGAGGCTGACTGGAACACTGAATATCTTGATCTGATATTATCAGTTAAAATTGTTTCTTCAATAGATGAGGCGCTTACACATATTGTTAAATATTCATCAGATCATTCTGAAACTATTGTAACTGAGAATTATTTCAATGCAGAGCGTTTTCTTAAAGAGGTGGATTCTGCTGCAGTATTTGTTAATTCATCAACCCGTTTTCATGACGGCGGGGAATTCGGTCTTGGCGCTGAGGTTGGAATTTCAACCCAGAAACTTCACGCAAGAGGCGCTATGGGGCTTAAGGGGCTAACAACGCTTAAGTATGTTGTATACGGCAATGGCGAGGTTAGGAAGTAATTGAAAAGGGGAATTTTTGGAGGCACTTTTAATCCTGTTCATAACGGGCATCTAATTTCTGCAATTTTTATTAAAGAGGAATTCGGGCTCGATGAAATAATTTTTGTTCCGGATAAATATCCGGTTCACAAGCATCTTGATTTTGAAATTTCCGCTGATTTAAGAATAAAGATGCTCGAACTTGCAGTAAAAGGCATTCCGGGATTTAAAATTTCACGGATTGAAATTGACAGAAGCGGGCCGTCATTTACAATAGTTACTCTCAATGAAATGAAAAAGGAATTTCCGGATACGGAATTTTTCCTGATTGTCGGAGCTGATTCATATTATGATATGATTGACTGGAAAAACAGTCATGAGCTTATTTCAGAAAATAAAATTATTGTAATGAATAGAAACGGGAAAAAACCTGAAAAAGATCTGTATAATTACGCAAAAGGAATTTTTTTTGCAGAAAATCCGATAATTGAAATAAGTTCAACAATGATTAGAAAAAGACTATTAAGCGGAAAGCAGGCAGATTTTTTTATTCCGCCTGCTGTTTCTGATTTTATAAATACGAAGAGGTTGTATTCAAATTGAAGAAAAATATTGTTCTTATATCCATTATTTCCATAGTTTTAATTATTTTATTTACTATATTTACTCTTTATAGAATCAGCAACCGGAATGCTGTAGATCGATTAATTGCCCAGAAAAAAATGATTAATATTCTTATTGCAGGAAGTAATACAACCGGGAATAAGAATTTTAAATTTTTCTCTATTCTGAGTTTAAATCCGGATAATGGGAATATAGGCGTGACCTTTATTCCTCCTTCTTTAAAAATAAAATCTAATTCCATTATGAATAAACCGGTTCAGATCAAAGATGCCGGAATCGGGGATTTTGATAAAATCAGAGAGTCTATAGAAAAGGATTTAAAGCTGAATATTCAGTTTTATGTTCAGCTCTACGGAAGCGATGTTCAGCGCGCGGTTAATCTGCTTGAAGGGATTGATGTATTCATGTTCGACCAGTTCGGAAAGAATAATCAGGATTTCGGAGTTAAGTATCTTGATGGAAACGGAATAATGAAATATGTAAATTCTTCGGTTGATAATTCTGTATTCGTAAAATTTGACAGAATTCTCGATCTGATTTCAACTGTGTATTACAACAAAGAGAATATTAAAAAATATAAAAATCTTTCATTTATAATTGAATTGTTTAAAAATATAAAAACCAATCTAATGCCTCAGGAAATTTTAAGCCTCAGTGAAATATTTTTTAAAGATGGGAATATTTATTCTATAGTTGTACCTGGAGATTTCCAGCAGGAATATTTTATTATAGATGAAATCAGCTGTAAAATATATGAAACAGATTTCCTTACGCCATTTATTATGAATAAAAATAATGACGCATCCATGAAAATAAAAGTTTTAAACGGAACAAGTTCTCCGGGTTTAGCCAGGAAAATGAGAAATATTCTCAACAGGGACGGTTTGAATGTGGTTGAATTCGGAACCTCACCGTATTTAAGAAATGAAAAGTCCGTAATTATATGCAGAAAGGGAGAATTTGCTTCATTAAAAAAAGTATCTGAAATCAGCGGTATAACCAATATTCATTATGTAATAGACAGCACCCAGATGAATAATATTCTCATTGTAATCGGCGAGGATATGGTGAAATGAAAAAGGGAAAAATTTCTGATAAAAAAGACGATGTCCTTTATGGAAAAGCCATTGAATGCATAAAACTGCTTGAAGAAAAAAAAGCTGAAAATTCAATTCTGCTCGATATGAAGTCAGTAAATAATTACTTCAATTATTTTATTATCACTACAGGGAATTCAATAATTCACAATAAAGCAATATACAAAGAACTGAAAAAATATTTTTCTGATTCAGATATTAATCTTATTAACAAGCCGGATAATGATTCCCCATGGATCATTATGGATTATAATGATCTTGTCATTCATATATTTACGTCTGATGTCAGGGACTATTATCAGCTTGAAAGGCTCTGGTCGGATGCACAGGTACTATACAAGGTATGATCTATCGTTTTTCCTGTTCCGGAAAATCCTTTATTATCTTCAGAATATATTCCACAAGCTTGGAAGTCTTCATTTCAATCGGATCTATAAATTCAAATAAACCGGAGAAGAAAAGAATCAACTGAGAAATTCTTGCCTTAAACAGAGCGTCATCCTCGTTTGAAACATTAATATTTTTTCCCAGATCTTTTATAATGTCGCTGTATATTTCAAGATGAGTTCTAAGAAATTTAGTTATAATTTTCATTATTTTTTCATCTTCAAAACCGTAAAGAATTATGTTCATGAAAACACGTATGTTCTTTTTATCAATTAGAAATTTTTCCACGCCGAATAGCGTTGACATGAATGCTTTGTCAGCTATATCAAAATTCATCTCATCAATAACACCGGCGTTTCCCTCCTGAATCTGGGAGAAAAATTTTTCAATTAGCTCTGTGTAAAGTTCTTCTTTTGTTGAAAAATAATGTCTTAATCCTCCTTTGGAAAGGCCTGCAGATTCCGCCACATCTTCTACTGAAATCTGGGAATATACTCTTTCAGATAACAGTTTCATAAGAGTCTGTATAATATGAGCTTTTTTTATTATAATTTTTTCTTCTTTAACCATTTAAATGTCCTGTTTTTTAAAGATAAAACGTATCTAATTGACAAATATTATAGAAATATATTTTTATTTAATTTAGTGTTTATCAATATGTCAAGTCATAATATTTTATTGACAAATATCGCTAATCAAATTTTTTAAATGTAAATAACGAAAAAACGAGGTCGAAATGCCCAAACGCACTGATATCAAAAAAATAATGATTATAGGTTCCGGGCCGATTGTTATAGGCCAGGCCTGCGAGTTCGATTATTCAGGCTCCCAGGCCTGCAAGGCTTTACGGGAGGAAGGATATGAAGTCGTTCTGATAAATTCCAATCCTGCGACAATAATGACAGATCCTGATCTTGCAAACAGAACTTATATAGAACCGATAACTCCTGAAATTGTTGAAAAAATAATTGAAATCGAAAGACCTCAGGCCTTACTCCCTACAGTTGGCGGTCAGACTGCTCTTAATGTAACTATGGAGCTTCACAAGCTTGGAGTGTTTCAAAAGTATGGTGTGGAGCTGATTGGTGCAAATATTGAATCAATTAAAAAAGCAGAGGACAGGGAACTTTTTAAACAGGCAATGATTAAAATAGGACTTTCGGTTCCTGAATCAGGTCTTGCATCAAGTGTCGATGAAGCTATACAGGTAATGGAGAGGATCAAGCTTCCTATAATTATCAGACCTGCGTTCACTCTTGGCGGCACCGGCGGAAGTATTGTTTATAATAAAGAGGATTTTGTTGATTATATCCGTCATGGGCTGGATCAGTCTCCAATTCATCAGGTGCTTCTTGAGGAATCTGTTATTGGCTGGAAAGAATTTGAACTTGAGGTAATGAGAGACAAGGCTGATAATGTTGTTATCATCTGTTCAATAGAAAATTTTGATCCTATGGGAATCCACACCGGTGATTCAATAACAGTAGCTCCGCAGCAGACGTTAACTGATAAAGAATATCAGAAGCTCAGAGATTATTCAATTAAAATAATCAGGGAAATAGGGGTTGATACCGGAGGTTCCAATATCCAGTTCGCCGTGAATCCAAAAGACGGAAGGGTTTCTGTAATTGAAATGAATCCACGAGTCAGCAGAAGCTCTGCTCTTGCATCCAAAGCAACAGGTTTTCCGATTGCAAAAATCGCAGCAAAACTTGCCGTGGGCCTTACACTTGATGAAATTCCAAATGATATAACAAGAGAAACGCCTGCGTCATTTGAACCTACTATAGATTACGTTGTAGTTAAGATTCCGAGATGGGCATTTGAAAAATTCGACGGAGCGGATACAATACTCGGAATCCAGATGAAGTCTGTTGGAGAGGCAATGTCTATCGGCAGGACATTCAAAGAAGCATTTCAAAAAGCTCTGCGTTCACTTGAAAATGACAGGTATGGTTTCGGCTGTGACGGGAATTTAAAAATTGAATCCTCACTTAAATCTCTTCCTGAAAAACAGCAGAGAGAAATTCTTGAGAAGGAACTTCTAAACCCGTCTGAAAACAGAATTTTTTATATCAGAGAAGCATTTAAACTCGGCTGGAGCGTTGAAAGAATTAACCAGCTTACATATATTGACCCGTGGTTCCTTCACCAGTTAAGTGAAATAGTTGAAGCATCAAAGGAGTTTCCTGCAGATTTCAGGATAAACGGATTCACTGAAGAAAATATTTTCAGAATGAAAGAGCTAGGATTCTCAGACCGTCAGCTTGGATATCTCGCATCACAGGAAACTTTTAATTCACTATATGAGAAAGGTCCGTCTTTTCAGAAAGATTATTCCCTTAATCTGAAACTAAAAGAAAAAGAAGTCAGAGCATTCAGATTTTCAAAAGGAATAATTCCGGGATTCAGGGTTGTTGATACATGCGGCGGCGAGTTCGAGGCTTACACTCCGTATTATTATTCAGCCTATGACCAAGAGGATGAATCAAAAAACAGCAGAAATAAAAAAGTAATGATACTCGGAGGCGGTCCGAACAGAATTGGGCAGGGAATTGAATTTGATTACTGCTGCTGCCACGCTTCGTTCGCGCTTCGTGAAGAGGGAATAGAGTCCATAATGGTAAATTCCAATCCGGAAACCGTTTCAACAGATTATGATACATCTGACAGGTTATATTTTGAACCGCTAACTCTTGAGGATATTCTGCATATTTACAACAGGGAAAAACCCGATGGAGTAATTGTTCAGTTCGGAGGACAGACTCCGCTTAGACTTGCAAGAGGACTTGCAGAAAATGGAGTGAAGATTCTCGGAACTTCCCCAGATTCAATTGACAGAGCAGAGGACAGGGAAAAATTCGCAGAGGTGGTGCGTAAACTCGATCTTCTCCAGCCGGAAAACGGCCTTGCATATACGCAGGAAGATGCAGTGAAAATAGCAAATAGAATCGGTTATCCGGTATTAGTACGGCCTTCATATGTTTTAGGCGGACGTGCAATGTCGATAATATATGATGAACCGAGTCTGGTGCATTATATAAAAACTGCAGTTGAACTTTCTCCGGAGCATCCGATTCTTGTAGATGATTTTATTGAAGATGCTGTTGAGATAGATGTAGATGCAATCTGCGACGGTGAAAATGTTTTTATCGGAGCAATAATGGAACACGTTGAAGAAGCAGGAGTACACTCCGGAGATTCAGCCTGTATCCTGCCTCCAATATCTTTATCTGATGTTATGATTAAAAATATTACCATGACTACAGAAGCTCTTGCTCACGAGCTGGATGTTATCGGGCTTTTAAATATTCAGTTCGCGATTAAAGCAGGACAGCTTTATGTTATAGAAGTAAATCCAAGAGCATCGCGAACAGTTCCTTTTGTTTCAAAGGCAACAGGCGTTCCTCTTGCTAAAATTGCAATGAAAGTAATGCTTGGGAGAAAGCTAAATGATTTTGGACTTACAGTTATGAAGAAAACCCCTTATGTCAGCGTTAAAGAAGCTGTACTTCCTTTTAACAAATTTCCGGGAGTTGATACGCTTCTTTCACCTGAAATGAAATCAACAGGCGAAGTAATGGGAATATCAAAAAATTTCGGTGAATCTTTTTATAAGGCAACACTTGCATCAGGAGATAAACTACCGATCGAGGGAACTGTTTTTCTGAGTATAAACCGGAGATCAAAAGACGAACTTCTTGATGATGTGAAAAACCTGTTTGACAGCGGTTTTAAACTTATAGGAACCGAGGGCACTGCTCTTTTCTACACAAATCACGGTATTGCATGCGAAAGGGTTTTCAAGGTAAGCGAAGGCAGACCGAACATTGTAGATCTTATTAAAAATGACGAAATTGATTTTATTATAAACACTCCAACAGGTAAAATTTCAAAAGATGACGCGTACTTTATCAGACAGGCTGCAATCAGGTATCACGTTCCGGCTGTAACAACAATCCAGGCTGCGCATGCTGCTATCAGGGGAATACTTGAAGTAAAATCCAAGAAGGAACTTTCCGTTAGATCAATTCAGGAATATCATAAAGAGGTAATTTGAAATGGTTGAGAAATTAATTCTTTCACCGGAAGATATAGCTAAAATTTTAGAAAAAAATGCTGCAAAAATTTATGCGGATATTGCCAGGGCAGATAATTTCGGGATAATCGGAGTTCAGACCGGCGGTGTTGAAATCGCAATGCGCTTAAAAAAGAATATTGAAAAACTTTCCGGCAGGGATATTCCATTTGGAATTCTTGATATAACTTTTTACAGAGACGATATCGGAACAAGAAAAAATCTTCCTCTTATAAAGGAAACAAGAATAAATTTCGATATTTCCGGAATGAATATTCTTCTTGTTGATGATGTTATTTTTACGGGAAGAACAACCAAGGCTGCTCTTGAAACTCTAACCTCATTCGGCAGGCCGAGCCGCATTAAACTTTTCAACCTCGTGGACAGAGGCAACAGGGAACTTCCTATTCAGCCTGATTACGCAGGATTTAAAATTTCCACTTCAGCTAACGAAGATATTAAAGTCTACCTGAAAGATGTTGATGAAACAGATGCTGTTTATCATATAATACCAAATTAAAAAAATTTTTAACCATTCTCAATTTTATAATCCCTGCTTTTTTAAAAAATAGTTAACCGCCAATGAACGCTAATGCACGCGAATAAAAAAATATACTTGTGCATTAGCGATTAGAAAAAGAACTCAGATTATATATTTAAACAAAGATAAATAAAATAATATGTTTAAAAATAATGAATTTGTTCATAAAAAAAATAATTAATAAAAATAAATTATAAAATAATTATTAAAAAAGAATAATTATAGTTTATTTAGTTGCATTTATTATATGTAACGATTATAATATTTTTAATAAAGAAATAGTATAATTTTTTTTACGGAGGACTTTATATGCAATTTTTTAAAAATTTAAAAATGTCATTTAAAATTCTGCTCGCCTGTTCAGTTTTTATTGTTCTAATAATTGCTATAAGCGGTTTTACCTATTCTCAGGTAAATAAAATGGATAAGGAATTTGATAGTTTTTATAAAAATGATTATTTGGCCAGTATTGATTTATTAACATATTCCTGGAATCTTCAGCAGCTTAGAATAAATTTTGTTGAGATAGATTTTGCTAAAGAAAAAAATGATCAGGATGTTGTAAATATTAGAATTGAAAAAACTAATAAATATTTGGTTGAAAATGAAAAATTAATAAAAAACTTATTATCAGCAGAATTCTCAAGTGAAGAAAAAATTATTGCTGATAAATTAGCCGGTTTAGATAAAAATTTATCAAAAGATACAGCAGAACTTATTGAAAGTGCAAAAAATGATGATAATAATCTGTTTGATCAGAAACATGAAAAATGGAAAAATGAATTCCGTGAAATAGTTAAATTACCTCAGGAATTAGTTTCTGTAATGCGAAAAGAATCTAACACAATTGCAGCTGATCAGGATGCTTCATATAAAAGTATTGTTACTGTTCTTATTATAATTTTATTATCTTCATTGTTAGTAGGTGTCATTATCACCTACATTCTATCCGGAGCTGTTTCAAATCCTATTAACAAAAGCCTTGAATTTGCGGAAAAAATATCAAAAGGTGATCTTACTGCTTTTCTTACTGTTGATTCACAGGATGAAACAGGAAAACTTCAATTTGCCCTTAATACAATGAAAGAAAAAATAACAGAAATTGTTGTAAAAATAAATGACAGTTCCGCATCTCTTGCAAGCGCATCAGAGGAAATGAGCGCTACAGCGCAGAATCTTAGTTCCGCTACAAATGAACAGGCTGCAAATGTTGAGGAAGCAGCATCTTCTCTTGAAGAAGTAAGCGCAAGTATAACCAAGAATACTGAAAATTCAATAGCTACTGATAAACTTGCACATGATACTTCTGAAGAAGCTGTAAAAGTAGGCAGCTCTGTTGTTAAAACAGTAGATTCAATGAAAAAGATTTCACAGAAAATTTCTCTCATAGAGGACATCGCATATCAGACAAATCTTCTTGCGTTAAATGCAGCTATTGAAGCTGCCAGAGCAGGAGAGCACGGGAAGGGGTTTGCAGTTGTTGCCGGTGAAGTCCGTAAACTTGCTGAAAAAAGCCAGATAGCTTCTCAGGAAATAAATGAGATAACAACTGCAAGTCTTTCAAACGCAATTGAAGCAGGAACTCTTATTGAAGAAATTGTTCCAAAGATAAAAAAAACATCTGAACTCGTTTCTCAGATAACTGCATCTTCACAGGAACAGGATTCAGGTGTAGATCAGATAAACGGCGGTATGGAGCAGCTGAATCAGATTACTCAACAGAATGCAGCTTCTGCAGAAGAGCTTGCTGCAACATCTGAAACTCTTGCTGCACATGCAGCTGAATTGCAGGCAACAATAGCATTTTTTAATATAAATGAAGAATCAAATACTAAAAAAGTGGCAGGATTACTTCTCGGCAAATAAACAGAAAATTGTATTTGTATTGACAATTAATATTTTATGGATTATTTTCAAAAATATAACTGTCTTGATTGATAATAAATCCTAATTTAAATAATTATTTAATAATTTATTTGTATTCCGGTTATTAATTAAATCAGCTCCCTGGAGATTGAAATATGAATAAGACTGAAATAAATGAAAAAGACATGGCGTCGGAAAATGTAACTCAATTTTTCACTTTTCTGCTTGGGGCTGAAACATACGGAATTGAAGTTAATTTCGTAAGAGAAGTAATTGAATTTAAAACTGTTTTCAAAATTCCAAGGATGCCTCAATACATCAGAGGTGTTATCAATCTCAGAGGGGAAATTGTTCCTGTAATTGATCTTTCATCAAGATTTTATAAAGATAAAATTATTGAAGTTAAAAAAACCACATGCATTGTTATTGTCGAAGTTCAGGATAAAACAGACGGTGCTTTAATTCATATCGGCGTTGCTGTTGATGCGATTCGTGCAGTAACAGATATTCCGGATAACCTGATTGAGCCTGCGCCTTCTTTTGGTTCAAATATCAGGTCTGATTTTATTAAAGGTGTGGGTAAGGTTAATGATATTTTTATTTTTATTTTAAATACCGACAAGGTTCTTGATATTGAAGAGCTTTCAGACTTTGTATAAAAAAAGCATGGAGGTTGGATACTATAGTTATGAAAAAACATTTTAAAGAAAAAGCAGCGGAAGTTAAAATACCTGAAAGAATGTTTGTCACTGTAAATATAGAGAAAGAAACATATGGTGTTGATGTAAGCAAAATTCAGGAAATTATCGGCATGACTGAAACTTCTCATGTTCCGAATTCCCTGCCATTTATGAAGGGTATAGTTAATTTAAGAGGAATAATTGTTCCTCTTGTATGTATGAGAATCAAATTCGGCCTTCCGGAAAAAGCTTATGATAAGCTTACAGTAATAATGATTGCTGAAGTAAAAAACAGACTTATTGGTATGATAGTGGATTCAATCCTTGATGTTGTAAGCCTCAAAGTTGATTCTATACAGGACACTCCTCATTTTAGTTCAAATATCAAACTGGACTGCGTTGAAGGAATCGGAAAAATTGAAGATAAAATTATAATTCTTATGAATGTTGATAAGATATTTTCAGATGAAGAACTTGGTCTGATAAAATACGAAGAATAAAAAGAAATGCTACGAGGGGTGATTTAAATGGGGAAAAAAATTATGGTTATTGATGATTCATCCGCTATCAGGCAGATTGTGAGTCTTACATTATCCAGTTCAGGTTATGATACAATTGAAGCAGTGGATGGCGCTAATGCATTATCTAAACTGGATGGAACTGAAATTGATCTTTTCGTTTGTGATGTAAATATGCCAAATATTAATGGAATTGAATTTCTTCAAGCTGTTAAAACTGATGCAAAATATGAATCATACAAGTTCACTCCAATAATTATGCTTACAACAGAATCAGGCGAGGATATGAAATTAAAAGGCAAAGAAGCAGGCGCCAAGGCCTGGTTAATAAAGCCTTTTCAGCCCGAAACTTTAATTGAAGCAGTAAAAAAATTAATACCATAATAGATTTAATTTTTTATCTATTATAAAAGTTTTTTTATAAAATGCTGATCTCTTCAAAATAAATATTTTCCGGTGATTAAGGGGCAATCGAATATGAAATTAGAAATTAAAGAAACTAAATCTAAAGACGGGCATCTTCTTCTTAAACTAATCGGTGAATTTACAATTTATTCTGTTAAATCTGCAAAAGAAAAAATTACTGAATCAATAAAAAGTTCAGCGGATATTTCTTTAGATTTATCAGAAATTATAAAAATGGATACTGCTGGATATCAGTTGCTTCTTTATTTTTTAAGGGAATCTTCATTAAATAATAAAAAATTATCAGTAACCGGTAAAAGTCCTGAATCTGATAGAATATTTTCATTATACGGCTTTCTGAATTAACGGAGGTAATTTATGGCAGACAAATATAACATCCATGACGCGATCGGGCTTTTTTTCACTGAAAGCAGGGAAATGCTCGACGATATGGAAACATATCTGCTGAATCTGGAAAAAGATCCTGATGATTCAGAATCAATAAATGCTTTGTTCAGAACTGCACATACAATAAAAGGTTCATCGGGAATGTTCGGTCTTGCTGATATTGAAAAATTTACACATTCTGTTGAAAACGTACTAGATAATTTTAGGAACGGAAAAATTGCCATTTCACAGAATTTTATAGGGCTTCTACTCGATTGCCACGATTTTATTAAAATTCTGATAGATACTTTTGAGAAGAATGAAAAAGCTGTTCTTAATGAAGATATAGAGATTCAGAGAGATGCGTTGCTTGCCTCTTTATCTGAATTTTCCAAATCATCAGAAAAACCTCCATCTGAGGATGCTTCATCTCCTGTAAATAAAGAAAGAAATATCCGCAACGAATGCTATCATATTTCTATGAGGCTGAATACGGATGTTTTTCAAAGCGGTATTGATCCTCAATCAGCAATTTCATATCTGAAAGAATTCGGGGATATATTGAATATTATACCGGTCTATGATGATATGCCTGATGAAGAAAATATGGACCCGGAAAAATGTTATCTCGGTTTTGAAATTTCATATAAATCTGAAATTGATAAAAGCAGAATTGAAAATATTTTTGAATTTCTAAAAGAAGATTGCGAAATAAAAATTCTTCCGCCCAGAAGCAGTATAAATGATTATGTGAATCTTATTTATGAACTGCCGGAAACTCCTATGAAAATAGGCGACATGCTTGTTAATATCGGCGCTATTACAAAAACTGAACTTGATCAGGCGCTAAAGGTTCAGACAACGGCTGTATCAGAAATAATTATAGAAGAGCCCGGAGTTGAAACTGTCACTACACCTATCGGTGAAATATTCATCAAAGAAAAAATGCTTCAGAAAACAATTGTTGAAGCTGCATTGAACAAACAGAAAGAAAATAAAATTTTTGAAGATAAAAAGAATAAAACAATAAGGATAGATGCCGGAAAACTCGACAGCCTTATCAATCTTGTAGGAGAGCTGGTTATTAATGGTGCAACTGTTAAGCAGATTTCAGGTACAACAGGTAATACAGATCTAGTTGAATCTGTATCGACCATGTCACGGCTTATTGATGAGGTTCGGGACAGCACCATGAATATACGCATGGTGCAGATAGGGGAAACTTTTAAAAAGTTCGAGCGGGTAGTCCGCGATCTCAGCCGCGAAAACGGAAAAGAAATTGATCTTATAGTAAGCGGAGCTGAGACAGAGCTTGATAAAACTGTTATAGAAAAAATTTCTGATCCGATTATGCATCTTATCAGAAATTCTATTGATCACGGAATTGGTACTCCTGATGAAAGAGCAGCTATGGGTAAGCCAAGAAGAGGTACGATATATCTTGATGCTTATCATGAAACAGGCAGCATTGTAATTGAGGTAATGGATGACGGCGAAGGTCTTAAAAAAGATAAAATCCGCACTAAAGCTATTGAAAAGGAATTAATTAAAGAAACTGATGAGCTTCAGGACAGCGATCTTTATAAGCTGATATTTGAACCTGGTTTTTCTACAGCTGATAAAATAACAAATGTTTCCGGCAGGGGCGTTGGAATGGATGTTGTTAAAAGAAATATTGAATCTTTAAGAGGTATCATTGACATTGAAACAGAGCCGGGAGAAGGAACTACAATCAGTATTCATCTTCCTCTGACTCTTGCTATAATAGAAGGATTTATGGTTCAGGTTGGAACGTCATATTATATTCTTCCTCTTGATATGGTGACAGAATGTATTGAGGTAACAAAAGAGCAGATGGCCGGCATGGAAGGCGGAAATTATATTAATTTAAGGGGAAATGTTCTGCCATTTATGCGTCTAAGAGAATTTTTCTCTGAAGCTGATTCTGATTCAAAACGCGAGAACATTGTTGTTGCAGAATACGGTAAAAAGAAAGCAGGACTTGCAGTAGATAAACTAATTGGAGAATTTCAGACAGTAATTAAACCGCTCGGGAAAATTTTTAAAAAACTTGAATGGGTAACTGGAGCTACAATTCTTGGAACTGGTGATGTTGCACTTATTCTTGATGTTCCGATGCTGGTTCAGCATATTCAGAAACTTGAGAATTTATAAAATTAAATCCACAAGAGGATCAAAATGGATAAATCAAAAATAGACAGGATGTCTGCAATAGCTGATGATATGTCGTCAATAGCAGAGAAGGTTAATGAATCATCAAGGAAAAGGAAACAACATTCTCTTAATACATTAACTGCAGTTGATAAATCTATTGAACTTGGAAAAGCCCTTGAAAATGATTTTGATAAAATTTATAATGCGGATATGGAACAATCTATAAAGGATAACTCTATTGTTTTAACTTGCAGAATACTTCTTTCTAATCTGGAAAAACAGAAAGTAAAGCTGGAAGAGCTGAAAAACAGATCCGGTTCAAATACTGAAATAATAAAAAAAATTACAATACTGACTGAAGAATTTTACAAATCAATTTGCGAGGCTTTTACAAGCCTGGAACTGATTATTGAAAAAGATTCAGAGATTTTACTTTCAGGGAAATTGCTGAAAATGAAGAAAAAATTTCAGCTTAAATCAGTTAACACAATGAAAAATATAACAATGATGGTTATTGAAGATGCTGAAAAAGCTATTAACGGTTCAGCAAAAAATCTTGAAAGAGGAAAAAACATAGCAGAAAAAATTAAGAAAACAGCTGAACTTTTTGAAAGCAGAAATATCGCCGAGTTGAAAAATCTTGCTGCAGAAATTGACAATGCACATGCTACAGCAGTTGAAGTAAATGCAAAATCAAAATCCCAGTTTGAATTTGCCGAACAGTCAAATCAATTCACAATAAATCTTCATGCAGATTCAATGTCTATTAAAGAAGTTGTAGATAAAAAACATTCATTATTCGAGGAAACGCTCCAGCATGTTACTGTTTTAACAGTAATTATTTCCCTTAAATTTAAAAAATATCTGGAAGTTGAACAACTTTATACTTCACTGGAATATTCTGATGATATACGGGAAATCCTAAATGAATTAAATGTTTTATCGAGTATCGCATTGGAGGATTTAAAAAATCTGCTGGAATTAAATTACAATATGACAGATTTCAGCCATTCAAATAATGAAGCGGAACAGATTGCAGTTGATCTTACTGAAAAAGAACATAAAGTTTACGATACTATAAAACATGAAGTGGAGCAAATGACTCTGGCAACAGCATATCCGGTTGAAGGTTCAGGTAAAAACATACAGAATACTGACGAATTGAAAAAATTAATAAGTGATCTGCTTTAAAAAATTTATCTTATTTTACTTTAAATTTAGAGATGAAATTTGTAAGCTCAAGTGAAATAGTATTTATTTCCTCGGAGGATTGAGAGATTGTTTCAGCAAATGAGGCTAGCTGCTGGGATGATTCATTAATTTTTTCCACAGTCGATGAAACTTCTCTTGTGGATGTTTTCTGTTCATTTGTTGCATTGGAAATTTCATTCGCAAGTTTTTTAATGTTGTCGGTTCTTCCTCTTGCATCTGATGCCATATCTGCAAGTCTTTTTAATGTTTCAGAAAATTTCGACATGCTGTTTTTTACAAGCTCAATGTTTTGAATTATTAATCTGAATGTTGATGCTGTTCTATCAACAATTTTAGTTCCTAGATCCACCTGTTTATTACCGTCATTAACAAGGCTTGTGATGGTTTTAGCGCTTTCTGAAGTCTGATCAGCAAGTTTTGAAATTTCATCCGCAACAACTGCAAAACCTCGGCCGTGCTCACCAGCCCTTGCTGCTTCAATTGCTGCATTAAGAGACAGGAGATTTACCTGATCGGAAATATCTGAAATAATGCTGATAATTTCAGCAATTTTAGAAGTGCTGTTTTTAATCTTCTGCATTTCAACAACCATGTCATTTAAATCCTGCTGTCCCTGTGAAGCATCTGCTGCGGTTTTAATCATAAGGTTTGATACATCCGTTGCTTCAATAAATGAAGATTTTGCCTCTGAAGCCATATCTGACATTTTCGATGCATTTTTATCCACGTTCTGATAAACTGTTGATGCTGTTACAGCAATTTGATCCATGGAATCAATTGTTTCCTGAAGTGCAGCAGAAGACTCCTCAACTGCAGAAGCCTGGTCCTGTGACATTTCAGCTAAATTTTTACTTACAGTTGACATCTTGGTTGAAGATTCACCAAGTTCATAAATATTAAGTTTAAGAGAAATGAAAATTTCTTTAAATGAATTTATTATTTCACCAACAGACTGAATGAGAATTCCAATTTCATCATTTGTTTTAAAATCAGTAGAAATAGTCAGATCGCCGTCTTTCAGCTGGGATGTCATGATTTCAGCCTGTTTAACAGGTTTTATAATCAGTTTATTTAATGCGATACGGACGAGAATCGAAATCAATATTATAAAAAAGATTATAAAAACTATTATGGTTAGACGCACTGTCTTCATAGATGAATCTATAATATCAGAATAGTTTCCTCCGGTAACAATATACCAGTCTAATGGCTCAAAATATCTGAAAACAGCGATATTATTTTCTTTATTTATTTTATATTCAATGGCCCCATTTTTTTTCTTGATTATTTCTTTTATATAGTCAACATTACCAAGGTTTTTTCCTTCCTGGTCTTTATGTAATAAAATATCACCTGAACTGGTTACAATAAATATGGAACCCTTATCCCCAACTTTGATATTTTTTATTTTTTCTTTTAGAGAGGATTTAAGAGAAAATGATTTAAAGGTGAAATCTTCAGTGTAAGCAGATGCGCTGATAATCCAGTCAAAAGGCTCGAAATATGATAATCCTATGATTTTGCTTCTCGGGGTTTTTTCTCCGGGATTTGCCCATTTATATTCAATAATTCCTGATTTATTTTTAATTGAATCCTTAACAAATTGATTCTTAATTACATTAGAACCAACCATTTCTTTTTTCGGGTGAAATTGAATAACACCCTGGGAATTGATTGCATAGATATAACCGTTTTTTCCTATTTTATGGGAAAGTAGAATTTCCTCTGCAGTTTTTTTTGCATTCGGAATATTTGATGCAACTAATGATTTAGTTATGCGTGTTCCGTTTTCAGCTATATTTGTTAGTTCTGATTCAAAATCTTCAAAACCTGTATTAACCATATCGTAAATAATATTATTTTTTGATTTAAGATCTTCTGATAAAATATAGGAAATATTTTTTTTCAGCATAAAATAAATTGAAATAGTTATGATAATAAGTGAAGAAATAGATATTCCAAGAATTACTATTATCAGTTTTTTCGACAGACTTTTATCAATAGTCTTATATATATTAGTGTTTATCATTTTTCTCCACAAATCTATGCATATAAGTAATTATGCTGTTTATGTAATATAACAAATCTTTCAATATCGTTTTTGTCAATTAGATTATTTTTAATGAAATATTCACCGATTGGTTTTTTCAGGTTTTTCTGCTTTGCAAGGATTGCTGTAAGCTGAAAACTATTAATATAACCAAGCCTTAATGCGCATTCTCCGATTTTTTCAAGCTGCTGCTTTTTTTTCAAAACATCAATTAATTTTACATTATCCAGTATTTTCCAGTTTAATGCAATTTTCCCGAAATTATCCCTGTTGCAGCGCTGCCATGTTAATGCTGATATTAATGTATTAAGATTAATATTCCCTGAATAAAACAAAAACTGGCCAAAAAATATTTTTTTCTGCGGAATAATATGTTTTCTGAAGTCTGTTTTGGGATTTACATGCTTTTTATTTGCAGAAGGCTGTTTGCGGTGAAATGTGGCTGGATTTTTTTTATTTTTTAAAAAAGAAAAAATATTTTCATAAGCGCTGTTTATGTTAATCATCCGGCTTTTCAGTTCTGATTCTTTTAAATTCAGATATTTAAACCTGTCAGGATGATTATTAAATACAAGTTTTTTATATGCAGATTTTAATGAATCCTGATTTAAATTTTGAATAATTATCTCAGTTACATTTTTTTCGTTTGGAAAAAATAGTTTGTAGGAGTATATTATATCATTGTTTAAAAGAGATTGATTTTTCATGGGTTTATTGCCTTTTATGAAAACTAATTCTACTATATATTAAAATAAATACAAGAACAAAAAATTATTCTGTAATCACTTTGTATAAATATTATATTGACTCAAAACAAATGCTGAATCGGATTGTATTATGATATATAAAACTTTTTTAGAGGTGTAAAATGAAAGATCTTATTATTATTGGAGCCGGACCTGCAGGATTAAGTGCAGCGATATACGGGATCCGTGCAGGAATTGATTTATCTGTTATAGAAAAATTTTCTCCTGGAGGACAGGTTGTAAATACTTATGAAATTGAAAACTATCCCGGATTTGTTGATCCGGTTTCCGGATGGGATCTGATTTCAAAAATGGAAGCACAGACCAAAAGGCTTGGCGTTGAAATTTTAAATGGTGATATAAAAACAATTAAAAAAGATGCAGAAAGAAATATATTTATGCTGACTCAGACAAACGGAAATATAACTGAATGCAGATCTGTTATTATTGCATCAGGAGCTTCATTCAGGAAACTTGGTGCTCCCGGCGAAAAAGAATTTCTTGGAAGAGGAGTTTCATACTGTGCTACATGTGATGGTGCTTTTTACAAAGAGAAAATTACAGCTGTTGTAGGAGGAGGAAATACCGCACTTGAAGAGGCAATTTTTTTAACAAGATTTGCCGGTAAAGTATATCTTATACATAGAAGAGATGAATTTAGAGCTGATAAAATTTTAAAAGACAGGATTAAGAATAACAGTAAAATTGTGGCAATTCTTGATACAACAGTTCAATCTATAAATGGATCAGCCAAGGTTGAAAGCTTAACTTTAAAAAATAAAAAAACCGGCGCTGAAACAAATTTAACCACAGACGGGGTTTTCATTTTTGTGGGATACGATCCGAACACATCAATAGTTCCGGCAGAAATTCTTAATGAAAATCAGGAAGTAATTGTTGATATAAACATGAATACAGTTATTCCAGGGTTATTTGCTGCCGGAGATTTAAGAAGCAGCTCAAAAAGACAGATCGTAATGGCATGTGCAGATGGATCTACAGCAGCAATGGAAGCATATAATTATCTTAATCATTAAAAGGCATCACGACTCCGCTCGATGAGCGTGGTGGCATTTCGGCTTCACTCGATGAACGTTTTGAATACATCTCTGTTACACAGTTAAAGTTTCCAATAAACCATTACGCTGGTCGAGCGGAGCCGGGACCGGAGACCATGAATTTTTCAAGTATGTTTGAAATTTTTTCTCTCAGCTCGATTATTCTTTTAGGGTTAACCTGCATTGTATTGATATCAAAATGCTCATCCGACAAAAATAGTGATTTTGAAATACTGAGGCGGATCATTGGAATTTTGCCGGTTCCGTAAGTGCTGAGAATATTACCGTTGAACATCGGATTGTTGAGTTCGAATTTTTTCGCTACAGTTCCATCTTCTTTATTAAAAAATTTCTGAAATAATGCTAAAAGGTTCTCTGCATTTTGCATTTCACAGGTGAAGTGTGATTTGTTGTTTTTGAAGATGACATTCTGAATTGATATCAGAGGCCTTGGCAAACCGCTGTCTGTTGCATTTTTAGGACCAACGGGCGACATAGTGTGACATTCAAGGATTAATTTAATTCCATCAGTATTTATTATTTTTTCTGCAGTTTTGTGAAATTCAGAATAATATCTTTTTATAATATTTGATAAAGCAATTTCATCAGGATAATATCCTTCACGGAATATTTTTTTCCCCATAGATGTGGTTTTTTTGATAATTCCATCTGTTGAAGATGGCGGAATCTGGCTTATCTGTCTGTCAGTATCAACAAAAAGCCTTGAAACTTCAGTGTCAATAACAGCATATACTTTTTCATTCAGAGAAAAAATTTCATTGGAGCATGTGTCAGCCTCGAAAAAAAGTTCGTCGCTGTTTAATACAGTGGTTTCGAACAGTTCATCCGGGATTTTATATCCGCCGTGAGGAATTAATATCAGAATAGGTAATTTTTTCATTTAACAAATTATTTAAAACATATAAATTTATTTCAATATAATTATTGACTCTTTGTTTCATATTATTAATATATTTTAAAATGAAAATAGATAACAGCTGTAAAAAAATTAATAATACGTTATGGAGTAAAATTTGAAAAAAATAATATTTCTGATAATTTTTTCTATATCAATACTAAATGCTGCAGATTGGCCGGTATATAAAGGCAATCTGTATTATACGGGAAATAATGATGAAATAACTGTAAAAAACGGAAATTTAAAATGGCTCTTCCAGGCTGGAGATATTGTACATAATCCGATTTTATCTGATGGAAAAATTTATTTCATAGACCAGTCCCGAAATGTTTACTGTCTTGATGAAGATTCAGGGAAACTGTTATGGAAAATTGATCTGTTTAGAGTCGCATCTCAGTTTACATCGAATACAAAAGCTATGGGTAAAATTAAATATCCATTAATTAAAGATAATAAGCTGTTTATTACTGACACAATCGCAATATACTGCCTTGATAAGAATTCAGGAAATGTCATATGGGGACGAACAGGTCTCAGGGAGAGTAAAAGCTTTAACGATTATAAATCACCTCTTGTAGATGGAATCTATTCGGATCCGGTGATAAATGGAGACAGAATTTATTACGGAACAAGAAATGTCTTTATATCAAGGGAAATTATAAATGGACATCAGATGTGGGATAATATAGCTATTAAATCATACAGCGGATTTCCTTCATTTTATGATAAATATATCCTGACTCAATCAATGGATTATGGTACAGGCAAATTTGTTTTATACTGCATTTCATCTGAAACAGGGGAAGTTGTCTGGTCATCAGGACTTGAAAAGCCGGTTAAGCTTTTCTCTCCTGTTGTTTACAAAGGGCTTGTATATCTTGCATCAGGCTTCAAACTTTTTGCATTCGATCTTGATAATGGAAAAATCAAGTGGGCAAAAGATTACGGCCAGTATATTACATCCAATCCGTCTTTTACTGAACGTGAACTCGTTTTCACGCTGAATAATGATTCAATTGTTTCTGTTTCAGCTGAAGCTGGTGAAATAAAAAATAAGATTTCTCTTGGAGAGAAATCTTCTCCTTATTTTGTAATGATACGGAATCAGATTTACGCAGCTTCGACTTTTAACAAACCTGTAGGTGGAAAAGAGGTTCCATTTACAAGGTTAAAATTGTTAAATAATGCCGACGGATCAGCTTCATGGGAATTTGTTTCGCCATTTCCAGGCGGATCCGGCCAGCCAAGTGCATCAAAAGGAATAATGTTTCTTCCTGGAGGAAATTATCTTTATGCGGTTGGCACTGATTATTATCCGAGACTCATTGACGGAGGAGGTGCTATTTATGATCCGTACGATAAAGATACCGGCAAAAAAGATAAAGATACTCCAATTAATAAAATAGATGATAATTCATATCAGCAGACTCTTAAGATGAGAAAAATGACCATCACAGCTAAAGGCAAGGATAAAGGTTTTATTCCTGCAGAGCTGGATATAATAAAATGGGATAAAGGAAAAATAATTTATTCTAAAAAAATTAAAATTTCAAAACCGGATTTTCAGATTGAGATTCCGGATGCAGATGATGTTGAAATTACAGCTTCAGCTGACGGATTTGTGCCAAAAAAAACTATTATTTCCAGAGATGATTTAAAAAAAGAAATTGAGCTGGATCAGATTGAAAAGGGAAAAGAAATCGTGGTGGACAACATTTATTTTGAAACCAACGAGGCGTATTTAAAAAAAGAATCTCTGAATATACTCGATAAGATGGCTGAATATTTAAAAAATAACCGAAGAGTTAAAATTGAAGTTCGTGGACACACTGATGCTACTGGAACCAGAGAGCACAATAAAAAGCTTTCAGAAAGAAGAGCTGACTCAGTTGCTGAATATATGATTAAAAATGGTGTAAGTCCTGAACAGATTAAGTCTGAAGGATACGGCTTTGACAAGCCGATTGGTGATAACAGAACTGAACCCGGAAGAAAGAAAAACAGAAGAACAGAATTTTATATTATTGATAAATAGCTTTTTAATAATCGTAGAGATTGGTTGAAATTTCTCCTGTAAGAATTTCCTTGCATTCTCGGTCTATCCGGTTTTCAAGCTTTTTTATTTTTTCAACTGTTGCTTCATCAAATAAGACTTTGTCGCATCTTGTGCATTTATAAGCAGGGATATTTTCAAGTATAAAAGTGAAATTATCCCTGTTTGTTCTATATGAACTTTTTCCTTCAATTAAGGCTCCGCCGCAGGAACATTCCATAATTATATATCTCCAATATTTTTTTCATCAAATACATGTTTCATTAAAGTTCTTTGTCAAGTTATAATTATATTGACATTCATTTAATATAATTATAAAATATTTTTATGATTGATTCTATAATAGAAGCTGCCAAGATAATAAAAAATTCCAGAAGCCTTATAGCTTTAACAGGAGCCGGCATATCTGTCCCAAGCGGTATTCCGGATTTCAGAAGCAAAGGCGGTCTTTGGGATAAATATGATCCTATGGAATATGCAAATATATCTTCTTTTTATCGCACCCCTGAAAAAATATGGGAAATGATTTTTGATATGATGAGTCTTGTAATCAATGCAGAACCAAATGATGCGCATTTTACACTTGCTAAACTTGAAAATCTTGGAATATTAAAAGCCCTAATAACACAGAATATAGACGGTCTTCATGGAAAAGCAGGCAGCTCTAAAATAATTGAATTTCACGGCAATACTGAATTTCTCGAATGCCTGAAATGCGGAAATTCATATAAATCAGAGTCATATAGTATAATTGAAAAAAAAATTCCTTTATGCTCATGCGGAGCTATTTTAAAACCTTCAGTTATTTTTTTCGGAGAGGCAATTCCTGAAGAAGCATTGATTGAATCAACTGAATATGCAGCAACTGCTGATGCTGTGCTGGTTATCGGGACTTCAGTTGCAGTTTATCCTGCTGCTGCAATTCCTGCAATTGCTAAAAGAAACGGAGCTGCAATAATTGAGTTTAATATTGAGGAGTCAGAGACTACGTCTGCCCTTACTGACATTTTAATTCTTGGCGATGTAGAAAAAACTTTACCGGCCGTGTTTAATTTAATTATTGATTAAGATGAAAAAAAATACTGATAAAATTATAGTTCTTCCGGATGCTGTTAAGAAAAAAATTGCAGCAGGTGAGGTTATAGAAGGTCCTTATTCCATAATTAAAGAATTGCTTGAGAATTCAATAGATGGCGGAGCATCCGAAATTGAAGTCCAGGTATACGGCAGCGGGCTTAACCGGATTCTAATAAAAGATAATGGAAGAGGAATTTCTAAAGAGGATATGCCTCTTACAATAGTAGAGCATGCTACAAGCAAGATTAAGGAAATATTTGATATAGAGAAAATATCGACATTCGGTTTTCGCGGTGAAGCACTGTCGAGCATATCATCTGTATCTGAATTAACAATTCTCTCGAGAAGATTTGATGAAGAAACCGGTACTAAATTAAAATCAACATCCGATGGTGTTGAAATTTCAGATTATGCAGGTCCGGCCGGAACAGCTGTAATTGTGGAAAATCTTTTCTATAATATTCCCGCCAGGAAAAAATTTTTAAAAAGTTTAAATACAGAGATGAGACTGATTAGAAATATCTTTTTAAAAACAGCTATATCAAATTATAATATATCATTTTCACTTGATTCAGAAAATAAAAGGCAGATTACGCTTAAAAATGTTACAGCAATTAAAGAAAGACTCGAACAGATATTCGGAATCGAAGAAATAGAATCAATGATTTTCTCAGATCTGCAGGATATTAAAGTTAAAATAAGCGGCTTTTTATCAAAACCTGATAAAATGAAATCTTCCAGAAATATGCAGTATATTTATATCAATGGAAGGCCGGTTGATTATAAAAATCTTGGTTTTATACTTTCAAAATCATACGAGGCTGTGGCATTGCACGGAACTTATCCTGCTGCAGTAATTTTTATTGAAATAGATCCAACATTGGTAGATGTAAATATCCATCCGTCAAAAAGAGAAGTTAAACTTTTTGATCAGAGGTATATTGATTCTCTGATTTTTAAACTTGCGGGAAAAGTTTTAAACAGGGAACATAATATCAGCCTGAAAAAAAATGAAATCGGGGAAAATGATCCTGTTATAACTGATGAAAATAATTCTAAACGGAATTACAGTTCTGATTCAGACACTCAACGGCATTTTTTTTCAGAACACTCATTTTCTTCGAATACATTAAAGGATGAAATTCTGCATTTTCCAAATCAAGGAATTGATTATAAAATACTTGGGCTTCTCTTTAAAACATATATTCTGATTGAAGAAGGTGATTCACTTGTGGTTATAGATTTTCATGCGGCACACGAGAGAATTATTTTCGATAAACTTACATCAAGGAAAATTGATCTGTCGCCGCAGAGCCTCCTTTTTCCTAAAATAATAGATCTTCCTATAGATGAATATATTTCTGCTGTTGAAAATATTAATTTTTTTCTTGAATCAGGAATAGAAATAGAAGATCTTTCCGATAATAGAATTTCTGTAAAAACAATGCCTTCTGTATTTAAGGAAAAAGATCCTGAAGAAATCATAAAAGAATTAATCCGTATTTTTAATCAGGAGGAAAAGCCGGATATTTTTAAAGCTGTATCAAGCACATCAGCGTGCAGACTGGCTAAAAAAGCCGGTGATGAATTAAGCTTGAATGAAGCTGCAATAATTTCTGAAGAAATTTTATCCGGTGCTTATGAATTAAGATGTCCTCATGGAAGGCCTTATGTCTACAGGCTTAATAAACTTGAACTTGAAAAAATGTTTAAGAGATGAAATTTAATCTATTTATATCTGGAGGGAACTATGAATAAAAGAAAGCCTGCGTTTGCCGGTTCATTTTATCCGTCATCGCCAATAGAACTTAAATCCATGATCTCTGATTATTTATCATCAGCTGAAGATATTCCGGTCAGCAGTGAAATTATATCATTGATCGTTCCTCATGCCGGGTATATCTATTCCGGTCCTGTGGCTGCATATTCATATAAAAAACTTGCTCAAATTAATCCGGAAACTGTAGTAATTCTTGCCCCATCTCACAGAGCAAGATTCGAAGGCGCATCAGTTATCAGGGATGGGTTATATGATACACCTTTAGGCAGTGCTGAAATAGATACAGATATTACAGAAATACTTTTAAAAAGTAAATTATTCTGGTATAACAGCGGCATTCACGATGTTGAACATTCACTGGAGGTTCAGGTTCCATTTATTAAAACAGTTGTTGAAAAAGCAAAAATAGTTCCTGTAATTATCGGGACAGTTGAACTCAATGATGTAAAAAAGATTGCAGAGCATTTAGCTTTTGCTGTATCTTCATCAGATAAAAAATGCGCAATTGTTATTTCAACAGATCTTTCACATTATCATCCATATCCCAAGGCTCTTGAAATAGATGGAAAATTTATAAAGACACTGGAAAGTTTCGATCCGGAAAAAATCAAATCATCAATTGAATCAGGGAAAACTGAAGCCTGCGGAGAAGGCCCTATACTGACCGGAATATATGCATCAAAAATTTTAGGCGCCTCTAAAACAAAAATTTTAAGGTATATGAATTCCGGCGACACCGCAGGAAGTAAAAAGGAAGTAGTGGGATATTTATCAGCAGCTTTTATTAAATAGGAGGATTTATGGATCAGCTTCTGAACAGGGAACAGCAGATAAAAATTTTAAAACTGGCAAGAAATACAATAGCAGGAAAACTGGGGCTGCCGCTTCCGTTTCCGGAGCTTGAATTAAACGAATCCGTTTTTAAGGAAAAATTCGGTGCATTTGTAACTCTTCATATTAAAGGCGGTTTAAGAGGATGCATTGGTTATATAGTAGGAATAAAAGAGATATCCGAAACAATTATTGACATGTCTAAGGCTTCAGCTTTTGATGACCCTAGGTTCACATCATTAAAAAAAGAAGAATTTGATAAAATTGATATTGAAGTATCAATTTTAAGTCCTATTGAAGAAGTTAAAAATGTATCAGATATAGTAATCGGTCGTGACGGGCTGATAATAAAAAAAGGATATAAGTCAGGACTTCTTCTTCCGCAAGTGGCAGTTGAACAAAAATGGGATCTTGAGGAATTTCTCATGAATACGTGCTTTAAAGCCGGACTTTCTCCCCAATCCTGGAAAGAAAAAGATACTAAGATTGAAAAGTTTTCTGCACAGGTTTTTGGTGAGATTGAACTAGGATCAAAAAATAAACAGGTATAATATGAAAAAAAACATAGTCTCACTTTTAATCTTATCTTTAATTATATTAACTGCATGCAGCGGGAAAAAGGAAACATATCCTGAAGCTGAGCAGGTTCTTCACAAGTGGTCTAAATCAATTGAAGCATTAAATTATTCTGATTATAAGGCGTGTGAAGCTTATCCCAAAGAGCAGAATGTTTTTATTGAAATTTATAAGGAATTTTATCTTGCAGATCTTATGATTATCGAAGCTGATAAAATAAATGAAAAAGATATAAAAAAAGACCAGGATGGAAATTCATATATAAAAAGAAATTTGAAGTTTGATTGTGCTGAAGTTAAAAGGAAAACAAGAAAACCTTCTGTACTCATTATGGGTGATGTTGATATGGTAAAATTTATTGACGGTAAAAGAAGTAAAGACGGCTGGCTAATGTCCAACAGAACACTCATCAGGATGAAGAGGTAATATGAACTTTTTTGAACTTTTTATCGGCTTTCGATATCTGAAGGCGAAAAAAAATCAGGCGTTTATTTCTTTTAATACTCTCTTGTCTATATTTATTGTATTTATAGGAGTTTTTATTCTTATCCTGGTTATTTCTGTAATGAATGGTTTCCAGGCTCAAATAAAAGACAAAATTCTTGATGTTGATTCACATATTACAGTTTCAAGACTGCATAGTGAAATCAGAGGGGATTCAATAGAAAACTATAAACCTGTTGTTGAAAAAATTCAGAAAATTAAAGGCATTAAAAGTGTTAACCCGTACATACAGGGGCAGGGATTACTGCGGCATAAAACATATATAAATCCGGTACTGATAAGAGGAACAGGCGATAAAGGAAATATTCCATCAGATGTTAAAAAATTTATAACACAGGGTAGTGAAAATTTTGCGATTAAAACAGGTGTTTTTATCGGTGAGGAAATGGCTATCAATAGAAAAATTTCAGCCGGTGAAAGTCTTGAACTGATTGTTCCTAAAGGAAAGCTGACTGCATACGAAGGAGTTCTGCCAGGAATAGGGAATTACCAGGTTCTCGGATTTTTTAAAACAGGTTATTACGATTTTGATACAAAAATGATTATCATGTCTCTACCGGATTCACAGGAGCTTTTTGATGTAGGAGATAGAATTACAAATATTGCAGTTAAGGTTAATGATATTTATTCCCTTGATAATATATCCTCGAAAATCCAGTCCTCTGTCGGCTTCAGTTTTATGACAATGACTGCTGAGGAAAAAAATCATAATCTGTTTTATGCGTTGCGCCTTGAAAAACTTATTATGACAATAATTCTTTTTCTGATAATTCTTTCAGCAGGCATTACAATTATGGGAACACTTGTTATGGTTGTAATGGAAAAAAGAAAAGCAATAGGCATATTAAAAGCTATGGGAGCTGGTACAAATTCAATTATGGCAATTTTTGTCCTGGAAGGTTTTTTTATAGGTTTAATAGGATCAATGCTTGGCGTTTTTACAGGAATCGCAGCATCCTTAAATCTTGAATCTATCATCAGATGGGTTGAAAATTCTATTAATTTTATAATATCATTCATTTATAAAATTTTTGAGCTTGGATATTATAATAAAATAACCATAGTTCCAACACATGTATATTATATTGATGTTTTGCCGACACAGATAAACCCCGAATTTGTAGTACTGATTTCAATATTTGCAGTATTTCTCTCAACAGCTGCTGCAATATTTCCTGCGTGGCATGCCTCAAGATTGAAACCGGTTGAAATTATAAGGTATGAATGATATGAATGAAACAGTTGTTAAAACAGCCGGAATTGAAAAATATTACGGCTCAGGCAGCAGCACAATCAAGGTTCTCAATAATATTAATATTGAAATAAAAAGAGGCGAGATAGTTTCTATAGTTGGACCTTCCGGAGCTGGAAAATCAACACTCCTGAATCTTATAGGCTGTCTCGATACTTTTCAAAACGGAGAGCTGTTTCTTATCGAAAAAAATATTTCTAAATTAACTGTTGATGCAATGTCTTCTCTGAGAAACAGCCATATAGGTTTTATCTTTCAGCTTCATAATCTTCTGCCTGAATTCACAGCTCTTGAAAATATTATGATGCCGCTTTTAATACGAAGGGTTAAGAAAAATAAAGCCAGGGAAGAAGCTTTGAAATATCTTGATAGATTCAATTTAACAGAAAGAGCATCGCATCTTCCATCGATGATGTCAGGAGGCGAATGTCAGCGGATTGCTGTGGCACGTGCGTTAATAGGTAAACCGGATATTATTCTTGCTGATGAACCAACAGGTAGTCTTGACAGTGCCAATTCAAATAATCTGATTGATATTATGTTCGGTTTCGCAAATGAAAACAAAACAACAATCATGATTGTTACACACGATAAAGAAATAGCTTCACGCACCGGAAGAACAATCCATCTGAAAGATGGCGGGATTGTTATTTAACAGGCAAATATATGGCTGATCAGATAACAACTATAACTGATAAATCTCAGATGAATGTAATTTTCACGAATTATTTCGCGAAACAGGAAGTTTATTTAAAAACAAAATCAGGCGATTTAAAAGTATATTTCCTCGGATATGATAATGAACACGCTGCCATAAGAATTCCAAAAGTAAAAAATGTTCCGGATATATTAATTGTCTTCACCAGAAACGAGCTTAATACTATTTACTGCAGTTTGAAATATTTTGAAAGGAATGAAGATACCTTTATTTTTATTCCAATAAAATTTCAGATCATATCGTTTCAGAAGAAAGAAGACAGAACTCTTGTGAGTACTGTAGGCAGCGGCGGCAAAAATGTTTTTTACATGTATAACTATTTTTCAGATTTCTATATTCGAAATTCACTTGAAATGAATAATAAAAAAAACGATCAGGTAAAAGAAATTGTAATGTTTGATCTTCAGAAACACTACAAAAACATAAAAATAGTTTTTCTTCATGAAGCTAAAAATGATATCCGACTTAAATACGCACTGGAGAGCAAACTTGTAATTTTTGTACCGGATTTAAATTCAGATCCTGATCCGAAATATGCAAATATGTATAAATTTTATCTGGATAATATTTATGGCAAAGATCTGACTTTTGGAGGGAAAAAATATAATTCTGAAATTACAGTTCCTGTAATGTACAGAAATATAATTCCATATGGATATATACAGGTGAACAATCCGTTGCCTTTAACAGAAGGTGATCTTGCCGTTATTAAAAGAATGTCAATTGTAATTGATCAGCTGTTTGTTAAAAATAAGCTATTTAATCATATTGAAAATAAATTTTTAATTTCTGATATATCAGCTGGCGGTCTCGGTGTTGTTTTTAAAGATAGGGGACTTGCCCGACATTTTAAAAAAGACAGTTTATGTTATTTTGAAGTCATGCTTCCAACAAGTAAAAAAGCTGTAATTGGCGCATTTGTAAGAAATATTACTTTTGTTGATAACACTTTAATTAAAATTGGATTTCAAAATTCTTTTCTTGATGAAATTAGTAAACAGAATTATGATGAATATCTTGCACTGACAACTCAAAAAAATAATCCAGTTGCTAATCCTGCTACTTAAATCATACTAAAATAAAATTCTATAAATTACAGTATTTGATTTCAAAAACTCTTTTATTGCTGATATTTTTTCTTGACTATTTTTTCAGGTATTCTCTTTATTGCCTGAAATGGAGATAATAAATTGAAAATAAAGATATCTGACATTAAAATTAAAAAAAGGCTGAGAAAAGATCCAGGAGATTTATCAGATCTGGTGAATTCAATTCATAAAAGCGGACTTTTTAATCCGGTTCTTGTCAATGAAAAGAATGAATTGCTTGCAGGATATAGAAGAATCCAGTCTGCCAAACTGCTTGGCTGGACTGAAATTGAGTGCAACATAATAAACGCTAAATCAAAACTTGATAAATTTAATGTAGAAGTTGACGAAAATACTGCCAGAAAGGATTTTTCTTATGAAGAGCTTCAGCATATTGAAGAAATGAAAAAATATTTAAATGCAAAAGGTCTAAAAAAATTACTTCTCTGGCTGAAAATGATGTTTAAGAACCTCCTTCATTTTATAAAAGGACTTTTTACAAAGAAAAAATATTAAACATTTCCTCCGTTTCTGCCGATAATATACCAAAGACACGGAGGTTTTTTATGAGCAGGCTCTTCCCGGTATTTTCACTCGCATTACTGTTATTATCTATATCAATTTATCTGTCCGCAAGAGAAAGCTATGAAGATTATCGCGGCCCTAAAGAAAAATATGCAAATAAAGATAAACCTCTATCTGAAATAAGAACAGGCGATAGTGAAGATTTAATGGACGATCTTAGAGGCGCCGTTAGAGATGAAATTGATCAATCCCTTAGCAAAGAACGTAAAGCAAGCAAAAAAACCATTAATAAAGATGCTCTAATCACAGATGTCAAAAAAATAGTAAAAGAAGAAATCGAAGATGCAATTAGAATAAAAGATAAAAAGTATCTGAGCAAAAACACAATTGAAATTGGAGGATTCATTTCCTTTCAATCAATAGGATTGGCTGGAACTCCGGTAGATACAAATCTTATTTTAAAACTTTTCCCTGTATTTAATTATTTTTTCATTCCGAATTTTTCTTTAAGCTTCAAAGCAACTGCAGAATTTAATTTTACAGGAAATACCCAGGCTTTTGATATTGGAACAGGCCCGTTATTCGTATTCGGACTTGATAAAAGAGATGAGATCTGTTTTTATACTGCAATTTACGTTGGAATCAGTCTTAGAAGCGGAAGTGCTGCAGTAGGTTTCAGAGTTACTGATGAAATAGGCCTGAAATTTGTATTAACAAGAGGACTTATTTTAAGTATTGGAGTTGGTTTTGCATTTGACAGTTCTGCAGTAACAGTAACCGGATTTCAGAATCTGATAATACCTGCAGTTGGAATTACAGGCTATTTTTAAAAGTTTCCATAATGGTAATTTCCGGTCTTGATAATCTTATCAGCTCTGATAAAAAATTTATTAATTTAAATTCTTCAATAATTGCAAATCATACATCTGTAACTTCAAATTTAATTTACAGCTGGGATATTCTTCTTAAAAAAGGATTCAAACTTAAAAGAATTTTTTCTCCGGAACACGGGCTTTTCGGTACTGAGCAGGACCAGATTCCCGCGGGATCTCATTCCGGATTTCCAGTTGAAATAATAAGCCTTTATGGAAATACTAATTCAACGCTTTTTCCCGATGAAATGTATCTGAATGATTTAGATATTGTTTTCTTTGATATACAGGATGTCGGCGCAAGATATTATACTTATATTAACACAATGATTTATTTCATGAGGAAAATATCAGGCAGAAGAATTAAATTTGTAGTTCTCGACAGACCTAATCCTCTAGGCGGAGAAAAGATTGAAGGTCCTGTGTTAGATATGAAATTTGAATCTTTTGTCGGTGTTCTTCCGGTTTGCGTCAGGCATGGATTTACATCAGGCGAAACTGCGATGATGGCAAAAGATTTTTATAATATTGATATTGATCTGCATATAATTAAAATTAAAAACTGGAAAAGAGGAATGTTTTACAACGAAACAGGTTTAACATGGATTTCACCTTCACCCAATATGCCGACATTAAATACTGCAATAGTTTATCCGGGCTTATGCCTGATAGAAGGAACTAATCTATCAGAAGGAAGAGGAACAACAACTCCATTTGAAACAACCGGTTCGGATTTCATAGATGCAAATAAATTTTCTGAAGATTTAAATTCAATTAATCTGCCTGGAGTTTTTTTCAGGCCTGTTTTGTTTAAACCGGTATTTGGAAAATTTTCAGGTAAAACGTGTTCAGGTATATTTATACATGTAACAGACAGAAATGTATTTTCATCATTTAGAACCGGAATAGCTGTTATTCATACTGCAAAAAAATTAACAGGGAAAATGATATTCCGTACAGATGAATATGAATTTAATAATACAACACCTGCTTTTGATTTATTATGCGGAAATTCTAAAATAAGAGGGTTTATCGAGAAAGAAGTTTCTCTTGAAGTCATTTTTGAATCGTTCCAGGAAGATGAAAAAAAATATTTAAAGGATAAAAAAGATTATCATCTATATTAAATGATTTCAGAATATTTAATTTTACCAATTGATTTGATTTATAATTGACAAATAATCAGATTCATTTAAATAAATATTATGGCAACAGCAGAAGATAAAAATAAAATCCATGATTTCGTAACTCATCTTTTTCAGAATCCAAGTATAAAGGATGAACCGATTCTGATAGCAGAAGGTTTAATAATAAATTTTATTATTCATAATCTTGAACAGCTTAAACCGGCAATGAAAAATCCGCAATTCTTTCCTCATCTTGAGTGGAATGAAATTCTTCAATTGATTCTTGCAGATTTATATGACCGAGCGTGGAAAGAAACGAGTCCGGTTTTAGATAAATTTTTTAAAACTGCTGATTTTTCATCTCTTCAGAGGGTTCCAAAGGCGCCGACTCTTCCAGCTGATTTTATTAAAGAAAAACTTCAGACTTTTACACCGGAAATTTTCAAAAATAAAGATGCGAGATTCAATTTCAACAGCGTTGTAAATATCTTCCAATATGGTATACTTGAAAAATATATGGAGGAGATCTTTTCAAGAAAAGGATTTTTATATAATGAACTTGTGCGTGTTCAGAAAATCAATATCGAGAAATCAGATTATGTTATTTTTTTAAAAACTTTGCTGCTTATTAAAAATGCATCATATATGAAGCTGTCTCTTGATACTTCATCAGGAGATTCAAAGCTGAGTCTTTTTGAAATTCTAAAAACACGTTCTCAGCCAGCTAAGTATTTTGATTCTGCAGCATTTAAAGTATCTGAATCAATTCCTTTTCTTCCGCAGCGTTTTATAAAAATTGCTCTTAAATCATGCTTTAAACAAAACATTACGGATAATGATGAAACCGGATCGAGATTTTTATATATTTTATCATCACGCTTCCATAATTACAAACATTCTGTTAAGGTTGACAGAGGTGCAGAATCACCTGATAAAAGCTGGTTTGGCATAGCCAAAAAAAATGCAGAATATTATGGTTATGATAAAAGAATGCTGGATGATCTGTACATGATTGCAGGGGACAACAACTGGTAAAGGCACATAAATGAAAATCAGAAATATATTTGAAAATTTTATTCTTATTGCGATTGTACTGGTTATTATACAGACATTGATTTTTGAATTAAGCTATTATCAGCAATGGAGCGTATATACACGGAATATCTTAATTATTACCGGATTTATCTTTGATTTGATTTTTACTGCAGAATTTATTACAAGAACAATTATTTCAAGAAATGAAAATGGATTTCTTTCTTATTGGAAGTTTGAACGCGGCTGGGTTGATTTTTTAAGTTCTATACCGCTTCTTATTCTTGATTCGGGTCCGGCTGTTTTCTTTTTATTATTTATGAATCAGCATGAGGCAGCGTCCATTGGCGTGCTGATGGTATTAAAGGTTGTAAAAGCAATACGCGTTACAAGAATTTTACGGCTTGTAAGAATAATTAAAATATTCGGAAAAATTCATAATGCTGAATCAAAAATGGCACAGCATCATACTTCTGCAATTTCAACAACTGTTGTATTTTCAATTGTATGCATCCTAATTGTTTTTTCAGTGGCAACAAACGGTTCCGGTACAAAAAAAATTATTGATCGCAAAGAATACTATACTTCAATGCTGGGTTTTTTTGATACAATAAATACCGATGACCAGGCAGCAGATGAGGAGAGGGTTTCTTCTTTTGTTTCTCATGATAATAAAATAATCAGACTTTATAGAAACGATAGAATAGTCAGATCGAATATCAAAGATGATGTTTTCAAAAAATATTTTGAAATGGAAGATTATATTATAATAAAAAAAGATATCTGGACTATATATGTGACTGTTGCAGATATTCACAGTGATACCGCACTAAATCATATAGAAACATTTTTTATAATTGTTTTTACAGTTTTAGCAATCATGATTTTTTATACAAAACATTTTGCCCAGACAGTTAGTGACTTAATGCATATCCTGAATAAAGGATTCAGAAAAAAGGATTATAATTTTCAGATAAAAATAAGAAAAGAATATAAAGATCAGGAAATCTACAGGCTGGCATCATTTTATAATGACGCGTATCTTCCATCGAAACTGAAGAAGCTTGAATCTGAAAAAAATAATAAATCATCAAGCCTGTCGATGAATGATTTTCTGAATTTTAAAAAATAGAATTTATGATTTATCTTCGATAATTTTCAAAGATGAATAATTTTCTCTATCATCTGAATCAAAGCCATGTTCAAAAATAAGTATTATTTCAGTTCGGACGCTTTTTTTAATAATAAAATAATAATCACCTGAAAGTTTTCTTACGAGATCGATTCCTCTTCCGGTCTCAGATATAATTTCAGAAATATCCTCGCCTTTGAGAATTGCATCTTCTATCAGCTGGGACTGTTTGATTACTTTATTAATACTTGTTAATATTATTTCCTTAGAAAGAATACCGTTATAATCATTTATGGAAATACCATATCCGGAATTGTTTTTGGCAAAAAAAAGATCTACATATTTCCCTTCCTGGAGAGTAACCGGCTTTCTCTCCTCTTTTTCTTTTGTAAAACCGTGAGAGTGGTAGACGGCATTTATTATCATTTCATTTAGAACAAGATTTAGAACAGGAACATTAATGATTTTAAAGCCCCAGGCTTCAATTTCTTTGATCATAGCAAAAATGGCATTTTTAATCTGAGTAGACGAGTTGATGCGTATCTTTTTTAATTCAATTATATCTTTTAGATAATTTTTTAAGTCAAAAATGTTTTCTTTTTTAATCAATTTTACTGAAAGATTTATTAGCTCTTCCTTGTTAACCGGTTTACAAATAACATTGCCGATTCCTTCAGTAAAAATTTTATCAAAAAAAATATCTATGTTTTTATCAGTGGTCATTATAGTCGGTATATAAGAATAATTAATATTCAAATAATCATATAAATCAAAAGCATTATCCCCAGGTAGTTCAATTTCAGAAACGACGAGATCTATATCAAATGCTTTAAGTTTTGACATTGCATCAAAGGCGGATTCGCAGATAATGGGATTATATCCCTTGTCTCTGTATATTTTTGCTATAGAATGTCTGTATTCTGAAAAGTCTACAATCAATATATTATTCATTATCTTCTTTAATTTATATAGATTTTTTAACAAAATTATCCGATTATTAAATAAATACTATAAAAAAAATGAATTGTCATTGAAAAAAATATAGTAGTATATATAAAGTCTTTGTAGATTATATCGGAGGGGAATACATGAAAAAAGCAATAAGATTTTTTGTAATATTATTATTTATGCCGGTTATCATTCTGGCGCAGAATTCCAATTCCAGCCTTGATTCAGATTTTATCAATTCACAGGGAAAAGAACTTGATAAACAGATTGTTGATATTAATAAAAAAATGTCTGATATATTTAAAAAGTATGATCTAATGAATTCAAAAGATATCAGAATTCTTCCTTATGAAACAACTTATAAAATCGGTACAGATTTTATTGAAATTGAAAAACATAGTTTTGTTAAAGATGATATTTATAAAAGTACTATAATTGGAATTAAAAAAAGCATAATAAAATTTTATATAACAGCTCAGGCAATATCAAAAATTGAAATAGACGTTATTCACACCAATTACAATAACGGTTCTTCAGACCATGTAAAAATCATTGATCCGTCGCCTATCACAGATGGAACAGATGATATAACTTTCACTCATTATGTAAGAGGTGAAAAAATTATAGATAATAGAAAACTGAGCGATTTTAAAAATTCTACTGCCTATCCTGTAAGAAATGAAATGAAGAGGGAATTTTTGATACCTCATTTAACAATAGTTTATAATTCTTTATTATTCATTGCTGAAGCATATAATAAATCATTGAAAGATTCTGAAACAACAATTTCTGAATTCCTGAAAAGTGCAGCAATGGAATAGATTTACATACAAGTATATTCACTTTTATAAAACCAGGCAATTATTAAAAATGCCTGGTTTTTTTATAAATTAAATTTTAAACCTGAATATTTTTAAAGCATTTAATACTGAAGTCTCTGCAATTTCTTCAGCAGGTTTTTCCATAATTTCTGATGCAGCAAGTAGATTATAATGAATATATTTTGGATAGTTAATTCCGCCATTTAACTCAACAGGCGGTATATCAGGGCTGTCAGTTTCCAGCAGGAAATGGTGAGGATATATTATTTTTAAAGCTTCCTGTTTCTTTTTACTGTTTCTGTAAGTTAAAGACCCACCAAATGAAAATGAAAAATTATATTTTATTAAATTTTTTGCAATTTCAGTATTTCCGGAAAAAGAATGAATTATTCCTGTAATTTTGGTATTATTAAATTTTTTCAGTATTTCGATAAGTTCATTATAAGCGCCTCTGCAATGAACTATTACAGGAAGTTCAGCATCAGCTGCAATCTCGAGCTGGGCTTCAAAAAATTTTATCTGCAATTCGAAATTATTTTTTTCAATCTTTTTATCTAGACCGATTTCTCCTATTGCGCACGCGCCTATAGATGAAACATTATTTAATCCTGATAGCTGATGAAAATATTCTTTTTCAATATACCATGGATGAATGCCAAGTGCAAATTCAACTGATTCATATTTTTCAGAAATTTTCTGAGATACGGGCCATTGTTCCGGTATAATTGAGGATGTGACTAATTTAATAATACCGGCTTCATTAGACTCGCGGATTATATCATCAAGGTTCTTGTTATATAAATCTGATTCAAGATGGCAGTGAACATCAATAAGCCTCATTGAATTTATTCACCTATTATTTTAACAAGAACTCTTTTTGGCCTGTTGCCGTCAAATTCTGCATAATAAATCTGTTCCCATGGACCAAAATCGAGTTTGCCGTTAGTTACAGCTGCAACGACTTCGCGTCCCATTATTGTTCTTTTTATATGTGCATCGCCGTTATCTTCGCCTGTATTATTGTGGCGGTATCTGGATGTAGGTTCGTGTGGTGCGAGACCTTCAAGGAAATCATCAAAATCCCTAATGAGTCCGCTTTCAGCATCGTTAACGTAAACTGAAGCTGTAATATGCATTGCGTTAATAAGACAGAGTCCTTCTTTAATTCCGCTTTTATCAATAACTTCCTGTACTTTGTCAGTTATATTTATATATTCTCTTCTTGTTCTAGTATTGAAAATTAAATATTCTGTTTTGGATTTCATATCTATCCTTCTTATTCAAGTGCCATCGCAAGAAGAGTAACCGGATGAAGCACTTTGTATTTAGTGAAATTTTCAATCTGCCATTTACAAGTAACGCAGTCAGTTATTACAAATTCAGGATTAGCATCATTGATTTTATCAAAAAGCTGTGAACCTATAGTTTCAGAAATATTAAAATATTCAGTTTTAAATCCATATGTGCCGGAAAGGCCGCAGCATTCAGAATTCAATATTATAAGATCAAGGCCGGGAATTTTTTTCAGAATATCAATAGTATAAATTACTCCTCCCATCCTTTCAAGGTGACACGGAGAATGATATGCAACTCTTATTCTTAGAGGTTTAAGGTTTAGAGTTCTTCCGGAATCTATCAATTTTGAAAGAAAATAAGTAATGTATTCGATGTTGTTATATATGGATGAATTATCCATTTCAAGAAAGTTCGAATATTCATATTTCAATGCATAAGCGCCGCTTGAGCATGTAAAAACAATTTTTTTATCTGTGCCCCCAACTGCTTTTTTTAAAGATTTTATATTAATGCGCGCATTTCTTTTTGCACGTTTGATGTCGCTATTTGCAATAGCAGGAACACCGCAGCAGGTCTGTTTGGGAATATATATTCCGATATTCAGGGAATTTAATACTTTTATTAAATCTTTTCCCAGAGCGTGATCCATATTATTTACACTGCATCCGTGAAAAAAAATAACCTCTGAATCATATTTTTTTTGAGAAAATCTCTGCTTCTTAAACCACTTCCTGAAAGAGCCTGATTCAAATTTTGGAAATGATCTTTTAAAAGATATCCCTAGAATAAGATCAAGAAATGCCCGGATAATTGTTATCCTCATTACCAAGTTAACAATTGAGCTCATAAAAGTTGATATTTTTCCGAGCAGATCCATTCTGCTCAGAACATAATCTCTTACTTTCATCTTAAATTTTTTTTTCACATATGTATATTTTGCAGTTTGTATGATGTCGGCAATTTTAACATCTGATGGGCAGACTGATTCACATCTCTTGCAGTTGGTGCAGTATTTCAGTGATGCATCTACCAGGTCAGGATTTTTAATTCGCAGTCTTTCTGAATCAGGTCCGGATTGTTTGGGTCCCGGGAAAAGGTGTGTTGCTTTTGCAACAGGGCAGTAAATTGTGCAGACAGTACATTTTATGCAATGATCGAAGCTTATATTTTCTAGATTTATCATTTTTTAACCGTGCAGGATTCAATAATTTTTTTTGCTGATAAATAACCCGTGGAAATTGCAACACCGCAACCTGATCCCTCAGCAATTGGATCATAACCTGATAAAATTGCTCCAGCTGCATAAAGATTTTTTACAGCTTTGCTGTTTTTATCATAGGGATTTAAATTTGAATTTGTTGAAATTCCATAAGTTAAAAAAGGGTGGCTTTTTTTATCAAAAAACAACTCGGAATACCACTTGTTTCTTTTTTGCTCGCCGTCAAATTTCAAATTAAAAACAGGCTCTTCCATTTTCTCAAATGAGCTTTTTAATCCGCCGCTGAAAAAACTGCCTGTTGCAATAAGATAGGTTTTTGCCTGAAGTCTGGTATTTCCGTAATTTTTAGTAGTTATATATTCTAGCTGACCATCTGATATGTTTCCAGATTCAACTTTATCTCCGATAGAATATTCACCTCCAAGTGCTGCGAATCTTGATCTTAAAGCAGTATCAAGTCTTAAACCCAGAATAGAAGGAGGCAGGGTAGGTGCTTCATAAATCAGTTTTCCAGTCATTTTTTCTAGCTTCTCATGAATTGATTGAAAATTATTTATACTGATAAACGCAGGCAGTGAAACAATTTTTGCATCACCGGAAGCTTTTATAATTTCATCAGCAATTCTTGGAAGATATCTTTCAGAATCGAAAACACGGGCTATATCGATTGATCTGAATTCATGGAGGTTTTTTTCAGTAGAATAATAGTATGGAAGAGTAATCTTTCCGGATGTAATATCATAATCCTGCCAGATAGAACTTTTTTTTAACTGGCTTGCAGTTATTTCCGAAAAGTAGTCTCTGTATCCGTCAAAATTTAAAATGCATATCTTTTCCCTGTTATTAAAAGCATTTTTAATATTTTCATTAAAAACGCTTTTTTGAGAAAGATAGGTCGGTTTAAGGGTGCCGATGCAGGTAACATGAAAATGATTCTGCTCTCCGTTTGAATATAATTCAAGATTCTCTTTTATCATTTCATCTTTAATAAAAGTTAGAGATTCTTTTATGGTTTTTACTCCAACTATTGAATATGGATGCTTTTTATTTTTAACGGATAATTTCTTTATATGATCAAACGGATTTTCAATAGTTTTAGTTCCGTTAAATCCGAATAAATCAATTGAGCCTGATGAAAAATGAAGAGAATTCATTCCGTTTGAAATTAAAGCAGTACGCAATCCATTGGAAGCACATTTAATTCCGCAAGTTAAACCGGCAATTCCTCCGCCTATAATAATGCAATCGTACTTCAAGGTTTTTCCTTTATATTTTTCTTTTTATTTTTAATATCACCAAGACCGAAAAGACCCTGATAAATCCAGTAAGTAAATTCTGACTCCCGCAGGCCATCACCCCATAGAACCGGTTTTATCCCGTGCCACCTTTCTTCAAGAAATTCTTCCAGTAATTCAAGAGATTCATCAGTAGTTGCCGCTTTAAATTCATTGAAAAGGCCGGCTGCCCTGTAGGCACATAATTCACCCTGACATGGCCCCATTCCGATGCGGGTTCTTCTTCTAAGATCAATAATGTTTTTAACCTCAAGATCTTTCAATGCGTATTCAACTTCTCCCTCGGTTACCATTTCACATTCGCAGATTATCCTGTAATTTTTTTTATCTTTTTTTAAAATATTTCTGACACGTTCTCCATGTCTGTAAAGAGTTGATCCTACAATTGAAGCGGAAATTCCTGTAAACTTTTTAAAACTTTTTTCAGGTGACATGAAAAATTCAGAACCTGGTAATGGTTGTTTATGGGTTTCGCATTTTTTATTTACATTCAGTTTTTTACAAACTAGATCAACAGCCATTTGTGCCATTAATCTGTATGTCATGAGTTTTCCGCCTGCAATTGTTATAAGTCCATCAATTCCATCTCTGTCTTTATGATCAATTAATGCAATGCCGCGGCTTATTTCCCTGCCGTCTTTTTCACCTGAAATGGCAATCAAAGGCCGGACTCCGCAATAAGCGCGTAGTGCCCGCGCTTTGGAAACATTTGGTATCAATTTTTCAGCGTCACTTGACAGGACTTCAATTTCATCATCTTTTACTCTATAGTCTTCTATTTCAGAATAGTTGATTTTTCTTGAAGTTGTTCCTATGATCGAAACAGTATCACCCGGGACTACAATATCACCATCAGCAGGAGGTCTGCATCTGTTAACTACAATTTTATTGATTCTGTAATCAACAATAAGCATGGATCCTTTGGATGGGAACATATCCAGAGTAATATCAGCCATTCTGGAAATCTGCTGCCCCCAGACACCTGATGCATTGATAACTATATCAGCATAAATGTTAAATGAATTCCCTTTTATGTCAGTGCAGGATGCACCGATAATTCGCGATGCTTTAATAATAAAACCTGTTACAGCTGTATGAGTATAAATCAATGCACCTTTTTCTTTTGAATCGAGTATGTTGGCTGAAGCCAGACGAAAAGGGTCAATTGTTCCATCCGGCACCCGAATAGCGGACATAAGTAATGGATTTAGATTCGGTTCATCTTTTAATGCATCTTTGATGCTTATTTCCTTTGCTGGAATACCTGCTATTTTACAACCTTGCAGAAGTTTATAGTGATAAGATGAATCATCTTCCGGCAAAGTGATAAATAAACCTCCGGTATCTTCAATGCAGTGAAATGCAATTTTTTTCAGGATCTCATTTTCAGAAATACATTCTCTTGCTGATTCAAGATCGTTTACTGCATATCTTGCTCCGGAATGAAGCAGTCCGTGATTTCTGCCAGTAGTTCCGGATGCAATATCATTTTTTTCTATTAAAATTGATTTAATACCGCGCATTGATAAATCACGTAATATTCCAGTGCCGGTAGCACCACCGCCTATAACAAGGGCCTGAGTTTCTATCTTATCATTTTTATTCATAATTGTTTTCAATTTTTAATTTTATTAAATTATATATAGAAATAAATATCCAATAATTTAATAAGGTTGATTTTTTTTTAAATATGTCACATGTCAAATATCTTTTAATTAAACCAATAAAAAAGATTTATTGCTAAAGCTGGATTAAAAATCTTTTTATTACGGGGTTGATAAAAAATATAAAATAGATAATATGGCTAGACTGGATATTCCGATTACAGATTTTTAAAAATCATGAATATTTTTAATATATCCATGATAATATTATCTCTACTTATTGTTTATAAGGAATAATTCAAATTATATATAAATTTAATCTGTTATATTTATTCTGCAATTTTTCTATAGGAACTTTCAATAAATTCAATCCATTTATCAAGGCCAGCACCGGTTTTTGAAGACAGTTCTATAACTTCAAGATAAGGATTTAACATCAATGCTTCCTGTTTAATTTTATCCTGTGAAAAATCAAAATGCTGAGATACATCTGTTTTAGTTATCACAAACACCTGTGATGATCTGAAAATAGTTGGATATTTTGCCGGCTTGTCATCACCCTCAGGACTTGATACGAGAACAACCCGTATTTCCTCGCCAAGATCATAGGCAGAAGGGCATACTAAATTTCCTACATTCTCAATAAAAAGAATCTGCGGATGCTCTTTCATCTGGTTTTCTAAAATTTTAAGACCTACAGCTATTAGAGGCGCTTCAAGATGGCACGCGCCTGCAGTTGTCAGCTGAAATGCAGGAACTCCCTGATTTCTAATACGTTGAGCGTCACGATCTGTTTCAAGATCGCCTATTAAAAATGCCAGTTTATATTTATCTTTAAGTATAGACGCAGTTTTTTCAAGTAAAGTAGTTTTACCTGATCCGGGGGAGCTTATAATATTGATGCAAAGAGTTTTATTTGAATGGAATATTTTTCTGTTTTCATCTGCATGAATATCATTATGTGATAAAATATTCTGATGAACGTGTACTTCGTTTGATTCGTGTGTATGAGTATGGTTACTTTCAGGACCGCACATTTTCAGTCTCCTTTGTCTATTTCAAGAGTTTCAAGATATAATTCAGTTCCGCTTATCAGTTCAATATCAGTTGAACCGCATGAACAAGTAGGGAAATTAAAATCCATACTTTCAAATTCACCTGAACAGGTTTTGCATTTATATAAAATAGGTATATCATTAACAATTAAAACCGCATCTTTAAGCCATGGATAATCCAGTTTAACAGCATTAAAAGCAAATTCAAAAGAATTCAGCTCAACACCGGAAAGTCTTCCGATTCTTGTTGTAACTTTTGATACGTAAACACCCTGATTGTCAATAAGATGTTTTTCAATAACAGGTATCATACCCAGAACAAGAGAAGCTTCGTGCATATTTACCAGCTTTTATATGTATTCGAAGATTTTGATTCAATCTCGATAATTAATTTTCTCATTTCATCAACATAACTCTGATCAACTTTTGTTACTCCAAAACCTGCGTGAACAAGAACTATATCACCAATATTTATCTCTTCCTGAGCAAGAAGACTCAGATTTATATCTCTTTGAACCCCATCTACAATTCCAGTTGCAAGCGGATAGTCTATTTCCTGAAGGGTCATTGGTATTCCGATACACATAATTGACTCCTTTTAAATTTTTACTCTGGTATTTATAATAGCGTCAATTTTTTTCATCATTATATCTTTAACAACCGGCAGCTTTTCATTTATTACTGGAGTAAGCGTCATGCCAGTATCAATTGACTGAGGAACAACTGCAATAAGTTCTATATGTTCAGGAAGATTATTCATCAGTTCCATTGTTGCAAGAATTTCCTGAACCCCGCCTGAATGAGCAGTTACTTTAATTTTTGATTTTGTTCCTTTAAAAACAGCATCTTTTTCAAACTCAATTATCTGGCCTGGTAGATATTCTTTTTTGTTCGGATTAATTGCGTCAATAATAAAAAGATGATTTACTTTGCCGATTTCATTAACAACCGGAAGAGTTGTAGTGCCGGCATCAATTAAATCAATTTTATTTCCATATTTTTCCTTGAATTCTTTTTCGTATTTCTGAACGAACCAGACTCCGAAACCTTCATCTCCGAATAATAAATTTCCTACACCGATTATTTTTATCATATATATCTCTTGGAGATGATTTTTAAAACTGAATATTTTAAAACAAAACAGTATCTTCATTTCTGAAGATACTGTTTTAGTGAATACTTAAATTGTCAAGGTTTTATTAAATATCTGTTAAAGAACTTTAACCTTTGATATTTCCTCTCCATCCGGATCAAAAAGGTGAATCGCACAAGCGAGACACGGATCAAACGAATGGACTGTTCTAAGAACCTCCAGAGGTCTTTCAGGATCAGCAATCGGATTATTGACGAGAGCTTCTTCATATGGTCCTCTTACGTTTTTATCATCTCTAGGACCGGCATTCCATGTTGATGGAACTACCTGCTGATAATTTTTAATTTTACCGTTCTCAATTACAATCCAGTGTGAAAGGAATCCTCTTGGCGCCTCATGAAATCCCATTCCATAGATAGTTCCTTTCGGATATGTGAAATGAGTAACAACTTCATTATTGCCTTTTCCAACCTGTTCTACGAGCAGATTCCAGTGTTTATCTACCAAATCTGTAAAAATCTGAGCTCTGATACAACGTGCTACATGTCGTCCGAGAGTTGACATAAGAATATTCGGTCCAAGTTTTGGATCAGTTCCCTTTAGCTTCAAATGAGTTCCATTTACAAGTCCAAGAGCTGCTGTTGCCCATTTTACAGTTGGTTCATGCTTAAGAGCAAAGCCTACTAAAACCTGAGCTGCAGGACCAACCTGCATTGGAAGATATTTGTCTCCAACTTTAAATCTCGGTGCTTTTACCCAGGAATAATCTCCTTCAGGAACATTATCCTTCCAGTCTTTGTAATCCGGGTCAGTTTTACCTTCATATGGATGAAGTGTGCCTTTATGCTTATACCATGCATGAGAAGTATTTTCAAAAACATTATCAAATAAATACTTATCATTAAAGCTTGTTATAGGTTTAACAGTATTAAGGTCTCCATTGATAATTGTTCCGCCTGGAAGATCAAATTGATTTCCTTTTGAATCAAGTGGAAGCTCCGGTACTGCAAGATAATTTAAAACCCCGCCTGACATTTTTGAATCGAGCCATTCCGGGTAATGAATTCCGACAGCCACAACATCCGGAAGATAAACCTTATTAACAAAAGTTTTAACTTTATCAAGAAGTTCTTTTATATAATATAGTCTTTCAGTATTAAGTGTTGAATCATCTTCTGAGTTAACACCATTTGTTACTCCTCCTACAACAAGATTCTGAATGTGAGGAGTTTTTCCGCCTAATATTGCGCAGGCAGTTGTTGCAAATCTCTGATATTCAAGAGCCTGAAGATAATGTGCAACAGCAATGAGGTTGATTTCAGGTGAAAGTTTCATTGCCGGATGTCCCCAGTATCCATTGTTGAATATTCCAAGTTTGCCTTTAGCTACAAAACCTTTCAGCTGCTCTTTCACTGCTGCAAAATCTTTTTCGCCATTATGAGGCCAGTCTGAAAGACTTTCTGCAATGGCTGATGCTTTTTTAGGATCTGCATCAAGTGCCGATACCACATCTACCCAGTCTACAGCTGATAAATGATAAAAATGAACAATATGATCATGCAGAGTATGTGCTATAATCATAAGATTTCTTATGTATTGTGCTGTTAAAGGAACTCCTATTTCAAGTGCATTTTCAACTGCTCTAACAGATGCGATTGCATGAACAGTTGTACACACTCCGCAGGTACGCTGAGTGATAAACCATGCATCATTAGGATCTCTTCCCTGTAAAATTATTTCAAGTCCTCTCCACATAGTACCAGAAGACCATGCATTTTTAACCTTACCGCCATCTACTTCCACCTCAATTCTGAGGTGTCCCTCAATACGGGTAATTGGATCTACTACTATTCTTTTTCCCACGATTTTCCTCCTTAATTATAAAACTTTATTCCGGCTTTTCCAGTATTGGAAGATATTTAACAAAAATCAGATACAGAAATATTTCTAAAGCAATGATTCCGAGAGTTACAAAAAGTTCAGGTCCTGAAGGAAAATATGAATATCCTTTTCCCGGATCATAAGCGATCAGGTATGCGCTGAATCGATATAATGAACCTGAAGCCAGAAATAAAAATGCACCTGTTAACAGATTTTTTGGACTGTTGATTTTTTTTATCAGCAGCATGTATATTCCGCCAGATACAGTAATCATTTCAATAAAGAAAAGAATTGAATAACCGCCAGATGTAAATATCAACAGAAACTTGCCTTCAAAAATAAGAATGATAAATCTTAAAGCTACCCAAATGACTCCTACCCATCCTACAATCGGGCCAAGTTTTTTAATCATTTTCGTTTCATAAGGTCTATTGAGCAGCAGAGAGCTGGCAAATGATTCGCAAACAACAACGCTGTATCCCATGTAGAAAATTGAAGTTATAAACAGGATAGGAAGGAACATTGTCTGCCATAGCGGATGAAGTTTTTCACCTGCAATAACCATCATTGTTCCGAGAGATGACTGATGCATTGTTGGAAGCAGCATTCCTAATGAAATGATAACAAGAAGGAACTTATTAAGTGTTTTCTTATTAAAATTAATGTTGAATCTTTCCAGGAAAGCAGGTGATAGCTCAATCCAGCATACACACATATATCCCATAATGCATAAAGCTACTTCGAGAAGAACCGAGTTGGAATTCCAGTGCGATGGAGTCAGCATGCTCAGTATGTTAAACCATCTTCCCAGGTCTAGAATTACAGAAAATCCTGCAAGAGTATATCCGAATGCACTTGTCATAACAGCAGATCTGATCAGAGGATGATATTCACCCTTGTTGAAAAGATAAACCAGAAATGCCATTGTGTAACCGCCTGTACCCAGTGCTGTTCCAACAACAACGTCATAGGTAATCCAGATTCCCCACGGATATCCGTCACTCATGTTTGATACAACACCTATACCCCAGATAAACCTGACAAGTATTATTACTGCGAATATTGCAATAAAAGGCAGAAGTATAAGCAGCAATGTATTAGGAACATCATTGAGCTTGTATTTTTCGAACCAGTTGTATATATTAATAACCGGTGCAAATACCTTTTTCATAAGGTTTACCATCATAGAAGGAGATTTTGTTTCACTGTTATTTCCCATATCACTCCTCCCAATGTTCATCATGTTTTTTACTGTTTATAAAAACAGCTGTAGCAAGAGCGGCAAAAGCTGCAATCGGAGCTATACCTTTTGTATAAACCTGCTGAATAAATTCGGTATCTTCTGCAGGTGAATGCTGGAATTTATCAGGTTCAGGAAGTCCGATTGATTTGAAATTTTTTGATTCAGCTTTTGCAAGAATAAAGATTGATGTACCGCCGCCTTCTGTTTCACCATATACCTTATTGCCCAGAAATTTGCCAGGTGAAGCTTTAATTCTTTTTTTAGCTAAATCAAGAATTTCTTTTCTCTTTCCGAATGTTAGAGCTCCCTGCGGACAGGCTGAAACGCAGCCTGGAATTCCTTTCCCGTCTTTTAAATTAGTCTCAATACATACATTGCATTTGAGAATTTTCGGGAAAGTCTTGCTCCATTCGAATTTTATTATATTGAAAGGGCAGGCAACCATGCAGTATCTGCATCCGATGCATTTGTCCTTCAGATTTGTGATAACACCTGTTTTAGGATCTTTTACCATAGCAGAAACAGGGCAGGCTGAAACACATGAAGGGTGAAGGCACTGCATGCACTGTTCTTTTACATATGATACTTTTGTATAAGCCTGTATTTCTGTTAAAGCTCTTGATTTTTCAAGATTTGGCAGTTCAAATTCTGTCAGTTTTTTAGATTCATCTCCAAATGCCTTTGGAAGAGTATTTACTTTAATGCAGCCGTTGACGCAGGCTTTACAGCCAATGCATTTGGTTGCATCATAAAGATAACTGTAGAAATTATCTTTATTTTCTAAATCAAGTTTTGTTTTTGCCAAAGATGGTATTGAAGATGCGATAACCGGAACTGCAAGCAAACCCTTTAGAAAACTTTTTCTATTTATTTGGGTTTTCTCTTTCAGCGTCATTCCGATTCCTCCTTATCTGAAACTTTACTGGAGAGAGTCACAGCTACACCGGCAGCAACACCAATAGCTGCACCGCCAAGACCGGCAGCAATTGATCCTGCATTACCCCTATTCTGGTCTGTTCTTTCAGAAGCAGGATAAGAATAAGGAACGCATTTTTCACTTACAGCTGTATGGAAAGCAACTCCTTGCTCTGTACATCCTGCGCATGGAGATCCTACACCTATAGGCCAGACTTCTGCATCATTGAATCTTACTGTTGAACAGTTTCCGTAAGTAACAGGTCCTTTACATCCCATCTGAAACAGGCACCAGCCGTTCTGATGGCCTTCATCGCCAAATGCATAAACAAACTTGCCTGCATCAAAATGTCCTCTTCTTTCGCAATGCTCGTGAATAAGTTTGCCATATGCAAACAATGGTCTTCCTTTTTTATCGAGCTGTGGAAGTTTATTCCATGTTACGATATATAGAACTGTAGAAAGAAAATTGTAAGGATTTACCGGACAACCCGGAAGATTTATTATTGGTTTGTTTTTAATAATGTCTGAAACGCCTACTGCTCCTGTTGGATTAGGTCCAGCAGCCTGAGGTCCTCCATAAGTAGCGCAGTTACCGATTGCAATTATTGCATAAGCATTTTCAGCTGCTTCTTTTAGTGAATCAAGAGCATTTTTACCACCTACTTTGCAATAATTAGGATCTTTAGTAGGGATACTGCCTTCAACGACCAGAACATATTTACCTTTGTTTGCAATCATTGAATCGTGAAGATTTTTTTCAGCCTGATGTCCGGATGCTGTCATTAGAGTCTCATGATAATCAAGAGACACCAATTCTAGAACCAGTTTACCGAGAGCAGGGTGACTGGATCTAAGCAAAGTTTCTGAATCGCCAGTACATTCCTGTAAATGAAGCCAGATAACAGGCGGTCTTGTGTCTCTGTTCTCGGCTGCTTCAACAACTTCCATTACCTTACTTTGTGGCAGTCCCATTACAGTTGCTGCCAATGTGCAAGCTTGAATGAATTCCTTCCTGGATAACGGAGTGTTGAACAATCCTCCTTTTTCCAAAC
>CAYMPH010000016.1:0-88516 GCA_964392365.1 uncultured Leptospirales bacterium
CATCCTCCTTATATATTAATTTAAGAAGGTTACGGTTAACCCTGAACTCCTGCATGGATAAGCTGCGCAGGGTTATATGATGAAAGTTGGTTGGTATGTGCTGTCATTCCCGCGAAGGCGATGGCTTGCACCCTCGGGTGAATCCATTACTATAGCCTGGATCCCCGTTTTCACGGGGATGACATAGAATAATTTTGAAATGGGCGTGCAATTATTAATTTTGAGCATAAAAACCCCCAAAAAAGTAAATTTTTTTTAAAAATTAGCCATTTACGGCAATTTTTGGGCGTTTTCGAATTGACAATGATTGGAAGGATAATTATATTACATATAGTAAACAATCATGTATTTCAATTCGGGTTCACGCCCGGATGTTATTAAAAAACCTGAAGCGTCAACTTCGGGTTTTTTATTTATTAATTATTGCTATAGTACCATGTTCCCTACTTCCTTTGTTTCCTGCTGCAGACTGATTTTCAGCCGGTATGCAATTTCAGCGGATATGCTTCTTTCATTTTCTTCTGCTTTTTGTTTTATCTGACTCAATATTTCACCACGAAGATTTATTGTTTGTGTTGCCATGGTGAAGACCTCCTTGATGATAATATTAGCTCTGTAAACGAGGTAACTATTATTTTAAATTAATAAGCAATGATATATATTAGTAATTATTAATGCTTATTAATGTCAATATAAATTTTATGTCTCATTAGATTAATTTTAAAATTAATTTTTGCTCAAATATAGAGCTGTTACTCAATCGGACGGGGGTGAGTCGTAGATTAGCTTATCAATTCTTTCCTGAATTTTTGTAATGTCTATGGGCTTGGTAATATAATCATTCATGCCTGCATCCATACCCTGCTGTTTAATATCAGCAACTGCATGAGCAGTCATTGCTACAATATAAATATTTTTTTTATCCTCGCCGCACTCTCCGTTTCTGATTCTTTTCGTTGCTTCAAGGCCGTCCATTACAGGCATTTCAATATCCATAAAAATCAGATCAAAATCATTTTCCTTTAATAAATCCATAGCCTCAACTCCATCACGGGCCACAGATACAATATTGCTGAGTTTTTCCAGAACAGTTACTCCCAGAAGAATATTAACCATATTATCTTCTACGAGTAAAATTTTTAACTGCCTTTTTTCTGAAACATTTTTATGCGGAATTTCCTCAACTTTTTTAATTTCCTTCATAGATCTGCCGGTATTTACTTTCAGCCATAAAATGAATTCACTCCCCTTCCCCGATTCGCTTTTTACAGTAATATCCCCGTCCATTAAGCGGACAAGATCTTTTACTATAGCTAAACCAAGGCCGGTGCCTCCGAATTTTCTTGTGATGCTCATATCAGACTGCTGAAATTTTGAAAAAATAATCCCGTGATATTCTTCAGGGATACCGCAGCCGGTATCTGATACGGAAATTTCAATAGCTGAAAATCCAGGTTCAATATAAATATCTTTTTTTAATGAAGCCCTGATTTTAATTTCTCCCTTATCCGTAAATTTCAGGGAATTGCTTACTAAATTAATTAATATCTGACGGATACGCAATTCATCAGCTATAATACTTCCCGGAAGATCATCTGAGATATCGAGCGATAATATCAGCCCCTTTTTTGCAATTTCAAGCTGATAAATCTTTTCAACTGAATAAAAAATATTATTTAAATGAAATTCCCTGTGCTCAAGCAGCAGATTGCCGCTTTCTATTTTTGAAAAGTCAAGAATATCATTTACTACCATTAGAAGATGGCCGCTTGATGCTTTCACTATTGATAGATACTGGTGAAGCTCGTGTTCATCGCTGGTCATAAGAGCGAGGTCAGCCATGCCAATAATAGCATTCATAGGTGTCCGTATCTCATGGCTCATGTTAGCAAGAAAACTTGATTTTGCCTCATTTGCCTCCTTTTCTTTTCGCCGCGATAAATCAGTTTCCTGCATGGCAATTAAAAGCTGTTTTTCGCGCCGCTCAACCTCATCCAGCAGGGTATTAAATGATTCTGCAAGCATTCTCAGCTCATCAAGGTATGGAGTTCTAACACGCAGCTTTTTATCAGATTCCGGCTGTGCCAGTTTATGAATCTGTCCTGTTAAATTCTGAATCGGATTTGAAATACTCAGGCCGAGTTTTCTAACTATAACAATAGCAAGCAGAAGTATGAAAAACATTCCCGCAAGATAATAATTTCTGAAAGTTGTAATGGCATGATAAGCCTCTTCACGCGGAAAGTTGGCAGCCAGAATCCATCCTGTAGTTTGCAATTTTTTAAATGAAGCCAAAAAATGCAGACCTCTTGAATTTATTGTCTCACCTGATCCCTCAAATCCCAAAATAGCTTTATCAAAAAATAAATTTACACCAGGTGGTACATCATTTTTCATTATACGCTCAGGATCAGGATGCATCAGTAATATTCGATCATGAGTAAACATATACATATAACCATTTGAACCGATTTTTTTATTTTTAAGCTCTGCAAATAGACTTTTGCTTCCCATGAGGTCAACAGCTCCGCATAATAACCCCTTGATAGAACCATCCCCCGCCCTGATTGGAGCTGTCATAACAATAACAGGCATATCATTTGTAGTTATAATAAACGGTTTGGAAATGTATGGTTTTCCGCTGCTTATGCTGTTCTTGAAATATTCCCTGTATGCGTAAGATTTTCCGTAAAATTCAGGTTTATCAGGAAATGAAGAAATAAATATTCCGTTTTTATCCAGAACAAACAGGCTGTTGGTAAAAAAAGTACGAATCCCTACCCTGTTATCCAGCCATTTCTGTGTTGCCTCCCGGTTATCGATAATATTATACGGAGCTATATTTGCAACATTTACCAGTGAAGACTGTGCTGTCCTGATTCTGTCATCAAGTCCGCCTGCAACAGCTGTAACCATTGCGAACTGCTGGTTAAATATCATATTCCGGGTTGTATAATAAAAATATACATATGTACTGATTGAAATTAAAACAGTTATAAATATTATTATAATAACGCTGAAAACCATAAGCCTGTTTCTGATGCTTGTAAAAATCATTAATGCTCCATTTTTAAATGCTGCTTTAACAGCAAAAATTATTTTTTATAATACATCTGAAATAAGATCATGTCAATTCACTTTTATGCGTTTATAATTTTATTTTAATAATAACGCGCTTCGGCTCTGCACAGCATACGTTTCTATTTGAAATATAAGAAGCGGTATTTAAATTAAATAAAAAAATGATGCTTTTTATTTAAATAATATTTATTATTGATATTTATAAGCAAACAAGGAGAAACTCATGAAAGTTGAATTGAAAGAAAGAAATGCACTATACCCGCTTCCGGTTGCATTAATTGGTACAGAAATAGAGGGTAAAGAAAACTTTATAACAATAGCGCACCTGGGGATCGGAGCAATGGATATGGTTACTCTCGGTATGGGTAAAGTTCATTATTCCAATAAAGGCATAATTAAAAACAGGGAATTCAGTATTAATATCCCATCAGATGATATGGTGATAGAGACTGATTATATCGGAATTGTCAGCGGATCACGGGTTGATAAGAGTTCTGTTTTTAAAACATTCAGAGGTTCATTAAAACATGCCCCAATGATTGAAAAAGCGCCTGTTACGATGGAATGCACTCTTGTAGATCATTATGACTATAAAACCCATGATCTGTTCGTAGGCAAAGTTGAAAAAATATATGCTGAGGAAAATATTCTAACAAACGGAACTGTTGATATAGCGAAGGTAAAGCCGATGCTGTTCGACATGCATCAGCGTAAATACTGGAAAGTGGGAATTCCATTTGCTGATGCATGGAAGATAGGGAAAGAATATAAATAAGGCTACGCTTCGGCTCCGCTCAGCGTACGTTTCTGTCTGAAAAAAAAAGAGCGGAGTCAAACTTTCTTAATAAACCGCTTTGAATCGTATCTCAGCTGAGGACCATATATTCCTCCTGGTCCTCTTTTGCCTGCTGCGATGACCATCACCACTACTGCATCGCAAGGCAGATCAAGAATCTTTCTTATTCTTTTAGAGTCATAGCCTTCCATAGGGCAGGTATCAAATCCGTATGCCCTGAATGACAGCATGATATTCTCAGCTGCAAGAGCAGATGATTTCACGGCCCAGGTCACGATTTGCGAGTTGCTGACTCCTTCTCTTATAATAGGCTGTTTTAATCCTATGAGGAAATACAATATCCGCTTAAAAAAACCGACAATGCTGAATATTCCGACTGTGTATGCAAAATAAACAATCCTGTTGTAATAATCAATTGCAGATTTAGGAACGCTTCCCTCTTTCGCTTTACTGAAAATTGCAACCATCTCCTTAGCGTGCGCTCTCCATGTTGCGGTCCGCGCTGTTACAACAATAAGTTCAGCAGCTTTTCTTGCTGCGACCTGATTAAGGCAGGCTTTTACAAGAGCAGATTTTTTATCAGGCGAAGTTACCCAGTAGAGTTCACATTGCTGAAGATTCGATGAATTAGGAGCGAGGAGTCCGTTTTCAAGGCATTGTTTTGTAACTGATTCCGGAATTGCAGTGCCGTCGAATATTCTTACAGACCTTCGCGAATTAATAACTTTCTGAAATTCTTTAGGATTAATTTCAGGAGCAGTCTCAGTATATTTAAAATCCTCTACTGATGATAATATATTTTTCCCTTTTGCCATTATTTTATCCTTTTTTATTTTTTGTATTTGATAATAAATTTATTAATTGCTGATCCTCTTTATTTATATACAACATATCACGAAACGATTAACGTCTTTATATTTCAACAGAAATTTTTAATTTTGTCATTCGCGTTAAACCTGTGCCAGGTTCCGGCCGGTAATACCGGTAAAAGACATCGGAAAAAAAAGTTTGATTATCAGTTACACCGGCTTTTATCTTTTGATGCTATTGCTCTGCATTGACCGCTCTGACACCAGCTTTTATCTCCTGATGCAACGCCGCGGCAATCAGAATCGTTTCCATCACACCAGCTTTTATCTTTCGATGCCCATGCCCTGCACAGACTGGTTGTGCACCAGCTCTTGTCGCTGCTTGCAACTCCCCTGCAATCTGCATTGTCACACCAGCTTTTATCCCTGGATGCAATTGCCCTGCAGTCGCTTGTGGTACACCAGCTTTTGTCGCCGGAAGCTATGCCTCTGCAGTCTGCTCCTGAAAGCCCTGCAATATATCCCGAGTTCCATGAAGCAGCGTAAGCTAAAATAGCAGCCATTGCAATAAACAGGGATACTGTACTTAAGAAAATTTTTTTACTCATAATTTCCTCCCGAAAATTATTTTATTTTCAGTCTGTCACTCCATCCCAGCCGGCAATTCTCGCAAGCATCCACCACTGCGCTTTTGCAAGGCGGATTGCTCCGGCAGAACCTATATGGCCTATAGACCCGTCGCCATAATTATCAGAATGGAGTGTTGGAAATGAATGTCCGTTCCAGGACGTCGTGCTTTGCACACCGGCGTTGTTATAACAAAGAATATCTGCATAATCAAATAGAATACGCTCTGCATTTTCTGTAACATAATTCCGCATGCGTTCATGTTTTAAATGTCCCTGATAGCCTGATTCACCGCCCAAATCTGCAGGACCTGTTGTAAAAATCACTTTTGTTGGTGCACCGATACTGATAGCGTAAAGGCGATATTCCTCTGTTGCGCCAAGATAAGTATCCATGCTGACGCGATTGCCGGTTTCAGCAAAATCAGCATCATCCAGTCCCCACGATCTGTCAGCGTCCGGCCCTCCATCCGTAGACCCGTACCAGTGAACTCCATAGAGCAGATCAGCATTTGTGCTTGGGCCGTTACGCGTCAGGTCCCAGCACCAGCCAAAGCCGATTGCGCACAGGTTGAGGCTGTTATTGTAGCTGTAAAGAATATGATTTTTAAATCTATCTTTCACAGCCGGCTTGCCCGCATCCGGATAAGCATACCAGGTGAACCATTGGGCTTCCCCGGAACCGGTTCCCCACCAGCCTCCGAGTTCCCTCACAGACTGATTTACTCTTAGATGCAGATCAGTAGCCCCTTCAGGAGTACTTCCTTCACTGACACTTACCGCAAATTTTGAATCTATCCCCATCAGCAATGACATGCCTGTTCGGTAGGCCGCGGAATGGGATTCCCCCGGGAAGCTTACCATCATCTTTTTAACTTCAGCTATATAACTTGCCGGGATTTTATCATATTTATCAACAACCGTATGATCAGCTATTATCTGTCCTTTCCAGCCTTTGTCAGATCCGCCGTTATTGCATGAGATCAGGAATCCAAGAATTAAAATTCCGTAAAAAAATTTATTAATCCTGTTTTCCCATTTAAAAAACATATCATAAACCTTACAATTTATTTATAAAAAACCGGCTTTACTGCATATTCATTAGAACTTACGGTAAAATATGATCCCGCTTTTTGCATATTCTAGCTTCAATTTATTTATTGCAATTAAAAATTTCAAGTAGATTTCATCATTTTTATGACAGTATGAGTTAAGCTGAATAAATGTTATCCGGTTCAGTAATTAAAATCTGACTTCTGATTTAATTTTAACAGCACTTGCACTGTTATTCCAACCACCATTGATTGAATTTGTTGATTTAGCAAGCGCCATTGCATCTGTATTATACGGATTATAAGTTAAACCATTTCCCATTGCCATGTAAATTTCAGCATCGCTGTAAATATTCATTTCAAACAACAATACAATTCTGAGATTTTTATTAAACTGCCATCCAAGACCAGCAGACCAGAAAACAGTATCATATACCACGCCTGTTCCGCCTGCAAATAGCGCATATGTATCATTAAACATACCATAGGAAAATCTTCCTACGAGAAGCATGGGGAAACCTGCTATTTCATTCAAGTTCCAGTTTAACCATGCATTTAATACAAAAAAGTTTTTTGCCTGATTCCCTGCAGTTGAGGCAACAACAGTTTTAATAATAATCTGACCGGATTCAAAATCTGCGCCTGCTCTGATTCCCCTCATATTTATGCCTGCGCCAAGACCTGTAAACCATGCATCTTTCCCGGTTAAAGTAGGAGAAACCTGATCCATGGTATTCAAATATTGAACATTTTCATATCTCAAGTAACCGTGAATGTAAAGTCCTTTTATAGGCTCAACAAAAAGATCTCCATACCAGGCTTTGCCTGCATAGTTCGGAAGAAAATCTTTTGAAACATTTGCCCAGCCTTCACCTGTTGTTGCACCTAATGCAATATTAAATATTTTTACAATCTGAATTTCCAGCATCAGGCCCAGGTCAGCTGATTTATCATAATCGCCGAATCCGACTGCAGTACCGCTACTATCAACTCCTTTAACAATTGCGCCCGGTGCAGCAGTAACCATGCCGATTATATTTTTATGCCCCTCATACATTGTATCTTCAAACCACCTGGTGTCTGACATTCTATTCCTGTTTGCAATAATCGGAGTATTAAGTAAACCGGCATCAAATTGAAAAATTAACTTATTCTCGATTCCGCCTTTTGTTCTTAAAAATGCATTTTTAAGGAAAGGAACATATGAATTAGTAGTAGAGGATGTAAAGGTTGTTGAAGAAAATTGATCCGGGGCCACATCAAAAATTATATGGTAGCTGAATGTTTTTCCAAGTTCGTGATCCAATTTTAAATAAACTCTATCAATTGAAAAATTAACTATCGGCAGCAGATTCAGTGCAAAAGTATTTTTTGGAACTGCTCCTGTAGTCATATTTATAGAAGAGAAATTCTGCCCGCTGAACCTGATCTGGCTTTCCGGCATTTCCTGAGAAAATGCAGCTGCTGCTGTAAAAACTAAAAACAGAATTAAAAACAATCCGGATTTTCTTATTATCATAATAATATCCCCTTTCTGAAATCTTCATTTAATTTTCGGGATAATTGATATCAGAGCTTTAAATAATAAAAATTTTGAACTTTAATACAATTTTTTTATTCATTGATTTAATCAATTTTCTCCCTGTTTAATGTACGCATATGCACATTAAACACAAAGTTAATACTTAATAAAATTGAATTAAAAAAATTCCCTTTAGCCGGTTTCCGGTTTCTTTAAAACCGACTGAATAGATTAGGTTTTCGAATAGATTTTAGAAAATACTTTTCCTGAAACAGAAAAATTTATATTAGTTTAAGGCTCTTAGTCCCGCGGCAATGAGCGGGCGGAGGGGTGTGGAGTCTCAAGGAGCGGGGACGGCCAAGTACCGTCCCCGCTCCTTGAGATAATGATCCACCTTCCATTCAAGGTGAATAGCAGCCCTGTGCATACAGCCGTAAATCAAGAAAGAGTTTGAATAAATTTTTTTCAATATATGTCTTCCCGCCTTCGCGGGAATGACGGGGTTGAATTGCTTCAATTCTTTCATAATTTAATATATTTTTCTTGACTGCATATCTTAATAATCTGAACTATCATCATTACATTTTTATAAATAATATAACACTTTGAAGTGAAAATATGCCGGACAAGAAAAAATACATTGAAACCACCTGGTACGGAAGAGGCGGACAGGGTGCAATAACTGCAAGCCAGCTTGTTGCTGAAGCCGCATATTCAGAAGGATTCAAAGGCATCACAACAGCACCGTCATTCGGAGCTGAAAGGCGGGGAGCTCCTGTTGCGGCTTTCTTGAGATTATCAAGTGAGCCGATCAGAATATTTTCCCAGATATATGATCCTGATATAGTAGTTGTGCTTGATCCTACACTTTTACCTGTACTTGATCTGAAAAATAAATACAGAAAAGATACTATTATTATAATCAACTCAACAAAAAAACCGGAAGAACTGGGCCTCGGATATTTTAATAAAATCGGAATTGCAGATATAACAAAGATAGCGCTGGAAAATAATCTTACACAGTCCGGTGTTGCAATTTTAAATACACCGATCATTGGCGCTTATGTAAAGGTCACAGGTATTATAGGACTTGCATCTGTTGAAAAAGCAATTATGAAAAAATTCTCTAAAGAAAAGGCTGCAGTAAACATGCTTGCAGCTCAGATTGTTCATGATATTACAATAGTTTATAATCAGTAAAGGTAAAGTATGGGAACAAAGGATTGCGGACATATAACAGCATCATCATCTCCTTCGATCGGCGAAGCAGGCAGAACAGGAGACTGGAGGATAAATCATCCTGAATTTGATTATGCAAAATGCACTCCGGCCAGAACAGGCAGGGCTTCCTGTTTCATGTGCTGGATGTATTGCCCGGATGGAGTTATATCAAAAACAATCCCCCCGAAAGTAAATCTCGAATACTGCAAGGGATGCGGAATATGCTCTGAAGAATGCCCAACCCATGCCATCACAATGGTTCCGGACACTCAGGACTGATTCCTGCTGCTGCACGGCTCTGCGAGGAAATATGAATGATATATTAAAAAAAACCGCACTCAAAACCGCCAAAGACAAAAATGATAATGTTTTAATAATGACTGCAAACCATGCTGCGGCATATGCTGTTAAATTATCCGGCATACAGGTTATATCCGCCTACCCTATTACACCCCAGTCTCCTGTTGTTGAGAAGCTGATGGAGTTTGTCTCCAGCGGAGAAATGAAATCTGAATTTGTCAATGTTGAAAGCGAACACAGCGCAATTACAGTCTGCATTGCCGCTTCAGCTGTCGGCGCCCGGACATTCACAGCAAGCTGCGCGAACGGGCTTGCACTGATGCACGAAATGCTTCACTGGGCTGCAGGCACAAGGCTTCCTATAGTTATGGCAATTCCGAACAGGGCTGTTGCAGCTCCATGGAATATTCTCAATGACCAGCAGGACAGCGTTTCGCAGCGCGACACCGGATGGATACAGCTATACTGCAGAAACAGCCAGGAGGTTATGGATACAATAATTCAGGCTTATAAAATAGCTGAGTCTGTCATGATACCTGTAATGGTCTGCTATGACGGATACGTGCTGTCTCATACTCTTATGCCTGTAATAGTTCCGGATGCTGATCTTGTTAAAGATTTTATCCCGGACTACAAACCTCATACCATACTTGATCCTGCAGATCCTAAAAATATAAATCCTGTTACCCTTGCTGATCCGCGCAAAAACGGCGACGGTGTTCTCTGCCACGGATATTTTGAAATACGCTACCTTCTACAAGAAGCTCACATGAAAACAGTTTCTGAAGTTGAAAAGGTCGGCAAGGAATTTGAAGAAGTTTTCGGGCGTGAATACGGAATATTCGACACTTACAGAGCAGATGACGCGGAACTTCTTTTTGTATCAATGGGCAGCGCTGCAAGCGAGGCAATGGAATCTATTGACGTACTCCGCGAAGAAGGTCTGAAAATAGGGGTTATGCACGTGCGCCTTTACAGGCCTTTCCCTGCAGAAATTCTCGCAGAAGCAATAAAAAAAACCGGATGCAGGGGAGTTGCTGTTTTTGAAAAAGATGTAAGCTACGGCTACGAAGGAGCTCTCTGCTCTGACCTGAAGGCAGCACTTTTTGACTTCGGGGTTGATGTTTTCGCCCATTGCTATATCATGGGTCTTGGAGGACGCGATGTTAAATCTGAAGACATTTCCGCGGGACTGAGAAAAAGCTATGAATATCTTGCAAAGCCGAAATCAGAAAGATATAAATCCCAGGAATGGGTCAATTTGAAGCTATAAACCACCATTCCGCAGCTGACATTTATCTTCCAGCAAATGTGTAAGAGATGGGGATAAGTGGATTATAGAGATGTTGGAGATAAGATTTTTAAAAGAATTATGTATTAAATGATAAATATATTTCAATTTTTGGGATAAAAATTAAATAAAATCCCCATATCTCATCCAACTCTATATCTCCTGAACTTACACAAAAAAAGTAGGTAGAAGTGAGTTCAGAGAGACAGGGTGCAGAAATGACTTACAAAAACAGAATCACGAGGCTTATATGACAAAAACTACTCCGCTTACCCTTCCGGATAAAGAATACAATCTTCCGGGAAACCGCGCTTGTACAGGCTGTTCACTTTCACTGGCTTACAGGCACGGCCTCAAGGCTCTCGGGGAGGATACGATTCTGACTGTTCCTGCAAGCTGCCTTACTGTTCTGCAGGGAATGTATCCTATTTCCACGATGATGGTGCCGTGCTTAAATACTGCATTTGAAACAACTGCTGCATCCGCTTCAGGTATCAAGGCTGCGTTAAAGGCTCTCGGGAAAGAACACATTACGGTTGTGGGATGGGCAGGAGACGGAGGAACTGCTGATATTGGAATACAGGCTCTGTCCGGTGCTGCGGAAAGAAATACGGATTTCATTTACGTGTGTTACGATAATGAAGGGTACATGAACACAGGCACCCAGCGTTCGGGAAGCACTCCTTTCGGGGCAGTGACAACCACATGCCTTGACGGCAAGATGGAACACAAAAAAGATATGGCGAAAATAATGGCTGCCCACGACATTCCTTATATAGCAACCATGTCCGCTTCATATCCGACTGAGCTCTATGATAAATTTAAATTTGCGAAAGATATTAAAGGAACACGCTACCTGCATATACTTATACCGTGCGCTCCGGGCTGGGGTTATGATCCCAAGGATACAATACAGCTTGGACGGATGGCAATTGAATGCGGCATGTTCGATCTATATGAAATAATAAACGGCAAATTCTCGTTTTACGGACCATCTCTTAAAATTGCTAAAGGCGCAGATAGAGAACCTGTAGAAACATACATCAGGTTTCAAACCAGATTCAAAGGCATTACAGACGAATCGATCGCCAACATTCAGAACTGGGTTGATAAGAAATGGGAAAACTTTAAAAAAAGCGGATACTGCGAAGAATAATTTTCAGGGGAGGACTTAAATGCACGAATTTGAAAATCTGGCTAAAGATGTGAATTTCCTGAACATATACAAAGCCCGGACAACTGTTTATCAGAAACTGAAAAAAACACATCTGATACATTATTCAGGCCTGTCTGAACTGCTGGGTGCGGATATATATATCAAGCATGAGAATCATAATCCTACAGGTTCATTCAAAATACGCGGTACAGTAAATTTCATGGCTAATGTTTCAGATGAAGTCCGTGAAAACGGAATCATAGTAGCCACACGCGGAAATCACGGGCTTGCAACAGCATGGGCTGCCAAACAGGCTGATGTTTTCTGCAATGTTGCAGTTCCTGAACATAATAATCCTGAAATCAATAATGCCATCAGGGGACTGGGCGCCGAACTTCTTGTTCATGGGAAAGATTTTCACGAAACGCAGGTTTATACAGAAGAACTTGCAGATCAGCTTGGATATTATTACATTGAACAGGGAAATGAGCCCGGCATCCTTAACGGTCTCGGAACAATGGGCCTTGAAATTTTTGAAGACCTTCCTGATGTTGATACTATTATCATTCCTGTAGGCGGCGGAGGCGGCTGCGCGTCACTTATTAAAGTCGCGCAGGCAATAAATCCAGAAGTTAAAATTATAGGTGTTATTGCAGAGGAAGCTCCGGCTCTTTATCTCTCAATGAAAGAAGGCAAACGCGTTGTTACTGAAAGCGCGAAGACCTTTGCTGATGGTCTTGCCGCCCGTTCAATTTTCCAGGTTGCTTATCTTATTATAAAAGAAGGAATTGCGGATGTAGTTAAAGTTTCAGAAAAAGAGATAATCGAAGCTGTGATGCTGTCTCTCATGCAGACTCACAATCTAGCAGAAGGCGCAGGAGCTGCTGGTCTTGCCTGTGCTTTAAAAATCAAGGATTCTCTGAAAGGGAAAAAAGTAGTTATAGTTATGACAGGCGGAAATCTTGACCAGGAGCATCTCAGGTGGGCGCTCGAGAAGAAGTAATTAAATCACTTTGATAGATATCAGACTTATTTAATTGTTCAGCGTTTCCGCTCTCTTTTTTATACCAAGCAGGCAGCTCCATCATATGTAGCTCCCCAGTTATGCTGCCATGGACGGACAAATATCAGATTATAAATTATTACTGCTATCGTAATACATACTATAATAAAAACTGATTGCATAATCTCCTTTCTACTTTAATAATTTTTCTTTTCCGATCCTGTCTGAATCCGGAGAAATAAAAAAATGCATGCCGTCTTCCCCCAAGGTTATCGGATTATCAAAATATTTTCCTGCATCACCAAGATAAAGAAATTTCAATTGAGAAACAGTGATTGGCGGAATTATGTGATAGAATACAAGATATTTTACATCGGCACTTTTTGCAATCTGCGCAGCCTGTTCAGGTGAAATATGGTAGGATGGTATATCATGTGCAATAGCTTTTAATGTTTTACCCGAAGCGTATTGGTTAATCATGCCTACAAGTTTAACATTCAGCATTTCAGAAAATAAAATATCAGCGTTCTTTACATGAGACTCTAAAGATTTGCTGTATTTTGTATCTCCTGTAATAGCAACGGATTTCCCTTTATATTCAAATTTATATCCCACTGCAGGTATTACAGGGAAATGATCCACATTAAAAGCTGTAATTGTTATACCGTTTTTCTTATAAACAACAGCAGAAGATGCCAGGTCGGAATCAATATGAATAATCTCTGCAATACCTCCTGATCCCTCTGGAGGCATCATTTCAGGACCGTGATGTGCCACACGGTAAGATTTATCCAATTCATATGCCATATTGAAACCCGCGACCACCTTTTCAACTCCGGCCGGGCCGTAAACAGGAAGCCTTGTTCTGTTCATTCCTCCTGCCCAGCGCATAAACATAATTTCACCAAGGCCTCCAATGTGATCTGAATGAAAATGCGTTAGAAATACAGCGTCAATTTTGCCTGCCTGCAATCCTGTAAGCTGAATGTTCTTTGCTGTGCCGTCACCTGCATCTACAATAAATAATTTATCTTCTATAGCTACTGCAATGCAGGGACCAGCACGGTTTTTATCCGGCAGAGGTGATCCTGTTCCGATTAAAAAGACATGTATGCCGTTTTCCAGTTTCAATTCCCTGTTTATATTATTCTGAATGGATTTTTTAATAATAAAATCTATTATGGGATTATAGAAAAGATATATCATGATGCAGCATGCAGTTATAAGCATTGTACTGATTATTAAAACTTTATTTTTCATTGGATTATACATAATCACCCTATCTCACTTCAAATCCGGCTAAAATTATATCGTCTTCGATCGGTCCTGTGCGCATTGCATTTAACCGGGAAAGAATTTTGCTAATAGATTTACTGATTGGATCATTATCTGAATTAACAAATATTGCTTTCCAGTCCATTTCCTCATCTAAAACCATAATTTCATTATTCTGAGTTTCTGAAATGCCGTCTGTGTATAAAAATAACCGGTCGCCTTTATGCATAATCACAGAATTTTCTTCAAATTCCTGTGACATTTTGACACCCATCAGCATTCCTCTGGAAGATAAATGGCTGAAACCGTTTTCGTTTTTCCGGTAAAGATACGGATGCGGATGCCCGCCTTTGGCCCAGGTAAACCGCACCTGATTATCATCTATGGGTTCAAAAAATCCATAAAGAGCTGTTAAAAACTGCTTGGAAGAATAAAATTTCTGGGTAATTAATTCATTAAAATATTTCATATAAGCTGCAGGCTGAACCGGGAATTTTATCCTGGCCTGCTCTGAAACTGATTTAACAACAGCTGCAAGTATAGCTGCAGCGACACCATGTCCGGTCACATCCGCAATAAAAACTGCGAGCTTATTCTTATTATCATTGAGTAAATTTATTGAAAAAATATCTCCGCCGACTTCAAAGAGAGACTGATAGTAATAATAAATATCCAGCGGCTGATAATTCTGAAAATCCTCCAGCTTCGGCAGATAAGCACGCTGAATAGCAGCAGCTATAAGCAGATCCTCTGCTTTTTCCTCTAAAGCCTTCTCCCCTGCTTTCTCGCTGGTAATATCGATAACCAGACCTGTATATGAAATAAAATTCCCAGCTATATCTTTATTGAATATAATAATGTTTTTTATCCAGCGGATACCTTTGGTCTTATGCTGAATCCTGTGTTCGAATTCATGATTTTCCTTATTAAGAAGCGCATAATCTATCTGCTGCAGAACAAATTCCTGGTCAGATTCCGGAACCATCTTCATCCAGAGATCCCTGTCGCTGTTAAATTCCTCCGGAGTATAACCTGTTATATCTGCACAGTTAGGGTGATGCACTGTTTCATCATGCATTCCGTTTTTGAAAAAAACCGTGTAGCTGTAATAGGTAACTGCATTGTTGAGCACAGGTTTGTCTGATTTATTTATTTTATTTTCTATCATGTTATTATCTTTTATAAATCTGCTATTTAAGAAAATACAAGCACCTTTTTATTTATACTATAGCGTTTAACGATTTAATTAACGCTTTGTAAATTCAGTAGAAATTTATACTTTTTTGTCATCCCCGCGAAGGCGGGGATCCAGACTACAGAAATGGATTCCCGCCTTCGCGGGAATGACAAGAAATGTTCTAATTCAATCGTTAACTGCTAAAAATCAATTCAGCCGGCCGTATCAAAGACTATTCAAGGATGCTATATGTGTCACCTGCGCAGTCAGATTTGTAATATAGGCGTTTTTTTCCTGATAAATATTTCCCTTTTCTTCATATTCTTTCTTAATCATAATTTCAATTGCTTTTTTTATATCACCGCCTGTTTCATCGAGATATGATTCTATCAGTTTTCTGTAAACATAAGTTGCTTTAAGACTTATATCAATGAACGCAGGAACATCATCATCTGTAAAAATCCATCCGTGACCGTGGCATAAAATTTTTGTGCTTAAGCGCTGCATTTTTTTAATTGAGTTTATATAATCATCAAAGGATGATAAAAATTCCACCTGCGCAGATTCACCTTCTTTTCCTTCGGGAACGCCGAGACATTCACCTGGAATAAGCGTTTCAATTTCCGGTATATAATATGACAGGGAATCTCTAGTATGCCCTGGAGTTTCATAGACCACGCAGGTTAAACCGCCAAGGTTAATCCTGTCGCCTTCTTTTAATTCCATATCAAGAGAGAATGTTTCAAGCTTTACGTCTTCAACGCCTGTAATTTCACTGAACATAGGACGCTGAATATCGCTTAAAAGATTCATCAGGCTTATAACAGATTCCTTTTTAATAATCGGGTTGATCCGCGGATGCCCTCCTGTTATTAATCCGGGTATTTTTCTTTTTATATACGGCATTGATCCGAGATGGTCATAATGAGAATGTGTTGTAAAAAGATAATGAAGATTGTTTATATCGCCGAGAGTTTCTTTTATTGATTTGATATAAAGCGGTGCAATTAAATTTACGCCCGCATCTATCATCAGATTTTTTTTCTTTCCTTTGATTAAATAAGCCGGATAAAAAGGACCGCCTATAATTGAAATATATTCATTTAATTCGCCTGCAGCCTGCATTTTCATTTTTTTATTCCTGATAAATTATTTTTTATAAAATTTACACTGCAATCTGTCAGAATTTCTGTCAATTACATAAGAAAATTTCTATAAATCAGTTCTCACCCCCTCTTTGGTTCTCCCCTTTATTTAAGGGGGAGTTAGTGGGGGTTGTAAAAACTGCCTTGACAAATTGACATCTGACAGAAGCAGTTAATCATACTTGATGTTAAAAAAAATAACCGGGGCACTCAAATGGAAAAAACAGTACTACTTGAAGTTGAAAACGGAATTGCGCTGATAACATTAAACAGGCCCGAGAGACGGAATTCCTTCAACGCGGATCTTCTTGCAAATCTTTACAATGCAATTGACGAAGTGGCGCGCAATAATGATATTAAAGCCGCAATTATAACAGGAAACGGAAAATCTTTCTGCTCCGGAATTGACCTTGCAACTATAGGAAATGAAAATCTTTTTGATCCTAGAGGCGACGGCAAGGATCTTCCTGATATTATGGGAGCCTGTCACAAACCGATAATCGGAGCAGTAAACGGCCATGCAATAACAGGCGGTTTTGAACTCGCTCTGAACTGCGATTTTTTAATCGCATCTGATAATGCCATGTTTGCTGATACACACGCAAAAGTGGGCATTCATCCCGGCTGGGGAATGACACAGCTTCTGCAGCAGGCTGTCGGCATCAGGATGGCAAAGCAGATGTCTTTCAGCTGCCAGTTCATATCTGCATCAGAAGCCTTGAGACTTGGACTGGTTAATGAAGTTGTTGCTCCTGAGAAACTTCTTCCCCGCACAAAAGAAATAGCAAAACAGATATGCGAGGTTAACCCAGTGATGCTCCCTGTAATAAAAAATTTAATTGAATACAGAACATCAACCACACATTCCGATTCATATGCGCATGAAAGAAAAGAATTCAGGGCATTTGTATTAAAACATATGACTAAAAAATAAAAAAATTTCCGGAGTAACTTTAATATGAAAATAATTCTAATCGGCCCTCCAGGTTCAGGCAAAGGGACACAGGCTGAGATGCTCAAACAGAAATTTAATATACCGCATATTTCTTCGGGAGATATTCTCCGCAGTGAAGTTGCACGCGGAACAGAATTCGGAAAACTTATAAAAGGTTTCATGGACAAGGGTGAAATCGGCCCGCAGGAACTTATTACAGAAGTGGTTTTAAAATATCTTGATGATAACTGCAGCAGCGGTTTTATATTCGACGGCTTTCCGCGTACAATATACCAGGCGGAAAAACTCAGCGAAAAGCATCCGGATGCAAAAGCGATTTTAATTCAGGTCAGTGATGAGGAAATTACAAACAGAATTACAGGGCGGAGAATATGCCCCCAGTGCAATAAAATTTACAACATTGTAAACAGTCCGCCTAGGAAAGCCGGCATATGCGACACCTGCGGAACAGCGATTATACAGAGAGCTGATGACAATCTTCAGACAATAAGAACGAGAATACAGGTTTATAACAACGATACAAAACCTGTGATTGATTTTTATGATAAAAAGAAATTATTGAGCATTATTGACGGGAAAAAAGACAGCACTGAAATTTTTAACGGAATATTGAAATTAGTGTAAACAGAATCCCTACCCGTGCAGAAGGTGTAATGGCTTAAAATTTTAAACCCTTACACCCTATGTTTCTTTACATCAAACCACTTTTCAATTTTTACCGGCTTATATGCCTGCAGTTTATCAACCAGTGTACCTGCATCTTTCTCAACGAGCATCATGTCAAGATGCTCTTTCCGCAAAAAACCGTTTTTTACAACATTATTGAAAAAATTAATCAGATGATCGTAAAATCCGCCGGTATTGACAAGCCCAAATGGCTTCACCTGAAGTCCAAGCTGCATCCAAGCGAATATCTCAACTGTTTCTTCAAGTGTGCCTATACCTCCGGGAAGCGAAATGAATCCGTCTGAGAGTTCACTCATAAGAGCTTTGCGCTCGTGCATGGTTTTCACAAATTTTATTTCAGATAAATTTTCATGTGCAATGCCCAATTCTGCAATATCGGACGGCATTACACCAATAACGTATCCGCCGTTTTCCAGACAGGAATTCGCGAGCTGCCCCATCAAGCCGACATTCGCCCCGCCGTAAATCAGAGTGATTTTCTTATTTGCGAGAATTATACCAAGCTCATCTGCAGCAGCCAGATATTGACCATCGGTTCCTTTACTTGATCCGCAGAATACACCTATGCTTTTCATATCTGACTCCGTGAAAATATATTTATAGTATTGTAATTGATCATATCCTTTTATTATCAATAAAAAAATATTTCTATTTTTAATTTTTCACACCCTCTTCCCTTAGGACATCTCCCCCTTGTTAATGGGAAAAAATACTATAATAAAATTTCATTATAAAAAATAATTCGAAGCAAATAACTTTCCTTCAAGCCGGTGCCTTCAAATCCGGCTTAATAGTGAATTTTTCGAACAGAATTTAAAATGGGCAGATGATTATCTGCCTTTACGATTATTCAGAAAAATATTTTTTTGAAATAAAATGCCTTAAGGTCTGCGCCGATTGAGCAGGCGGTGGGGAGTGGCCGCTCACGTCCATCCTTGGACTTCGCGGCATTGGTACATCCTGTCCGGCAGAAGTCTCGAGGAGAGGGCACTACCAAGCATAGTGCCCTCTTCTTGAGAATATTACTAAACCTTCCGTCACGGGTTTATGGCCCGGCTTCGCTAGCCAGCCGAGCCCAAATTTCGTGGAAGAAAAAAAATAATTTTCAAAGAAGTTCAATCACCACTGCAACAGCTGGTCCGCCGCCTGCGCAAAGTGAAGCCACGCCGTATTTGATTTTACGTCTCTGCATTTCATAAAGCAAAGTAGTCATTAAACGCACGCCTGTCTGACCAACAGGATGACCGAGGGAAACTCCTGAGCCGTTTACATTAATAATATCCTTGCTGATTTTAAGTTCACGGTTGCATGCAATAACCTGAGCTGCGAATGCTTCATTAAGCTCCCACAGGCCGATATCGCTGATGCTGAGCCCGGCGAATTTTAAAACTTTCTGTACTGCAGGTACAACACCGATTCCCATGATCTTCGGATCAACTGCTGCAGATGCTGTTGCAACTATTTTTGCAAGAGGTTTTTTACCGAGTTCTTTTGCCTTATCCATGCTCGTAAGCACCATTGCAGCTCCGCCGTCATTAAGCGATGACGCGTTTCCGGCAGTAACTGTTCCGTCTTTTTTGAAAACAGTTTTCAGTTTGCCCAGAGATTCCATGGTAATGTCTTCACGGGGATGCTCATCAACCTCGAAAGCAACATCGCCTTTTTTGGTTTTTATCATAACAGGAGTGATTTCATCTTTAAATCTTCCGGCCTTGATAGCAGCAATAGCTCTCTGATGGCTCATAACAGACCATTCGTCCTGCTCTTCCCGGCTGATCTTGTACTGTTCAGCAAGATTTTCAGCAGTAACTCCCATGTGATAATTATTGAATGCATCAACAAGGCCGTCGTACAGCATATGGTCAACAAAAGTGGAATCTCCCATGCGTAATCCCTGCCTTGACTTTAAAGACATGTATGGACAGTTGCTCATGCTTTCATATCCTGCAACAAGTTCAATATCATTTTTACCGAGCATAATCTGCTGGGAAGCAATCTCTGCAGCGCGCATTGAAGACGGGCATAGCTGATTGATTGTAACAGCAACAGTTTCAACACGGCATCCTGATCCAAGACAAACCTGACGCCCTGTATTACCTTTGCATCCGGCCTGCAGAACATTTCCAGCAACAACCTCATCAACCTGTTCCGGTTTTATTCCTGATCTTTCGAGAGCTGATTTTGCAGCTGTTATTCCTAAATCAACAGCGGAAACGCTGCTTAAAGCGCCTAAATAATCTCCGATAGCTGTACGGGAAGCTCCTAAAATAACTACATCCTTCATTTTTATAATATCCTCCTGAAATTTACTTTAATATTCCGATACGTTTAAAAAGGTTCGGATTATTTGTCAATCAGCATTATTTTATAAGACAATTAATTTCCCCCCGTCCCCCAAAGGGGGCAAGTATGAGGTAAATACGAATTAATGGGAAAATGATTATTTATATCACTTCACAGCCTATAATAAGCATATCATCATCAACACGGCAGCTGCCGCGGAAAGCTGATACCTCGCGGACAATAAAGTCAAGCGCTTCCGGAAGAGTATGTTTCATTGAACTCTGGATGAGCTCAAGAATATTCTCATATCCGAGCATTTCCCCCCGGGAATTTCTGGATTCCGGAAGACCGTCAGTAAATAAAAAAATCCTGTCTCCATAATTGAGAGAAATTTCCGATTCATGATATTGTGCATTATCAAATATTGCAAGAACCGGATCACCTGTTTTAAGATAACAGGCTGATGCCTCTCCCTGCCTGTTAAGTGCCGGGTAAGGATGCCCGCCGCTTGTCCATGTAAAAAGCGCTCCTTTATTACGGTCATCCCACGAAAAAAATCCGTATATTGCAGTCATGTAATTATGAGGCATGGATCTGATAAGAGATTTGTTAAGAGCATCCATGAAGCGTACAGGCCAGGTATGATTTTCACCGGCAATACGGTCCGATTCATTTTTAAGAAGAGAAAGAAACAGCGCTGCAGATACACCATGCCCGGAAACATCCCCGATAAAAATACCGAGTCCCTCAGACGCATTAACAAAAGAGAAATAATCTCCTCCTACCGCATCCATAGTATAGAAACGGTAATCAATCAGAATTCTTTCTGAAACAGGAACTGTGTCCGGCAGAAGCGCCTTTTGCACAAGCTGTGCTTTAATGAGCTGCTGTTCAATCTCATCATTCCTGGCTCTGATCTGCTCCTCTCTGAGGCGTAAAGCATCTGCAGTTTTTATTCTTTCGCCAATTTCACGCTGAAGTTTTCTTTTTTCAGTAAGATCAATGCAGATTATAAGAGTGGCAATAATATCACCAACCCGGTCACGTATTGCTGTTCCTGTAATGCCGCAGGGTATGCGTTCTCCATTTAAGGGTAATAATGATGTTTCAATAAAAAATTCAGTGCCTTTGTTTATAATCATTTGAGCCATCTGCTTGTTAAACAATCTGCGATCCTCGAGAAACCCGGAGAAATCTTTTCCAATTATACCGGATTCACCGCAGCGGAGCAGAGTTCCTGTCCATGCGTTGGCATTCAGGACCTGACCAGAAAGTTTTAATAAAATTACAGCCTCCCTGATCTGTTTCATTATTTCATCTGAGGCATACAATAGCGATATTGAAAACATCTGGTAACGGACAATGGCAATAAGCGTTCCCAATGAAAAAATAAGAATAAAAATAACCGAAAGAGGCGGAGTCACAAATATTTCAAGAAGAGGAAAAATAATATCAGTAATAAAACATAGCACATATGTTAATGAAATCGATGCAACAAGTACGAAAGCCTGTTTTTTTTCACGGCGGTAAGAAGCACTTAAACCCCAGGTGACCAGCATATAAAGACCATAAAAAATAAAAATAACCTGATAAGCAATATAAAGCCAGTACCAGATGGAATCTGTAATGGGAACCTCAAGAAATCCCGGGCCAAACCTGACCAGTTTGAACAGTTTGAGAACTCCCGCCCACTGAAGAACAGTGAAAGAAACTCCGGGAATATACATAAGCGGGTAAAGCCACCATTTTTTTAAAAGCTCGTTTTTCCCGGCAATTAAAAGCATAACATGAAGGGAAAGCCCGCTGAATAAACACCAGCCGGGTGCGCTTAAATTATATATAAAATACGCTTCAGTCAGGTCAGTTGATATATGCATAAATGCAAACGCAAAAGCCCATAAGGCAAACAAAGCGCATAAAAGCGAATATACAATATTCAGAGCTGCATACCTGTCACGCCTGAGAATATAAAAACCCAGAATTACATATATCAATGAAGCGGTGATATGAAAAAGCGCAAAATAATTCATTTGAATATAATCCACCCTCCCCGTTTTTTACCGCTAAAAACAAATATAAATACTGAATAAATTTATATTGTATCGCGCAGTTTATGTTAATTATCCGGTAAAGTCAATCAGCATTTATAGAGGTTTTTTAAAGAAATAGAACACGGATGACACGGATGTCACGGATTTTATAAGATTAAAGAATTAGTTTTTTGAGCTCTATTTTTATGATGTGCTGCACCAAGATTTATAAACCTTTCAAAGAATATTTTAAATATCTTTCATACAAACAAAAAAATTCTTTAATCCGTGTTCATCCGTGTCATCCGTGTTCAAATTTTTTATTCTTGAGTAATACAGAGAATAATTAATTACTTGCCAGTTTTTTAATAAAATTTCTATTAGTAAATAAATTATTTTGAAATAGATAATCAGATTTTTCTGATTTAAATTATATCAAGGAACAGGTACCAATATGGATTTTTTTAAAGGAACTGATGAATATGTAATATCCAAAGAATTAAAAGACAATGTAAATGTTTCTATTGCTCTTGCAAGGCCTCTTATTGTAAAGGGCGAGCCGGGAACCGGAAAAACACTGCTTGCTCATGCAATTGCAAAGGGCCTCGCTAAGAAATTTTTTATATGGAATATAAAATCCACAACAAAAGCTCAGGAAGGGCTTTATGTTTACGATACTGTACAGAGACTCAATGATGCAAGATTCGGCGATCATAATGTTTCTGATATCAAACAATACATCAAGCTTGGAAAACTCGGTGAAGCATTTGCAGCAGATGAGCAGGTGGTTCTCCTGATTGACGAGATTGACAAGGCGGATATTGAGTTCCCGAATGATTTATTGAACGAGCTTGACGAGATGAGTTTCTACATACCTGAAACCAAAGAAACCATTAAAGCAAAACACAGACCTATCGTAATTATCACTTCAAACAGCGAAAAAGAGCTTCCTGATCCATTCCTTCGAAGATGCGTTTTCCATTATATTGCTTTTCCGGAACAGGAACTTATGGAAGAAATTGTCCATGTACATTTCCCTACCATAGAAAAGAAGCTTCTCAGGGAAGCTCTGAAAAAATTCTACTGGATCAGGGAATTTGACATGCTCAGAAAAAAACCGTCAACAAGCGAGCTTATTGACTGGCTGCAGGCTCTTATCCTTGGCGGAATTCCGGTAAAGGATATTGAAAAAGAAATTCCATTTCTCGGCACTCTGCTCAAGAAACAGGAAGATATTGAAACACTTCAGAAAGCGGGAAAATCCCATTATGCATACAATACAAGCATGAGGACAAGGGATGTTTATTAATTTTTTCTTTAATCTCAAGTCTAAAGGAATACCTGTTTCCCTGCATGAGTGGATCACTCTGCATAGAGCCATGTCTATGAATCTCAATGACTGCAGCCTTACTTCTTTTTACCATATGGCGAGATCCATTCTCGTAAAAAATGAAATATTTTTTGACAGATATGATATGGCATTTCTTGATACCTTCAAGGATATAGAAACTACAGATGAAATGCTGGATAAAATTCTCGAAGGCCTGAAAAAAGTCAAGGAGCTGCATCTTTCCGAAGAGGAAAAGAAACAGATAGAAAAACTTAATCTTGATGAAGTATTGAAAAATTTTGAAGAGCAGCTGAAACAGGGACACTACAAGGAACATGTAGGCGGAAATAAAGCAATCGGTACAGGCGGACGCTCCACTCAGGGCGCCTGGGGATACAATCCGGCAGGAATAAGAATCGGCCAGGGTGAATCCAGGCACAAAAAAGCAATACAGATCGCGGAGAAAAGAACTTTCCGGAACTATTCAAGCGACAGAACACTTGATACAAGGCAGATGCGCGTCGCACTATCTCACCTTAGATCGCTTCTTCCAATGGGCATAGGCCAGAAGCTTGATCTTAAAAAAACAATCGACGTAACATGCAAAAACGCAGGCGAGATAGAACTCATCTGGGAAAACAAAGAGAAGAAAAGTTCCAAGGTTATGCTGCTCATGGATGTTGGAGGCTCGATGACTCCGTTTTCGGAGCTTGTTGACAGGCTGTTTTCAGCATCAGCATCACAGATAAGCAGGTTCAAGCATTTCTATTTTCATAATGCTTTTTATCAGGATTTATGGACTGACATTGAAAGGAACTCCTCCACATCAACGCTGGAAATGATTAAAAGCGAAGATGCTGATTATAAAGTAATTATTATAGGCGACGCAGAAATGGCTCCGTCAGAGCTTACCTGGGCAAACGGTGCTATTGACTACTGGTACCAGAATGATATTCCGGGAATAGTATGGATGCAGCGCTTTAAGGATAAATTTAAAGATGCCATATGGCTTAACCCTCTTCCAAAGCGCGCATGGGAGTATACCCATTCAATCAAAATGATCCGTGAAGTTTTTCCAATGTTTGAATTAACACTGGACGGCCTTGATGAGGGAGTCAAATACCTCATGACCGGAAAATGTTCATTATATAACAGATAATGAAATAAAATCTCATGGAAAATTATTACAAAACACTCCTCTACTCTCTGCCTGAAATAGTATATCAGGTTGATATAGATGGAAAATTCATCTATGTCAATGACTCCATAAGCCAGCTTGGATATACACCTGTAGATCTGATTGGAAAACACTTCACTGCAATTATATCAGAAGAATATCATTCCTCTCTGGATCGGGAACTTTTTATGTTTGGAAAAGATCCGGCTATCCCTATTACCCCTGCTCCAAGTTTTTTCAATGAGCGGAGAACCGGAGGAAGAATTACCCGCAATCTGAAAGTTAGACTGAAGTGCGGAAATACCTCGAATGGAGAAGAGAGTCTTTTTATCGACGGAGAGGTATTTGCCACAGGCCTGTATGAAACACAGGAGCATGGCGGAAATTTTGTCGGCACAATAGGAATCATCCGTGAACTCTCAGGAGATGCTGAGCAGGAAAAAACTATAATGAGAATCGAGCGCTTTTACAGGCTTCTGATAGACAACTCACTTGATGTAATTACAATTCTTGCGCATGACGGCATGGTATTATTTATGAGTAATTCCATAGAACGCAATCTGGGTCTGACTCCAATGAATTACATCGGTGAAAATATAAATGAATTTACTCATCCGGACGACCATGAATTCATTAAAAATACATTTGATAATGGTCATGTTTATTCAGGAACAACTCCTCGAATAGAATTCCGTTACAGTCATGCTGACAGTTCCTGGCACTACTTCGAGACTTCTTTCATCAGAATCATGGATGAAGAAAAAAGACATGTCATGTGCTATATTCTTCATTCAATGGACATTACGCGGAGAAGGATCGCAGAAATTTCACTTGCCAACCGTGAGCGTATTTACCGACAGCTGCTGCGGACATCACCTGATGCAATTGCCCTTTTTGATAAAGAAGGGGACCTGATACTTTCAAATGATAAAGCAGCAGAAATTACAGGCATGCTGCGGGAAGATCTTATAGGCATAAACTATCTTACTTTTATCCATGGCAATGATAGGGATGGAGCGCTTAGAATAAGAAAAAAGATTCTTAATGAAGGAATAATCCGCGATTTCCAGTTTATACTTATCCGGCCGGATGGGAAAAAAGTTCCTGTGGAAATGAGCATATCAGCAATAAAAAATGAAAGCGGAAAACTGGAAGGTTATATCGCAGTATTCCGCGACATCACAGAGAGAAAAGCTGCTGAGGAGGAAAGACTGCAGCTCAGGTCTGACCTTGAAAAAGAAAGAAATCTGCTGATGGAAAGAAACAATGTAATAGAAAAAGACCTGGTCATGGCACGCAAAATTCTCATGAACCTCATACCATCGTCGTGTTTTTTTCCCGGAATCGCTTATTATTTCAGGCCAATGGATATCATAGGCGGAGATTTTTACGACTTTATCCAGTTCAGAGACAAAGAAAAAATAGGGATTTTCATTTGCGATGTTTCAGGACACGGACTTCCCTCGGCTTTTATCACATCCATGATCAAGACCACAATCGATCAGTCAGGCCATGTCCGCGAAAATCCTGCAATGCTACTGTCGCTGCTCAATGACATGCTGATCCCTGTCAGCAATGAAAAATTCGTAACGGCCTTTTATGCAATCTATGACGGCAACACCCGCTCTCTAACATATGCTAGAGCAGGCCATAACAACCCGTTCCGTATAAATGGATCATCAGTAACAATGATCAGGTCCGGTAAAAAATGCATTCCTCTGGGTATATTTCCGAATATGTATCTCAAGGAAATAAATAAAGAATACAATAATGAAATTCAGCCCCTTGAACAGGGTGAAAAAATTTTATTCTATACGGACGGACTGACAGAAACAAGGAAAATGAGCAGTACAGCTCCCGGTTTTATCCCGAACCATACAGATTATGAATCATCCGGGCTAATTGATGCCATTAAGGATAATTCTCATCTTGAAGTGCAGCCTTTTATAGACAGGATTATTTCTCTGCTCGACAAATTCCGCGACTCTGATTCTATCGAAGATGACCTGTGCCTGATCTGCCTTGAAATCAAATAGCTAAATACAACTATTATTCTTGACACATTTCCTAATTTAAATCCCACTTATATAAATTTAAATAGGAAATAAATTTTGAATAAAATAATTATCTTACTCTTTTCTGCTATTACTTTATTAACTACGTCAATTTATGCTCAGGAGCGCGCTGATATAATTATCAATATTGATCAGAGTAAAAGCATTTTAAATAATCTTCCTGCGATAAAAATGTACATTAAAGATTCAATATTCAAAAAAGTAGTAAGGCCTGACGACATGGTCTACATATACTCGTTTGATGAAAAATTCCATCGCCGTGCTGTTCTGAAGGGTAATGTCAGTTCACAAAAAATCGATGAAGCTCTAAATGAAATCAAGGCTGTCGGAGAATTTACAGACCTTGTGAATTCAGTTGTCAGCATGACTGATCTTATCGGGAGCGTGGATAAAACCAATAAAAAAAAGATCATTTTCTTTTTAACAGACGGAATAAATGATCCCCCGCCCAACAGTCCTTATACTGAAGGCATTAACCATGAATTTTTTAAAAAATCAAAACAGATTATTAAAAAAGAAGGCTGGTCTACTTTCATTGTCGGAATCGGCGGAAGTACTGACGCTGGTAAAATAGCGAAAGAGTTGAATGCCGAAAAAATCGAGCTGAATGAAACAGTTTCTGTTGAAATAATGGATAAAGGATTAACAAAAAAATTACAATTCGCCAGAGAGGAAATCGAGCAAACCGGTTCTTCAAAAAAAATTGAAAATAAAACACGCTTTACTTTAGGCGCTTTTTACAGATATGGATGGTGCCTGGGATTGAAAAGACCCGAGTTCGATACAGGAGTTCAGTGGAATTCTCCAACTACTCTCAAATCAGTTATAGACTATCTGCAGGTACATGAAGCGATTATTCACGTTGGATATCAATTGGGGAATAATTTTTCTCTCATCGGACGCGCCAAATATATGTATATCCAGAATTCAAAAACCATCGAGCAGAGCACCCGTTTTGTAAATGATGATTATAATTTACATTATCAATATGTAAATAATGACGGATTTCATGACAGTTCGTTCAATGGATTCGGTATTCAGGCAGGAATCCTCTATGAAATGTTTCCCAAAAAAAATTCTCCGTATTTTTCAATTTCAGCTGGATATTCATTTTACAAACTGCAGGGAGATTATATCAGCACTCATAAGGATATTATCACTGATGGTTCCCTTACAAATTATTATAATTATACGCTTAGCTCTACGGAATTCTCCCATATGTTTTCACTTGAACTTGAGTTTGGATGGATATTCTATGTGTCCAATATAATCGGTATTACAATTGGATTAGGTGTTGAAATCCCGATAATGGCATCTTTGTACAGCAATGTTGAAATTAAAAACACATACGCGCTGAATATGGCAACGTTGAATTACCAGTTCTATGATTATATCGATAGAAGAAAAAATACATTCGAAGGTAATTTCCCGCCGGTTATATACATTCAGTTAGGAGTACTATTCCGATTGTAATAAAAAAAACTATTTGCTCTGGCTTTCAACAACTGAAATGTAATCCTGCATAGCTTTATCTTTGGAACTACCAATCAGCTTTGACCACGCGTCAAATTTTGCCTGCCCTACAGGATCAGTGAATCCCGGCCGTTTGCCTGTGCAGTCACCGGAAGAAGCCTGCTTAAAAAGTGCATAAAGGCTGAGCATGGTTGCTGTATCAGGCTTTTTAGGAAGTTTCTGAACATCCAGCAATGCTTTATCGAATTGTGCTTTAAGGTCGGACATTTGACGGCTCCTTGGAGATAATATTTAATTATTGAAATATCATTTTATGAAATAATTTCAAACTGCAATAACTATCATTAAACTGAAAATATCAATCATTTTTTATATTGATAGATTTTTTAATATAATTATTTTGTGATAATTAATCTCTTATTATCGGCACTATCAGCAGAAAACTTTAGATAAAAAAAACACCTGTTCCGGAGGAATCCATGATAACAAGAATTGACCACGTTGCAATAGCAGTAAGCGATTACAAAGCTGCATACGATTTCTTCTCTAAAATACTGGGTGCAGTTCCCGGATCACACGCTTCCCACGATAATATGAAATACCTCTGGCAGAACATGAGCTTAGGCGACCTGACTAGACTTGAGCTTCTGACACCCACAGGAAAAGGCAGCTTCCTTGATAATTTCTTAAAGGATAAAGCAGGGGGTGTTCATCACATTACTATGCAGACACCGGACATTCTTAATGCACGTAAAATGCTTGAAAAAAACAAAATCCCCTATTTCGGATTTAAAGATTACGGCAATATATGGAAGGAGCTGTTTATCCATCCGCGCGATGCATTCGGAGTATTGATTCAGATTGCTGAATTTACTCCTGATGAATGGATTTCTCCTGAAACAAAAATGCCCTCAGGAAAAAATTATATTATAACAAAGAATAACAACGGATGCACTGTCACATTCCCGCATCCGGGCGGCGGTAAAGTAAATATTGAACTCAATAAAGAGGAAATGAAAAATCTTGCTGCTGATATTAATGAATTATGATATTAAAAATTCCCCCCGTCCCCCAGAGAGGACGAGTAGAATGAAAAAAATATGGAACACGGATGACACGGATTTTAAAAGTTTAAAAAAATTTTTTGGGTTCCTTCTTTATAATATTTATTCCTCTAAAGTTTATATACTTTTCAAAAAATGTTTTAAATATCTTCCATGAATTATAAATCCTTTAATCCGTGACCATCCTGAAAATCCGTGTCATCCGTGTTCAATTCCTTATTTTTAAAATGTAAAATATACTAAATTAATAGACACATGCTTAATTATTCAGTATATTAAACGATAAACAATCAATAGATGATATTTACTATAATCCTATGGAGAATACAATGTCAGATTCCAGCAGCGAAAACAAACCGTTCTGCCCGGGAAGCGTGAATATCCGCACTCCTGAACTCAGCCTGAAAAAATGTCCTGAATGCGGAGCTGATATAGAATTATTCTCAAATGAAACCTCAACCGGATGCACAGCCTGCGGGTTTACAGTTTACAATGACATCAACTCATGCATAAGATGGTGCAGATATGCGGAACAATGCGTTGGTGCAGATAAAGTAAAAGAATTCAATTTAACAGAAAAATAATAATAATAAATTGCGGCTATACAACTCCCATTTTAAGCATCAGCTTCCAGAATTTGTCAATTATATAATCGAAAGCAGCTTCATCATCGCGATTGATTACATCAATAACCGGCTGGCTCCACTTTATACGGTCTTTAATAATTTTATTGAAAAGCTCATCGCTTGCTGAGATCTCTCCTGCACGGGCAAGAGCATCTGTCATTACAGCCTCTCTGCTTATGCAGGCACGGTCAATTATCTTTTTATCAAGAAGCTCAGACGCAGTAACCTTTTTTGCAGTTGGTATCATGACTTCTTTTATGAATGGATCGTAATGCACATCCATAAGTTTCAAACCGCTTGGAGTGAACGCATCAGTTAAATCCATCTCGGCTTCCGGCAGGCAGAAGTAACCCCTGTCTGAACGCATAAAACGAAAATCGCAATGAAGCGCCATCATCACGCCATTGCCGAAAGCATGTCCTGTAATTGCTGCGATGGTTACTACAGGAATTGTCAGCAGACGAAGAAAAATTGAACGTGTGCCTTCAACAAAAAAATCTTTCAGTGCAGCCCGGTTTTTTGCTTTGTACTGTTCCATTATCCATGGTATATCAAGACCGATACACCAGTTCTTTTCATGATTCGATGCCAGCACAACACAGCGGATACTGCTGTCAGAAATTATTTGATCTAAAGCAGCTGTTAATTTTTTTACAACTGCCGGATTATGAACATGATCTATATATAAAACTGCAGTGCGATAATCGTTACCAGCCTTTTCCCAGATCATTGGAACACTCCTATATGTAAAGTTAAGAAAACATCAAAGCTGACAGGACAAGAGCTACTTTTTTCCCGCACTGTCATCTTTATCAGTATCTATTCCTTCTTCCGCTTCAGGAGAAACTTCTGATGATATTTTTATCATAACCAGATAAAAATTATCTTTACCGCCCATAGTCATTATTTTATCATTTTCTGAAAATACTGCTTCGGTAATTTCCTCGCGTCCATTTTTTTCAATAATAGTCAGCTTTCCTTTTTCGCTGACAGTCCATTGAGCTTTCTCTTTATCCAGCTTATCGTCTGTTTTTGCCTCCAGAATAACCGTGCCGTCAGATTTGAATTTGAAAATTATACTCTCGTTTTCTTTTAGCGGAGCAGTAACACCATTACCTATAGTTTTTACTACTTTCCATGTCCCTAAAAATTTTCCTATTAAAACAGGATATACTTTGTTCTCAACTACAGCCCGCTTTAAAATCATGGAAGAACCCGGACTGATATTAAGAACAAAAACCGTATTATTTTCAGACAGATTAAATTTAAAATGCTCCTTACCTCCGTTTTTATCAGTAAACACAAGAGCATCTGTTTCCAATTCCCAGGTAAATTCCTCCCTTTTTTCCATTGAGCCTTTTACAAGATAAAGAATTGCGCTATCATCATTTTTGAATTCAAAAAATCCTGAATCCTTTGCTGTCATTTCAACTTTTTTCCCGCCTTCAGTACCGCCTGTAAGAATCCATTTGCCTATAAATACATCACGGGATGTCTCAGCATACGAGATGCCAGTAGTTATTATAATCGAGAGCAGCACACCAGTAAGTATTTTTTTCATGGCATCCTCTTTTTATATTAAGAATATCTGCAGCTATCTTACAACAGTAAATGTTGTCTTCTTGTCTATATTATTGCTTCTGCCGAAATGCGCCCTGATCTCATATATACCCGGCTGTAAATTCAATCCTTTGAAAGTAACCCTGCCGTTTTTATTTCCATAAGTCCAGTCGAATGCAATATGACTGCCTCCCGGAGCAGCTAAAGTCGCAATTGATACCCAGGCATTTCTGTTATCCGGCATGTTGATATAATCAACATTAACCGGTTCAGACGATCTGAAGGCAATCTTTGTTGTCTTGAGAACCAAAGCGGAAGCACCGGTTGAAATATTCTGTGTCTCTTTTTTCCCGGTTTCCTTATCTATTATACGTGGAGACATCTCCTCAACTTTCTGAAATTCCTTTTTCTCTTCTTTTGATATAGGCCTTGTTTTAATCTTTTCAGCAACTACAGCAGCACTGCCTTTATCTATAATTTTTTCTTCATCCTTTCCGGAATCAGAAGATTTTTTAACAAGGATTTTGCCGTCATTTACAGCAACAACAGTCTGCTTATCTGTTGCATAAACGCTGTAGACCGTTCCTCTTACAGCAGCAGTAGTTGTTTTGGTATACATAGTGTGTGATGCGCCTTTTTCGAGCTTCAGAATTTTTGAAAATACCTTGCCCTGCTCGAGAAAAAATTCCTTGCCCGAATCAAGAGAGGATATTTTCAGGCTGGATTTTTCCAGAATATTAACCATAGATGAATTGCCTATCTGTATGGATACAAACGAGCCTGCGCCGGTTTTAACAATATCGTTTTTTTCAAGTATATCTTTTACCCTGAGCTGTTTCGGTTTTTCACCTGATTTAATAAGTTCCACTTTTCCTATCACTGCAGCGACAACAGCCATATTATCTGCTTTTTTTCCACAAGAGGTACTTGAAATAATCATTAATGTAAAAATCCAAATGGACATTAATGATATGAATCTGTTTTGTGTGTTCATGGTTTCCTCAAATTTCCTATAGTTTTTAATTTTTAAAATAATTGATGTCAGTCTGAATGCAAACTGGATAATTCATTAGCTAAGTGTTTCCCGATAAATTTAAAAAAATTATTACTCTTTTCAGGCCTTTTCCATATCCCTCAGCATCTTCTCTGCGGATTCCGGATCAATACTGTGAGATACCATGATATTAAATTCCTTTTTCAGGTAATCTTCCACTGATATCCAGCTGTCATTGTACTTCACCTGCTTATTCCAGGCGCTCATAATTATCATGTGCCCCAGTTTCTCAATTTTCTCTTTCTGCAATATGCGGATGATATTAAAAGCTGTTACAAGCCATATCACTAAAATCGCAAAAACTCTGTTCACACCGTATATGTATACAGACACACCTGTATCCGGCGAAATAAAAGCCCCGGCCGCTGTAGCGAGCGAACAAACAGCAGTATAGATTATAATTTTCTTTTTATCGTTTAAAACAGCTGCGAATACCACCCCAGGCAGATACAGCATGCCGTCTGCTATACCGAGCGGAGTCAGATAATCAACAAAAAGAATAAAAGGTATCCAAAGGGCAAGAATAAAATAAAAGAATTTTATTTTCATTTTTAAAATCCATCCGGAATTTTTTTCCGCAGAACTGATAAATGTAATCTTAATTTAATAATTTTTTAAAAAAAAATTAATAAATTATAGCATCTATTTCCTTGCGTTCCTCGATTGTAATAAGCCCGCATTTCTGCTTGAATTCAAGAAATATTTCAAAAATCAGAGGGTCAATCTTCAAGCTCTGGGTTATAAAATTTTTCTTCAGAATTTTCATTGAATCATAATGGGAATTTTTTTTGCGGATCAGGGCATTATATATATCAATTATCTCAATTATTTTACATGGAAAGAAGGCCAGTGCAACACCGTCTCTGAATTCTTTTTCATCACATGTAATAAAATATTGAGCGCTGTCTTCTGTACGTTTTTTCTGGATCAGTTTTGAAACTATTGGATTGGTAAAATTATAACTCCCCTTTCCGCCGTAATATTCATGATGAAACGCAGCCATTGCTGCAACAGTAAACTGATATTTTTTTGTCTTGAAGATCATATTATATCCGAGAAGTACATGGATCTTTACCATGTTTTCATCGTAGCCGTCTTCACTGTCGTGGTATCCCACAAAAGGTATCTTGCCGATATCATAGAGAAGAGCTCCTACAGCATAGACCGGAAGTTCTTTTTCAGTATCAATTTTTTTCAGCCCGCCTTTTATAATCCTTTCAATACTCGTCATATCATCATTCATTCTTTTTTTATAATAACGCGAGTACTTGTCTTTAAATTCAACCCGGATCTTTTTAGTGACAAGCCCCTTATCTATGTAGTCATTGTAAAAATAACAGAATCCGATGAACCAGAGCAGCCCTTTATTCATATTGTCAATTGTGTTTGAACCTGTTGAGATACTGTCAATTTTTTTATATATATCAAAAGCTGATCCGTTATTTTTAAAAATTTCAATTATTAACTGTATTACCCATTCGGTTTTGACAAATATCCCATGCAGATTATTTTTAACATTTTCCGAGGAGAGGTTGTCTTCCAGGTTTGCATAATTGGCATAGAAAGTTTTGGCAATAACATCGACCATTTTAACTATTGAATCCATATCAATTGCAGTTTTTTTATTGTTCAGTTCGTGCAGACTTTCTATACTCTTATCAAGAATTTCCTCTCTCTCTTCAATGGAAATCAAATGATAATTCTTAATCATTTCATTGGTATTGCCGTACTTTTCAACGAGCTCCATGATCCCTGCTTTTCCGGCAGATCTTGCCATGTTCAGCGGAGATGACTGACTTGTATCGTAATATTTTTTTACTTTCTGATTCCAGTCTTTTTCAATATAAAATACAGCATCAGATGACAGGGATTCGCCAAGGAACTGTTCAAGCTTTTCAATAGGAATAGTAACAAGTTTATTTTCTGAATTCATCCTGAATATGGCAATTTTGCTTGTTACCAGATCTGCAAGATTATTAATTATTCCGTCATTGGTGATACTTACCAATTCAACGGAATTATTGTATAGAATTGTTTTATTTTCTGCCATTTATTAATCCTGATTATAATTTTAAAAATGTTCTAAATTAAATATCGGTATTTTCATTTGTATTAAAGGAAAGTTAACTATAGACGTTAACAATTTGATTAAACCATTTCCTGTCATTCCCGCGAAGGCGATGGCCTGCACCCTCGGGTGAATCCATTTCTGTAGTCTGGATCCCCGTTTTCACGGGGATGACAAAAAATTATAAATTTCTACTGAATTTACAAAGCTTTAATTAAATCGTTAAACGCTATAAGTAAAAAAATTCTGATTAAAACCTGTTATAATAAGTAGGCATTAAGCCTCATATCTTATGTAAAATCAAGTAACATTTTTATAATAATGTTTTACCTGAAGAGTTGATTTGTTTAAAAATTAAAAATAAGCCTGCTTATATCAATATCCCATTAGAAAAAAAATGATTGCATTTTGTTAAATAATAACAGGTGTTATATACAATAGAGTGTTTTTAATGATAAATTTTAAAATAATAATTTCCATTACAGCGGGAGTACTGATTTTATCCTCCTGCGCACAAAGCACCGGAAATGAAAGCCGGTACAGAGCTGTCAATGGATATCTCGACATTTCCGGGCAGGATTTCAACTCCGAAAACTTTATCAATCTTGATGGCGAATGGGAATTTTACTGGAACCGTCTTCTTACGCCTGCTGATTTTTCATCTGCTGCTTTTCCTGTTAAAACAGGAAACATAACTGTACCGTCATACTGGAACGGATATAATTCAGGCAGCGGCCGATTAAGCGGAGAAGGTTACGCAACTTACCGCCTCAAAGTTAAAGTTAAAAAAGCAGAAACCCTGTATGCTTTACGCATCAAGCATATGTACTCTGCCTACAAATTATGGGTTGATGATAAAGTTATAGCTTCTAACGGGATAGTCGGTCAGGACAGGAATTCAATGAGACCTCAGTTTCTTCCTCTTATTGCTTTATTCCATCCTCATACAAACGAGTTTCAGATTGTTCTACAGATCTCAAACTATTATCACGTAAAAGGAGGATTCCAAGAGTCAATTGCCATGGGCTATGAAGATTCAATCAGAAATAAACAATTGCTGGCAGTATATATTGAGATATTTTTATTTGGAATCCTTTTTATAATGGTCGTATATTATATATCATTCTATGTTATGAATAGTAAAGACCGTACATTTCTATATTTCGGTCTGCTATGTTTTATATTTGCTTTAAGAATACCTTTTCTCGGCGAGCGATTAATTATTAATTATCTGCCATGGTTAAACTGGGAATTAAATGAAAAAATTTCATTTCTCACGATTAATCTCGGATTAGTAACCGGCAATCTTTATCTTTTCTGGCTTCTTAAAGAAGATTATTCAAAACTTATAAAAAATATATTCACAGCCGCCGGAGCAGCATTCAGCTTATTTGTTATTTTCAGTTTTTCACGTTATTACTGGTATACCATGTTTATTTCCCAGACTATTATTTTAATATGGATGCTATATGGACTATATTTAATAATAAAGGCTTCAATAAAGAAAAAAGAGGGCTTTACATTCCTTATCACCGGGCTATCTTTAACTTTTATTGCTTCATTGATTGAAATTTTGTATCACCTGAAAATATTAAATATCGGTCCGTTATCCCGATATGGATTGTTTATTTTCATCATCACTCAGGCTCTTATGCTTTCCTACAGATACTCGCTCACTTTTAAAAAAGTGGAAACTCTTTCGCATGAAAAGGCCGGGCTTTTCACAAGCGCTATTCAGATTATTTCCTCATTGATCCTCGACAGCTCAACAAGATTGTATGAAAAAACACAGGATGTGACGAGAGTCTCTGTTATGCTGGCACGTAAACTCGGCTATAATTCAGAAAAAATTGAAGAAATTAAAGTAGCGGCATTGCTTCATGATATAGGAATGATTGGAGTCCAGAATATTACATCAAGAATGAGTACAGATATCAGCGAAGATGATAAGCGTTTGATCGAAAACCATCCGATACGGAGCATAGATATTATCAGCAATCTGAAAGAGCTTGACGGTGTTAAGACCATAATAAAACAGCATCACGAATCTTATGACGGCAAAGGCTTTCCCGCAGGAATCAGAGGAAGCTCGATAAGCGACGGGGCGCTGATTATCAGAATTGTTGATGATTATTTTACATTGCTTACGCTTCCGGAGTACCAGGATACTGATAGAAAAGATAAATTAATAAAATATTTTGAGGAGCAGAAAGGTAAAGCGTATAAACCATCTTTAGTCAATGAATTTTTAAAGCTTCTAAATGATGAAAAAATTCTCTATGATGTTCACAAAGAAGATATTACTTTTAATGAAGAATACGGCATTTTCATCTGGAAGATGCCGAGTGCTATTCACATGGAAGGTTTTATAATCACCAGGGTCATTAACAAATTAAAAATCCTTGTAAATATAAATGCAGAAACATTGAATTCCATTGAATTCAGTCTCGGAGAGATAGTGCGCAATGCAATAATTCACGGCAATAAATATGATTCAGGCAAGTTTGTTACAGTTAAGCTCAGGGTAGACGGTTTTCTTTTTCTGGACAGCGATTTTAAAAAAATTGAATTAACTGTTGCTGACGAAGGTGAAGGCATAGACTTTAATGCCTATAACCGTTTTAAACAGCTTAGAGCGGATCTCGGAAGCGCAATAAAATTTATCAAGGAGCAGAAAGATTCCATAACTGATGAAGAAAAGAAGGAAGCTTTCGCAGCTGCAATTAAAAATTTTGATCAGTTTCAGCTGAAATACTTTTTTGATTTCAATACATTTATGCAGAAAAAAACACCTTATTCTTCGGGTGGTGTAGGCCTGCTCTACGTACTTAGGATGTTTGACAATGTGGAATTCCGGAAAATTACAGATGAACACAGGGTATGCGGCATGGAAGTGGTAATGGAAAAAATTATTCCAACATAATCAAATACATCCGCCTTAAACAAACTGTTTTTTCAATGCTGTATTAAAAATTAAACCAAATCAAATAATCTCAGTGAGGCGCTTTCATGTTTGATCTGACCGGAAGAACATAATACTGATTTGCCTTCGGATGTGCACCGCTTTCGCCGGTTCCAAGATCAACATACCATACTTTTTCCCCCTGGACAGTGGATGTCCAGTAAAATCCCCACTGAATGCCTTCAAATCCCTGTTCATTAAGCCAGTCAGATGGATTTTTCCCTCCTGATTTAACTAATCCTTCAAGTTCTTCTTTTGCCGGCAGTCTCCAGTCATTAAATCCGCCGGTTTCACATTTTTTTGAATAATTAACTGCATCCGGCCAGCTGACAACTGCCTCGCTGTCAGGTGCCTTTACCCACATGAGGCCTGAAATGATATCAGTTAGAGTTCCATTTTTATTATCTTTGAATCTGCCTGCTGATTCCGGCTGCTCTAAAGCAATGCCGTAAAACAAAGCTGATGCCAGAAAAAAAATAAAAAATTTTTTCATAAACGCGGCCTCCTGTTTTTTTAATTTCACCCCCTCTTTAATTCTCCCACTTGTTTAAGGGGGAGTTAGCGGGGGTTATTTTTCCTATCTACGCGAAAAAATTTTATTAAAAAAAATCATCTGGTATTTAAGAGACTTTACCCAGTAGTTCCAGTTATGATTTCCAGGAAATTCAGCATATTCATGCGATATTTTTTTCAGTAGAAGTTTCTGATGCAGTAATCTGTTTACTTCAAGAAAAAAGTCACCTGTTCCGCAGTCAATTGAAATCGCAAGTTCTCCATCAGAGATAGTGTCTGCAAGGTTAATTACTGTCAGAGCATCCCATCTCTCAGGAAATTCCTTGATAGGTCCAAGACGCTTTTTAATATCCCATCTTTCAGCAAAGGGCCGTATATCAACACCTCCGCTCATAGAGGCAGCAGCTTTGAAAATATCCCTGTGCCTTATCGCGAGGAACAAAGCACCATGACCGCCCATGCTGTTGCCTGCAATTCCCCTGCCTGAACGGTTTTTTACAGTACGGTATTTCCCGTCAATAAAAGAGACGAGTTCTGAAGAGACAAATGTTTCATACTGATATTCCGGATCTATGGGGCTATCGAAGTACCAGCTTGTTCTGCCTGCTGAAGGGCATACAAAAACAGTATTATACAGATCGGAAAGTTCCATAACAGCTGTGCGGTAAACCCATGCGTTCTCATCATCCCCGGCCCCGTGAAGCAGATAAACAACAGGAAATAAATCGGGTGAATTCCGATATGAATCCGGAAGCACCACTATAGCCGGGATAGGTTTATTCATGCTTCTGCTGAACACAGATACGTGTTCCTTCTGTGCGGCAAAGACTCCTGCTGAAGTTATAAGGAAAACTGCAGTTAAAAAAATATTATATACTCGTGATTGTTTCATGATTTTCCTGATATGAACATGCTGGATTTATATCAATTCTTCATAATAACGGATATTATAAGAAGTCAATAACTTTAATTACATATATCCTGTACAATTTCTTCCGCCCCGGGTGATCTGTCTTCTGTCCACATTTATGTGTAAAAGAAGGTGATGGAAGAGATATGGGGATATTTTTTTAATATTCATATAAATTCAATTATCACCAATGATATAAATAAAAATAATCAATAAATATCTCTTCATTTCTCCTATTTTTTATCTCCCTATCTCCTTAATCTTTTATTATGTAAAGATGCGGGTAGAAGTCAGTCGGGGGATAGGGGGAATCAGATTTGGAATTGACGCGGAAAGTATATATGTATAATTATCCATAATAATATTAAAGAGAGAATCAACATGACATATAAATTTGAATCCGGCCCGATCCGGCCGCCAAGTGAAGCTTCAAGCATACTGCTGAGGCTGACTCGCAGCTGCCCGTGGAACCGGTGCGCATTCTGCCATTCATATGAAGATATGAAATTTTCCATACGCACAGTTGATGAAATAAAATCCGACATTGATGCAATGCATTTTATCGCTGCTCAGGTTCTTGACATTACTGAAAAAAACGGCGGTATTCCACATGTGCCTGTACTGAAAAAAATGGCTTCAGAACATGACATTGACTTCCGCTGCATGGAAATCACAGCATTCTGGCTTTCATACGGGATGAAAAGTCTTTTTTTACAGGATGCAGACTCGCTTGTAATGAAAACTCCTGATATCGTACACATTCTTGAATATATGCTCGAAAAATTTCCTTCTATAAAAAGAATCACAACCTACGCACGTGCACGGACAGTGCATTCAAAATCAGCGGAAGATCTCGCTGCAATCAGGGCTGCAGGATTAAACCGCATACATATTGGAATGGAATCCGGCTCTGATGAGGCTTTGAAAATAATAAATAAAGGAATTGATTCAGCAGTTCAGGTCAGCGCAGGCAAAAAGGCTGTTGCTGCCGGATTTGAGCTGTCCGAATACTTCATGCCGGGCATCGGAGGAAATGCACTGTCTGAAAAGAACGCACTTGAAACTGCGGCTGTTATCAACCGGATAAATCCGCATTTCATAAGGCTCCGCAGCACAGTTCCTCTGCCAGGCACAGCATTATATGACCTGATGACTGCCGGAACATGGAAACCGGTTTCCGAGGAAGGAAAAATCCGCGAAATAAAAACTTTCCTGAACGCGCTTGATAACAATATTACGAGCCACATATCGAGCGATCATATAATGAATCTGATTGAGGATATTGAAGGCGACCTTCCCGCAGACCGTTCTAAAATGATTGCTGCAATTGATAAGTTCCTCGATATGCCTGTTGAAGACAGGGAGATGTACATATTAGGGCGCAGAACAGGAAGGTTCAGGTATCTTTCCGACTACAGGGCTTCTTCAGAGCTTCAGAATCTCCGCAGCTCAATTATTGCGCAATACGGCTCGGTCGATACTGCAGTGCTTGAAATACTGAAAAATTATATATAATCAGCGGATTATTTCTTCAAGTATTTCCGCAGCATCAGCTATCATCTTAGGGCATATAGTCCTGAATAAACCTGTATCTCTGGCACGGATTAGTTCTGATTCTTTCATTATATCGCAGTTCAGCAGATTTTTACACACAGTTGTGCCGTTCTTGTCCTCAAATCTGCGGCGGAATTCCTTTACAAGCTCGTATGTCTTTTCTCTTTTATCGTCATCGTCTTTAATATATTTTCCATACTTGAGTCCAATCACCATGAATGCTCCGGTCACAGCTCCGCAAGTCTCGCCCATGCGTCCCATTCCGCCGCCGAATCCTGTAGCAAGCTTTAATGCGATGTCGCGATTAATTCCGAATTCAGGTCCATAGGTGGAAATGATTGCCTGTGAACAGTTAAAGCCGCTGTTGTAGCAGGATACTGCATCATCAATTTTAGACATATTTATTCTCCGGGTTATTTATTCTTTCTAACTGAGATTCGTCGGGATAATTTCTTTAGTGTGCTTTTATATTGAAATATAATTACAATGTCAATATTTATTCATTTAAAAGGAACCAGGACAATATTCTTGACAAATCAATCCTGACATTACCTGTTAAATAAATTTTCAGGAAATAATATGGATATAAAATTAAGAAAACTCCAGAAAGATGATATACCCCTGCTGAAAGATCTTCCGCCTAAAGAATGGAATTTGAATATCGTAGGCATTTTCAACTTTTTCTTAGGAAACCCTTTCTTTCATTGCATACTTGCAATTGACAGCAAAAATATAGCCGGAGTATCTGCGTGCTATATTTATAGAGGAACTGCCTGGCTCGGGCAAATAATTGTGCGTGAAGATTACAGAAAGCAAGGCATTGGTTACATTGTTACAGATGAAATCATCAGATATTGCAAACAACGCGGCAGCAGAAGCATTTTGCTTACAGCTACTCCTTTAGGGAAAATTCTATACACAAAACTCGGGTTCAGGGAGATAACACAATACATTTTCTACAGAAGAGACAGCTTAATGGATAAACCCGAATGCAGTCTGCTCGAAAAATTTTTTCCAGGCGACTTCGAAGCTGTCTGCAATATGGATTTAAAAGTTACAGGCGAAGACAGGAGAGATATATTAAAGGCAATTTGCACGGAAGGGATTGTTTACAGGGACAGCGGAATACTAAAAGGGTTTTATTTTGATCATTTCAGAAACGGTGCTGTTGTTGCCAGTAACAATGAGGCGGGTTTAGCCTTGCTTCAATATAAACACAGCACAATCAAAGCTGTATCAGTATGCCCTGAAGAAAACGAAGAAGCTTCATCTTTTTTTATTAGACACGGCTTTACTGAAACAGCAAGAGGTTTAAGGATGATATCAGGAGATGATATTGTATGGAAGCCTGATTATATATACAGCAGGATGGCTGCTTATTTAGGCTGAAATTTCATCCTACATTGCCGAGGAACAGGCGCTGTTTTCTTGAAAAAGATACGCAGTATCTGCACTTTTCAATATTGCAGTTTTCAGGATTGCCGCCGGAATTAAATATGCAGTAAGCTTCATCGCAGCTTATGCACCCGTTGCATTCGCTGCAGTCATTAAAAGCAGTTCCGGCTATTTTATTTTTTTCTTTATCAGTCATATTATTTAAAATTATTTATCCGTCTCAACCAACAAGATATGTGCTGGTACCGACTGCAATCAGCACACCTTCATCATTAACAAGTTCAGTGCGGGCTACTGCAACCTTATTTCCAAGACGCATCATGTGGCCTGTAGCCAGAAAATAACTTCCTCTTCCTGGACGGATATAGTCAATGCGCATGTCAATGGTTCCCATACCGGTAAGCCGCTTAAGAAGTTCTTCAGGAGACGTGTCTTTCATCTCTTTAATTAAGGTAATCTGAGCAATAACGCCTCCTGTAAAATCCAGCACACTTGAGATTACACCTCCATGAAGTATTTTCTTTTCAAAATTTCCGACAAGATCATCCTTCATATCAATACGTATAACCGCTGTTTCCGGAGTAATGGTATCAATTTTTATGCCGAGCAGCTTATTAAAAGGCATCTTATCTTCGTAAGCTGCCTTCATATGCTGAAGAATTATTTCAACTGGCAATCCGGCCATAGTTATTATCCTAATAAATAAATTTTAAAAGGGCAGGGCAATGAAACTTATTTTCCCCATACCTCAATCCAGTCGATTTAGTCATTTAAATTTTTCAAAGTATAATCTATTGCATCTGATCAAAAAAAATTTCAGGTTTTCCGAAAACATCTATCAGATCCTGCAATAATCCTTTTTTTGAAGACTCAGCATATTTTTTTAAGACATCACGCTTATCTCCATTGGATATTTCCGGAACAATATTTATAATATATCTGTCTATTATCGCAGCTGCAGCATTCAATATGATTACTGCAGCAAAAAAAGACACTATTATATTATGTCTCATCAGCATCTCCTTAAAACAATATTTTAAACAATAAAAATGCTTTAACCCTTAACTGCTATTACAGTTACAAAACCTTTATCAATTTCAAACACTTTCAGATTAAAATTCAATTTATCCAAAAGCTTTTTTATTTCTTCCGGAGAAATTTTTATTTTTCTGTAAGAGCTGATTTTCTGAATCCACTTGCCGCCTGAACGCTCATTGACTATATCGTAGACAGAAACGTAATCATCAGAATATTCCAGAAAGCAAGTGAATATTCTGTTATCGTCATTCATCACAGGAATGAATCTGCTTATACCGGTCAGCTCATGCGTCAGATCGCGGAAAGTTAAGATCAGGCTTCCGTTCTTTTCCAGCTGATTATAACAGTTATTCAGAAGCAATTTCACATCGGAAAAACTTTTAAGATGTGTAAGAGTATCCCCCATACAGACAATCAGTTCCGGTTTCAAATTTTCATATGAGTGAAAATTCATAATGTCAGATTTGATTATGCTTATATCTGAATTGTTTTTTTTATCTTTTAATTCATCGAGAAGGCTGCCGCTGAAATCAACACTGAACACCTTAAACCCTATTTCAGCCAGAGGAATGGACTGGAAACCTGAACCGGCACCTAAATCTATTGCAGTTCCTGTTAAATGAGGCCTGATATTATTTTTACTGAAGAATGCAGCATTTTCTTTTATTTTATTTTCCTGTCCGCCGTAAATCCAGCTGTAAAAGCGGGCCAGATGATTTTCATAATGGTCAATTACGCTCATTGCAGAGCCCTCATTGATCTGCAGGCATATTTTTTTTCACAGGCTGCCTGCCAGTTCTTTCCTGAAAATTTTTGCATCAGCCGGGGAGAGAGTTCCCATGTAATACTTTATCTGGCGGATTATATTCTTTTCAAGGGCTTTATCTCTCTTCTGGAATTCCGGAGATCCGGTTTTATTTTTCACCTGGGGAATTTCCCCACCTGATTTTTTCTGCCCGGCAGGAAGCTTCTTATAGCTTTTCCCGTCGCTTCCCTTTATAGCTTTCACCTGGGGAATTTCCCCGCCTGACTCGAGCTTCGATCTGATAACGCCTACAGTCTTGTGATCTGTTCCGGTTTTTTTTGAAATTATCCTGTTTGACTGCACCGGATCATTTCTCAGAAACATTTCTATTATCATGTTTTTCTGACCTGTAGATAGATGCCTTCTCGCGAGATTGTCCATAATGGCAAGCTCCCTGCGCTGCTTCGGCGAAAGTTCAAGTACTTCAACAGGAACATACTGCCATTTTAATTCCTTTGCAATCTCCCAGCGGTTTTTACCTCCAATGATGAGGCACTGGCCGTTATTGCCGAAATAAACTTTTATCGGATCCCTGATTTCACCTGAATCCTGAATATCCTTTTTCAAACGCTCGCGGTCTTCAGTGCTGATGGGCATATACGGCTGAACTTCAGAAAGCTCCGGAGACATGCTGAGCTCATCCGGGTTCATGGGCCTTATAGCCTTATTTTTAAACTGCTTTTCGTTCATTTCGCTTTACCTCCATAATATCAAGAAGCGGCTCAAGAAGGCTTTCTATTTTGGAAGCGGTCCATTTTACATTCGGGTCTGCGATCGCTCTTGCAGACGTGATCGTCTTGGGAACTGTACCGACATAATGGCCGTTCAGCGAGTCAATGAACTTCCTTGAAAGCTCGGCCATAAATCCTTTATTTTCGTCCCTGGGTTCCTTGTATCCGACAAGTATAACTTTCCCTTTTTTATCTATATCCTCAAGAGCCTTGATTGTATATTTTGTAGGACCGAGAGTCGGAGCCGATATATCTGCCGGTATATAAATCTCATCTGCAAGTATAGACGATGCTCTTGATATTCCCTGTACCGTCGGAGGATTGTCAAAGATTACATAATCATAACCCTTGAGATTTTTAAAAAGACGTTTAAGCGCGTACGGGTCAAGAGTAGGTGCTATTGAATCAAGCTTATAATCCGAAGGAATGATCTCAATTTCCATTCCGCCTCTGTCTGTTTTATAAATAACTTCATTGAGCTTTTTAAAGCCGCCTATAAGTTCAAATAAACCGAAGAAAGTCTGATCAGAAGGGAGAAGAAATGATGTAAGGCCTCCCTGGGGATCACAATCGATTGCCAGAACTTTTTTGCCTGTTGATGATAGAGCCAGCACGATAAGCACTGCAAGACTCGTTTTGCCGCAGCCGCCTTTTTGATTAAGAACAGAAATAAATTTCATTTCTTAGCTCCTTTTTTATTATCGATTTTAATTTCTCCGTTAAGCCACATTTTTAACAATTTCATTGTGACATCGGAAATTGAAGTTTTTTCTTTTAATGTTTTAATTTTCAGATCTTCAATTATCTTATCGTCCTGAGGACGGGTGTATAATGATAATGCCATAATTCCTCCATATACGCATATGCGTTTATGTATATATAGAGGTATGCGCATGAATTTGTCAAAGCATTTTTATGTCTCATTAGAAACTATATAAATTAAATGCTCATTGCCGGAAAAATATTAATAGAACACGGATGACACGGATTTTCATGAAGATCACGGATAAATAAAAAAGATTAAGATTTTTTAAAAGAAGTTTAAATCAAATATAATAATAAATTTCTACGGCGATTTAATGAGTCCAGGAAAACTAATCATAAAAAATCCGTGTCATCCGTGTTCTATTGTATATTTCTCAAGAGGTATTATATCATATTTGGAGTACTTTTTCAGATGAGGCAACAGTATGCGTTTGGAGTACTTTTATGAATGAGGAAATAGGTGACTTCTTATAAGATAGGTTATGTCTCATAAATAAAAATATCAGATTATTAAATTCATTTACAAAATTCCATTTAACAGAATGCTGATATATCAAAAAAACATATACCCATTATGGATTTTTTATTTACAGAGAATCTAATATATTTTGAATTTTATAAGACTTTATAATAAATAGAATAAAACAAATGGAACGGATTAAAAAAACATGAAGAAGGAAAATAATGACAAAAATAAATTCACCTAAAATTACACCATTTCTCTGGTTCGACAATAATATGGAAGATGCAGTCAGGTTTTATACATCCGTTTTTAAAAACTCAAAAATCATTCAGCTAAACCCGATGGTTTCAACATTTGAACTGGAAGGGCAGAAATTTATGGCATTGAATGGCGGTCCTATTTTTAAATTCACAGAAGCAATATCATTTTTTGTTTCATGCGATACCCAGGAGGAAGTGGACTACTACTGGAAGGCACTAACTGCGGGCGGAGGTGAAGAAGGAGAATGCGGCTGGTTAAAAGATAAATACGGATTATCATGGCAGATTGTACCGGCAATACTGGGAGATCTATTAAGCGGCCCTGATCCTCAAAAATCAGGGAACGTCATGCAGGCCATGCTTAAGATGAATAAGCTTGATATTGAAGCATTAAAACAGGCTTATAATTGATAATAAAAATTTAAGCCTGCATATTTTATAAAAGGGACTAAACTATGAAAATAAAGTTATACCAGGTAGATGCATTTACTGATAAACTGTTCTCGGGTAACCCTGCTGCTGTGTGTCCGCTTGGAACTGAATGGCTCGATGATTCTCTGATGCAGAATATTGCAAATGAAAATAATCTTTCTGAAACTGCATTTTATATATACCGTGATGGAAAATACCACATCCGGTGGTTTACACCTGCAGTTGAAGTTGATTTATGCGGACACGCCACACTTGCTGCTGCATATGTACAGTTCTACCATGAAAATTATTCCTCTGATATTCTGAATTATGAATCAAGAAGCGGGATGCTAAGTGTTAAAAGATCCAATGACATGCTCACAATGAATTTCCCTGCAGATAAAATAAATAAAGCTGATTTATCCGAAGATCTGATATCATGTTTCAACATTACGCCGGTAGAAGTATATAAAGGAATTTCTGATTATTTATTAATATTCAGAAACGAGGATGAAATAGAAAATATTAAATTCGATTTATTCAATATAGCTAAAATAAAGGCACGCGGAATTATTATATCCGCCAAAGGGGAAAATTCCGATTTTGTTTCAAGATTTTTTGCGCCTCAATCAGGAGTAAATGAAGACCCTGTTACAGGATCTGCACATACAACATTGACCAATTACTGGAGCAATGCTTTGAATAAAAACGAATTCACAGCTGTTCAATTATCGGAAAGAAAAGGCTTTCTTACCTGTAAAAATCTGGGTGAACGTATAGAAATATCCGGCAAAGCCAGATTATACATGCTGGGTGAAATATCTGTATAACAAAATTCAACGATGAGGCTATCTTATGAAAAAAATATTTTTCTTTTTACTGATTTTTGTTTCTATCTGTCTATCTGCTTCTGAAATAATAAAAATTTCATCTAATGATTATTTAATTAACCGTGAATTTAAATATAATTGCGTAATATGCAGCTCTGAATTGAAATTTTTCAAAAACAACAGGTATCGCATTGAATTTGGAATTGAAGGCGACAACTACTGGTACAATGAAGGCTTATATGAAATAAAAGACGGAAAGGCCCTTCTTCATCCGGATAAATGCCTTGAAAACGAAAACGGCAATAAAAAAGACTGCAGTAAAACAATGGGTGAAGCGGCATGCTATCTTGAAAAAAACGATAAGTCTCTCGAGTATTCAACATACCTTGTATGCAAGTCGGATAATTATAAAAAAGTTATCGTGGAAAATACAGACCGGATTGAATATCCGGTTCTAGACTCACAGCTTGCAGCAGGGGAAAAACGCATTATCAATAATATCCCTGTTATCATCATGGGAAAACTCAAAGGCATAATAACAGCAAATGTAAAAATCCGGACAGCCCCGTCAATAAATGCTCAGGCAATTACTTATCAGAAGGAATTATACGGAGATCCGGGCACACCGTTTGTACCTGAAAAAACCGGTGTTATAATTATTGCACGCACCTTAAAAAAAGAAAAAGTTCAGAATTGGGAAAATTACTGGTACTACATTCAGGCAGGAACATCGGATGGCGCATGGATGTTCGGCGAATTCGTTAAAATTTCAGAAAAGAAATAAAAAACAGAATGATTCAGTATATTTTTTTAAGTTCAGTCAGTTTTTTATCTTTCATCATCCAGAAATTATTCAGCCAGTCTTGAAATTTTGCTGTAAACGCAGGATCATTAACATAGTCTCCGCGGATTTCATCACTAATTGGAATAATATCCACCTTAACAACAATCTTTGTTGTTTTACCGTTCAGGAACTCCCAGAATGTTTTTGGGCCTTCAGGATAATAGATCGTCACATCAGCAATTTTTTTCAGCATATCCCCCATGCTGTTCATAACAAGTGAGATGCCTCCGGCTTTCGGTTTTAAAAGATTTTTATATGGCGACTGCTGCTTATCATGTTTTTCCTGAGAGAACCTGGTTCCTTCCATAAAATTCATTACTGAAACAGGCATAGTTTTGTATTTTTCACATGCCTTTCTGGTGGATTCAATATCCTTGCCTTTCAGATGAGGATTTTTTTTCAGAAATTCTTTTGAGTATCGTTTCATAAAAGGGAATTCAAGGCTCCACCATGCAGCTCCGAGTAGAGGAACCCAAATAAGTTCTTTCTTTAAAAAGAATTTAAGAAAAGGAATTTTAAAAATCAGAACTTTCTGGAGCACAATAATGTCAACCCATGTCTGATGATTTGACAAAACTAGATACCAGTCATCCATTTTCAGATCACCGGTAAATTTCACATCCCAATCAATTCTATAAAGTAATTTCATACCCAGATTATTAAAAGTTATCCAGCTGTCTGCAATGAAAGTTGAAATTACTGTTGTGATTTTATACCAGAATTTTAATGGAATGATAATTCGAAATCCTGAAACAAGAAACAGGAGGCTGGTCCAGAATAAAGTATTTATAGCAAATAAACTAATTGCAAGGATTGCTTTTAATATGCCTGGCAGAAAACTCAACATTTAAACCTCTCTGTTATGTGTATTTTAACCTGCTTGTGATTTTTCAGCTGCGAGGTTTAATAAATTATTGATGTGTTATTCAATCAGTAAAAAATAACCGCATATAGATAATTAGTCAATATATATTCAGCATATTTCATGAGGTAACTGATAATTAAAAGTTCTAAAATATAAATCAGAACTTATGGAAGAAAAAAAATTTATAATCAGGCATTTAAATACTTTTTATATACAATACTAATTACCCGATAGTAGAGCTGTTCAGGCATTATTAACGGCAGTAAACGCATTATCCTGTTCACGAAACCAGGCATGCACACAATTTTCCCATTTGCCAGAGCTTTCATTGAACATCTGACAACATCTTCAGGAGTCATCCAGCGCTTCACGTCTTTTTTAATTTCTTCATCTATGCCCATCTGCATATGGAAATCTGTACTGGTAAAACCCGGACAAAGACTCTGAAACTTAATCCCCTTATTGCGGAGCTCGACATGAAGAGATCCTGTAAAAATATTAAGGAATGCTTTTGTTCCGCCATAAATTGTATTAAATGGAATAGGGAGGAACGATCCGAGTGAGGATACATTGATGATTATGCCGCTGCCGGATTTAACCATGCCGGGAAGCACGCTGTGGGTTAATCTTACAGGTGTTTCAATATGTACTCTTATCATCTTAAGATGATTTACTATTGTTTCATCGTAAAACATATTATTCAAACCGAAGCCGGCATTGTTTATAAGCACGTCAATACTGCCGGCTTTTTCGATTGATTTTAATACCTTACGGATACCGGCTTCATCTGACAGTTCAGCAAGCACAACAGATACTTTAACACCGCTCCTGTTTGAAATTTCCTTTGCGGCTTTTTCAATTACACTCTTCCGCCTGCCTGTGATAATAAGATTGTATCCCATAGATGCGAAATGTTCAGCAAAGGCCCTGCCGATTCCGCTTGTCGCTCCGGTAATTAGCGCTGTTTTTGACATTATAAATTTCCTGAAAATTTAAATTTATTTGCATGTTCCCAAAAAAGGAATTTCACTCCAGTGAGAATCTTTCTTTGTTTCAATATCATACCATAAAATGGTTTCCTTTTTATTTATACGTACATCCATTGGAGCGTAGGATTTATATTCGCATACAGCAGCGCAATAAGTCGGCTGACCCACACCTTTTTCACCGGTTTCCCTGTTCCAATTAATTGTAATAATATAATTTTTAAAACTCCATGTCCCGTATTTTTTATGCTTTCTGATTTCAGAAATATTCCTTTCAAGCATGGCATTTCCGTCCGGACAGAAAGTATAAGTATCATTAATATTTGCCGAGCCCGTACTGAATTTTTTGCCTGCAGGAAGAGAAGATCTTCCTCTTTCAAAAATTTTCTTTAACTCTGCATAATTTGCATTCCAGTTTGAATCTGATCTCAGATTTTTTAAATCGCTGTCTCCGAGAAGATTTTCAAGGACAGGGTATCCTGAAAGTATCGCGTTCTTCAGTGCTTCATAGGCTTTCCCGCTTTTTTTATCAAGGCTGTAAGAACAGGCCATGTTGTACCATGCAAGCCCGGGAGACAGAAATCCGTATTCAATGGCAAAGCCATATGATCTTGAAGAATATATAAATTCACCCGTATTTGCAAGGCTGTTGCCGTAATGATAATATATTTCCGGAGCAGCATACAGCTCGAGGGCTTCCTCATATTTTTCAATGGCTTCATTGTCTTTTTTCTGCTTATATAAATTTATTCCCTCTTTGAGCAATGCAAATGCTTTTTTCGCATCGGCTTTCCTGTTTTCAGGAATTTCGCTGAAATCTTTCTGATATTCCTTCTGGTAATCAGGATTCAGGTAACGGTCACGCGTAGAAAACTGGGAATATGCTGATATCGAAAATAATGAAATTATAAAAAAAGCTGATATAAATTTATACATAGTAGTTATCCTATAATTTTTCCAGGTATTTTAAATTACTTCTTTTTTATAAACGTTGCTGTTTTCAAATCCCAAAGGTACGTAGCGCATTCTTCTCTAAGCCCTTTATCGTCTCCCTTCATGGCACATATTTCCACATCAGTTCCATTTTGGGGAAGCTTTACCAGCCCTCCACCCTGCCACCACGAAGCTATTACACCGGTCTGGTCCGAGCACTTCCCTGCAGTATATTCAAAAACCCACAGCCCTGCTGTATAAGGAAAATTCGCCATGGAACTTTCATCTTTGGTTATAATTATAAAAATTCTGCTGTTTTTCGACCCGCCGGTATACAGAGCTGCAGTATAAGTGTATGTATATCCGTTTGGATCATTTTTATATGACAATTTCATATATCCGTTTATCCTGTCCAGAACTGCAGGCTTTGACTTCTGCTGAACTGCATCAATACCTATACTGTCTGGTGGAATAGCCCTGAACAAAGTATCAACAAACAGGCCGCCGGTTACTTTACATGAATACGGATGTATATTTGCATTTTTATTCGGGTATTGTGCATACAAAACCGGCAGCAGCAGAATAATTGCTGTGAAAACAGCTGAAAATTTTTTCATTTAAAACTCCTGCAAATTATATTTTATTACTGCATCTTTTTTAAAATACAGCTGCTTACCACTTCCTGGGTCGGGCCATATGGCTCCGGCTTTTTGGTGTAATATTTTTTCACACTGTCATAATTGTATATCTGGGGACCATCTTCAATTTCAAGATGAGTAATTGTTAAAACATTATTCACAAAAGTCCATTTAATATTACCATCGAACTGACTTTCACCATAAAGTTTTTTAAAGGTACCTTTCCCGCCGGCATTAAAAACATATTCAAAAGAAGGATTTTCTGTATAAATTGTGTCTCCTGGATTAAGCAAACAGTGCATGCCGTATTTTCCTTTAGGTTCTGCAGATACCTGGCCGCCTGCCTGAGCCTGTGCAACAGGCTGTCCGTTTTTCCATTTTCCTTTTACAACAGTTTTGTTGGCATAGGTCATTATACCATCCCCATCCATCTGGTCATTCTTCCACTGGCCTGTGTATTTATCTCCGGTCTTCCAAGTCATAGTTCCTTTGCTGTCGCGTTTTCCATCCTTAAATTCGCCTTCATATTTATCGCCTGTTGGCCAGCTCATCATGCCCGTTTTCCCGATTTTCCCGTCATTCCAAATCCCTTTAAATACTGTACCATTGGAAAAATTCATTGTTCCGGGTCCATTCATGTTGTTATTGTGGAAAGATCCATCGTATTTATCTCCATTAGGCCAGGTCATTATTCCCTTTATTATTTTACCATTTATAAAATCTCCTTTATAAACTACTCCGCTCTTATAGGTCAATATTCCCTTGCCGTTCATATTACCGGCTTTAAACTGGCCTGTATATTTATCTCCTGTCTTCCATGTCATGGTGCCAGTACCATTTTTACAGTCACCTTTTTCACAAACCTGCGAATACGCTGCACCGGCAAAAAAAACAGTTAATGCTGCAGATAATAAAAGCATCCTTTTCATAAACACTCTCCTTTTATATAGATATTTTTATAATTGCATGTTAAATGAATCTGATTTGATATATTCTGAAATGTAAAAAATATAAGACGGATATGCCGGAAAAGTCAATAAAAAATAATGAATAAAATTTCTTTATAAGGATTGCAGTAAAAAAAAATTCAGATTATCAGAATACAGGGCTGCAATAATTTAATTTTTTAATGCAGCCCTGTATCAGAATTTTTCCAGGACTTATTTTTTTACGGTTTTTTGACTTTGTGATTTTTTAAAATTTTCCTTTCTTTCCTTGTCCCTTTTTTCTGATGTTTTCTCCCGCGATCTTGACTCGCTTTTATTCTGCCGCTCCCTGTTCTCACGGCTTTTCTGCCCTGCCATCAGATCAGGTGATCCCACAAGACAGATGAGAACAAAAGAAAGTAATACCGGAAACGATAAAAGTGATTTGATGTTTTTCATTACACATTCCTCCGTCTGTTTTATATATTAAAAAAACTAATTTTTATAAGTTTCAGTTAATGATTCTACTGTCCCGGCCTGAATCTGCTTCCGTGTTCCAGTTTTAAAAGGAACCTGACTCATTGCAAACTCGGCAATTGCAGTAATAGTCAAACTCGGATTTACTCCTATATTTGCGGGTATCACAGAACCATCTATTATATATAGGCCTTCATGTCCATAGACACGGCAGGCTCCGTCAACTACCCCGCTTTCCGCATCCGGACCTATTGCGCATCCTCCCAGAATATGGCCGGTAGTTCCTTTATCGAATAATACTTCATTGATGGAATTCATCGGGATACCTTTTACCTTTTCCGCAAGTTTAATTGTAACATCCTGCGCCTGCTGTATATATGCCGGGGCTTTCTGCATCCCTTTTTCCTGTTTCGATTTCAGCTTTTTAATTAACGGATTCCACCATTTTCTTGCATAATCAATCCTGATGCTGCTGTCAAGAGTCTGCATTACAAGAAGAAGAATAGTTCTTGGTGCGGTTCCAAAAGGCCAGTGAAGTTTTAAAAATCCGATAGGATTCAGAATAAATTTCATCAGCCATTTTAAAGGCCTAGTGATCCTGTTCCCCCTGCCGGTAAGAACAGTGTACATAAGGCTCATGAGATCAGCTCCTGTAGGGCTTCTCATAGGCTCAACGAGAGTGACATCATCAACATAAATGCTTGAGGTGATAGTGAGTCCTTTTGAGTAATCGATAGTATCATCTTTTACCCTTACTGCAGTCATAGCTTCACTATTGGTACGGACTTTTGTCCCGAGCGATGCAGGGAGATTTTTAAGAGTTCCCTTATCCCTGCTTTTAAATAATAAATCAAGCGTGCCCAGAACACCTGCGGCCAGAATAACATTTTTCGCGGAGATGGTGATTTTCTTTTTATTTAATTTAAATATCGTGCTTACAGTATCCACTTCAAAACCGTTTCCGTTTTTGTGAATAAGAACTGCGGTTCTTTCAGTGAAGACCTCCAGCCCCTTTCTTTCTGCAAAGTACAGGTAGTTTTTATCCAGAGAATTTTTTGCGCCCGAGCGGCATCCGAGTACGCAGCTTCCGCAGTAGCTGCAGCCTGTTCTGTCAGGGCCGACTCCTCCGAAATAAGGATCCTTTACTGACTTATCCGGTTCGCCGAAATAAACGCCTACATCCTGCATGTGAAAAGTATCTGCTTTCCCGAAATCTTCAGCCAGGCTGCGCATGACATCATCAGCAGGAGTAAACTTTTCATTTTTTGAAACACCGAGCATCCTTTTTGCTTCAAAATAATGCGGGGCGAGGTTTCTCTTCCAGTCGCCCATAGTAGACCATTGCCTGTCGTTGTAAAAAGAATCAGGCGGCATAAGCAGGGTGTTTGCATATCCGAGACTTCCTCCGCCGTAACCCCTGCCCCGCATGATGAACATATCAGACAGCATTGTCATTTCCATAATGCCGTAACATCCCAGCCCGGGGCTCCAGAGATATTTAAGAACCTCCCTGTTTTTCCTGGCGCAGTTTTCCGGTTTAAGTTTTCTGCCTGCTTCAACTAAAGCAACGGAATATCCTTTCTCCGCTAGACGCAGGGCGCTTACGCTGCCTCCGAAACCAGAACCAATAATTATATAATCAAAATCATTAACATCCTTCAAGATATCTGCACCTGCGTTAAATTATCCGACGGCTGACATGCAAATTAAAAAGAAAATCAAAATCAAGTAAATTTTTTAAAGCAATACCGCTGATATCAATCTGAAGAACTAGCGGAATTTATCAACATTGTACCGGATATTTTTTATCTCAAAATGACCGTAAGCAAAATCTCCGGTTTCTGTTTCCCATATTGCATATCCAAGAGAACCTATTTTAATTCCGTCAAAATTTTTATAATGCGAAACAGGCGTCTTCCAGGGATAATATTTAAATGTATTTCCGTCATAAGACATGCTTCTATCTTTGGAAATAAAATTTACAAGCTCGCCTTTTTCATTAAAATACAATATTGCTGAGATCGTATTGCCTTCATTCGAAAAAACAGCTTTTACTGTCTTCTCATCTACATCTACCCACTTGATTTTTTTATCTATCAGGGTCGCTGGAGCCATTATGCACATGTCATTAAACAGCGTAACAGTCTCGCTTTTATTCATGACAGGGCCTTCGGCATTCACAATAGGTATGAGTTTTGCAATTTTAATTTTCATTACAGCTTTCGGTCCTACATAAGCATGCAGTCCCTCAACCGGAATGCCGTACATATTCATCATCATATAAAATAACCTTGCAGGCCTGTCAAAAAATTCATACTGAATCACGGGTGCATCATTCCAATTACCATCCATTTTCATTTTCATCTTTGCATTAAATTCCACCCTGAAATTCTGCACTCTTGGTTTACCAACAACACCGGCATATTGAAGATATTTTTTAACAGGCTTCGGAAGATGTTCCAGATCTTTCTCTGTAACAGAAGGCTGTTCAATGTAGCGTGCGATTCCGATTTTAGATTCTTTAATAAAAACATTCTTATAGCTTCCGGGAAATGAATTAATAAGTGAGATAAAAACAGGTATAATGATGATTATATTAGCGATCGTGCCGAACTTCGCATCACCCCAGAACTGAATAATCAGAACCTGCGAAGAGATAACAGCAGCAAGCCCCGGCATCCACCATAAATCATTATCAGATAAAAACATTGCAATCGCTGCGAGAAAAAGAATTGTGCATGCAAGCCATATAATTCCGGATAATCTGGATAACTGCTGAGTAAGATTTTCTATCTCGGCAAACCCATATGCCTTTACAAATCCCATCAGGTGAATCAGCCCGTGTACGGTAATAAGTATTAAAAAAAATATTTTAAGCATAATTACTCCTCTTATATTAATTGGTCTTTTACAGTTTCGATATGATTTTTAAACCTGTCGAACATCTTCGACAGGGAGATAATCTCGGATTTTTTGAATTCCCCGAACAGCATTGCCATATTGATATTATCCCTGTCCCCTCTTATTTTATTAATTTCATCAACCCTGCCGGTTGGTATAATAAAAGTTGTCCTCCTGTCTGCCTCTGACCGCTCAAGCCTCACAAGACCGTTTTTTAAAAGATTCTCAGCTATTACCCTGACATTCTGATGTGAGGTGCTGAGTATTCCGGCAACAGTTGAAATTGAAGCATTCTTCAGATTTAATGCAATTACAAGTACCAGCCACTGTTTTGTTGTTAAATTATGTTCTTTGTATGCCTTGTCGAATATATTTGCCAGCGCCTTTTCAATAACAAAAAAATCAAAAAAAAGTTTAGCCATTTCAGGCAGGAATTCAGGTTTATTTTTCATAATAGGTAATATATTACCTATTATGAAAATTGTCAACGGAAAAATATTTTTTTGACTCCTTCCGCATCTGATGCTATAATTAATTTATTACAAATACTGCAATAAAAAGGAGGACACTATGCAGCTGGAAATAAACGATGAAGAAAAAAATATTATTGCGGATATGCTGAAAAAAGCTCAGGCTGAAATACCTGTAGAAATTCATCACTGCAGGACCAATGATTTCAAGGTTTTTCTGAATGATCAGCTAATAAAAGTAGGAATCCTTCTGAAAAAATTTGAATAAAGTATAAATATCCTGCTTTACTTTTTTTTAAAAATTCAAGCAGAGATATGGTATACGTTTAATCTGTTTTTTAAAAAATCTGAACAATGATTCATGGAGGATTTTATGGCATTAAAAAAAGTCGGCATACTGACAGGAGGCGGAGACTGCTCTGGACTCAATGCTGTTATAAGAGGCGTTACCCGTGCTGCAATAATAGGATACAATTCTGAAGTCGTAGGCATAGAAGGAGGATTCGAAGGTCTTATAAACGGTCATACTCAGGAGCTTACCATAAGATCAACAAAAGATATACTTACTCTGGGCGGAACAATACTGGGTACAACAAACAAAGGAAATCCTTTTGAATACAGGGAATTACAGCATGACGGCTCAATCAGCGTCAGTGACTATTCCGACAGGGCTATGGATACATACAGAAAACTTAAACTGGACTGCCTTTTCGTGGTCGGCGGCGAAGGAACCCTGGAGATAGGATATAAATTTGTAAAAAAAGGCGCAAACATCATAGGCATACCGAAAACCATTGACAATGATCTTGATAAAACTGATTACACTTTCGGGTTCCAGACAGCTGTGGAAGTGGCTTGCGACGCACTTGACCGCCTGCACACAACCGGAAAAAGTCACCAGCGTGTAATGATACTTGAGGTAATGGGACGTACCGCAGGCTGGATAGCTCTTGAATCCGGAATTTCAGGAGGAGCCCATATCATCATCATACCTGAGATACCCTTCAATATTGACCGTATTGTAGATAAAATACAATTACGAGCAAAGGGAGGCAGCCCCTACAGCATAATTATAGTTGCTGAAGGTGCAAAAGAGGAAGGCGGTGAAGTAAAAACACTGGCCTCTGCATCAACACGCCTGCAGGGTGTACCGCAGCTTGGCGGCGTAGGCTCTTACCTTGCTGATGAAATAAAAAAACGGATTGATCTTGAGGTTCGCTGCACTGTTCTCGGCCATATTCAGCGCGGAGGATCACCATGCGCTTTTGACCGTGTTCTTGGAACAAGACTGGGAAGTTATGCAGTTAAAGCAGCTGCTGATGGAAAATTCAGTACAATGGTGGCCTTAAATATGCCGGATATAGTTCTCGTGCCTCTTGCAGATCTTGCAGGCAAGGTTCGTACTGTTCCGGAAAATTCACAGTTAATTCAATGCGCTGAAGCCATCGGCATCAGCATGGGGCGCTGAGAGAATTTGTCTAATATTAAATCAATAAATGGAATTTACAAAAATATTATTCTTTACAAAACGTTCTCATAGAGTTAGTTAGACATGAATAAATAGTATTTAAAGAATTAAATCATCCCTGGAAGGTCACATGAATAATCTTGATGTAAAAAATATGAATACCATTGAAAGAATTCAGGCAATGGAGACACTATGGGAATCTCTACTTTATGAGGATGGTTCTGTTGATGTACCTGCATGGCATGGAGAAATTCTGGAAGACAGAAAAAAAAAGATCGCCTCTGGAAAAGTAAATTTTATTTCAATTTCAGATCTAAAATCCAAAAAATAACAAATGAAGCTACAAAATGTTTTTATCTATGAATATGCAATAAATGATTTGCATGAAGGAAAAGCTTTTTATGATAAAATTGAAGAAGGTGTTGGTAATTATTTCTTCGATTCACTTAAGGCCGACATAGAGTCATTGATATTATATGGCGGGATACACTCCTTGGAATTTGGACTATACCGCATGTTTGCCAAACGCTTTCCATATGCTATTTACTATGAGATTCAAGATAAAAATGCTATATATAATAGCTGTATTACCAGTTAGAAGAGATCCGGCATGGATTCTTCACATGATTTCTGATAGAAAATAATTATTTTTTAATAATACCTTCTATTCATTTATAATTTTTATATCCCCTATTATTTCATCTTTCAATAAAATACTATAATAAAATTTAATTGTCAGCTGAAATGAATCCTGATATATGTCCGATTATAAGTTAAATAAAAAAACTTTCTTTTAACAATCATACTGAATGATAAATATTTTTACAGGAATTATTGATGCACACAGAAAAAATCTCACTCGAACATCAGGAACTGCTTTCAGATAAATTTAAAAAACTGCTCCTGCCTATATCGGAATACAGCTTTGCAAGTTTGTACCTCTTCAGAGAAAAACACGAATACGAAATGCTTTTCGATGAAGAGATTTTTATTAAGGGTAAAACCTTTGATGGTGAAAGTTTTATTATGCCTTCTTTTGATATCAGGCAGTCTGATAAAGCCTATCTCAGGAAAATGATCACTCAGTACGGTATGATATTCCCTGTTCCGGAAGAATGGATCCCCCACTTTGAAAATGACGGCTTCATCTTTACATCCAACGAAGGCGACGCTGACTATATTCATCATGTAAAGAAGATAAGCGATTACAAAGGAAAGCATCTTCACGGTAAACGCAACCTTTTAAATCAGTTTCTTGATTCTTATGCTCATGAAGAATGTCCACTCACAGACGACAGACTCGGTGATGCAAACACGATCCTTGAATCATGGCAGAAGGAAACAAATGATAAACCATTAGATACGGACTTTTACCCATGCGCTGAAGCAATTAAGCTATATGACAGGCTCATACTGTGCGGCGGAATTTTTTATGCAAACAGGGAGCCTGCTGGTTTTATAATCGGCGAGGAACTGAATGACGAAACATTTGCGCTTCATTTTGCAAAAGGGAACCGTAAATTCAAGGGAATTTATCAGTACATGTTCAACAGTTTTGCCAATGTCATGCCTGCAAAATACTGCTGTTTCAATTTTGAGCAGGATATGGGAAAAGAATCTCTCCGCCAGGCAAAGCTTTCATATAAGCCGGAAAAAATGATCCTCAAATACAGAATGAAGTCAGTTTGACAGAATATTCTGATCAGTTACCCGATCGCCACCGGGCCTCTTTCTTCTGTACGGATCCTTACGCATTCTTCAAGATTATAAACAAATATTTTGCCATCACCTAAATTTTCTGTTTTTGCCCCTTTGACAATTGCCTGGATTGCAGGTTCGACAAAATCATCGTTCACTGCTATCTCGAGCCTTATTTTTCTAAGGAGGTTGCCTGTTTCTTTGGTTCCTCTGTAATATTCTGTAACACCAAGCTGGCGCCCATGACCAAGCACTTCACTTACTGTTACCAGATTTATTTCTGCCTTATAAAGTTCTTCCTTAACATGCTCAAGCCTGTGAGGCTGTATAATTGCAATTACAATTTTCATTACAATACTCCCTATTCTATAATTGTGTAACCGCGTTCGTTGTGCTGGGTTACATCTAGACCAATTGCTTCATCCTGATCGGTTACACGAAGGCCGACTGTTTTATCAATCAATTTATATATTACAAAAGTGACTACAGCTGTATAAAGCATTACAGATACTGCTCCAACTGATTGAGACCATAACTGGTTCATGTTGCCGTAAAAAGCTCCTGAAAAAGCGGATTGAACCACAGGCGTTGCAAGAAGCCCTGTTGCTATGGTTCCAATGAAACCTCCGATTCCATGTACGCCGAATGCATCAAGCGCGTCATCATAACCGAATTTTCCTTTAACAAATACAACCATATAAAAACATAAGAAGCTTGATACGCCTCCTATGATAATTGCACCCTTCACATCAACAAATCCCGCTGCAGGCGTAATTGCTGCAAGTCCTGCAATAGCCCCTGTTGCTGCACCCAGCATTGTAGGACTCTTTGCGTAAAAATAATCCAGAATCATCCACACAAGTACTGCAACTGATGCAGAGGTATTCGTTACAACAAATGCATGAACTGCAAGACCGTTGGCAGCAAGAGCGCTTCCTGCATTAAAACCAAACCATCCGAACCAGAGCATTGCAGCGCCAATCATCGTAAAAGGAAGATTATGCGGAGGTGTCGGTTTAAGGTAATTCCTTTTCCCTATTACGATTGAAGTTACAAGAGCAGCTGTTCCTGCACTGATATGAACTACAATCCCGCCTGCAAAATCCAGAACACCCATTTTTGCAAGCCATCCGTCAGTTGCCCAGACCCAGTGCGCTACCGGAAAATACACAAGGAATAGCCATGCAATAGTAAATAATAAAAATGATGAAAATTTCATACGTTCCGCAAATGCGCCTATGATAAGTGCAGGAGTAATAACTGCAAACATCCCCTGAAAAATCATAAATAAAAGATGCGGCACTGTCGGAGCATATGCTGAGCTCGGTGTCATGCCTACATTATTAAGAAATACCCAGTCTAATCCTCCGATGAATCCCGGGATTAGCGTATTTGAACCGAATGTCAGACTATATCCGATTACAACCCAGATAACGCTTACTAAAGCCAGGGTAATAAAGCATTGCATCAGAATATTCAGTACATTCTTCTTTTTAACAAGTCCTCCATAAAAAAGGGCAAGAGCTGGAGCAGTCATAAACATTACAAGTGCAGTTGAAACAAGAAGCCATGCAGTATCCCCTGTATTGATTGAAGCAGTTCCCATATATATAATCCTCCAGGATAAAAATTTAAATAATTAATAATAAATGCATATTAGCGGATTTTATTTAATTACATAAACCAGAGAATTATATATTCCGTCAATAAAGCTTGTTTAAAATGCCTTTTAAACAATATTATTTAACACAGTTGTAATATTAGATCGTTTACGTCATTTTTATTTAACATGATTGTAATATATCTATGGTCACTGAAGTTAGATTCTTGACAAAAGTAAACTCTCTATAATGATTTGTTAAAATTTAACAGCCATAATCAGGAATTAAAATGAAAGAAGATATACTCGGAACCATAGGCAATACGCCTCTTGTTAAAATAAACAGGCTGAACCCGAATAAAAATGTCACGATCCTTGCCAAGCTTGAGGGCTTCAATCCGACAGGCAGCATTAAAGACAGAATTGCTCTTAAGATGATCGAACAGGCAGAGCATGAAGGCAAGCTGAAAAAAGGACAAACTATAATTGAACCAACATCCGGAAACACCGGCATAGGACTTGCAATGATCGGCACTGTAAAAGGATACAAGGTTGAAATTGTAATGTCAAAATCCGTTTCCATTGAGCGGCGCAAAATGATCCAGGCATTCGGAGCAAAAATAATTCTCACTGATGAAAAGCTAGGAACAGACGGAGCTATCAGTAAAGCACGTGAACTTGCCTCTCTTTATCCGGATAAATATTTCATGCCGGACCAGTTTTCAAATGAATACAACAAGATTGCCCATTACCGCACTACTGCAATTGAAATATGGAAGCAGACAAAAGGAAAGATCGACTATTTCGTATCATCTCTCGGCACATCCGGAACTATTATGGGTATAGGGAAATATTTGAAAGAAAAAAATCCTAAAATAAAAATTGTTTCCGCCCATCCGGAAAAAGGCCACTACATACAGGGCCTTAAAAATATGGAAGAGGCTATTGTTCCTTCGATCTATGATCCGTCTATGATTGATGTAACAATTATGATAGAAAGCAGTAAAGCATTTGAAATGTCTCGGCGAATTGTAACTGACGAAGGGATATTTGTTGGAATGAGCAGCGGTGCTGCAATGATCGCTGCTCTTGAAATAGCGAAGTCAATAAAAAAGGGAACTATAGTTGTAATATTCGCAGACCGGGGTGAAAAATATCTCAGCACAGATTTATTCAAGGTAGACGGAGACTGAGAATAATCAGTTCAGCTTCTGTTTCTCATCAAAAACTTCATCCCTGCTGTCAACTCTGTCTTTGTTGTACTTTTCAGGAACTGCAACCTGCATATCCTGATAAAATCTGAAACATATCTTTTTTGCAAGCCTGTAATAATAAATCGCTTCTATAGGTCTTCCCCACTTGTTCTGGTCTTTTGCCTTCTGCATAGCTGATGAAGCCATATTAAGCACAAGCTTCATTTGAGGATCTACAGTTTCTTTATTCTTCATCTGCTGAAGCATCTTAGGCTTTACAAGATCAGTGCTTGTTGAACTCATTATAGCTGCAGTATCTTTTTCATAAATATCGCATAATTTGGAAGCAACATCGTTTATTTCCTTTTCATTCTGGGAAAAAAGATTCGCAGCATTTACTATATCACGGCTGAAATAAAAGGCGCTTGCATCTGAGTATGTATTTATAAGGGATTCAAAAACAGGATTACCGCTGTAATTGATAATAGCAGACTTAAGCATCCTGATTTTAGCATAATTTTCAAAGCTCAGCTGCCTGGCAAGATTTTCCATATCTGTCAGGTCTTTTGTTTTCCATTTATCCATTGTTTCGGCTGCAAAGCCGCTCTGGATAGTCAGAATTACAAATAAAACTGTTATGGTTCGCTTTAATATAGTTATCATCGGGCACTCTCTGATTTAAATTATTACATGCGGAAAATTTCCTGCACGGAATGACAATATACAAATTATTTAATGAAATGAGATAATTCAGATATTATAGATCGGAATCAGTTTGTCAAATTGTTTTCTTTATATATCCATTATAAAATTCAGATATTTGCTTTCACATTTTTTAAAATTTGGAATTAAGGAAAATTTTCACTGCCATGAAATGGGGGCCGGTTGCCGAGCGGAAATCGTGGCATAACCTTGAATGGAAGGTGTAGCCTAACTCTCAAGAAGGACTGCTTTTACGGAAAAGCAGCCCTCCTTGAGAATCCACCCGAAAGCCGCTGCTCTATAGCCGCAGGGCTAAAGACCTTCACCTGCAACAAAACTTTTCCTTATTCTTTAAAATATTATCTAAATACTGTTTGAAAACTGAAACTACTCCGCCGGTTTTAGAAAACCGGCTCACTTTAAATTTATTCTAATAAAAAATTCCAACTTGAAAAAGCTCGGCCACCGAGCGGAGTCGAGGTGACAGTATAATCAAGAAACGGCACCGGGTTGTGTTGGAATGGAACTTTAACTGATTGAAAATGTATACGGGTGAAAAGGGTTGCTGATTATTTAAAATAATCAATGAGAAATTTAATCATCATAAAAATTCCACAAATTGTAAAAATTATAGAAAATAACAGAATACCAAAAATAGAGCGAGTATGAACTCCACCCAATGGAACTTTTTTCTTAATAATCCACTAATACCCAATATCAATGATAACAAACTTAAAAACAAAGCATTATAAATTGGTTCATTAAAAAAAATTACTAAAATCAATAAAAATATTGAAATTATGTTCAGTATAACATCAATTATCATATTAGTATGCCGAAGATGCTGAGTAATCACCTTTTACTTTTGAATTTTTAAAATCCGTCTCTTTATACAGTTCCTGTGAATTATACTTCGGTTTATGCTTTTCTTTCAGGCTTGGCTGTAGTCCTGCCACGTTTCCCCGTATGGCATATATTCAAAACTGGTGAGCGGTTTCTGCCGGACAGGATGTCCCAATGCCGTGGAGGACAAGGATGTCCGGGAGCGGCCCCTGTTCGCTATTTTTATTATTTCAGTTCCAGATAACTTTTACTTTTATAATTTCCTGAAAACGTTCATCGCTTGAAAGTATTGGCACATCTAAAAGTAAAGCTGTTGCCAGTATCATCCTGTCGTGCAATTCATAAAAATCGAAGGTTGTAGCCACATTGATAACATCAACTGTTAAGTCAATAATGGTATATAAAGCGGATGAACTTATCTTTTCCATTGTATCGGCTAAATTTATTTTAATACGGTTCTTTTCTGCAAGATACATTATTTCCATAAGACTTATAACAGAAATATAAAATGAATTGCTTTCATCATCCAGTATTTCCTTGGCTTTTTTTCCAATAATACCGCTATCACTAAAATGGCGAATTATGGTAACTGTGTCTAAAAGAAATTGCATTTATATTTTTTTACTGAGGATAGTGCTGCTTAATGTTTTACGCAACGAGGATATATCAGCTTCGATATTACTTATCTTTTCAAAACCTTTTCCTTTCCAGATACCTCTAAGGCTGACCGGTTTCTTTTTTTTAGAATCAACATTTATTATTGTCTCTATATACGTCTTAACTTCATCCAGCCTGTTTTCAGGGATGAGCCTTATTTCTTTTTGAATTGTCATTCTTTTTTCAGCATTTGGTCTCATACAAACCTCCAATTTTAACAAATATAGAAATAAATATTAAGACAGTCAATCTTTTTATAAAAAGCTATCTGGAAATAAACACTGTTACGCTGGATCAGACGGCCGGCTCAGCTAAAACTATTTCTAATTAAAAAAAAGTTCAAACCAAAAGTCCGCATGTACTCAGACGATCTCTCCCCCTTGCCTAGGAGGAGATGCCCATAGGACAGAGGGGGTAAAATTTTACTTTATCATTTCTCTTAATTTTACATCTTTAATCGGAATAACTTTAGTTCCTTCAGTTGTTACAATCTGGTATATACTATTATTGGAAACTACAGCGCCTGTATAGGTTTTGCCGTTCCAGAGATAAACAGTTTCAATTCTGCCGTATACTTCCTTAATCTCATCATTGGTTTTAAATACATCTTTTTTTTGAATTTTCTTTACAGCTGCGTCTGAAATTTTTTGAAGTTCTTTTTTTTGTTCTTCAATTCCTTCAGCATTTAATTTATCATTATTGCATTTTTTAAAAACTCCCGCTGTAATAATAATTATAGCTGCACTAATAAGCACCAACAGGATAACTTGTTTTTTTGACATATTCATTTTTTCCCTATTTAATTTTATCTTTCAATTTTTTTATGCTGCATGATAAAAAAGCAACAAGTTTTATAAAAAAACACTGTATTCCCCAGTGAAAAAAAATTCTATAAGAAATGAAGATAGCTCATATCCATTTAAGCATTACACCAAAAATGATGATACAAACTGCATCCAAAGCATAAAGAGTTGCTGCAGCAATAATTTTATTCCTGACTTTTTCCATATCATGCACCTGGAATGAAATTATAAAAAAAAGAAAATACCCGGACATAATAATAATAGACGCAGGCCCTTTATTCCACCATGGGTATTCCCATACAAGAACGCCGGTTGAATTAAGCATAACTTCAACTATGGTGCATACAGCTGCAGCGCAAAGACCGGCAAATAACCTGCCCGGAACACCAAAGATGCGGTCATTTTTATTTTCAGGAAGAAATTTTGACATGACAATTCCAACCAGAGCAAACATGAAAAAAATCTCAATATTCATTCCGATTAGAAGAAGATATGCAGTTTTTCCCGGAGTAATCCAAGCAGGTGCATATTGCGTGAAATGAAATATAAGCGAATTTACAATTTCAATAAACATATCCAGCCCCAGATAAGTGAGTCCTGCAAATACAATATTCCAGTTCTTTTTCTGAATTTCATTTGCATATATATAAGCTGCAAGAGTAAGAAGAGGTATTACATACCACTGGAACTGGGATGTATCGCGTAAGATTGCTAGCGCCTGTTGTGCTGAATCAGTCATATTATAATAACATCCTGTTTATTATACTTAGCAATGTAATTTCCTTCCATCCGGAATAAACGGTGTAACCGAACTCTCAAGAAGGACTGCTTTTGCGGAAAAACAGCCCTCCTTGAGAATCTGCCGTACAGGATGTACCAATGTCGCGAAGTCCATGGATGGACGAGAGCGACCACCCGAAAGGTCTCCTCTCGACATCCATGTCTCCGGAGACACTTCCCACCTCCTGTGGGTCGCCAGCTCGCTCATTGCCGCAGGGGCTAAGTGCCTTCATCTGCTGAAATCTTTCTATATTTTAAAAAAACTTTTTCTAAAAGCTTTACAAAAAATTCACTATATATCTCCCCCTTACCAAGGGGGAGATGCCCGCATGGCAGTGGGGGGTAAAATCACATCGTCTCAATTACTTTATCTTTTTTTACCCAGAGATCGTTAATCCATTTCTGAAATCGTGCCTGGTATTCAGGGTCGGAAATGTAATCGCCGATAAGATCTTTAGTAACCGGAATTTTTTCTATTTTTACATAAACATCATTTACCCTGCCGCAGATAAAATTCCAGAAATTAAAATCGCCCTGAGGATATTTTATTGTGACATTCAGGATTCTGCTTAAATAATCCCCCATTGCAGTAAAAACAAATCCTGTACCTCCTGCTTTCGGCTTAAGAAGATTTTTAAACCGGGATTTCTGTTTAATATTTTTTTCTCTTGTGAAGCGCGAACCTTCAACAAAATTCATTACAGATACAGGAGTAAATTTAAATTTTTCGCAGGCTTTTTTTGTGATCTCAACATCCTTTCCTTTTAATTGGGGATGTTTTTTTATAAATTCAGCTGTATATCTTTTCATAAAAGGAAAATCCAGCGCCCACCATGCAATGCCGAGAAGCGGAACCCAGATAAGCTCCTTCTTTAAAAAAAATTTCAGCAGGGGAATTCTGCCGTTAAAAACAATCTGCAGAATCGGAATATCGCTCCAGGCCTGATGGTTGGATATCACAAGATACCAGTCTTTCATGGAAATATCTTCATCACCTTCAATTTTTAATTTAATCCCGAGAATTTTTGTGCACAGGAATGTGTTGTTATGAATCCATCTTGTTGCGATCATGATGAGAATTTTTGTGCAGACTTTCTGCAGCGGTTTGAATGGAATCAGTTTAATAAAAGAAGCTGCAAGGAGAAAAGGATATCCGATCAGAGTGTTTGTTAAAACATACAATAATGAAAATAAACCGGTAAAATTATAAAAAACAAATTTAAATACGGATTCTTTTTTTACTGATTCCAAGGCTTTAATATTCTTATCTGCTGCATTCATTTTCCCATTTCCCCTTTTATAATTTCCGGTTATACCCTGCCTGTTAAATAATACATATGTGGAACAATCAGCTTATTCGGCTTATTGGTCCCGTCGTAAAACAAATCAATTATCGGAATTGAATAATCCTCCTGAATCTTTCTGAAAATCGAGGAGGAAACAACTCCGGGACAGCAGAAAATCGGATTAACATGCACAACAGCGTCCACAAGCCTGTGCTTAATATAATACAGCATCCTGCTTACGCTGATCGTTGTTTCGCCGATAATATGATGCCTGATCCCGTATTCATGCATAAGACTGATGCATTCTTCAAGAGGAGGCTCCTCGCTATCAGCAAGAATTCCTGAAAAAATCTTTTCAAATTTCTGCTCCTCTTTTATTACCATTTTTAAATAGAACTTAGTTAAATCATTCTCAAGAACGTCTGAATAAATGAAATGAATGAGCATTTCCGTGTAAGACGGCATTACAACCTCGCCGCCAAGCTCTTCAATAAAACCGAAAATATCATCATTGAGAATTGAATTATACTTTGTATACAGGTCGCCTAAAATTCCTATTTTAGGCTTTTTCTCATTGCTGATTTCAATTTTTTCAAACAGTCCGCGAATCTCAACAGCTGCTTCTATTAAAGGTTTATCAATATTCAAGTATTTTTTAATAATATCCATAGATTTTTCAAGAGCAGCAGCTGTATCGCCTTTACTGATTTCATACGGTTTTATCCTGAAAATTAATTTATACAGCAGCGAACTGAGAATATTTACTGATAATAAATTCAGGTTTATTTTCATAGGAACATCCGGAATTCCCCTGATCGCATTCGGATTGATTATTTTAAATCCGCCGATCCCGGCCTTCTCCCCTGCAATCTGTATGAGCTGGGTGAACTGATTGAAATTGCACGCCAGGCACATGGTGGGAAGATACAATGCTGTTTTTTCAGGTGTAAGGTTTTCACTCCTGATCATATCTATTATAGATCCTACAATTGCAGCATTCGGCATGCACTCCCCTCCGGAAGTGAATTTATAGCCTGTATTGATCATTCTCTGCTCAAGAGGCAGAACCCTTGCCTTGTAACCTGCTGATTCAAAAACATATTTCTGTATTTCGCTGATAATCGGGCTGATAAATGGAATAAATATTGTATCGTCTTTATCAATTTTGTGTTCCTGTTTTGTTATTACAGCTTTCTGTTTTCCTTTTTTATCAGCAGATTTAAAATCATTAATAAAAGAATCCAGTGCAGCTTCAACGCGGGTTTCGTAGCCCACATCGCTTGAGTGCTCATCAAGCTGAATTACAAGGTAAGGCTTACTCGCGTCATCCATCATCTTTTTAAAATAGCTTAAGAGATATGAATCCGGACTGCACCTGAAGCATGTAAGGAACACAGGGTAAATATTTTTATGCTCAAGAACCGCTTCCGCTGCCAGAAGAATCTGCTGTCCGTAAAACCAGTGCATCCTGCTGATAATGTCTGATTTCTCCTCATCATCCGGCTTCAGATCCAGCATTGACTGATGGATCATCCCATATCCGGCTTTTTCAATTTTCCCGGGGATTCCGAGATTTATTTTTTCATCAAACACAGCGTATGGGCGCCCAAGCAGAAGTATTTTTATTTTATCAGGATCTGATTCCAGAAATTTTTTCCCTTCTTCCTGCCATGTCTTTTTGTTTTCCTGATATTCATTATAAGATTCAATAAATGTATCGCACAGCTTCTGCACAGGCTCATTCAGAATTCCGCTCATGGACTCCGCCAGCTCAAGCGCAACCTGCTCAATTTTTCTGTTATTGAATTTTATTTTTGGTGAGATTAATTTATCCTTAAAATTTAATGATGGAATAGTATTTACAATAGTTGAAGCGTACTGCGAATAAAAGCAGAAATAGCAGTCTGTGGTTTTTTCAACGTACTTTTCCTCAGCCGGAAGTTCTGCAAGCAGATTCTGCTCATTTATAATCGCAGGGAAAAATATATAATCCACATTTTTATCAAGCAGCGATTTTATAATTCCGTGGGTAAGTACAAGCGGAGCGCAGAAATCGGAATTAACTATAGTTTTGCCGTATGACATATTTTTTGTTGAGCCGCTTTCAATTACCACATTCATGCCGAGTTTCTGAAAAAAATTACTGAACAGGCTGTAATATTCCATCATATATAATGATGCAGGAATTCCAATGGTGATATTTTCTTTTTTAATGAGATCACGGTCGAATACAGAAAAATATTTTTTTTCAATGCCCGAAGAAGTATCGATCTTCTTCATGTTTTTATCTTCATAGTCACGGCCGCATTTCAATCCCCATGCTGTAATCTTATCTCCGGCAGAATACACCCTGAGATCGCACTTATTTGCGCACAAAGTGCAGACTTCACTGTAGGCCTTGAAGCTGAAATCTATTCCTGTAAAAGCAGATTTCTCCAGATTATATTCCATTACATAAAGAGCGCATCCGAGCGCTCCTGTAAGATGGCAGTACTTCGAAACAAGAATGGGTTTCTTGATTTCATCTTCAAATGCAGCAACCAGGGCCTTGTTGCGGCCTGTAGCTCCCTGGAAATAGATTTTTTCACCCAGTGAAGTCTTTCCCACCACCTTTGACAGATAATTATCCCTTACGCTGAAAAGCACAGATGCAATTACCTGTTTCTTATCATACCCTTCTGAGAGAAGCATATTCAGGTCGCGTTCCATGTAAACAGTGCACCTGTCTGAAGTGAACGGGGCCTTCTGCCCAAGTGCCATGCCGGATATTTCATCAAGCGTGATGTTAAGCCTCTGCGCCTGCTCTTCAATGAATGAGCCTGTGCCTGCAGCGCATACATAATTCATGGTTGCATTTACCACTGCGCCGTTTTTCAGAGTGGTGAATTTTGAATCCTGCCCGCCGATTTCAATAATAGTATCAACATCCGGATCTAAAAATGTTGCGCCCTTTGCGTGAGCGGAGATTTCATTTATTACGCAGTCCGCATTGATTATTTCTTTAATCAGTTTGCGCCCTGAGCCGGTTGTGCCTATACCTCTGATTAAAAGTTCAGAGTCCGGAAAAATATCGGCAAACTTCCTGAAAATTTCTGAAACTGCATTAACAGGATCGCCTTTGGTAGGCGCATAAATGCCTGCAAGAATTTTTTTATTCTCATCAAGAATAATCGCCTTGGTGCTTGTTGAACCTATATCGAGCCCTATAAAAACTGAATAATTTCCGGATTCAATATCCTCATAAGCTGTAATTTCAATGCCGTCAGAAATATAAGTTTTATCCAGCGAAAAGTCCGGATACTGAGTTACATTAATCTGAAGCTTATCCCGCTCCTCGCGGTTTATTTTCATTTTATATAAAACTTTATCAATATTCAGATCGTTTTCCATGCCTATACATGCAGCGCCTATTGCGTTAAATACAGGGCTGTGTTCAATGACTTTAACCGGAATACCAATTGATTTGGAAATCTCTGAAATTATTTTTTTATTGCTGCTCACTCCTCCGATGAAAAGCGCATCCCCGATCAGCTTTTTACCTTTGAGTGTATTCTGCAGAACAGTTCTTGCAACGCCCTCGCATATTCCTGCAGCAATAGCCTCTTTGGAAAAACCCTGCGCCTGTGAATGAATAATATCAGACTTGGCAAAAACAGCGCACCTTGTTGAAATAGATGGGACAGCTGCATCGAACGCGTGCGCCATCTGAGCCAGCTCCTCTACTGAAAAACCGAGCCTTTCAGCCTGCTGAACAATAAAGCTTCCTGTACCTGATGCACAATCCGGATTGATTACGTGTTCTATATAATTATAATTTTCATCGAGCTTAATGAGGTAAAAACTTTCCGAGCCGATTGAAAGAATATTGCGGCAGCCTGTTTTTAAAAATTTATTTGCTTCAACTGATGACAGGATCGGATCAATAACTCTTAGACCATGCAGATCAATACTTCCTGTGATCCCGAATGTTTCAATATCATCTTTAGGAAATTTTTTATAAATATCAGAAAGAAGATTTGTGAATGTTCCTGTGGTATCTCCATCATGGGAACAGCTTCCGCTTTCTATTACAGAATTTTCATTTATAACCGCGTATGATATATTTTTTGATCCGAAATCAAATCCGATTTTCATAGATTATCCTCTTGAAAAATTTGCCTTTCAACAACTATGTCATTCCCGCGAAGGCGATGGCCTGCACCCTCGGGTGAATCCAGACTATAAAAAAATATAAAAGAACACATCGGGTATACTATAAAACATTTACCATTTATGGATTCCCGCCTTCGAGGGAATGACAGGAAAAAAATTATAAAAAAACAAAGATTATAAACTTTACGTAACTCTATAACATCCTTTGTGCAACTCAGTTCATCAATAAAAATTATGTTTTTAATTACAGTATTATTGTCCTGTTCCCGCATACAAAAAGCCTGTGATCTATAAACAGACGCACTGCCTGTGCCAGAACCTTTCTTTCCATATCGCGGCCCTTAACTATCAGATCATCAACTGTATCTTTATGCGAAATAGAGTCTACTTCCTGCTGGATAATCGGCCCCTGGTCCAGATCCTCTGTTACAAAATGCGATGTTGCACCAATGATTTTTACTCCACGCTCAAATGCCTGGTGATACGGTTTTGCACCTTTAAATGCAGGCAGAAACGAGTGATGCACATTAATTATTTTATTTTCATAGCTCTTTATAAACTGCTGGCTTAAAATCTGCATGTATCTTGCCAAAATAATAAAATCAATCTGATTTTCTTTTAAAATATCGAGCTGCTGCTTCTCTGCTGTTTCTTTATTCTCTTTTGATACAGGCAGACATATAAACGGCCTGTCAAAAGTTTTTGCTGCATATTCCAGATCAGGATGATTGCTGATAATTAATGCAATATCGCAATTGAGCTCTCCGGATTTATTCCTCAGCAGCAAGTCATATAAGCAATGATCATATTTTGAAACAAAAACAGCTGCTTTGGGTTTCTGACTTGTAAAAAACAGTTCCCATTTATCTTTAAAGGGCCTTTTATCAGCAAATTCTTTAAATTTATTATAAACCTTGTCTCTTTGAATTGCAAAATCCTTCAAATCCCATTCCAGGCGCATAAAAAACATATCAGTTGTTGTATCTGAATACTGATCCATATTAATTATATTTCCGTTATTCTGATAAATAAAATTTGAGACTGCGGCAACAAGACCTTTTGCATCAGGACAGGATATAGTTAAAATTGCACCGCTCATTGTATATAGCATCCTTTTTGTAAAAAAATTGTTATAAATAATTCCAGCCCCCTATTCCCCAAATGGGGCATGCAGGGAATTTTATCTCTATTCACTCGCCCCCTTTGGGGGACGGGAGGATAATTGAACATCGTTTTCCCAATAATCAGGAATAAGCTAATATTATAAATCTGATCATTTCTGGGAAAGCAGGCATTTTGTTTCCCATTGAAATGAAAATCAAGTAAAATTGTATAAACACTGCATTCCCTGAATGTATACTTTTTCTTATTGCTAATATTGAGGCAAAAACCATTTATGTCTTAATTAGCTGTTTATAGACATTTAACTGAATAATTAGTGCCCGGTCATAGTAAAATCAGATTGCCGGTCTTGCCCCATTGGGGAAGCTTATAAAATAAAGTGTTCTAATTTAAAGAATATTCATAAATAGATAAAAATAGTAAAAAAATAAAGAGGCTTACAATTTTGACGAAAAAACAAGAATCAATCAACACTGCTCCCAACAACGACTTACAATTCCATTCACTGCAAATCATTGAACCAATTTTAAAAGCAATAGAGGAAGAAGGATATAAAATACCTACACCTGTTCAGGAACAATCCATTCCGCTTGTTCTTCAGGGAAATGATCTGCTCGGCAGCGCTCAGACCGGAACAGGCAAAACTGCAGCTTTTGCAATACCAATACTTCAGTTGCTCAGCGCTAATAAAGTTAATGAGAAAAAAAGAAAAATAAGAAGCCTGATAGTAACCCCTACCCGTGAGCTTGCCATTCAGATCGGTGAAAGTTTCAAAGCATACGGAAGACATACCGGGCTGAAATATACTGTAATATTCGGCGGAGTTAACCAGAATCCTCAGACAAAACAATTGGGACACGGAGTGGATATACTCATAGCAACACCAGGCCGCCTGCTGGATCTTAAAAAACAGGGCCATGTTCCTTTAGGGGATGTGGAAATTTTCGTGCTCGATGAAGCGGACAGAATGCTTGATATGGGCTTCATTCACGATGTGAAAAAAATCATATCTGCTCTTCCTAAAAAAAGACAGTCGCTGTTTTTTTCAGCAACCATGCCGCCTGAAATAGTAAAACTTGCAGGAACAATACTGAACAACCCTTCAAGGGTTTCTGTAACACCGGAATCCCCTACAGTGGATATTATAAAACAATCCGTTTACTTTGTGGATAAAGGGAATAAAAATGCCCTGCTGGTTGAAGTTTTAAAAGACAAAAACATTAAAACTGCACTCGTATTCACACGGACAAAACACGGAGCTGATAAAGTAGTGAAGGTTCTGATAAAACATAATATCAAAGCTGAGGCGATCCACGGGAACAAATCGCAGAATGCAAGGCAGAATGCACTATCAAATTTTAAATCTCAGTCAACACGGGTACTTGTTGCAACAGATATTGCTGCACGCGGTATAGATGTTGATGATCTGGAATATGTAATCAATTATGAAATGTCAAATGTCGCAGAAACATATATTCATCGGATAGGAAGAACCGGACGTGCAGGAGCAAAAGGAACTGCATTGTCATTTTGTGATGCAGAGGAAAAAGCATACCTGCGTGATGTTGAAAAACTGATAGGCAAGAAGATTTCTGCTGTTGAAGACCATCCTTTTCCATTGATTGACAATAATCCTGTTAAAGCACCGAAAAACCAGGGAAGACCTGATCATGGGAGATCGAATTCAGATACCGCAAGGCCGAGAGCTGCAGGAACTTTTAATCCCAAAAAGAGGTTCAGCAGACCGAAAGCTGCAAGATAGATTTAATTTATTATCCATCTATAAATATAAAAGCCGTCAGATTTGACGGCTTTTTTTAATATAACAGCAATATAGAAGATAATAAAATCTTATTTAACTGCATCTTCAGATTTTGTTATGAGAGCCCTTGCATTTTCGAGAATTTTATTCGAAGTTTCAGACAGATTATGAATTTCCTTAAGCATCTGGCCTACAATTTCATTTACATGCTCAATTGCAGTGCTTGTATTTTCAATAGCAATTTTCTGCTCGTCAGTTCCGGTTCCTATATTTTTAGCAAGGTCAATATTTTTAAACATCTGTTCTATTATAATTTTAATGTATTTTTCCTCAATCAGAATGCTTTCCTGAAGAATCTGGATTTTCGTGGATGACTCACCCATCCGGTTAATGAGTCCCTTGATCATATCTGCAGTAGACCGTATAACATCAACTCCGTCTGTGGTAATTTTAGTATTGATTGAAAGAACTTTTTCAATTTCTTTAATACTTTCAGTTGTCTGAAAAGCAAGCTTTCCTATTTCATCAGCAACAACTGCAAATCCCCGTCCGAATTCGCCTGCCCGTGCAGCTTCAATGCTTGCGTTTAATGAAAGAAGATTTATTCTGTCAGCAATTTCCACAATGATTGAAACTGTTTCCGAAATTCTTTTACTCTGTTCTTTGATTGAATTGATCGTATTTTCAACATTTTGAAGTTTTTCATTGGATATGTTGGTCATATTTACGATCGATGTAATATCGGTAAAGGTTGAATCTAGATTTTTTTTGGTTTCCTCTTTAATAATTTTAAACTCATTGACTATTGTTTCCATTTTTACATTGCCGTCAATCTGGTCAATAGATGAATGATGTATATTTTCCGCTGACCCGAGAAGCTCTTCAAGCGTAGCTGACATCTGCTCAAAAGTTGATGCCTGAGACTGCATATTGTCATTAAACTTCGTTACCAGATTATCCTGCTCACCTACCTGAATAAAAAGATCTCCCATTTTTTCTTTAATTTCAGTTGTCATTGCTCTCTGGGCTTCAGCATGCTCTTCAATCTGCCTTCTCTGTCTTGTTGTGCGCTCATCAAATTCATCTGTAATAGGAATATTCCTGTAGCTCAGGTATGCTATCAGCAAAGATATTATGAAAAAGAATACTTCACGTCCTATGACAATACCGTGTATAAGCTTGCCGTCAACCATTGCATCCCAGTGCATATTTGCTCCATTAATATATGCGAGATATAAAAACAGTGCCCAGTTGATAAAAACATAAAATGTATAAACTATAAAAACTCTTTTATTGTATAACAGCTGAAGTGCAATTAGGAAAACTACAATTAATATTGTGGTATTTATAGATTCAACAGCAAATGTCCAGCCGTCCGGCGACCAGTCAGCATTGGTTACATAATTATATTTTCCGATAAAAGGAAGGGAGCATGTTATAAATCCGACAACCCAGGATAAAATACGCGGATTTTTAAGATTTTTCTTTTGTCTGTATATAATGAATGCAAGGAAAGCACATAATGATTCTATAAGAAACGGCCTGAGAATGCCTTTAAGGTCAACATTGGCAAGTACCTGAAATCCAGTGGCTATAATTGTCAGAAGAGTGATAATTATGAAATACATAAAACTTGATTTTATTTCAAGGATCTGCCTTGGCGTGAAGTGCTCAACTTTCATAATGCTCTCCATGGAAAATATTATATTTACAAATTATATTGTATTGCCGGAAAATTTCAAGCAGATTAATGTCGAATATTCTCATATTACTTATTATTTCCAATGAAAAAATAGAGCTGAATTAATCGTGAATTAATATAGTTAATCTTCTTTTTTACATCAGATTTTTCCTGTTGAGAATAGTTAACAGAGCATATAATGTTTCAATGTGAGCAGCATTGATTCCATATTTTTTTGCTTTAGCCAGAGCATTGCCGAGAATGGCTTCAACTTCCATGGGTCTTTTATTCTCATAGTCAAGAAGCATGCTTGTTTTATATGGAGTCATTTTTTCAGTATCTTCAATATTTTTTGTTATAAGAGATTCATCAATAGAATATCCGTCTGCTTTTGCAATAAGCAGAACTTCAGTCATTATATCCCTGCAGAGTTTTTTAATTTCCGGCTGATTAAGCAGTTCCCTGGTGTCAGCTCCACCGCATATAACTGATAATGGATTAAACGGCGCATTCCATAAAAGTTTAATCCATCTTGCAGCTATAACTGATTCCGAACAGCTTGCACTTACTCCTGATTTTAAAAATAATTCCAATAGAAGCTCAACTTTATCTGAAGTTCCTTCCGGATATCTGCCGATAACAATTCTTCCGTAGTCCTGATGATCAATACTGCCATGTTCAGGTCTTGATACGCAGATAAACGCCAGAGCGCTAATTATTTCATTTTCAGGAAATTTCTCCACTACAGCTTTTTCTATATCTATACCGTTCTGCAGCAGAACAATCGACGTTTCAGGAGTTACCGCATCTTTAATCATACTGTATATATCAATTTCAGAAAAAACTTTGGTTGCAACTATAATATAATCTGGGTTCTCTTTATACTCTGCACCGCTTTTCAAAACTTTATCAGGAATAAAATTAAAATCACCGAGAACGCTTTTAATAGTAATTCCATTTTTTAAAACAATATCATAATCTGAACGCGAAACAACTGACACAGATGCGCCAGCCTGGGATAACTTCCCTGCATAGAAACTTCCCACAGCACCTGTTCCGAATAATAGGACTTTTACTTTTTTAATATCCATATTTTTACCTAAACCATTATTTTCAAAAAATAATTTTATACAGCTTTCCGTAAATTCTTTTATAATTAAGGAGACAATATAAAAAGTATCAGCAACTAAATCAAGAAACATTCTTGACTTCTCGTTTAAGTATAGTATTATATTATTATAATGTATTAAATATGTTTAAGCAGGTATCATGATGGAATGGGAAAGCAGGTTAACTGTAGGCATAAAACAATTTGATGACCATCATAAAGAACTTATCAGAATTATTTCTGAATTAAGGGAATCCAAAAAAAACGGTGAAAACCATGTATACCTGAAAAATCTTCTTTTCGAGCTCATCAGTTACACGAAATATCATTTTACTGCTGAAGAAAGAATTATGGAAAAACATAATTATCCGGAATTAAACTCACACAGGCTTGAACATCAGAATCTTACCCGGCAGGTTGAAAATTTTTTAGATGTATACTCAAATGAAAGAAATAATCTCGATGAGCAATTATTTGAATTCCTGAAAAAATGGCTGTTTGATCATATCCTTGAAACAGATAAAAAACTGGGGGAATATCTGCTTTCAAGAGGATTAAAATAAGATCAGTTTTCATTCAGCATAAAATTCTTTTTTTAAAGATACAAATCAATATGCTGATGCCTGAAGAATTATTGCATGCAGTGTTTCTCTGACCAGTTACATATTATCAATGTGAAAATATAAACAAATAATCATCTATAAACAATTATATTTCTTGACTTTCTGCCTGCTAAGATAGAGTGTTAATTAAATTCTTTTTGAAAAACCGGTGTAGAATAATGAAAGACGAACACTCCAACGATATATTCACAGAAGCCGGATTCAGCAAATTTCAGCTGTTCTACGTTGAAGCTATGATGAATGACTCCTCCACCCCGTTTCTAAACAGAGTAAGAGATATATTCGAAAACATAAGCAAGGAAGAATTTTTCATCCTTACTGAAAAGGCGATGAAATCAGATGACTATGAGTTATCCCAGCAGTTCTTTTATTTTCTGATTCTTTTCAGAGATATGAAACATATACAGCAATACATGAATTCCGAGCAGTTCACGATCGAAACTCTCGAGAGATTTATAATCTTTACGTTCGGCTATTTTAATCTGCACGATAATTCAACTGAAAATATAATTGATGAGGTGCTTTTTTTTATCAGCAGAGAAAAGCTTTTTGAGCTGACGCTGAAATCAAAGTATGTCCAGAGAGATAAGCTGCTGCTTTTTCTTCTACTTGCAAAATTTGATGTTCCTATGCTGAATAAATATTTTTCCCAGATCAGGGATATAAAAGAAATTATAAGTTACTTCCTGAAACTTCCAGGTGAAGTGCTCAGGGGAATAATAGCCCGCAATTACCACCTTTTCAAATATATTCTTCTTCTGATGTCCGAGAGTGAGTCGACCCAGAATGATTCATCCGAATTTTTTGAAAAATACAAACATGATATAATGATTTTCAGCAAACTTAATGACATGATACGCAAATACAGGGAAACAACCGATTTTGAAAAAGAGAGAAGTATTCCATTCAACAAAAGGGATATGTCAAGGTTATCACTTATTGTCGATATGGCAAAAGAGATGCCTGATCCGGTAAAGGCTATAGACTATTTTGATGGGGAGCATATTTTTGTAGATGAAATGGAGAAGAAGGTAGTTCTATCTGCTGTTACTGACCCTATGATGAAAAATGTTTTCAGTAAATATACATAAGACCGTAAAGTACCCACCAGAAGAAAAGCACTTCTGATTTTGAATTATTTCCTATTGAAATGAAACGTATTATTAATAACTCTGCCCGTCTTCGAATGCGCCGCGGCCTGCTACAGGTATAAATTCATTACCCCTTAGTATTCGTTTGAGAGATGAAACGACCAGCTGGGCCTTATCTATACTGGTTTTTTTCCCTGAGCCTAAAAACGACGAGCCTGCATCCACCATGAAACGCCTGACTGAATCCGTTTCTCCAATAAGTTTAATGTGCCCTCCGGCATCGGGTCTGAAATTAAAGGGTTCTGCCTTGAGACTGAGCACTGTACTTTCATGAGGCTGAGTGCCAAGGGAATAAAACAGCGGAGCTTCTATTTTATTGCGGGGAATAGCTGCTACATAAGTAATATGGTCGCCGATTCTCATATGTGAAACATGCCAGATGAAACGGTTTTTCCTTTCAATGCTCCAGTTGATTTTCTGCTCACACTTCCCGATTTTATATTTCTGCTGCAGAGGAATGAACAGATAATGCAGATTACCTGTTTTTTCAAAATCTATGATCTGCTCCGGGGCAAAAGCGTGTTCCATAAAACTCATCATCTGTATCTGCAGATGGGAATTTTTCGCGTAAAGCGGCCATTGTTCCAGAATTTTTCTGGCTGTGCGTGAAATTTTATCAGATGAAAATGACCTGGTAAAGACATATAGTTTATCATCTACAGCAGGCCGCAGTATTCCAGCCTCAGCCTCGAAGGTTATATCTTTCATATTGACAACATTCACTATCACAAGTCCATCAGCATCATCACGGCACATAAATATGCCCTGCTGGTCCTTGCCGCTGCCGGTACGTCGGATAATATTACCTTTAATGAGAACAGCTGTGTCTTCGACTGGAACTATGAGATGATTATCGAGTAAAAACTGCATGGAGCACATTTAATGCTAAAAAGAAGATATGGCAAGAAAAAAACAAAAAAAATTATCACTCCACAATCAATATATCATTATCCCAACGTCCAGTTACCTGGTAGTTGGGTTTCAGAAACATTGTTCCCTGACCATGCCTTTTGTCATTCCTCCATTGCCCGATATATATATCATCAGGAACGTCCATCCTGGTTTTAGTTATAAAATCACTCTTCATCTGATCAGCAATATAGATACCACCGATAATTGCTCCCAGAGCTCCAATGGTAATATCAATTGGAGAGTTTCCTTGAGTATTTGATAAAGGAATATATAAAGAAGAAGCTTTTCTATTATTAAACTCTCTGGATCTTTTGCTGTACACAGAAGAATCCATCCATGTCATGGTTCCTTTACCATCCCTGAGCCCGTTTCTCCACTGGCCTGTATATACGTCCCCGCTTTCCCAGAGAAATGTCCCTTGACCGTTTTTACAGTCCCCGCTGATACATCCATGATTCTGTTTCCGGTTTTCGCTGATAATTCTAACACTGCTGTTTTGTGAAGAACATGATATTATCATCAATACAGAACCAAAAAAAACCATTATAATATATTTTTTCATATTGAAATACCTTTTCTTTATAATTATATTTTCCCATGAATTACCACGATAAAAAAAATAAATTCATGGAAACCGTTTTTATCTCTGAGACAGATTGAACTTTATTTATAAACTTAAATCAACTATAATTCTTGACTTCCCGCCTGAAATCTGTAAATGTATATTTAATTTTATCAGAATTAAAAAATATTACCTGCAGGGAGATACTGATGTCCGATAAAATTATAGCCGAAAAAATTACATCTATAAAACAGCTGCCTGACGCTTTACGGACATATTCAAAATATATTGATTCGCTCAATAAAACAATAATTACCTACTGGGAACAGAAAAAGAATCTATTCAATGACGGGGAACTATTCCTTAACTATACACTTGAAAGAATTTCCGAACACAAACTTGAAGTTCCGATGATCCCGGGTCTGGATGAATTTATGAAATCACGTCCTCTTTATAAATACAATAAAAAAGAAGGTGTTCTGATCAAGAAAAAAGAGCCGGTTTCTGAAAGGGAAAACGAAATGCTTCAGGACCGGTTTATCTATGCCAAACTCGAAAGATACAAGACTGATATAGAAAAATTCACTGATCAATCCCAGGAGCTATCAGTAATAATTAATGTATGGGTGGATTATCCGAATGGACGGAAATCATTATTCGGCACTAAAGAAGGGAAAGATGCCCGAACAAAATTATTTAAAAACAGCATCGCTTTTTATGAAGATATTCTTGTTCCGGTAAATAAAGAACCTGTTCCCTACCGCTATAAAGAGAAATCCTTAACTTTTAATAAGGAAAAGGAAACCATTACATTTACTGTTGAACATTTCCCGAGGAAAATGTTTCTGGCCGGTGCATTTTAATATTTTCCTCCTGTGGAACTTATTTATAAAATGATTTCTCAAACTTTATGCCGCATTGCCTGCAAATCTTTTGCACAACCTCCCTCCCTGAAGCAGCATTTACAAACAGAGAGCCCATGGAGGTAACCCACTGCCCTGTGAAAAAAAAGTTTTTCAATCCCGGAAGTGTAATAATCCTGCCCATGCCGAATAAGACATCAATTACATTTCGAATATCAGTAAGATCACGATGTTTATTGGGAAAATTATTATATCCCTGACTTCCACCCATAAAGCGTTCCCAGGTATGCAAAGTGGTTACATCAATGACCTCTATATCATTTCGCAGATGGATAAAATGTTTTTCAAGCAAGGTAATAATCTGTTCGGCAATTCTATTTTTTTCTACCCTATATGCCGATTTATCATTCTGAAATTTTATAAAATATGATGGCTTCATAAATAACTCAACTTTAATGACACCTTTCCCGGCTGGAGCCATGCTGCTGTCAAATCCATATATCTGCATATCAAGATGCTCACACTCATGACCTCCAATAATTTCAGGCTTATCCAGAAACATTATCAATGAGGATGGATATGAGGATAAATCTCGCTTCACTCCAAAAAAAATCTGAACGGCAAAAGCCACATCGTTTTCAACCGGATTAGATTCACAGTAACTGGAAATTTTTTTATCCGTATACCGGCCATCAAGTAATTCCAGAATTGTTTTCCGGCCATCGGCATTTGATATTATAAAATCGGCTCTATGCCGCGTTCCGTCTTCAAGCACTACACCGCAGGCGCGATTATCCTCAGTTAAAATTTTTACTACTTTCTTTTTATAATGTATTATCCCGCCCAGTTCAAGATATTTATCTGCCATATTCTTTGCTATTGTAATACCTCCACCGCGTGGCCAGCCGGCATCTTTAATAATTGCTGCGGCATGCTCAGCAAGGTATGCAAACAATGGAATATCCGGTATTGAATTACGGATTAACGGGAAAGCTTTGCGAAGAAATGGATGTTTAAAACGTTGAGCAAAAGATCTCAATGTATATCTGAAGTACTTAATCCGTGCAAAAAAGAATGGCATTATTGAAATCTTTTCTCTGATTGTTCCGAAGTAATTAATCCCGAACCAGTCCACGTCATTTACAAATGATTTTATACCGTTGACATATTCATCAATAATACCGGCATCATCAGGTGACAACTGTTTCAGGTGTTCCTGCATTTTTCCAATATTAAAATAATTATGAAGATAACTTCCATCAGGAAACACTGCACTTACAAATTCATTTCTTTCTACCATTTCGCACGGCAATGCTCCCAATTCTCTCCAGAAAGCATTTATCCTGGTTTGATCTCTGAAACCGTTGAAATTATGAACAGTCGGATCAAAGACATATCCTTTTCTCTGCCAGCTGGTACATTGTCCACCTGGCAATGAATGAGTTTCAAAAATTTCAGTCTTAAAACTATTCCGTTGTCCATAAACTCCGGCAGCCAGACCACCCATACCTGATCCGATAATTATTATTTTCTTCATATATTTTTTTAGATTCCTCGCTGAAAATGAGTATCAGCCGTATTTGTTATAACACTGGAACTGCAGCTAATTCATTTCACTTAACCGGTTTCCCTTTTTCCCATAATCCCTGAAATAGAATATTTCCATTTGAAGAATACATTATTCCTTCACCGTCAGGTTCGTCTTTTTTCCACTGACCTGTATATTTTGATTTGTCAGCATATAACATGGAACCCTGGCCATGCCTGGTCCCGCCTTCCCATTCCCCTTCATATCTGGAGCCATTAGGCCAGGTTATTGTTCCCTGCCCGTCCGGATCATCAAACTTCCATTCTCCTTCATATTTTGTACCATCAGGAAATGTCATTATTCCCTGACCGCTTCTATTGCCGTTTGACCATTGTCCTGTATATTGAGATCCGTTAGGAAATATGATTGTCCCCTCTCCCTCGAATTTATCATATTTCCATTGCCCTGTATATTTTATGCCATTCGGGCAGGTCTGCGTTCCATGACCATCCCTATATCCGCCTTTCCATTGTCCTGTATATTCTGAACCATACTGATAAAACATGGTTCCATCTCCGTTTTTACAATTACCCTTTGTGCAGGTTCCCTTACTCTCAACAAAAATAACCGGGTATGCGGATATTGATGTTAATAGGAATAATAAACAAAATATTTTCTTCATCAGGATTTTATTCCCTTTAATTTTGAAGATCACTGCCCGTCAGTCCGACTGAACAATTTCACAGCAGAAACATATTTATGAACGTGAAAAATGACAGGTATTTTCACCTGCTTTTAAATCACATTTATAACTTTTTTCATTACCGTAGATAATTCAATGATTGTATATGGTTTATTCACTATACCCTTTACACCCATGTTGATAGCAGCTTCTTTTGTTTCACTGTCAAGCATACCTGATGAAAGAATAGCTTTAACATTTGAGTCAATTTTCTTAAGTTCCTGAAAAACTTCCAGTCCGGATTTCCCCGGCATTGACAGATCTAATAAAACAGCAGATATCCGGGAATATTCTTTTTTATAAACCTCTATCCCTTTATCCGCTCCTTCAGCTGTAATTACGCTATATCCGCAATGTTTAAGAAATCCCATTGCAATATTCAGTATCAGCTGTTCATCATCAATAACAAGAACTGTTTCGCTTCCACCTTCAATTTCCTGCACCACATTATCACCGGAAACTTTATTTCCATCACTATAGACAGGAAAATATATTGAAAAACAGGATCCGGAACCCGGTTCCGAATTGACATTAACTATTCCGCCATGTTTTTTTATTATATTATACGATATTGCAAGTCCCAGACCTGTACTTTCATTTTGATCTTTAGTTGAAAAGAACGGTTCAAAAATTCTCTGCATTGTATCATTATCAATTCCGATTCCGGTATCCTGGATTTTAATCCTGATCCAGTGGTCAACAATACCGGCCGTTTCTTGAAAATTTTCCTCTATGATGTTATCTGATTTAACCTTTTCCGCTGTTACTGTAAGTACTCCTCCATGTTTAACTCCGGAAGGATGCATAATAGTCATTGAATGAGATGCGTTTATGCACAGGTTGAGAAGTACCTGCTCAATCTGCACCATATCGCCATTAATTATTAATGGGGCATCATCAATCCGGAAATTGAGCTCTATTGATTTAGGAAAACTGTTTCTGCAAAGTTCATAAATATGATTAAGAGATTTTTTTATATCCAATGGGGAAAATTTTATTTCATGCTTCTTTGACAATATGAGGAGCTGATTTATAAGACCGGATGATCTTTTCGTTGATTCAATACCCAGATTTAGATATTTTTCAATGTAATCTTTTTTATTGAGTTTTTCATCTTTAAGAGCAAGCGAGAGCAGATCAAAGCTTCCGATAATTCCCGAGAGAAAATTATTAAAATCATGCGCAAGACCGCCCACCAGAGTTCCAAGAGCTTCCATTTTCTGTGAGTGAGCCAGCTGCTCTTTAATTTTTTCTCTATCCAGCTCCATTGCTATCCGGTCACTGATATCTCTAGTTATGCCTACAATACCAATGGCAGTTCCATTTTCATCCAGGATTGATGAAACTTTTAATTCTACCGGGAAAATGGTCCCATCTTTTTTTATCTGCTCCAGCTGCAGTACAATGGTTTTTTCAGGTTGTGACTTTATAACCTCCATTTCTTTCTGGTATGCTTTAAACATTTTGCTGAAAGACTCAGGCGTATTCCATTTATCAAGCGGGAGTTTTAAAGCTTCATCAACGGTATATCCGTACATCCGTAATACTGATGGGCTGATAAATACAAAATTAAGATTCAGATCAGTTGCCCAGATCATATCATTTACATTATCTGCCATCAGGCGGTAACGTTTTTCACTTGCCTCGAGCATACCGCTGTTCTTTTCAATTTCAAGAGTTCTCTCCGCAACAATCTCCTCCAGATTGTCACGATGTCTGCGCAATTCAATCTCGGCCTGTTGCCTCACTTTAATTTCAGCTTTCATTTCCAATTCATATTTTTCACGTACAGATTCATAATTATAGGTAAACAATAAAATCATCAGGAAGAGAAACACATAACGCGGAATATATTGAGCTGTGTAAGTGTATCCGGATAAAAAGGAGTATGGATTAATAAGCATAAATGTCATTAGAATGATAAAAATAAGAGTCCAGATTAATCCCTCTCTTTTGCCAAGCAGGAAAAATGAAAATAGAGGAAAAAGCATTCCCCATATACTGGAATAACCGCTTGGACCGCCTGTTCTGATCCAGAAACAAAGAACAATTGCAAACAGCAATGTTATAAAACGGAATATGAAGAGCACGCTTTTCAGAGATCTCAGGAAAATAATTACAAGCGTTAAAATAATGACAAGTGAATAATTTATAATTCCATTTTTATAAAAACCATTTATAAAATGCTGAGTTCCAAAAATAAAAAGCCCGACATTCATTATAGCCATAAAAAGTATAAAGAGTTTTCTCCTGCCAATTTCCTGTATGCCTAGAGAATGCCGTGAGGTAATCAGCTTATCAAAAAGTTTATTTATTTTACCAAGTGATATCATTTGATTTAATATTATCCTTTTAAAAAAACTCCAATAGGTGGTATTAAAAAACTTTTCACTACCAATTACTATTAAGTTAGCATGCTGTTTTTTTATGAAAATGAAAAGCAACTAAAATTCACTTTATTCTTTTTTAAAAATGCTTATTACATTTTATACATCACAATATCAATCACTGTCCTTGATCAATTCCTTCCGTGCACGGGCAAACACCTCCCGACGAAATTCCTTCATTCCGGGAAGATTCATCCCAAGCCATATATATTGATACTGCCCTCCATAAGCGACTATCCCTTCCCACTCCGGTGCCTTACCGTAATGAGCCAGCTCTCTTGCAATCTCAATCTGAAAATATTTTTCCAGTTCATGCGCGTATTCAAGGGCAAGCTGTTCACAAGCTTCCGGTGTATTCTCAGACAATTTATTATTTGATTTAAGGTCATTTACCCATCGCCGGGTTTCAAAAAGAAACGCATCCATAAATTAACCTACGAGTAATAATTAAATATCAATCCGTTTTGTATCAGAATAATCACCTGACCAGATGAAATATCCTTGCAAGCTGAGACTGGAGAATTACCGCTCTTATAAATGTAGGAAGGAGCATAATCAGCACACCACCAACTGTAAATGAAAGAGTCAGGTTTTTCCAGTTCAGCAATCCTTTCCTGCCCCACCTTACAAGAAAGTATAATCCGCCGGGGATGTATAGAACTGCAGCTGTAACCACGCCGGGAGAGTATTCACCGCCCAGGATGGTAGTAGAAATATGTATAAACGAATTAGCCAGTACCCACATGGCGCCAGCCATTCCCAGCCATAAATTTTTAGACGAGTTTTTATAGTATAAATAACATGCTGCTGCCAGTAATAACATGAATATTGAATTTCCGATCAAATTCTGCGTCCAGTTGAAATTTCCGAAATACCGATCCGCCCATTCTACAAATCCAATGGTAAATTCCTCCACCATGTGTACAGCATAAATAAGGCAGAGCAGAAAAATTAAACCCGGCTTTTCATCTGTAATCCTATTGTTATCCATAATAGTTTCCTCCTGTTTTATCAGTTTTCTTGCATGGAAAGTCCGTAATAAAAACAAAAAGTTTGATAGAGCCTAGTACAAATAAATCATACTACAACTTATCTGCAGCTAAAAATCAACTATAATTCTTGACTTCACATATGCTGACAGAAAATGTTAATTTAATTATTTTTTTAATGGAGCTGTATAAATGAATTTATGGATTGAACTCGCAGGTTATCTTGCATCAGCACTGGTTGCAGCAAGTTTTTATATGAAAACAATTATCCCGTTGAGAATTTTTGCTATAATCAGCAATATTGTATTTGTTATTTACGGAATAGGCGCAGGCCTGTACCCGGTAATTATACTGCACGTTTTTTTATTCCCTTTGAATATAATAAGGCTTTTCCAGATGAAGAAACTTATAGATAATGTAAAAGATGCTTCAGGAGGAAATTTTTCCCTGCAATCTCTGATTCCATACATGGTTCTGGAAAAACATGATAAAGGTGATATTCTTTTCAACAAGGGGGAAATTGCTGACAGGATGTACTACCTTTGCAACGGGAGAGTTGAGCTGGAGGGAAATGGACTGATTGTAAATAAAGGTCATCTGCTTGGTGAAATGGGAATTTTCTCCCCATTCAATGAAAGAACAGACACTGCAAAATGCATTGATGATGATATGGCCATATATTCCATAACAGAAAAGGGAGTTAAGCAGCTTTATTTCCAGAATCCTGAGTTCGGATTTTATCTTGTGAAGCTTATTACAGGAAGGTTTATCGAGGGACTTGGAAAAGAAAAAAATAAGCTGTTATAGTTAATTTATTCTGTAATACAACCCCGCATACGCAAGAATGGCAAAGACCATTTTGCAAATCAAAGCTTTTTAATATGTTAAAATCAGTTATCTTTTTTTTCAATGAACTGGCCTGTTTCAAAAGCACAGGATAGTTCAGCTTCGCTCACCGACTGCATTTCGACTGCGCTCAATGATCATAATAGAAATCATAGATTCAAACAGATAGTAAAAACTTCCAGGGTTATGTTTCGACCGGGCGCAATAACCAGATCCCAGCTTGTAACACGATCCGTGCGTAGTATGCCCATTCCTGCCTTAGGTTTATGCCATTAATCCACAAAACCAGAAACCCCTTTAGGATGAACAAAAGTTCTAATAAATAAAAAAAGATTTTCATGCACAAATTGCCTCATTTAAAAAACCGCTGTGATCAGATAAATAGCTGTCCAGGTTATATACTGTTTCGTTAAATACCCAACGCCTGAAATCTGTAATAAGTTTTGATGATTTCTTGTTTTTTGTGCGTACAGGCTTGAACCAGCACTCCGATTTCCTACTCATCTTCAAGGTTGGTTGAACTTTAAACCCTTTAACCCCGCTCA
>CAYMPH010000017.1:0-87173 GCA_964392365.1 uncultured Leptospirales bacterium
AGGCGGAAGCTCTTGGAGATAAACCGAATGATCTTATGGATAAAAGGGATGCTCTTATAGAAAAGCTTTCTGAGATTGCGAATATTTCAGTGGGCAGAAGCGATAAGGACGAAACTATAGTTTACATCGGAAATGAAAGTTTTATTCAGGGGGAAATTCTCCGCGAACTCAAGGCTGAGCACGATCCTGAGAAAAACGGATTATTCAAGGTTATATGGAAAGACAGCGGAAGAGAAATTAAACCAACAAGCGGGCAGCTCGCAGGACTCATCGAAGTAAGAGATGTTCTGATCAGAGATAATATAAATAGAATCAATTCCTTTGCTGTGAATTTATCTGATCTGACCAATGAAATACATAGAGACGGTTTTGGCAGGCGGGGTGAAACGAATAATAACTTTTTCGCTGAACTTCCTGTAAGTGATAATGCTGACGGTAATTTCGATCTCAACAGCGACGGAGTCAATGATGTGTCAGCTATTTTTAAAGTTTCCGGAGCGAATAAACTTAATGCATCTGCTGCTATCGGGATTTCAGGTACCCTGACATTTGTAATGAACAACGGCGTTGAAAATGAAATAAATATTAATTACAATCAGAGCGACACAGCAAACACTATTATCAAGAAAATCAATGATGCCAAATCCGGAGTTGTTGCATATATAAACCATAATGGGCAGCTTGCGCTCAAGGCTACCACAGCTCAGGACTCTGACAGAAAAAATTTCATGATACGGCATATTGAGGATTCAGGACAGTTTCTCGTGGGTCATGCAGGAATTTTGAAGCAGAGCGGGGCGCAGGGATCGTTTGACTACAGAAGGGTTAATGATATAGCAAAATTTCTTCCTTCAAGAGAGCATATTACAATTACGCCGAAATTCAACCCTGCAGCATATATGGCTGTTTCAGAAGCTGTAATAAGGGATGTTGACAAGATCGCGGCAGCTCAGGGAAAAGATATAGGCGGTACAGGCGATGTTAACAAGAGCAATGGAATGGGTGACGGTTCAAATGCGCTCAGACTTGCTCATATCAAACATAAAAGTGCGATGATTGACAATAACACCTCCTTCAATGATTTCTACGTATCACTTGTTTCGAGGATAGGAACTCAGGGTGAAGAGGCAAAAGATAGAATTAATAATCAGGAGGCTCTGCTTAAAAATCTTTCAAATTTAAGAGAGTCTGTTTCGGGAGTTAACCTAGATGAGGAGATGGCCAACATGGTGGCATTCCAGCATGGTTATAACGCATCTGCAAGGGTAATTTCAATATTGGACAAGATGCTCGAAACAATAATAAGATTGGGGGCATAAATCATGAATCGAATAACTAATCATATGATAAACAACAATATGACTTACAATCTAATGCGGCATCAGACTGAAATGGATAAGATAGAAAATTCTCTTGCAACAGGAAAAAATGTAAGGACTCCGAGGGATAATCCTATTGCTTCCACCAATCAGATGATGTATCAGTCCAGGGTAACAGAGCTTGATCAGTATATAAGCAATCTGGATGAAGCCAAATCGCGTCTTGATCAGCTCGATACATCCATTCAGTCCGCTTCAAGAATTTTTCAGAGGCTCAGGGTTCTTACTGTACAGGGAGCTAACGGTATTTATTCATCATTCGAATTAAAAGAAGCTGCAGCTACAGAAATAAACCAGCTGCTCGGTGAGCTTGTAAATATAGCCAATACTAAAAGCGCAACAGGAAGGCCGATATTCGGCGGTCATCATACAGGGTCGGAAGAGCAGCCGAATCCGTTTGTTCCGATTTACCAGACTTTAACTGCTGGTAATCAGGGCGACGCAATGATAGGCGTTGAATACCGCGGCAATACGGGATCTGTTGTAAGGGAAGTTTCCACCGGGGAATATCTTGAAGTGAACATTCCCGGGAATAAATTATTCTGGGCTACAAATCAGGTAATTACATCTAACAAGGATTCTTCAGGCTACAGCGTTCCTTCAAATCAGGCAATAAAAATTGACGGCAAGGAAATAAATCTTTCAGCAGGCGACACTCTTGATATTATTATAGATAAAATCAACAACAGCGGCGCAAGCGCAAGAGCATCCATGGGCGGAAGAAATAATCTTATTATTGAAACTACTACACCTCATCAGCTTTGGCTTGAGGATGCAGGTTCCGGTACAGTTTTAAAGGATTTACAGGTTATTAATTCAAAATTTCCGGAACCACCGAATAATTTTGATCCAACAGTAACTGTTGGCGGATTATCAATTTTTGACATGGTAATCCAGCTGAGAGATGATCTTGTAAGAGGGGACCAGGAGCTTGTTGGCGGCAGGGATCTCGGACTGATAGATTCAGGTCTTGAAAATCTTCTAAGACATGTTTCCGCTACAGGAGCAAAGCAGAATAGAGTAGATGAACTTGTCAAGAGAACTGAATATGAAAAAGGAAATGTAACTGAGCTTCTTGCAAAGACTGAAGGTATAGATTATGCTGAAACAATTATGAATTTCAAGTGGCTTGAAAGTGTGCATCAGTATGCTCTGGCTGTTGGTGCGAAATCTATCAAATCAACGCTAATGGATTTTTTAAGGTAAGTAAACAGGACAGTAAATTTTATTAAAACAGAATACAACAGGGGTGCAAAATTGGCAGTAAAAGTAAAAACAAAATCTTTCGGAGAAATTGAAATTGATGAAAAGATTATTTTTGATTTTCCGGACGGAATTCTCGGGTTTGATTATATAAAAAAATTTGTTCTCCTTGATTCAGACGGGGATAATTCGCCTTTTAAATGGCTTCAGGCTTATGATGAAGTGAATCTTGCATTTGTTATAATCATGCCGATTGATTTTCTGGATGAGTATGATCTTGTAATTTCTCAAAATGATCTTGAAGCTGTAGGCGCTGATGATCCGAATGATCTGATGGTGTTTGCTATAGTCACGATTCCGGCTGATACGTCAAAGATGACAGCAAATCTGCAGGGGCCTCTTATTCTGAATCCCAAGAAAAGACTTGGAAGGCAGGCAATATCACTTAGCGATAAATACGGCGTACGTCATAATATTCTTGAAGAACTGAATAAATCTTCAGTGAAGGAGAGATAGCGTATGCTTGTTCTCGCGAGAAGACTCAATGAAAGCATCATGATTGGAGATGAGATCGAGGTTGTAATCATTGATATCAGGGGTGATCAGGTTAAGCTTGGAATAAAAGCCCCGAAAAAGGTAATGGTTCACAGAAAGGAAATTTATCAGGAAATTCAGCAGGAGAATATTGCTGCTGTCACTTCCAAAATGGATCCGAATCAGCTCCGGAATCTTTCAGATTTCTTTAAAAAAGATAAGGATAAAAAGAAAGATTCCTGACGGAATAGAATATTATTCCGTCAGACCGGAAGCAATTATATATATAAAACAGCTGCGAAATTATCCATAAACCTTAGTATTAAATTCATTTCCAATACGGAAGTATAAATTCTGCATTTAATTCTTTTTTCCAGAATAAAACCTCAATTAAAATTAAGTTGACTAATAATCAGATATCATCGTATTGTATAATGAATAGTAAGTAAATAATACGATTTCTGGAGGTTTAAATGTCATCCGGCGTAATACATGCAATAGTTCTGATTCAAAACTGGGGAGAGGACAGCGAAATTCTTAATATCCTGAAATCAAATCAGCATATAGTTTCTGTTTTTCATATAATGGGCAGGCAAAGTTATCTGCTCGATGTAAATTTTGACAGCAAGGTTCAGTTGTCTCAATGGATCAGTCTTATGAAATCCGTTAAACTTTCATCCGGAATGCCTGCTATTATTTCAATGCAGACACAGAAAATTATAGATGTTTACAAACAGAAAGAGGATTTTTCAATTACAGATTATATGAAAATGGGTGAGAAATCACACTTTTTTGTAGAGATTGACAATCCTCATCACGATGATAATCTTATTGAAATTCTGAAAGCAAGTCCGGTTGTTTATTCAATACTGCATGTACAGGGACAGAATTCTTTCACTGTTGAGATTATAACTGATAAATATAATAAGTACAGGGAACTGCTTGCAGATTTAAAAAAACTCAATACAATACATCACATTGAAACCAAAGAAGTCATTTCAGTTATAAAATACAGGAATCTGGTACTTGATGATCATGGAAATATGGTTGTTTCCAAGGAGGATATCAGAGAGCTTTATACTTTATGACAGGCAAACCGGATATAGACAAAGATCCTATTGGATATGCAAGAGAAGTTGTCGGAAGAGATCCGCTTGCTTCATTTTTAGGAATTACAATTGATGAAGTCAGGGATAAATACGCAAGATGTTCGCTATTGATAAAAGGTGATTACTTAAATGCAGTTGAACGGGCGCATGGCGGTATAATCCATGCATTGGCTGATCAGGCTTTTGCTGTTGCATGTAATTCATTCGGAGTTATGGCTGTTGCATTAAGTTTTAATATTGATTATGTTGCTGCTGCATTACCGGGTGATACTATATATGCTGAAGCGTCTTCTGTGAATGTGGCAAATAAAGTCAGTGTATGGGATATAAATGTTAAAGACAGCAAGGGCGGTCTTGTTGCTGCAGGAAGAGGAATAGCATATCACAAACAGGCTAAAAAATAATTGACACAGTTTTCAAATTTTAAAATGAGATAAATATGAAAAAAATAATAATAAAATTAACAGTGGTTCTGTTTTTAGCGTCTGTTACAGGCTGCGCCACAATGATAGAAGCGGTTCACAAGACAAAGATTGATGAGTTTGAAAAGAAAACCTATACTCTTCTGAATGAAGAAGCTGTTGTTGGTGAGCCATTTAAGAAGGGTACAACAGTCAAGCTTGTTATTATTTCAGGAAGCGACTGGGTCAAGGTTTATGCTTATAACAGCAGTGAGGATGTTTTAAATGCGAAAAGGTCTCTTATCCTCTATTTGTTTAAGGATGATTTTCCAACACAGAAATTTGAATTGAAAGTTTTAGAAAAGAAACTTAGTGAAAAGGTAAAGTGATGTTTAAAGGTGTATATACAGCAATAATTACGCCATTCAGAAATGGCGCTATAGATTATGCGGATCTTGAAAGAATAATTGAAAACCAGATTGCCGGCGGAATTGACGGAGTGGTTCCAATGGGAACAACAGGTGAATCACCAACTGTTTCATTTGAAGAACACAGTGAATTGATAAGCCGTGTAGTAAAAATTGTAAAAGGCCGTATTAAAGTTATAGCAGGAACAGGAGCAAATTCCACTGATGAAGCAGTTTATCTGACTAAAGAAGCTGAAACTGCAGGCGTTGATGGAGTTATGCTTGTTAATCCATATTACAATAAACCGCCGCAGAGAGGAATGATTGAGCATTTTGAAAAAGTTGCGAAATCGGTTAAACTTCCTGTTGTAATTTATAATATTCCAGGCAGAACCGGTATAAATTTTCTGCCTGAAAGCCTTAAAGAGCTGAACGAGCGCGCTCCGAATGTAATAGCGGTAAAAGAAGCTTCCGGTGATATTAATCAGATGATGCGCGTGATTGAGATTTGCGGAGATAAAGTATCTCTTCTCTCAGGTGACGATAATCTCTTCCTGCCTGTGCTTGGTATCGGCGGTAACGGATTAATATCGGTTTTATCGAATATAATTCCTGCAGATGTAAAAAAAGTTTATACTTTATATATGGAAGGAAAAATAGAAGAAGCGAGAAAACTTTTTTACAGCCAGCTTCCGCTTTCAAGGGTTATTTTTATAGAGACAAATCCAATACCTGTTAAAGCTGTAATGGAAATGGCAGGATTCTGTACTTCTGAAATAAGACTTCCACTTGTTCCTCTGCACAATGATGGTAAAAAGCTGCTTAGAAAAACATTTGAAGAATACGGGATGAAATTTAAATGAAACTTGGAATCTGCGGTATATGCGGCAGAATGGGAATTGCTGTTATGAATGCAGCAGTTGAAAAAGGCTTTTCTATTGAAGCTGCAATCGACACTCCGACATCTCTGTATTTCTGCAAACCTGCAGGTGCTTTAATTCAAAGGGATGAAATTAAAACTGCAGTATCAGCAATTGATAAGACGGATTTATCAAATGTAGATGTTGTTATTGATTTTTCATCACCTGCTGCATCAATGATGCTGTTAAATATATGCGTAGAGCAGAAAAAGCCTCTGGTAATTGGAACCACTGGTATTACCGATGATCAGAAAAAAATTATTGAGGAAAAATCTGAAATAATACCAATACTGCATCCGCCGAACATGTCACTTGGCATGAATTTACTTTTCAAACTCACTGAAATTGCTGCAAAAGCTCTTGATACAAGCTATGATGTTGAGATATTTGAAGCACATCACAGATTTAAAAAAGACGCCCCTTCCGGAACAGCAAAAAAGCTGGTGGAAGCAGTCCGCAATATGAAGGGTCTTGAAAATGCCAGAGAAGTTTACGGACGCGATGGAATTGTAGGTGAAAGAAGCGATAAAGAAATCGGTGTTTTTGCAATGAGAGGCGGCGATATTGTAGGAGAACATACTGTATTTTTTACTGCTATGGGTGAAAGAATTGAACTTACACACAGAGCAACGAACAGAGAAATTTTTGCAAGGGGCGCTGTAAAGGGCGCTGAATTTCTAAAGGGCAAAAAGCCCGGATTATATAATATGTTTGATGTGCTGGGGATATAATGTCAGAAAATGCGCCGAAAGAAGAGATTCTTGAACTGATAGAGAATCCATATTCTCCGGATGGAAAAAAACCGGAAGATGTTGTGCGGCTGTTTTATACAAATAATGTTCCAATCATTCCTGTTATTTCAAAAAGGGGAATTCTGCTTGGAGTGCTTAGGAAAGACGATGTTGTTTCCGAGCTTTCAGATATTGAAAGAGTTGAAAAATTAAAGATTGATAAATTTATAACAAAGCTTGCACGCAAAATTACTTTTGATGAAATGCTGCAATACGGGAAAATCCGCGAATTTGTTACTATAAATCTTTTCGGGGATATTCAGGAAAAATGGAGCAGAATCCAGTTATTTACAGCCTGTGAAAATATTCGGGTAACTGAAGGTGATAAAAAAGAAGAAAATCCGGTTGAACATCATGATAATCAGGCTCTTGAATGGATGATTTATCTGATACTGGAACATATACCAAGGCCGCTTTATGCATTAAATGAAGATAATAAAACAATTTTTTACAACAGTCATTTTGAAGATATTTACAAAATGGTGTTTAATAAAGATGTTGACGCTGAATTTGTAGAAAAATCATTTAAAAATGCAAAAAAAAATGATCTTGTATCCGGTGTATCTGAGGATGATATTCATTTCTATAACAAGGATATGAATATTTTCTATGAAAAAATTCCAATGAGCAGCAAAGGAAATAAAACCGGTTTTCTGATTTACTGCAACAGGGATCATGAAGTTTCCGGAGCATCAAAAATTGCAGGCGTAAAAGTCAAGGGATTGCCTCTTAATGATATGCTGTTTACAGTTGAAAGGCAGTTTATTGTTGATACAATCAATGATTTTGATAATCTCGCAGATGCTGCAAAAAATCTGAAAATATCAAAACCTGCGCTGCAGGCTAAAATTAAAAAATTTAATATTAAAACCTGATCTGTCATTCCGGTTTTGCGCAGCAAATACCGGAATGACAGAATGATTATATTTAGTTGATCATCCAATAATATCAGACTTATGAGATTCCCGCCTTCGCGGGAATGACAAAGAGATGGAGAATTACTTCATGTTACATAATTTTTTTATTGACTTAATTTGATAATTTCTTCTTATTGTTTATATTAACTGATATTATAAATCAAATATTATACCTGACGACACAAAGCTTCGCTTAATTGGAAATAATTATAAAATTACGGGAGTTTTATTTATCTGATTCTTAATTCATATGCTTGCTGCAGGAAAATCTAATCAAACCGATAATATAACTTCTTTGCATCGTAATATCAATAAATTTATATAAAAAAGAAAAGGTGTATATGCCAAAATCAGCAGATACAGAAAAAACAGAAACAGCTGAAAGCGCTGGTACAACAGAAGTTGTAATTACAGAAGAAAAAAAACCAGAAGAAACTGCATCATCCGAACCTGTTGCAGCTGCGGAATCTACGGTTACTGAAGAAAAGAAACCTGAAATTACCGAACCGGTAAAAAACAATTCGCGAAACTCCAATTCACAGAAATCTAATGGAGCTGCGTCAAAATCAGGTGAAATCAGGCTTGATCTTGCTGAACTTAAAGGCAAAACCATAAATGAGCTCGTTACTCTTGCAAGGGAAATCGGAGTTGAGAGGGCCTCAGGACTTAAAAAACAGGATCTAATTTTTGAAATTTTAAAGACAAGAACAGAGCAGAAGGGCCTGATATTTTCAAGCGGTGTTCTTGAAATTCTGGGCGACGGATACGGATTTTTAAGATCTCCAAATTACAATTATCTGCCGGGACCTGATGATATATATGTTTCTCCATCTCAAATAAGACTTTTCGGTTTAAAAACAGGCGATACAGTTGCAGGGCAGATTCGTCCGCCTAAAGATAACGAGAGATTTTTTGCATTATTAAGAGTTGAAGCAGTCAATTTTGAAAATCCCGACTCCCTTAATAAAAGAGTATTTTTTGATAACCTGACTCCTTTGTATCCTGATTCAAGAATAAATCTTGAAACAGAATCCAAGAATATAGATATGAGAATTGTAAATCTCATGACGCCTTTCGGTAAAGGTCAGAGGGCACTGATAGTTGCTCCTCCAAGAACCGGTAAAACAATTCTGCTTCAGAAAATTGCAAATTCAATAACAACTAATCATCCGGAAGTATATTTAATCGTTCTATTGATAGATGAACGACCGGAAGAGGTAACAGATATGCAGAGGTCAGTAAGGGGCGAGGTTGTTTCCTCAACTTTTGATGAGCCTGCTGTGCGGCACGTACAGGTTGCAGAAATGGTTATAGAGAAAGCCAAGAGACTTGTTGAACATAAAATGGATGTTGTAATCCTTCTCGATTCAATAACAAGGCTTGCGCGCGCGTACAATCAGGTTGTGCCTACAAGCGGAAAGATTCTATCCGGCGGTGTTGACTCAAATGCGCTGCATAAGCCGAAAAGATTTTTCGGAGCAGCAAGAAATATCGAGGAAGGCGGAAGTCTTACAATTCTTGCCACTGCTCTTGTTGATACAGGAAGCAGAATGGATGAGGTAATATTTGAGGAATTCAAGGGAACCGGCAACAGCGAACTTCATCTTGACCGTAAACTTGTTGAAAGAAGGATATTTCCGGCAATCGACATAAATAAATCCGGTACAAGAAAAGAAGAATTACTGCTTGACGAGGAAGAGCTAAATAAATTATGGGTTTTAAGGAAGGCTCTTGCTTCCATGAGCTCAACAGAAGCTATGGAGCTTTTAGTTGAGAAGATGAAAGAAACAAAAAACAACAAAGCGTTTTTTAAAGCTATGAATTCATAATTAAGGAGATATATAGATGAAAGAGGGAATTCATCCGGAATATTTGGATACAGTAATCAAGTGCGCATGCGGCAATGAAATCAAAACCAAGTCAACGGTTAAGGATCTTCATATTGAGATATGTTCAAACTGCCATCCGTTTTTTACAAAGCAGCAGAAAATTATCGATTCCGCTGGACGTGTTGACAAATTTAAAAAGAAATACAATTACAAATAGCATCTCGATACGCCCTTTGGGCTACTCTATGACTGTTCGTTTATAAAAAAGACCGCTTTATGCGGTCTTTTTTTTTATATGGCAATCCTGGGAAAATTGCTATTGAATAAAATTTTCCACCTCGCATTACTCACCACTGGAAAGGTTCTGCATCAAATGTGTCCTGGAAAGTGTAGATATGATTCAAGGCTGTTTATGCAAAACATCTGACAGTCTCGAATCTACATGCCAATGATGCCGGTAACTATCACAGTTCACTTAAGACTGTATCTACTTTTTCGCCCCGGCGGCGTTCAGTAATTTTATAATCTCTGTATGGTCATAGTATAATGCAATCCCAAGGGCTGTGAAACCTTTCACATCCTTCACATTCACATCTGCATTTTTTTCAATTAAGAGTTTTACAATATCTTCTTTACCTTGTTCTGAAGAATAAATCAGTGCTGTTCTGCCTTTCTCATCCTTCGCATTCACATCAGCACCTTTATCAAGTAATAATTTTACTATATCATTATAGGCATATATTGAAGCCATCATCAGGGCAGTATGACCATTATCAGGTTTTGCATTTACATTAGCGCCTTTCCCTAGCAGGAGTCTTACAATATCTGTATGGCCCCGGTATGAAGCCCACATCAGCGGTGTAAGACCGGTAGAGTCCTTAACGTTAACATCAGCACCTTTTGCTAATAGAGATGCAACATTAGCCTTGTTTCCCTGCTCTGCAGCTTTAATTAAATCATCCTTGGTGTCAGCCCAAATTACCATAGAGATCATCAATACTGGAATAATTAATAGTTTTTTCATAATTTACCACCTGATTTATTGTTGAATATAATACAACATAGACCGTATTGTATAAAAAATATTCCCTGTTATCAAACGGAAAGTCAATAATTTTACTTGATTTTTAGCTGCCTGTAAGATTCAGAATGTCTCCTGTATGGCAGGGTGCTTTATAAATTTAGATATATAAATATCGTATTTTCCCTGAAGAAAAAAATGAAACATTTAAAAATTAAAATTAAAATTATAGTTGCGGCTGTCTGTTTTTTTTATATCACAGAAGCTTTTGCAATCGACAGCAGTATTAATGTTAAAACCGGCTTATCGTATCCATTTGGCTTAAAAATGCCTGCGCTGGATATCGGACTGGATTGGGACTTCGGGCTTCATCCTGCCTTTGCGTTCAACCTGGAAAGCGGCTTCAGCTGGGTAAGCCTTAAAAATTATTCAGGCGGGACATTGCTGGCAGACCCTGATTCCGTGATTTACAGCGACGCGTTCACTGTTCCGCTTATGTTAAATTTTAAACTCAGGTTTGATCTCAGGGGATGGCTTGGTTTTATGATCTATCTAACAGCAGGCGGAGGATATTCATGGATGTTTAATTCAGCCGGGCAGTCACCTTCAGTAAAAAATACAGACGAATATGGCGGATTTGTGTGGCAGGTTGTTCTTGGAACTGCGGGCTTGCTCAGCGGATATTCAAAATCTTCTCTTATCCTTGAAATCGGATACAGAAGCCTAACAGTAAATCTGAAATCTAATCTATACTCAAAAAACCTTGATATGTCATCTATATTTTTCCATGCAGGACTAAGTTTTGATCTTTTCAGCGACCGGTAACAGAAATTAAATATAAAAATCTTATTTGAATTAAGCTTTTTATATATTTCATTATGACTCCTGTAGGGCAGGGTGTTGGGAAAACTTGCTGTTTTTTTATCGTAAAATCCTAAAAAGAAAATTTTATTTTTGAATTAAAAATAGTTTTATAATTAACTTGTGCCCACCTTCGGGGGGTTGGGGGGGCTTACTGGATAAATCTGGAAATAAGCTCAATATGATGAGTACACGGAAACATATCTATTAGTGACAGGCTTTCCAGTTTATAACCTGCTTTTATAAAATCAGCGGCATCTCTTGAGAATGTTGCAGGATTGCACGATACGTAAATTAAAATTCCAGGTTTTATTGAACTGATTGTCTGTCTTGTAATTTTATCAATTCCGGATCTTGGCGGATCAATTAGTACAGTTTTAGGTTTGAATCGCAGAGACTGAATATTCGATGACGGCAGTGATTTAAATTCAACATTAGAAATTTTATTAAGCTTAATGTTCTTATCAGCAAATGAAATGCTTTTTTTGTTTATATCAATGCCAAATCCTCTGTGCGCAATTTTAGAAAGGTAGAAAGTAAAAAATCCTACACCGCAGCCGATATCAAGAAATTCATCAGTTGAAGAAAGACTGCTGAGACTGGAAACTTTCTCCAGGATCATATTTCTCAGAAATCTGTTTGCCTGATAAAAAAGAGAAATCTCTCTTTCAAAGAACAGGCCTCCATCATTTTCAAGAATGATTTCGTTCGTTTCTGAATTAAAAATGTTTCCGTGACAATCAGCTGCAATGCGAAGTTCTCCATCAGCTGTTTTTAAATTTAAAGAACTGTCGTTAATTTTATCATCAAGAAGAATGCAGCCTCTGTCAGGCAGATTTATATGTTCATTTGATTCCCTTGAGCGGAAACCAGGAATGCCTTTTTCATAATTTATTCTTGCGTGACTTCTATATTTTAATCTCTCTGAGCTGATGATATCGATTTCGGGAATATCCGTTTCCTGAAATCTTCCGATTCTTTTTAGTGAATCAATAATTATTTCTTTTTTAATTTTAAGTTCTGTTTCATAATTCAGATGAAGGTAGGAACATCCTCCGCAGATCATGAAATTCGGGCATTGCGGCTCAATTCTATCTGCAGATTTTTTAATAATTTCAATAATCTTTGCAATAGAATAATCCTTTTTTTCCTCCGTGATTTCCGCTTTTACAATTTCCCCGGAACATGTTCCGGGTATGAATACTGCTTTACCATCGAGAAATCCGAGGCCGCTTCCGCCGTAAGTGTTTTTTACTATTTCAATTTCTATTATCATTTTTTTATAATTTCGGGATATGCGAATCAGTTCAAGTTAAAATTTAAACCTTTCTTTAATATTACAGGTTTTTATATTTTTACTGTAAAATTGAAAAATATTAAAATAATTTTATGATTCTGATTAAATAAACAATGTTTTTCTTTTTAAACAACGTTTTATTGTTGATTTTATATATACTGGAATCTAATTTGTTCATAAATTAGTTATAATTGGAGTATTTTATGGATAAATTTTTTAATCCAGCCTCTGTTGCCGTAATCGGTGCATCAAATTCTGCTTTTAATCTCGGATCGTCTATTTGTAAAATATTAACACATTTAAAATATAACGGTAAAGTTTATGCTGTAAACAGGAAAGGCGAAGAGGTTTTCGGCTGTCCCGGATTCAGTTCAGTTCAGAATATCCCGGGTGACGTTGAACTCGCGATAATGATGACATCTGCAGCTTCAACGCCGGCTCTTATCAGGGAATGCGGTCTGAAAGGGATAAAAAATCTTGTTATAGAAAGCTCCGGATTTACTGAAGAAGGAGAGGCCGGTAAAAAGCTTCAGGATGAAATTGATTCAATTGCACGTGAATTTGGAATCAGATTTATGGGGCCGAATTGCCTTGGTGTTTTTAATTCACATAATAATTTCTGCTGTTTTTACGGTATTGTTCCAGGAATGTATGATAAGGTATTTGAAAAAAAAGGATCAATTTCCTATATAATCCAGAGCGGAGGAATAGGTGCGCTTATTATAGATACTTTCCAGACTGATATTGTAAATGTGAATAAAATGATCAGTATTGGCAATAAAGCTGATATTGATGAAGCTGATCTTCTTGAATATTTAAATAATGATGATTCAACTCAGGTTGTCGGAATGTATCTGGAGAGCGTTAAGGATGGCCGCAAGCTCATGGATGTTGCAAGAAAATTCAGAAAGCCTCTTCTTGTGTTCAAGGTCGGCCGCACGATTGAGGGCTCGAGAGCAGCAATGTCCCATACAGCGGGCATGGCTAACAACGATGTTATCTTTGACAGCGCGTGCAGGCAGTCAGGCATCATCAGGCTCAAAACAATTGATGAGATGCACGCTCTTCCGAAAATTTTCACATCAATGCCTGTTCTTAAAGGTAAGAGAATAGTAGTATTTACTAATTCAGGGGCGTTCGGAGGAATCACATCTGATCTCCTTGTTGAATCCGGATTTGAGGTTGTTAGGCTTTCAGAAGAAACTCAGCAGAAAATTGCAAAAACCGGAAAGATATTCAATGTCTCAAATCCGGTTGATCTTGGTCCTGCTTTGTCTCCGGACACATTTAGAAATATTTTTGAAATACTGCTGTCGTCTGATGAAGTAGACGGAATTCTTGCAATTCCTAACGTCTGGCAGAAAGTTGTGATTGATACAATTATTGAGCTTGTAGGCCTGTGTAAAAAGTTTGATAAACCTGCAGCAATATACATTCCCAATGCAATTGATAGAATTTTATCCATAAGAAACGAATATCAGATTCCGGTTTTTACATCAGCGGAAGAAGCAGTGCGCGCTTTGTATGTATCTCACCAGCAGTACAATTTTATCCAGAAGAAGGAGGCCTGAATTGAAGATTATCAGTGAAGCCGTAGCCCGCGGGCAAAGGGCTCTCTCGGAATATGAATCAAAGATTGTTGTTCAGTTTGCGGGAATTGCCATAACAAAAGAAGGCCTTGCTAAATCAAAGAATGAAGCTGTTAGCCTTGCAGAGAAAATAGGTTATCCTGTTGTTATGAAAGGGTGTTCAGATAAATTAACACATAAGACTGAAATGGGAATGGTAAAACTTAATATTTCGAGTGCTCAGATGGCTGCAGTTGCATACGATGATCTCGCAGGAAAGGGCGTTGAAATGGACGGAGTGCTTGTTCAGGAAATGATAAAAGGCAGCAGGGAATTTGTAATCGGATTTTCCCGGGATATTAATTTCGGGCCTTGCGTCATGTTCGGTCTTGGAGGTATTTTTACAGAGGCGCTGAAAGATGTTGCATTCCGGCTGGCTCCGCTAACTGCAACAGATGCTGCAGAGATGATAGAAGAAATAAAAACCAGAAAGCTTTTAAAAGAGTTCAGGGGAAGCCCTGCTGTTGACATGGATGCATTAATTAATGCACTGATTGGAATTGGAAATCTTGGCGCAGAAAATAATGAAATTGCTGAAATTGATATTAATCCTTTGATTATAGCAGGTTCCAGGCCGGTTGCTGTAGATGCTCTTGTTATTCTTAAAAAATGATTTATAATACCTGTTTATTATAAATAAGTAAGAAAAATTTTAAAGAATCTTTTTGTTGACAATAATAAAAAGATTCTGAATTATTTCAGGTATGAATATCAAACTGTTCCTGCCTCCGATTATTGTGCTGGTTGTTACAATCAGCATTTCAATATATGATATTGGTTTTTCTTTTTCCCCTGGTATAAATGTAGCCTGGTTTGTTTTATTCAGAATGGTAAGACTTTCCATTCTGTTTGTTATTGCTGTATATCTGATTAAGCCTGTTTCTTCACTGATTGGAAAATATTTAAACCGGAATCACAGAATTTTTTTTCATATTAAAAGCTCACATAACAATATAAAAAAAGATTTATTTCAGATATGGGTTTTCAGGCCTTTTCAGGGAATTGGAATTTCCATGTTTCTTGCAAGCAAACTTATTTATCTTCTTCATATTTATTACAATATTGATAAATCATTTCAGCTCATAACGCCAATTGCCTTTAACCTGACAAGATTTGTTCAAATTACACTGATAATTATTCCTATAGCAATAATTCTTTCAGTTTTCTGGATGCTCTCTGATCTGAGTGTACGGTATTTTAATAAAAAGAGCGGCGAAGTGAAAATTCTTGGAAATGCAATTGAGCTGATAATACCTATGCTTTTCGGATTCTACGGACTTTCAGAATTAATTGAGGATAATTCAGGATATGTTGCTTTATATTATCTTCTGCAGATTACAATTGCTTTATATCCTCCTTTTGCTTTCTATGCAGCTTTTCACAGTTTATATATTTCAAAAAACAGAAAGGAAATATTGGACAAATTGAGATCAAGGAAAGCAGGTATTGATGTGATATGGAAAAGGTAGCTGCATATTAAATACAACAGGAGATATATCGTGAATCATGTTTTATATGCATTTTTTATATTTATTTTTATTGCATCTTCATCATATGCTGAATCGCTCAAAGCAGGATATTTCAATATTGTTTATAATAAAAATGATGTTCTTGCTGATGTCAGAATCAATGATATTCCTGTAATTACAATGGATAAGAAAAATTCTATCTCCGGACAACTTGAGGTGAATTACTGGATTTCTCCAGGTAAAAATAAAATTTCCATTAAGCTTGATGAACAGAAAAAAAAAGATGAAGACAGTCCGTATAATCCAAAAATAAAAGTGTCGCTTTATATCGGACAAAAAGGGGAATTCCCGGCTGATGGAAAACTCATAGCAGAATATGAATGGCCTGAAAATTTAACTGAAGATGAAAAAAAATACGGCAGTGATAAGAAACAGATTTTTCCTGTAAGTAAAACAATTGAATTTGAACCTGAATTTATTCCGCCATCGGATCTCTGGAAAAAAGCTGAATCGGTTTCTATAACAAAGAAAGATGAACAGGATATTATAAATCTTCTGAAAGAGTTTGAAAAATCGTTTAACAAGCGTAATTTAGAAAAGCTTTATAAGATATTGGAGTTCCGCGCAGCAGACGGCACAAACGCAAGATATTATCCTGTTGCAAAAGAACAGATTATGAAAGATATAAAATCATTCAATTCAGACAATTCAATGAAAATAAAAAATATTTCAAACGGAAAATATAATTTTACGAAACTATTCAATGGACAGATTTACCGTGTAACAGATTCAGCAGGTAAATTCCCATTAATATATTTTTCAAAAGAAGGTTCCGGAGAAATTGAAGTTTATGTTTCAAAAATTGACGGGAAATGGGTTCTATCCAGATAAAATTACTTCCCCCTCCCTTGATGGGAGGGGTTAGGGAAGGTTGATTTAATTATATTTCTGTTTCAGTTCGCGCTTGAGAATTTTTCCGGAAGGATTTTTCGGAAGTGCTTCAATGAATATAATTTTTTTGGGACACTTGAATCCGGCAAGTTTATTTTTTGCAAAGGAAATAATTTCATCTTCTTTGACTGCTGAACCGGGTTTTTTTACAATAAAAGCAGCGACTACTTCAATCCATTTCGGATCTGATAATCCGACAACTGCAACTTCCACCACATCCGGATGCTGGTATAGAACCTCCTCAACTTCTCTTGATGCTACGTTTTCTCCGCCGGTTTTTATCATGTCTTTCTTGCGGTCAACTACAAAGAGGTACCCGTCTTCGTCGAATCGTCCGAGGTCTCCGCTGTGAAACCATCCGCGCTCAAATGCTTCTGCAGTTTTATCTTTATCATTTAGATATCCTGTCATTACATGACCAGAACGGTGTACAATTTCTCCAACTTCATTTGCAGGTATGAATTTTCCATCATCGTCCATGAGCTTGGTTTCAACATTAAGAACAGGTTTTCCGGCTGAACCGGGTTTTCTCAGCTGATCTGCCGGTTTTAATATTGTTGCAACCGGGCCCATTTCTGTCTGGCCGTAATAGTTCCAGAGCCTGATTCCTGTGAAAACATTATCGAGCTGTTTTATTATTTCAACAGGCATGATACTCGCGCCGTATGCGATTTTTTTAAGACTTTTCATATTGTAATCTTTGAATTTCGGATGGTTGAGTATTCCGATCCAGACAGTTGGCGGAGCAAACATATGGTCAATTTTATAGTTCTCGATGTTCTTCATCATTTCAACAGGATCTGCTTTGTGAAGTATAATATTTGTGGCTCCGGTATAAAGAAACGGCACGAGAAAGCAGTGAAGCTGCGCGCAATGAAACAGAGGAAGAGCATGGAGGGATATATCATCAGTTGAGTACTCGCCTTCGAAAATGCAGCTGTGGTACTGCGACATCAGAGCCCTGTGCGAAAGCATTGCGCCTTTGGGCTTGGATTCGGTACCGCTCGTGTAAGGAATCTGGACGATATCTTCAGGAAGAACATCAATTTCAGGATCAACATCAGACATGGATTTCATCTCTTCTTCGAGATTAAAAAACCCGCCAGGAAGATTGCCGCCGTTAAGTGGTATAAAACCCCATTTTTCTACTGATGGAAAATCTTTAATATTCTTTTCAACCAACGGATATAGCTGATCTTCTACAATGAACATTTTTGCATTTGCGTGGGAGACTATATATACTATTTCCTGGCTGTTGAGCATATAGTTTATCGGAACCTGTAAAGCGCCGATTTTAGCCAGGCCGAAAAAACAGATCGCATAGAAATGTGAGTTATAAGCATTTATGGCAACCCTGTCGCCTTTTTTAATTCCCATAGATGTCATCAGATTTGCGAATTTAATGGATTCTCTTTCGAGGTCTGAAAAACTTAATTTTATATCTCTGAAATAAATTGCAGTTTTATTGCCGTGTTTCTGCGCTGCCCTCCGCGTCATGTCTCCTATCGTGTCTCTGCTGATCTTGTTTGACATTTCATCCTCCCTTTAAATAATCTATGTTAATTAATTTCCTTGTATTTTTTTTATTCATTACATAAGATTTTGTTCAGTTAATTTATTTACTTTTAATTAAGATAAACGGTTTGTCAAGAAATATAGTTGTATGGGATTCTAATTATCAGCGTTGTTTTTGATGATATAAGCGGTATATTTTGATCTATTTTTATGCTTTGGAAATGCGGTTATTGTGCACGATCAATTAATAATGATGCAAAAATAGAAGTGTAATGGATTATGATTCGTCAGATCATCAGATCATGAATTTCCAAACACCATACCAGTAAAAGGCTGAACCTGACAGTACAAATAAATGCCATATTGCATGATTATAAGGAATTTTTCTGAATACATAAAATATTATGCCTACAGTATAGCTTAATCCGCCTGCAACTATTATAGGAATCAGATCTGCAGGCATGTTGTTGAAAAATGGTTTCCAGTAAAAAACAAGAAGCCACCCCATTGCGAGATAAACTGAAACATGCAGAATTCTGAATCTTTTCCAGAAAATGATTTTAAAAATCATTCCGAAAAGCGCAATGCTCCAGATTAAAATTATCAGCATCCTGCCTGTATTTCCTCCTGCAAAATAGCTGTATGGAGTATATGTTCCTGCTATAAGAAAATATATTGAGAAGTGATCCGCAATCCGGAGAAATTTTTTCAGGGTCTCATTTTCTGAAAGGTGATAAGCTGAAGATGATCCGTATAAAGTTATCATTGAAAGACCGTATAGAATTAAGACTGATAGAGGATACTCAGAGCCGGTATGGTTATGTTTCCATAGAAGAAGAACCATTCCTGTAATAGAAAAAATCAGCCCCATAATGTGAGTAATGCCATTAATGATTTCGTGTTTTCTATCAAGCTCGTTGTGCAGAGTAATATTTATATTTGCCCAGTTTATTATCCGCTGTTTCATTTTAATCCTCTGATGCTACTTTTAAATTAATGTATGCCGGATGCAAGCTAAAACTTTCTTTTGCAGTTATAAAAAATATTTGACTTAAATCAGCATTGAAGGATTAAAATTGATTATGAAAAATAAAATTAGAATAAAAACTGCGATCCTGATAATGTTATTATTTTCGTTCGCTTTTTTTTCCTGTAAAGAAAAGCCGGCAAGAGAAATTGAGCCGAACGATTCCTTTTCCACAGCAAATAAAATTGAATTAAATAAACCTGTTGAAGGATTTTTTAACAACCCGTACGATAAAGATTTTTATGTTTTAGAAATTTTAAGTGATTCAATTCTTGATATTTCTCTTTCAGAAGTAAAAGGGGTGAATCACGCGTTTCAGATATGGAAAAAGGAGGATGTGCCGGTTTTACTCAAAACAGTTGATGATAACAGGAAGTCCTCGCCTGAAAGGATAGCAAATTTTTTTGTATCTCACGGCACTTATTATATAGTTGTTCTTCATGGTGACAGAGATCCTCAAAAAGAAAATCTTGAAAACCCGTATTTGTTAAAAATTACAAAGAGAGATTTCAGCTCAGAGGAAATGGAGCCGAATGATACAATGGAAACTGCAAACCCGATTACTCCCGGAATCGAAATTAAGGGCTTCTTCTCTCCTGCATTAAACAGAATGAAAACTGATAAGGAATTCATGTACAGGGAGGAGGACTGGTTTGTACTGGAGAAAAAATCCGACTCTTCAAAAAAAGAAATACTGAATATATCTTTATCGGGAGTGAGCGGAGTAAATTCTATTTTATATCTTTACGATTCTGAAGGAAATGAAATCGCAGTATCTGATGAAAACGGAGCAGGCGCGGGCGAATCGATTCTCGGAGTCGGTTTGACTGATGAAGGAAAGTACTATATACTGGTTGCAGCAGTCGGTTACAGTTTCAATCATGATGAACCTTATACCCTTAAAGCCTCATATCAGGAATATGATCCTTTGTACGAGGTTGAGCCGAATAACACTTTTGCAACTGCGAATGACATTTCAAATGGAGAGTTAAAGGGCAGAATCAATAATAAAAAAGATATTGATATATTTTATTATAAAGCTTCAAAGTCTCCGTGGATTTACAGGGTGGAGCTTGTGCCTGCCGGAAAATCTGACCTGAAATTTACTCTTTTCAATTCTGATAAGAAAAAGATTGCTGAAGTGAACAACACCGGAACAGGTGAAATTGAAGTTCATCCGAATTTTTATTCAACCGGGAATTTTTATATTGCAGTTGATTTAAAAACCCTGCCTGAAAATATTTCAGATACTGAATATACTCTTACAGTTAAACCGTTTGAAGATATAAAAAATCAGGAAATTGAGCCGAATGATTCAAAGAATGAAGCAACAAGGATAACTTCTGAAGAGATACGTGGTTTTATTTCAAAAAAAGGCGATAAGGATTATTTTTTACTTGAATATAACGCGCGTGCAAAGAATAATTATGAAATCGTTGGAGTCAGGGGCGGTGAAATCAAAGTTTCTGTAACTGATCCGCTCGGATATATAATAAAAAGTGTTAATGTCCGGACAGATAATAAAATAAAGATATCCGAAATTATAGATAAAAAAGGCTACATCATTATCGAATCTGTAGTGGAGAATTATAACAGCGGTTATGTAATCAGGTTCGGGAGGTAATTTATGAGAAAGATAATTTGTATAATGATTGCTGCAGCTTTTATAGGATGCACACAGCAGGTAATCAAGAAAGATGAACCGGGCGGAACAATTTATCTTGCACCTGAAAGATATAATCTCCAGTTTACAGGTTACAGCACAGCTATTGATGATCCGAAAAACGACAGAAGATCCTATTATAAAATAATCCTTAATAAAATTGATGAAGGAAGAACAACCTTCGGTCTTGAATCTCAGGGCAAATCCTATGAAGCAATGCTTGAAGCAAACAGGCATCTTCTTGTAGTGGAAAAGTGGGTTCTTGATGAGAAGGCAGGTCAGTATGTAAAGCTTAATAATATTGAGCAGCCTAAGCCGAATTTCTATTATTTCAATACAGAGAAAGATAAAATTGTAATTGTAGAAATGAAAGAAGGAAAAAACGGCAAGGCTGAATTTACTTCAAGCTTCAAGCTTAAGGAGTAAAAGAAATAGAACGCGGATGACGCGGATTTTTTTTGATTTTCACGGATTTATTTTTTTATATTTAATTATAACCTACGGAATTAAACTTTTTCTTTTTGAAATGAATTTTTTTGGCTTTTATGCTGGAGTTTAATAGCAGATAATAATGAGATTGAAGATATTTCTGGATTAAAATAAAAGTTTAAAAAATGACTGATAAAAAAAATCCTAAAACATCCGTGTCATCCGTGTCATCCGTGTCATCCGTGTCATCCGTGTCATCCGTGTCATCCGTGTTCTATTATTATTTATTTAAATTTCCCCTCCATTTCATTGAGCCTCTACGGTATAATAAATACAGCAAATTGGCGTTTATGAAATATATTCTAATCCTTCCTCTGGTAATAATTTTAAATATTCATATTTCAGCTGAGTGTGTTTCCGGAAACTGCGAAAACGGTTCCGGTGTTTTTCAATATCTGAATGGATCAAAATACGAAGGTTATTGGGAAAACGGCAAAAGAAGCGGTATTGGAAGTTTTTACCATGCAGGCGGCATGGAGTATCATGGAAATTTTAAAGATGACAAGCCTCATGGAGAGGTGCTTGTTTTTTATGCTGACGGCAGAAGAAAAAAAGCAGTATTTTCAAGCGGGAGAACAGTTAAATTTATAAGAATTGAAGATTCGACCATTGACGGTGATTTTACCTTCGGAGAGTTCGATTTTAACGGAAAGTATAAAGGCTGGTACAAGGGTGATGCTGTGACAGGATATAAACCGCACGGCAAGGGCACTATGAAATTTAAAACAGGATCAACATACGAAGGTTCCTGGCTTAACGGACGTGTTCACGGACGGGGTCTTATGACCTGGGATAACGCTTCAAAATACGAAGGCGAGTGGGACAACGGCAAAAGAAGCGGAAACGGAACTTATTTATGGCCGGACGGATCAAAATATGAAGGCGCCTGGCATGAGAATCAAAGAAACGGGTACGGGATTTTTTACTCAAAGGATGGGGTGGTGGAGAAAGGAGTTTGGAAGGATGATGTGCTGGTGGAGAGAAAATGAAGCAATCCCTATTCCACGGCCCCTTTCCCTTGGAATGAAGGGCAAGGGGAGTAGTGTAAACACTTTGAATTTATTTATTACAATAATTATTCAGTAAGCCGGTGCTTTACCAACCGGATGAATAGTTGATGTTCCAAAACAGTATTTAGAGAGGCAGGCACCGCATGCCCTTACAATAGGATAGAGAGAGTTTTGCAGCATGTGTAGGCACTTAGCCCCTGCGGCAATTAGCAGCGGCTTTCGGGTGGTCGCTCTCGTCCATCCATGGACTTCGCGACATTGGTACATCCTGTACGGCAGATTCTCAAGGAGGGCTGCTTTTCCGTAAAAGCAGTCCTTCTTGAGAGTTAAATTATACTGAATATTCAAAATAAAACCAGCCCTGCGCCAGCAGAATTGCATTAAATATAAGTTTTTACTCCATATAGCCGATTTTAAAATCTAAAAATTTCCAATAATCTCTTGACTTATCGAGTCAAATATGTTATTAATAAAACCATGGAAAATCCGGATATAATTAAGATAAAAGACAAAGTTCGTCAGGGCAGGGATATCGTTGACAGGATGCTTGCAGTAATTCCCGGCTATAAAAGCTATGTTGAAAGCGCTGAAGCATATGATTCAGATAAAGTCGTGAGGGAATATATTTCAGATAAATTTATAAGACTTAAATCCGAAATAACTTCTTTTTCATCAGGTCTTGTCAGAAAGGGCGAACACGGTATTGTTAAGGAAATAGAATCTGTAACTATTTTCATGGAACGCATACTGAAGAAATGCCAGTACGCAGATTATTCCAGTTCAATTTTTGCCAAAATGAAGATCACTGAATCTGAAAAAAGCAAACTTGTTGATTTTGACAGTATGCTTCTATCCCTACTTGAAGAAATGGGAACCTTTGTTTCATCTCTGGATCAGGCGGAAATTTCAGGAATTGAGCAGATATTAAAAAGCTTAAAAATTAAGCTGAAAGAATTTGAAAAAGCTTATGAAGATAGAAAATTTAAAATTATGGAGGGCATCTAAATGGCTTTAATAGATGTTGTAGAATGGAAAAACGCGAAAGATGAAATAATTTACAAATTTCCGGAGGGAGCAGTTTCTCTGGGCGGACAGCTTATCGTCATGGAAAATCAGGAGGCATTTCTATTCAAAGAAGGACGCGCACTTGATTCATTCGGGCCGGGCAGACATACTTTAAAAACAGGAAATATTCCAATTCTTGAAAAACTAGTCAATCTTCCTTTCGGAGGGAAAACACCTTTCCCAGCTGAGGTTTATTTTGTGAATAAAACAGAGATTCCAAACCTGAAATGGGGAACAAAGACTCCAATGCAGATTCTTGATCCGATCTACAATCTGGCAGTTCCTGTCAGGGCTTTCGGAAATTATTCTATAAGAATTAAGGATGTAAAAGCTTTTCTTATTACTGCAATAGGAGCCTGGCATGCTTATACCTCAGAGGAAATAGGCACAGCACTTAGAGATCAGATAATACTGCCTAAACTTCAGGATCTGATCGCAGAATTCATGCTTAAGCAGAATATCACTATTCTTAAACTAGCTGCGCAATATGATGAGATAGGAGCTTCAGGAAAAGGCAAGATCGCAGAGGAATTTGAAAGCTTTAATCTTGAGTTAATCCGCTTTGCTGTTGAATCAATAAATATTCCGGATGACGATGAGTCAGTTATCAGACTTAAGAAAGCTCTTGCTGATAAAGCTGAGATTGATATCATGGGCGATAAATACCAGATGAAGAGAACATTCGACACTATGGAAAAAGCTGCAGCAAACGAAGGTATGGCAGGCGGCATGATGGGAGCAGGCATGGGCGCCGGTATGGGCCTTGGCATGGGCAATATGATGGGTAACGCTATGGGTGGAGCTATGGCCGGCGGAATGGCAGGCGGCGCACAGCAGAAAGCATGTCCTCACTGCAATGCAATGAATCCGGCAAATGGCAAATTCTGTTCTTCATGCGGTAAAGAAATGACAGTTGCGATGATGGCATGTCCAAAATGCAATGCTCAGATTCCGGCTGGTTCAAAATTCTGCCCTTCATGCGGAACAAACACACAGGGTGTTCCATGCGTGAAATGCAATGCAAAACTACAGCCAGGTGCTAAATTCTGCCCTGAATGCGGAGCTCAGCAGGGATAGTTTATGGCATCGTATAATTGCTCCTCTTGCGGAGCAGCGATCGAAATTACAAACAGATTCAGCAAGGTCGTTGTCTGTTCATACTGCGGAACACATCACAGTGTGAATGATAACGGCCTTGATCCTTCAGGAAAACATCCCAAACTTGCAGAATATCCATCCATATTTAAAGTCGGATTAGCCGGAACAATTCTCGGTAAGCCTTTCAAAGCACTCGGCAGAATTAAGTATAAATATGATGGCGGATATTTTACTGAATGGTTTCTCGATTACGATGAACAGACCGCATGGTTCACAGAGGACGAGGGAACATATTCAATTTATACGGATCTTCTTGAAGCAGTTGATATCCCGAATATATCAACACTTAAAGCCGGACAGAATATTGATATCAGCGGCAAAAAGGTTATGATCAAGGAAAAGGGACACGCAACGATTGAAGGCGGTGAAGGTGAGCTTTATTTTAAGGCAGAGCCTGGCATGGAAATTACTTATATTGACGCAGTTTCTGAAGGAAAAAAAATTGCAATTGAATTTTCTGAAAATGAAGTTGAACTTTTTACAGGAAGACCTTTATTGAAAAGGGATATAGTTATCAAGGAATAATTCTATGGCAAAAAACAATAAACTAACAGCTATCAAATGTTCTGCCTGCGGCGGTGATCTGTCTAAAAGTTCAAAAACTGTAGATGAAGAAAAGATTTTTTTTGCAAAATGTCTTTCATGCAAGAAGGAATATGATATTCACACAAAAGAATATTATCTGGCTTTTAATGATACATTTAATTTTGATAAAGACAATTCTGTGTTCAAGCTCGGCAAAAAAGGAACAATTAAAGGAATAGAATATGAAATTACCGGCAGAATAAGATACCAGGAGGAAGATGAATATGAGAAGTCAACCTGGGATGAGTGGTTCGCGGTTTCTTCAGATGGAACATATCATTATTTTGTTGAAGAGGACGGCGAAGTCAGTTCTTATGAGGATTATGTTCCCCAGGCCATAGACTTGGAAACTGATTCAAAATTTATAAATTTTGACGGGAAACAGGTTAATAAAAATACAGCATTTTCAGCAAGGCTTGTTCTGGCAGAAGGAGAACTTCCATGGAAGCCTGAAATCGGCGAGCAGATAACCTGTTATGATATAAAAAAAGACGGCTCAAAGTATTCGATAGAAGTTTCAGATGAAGAAGTGTCTGTAACAAAAGGAGTTGATATTCCCTATAAAGAAATAATTAACTCATTCGGGTCTGATGAACATAAGAAACTTATTGATTTAACTGTAGGGAAAAGAAAATCATATGAAACAAAATCAGTAATATATCTTGTCTGCATGCTTATATCATTCGGTTTTTTTATTTACAGCTGTGCCGGCGACAGGCCTGTTAAAGATGTTATGGGCGGGAAAAAAGTCCTTATCAATAATGAGCTGAAATCTGATGAGGGGCAGACTGTGTTTGAATCAAGGGTCTTATACGGACCTTTTGAATTGGATAAAAAGGAAAGCCTTTATAATATAAAAATATCGGTTGATGAAAGCATACAGAGGCTTGATCACGAATGGCAGTCAATCAGGCTGATGCTTATTCCTGAAGATTCCCTGAATAAGGTAATTGAAAAGAAAGATGATATTGCGTCTCTGAAAAATCTTTTTGATGATGTTGATGCCCAGCCCGACCCGGTTGAATGCTATGTTGTAAATGGCGATTTCTGGGACGAGTCAGGTTCTGACAGCGAAGGTTCATGGCACGAATCGGATTTATCTGCAGATTCCAGTTTTGTCCTTGATAGCTCAGGGCGGTATTATGCTTATCTTGAATCATTTAGTGCAAGAAAAAGATCTGTTGATGCTTTGAAGATTGAATTAAACCACACAAGCAGCGGAATTTATTTTATTATTATTTTTTCCATATTCATTGTTTTATATTTATGGAACAGGTCGAAATCAAAAAGTTATAATGCAATGCCTTTTGTAGTGGGAAAAAATCTTGTACAGGGGTATGAGAAATGATAAAAAGTTTAATTCTTTCTTTGTTGTTGATGTCCGGAGCTTATACCCTATCAAGTTTTTTTGTCGGATATTCGCACGCAGGGGAACAGTATTTGTCAGCTCAACGTGAAGCGAGAAAATCTCTGAGACAGGGCAGCAGGACCAATTTCAGAACCGGTGGAACCGGAAGTTTCAGATCAGGAAAATAATTTTTGCAACCCCGGCTGCAATCAGGAAAAATTTTGCAGTCATAAAAAATATTTAAGGAGAATCTTATGAATTGGAGCAATTACATTTACGGAATTCTTGACACTGGAATATATTCTTTATTCGGAATTGTCATGATGATTGTAGGTTTTGTCGTAGTAATTATTATTTCACCTTTCTCAATTAAAAAGGAGATTGCTGAAGATCAGAATACTGCTCTTGGTATAATAATCGGATCTGTAATTTTAGGCATATCAATTATTATTGCAGCAGTTATTTCTTCTCCTTCTACAATGGGGTCATCTGTAAAACAGAAAGCACCGCAGACTCAGGAAGTTAAGTCTCAGGAAGCAAAGACTCAGTAGATAATTTTGAACAGGCTTGATTCATCAGAACAGAGAATACTCTTATTCTCTGTTTTTTTCTTATCTCTGTGCGGGATAATATATGAACTCGTACTTGGCTCACTTGCAACCTATCTTCTGGGGAATCCGGTTCAGCAGTATTCAATAACTATCGGGGTTTTTCTGAGCTCAATGGGGCTTGGTTCATTTTTATCAAGATATATCAACGGCAATCTTGTAAAAAATTTTATTTTAATCGAGGCTATACTCGGATTTACCGGCGGTATCTGTGTCATTCTGCTTACTTATCTATTTTCTTTTTCCGCATCATTTTATATGCTTCATGTTTTTTTTCTGATAATTATCGGAACGCTTGTAGGGCTTGAAATTCCGCTTCTTACAAGAATAATGAAGAAATACGGATCACTGAAGGAAGTACTGTCAAATATTCTCACTCTCGATTATCTTGGGGGGCTTGCAGGCTCGCTTCTGTTTCCGCTTGTTCTTTTTCCATTTGTGGGACGTTTTCTCACAAGCCTGATTATAGGTATGATAAATATATCTGTTGCTCTATATATCATTTACAGAATTGATTACACCGGCAAGAGAAAATCCGATTATCTTTTTCCGGTATTGGCTTTGATGATACTTATAGGTTTAACTGCCAATTCGGGAATGCTTACTGACATCATTCACAAAAGATTATATTCAGACGATATTGTATTTTCAAAAAGATCAAAATATCAGGAGATTGTATTAACGAGAAACGGATCTGATTTCAGGCTTTATCTTGACGGTTCGCTGCAGTTTTCCACGTTTGATGAATACAGGTATCACGAGATGCTGACTTTACCCGCAATGCACCTGTCGAAATCTGCCGATAAAAAAGTTCTTATTCTAGGGGGAGGCGACGGGCTTGCTGTGAATGAGATATTGAAGAATTTTCCTGCAGTAAATGTTACGCTTGTTGAGCTCGATCAGGCAATAATTGATCTTGCAAAAAATAATTCCTCTTTAAAAAGAGTTAATAAATCATCTCTTTCAGATAAAAGGGTCAAGGTTATTGTAGGTGATGCATATACCTATCTGCTTGAAAAGGGTTTGAAATTCAATGTAATAATTGCAGATTTTCCTGATCCGCATGATGAAACCATTTCTAAGCTTTATACAGTTGAGTTTTTCAAGCTGATTGCAAGATCGCTTGATAAAGACGGCATTTTCGTAACACAATCAACATCACCGCTTTTTGCGAAAGATGCGTTCTGGTGCATTAATAAAACTTTAGGCATGGTTTTCAAAACAGTTATTCCATATCATATATATATTCCAACATTCGGCGACTGGGGATTCAATATTGCTTCTAAATCCGAAATCGACGTTTCATCTTTAACTGATGCTGTACCAGGAAAATATTTCAGCCCTGAAACATTTTCTGCATCAATGGTGTTTTCAAAGGATTCAATTGCTTCTGAAACCGAAATTAATACATTTAACAGGCCGATTCTTTATAATTATTATATCAAAGGCTGGAAGGATTTTGATTTATGAAAAAAAAAGCTGTCTTTTGCAGACAGCTTTCTGAAGTTGATTGTTTATAAATATTTCAATCAGCCGGCTTTAACAACCAATCCTGATCTTATGCATCTTGTGCATACATGTTTTGATACTGTTCCGCTGTTAACCAGGACTCTTACTTTTTTCAAATTCGGATGCCAGATCTTGTTTGTTTTTTTATTGGAGTGGCTCACATTGTGTCCGAATTGAACGCCCTTGCCACATAATTCACATTTTGCCATTGTTTTATCCCGCTTTTTCTTAATTATTATACGGATGACAATATCATGCCAGGGTGTTTTTTTTGCAACTAAAATTCATTATTTTAATTGAATAAAATAAACTATATTTATAGAATGTTTTTTATGTTTGAAGTTAAGCTTCAATTATAAAATTAAATTTGTTCAATATATTGGTTAATAAAATTTAAGATATTTTTATTATTTATTTTATTTCATTACAAAAAACAGCGGACAAAGTGATATCTATTTTTATAAGAACAGTTTTCTCAAGAGCATCCAAAAAGGCAGTAAAATAATTCTTTTAAAATACAGCAAAACAGGATAATAAAATGCAAATTTCTGAAAAATCAATTGCAGCAGAAGTATTAAGGAAATATAAAAAAACAGCATCTGTTTTCAAAAGCTACAACCTGATTTGCCCTTCATGCAAGGGAGTTGAACAGGATACTCTTGAAAAAATAATAATCAACAATGGTCTTGATCCAAAGAAATTCCTGGAAAAAATCAGGGAAGCAGCTGCTTCGGATAAGTAATCAATGGCTTCAGTCCGTATTATTACAGGAATTTTAAAAGGGCGCGGAATCCCTTTTTCAAATGAAAAATTCAATAAAGCCGAAATTACACCTCAGAAAATTAAGGGTGCAGTTTTTTCTTCTATAGGAGAATTTCTGGATGGAAAAGTTTTCATTGATCTTTTTGCGTGTTCCGGACAAATGGGTATAGAAGCTTTAAGCAGGGGGGCATTTACAGTTTTTAATGATTTTGACAGGAAAAAAATAGATTTTATTAAATTATTTCTTGATAAGGCAGGTCTGGCAGAAAATTATCAGATTTATAATTTACATGCAGACAGGGCATTAAGATATATTTCAAATAAAGGAATTTCTGCAGATTTTATTTTTCTTGATCCTCCATATATAAAAGAAAAAGAGGTATATAGCTATTATAAAGATCTGCTTCTTGTAGTTGAGAAAAGCGCCATATTGAAGGAAACCGGTGTTATAATCATTCAGCATTATGTAAAAAATAAAATGGAAGAAAATTTTTCCGGATTTACAAAATTAGAAACAAAAATTTATGGTACATCTGCTGTTTCTTATTATATCAGGTAATTAAATTATCTGCATTTCGTTATTATTTGTTATAATTGATTAAAATTTAATAAACAGAAATTTTTAATAAAAAGGATAAAACATGATTGATGATAGGAATAAAAATTATCTCGAATTTTTATATAAGGATTATTTTGCCGGAGTTATGATTGAGCCGGATTTCCGTTATACCTGGCTTAAAAATATTCTACTTGAAACTATAGGCACTTACTCTCCCGGCGTTGTTTTAAAAGCAGGAATAGGTTCAGGAAGGCTTCTTCTTGATATGGCTACATCCTGTCCTTATATTGCAGTTATTGAGCAGTCGGAGAAAGTAATTAAAGATTTTGTAATAAAAAACAAGACAAATCCGCTTCTTGAAAAAATAAATATAATAAACGGTGATTTTAAAAATCTTCCTGCAGATTATTTCTGCGCTGATCTGGTTGTTGATATTGATAATTTCAGTGTTATTGAAACAGGCCCGTTTGTAGATGAAGTCAGGAGGGCTCTTCAGTTTGAAGGTAAATTTTTTGTAGCTGCTTCGGTAATAGACAGTACTGATATGGATGGGCTTTATGACGATATGGTACGGGCAGCTTTCCCAATTCATAATGATTATTACATGCAGGAGGATCTCATCACATTTCTTGAATTGAATGAATTTAAGCTCGGAAAGACATATAATGAAAAATTCGAGGTTGATTTGAATTTAAGAAATGATTTTTTTAAAAATATATTCGGCAGCAACACAGCCTCCGCGGAAAAGATCTTAAATGACAATAAGGATTTTTTCAAAAAAGTATATTTCTATAATAATGGTAAAATTATGGAAGAATATTTTGCCGGAGTGTTTACAAGGTTAAAACCGGTAGAGTCATGATATTTTCTGTTAAAAAATCAAATGTTTCCGGCAAAGTAAATATTCCCGGGTCAAAATCCCACACCATCAGAGCTCTTGCATTTTCTCTGATGGCGCAAGGCCGTTCCGGAATAAAATTTCCTCTTGTTTCATCTGATACACTATCCGGTCTTGAGATGATCAGATCTTTCGGTGCGGAAGTCACAGAAGAAGGAAATACCTGGTCTGTTTCCGGAACCGGCGGGCTTCTCAAAACTCCTGAAAATGTTGTTGATATAGGAAATTCCGGTACATCTCTGTACATAGGGCTTGGTCTTGCTTCATTGATAAACGGATATACTGTTTTTACCGGAGATGCCCAGATCAGGAAAAGGCCGGTACAGGGACTGCTTGATTCGCTGAACAGACTTGGAACGGAGACTGTTTCAACAAGACAGAATGGATTGCCTCCTGTGATTGTAAAGGGACCGTTAAAGGGTGGTGTTACGGAAGTCGAGGCTGTGACATCTCAATATCTGACCTCTCTCCTTATTGCCTGTGCATTTGCTGAAGGGAAATCTGTAATTCATATACCGCTTTTAAATGAAAAGCCATATGTTGAAATGACTCTTGCATGGATGGACAGGCTTGGCCTGAAATACGAAAATAATGATTTTAAAACTATCACAGTAGAAGGCAGACAGAAGGTTGCCGGATTCGAATATTATGTTCCTGCTGATTTTTCTTCAGCTGCTTTTTTTATGGCTGCTGCAGCTGTTACAAATTCGGAACTGGCGTTAAACGGGCTTGATTATAATGATACGCAGGGAGACAAAGCCCTGGTCGGCATACTTGAAAAAATGGGTTGTAAAGTAAAAATTGATAATATGAAAATAACCATTAAGGGCGAATATCTTACCGGCGGTACTTTTGACTTAAATGCAATACCTGATGCTCTTCCGGCTCTTGCTGTAACTGCTTGTTTTGCAGAAGGCGAAACAAGGCTTATAAATGTTCCTCAGGCAAGACTCAAGGAAACCGACAGGATTTCCGTAATGTGTAACGAGCTGAAAAAAATGGGGGCTGATATTAGAGAGCTTCCAGACGGTCTTGTTATAAGAGGATCAGAGCTTTACGGCGCAAAGCTTGACGGGCATGGTGATCACAGGGTTGTAATGTCTTTGTCTGTGGCCGGTTTAGGCGCCTCCGGATTTACTGAGATAAATACAGCTGAATCTGTTTCAGTAACATTCCCTGATTTTTTCAATCTGATGAAAAGCATTGGCGCTGATATAGTGAAACTGAATGAAACGGAGGCATGATGGCAGTTAGAGGTGTAAGGGGTGCGACAAGTATTCTTGAAAATACAAAAGAAGAAATAATCGGCAGGACCCGGGAGATGCTTGAGATAATGATTAATAAAAATAATATCAGTATCGAAGATATTGCATCTGCAGTATTTTCTGTTACAGACGGGATAGATGCTGAATTTCCAGCAGTAGCTGCCAGAAAACTCGGATGGGTCTACACTCCTCTTATGTGTACGAATGAAATACCTGTGGCAGGCAGCCTTAAAAACTGCATCAGGGTGCTGCTTCATATTAATTCTGAAAAAAAACAGGATGAAATGATTCACATATATTTATATGACGCTGAAAAACTCCGCCCTGATCTTAATAGCGGAATTGAAAATAAATATTATACGTCTGAAAAAACCTGAGCTGTTGAGAATGATCAATACAAGAAAATATTCCGCTTCAATTATTATAATAATGATTCTTTATGGATCAGTATTTTCTCAGGAACAGCGGAAAATTGAAATTACTGCCCAGGGTATTCTAGCCAGGGTTGATAATATAATGAAGTATCCGCAGGGCCAGATTAAAGGAGTAATTAAACATATCAGGCCTGACGGAAAGTCATATGTAATTGACCTTTCCGGATTTGTCTCAGGCGATGACTGCCTCTTCAAGTTCAGCAGCAGCGAAAGGGGAGACCAGGTAAAGATTCTTTATAATATGAAGGGTGAGGATATATGGGTTTATAATATTCTTGCAATCCGTCTTTATCATAAGCTCGGAATTGATAAATTCGATCCGATACTTTCTACAAATTTTGCCTATCTGGATCTTTCAAATGCCGAGCTGCAGACAAATTACACTGCAACAATAGAAGGCGATGCTTTTATCAGAGGATTCGATTCATATAAAATCATTCTCCGTCCTATTTTTAAAACAAGCGAGTATGGTCAGCTGACATTGTTTGTTACAAAAGACAAATTTATTCCGCTGAGAATTGACTATCATGACAGGGATAAGGTTATTTTTAAATTTCTTACTATTGCGAAAACAATGGAGAAAGATGGAAGAATTCTTCCAATAAGATACGATATGATGGATATCCGCCAGGGAACAGTTTCTATAATAAGTTTTACAGCTTTTGATAATGCAGTCAAGCTTGACAGGTCAATGTTCAGATCAGAGAGACTGGGGGAATAAAAATTGCCGCAGTTTTTTTTAAATGAAATAAAATCCGATGGAAGCTTTATAATCGGCGGAAGCGATTTTTATCATCTGTCAAAAGTAAGGCGTATTAAGATAAATGATGCAATTAAAGTAAGATATAATGGAATCCTCTATGAGGCATCAGTTATGAATATATATACAGACTTCCTTGAAGCAAAGCTCGGCCGGATTGTTTCGGATTCTGCTGAAATAATTGATGTTACTTTGATGTGTGCAATTCTTAAATCCGGAAATTTTGATTTTGTAATTCAAAAGGCAGTTGAAACCGGCGCTTCCCGCATAATACCTGTTAATACAGAAAGAACCATAACTGACATTTCAAATAAAAAGAAATCTAAAATAGAAAGATGGAAAAAAATCTCTCTTGAAGCATCAAAACAGTCTTTAAGGGATCTTCCGCCTGAAATTTGCGAACCTCTTGAATATAATAAAGCTCTAAATATCGAAAGCAGCGGTATAAAGATTATAGCACATCCAGGTGCTGAAATAAATATAAAGGATGCTTTAGACCGAGTTGAAAAGAATACTCCTGTTACAGTTCTAATCGGCCCTGAAGGTGGATTTACTGACAGGGAACTTTCTGAGGCATATGATAAAGGTTTTACTGGTGTTAATTTCGGCTTCAGTCATCTAAGGGCTGAAACAGCAGTTATAGTTTTTTTATCAATTATTATTTATGAAATGAGCGGGAAATGAAAATCAGGGTAAACGGAAACGATATTGATTTCGAAGGCGGAATTATAAATGACCTACTTGATTTTTATAAAATCAGCAAGGATAGAGTTATTGTTGAAAAAAATTCATTAGTAGTTCATAGGGATAAATTCAATTCTGAAGTTATTTCAGATGGTGATGTTATAGAAATAGTTTCATTTGTCGGCGGCGGCTGAAATGACGGGTTCGATATATACTGCTCTGGATGCCAATTTTAACAGATGCATGGAAGGACTTCGTGTCTGCGAGGACATATTCAGGTTTTATTATTTAAATCATGACTTGTCTTCCAGCTTTAAAAAGCTGAGGCATAGTATCAAACACTCAATAAAATCACTGCCGGGAAATATGCTTTTATCCTCAAGAGATGTAAACGCGGATAAGCAGAAATTTGCAGATGCAGTTTCAGGTGAAATAAGAGAAAACATTCAGGATGTTTTCAAAGCGAATATTCACAGGGCTATTGAAGCAGCTAGGGTAATTGAAGAATTATCAAAAATTCTTTCTTCCTCATTATCTGCAGATTTTCAATCACTAAGATTCAGTTTGTATGATATTGAAAAGATTGCTTTCTCTTATATTATAAAAACCGTTAAAGTGAATAATCTGAAAGGAAAGCTTTATGCTATTCTTGATTCAGAATTTATAAAAGAAAACAGCTACAGGAAGACAGCTGAATCTTTTATAAAAGGCGGTGCAGGAGCAATTCAGCTCAGGATGAAAAACTCATCAGGAAAGGAATTCCTTTCAACTGCAATGGAAATTTCTGATTTATGTAAAAGTGCAGATGTTCTTTTCATTGTCAATGATCATCCGGCTATAGCTTTTCTTTCAAATTCTGACGGAATTCATTTGGGGCAGGATGACATATCAATAAAAGATGCAGGAAAAATAATTACTCATGATTCGATAATTGGTATTTCAACACATTCTTATGATCAGGCTTGCGAAGCAGACATAGAGTTTCCTGATTATATTGCTATAGGTCCTGTATTTAATACGTCCAGCAAAAACGGAAATGACATTCATGGTATTGGCGTTGATATAATAAAAAAAATTAAATCTGAAATAGATAAACCGCTTGTGGCAATTGGCGGTATCAGCAAAGAAAATATTAAGGAAGTAATTGAAGCCGGAGCTGATAGTGCAGCAGTAATATCCGCTCTTTATAAAAATGGGAATTATGCAGAAAATGCAAGAGAGCTTTCGGATTTAATAATTGAGGCCCTCGGCAGAAAGACTAATTGAGCACAATATGGTTTTTGCCGAATAACTTAACCCTGCCGGGAGATATCCCTGAATTCCCGACTTTATTAAAGACTTTAATTTTGGAAGAAATAAAATCTTTTGTTGAGTAAATCCTCTTACCTGTTCGTGTTGCAGAAAAATTTTTCCTTCCGCTGTCTGGAATAATATAATAATTATTTTTCCCTTCTTCCGAGTTTATTTTTGAAAACAGGTTTCTGCAGATATATTTTTCGTTTCCATCTGTTATTTCCAGGATTCCGAATCCCATGTTTTTTTCTGTAATCTGCCTGTTGTTTTTTAAAATTTTTATATCATTATATTTAAGTATAAACCAGGATCCGTTCTTTTCAAAGGTCAGCCATTTATGCTTTATTTCTTTTTTCGGATCTATAATTATTTTAATAGGAATATCTGATTCAATACTGTGATGCACTGCAGGGAAATTTTCAAGACTTTCTTCTGTCATTGAGGTTATTTTATCAATTAAAAATGAAATTAAATTAAAATCAATCCTCCCATTATTATTCTTATACTCAGTCATTAGAGCTTTGAGTTTTAAAACATAATCCCCGCCTTTTACCTCGTTTAAACAGGAATAAATAGAAGAAAGAATGTTGATTTTATCAATTATTTCATCGAAAAGAAATTCAAAATCGGGCTGGTTTTTTTCAAGTTTATTGATGGATAAAATAAGAGATTGCTTTATATCTTCAATCTGCTGGAGATTCCTATTCCAGAATTCAGAATAATTCAATGTTTCAGAATGGGTTTCGTTCATAATGTTTTTTTCGGAGTATTCCGGTTTTTTGTCACAGAGATGCAAATTTAATGTATTTTTTATTATAGTCAAGGATTAAATCGATTATAAAATGGTTTATTCTATATATTTTAGTGCCGATAATGAAAAGAATAGCAAAAATATAAAAAGGATTTTATATTTATCAAATTGTTCAAGGATGAACCTATGAAAAAAGTAGTTGATTTAATGACTTACAGAATTGAAAAAGCTATAAAAGAAAACGGTTTCACAATTAAAAAAGACAGCAGAAAAAAAGTTAAAATTCTGATCAAGATGAAATCAAAAGAAAGGTAAGGTATTGCAATAGATGTTGGATTTAGAAGCAAAAAAACAGCAGCTGAAAGTTGAGCTTGAAAAACTTAAATATGAATTCAAGGTTGATCTTCCCAAAAGAATAAATGAAGCAAGAGAATATGGCGATTTAAAGGAAAATGCCGAATACCATGCAGCCAGGGAAAGGCAATCCATGGTAGAGGCATTAATAGCCCAGCTCACTCAGCAGTTAAATCAGATGAGTGCACTTAAGATTGAGGATATTTCAACTGATAAAATCGGTTATGGTTCAAAAATTACAGTTGTAGACAAAGATTCAGATTCCAGGATCGAATTTACCCTTGTCTCTCCGGGGGATGTAAACCCGTCTGAAGGTAAAATATCCATATCTTCTCCGATTGGTGCTGCCCTGAACGGAAAAGCAGCCGGTGATGTAGTTGAGTTTGTAATACCTGCAGGCAAAAGAAAATATTATATCGAGAAATTCATTACTGTCCATGGCGGGACGTTTGAAAAAAAAGTTTGAGGTTGGTGAATGGCTAATATAAAAGAATTTCAAGGCTTTCGTCCGGATACCGGTTCGGCAGCGAAAATATCTTCTCTGCCGTATGATGTTTTTTCAGATAATGAAGCAAGACGTGAATCTGAAAAGGAGCCGGCAACTTTTCTTAGAATAACCAGGCCTGAAATTGATCTCGCTTCTGATATAAATATTTATAGTGATGCAGTTTATAATAAAGGCAAAGAAAACCTTAAAAAATATATTGATGATGGAATACTAAAACAGGATTCTACTCCATGTTTTTATTTATATACTCTTGTTATGAAAGGGAGATCACAGACCGGACTAGTTGCCACTGTCAGCATTGATGATTATGTTAACGGAATCATCAAAAAGCATGAGCTTACAAGAGTTGAAAAAGAAAATGACAGAATAAAACATCTCGATACAGTCAATGCACATACCGGGCTTGTATATCTTCTATATAAAGAATCCGGAAAATCCGTATTTTCTGATTATGAAAAACTTGAACCTGTTTATGATTTTACTGCAGCAGGAGGTGTGAGGCATATTTTCAGGGTTATCAATGATCCTGCTGCTATAATAAAAATTAAAAATGCCATGTCCGGGAAAGATCTATATATTGCAGATGGACATCATAGAGCTGCTTCAGCTGTAAATGTGGGACTGGCGAGAAGAAAGAAAAATTCCAGTCATAACGGTTCTGAAAAATATAATTATTTTTTATCTGTAATTTTTCCTCATAATGAGCTTATGATTATGCCGTATAACAGGGTTGTTAAAGATCTGAACGGGCTTTCGCCCGAAGCTTTTATTGCCAAGGTGTCTGAAAAATTTTCTGTTTCTGTTTCCGGTGTGAAATCTCCTGAGAGAATGCATGAATTTTCAATGTACCTTGGCGGGAAATGGTATACAGTTAAACCGGAATTTAAGCTGGAAAGCGGTGTTCTTGATCAGCTGGATGCAAAGATATTGCAGGATAAATTGCTTTCTCCGGTTCTTGGAATAAGCGATCCGAGAAAAGATAAAAGAATAGATTTTATTGGCGGAATACGCGGAACAGATGAGCTTGAAAAAAGGGTTGATTCCGGTATGGATGTTGTTGCTTTTTCAATGTTTCCGACTGTTGTTGACCAGTTGATAAAAGTATCAGATGCAGGGGAACTTATGCCTCCAAAATCTACATGGTTTGAACCAAAACTCAGAGATGGGCTTGTGGTGGATTGTCTTTAGGTTTATTTAACTGGAGACGAGGGGAATCGAACCCCTGACCTCTTGAATGCCATTCAAGCGCTCTCCCAACTGAGCTACGCCCCCTGTTTAAGACTTTCGGATATTTTGAATATCTCTGTTATTTGTCAATTATTATTCCAGTATTGAAATTATTTCTAAAATTTATCTATTAATTTTGTTATGTAATATTTTATTGTAAAAAAAATATTAAAACAAGAACAATCTTGACAAATATATCGAGTTGTTTCTATATTAAATAATTAAATTATGGGAACCTCTAAAAATTAGTTTTTTCAGATAAAAAATATGAATAAAACTGATTTTTACTATTGTTGTGAACCCGAGGGAATGTTAATAAAATGATTTATCGGGATTCCCTTATTTTAATAAATACTATATTCTTGTTTTATCGACAGGATTCTTAACAATATGCTGACATATATAATGATATTTGTTTTTTTTGCCATGTTTGCTATAATAGTTTTATATATAGTACAAACATTTGTTGTTCCTAAAAAGATTGATGAATTAGCTCAAATGATTGAAGCAGGACAAACAAAACTGGCGATAAAAAAACTGAATGATGTACTTGAAAAAGATGATAGAAATGCCTATGCTCATTTTCTCCTTGGAACTGCTTATTTAAAAGAAAATAATATTCAATACGGAATAGTTGAATACCGTCAGGTGCTTAAGCTCGCCAAATTTGATGATAAAGTAAGAGAAACAGTAGTCCGATCTAATCTGGCAAAATTATATAAAGACAGAAAATCACTTGAAGAAGCAAAAAATGAATATCTTATTCTTACAAAAATAGATCCTGCTAATTTTGAAAATTATTTCGAACTCGGGAAAATATTTTTTGATGTGAATGTAATGGAAAAAGCTGCAGGATTTTTCAAAAAAAGTCTGGCTTCAAATCCTAACTATGAACCATCATATTATTATCTCGGCCAGATAAATTATAGAGCCGGTACTTATGTTGATGCGAAGCAGATGTTTATTAATTCCATTAAACTCGATCCATCTAACTATAAATCACATTATTATCTGGGGCTTGTTCTAAGGCAGATTGGCGATTACGAGTGGGCCATAAAAGAATTTGAAACTGCCCAGAAAAGTGATGAATTAAAAGTGAAAGCTTTTCTCGCAAAAGGTTCATGTCTTATGGATAAGGTGCAGTATCCTAAAGCTATAATGGAATTTGAACGTGGCCTGAAATTTTCTAAAAGAGGATCTGAAACTGATCTGAATTTAAGATATTTTATGGCTGAATGCCATGAGAAGATGAGAGATATTCATTCTGCAATTGTCAATTGGGAGAAAATTGCTGAATCGAACAACAATTTCAGAGATGTTCAGGAAAAATTAAGAAATTATTCCGAGTTCAGACAGGATGACAGGATAAAAGATTTTATGATAGCCGGATTATCTCAATTCGAACATATGACAAGAAAAATGGTGGAATCCATGGGGTTTAATGTCATGGAAATTGAAATAATCAATGACACTGAAATTGAAATAATTGCTTCAGATTCAGAAGGCAAATGGAGAAATGCAAGGCAGTTTAATAAAATAATCAGGGTAATAAGAACAACTGATCAGGTTCAGGAAAGACTGCTGCGGACGCTGCACGAGGGGTTGAAGCTAAAAAACGCTCTCAGGGTAGTTATTATTACTGCCGGGGATTTTGATTCTAAATCAATTGAATTCGCAAATACAAGACCGATTGATCTTTTTGGTAAAACCGAACTGATAAATCTTCTTAAGAAGATTTAACTGGCGGAGCCGGTTGTAATGTATAATCTTGAACAAATTATCAGATCTAATCCGCTTTTCAGATACATAACTGAAAAAGAACTGCCAGGGCTTTTAAAAATAGTCAAAACCTCATCTTTGAAAAAAGGCCAGCTTTTTGATGTTAAGAAAAATAATTCATTAAATATCATTATCGATGGAATGTTTGAAATTGAAGCATCAGGGAGGAGTGATATTGTATATCTTTCTCCGGGATCTTTTTTTGGAAATCTTCCTTTCAGTGATAACAGGCATAGAGGAGCTGTAAAAGCTTTAACAGATTCCATTATTGCTGTTATGGATGCCGATGAGCTTGTGAAATTTTTCTTTACCTCAATTAAAACCCTTAGAGGATATCTACGGATCATAGAAAAATTTGGTTTTGGATTATCAGGTTTTGGTCTCGATTTTAATATGACAAAGTCTAGGATTATATCAGTTTTCAGTATTGATCCGTTATCAGGGAAAACTTTTTTAAGCTCAGCTCTCGGGTCTGCGCTTGCTGGAAATGGAAACACTGTAATTCTTGATCTGTCTTACAACGGAGATACTGTTTTTAATTATTTTGGAAGTAAAATTTTTCCACCTTTGTCGCAGAAAGAAACAGGTTCACTTGATACAGAAAAATTTTTAACAGATAGAATAGTTGACGCTGGTAATGGTGTTTCCCTGCTGAATATTTCCCATGATTCTAAAGTTCGCGTAAATCCTGAAATTTTACAGGCCATTACTCTGATCCTTTCAAAGAAATATAAATATATAATTCTTGATCTTTCAAATGAAGACAAAGATCTTAGAAAAGCTGCATTTTCAATTTCCGATATTATATACGGGATACTAAAAAAAAGATCATCACTTGAGCAATATTATGATATTTTTGATCAGGAACTCATTTATGGTCAGAGTGTTCATTATGTTTTAAATGAATTTTATTCCGGAAATTCCGGAGAAACACAGGGGCAGTTTATATTACCTGCGTTTGATTATTCCAGAGATGGTGATTATTTATTAAAATTATCTGAAATAGCCTCTTCGGACAAAATTTCTGAAATTGTTGAATCTGCTTCAAGGAAAAGAAAAGCATGTGTTTTTGAATCAAAATTTTTAGATTCATTATTTTACGCAGGATTTCTTAATGCCTCACAATCATTAAAATTCGGATTTGACTGCTGTTATGCTTCTTCTTATGGTTATTTAATTTTATCTTTATTTACTGTCAGTAAAAACGAGAGCGACTTTTCCAAACTTCTGAAAAAATTTTTCCAGGGTGAAAAAATAAATAAATTTCTTGATGTATCTTTTCCAAATGATTTTGTTTTCGATTTATCCGGTATAAGAAAATCAGCAGAAGATATTTTCGGAAAGAATCGTATTGAGATGTTTAAAACTGCTCCTTGGGCAATGCTTGGTGATAATTCGTATAATAATAAAAAAATTGTTTCAACGGGTTATATAAAAGATGCGTTCATATCATCATTTTCACTGTCTCCTGTTTTTAAAGATAATATAATTTCCGGTAATCGATACAATTCAGGGCTTCCATATATAAGACCGCGTCCGGATGATCTGATTTTAACCGGGGTTGATGAGATTTACCATATAATTGTAAAAAATTCTGAAAAATTAACATTTACAGACACCAGAGTTTTGAATTTTTATAAAAATATCATATCTCTTTATGAATTGCCTTACGAAGCATATTCGCTTGTTTCTGATAAAAATATTTTGCTTGAAGTCTCGGAAAGAGATATAAAAATAGACAGAATAGTTAAAGTTTCACAGGAATTATCATTTAAAATTCTCAACTCAATTCAGGGGGCGAAATGAGATCAAAAGCAACGAATATACTTCAGGTTTTTATAATTATTACAGGAGTTATATATATAATATGCGGATTGGCATTCTATTTTTCTCCAACGAAAATTCTTCAGATTTTTGCTGAAAATGTTCCTGACACCTGGCTTGAGCAGGTTAGAAGCGATGAACTTCTTGCTCCAATGTATATTATACTTCAGGCCTTTTCAGCTATGGTTTTTACATCAGGTATAGCAATGATAATGCCGCTATTTGATCCTGTTAAATACAGGGGCCTTGTTTATTATAATGGATTAGTCTTTCCATTATTATCTTCATTTTTACTGTTAAAAACCAGCATTTCTGCTTTTTTTGCAAAAGTTCCTGAAGGTGAAAATGCTGAGGGAGTTTATGCTGCAAATCATGTTCATACTTTAATTATTATCCTTGGAGTCGCTTTTGCTGTTATTTTTATAATAAATCTGATTGGTCTTGTTTTAACAAAAAAGTATTCAAAGGAGGAAAAATAAAAAAAATAGATTGATTATTTTTATTAAGCATTGTAATATACACAATCGGTTATTCAAAATCGGGCAGGACATCCGAATAAGTCAGGAATATTTGAAATAAGCATATTTTAATTCCTGATAAAGCGCCCAGACTTATAAATGTTAATTTTTTTAGGAGATTATTATGAATTTAAATACAAAGACCGTGGATAATGTCATAGTTATCAATCTTGCAGGCAGGCTTGATGTTCATCTTTCTGCTGATGTTGAAAAAGAAATAAATAATATTATTCATACAGAAACAGGAAAACATCTGCTTCTTAATTTGAAAGATGTTGAGTATATGAGCAGTTCAGGATTAAGAATTTTTGTTTCTACTATGAGAATTCTGAAAGAAACAAAAAGATCCCTCAGACTGTGCAATATGAATAACGCTGTTAAAAAGATTTTTGAAGTAGTTGAGCTTATGGATATGTTTGACATTTATGAGACAGAAGAGGAAGCGATCGCTTCATTTAAATTAGCTTAACGTTATTAAATCAGCAAATTCAACGGCCGTTTAAAAAAATGTTTTTTAATGATAATAATCCTTTGAAAAATGAAACATATAATGCAAATGTTTCTACTGGAATTAAAAATTATCAAATTTTTCAGAATCATCCTTTTTTTAAATGGCCTCTGTGGTTAAATGTATCTTTAGATCCTAAATCAAAATATTTCAGTCAAATAACAAATCCTTTAATTAACAATGTTATTGCTGATATCCTTCCATTTACAAATTTCCTATCCAGCGAAAAACTAATGATCGACTATTCAGGCATGATTTCTGTTTCATATGCTGACTGGTCATTTGAAATATGGTGCATTGAAGACGGCACGCTTTTCAGGCCCCAGGAAAATTTTGATCAGGTAAAGATAAAAAGAAATTATATTCAGAATTTAACTTCTTTTATTTCAAAAGCTGGCAAATTTAATCTGTCTCAAACTGTATATGGTGCAAGGACGGATATTGATGAAGCTGTTATTGAGATTGATTGTTCTTATTCCGGAACATCAGATTTTCATGTTGCAGTAGTTCTAAGGCCTTATAATTATTCAAAACTTGGAACAATTAAAAAAGCTGAATTTATTAAAGAAGAACTAATCTTTAAAACTAACGGCACAAAGCATGCTGCTCTTGACCAGAAGCCTGATTTTGTTATTTCTGAAAATGCAAATTTACAGTTTAATTTATCCATGGAGCATATATCATATAAATCAACCTGTTCTGAAGGGCTTGCTTCTGTTGCAGCAGTTTATAAGGTAAATAAAGCAGGAAGAAAAATTCATCTGCGGATAGGTCTTGATGATAAAAATTATATAAAAGAATTAAATTCCAATTATAAAGATCTCAGGGATGAGTTTGTTTCATATTCAGGAGCTGTATTAAACAGCGGATTTAAACTGACAATTTCAGATAATGAATTTCAAAAATGGTTTTATTTTCTGAAAATTTCATGCCTTAATATCAGGAGAAACGGTCTTTTAAATTCAGCTGACGGCATTCAGGATTATAAAAAGTCATTCTGGGCTATACATGGTTTTAATAGAATGGGGTATTTCAGGGAATCAATCTCTATAGCTGATACCCAGATCAGTAGTTTAAATATAAATCCAAAAAAAATAAAAAAAATTGATATTATTAATAGCTGCTATCTAATACTTTCAATATCTGATATTTTTATAAAAAGCAGAGATTCTGAATACCTCCAGTCTGTTTTTTTTACTGTAAAAGAAAAAACTTTTTTTCTTCTCGGCATTTCTTCAAAGATAAAAAAATTATCAGATTTTTACGGAAACGAATTGAATAAAGCGGACCTATATCAGAAAAATTATGAAATTATGCTTATTTGCGGAAGCTTGAAGCAGGCAGCATATCTTGCGCGCTGCATGGGAATATTCGGGGATGAAAATAGATTTGAAAAGGAATACTCAAGGCTTGAGGCTCTAATTCACACATATCTTAAAAAATATAATTCAATAGATTATATTCCGGATGAAGAATTTTTTATTTCAGATGTTTTTTCAATTTATCCATTTCAAATCCTGTCTTCAGGTGATGAATTAACTCTTCAGATAATTGAAAAAATAAAAAGCATTTTCGGTGCGTTTCCTGTTTATGTTAAAAGTCTAGGGGTGGACCTTTTTACTTCAGCATCAGCTGCAAATGCAATGCTGATGCTTAAACATACGGATGCTACTGAAACTGTCAAAGCAATAATGGAATCAGGAAAGACAGCTTTTTCTTTATCATCATACGTAAATCCGCAAAACGGTGCAGCTGTTTATACAGATGACAGCTCATCCCTGATGGGTGCAGTATTTTTTTCTGCAATCCGCAATTCTCTTTTTATTGATTACCCGGAAAGCCTTGATATCCTTCCGGTTCCAAATCCGGAATGGTTTAATCCCGGATTTGAAATTATAATTGAAAATGCACCTTCAAGATTCGGGGTTTTAAGTATTCATATTACATCCTCTTTAACAGAAGTTCTGATACAATTTGATAAAATTCCAAAATTTATCCCGCCTCAGCTTATAATAAACCTGCCTTTTAAAGCTAAAATTACTCCCGGGGAGGATTTTATTTTAAAAAAAGAGCAGAATGGTTCTTTTTTTCTAAATGGATGGCCATCGTTAGTACGTTTTGTAAAAAAATAGACTCTTCCTGTTTAAAAATCAGCTGAAAAAACCGAAAATAATAATAAGGAGATCTGTTTTATCTCCTGATATTAATACAGGTGATATATGCTTTTACCCTCGCTAATAACATTGTTTATAATATTTGGAGCCATTGTATATTATATTTATATATTATCTCCAAAGTTAAATCCGCTGAACAGAGCTGAGAATTTTTTAAAACAGAATATGATCAGGGAAGCTATTCTTGAATATAAAAAAATTCTCGAAAAAGACTCAGGGAACATATTGATACATTTCCGCCTTTCAAATCTATATCAGAAAACCAATATGATCGATCAGGCTGTAATTCATCTTGAAGAGATTATGAAAATCGATAAGTATAATTATGAAGTGGATAAAATTGAAGTATTAAGAAAGCTTGCTAAAGCTTATCTTTACAGAGGGGAACATGAAAAGGCTATGCAGTCTTATCTGAATATTCTGAATGTTTACCCTGCAGATTTTGAGGCAATGTATCAGGTTGCTTTTATGTTTCTCGGACAGGAGATTTTTGATCAGGCGTATAAGTATTTTGAAAAACTTGTTGAGCATAATAAAAAAAATTTTGAAGTTATGTATGGAACAGGAATGGCTGGATATATGTTTCAGAAAGCTCACGAAGCTTCTGATTGTTTTCAGCAGGCCTGCCTTTTAAAACCGGATTCGGATATTGCAAATATCAGCGCATCCTTTGCATTTCAGCGAAGAAAGGATTATAAAAATGCAATTATTTATGCGAAAAAAGTAGTAGATAACAGCCCTGATCAGACGGCATTTCTGATTGCCAAAAGACTTCTTGCAATTTTGTATCTTCAGTTTAAAAAATTTGATGAATCATATCAGACTTATAGAGAGATAATTGAATATACCGTTGGAAATGATTTAAAAGATGAGCTTATTCTGACAAAATATGATCTGGGGTTTGCATATATTAAAGATGGAAATTATCAGAAAGCATATGAAGTTTTAAGTGACGTATATCAGCTGGATAAATCTTATAAAAATACGCAGGTATTAACCACTTTACTTAGAAAACAGCTGTCGCCTGAACATGCAAAAGCTGATTTTTATTCTGATAATATTACAGATCAGTATGATAAATGGGTTGAAGATTATTTTCCGGAAAATTTTTTATGGGAAATCTGCGGATTGAAAAGCGAGAAAAAAATTGATTTTAAAAATATTCTTTTTTCTTTGAAGGTGCCTTCAACTGAAGGAAAAGGTCCTGCATCACATGTTTTATCAACGGATTATTTCCAGAATATTGAAAAATATACTGCTCTTGATACAGAAAATTTCAGAATAATTTCAAACAGGATAGTTGCAAAGCTTGGATATAATGTTGACCAGATACTTGCCACATATAAAGATACTGATGGTGTAGACTTCATGGCCAAAGATACCGCTACAGGCGAGCAGACGCTTATATGGGTCAGAAGATGGAAGGGGGCTGTTCTGGGAGAAATCCCTCTAAGAAATCTTGCTCAGGCTATTACAGACACGAAATCAAAGAAGGGTGTTTTTGTAAGTACAAGCTTTCTTACTTCTTCAGCTGAAGTTGCTCTGCCAAATCTTTCAAGAGTTAAGGTTATTTACCCGGAGCAGGTTGGTGAACTTCTTACCGGACTTGTCTGATTTATGAAATTGGAAATAAGGCAAATAGCAATTGATGAGATTGATGTCAATTTCAGAAAGTATAAAATAAGCAGAAACAATTATTCTGAAAAATTAAATAATTCGATAAAAAAATACGGCATAATAAATCCTGTATTTCTTCTTGAAAACAATCATATGTATAATCCTGTTATCGGGCACAATAGAATTGAATGTGCAAAAAACATAGGATTAAAAACAGTTCCAGCTTATATAGATAGTTCAATTGATGAAAAATATTTTATCAACCAGTCTGAGATTAAAATATTTAATAATGAAATCGGACCTGCAGGAAAAATTAAATATATAAAAATTTTAATTGATGATCTGAAATTTCATATGGATAAAATAGAAAATTTCTGCAATGATTTTTCGATCCCGATATATTTTTTAAAAAATGAAACTATAGAAAAGTTTATGTCTTTGCCGGCAGAACTCCATAACTATTTTGATTTAAGAGACGTTCAATTTAAAATTGTAGAAAAAGTTCTAATGCTTGATATCAAAACAACTGTTATTCTTGCTTTGTGGGCTGATAAAACAGGAATGAAGCTGAATCTATTCAAGTCAATAGCTGATATGCTTTTTGATATCCGGAAATCCGGAATAAATGAAGATGTCCTGAATAAAATAACACTGGAAAATTTTGAAGATAGAAATACTGCAGAGAGTATAATTCATGATAAGGTGTTTTCTCTGAGATATCCTCAATATTCTGAAATGCTGAAAAAATCAGATACTGTTAAAAGCTCAATGTCAGGTAATAAAATATCGCTTGAAATTCCAAAATATTTCGAAGGCGGTCTTTTTTATATTAAAATTCCTGTTGATACAAAAACAGGTTATGCGGGATTGAAAAACAAACTGGATCTGATTAAAAAGAATGATATTGATGAAATACTTGAGCTTCTGTAGATTTTTTAATGAATGATTTCCTCGTCGGATGATTTCCCTGAGAATTTTTCTGCTGCAGGCAGTGCAAGAATTATGCTGTTGAAAATAAATCCTGTAACCATAAATTTTGAAAGATCTTCATTTGTTTTTGAAAGTTCAAAAAGCTGATGCGTTACATAAATGCAGTTGTCCATCAGCTCCTGCAGAAATTTATCATTAAGATCTTCGTCAACCTCTGTATCTTTATTGTTTTTTTCAACAGCACTTTTTGATTCACGGATAATAGCGGTTAGAAGGTTTTTAAAAAATAAATCGAAATCTTTAGTGAAATCAACCTCGTAACCGTTTTTAAGTTTAATCATTTACGGGTATCCACATTTTTCAGTATATCTTCAAATTTATTTTTAAACTGTGAACCGAGATTAGAGCTTTCTGATGGAGCGTTTTTTTCAATAAATTTTCCATAATCCGCATTTTCCTCATTTTTTGCTGCAAGCAGTTCGCTTAGAATGAGGCGCTGATCTTTCTGATTGATTTCCAGAACGCCTGCTTTTATTTCCTTACCTGTTGAATAATCTCTTTGAGGATCTCCAGTTGAGTTTGCAAGTTCGCTTCTGGGAATAAACCCAAGCATTCCGTTTTGAAGACGTGCTGTGATTCCTGCTTTGGATGATGATTCAACTACTGCTGAATGAACTTTGCCGAGAAGTTCATCTGCAGGCAGTTCCCATGGATCGGATTCGCCTGTTAACAGTTCCAGTGAGATTTTTTTATCTTTTTCATTAACATCAAGAATCTTAATGCGGACTGATTCGCCTTTTTTTACTGCATCTTCGGGGCGGCTGGTTTTTTTCAATTTGCTCATTTTAGAAACATGAATAAACCCTTCAATGCCGGGTTCAATTTCGGCAAATGCGCCTGAATTAATTATATTTGTTATTTTTGCATTTACGCTTGTTCCATTGGTGTATTTTGAAATATTATTCCAGGGATCAGGCAGGGCCTGTTTTATGCTTAGAGTTATTTTTTTATTTTCCCAATCGAGTGATATTACTTTAACTGTAACTGTATCGCCTTCTTTGAGTATATTCGGGTCTGGATTTCTGCTCCATGATATTTCAGATTTCGGGATTAGAGCTTCAGCGCCGTTTATATCAGCAAAGAAACCGAAATCCCGGATTGATGTAATTCTGCCTTTAATTATATCTCCAATTTTAAGATCTTTTTTCAGCTTTTCTTCCCCTGCTGATCTTTCATTCTGGAGCAGAATTTTTCTTGAAAGAACTATATTTTTTCCGCCTTCAGTTTTTGTTACGATGAAATCAAAGGATTTACCAACGTATACAGCATTATCAGAAGATGCTTTTAAATCAAACTGGGAAAATGGACAGAAAGCTTTTATTCCGCCCACAGAAACATTGTATCCGCCTTTAGTCATTTCTGTAATTGTGCCATGAACCGGAATTGAATTAAGGTGGGCCATTGAAAGCAGATCATTTGATGCTGATCCTCTTCCAATTGTACGCGTCAGAGCAATTTCACCTTTTGAAAATGAAACTACAAAGGCATCGAACGTATCACCAGTTTTGACATTAACTTTGCCGGATTCATCCATAAATTCAGATGTATCGATCATAGCTTCGCTTTTTCCGGAAATATCAACAAAAACCGTATCGCCTGAAACTGATATAACCTTGCCGTTTACCCTGTCTCCAGGGTAAAAACTATCACTTTTTTCTGCTGACTGGTTCAGCAGTTTTTCAAAATCCTCTTCACTATCGTCAAATAAATCTTTATTAGTAATGTCGCTCATATTATTTCAACCGCCGTTTTTTATTATTGTTTAATATTTTTTAATAATGATAAATGCGCAAATATTTTTTTTATGACATGGAAAAAAAGAAAAACTCTGTATGAATGATTTTAGAGGTTAAATTTAACTGCCTTGATGAATTCTTCTTCAGTGATTTCATTTTTTATATATGCAGAAATCAGTTTTTGGATATTATCAGGAAAAGCGTTCCAGTATTTCTGCGCCCATCCTTCAGGAAGTTCACTCAACTCTCCGGGAGACATGCGGCCTGTTCCATATGAAACAAATTGATCAATCATTGTAGAGAGTAAATCCGGAGGAAGTTTAACAACTTTTCTGCTAGGAACCATATGATTTGCTATAGCATTGAGTTCCTGATCAGTTAATTCAGGATTGTGCTGGAGAGCGATATTAATAACAAGATCTTTCGCTGTCTGCATTAAGTTGGAACTAGTCAGTCCCATCTGGTTATTTATCTGTTTTGCTACTTTGCCTGCAATTTTCTGGAAATCAACAGTTCCTGGAACAGGGCTTTTATTCTTTTTAGCCAGCAGGCGTTTGAGCTCTTCAATTTGAGCAGGTGTTGCATCAGCAAGAAATTGTTTTATTATATTATCGCGTTCGTCCATATTAATGAAATTATCAAATTACTGATTATTAAATGGTCAATTCATTTTTTTATATTGCATTTTGTCGTTACTCATTCCGTATTTCCCGGTCTTGCAAGGATTTACTCATCTGCAGTAACTACTTTGTTGCGACCGCTTTTTTTTGCGCGGTATAAAGCATTGTCTGCCAGTTTTAGAAACATCTTTTTCATGTAAACAGCTTTATAAATGCAATAACAATTTCACTTCTTCACAAAACTTTTTACATAGGAAAAACATGTTTATTATTACCCTTTATAAAAATATACAAAAAATAATTCATCCTGTTCCTTGACAACCCAGTGTTCAACCTGCAAACTTTTAGCTTTGTCAATAAGTGGCGCCGGAAGAAATGGAGCAGTTAGTTTATATATTGAACCTTTATTCATTTTATTCAGATCTGCTATAACCTGATTAACAGGCTGATTTCCTGCAGCAAGTAAATCCCTGGCATCAAATTCCTGTTCAATTGATTTTTCAATAAACCATTCAGGTTTTTTATAATTATATTCACCTTCAATACCGTCAGTAAATAAATCCTGTCCCACTTCTTTGCGCAGCAGATTTATCAGATCGCTAATTTTAACATTTCCAATTGCAGCAGCCTGCTGAAGGGACGCAATTTTTGCCACAGTTTTTCTAAGCACTGGGTTTTTGAGTTTTTTAAAAGCCGGAATATAACCAATTAGAGTGTCTTCCAGCTGCGGATAGGCTTCAATTAATTGAAGAACTTTTGTTTTAGGTGTTATTATCAATTTATTAACTTTTCCTTTTATTATTTATATGATAGAATTCGCTGTTCACCTTCAAGTTCCCTGTATTTATTAACATTGTGAGAAACTTCAAGCGTTCCGAGATATTCACCCTTTTCATTTCTGAGAGCGAAATATTCTATATGTATCATTTTTCCGCCCATGTTTATCCAGAATGGCGCGTGAGTCTGTTTGCCTGACTTAAAATCTTCAATGATTTTATCAACAATGTGAGAGCTTGCAGGCGGATGGCATTGACGCACATCACGGTTCAGTATTGCGCGGTTGCGCTGGAAAATTCTTTCTGCACCCTGCGAGAAATATTTTACCTTGTCATCCCTGTCTACAAATGTCATATCAACAGGAAGAGTATTAAGAATGCTGAGAAGTTCCTCTGCTGAAAAACTTCCGGAAGGAAGCTGTATATGACTTCCGGTTTTCTGTATTTCATTAATTGAAGTTTCTTCAAATCCAGCAGGTTTCCATTTGATAACCGGATCATAAAGACAGAAACCAATTTCAATTGACTGTTTGCTGATTTCATACCAGTCTGAATCAGTCAGCTTATCAAGAGTCATGGGGAATAAGATTTCCTCCTCTTTGGGGATCATGTCGTTGACCCCTTTAATTGCGGGATTGAATATCATTTCAGCTGATGCGAGAAGTTCCTCTCTTGAAATATCAGCTGTCTGAAGAATTTCAATGCTCCCTTTTATTAATTCACGGATTTCATCATGCTTGCCCCACATTACTTTAGGCGGGCCGGTAATTCCCTGTTTTTTAAGATAAGGGAATATCAGATATTCTTTTCGCTGATAATGCTTATCAACATCAAATAGATTGTTAAATAATTCCCTAAGTTTTATTATCTGTTTTTTAATATCAGCTTCCGGATCGCGTTCAATTTCCAGAAATGTTTCGGATATTTTAGAAGTAACTTTTTTAAGTTCTTTATTTTCATTCACCATAACATCAACAGGGTGTCCTGCTGGAATTTTTTTGGAGCCGGTGAGGTCAATATTGCCTTGCAATACAGAAGAATGAGCATCGCAGAGTTTTAAAACTTCAGTTTCCGGAAGACCTTCAGCAATAAGTTCCTGCTCAACCTCTACAACTTCATTATATGGAATCTGGCTTAAGCTTTGAAGTAACTCCTGTCTGACCTTTTCTTCTGAGCCGCCATGGTGAAGCTTTAAAATAAGTTCCTTTAGTTTTTTCTTCCTGCTGTCTGAATTGTTTATTAATTCGCTCATATTTTTTTCCTTATGGTGAACTGTTTTGAATTATTTAGTGGGGTAATTATAATACTGTATTTTTAAGCGGTATTTTGTTAATGTCAAATAAATTTTCTAATTGTAATAAGACTTTATTTATTTCTTTCAACAGATATATTTTAGTATTTAGATTGAAAAATTTAAATAATATTTGTTATTATCAGACTGAACGTCAATAATTTTAGCTGCCTAAAAGATTCAATCTGTTTCTTTAACAGTAAATAATTTAAAAAAAATTGCTGTTATAATTAAGATTCCTGAAAAGAAAAGAAAAAGAAAGTATACTAATCAGAAATTGCTTTTAAAATAACTGTTTAATTCTTATAACCGGCAATTATCTGTTTATCCTCCGATATATGATTAATCTTCTCTGAGTGCCTTCCTTTAAATATTGCATTATTCAACTCTAAAGTAAAGACTCAATGAAAAGATATTTATTGCTTGACATGTGGAAATGATATAAAGTATGGCTTAATGATACTAAAAAGGTATCATTAAAAAATAATATTAGGAGGAAAGAATGATTATACCAAAGTATGTTAAAGCAATTTTGCTAGCAGGGCTATTTGCGGTATTTGCAGTCCTGATCGCAGGAGGAATTCTCATTGATAATGAGAAGCCGCCTATTCCGTCATCTGTACTGACAGAAAAAGGGGATGTTCTTTTTACAGGAGAGGATATTCTTAAAGGACAGCAGATTTATTTCGCAAGAGGCGGCCAGCACATTGGAACTATCTGGGGGCATGGATCATATCTTGCGCCGGACTGGTCAGCAGATTATCTTCACAGACTTGCTGTTTATGCAGCAGGGAAACTGAACGGTTTAAAAGGACCGGATGCGCTTGCTTTTACTCAGAAGCAGCTGGACAGTATTGACGAGCCTACACGAGCTGCATTATCTGCCCGTGTTAAAGCGGAACTCCGTAAAAACAGGTATGATGCAGCAACGCAAAAGCTTAGATATTCTGAAATACAGGTTGAGGGCTTCAGAATGCTTCAACAGTATTATACTTCATTATTCAATAAAGGTGATAACCATATCGGCGTTCCATCAAGAACAGTACGCAATGATAAAGAAGGCTATTACCTGAGCACATTTTTTTCATGGCTATCATGGGCTGCAGTTACTCAAAGACCGGGAAAAGATGTATCATATACAACAAACTGGCCGTATGATCCGCTTGTAGGCAATACTCCTGAACCGACAATGCTGTTCTGGTCTATTATAAGCGTTGTACTGCTTGTTCTTTTTATAGGAATTGTTCTGTTTGTTTACAACCGTCTTAATATTCACGATGATGAAAAGCTCAAGCCGGTTCTGGAAATAGACGAGCCTGCACCAAGTGCAAGCCAGAAAGCGACTCTGATATTTTTTGTTACAGCAATGGCACTTTTTGTATTACAGGTATTGTTCGGCTCATTGACAGGCCATTACACTCTTGAAGGCGGATTTATAGCAGGAATGAATATAGAAAAATTTCTGCCGTATCCTCTATTGCGCACATGGCATCTCCAGCTTGCAGTTTACTGGATTGCAACCTGCTTTCTTGCAAGCGGACTTTTTATTGCACCGTCTGTTGGAAAAGAACCGAAATTCCAGTCAAAAGTTGTTTATATGCTTTTCGGTGCAATTGTTGTTGTAGTAGTCGGATCTCTGACAGGCAACTGGTTTTCAGTTCAGGGATTTTTCAGCAACACAGCGGATGCATTTAATTTCGGACATCAGGGATATGAATATATAGAACTCGGCCGTTTTTGGCAGCTATTGCTTATTTTGGGAATGATTATATGGCTTGGACTTGTATATACAGCTCTTAAGCCGGCATTGAAAGCTGAGAAAGATAAAGGCGGAATTACGCATCTATTCCTTTACAGTTCAATTACAATCCCGCTGTTTTACATGGCAGGATTGATGTATGGACATAAAACGCACGTTTCTGTAGCAGAATACTGGAGATGGTGGGTTGTACATCTATGGGTTGAGGGATTCTTTGAAGTGTTTGCCACAATCACACTCGGTTTTATTCTAACCAGAATAAAGGCTGTAAGTGAGAGAACAGCACTTATTACAATCTATATGGGACTCTCTTTATATCTTGGAGCAGGTGTTATCGGAACTTTCCACCATCTATACTGGAGCGGATCACCGATTCCTATCATCGCACTTGGTGCAGTATTTTCTGCTCTTGAAATTGTTCCGCTTACATTGCTCGGATTTGAGGCTGCATCAACAGTGGGCATTCTTAAACAGGGTGGAGAAAAGTATGCGTATAAGTGGCCTTTGATGTTTTTTCTCGCAGTTGCATTCTGGAATCTCATAGGCGCCGGAGTATTCGGTTTTCTTATCAACCCTCCGATTGTACTTTATTATATTCAGGGTCTAAATATGACACCGCTTCACGCTCATACAGCATTGTTCGGTGTTTACGGATTTCTGGGAATTGCGCTTATGCTTTTCTCAATGCGTCATATAGTTGTTAAGAGAGCCTGGTCAAACTTCCTTTTGAAATGGAGTTTCTGGCTTTTAAACACAGGACTTATTTTAATGACAGTGCTTTCGCTGATACCGGCAGGTGTGTACCAGTTTATTATCGGAGTCAAACACGGCATGTGGTTTGCCCGCAGTCCGGAAGTCACTACAGGTGAATTCATTAGAACAACCGCTTATCTGCGAATTGTACCTGACGTAATATTTGCGTTAGGAAGCATTTTAATAGCAGTGTTTGTAATAAGAGCGGCAGTCATAACAATTATAGATAAAAAAAAGAAGGTCTGAGTTGACAGAATTTTAATGATATGAAATTTATATTATGTACGGCCGGAAACCGTTCGTACATAATATATTCAGTTAAATTTCTAATTTAAAAAGGGTATTTATGAAACTTGTAACTAAAAATACTGATTATGCCATTAGGGCGATTTCATATCTTGCTAAAAAAAACGGGCCTGTTGCTGTTTCTGACATGAGCAAAGCGCTTAAAATATCAGGACCGTTTTTAAGAAAAATTCTTCAGATACTCAGTAATGAAAAAATTCTTGCTTCACAGAAAGGGAAAAATGGCGGTTTCGTAATTGCCAGACCACTTGAAAAAATAAAGCTGACTGAGCTGATATTTATTTTTCAGGGACCAATAAGCTTAGGTGATTGCCTGATAAGAAAACATCCCTGTCCTGAAAAAGGGAGCTGTCTTCTCAGGGGCAATCTCACCAGGATAAAAACGCTTGTTGAGAAAGAATTAAATGCAATAACGCTGGATACTTTAATTTAAAGGTGATACATATGGAAGAATATTTAAATATGGGGATAAAGGAAGTTATAAAAAGATTTCCCGAAGCTGCAGATTTATTGAATAAATTCAATATCGGATGCGCGCCATGCTCTGTTGGAACATGCCTTCTGAAAGATATAGTGAGCATACATTCTCTGGCTGAGGATGAGGAACGCGAACTTTTTACAGGGCTTGCAGAAATTATATTTCCCGGACAAAAAATAGATCTTCCGGTAATTGAAAAAAAGCAAACTGTAAAAAGCGGGGAATTAACTTATTCACCTCCGGTAAAAAGTCTTGTGGATGAGCATAAACTGATTAAACGCCTTGTTGCACTCATCCCTGCAATAGCAGAAAAAACCGATCCTTCAACTGATGAAGGGCAGGTGATATATACAGGCATTGTTGATTTTATAAAAAGCTATGCTGACAGGTTTCATCATGCCAAGGAGGAGGATATACTTTTCAAATATTTTGATGAAGACACTGATATTATCAAGGCCATGCATAAGGATCATGCCAATGCCAGAGATCATGTTAAATCATTAGTTGAAGGTATTGAAAAGAAGGATAAGATTTTAATTGGTAATAATTTAATAAAATACGGGGAAATTCTTACAGAGCATATAAAAAAAGAGGACGAAGTTCTTTATCCATGGATGGACAGAACTCTCACTACCAGGGAAGTGGGCGAGATGTATTCAAAATTTATTGCTATTGATAATGATTTTGCTTTATTTGCAAAAAAATATGAAATGATGATACAAACCCTGGAAAAAAAATATAAAAGCTAAGGAGAAAAAATTATGGAATGCCCGGGATCACAAACACTAGTGTTTGATAAAAATAAAACAGATAACGAATCAACTGGAAGCATTAAATCGCAATTAAATCAGTGGCCGGTTCAGCTTCACCTGATATCGCCGACTGCACCTTATTATCAGGGAGCGGATGTAGTTCTTACTGCAGATTGTGTGGCTTATGCACTTGGCGGATATCATCAGAATTATCTGAAAGGCAAATCAATTGCAATCGCATGCCCAAAACTTGATGAAGGCCAGGAAATTTACACGGATAAAATTACTTCATGGATTGATGATGCAAGAATAAACACTCTAACAATAATGATAATGCAGGTACCCTGCTGCTCAGGTCTTCAGCAGCTGGCCATTGATGCAATGCGTAATGCTAAGAGAAAAATTCCGGTAAAATCTATAGTAGTGGGACTTCAGGGAGATATCCTGCATGAGGATTGGATTTAAGTATAATTATAAAAGATCAAGTTAAACTCGACAGACTTGAGAATCAATGCAAGCTATTTTGAAGTAAAGTAAAAAAAGTTCCTATTGGGTCAACTACCCCCACCTCTTGTGGGAGTAGTTGATTTTATCTGTATATGCTGATATTTCTTGACATGTTAACTAGATTAGAAATATTTTTTATTGAAACATGAAAAAGGTTGAGCAATAAATTGTAACACCTTTTTCATAATAAAGATTTTAGAAATAACAAACAAGCCAAGTGGTTTTAATGAAAAAAATATATCCATCTTTTATTTCTGTACTGCTAACTGTATTTATACTTCTGATAATCCGTGTTAAGATTGTACGGCCAATGCTCCTTGCTGACCTTTTTATCTATGGAAGCGGCATTATCGAAGCAGTTTTACTTGCAATCTATGCAGGATTCATCACATGGAAAATGCTTGAATTATCTGAATCGTCTAAATGGCGGATTAGAATATGGACATTCTTTTCAGTTGTGTTCTTTACTCAGTTCCTGCTCGGCATCTTTGTATCAGATGTTTTTTTAATGTCCGGGAAGCTTCACGTTCCTGTTCCAATGGTAATTATGGCAGGTCCTGTTTTCAGAGGTGATGGGTTTTTTATGCCGATACTCCTTTTATCCACAATAGTTTTAACCGGTCCGGCCTGGTGCAGTTATCTCTGCTATATAGGTTCCTGGGATGCAATAGCATCCAATTCAAAAAAACGGCCTGTTGGAAATGTTGGAAACAGATTCGTTATAAGATCCGGAATAACAATTGTCCTTATATCAGCAGCTTTAATTTTAAGAATTACCAAAACTGCGCCTGTTTATGCAGCTTATCTTGCAGTTTCTTTCGGCCTGATTGGAGTTTTAATCATGATTGTTTATTCAAGCAGAAAAGGAATAATGGTAAACTGTATTGCATGGTGTCCGATTGGAATTTTCACTACCGTACTTGGACGGATATCTCCTTTCAGGATTTCATTTAATGATAACTGTTCTTCATGCGGTGTTTGTACATCAAGCTGCAGGTACGATTCACTTCGTCCGTCCGATATCAGCAATAAAAAACCTGGTCTTACGTGCACTCTGTGCGGTGACTGCATTGCATCCTGTCACGGGAAAAGCCTGCAATACAGTTTCGGTCAATTTAGAGGAGACAAAGTGAGAATTTTTTTCATAGTGCTTATTGTAGTGACTCACTCTGTATTTCTCGGTCTTGCAAGGATTTAACATCTGCGATAACAACTCTGTTGCGGCCGCCTCTTTTCGCGCGATATAAAGCATCATCTGCCATTTTCAGCAGCGTGTCAGTATTATCAATAGACTCTGTTTTTCCGCGCATTGAAGCAACCCCAATGCTGATAGTCATGCTGACGGTTTTTCCGGGCTCGAATTCGACTTTACGGTTTTCAATAAAGGCTCTTATCTTTTCAGCGACATTTGCTGATGATTCTTTTTCATCAGGTATAATAATTAGAAATTCCTCTCCGCCAAAGCGTCCTACAAAATCAGATTTCCTGCAGTTTATTTTCATCCAGTCGGATAAATGACGAAGTACTTCATCTCCTGCGAGATGTCCGTATGCATCGTTTATCGGCTTGAAATAATCAATATCTATCATTACACATGTAAGCGGAGTATTGTAACGCTGGGAGCGGCCAAATTCTTCATTGAATATTTCAAGTATTTTCCTTCGATTGAATAAGCCTGTTAATTCGTCGTGAGTAGCCTGGTCTTCAATTTTTTTGTAAGCATCACTAAGTTTGACTAATAACCTTGTCAGCATAAAATATATAATCAAAATCAGAATAGTAGCAGTAAGAATTCCCAGAAAAATTAGAATAATCCTCTGCTGATCCATAGTTTTTTTTACATCGTTAATATTGAAAGTTACACTTATCCCGCCACGGATGTCTCCAACCTTGTATCCCTGCTTTTCATGGCATTGCATACAGCTTTTTTCAACATTAAGAGGAGCCATGTATCTGTAAAATGAATTTCCGTTTATATCAGCTGTTGTAAATACCTCCTTTTCACCTTTTTCAAAACGCATCAGAGCATCTTTTTCAAAATTATCTGCAATGTTATTAGGATTCAGAGGTTTATTGCTTGTGATATTAAAAGTAAATAGTCCGTCTTTTTGTGCAAGTTCAGATATTTCCCTGGTCATCAGTGCAGGATTTTTTTTAGTATATATTTTTCCGTCGCAGGTGCGCACATCGGGATTTTCAAGATACGGGTTGGAAGTTACGCCCTGGGTTTTTTCAACCAGAACCCCTCCAAATGAAGCATTCCATCTTCTGGTAAGAACTATCTGATTGAAGTGCGACCTGGCTCTTGAAAGAATCTCATGCTTTATCAGTTTATCGTTTTGAATAACTGTTCCAATGAATACGCCCATAATAAACAGGATTATTACCAGACTGATATTGATTGTAAACCTTATCCAGACATTTGATTTTAAAAATTCAATCCGCTTCATTTATTATTTCTCCGGTACTGTTAGAATTGATTTTTCTTATTTATAAGATATATTGAGTGTTTAAATGTATCTACAATTTACATAGATAAATTTATTTGTCAAGGATGAAGTTATTAATAATAATTAACCTGTTTTGATCTAGATAAAAACAGGTTAATACATTACAGATATTTGAAAGTAAATTAAAGGGGTGCCGGACTTGTAATATTTTAGCTATTTACTTATAATTTTAATCTCCGCCCGCCTGTTTAAGCTGCTTGCGTATCTGCTTTTTGATTTAACTGCAGAATGTCTTGATCCTGCACCAATGACTTTAATTCTGCATGGATCGATTCCCATTTTCAGGAGATATCTTTGAATTGAAAGCGCTCTGAAATAGCTTAACCTGATATTTGATTCAGGCTTTCCCCATCTATCAGCATGGCCGGTTATTGATATTCGAATTTTTTCATCATCTCTTAATGTTTCAACAAGTTTCTGAAGTTTTGGTATTTCGTTCAGCCTTAGTTTTGATGAATTGAATGAAAAATATATCGGCTTAAAACCATTGCCGTTATTATTTTCTTTAATGGGGCGGATTATTTCATTTTCATCATCTGTTTTTTTTATTTTTTCTTTTTTAATGACAATTTCTTTTTCTTCGGGTTCCACTTTTTTTTCAGGCTCTGTTTTCTTTTCAACATTGCTGAACTCAGGAATAAGTTTTATTGTTATGCTGTTGGCCTGGCCTTTATCTATAGCATGACTTTTACGGTATGTTTCATATCCGGTTTTAAATACTTCAGTATAAATCCAGGATGTTTTCGGCCCTGCGCTGATTCTTATTTTTCCGTCAGAGTCTGTTTTTTTTGAAACAGTATCATCGGGATCCGCATCCGGGTTTTTTGAGTTTACGAATCCTATGCGCGTTGTTCCAGTAAGTGATTTGCCTGTTTCGGAATTTATCAGTTCAATTACAATTGAAGAGTTTGCCGTAGATATAATTTCAGCCTGTTTTTTCTTTTCAGGCTCAACAGCTTCTTCGCGTTTTTTCTGTTTCTTTACTTCATCCGGAACTTCCGCATAATAAATGTCGTATCCGCCGTAACCGCCTGATCTGCTTGAACAGAAATAAATCATATCACCGACTTCTGTTAAAAACATATCATTTTCATCGGAATTTATTTTGGAACCGAGATTTACCGCTTCACCGAATTTTCCATCAACATATGAAACAAAATAGAGATCCCATCCGCCATAACCGCCTTTTCTCATTGATGAAAAATAAAAACCGGCTCTATTATTCGATGGAACCAGTCCAAGATCATAATTGCCTGTATTTACTGGAGCCGGCAGTTCCTCAACTTCTGAATATTCACCATTGGCAAATGTTGCCTTCATGATTTTGGCCCGTTTAATGTTTCTGTAAGGCCACCTTGAAAAATACAGTGTTGATCTGTCAGGGCTTAATGATGGAGAGCGTTCATTCAATGTTGTGTTTACATCGCCTTTGATGGGAACAGGTTTTGACCAGTGCCCGTCAATCAGATTGGAAATGTATATATCGTAAGTTACTCTTGAAGATCCGTCATCAGAGACATGAGGACGCAGGCTTTCTTTTCTGTCTGATGAAAAAAGCAGTACATCGCCCTCAGGAGTTATAAAAGGGGTTTCGTCATTATCTTTGGAATTAATTTCATTCATGAATTCAGGTTCAGTCCATTTGCCTTTTCTGAAGTATGATATATATATGTTGTGTGAATCCTCTTTTTCGGTTTTTGAGCTGAACACCATTGTTTTTCCGTCTGCAGTAATGGACGGGGAGAAGTCATCGCCGCTGGAATTGATTACAGAACCGAGATTCATAACCTTATCAACATTAATAGAATCTTTTGATTCTATTTTACTTTTGATGATAAATCCGCCGATTACAACAATAGATACAGCAAGAATTATAATATAATAGCGCGATTTGAACATAGTTTTATCCAGTGTTTTAATGTATGTTTCTTCTTATATATTATCGATTGGCTGATGATATTTCTTCAATATTAAATATTGACACAGAAATGCTTATTTATAAATTTAATTTATGCAGAAAACATTTTCAATAAAAACACTTGGTTGCAAGCTAAACCAGTATGATTCAGCAGAAATTGCCGGCAGGTTTATTGACAATGGATGGCTGCCGCTTCCTTTCGGGGAGGAAACAGATGTAGTTATTGTAAATACCTGCGCAGTTACTGATAAAAGCGAGAAGAAATGCAGAAGTTTTATAAGGCAGGCTGTAAAATTTTCAGGAAACGGGAAGATTATTGTAACAGGCTGTATGGCAGATGCATCTTTGGGAAAAACATCTGAAATTGACGGCATTACTGAAATTTTTTTAAATGCTGATAAGGAAAAAATTTTTTATACAGCATCCGGTTCTGCAGAGACTGTCATAGCTGATAAGCCTATGCCTTTTAATCATACAAGAGCTTTTATAAAAATACAGGACGGATGCGATGGTGAATGCGCATACTGCATAGTGCCGTCAGTCCGTGGAAAAGCTGTGAGCAGAAAATACAACGATATTATAGATCATGCAAAAAAGCTTATTGATTCAGGATGCCCTGAAATTGTATTAACCGGAATAACCATAGGCGGTTATGATTATGAAGGTAAAAAAATTGCTGATCTCGCAGAAAATTTAGCCTCTTTGCCGGGAAAATTCAGAATAAGGATTACATCCATTGAGCCGGATCACGTTGATGACAGGCTGATTGATGTTTACAGTATGGATAAAATCTGCAGTCATATACATCTGCCTTTGCAGTCCGGTTCTGACAAAATCCTTGAAATAATGAAAAGACCATATACTGTTTCCGGTTATTTGGATATTGTGGAAAAAATCAGAAAAGTTCATCCTGATATAGCTATTGGAACAGATATAATGGTTGGATTTCCAGGGGAAACAGGAACCGAATTCAATGAAACTCTTGACACCTCAGAAAAAGCCGGATATTCTTACATCCATCAATTTACCTTTTCAAAAAGATCAGGAACCGCAGCTGCAGTTCTTGAAAATGGATCAGAACTTGTTTTTTTAAATAGAAGGTCAATATTGCTTAAAAATCTTGCCGAGGAACTTTCGCTTAAATACAGGAAGAAATTTTCAGGTAAGATTCTTGAGTGCGTTATTGAAAAAGGAAATACATCTTATGTTGCAACATCCGGAAATTATTTGAAAATAAATCTGGAAAAGGCAGACGAATCTTTTATAGGAACTGTTTATCCGGTGAAAATAACTGAATTAATCGGGAATAAAATTATCGGGGAACTGGTGGATTATAAATGAATTATTTAGAGAGAATGACAAGATTGAGGAAAAGTCTTTCAGCTGCTGAAAAATTCCCTTATCTGATTTCAGATTTGGTTAATATAAAATATCTGACCGGATTTAACGGCTCTTACGCTTATATCATAATTGGAAAAAAATATACCTGTTTCATAACTGATTCAAGATATGAGGAAATTGCTTCCAGCCTGTTAGACTCAAAAACAGATCTTGTTCTGCAGAAATCAGACCTGTTTAATACTATTAAGGAATATCTTCCGAAGCAGGAAAAAAAATTATTTATTGAGGAGCATTCAACTCCGCTTTCATTTTTTACGAGTTTGAAAAAAACTCTCAAAGGCGTTAAGATTATTCCTGCTGGGGATGATGTGAATTCTTTGAGAATGATTAAGGATAATGAAGAAATAATTCTTTTAATAAAAGCTGCAGATATTGTTGATGAATGCTTCCTCCATATATTGAAATTTATTAAAATTGGAATTACTGAATGGGATATTTCAAATGAGATAGAATTTTTTTTCAGAAAGAACGGATGCAGGAAAAGCTCATTTCCTTCTATTGTTGCAAGCGGTTCAGGATCTTCAATGCCTCATTATGAAACTTCGATGAAGAAAAAAATTAAATATGGAGATACGATTCTTATTGACATGGGATGCGAGTTTTCAGGTTATAATTCAGACTTGACAAGAACCCTGTTTACAGGGAAGATTGATAAGAATATAGAAAAAATATACGCAGTGGTCAGGAATGCGCAGGAGACTGCACTCGCAAAAATCAAGCCCGGTATGCTTAGCGGCGACGCTGATGCTCTTGCAAGGGATGTTATTGCAGATGAGGGTTATGGTGATTTTTTCGGTCATTCTCTCGGACATGGAGTAGGTCTTGATATTCATGAACTGCCTGCGTTAAAAAAGGGCGGAGGAATTAAACTTCCGGTGAATTCCGTGCTTACAGTTGAGCCTGGAATATATCTTCCCGGAAAAGGCGGCGTCCGTATTGAGGACACATGCATTATAACTGAAAAGGGATGTGAAGCATTAACGAAATCCCCGAAAGATTTTATAATTATTTAAAGAGGCAAAATGATATCAACTAATGATTTAAAAAAAGGAACAGTCCTGAAAATTGAAAAAGAACTGTTTTCTGTAGTGGATTTTCAGCATGTAAAACCGGGCAAGGGCGGTGCATTTGTTCGGACGAAAATCAAAAATATGAAGAAGGGCACTACAATTGAAAGAACATTCCGTGCCGGTGAAAAGGTTGAGGATGTTCGTCTGGAAACAAGGTCAATGCAGTATTTATATGACGAGGGTGAAACTCTGGTTTTTATGGATACTTCCTCATATGAGCAGGAGTCTATTCAGAAATCAGCAATAGGCGACGCGCTTATGTTTTTAAAAGAGCAGGATATAGTCAATATAGCAATGTATGAAGGCGAACCGGTTACTATTGAGCCGCCGAATTTTGTTACGCTGAAAGTTACATATGCAGAACCCGGTATCAAGGGTGATACTGCCACAAACGTATCAAAACCGGTGAAGGTGGAAACCGGCGCCGAGGTTAGAGTTCCGCTTTTTGTAAATGAAGGCGATATGATTAAGGTAGACACAAGAACCGGCGAATATGTTGAGAGGGTGAAATAATCCTATGAATGATTTTCTAAGCGAGGCTGCAGACTGGATAAGAAATAATCCTGGAAAAGCTGCAGGAGTTTTTATCGGATTTCTTGCAGGCCTTTTAATTCTGACACTTGGCCCTGTGCAGACCCTGCTTATTGCATTATTTGTTTTCATTGGATATATTATCGGAAAGCTGAAGGACGATGATGTTTCTGTCATTGACCAGATAAAACGAATATTTAACAGAGACCGCTGAAAAAAATTGGATACAAGCAGCATATTTCTTTTAAGCGAAGCCTATAAGGCTTTTAAATCGAAAAGGTATTCTGAATCAGCTGTATTGATTGAAAAGATAAATCTTTACCCCTCTCATATGCGTGATCCTTATCCGCATTTTCTTCTTGCTCTTTCTTATTTATTTACTAACAGGTTTGATCTTTCTGAAAAAGAAATCATCAGAATGAAATCAATAGATGCACATTATCCTCCGCTTCTTCAGCTGCAGGCTTTTTTAAGCATGAAATCTGCAAAAGATTCAGATGCTGCTGTTTCAGCTTATATTGATCTGTCTTCGAAAAATATAGGTGATAAGTTTGCAAAACGGGCATTGAAGAATCTTCGTTCCGGTGAATCATTTTCAGCTTTTCAGCAGAAGGCAAAACTTATTGATTTTGTTTATATCCCTAAGCCGTCTAAAAGTATACCCCGCAGCAATGATAAAAAAATCAGGAATAAATATATTTCCGGCAGAGGAAACAGATATTTAAAAAAAACAGTTTTAGTTTTCGGAATTGTATCTTTAGTAGGAATTATAATTTCTGCGGTTTTTATTTATGCTGATTTTAATGTTTATGACAGGTTGAAATCCGGAATAACATCTGTAATTTCTTTAGCTGAAAATATTCCTCCAAATGAAACTGTTGATATGATGAATATTTCAGGTCCCGAATATGAACTTATAAGAAAAATAAACGAGCGCGCTGTTCCGGAATTTTATTATTCCTCTCAGGAAATGCTTGCAGATTTTAACAATGCAAGGTTTCTTATAAAAAAAGGAGAACACAACAAAGCTGTTCTCCTTTTAAACAGGATAATGAACAGCAATGCAGGAATGAATGTAAAAGAAAAAACTGATTTCCTGATAAAATATATAACTGAAAGTGATGACAGGAAATATGAGAATATACTATATTCAACTATACTGGAAAAGCCTTATCTGTATAGGGGGTTTGCGCTTGTGTGGTCGGGAAAAGCTGCAAATGTAAAAAATAAAAACGGTAAAGTTATATTTAATCTGATGATTGATTACAGGGAAAAAGAGAGATTTTCAGGTATGGCTGATATTTTCTGCGATGAAAAATCTGAAATAAAAAACGGAGATTCCGTCGCGGTGTCTGGAATTTTTATCAACGCCATGACGGAATCCAAAAGGCCATATATTCAGGCAAGGGAAATTAAAAAACTGTAATAATTATTTGCTCCCGCCTTCTTTTTTCCTGATAGTATCAAGAATCTCTGCATATCTTTTTTCATCTATAGGATAAAAATATAATATTACAGCACCGAGAACGAAAATTGCTGCCGGAACCGGTCCGAGGAAAATTCTGATTCCAAGTTTTGCGCTTTCGCTCTGAATTGCATCAGGAATATAGCCGCTTATGCTTAATATCCATCCCATTAAAAATACTGAAAGAGCCTGTCCGATTTTTAAAGCCCAGGTCCATATTCCGTAATATGCTCCTTCACGTCTTTCTCCTGTAAGCATATAATCGTATTCTATCGCATCAGGGAGCATGGCATATGGCATTGCATAGGTGAATCCCATTCCGACTCCAGCCAGGAACATCATGCCGAAAGTGAATGACAAATCCATCTTGTGTGCAAAGAAAAACAGAACCATGCAGATGAATGCTATAATCAGCATTCCAGAACCATAAACAGTTTTCTTCCCGATTTTTTTTGCAAGTATAACGCTAACCGGTATAAAAATCATTGCAGTTACTAGAAGAATGAGGAGAGCTATTGTTGTTTTTTCCTCGCTTCCCATAATATATTTAAAAAAGTAAATGAGTATTCCGCTCACAGTTGTAATTGACATGATATGAAAAACATATGCACCGAGTATCAGAAGAAACGGTTTGTTTTTAAAAACTGATAAATATGTTTTAATGAAGCCAAGAGATTGAGCAGGTTTTGTTTCCGGCTCTTTAATCGAAAAAACAGTAATGAGCGCGGTAATGAGCATTACTGTTCCGAAAATAATTCCCATAACCATGAATCCGGTTGTTTTGTCCGGAAATGCTTTAACAATCGGAAGTGCTGCTCCTGCTCCTGCAAGAGTTCCTATTACAGCGAAACCGAAGCGGAAACCGTTAAGGCTTGAACGTTCATGGAAATCCTGAGTGAGTTCAGGTGTAAGGGAGCTGTATGGTATACTTACTGTGGAATAAGATGTGCTTAGTATAATGAATACAATAAGAGCCCAGATAAAAAGTGAAGTCTGATTTCCGGCAATTCCGGGAATGTATATTGATGGATTTGTAAAAATCAATATCATAGCCAGAAACATGGGAATAGCACCAGCTAGCATATAGGGTCTTCTTCTGCCGAAAGAACTTTTTGTCCTATCAGATGCATAGCCTATAATAGGATCATAAAAAGCATCCCATAATCTGCCTATCATGAGCGCAGTTCCGGCTAAACCTGCTGAAAGGCCTACTGTATCTGTCATAAAATTAAGCAGTACGAAAGATATTGCTGTGAAGAAAAGATTTCCTCCAAGATCGCAAACACCGAAACCGAGCTTTGTTTTCAATGGAAGATTCATGATTTTTTGTTCTGTCATTGGCTTATCCTTGTATTGATTTGTGATTATAGACTGTTATAAAATTCAATCTTCTTTATCCGGAATACGGTTATACATTTCGCAGTATTTTTTAAGCATCTGAATGTGTTCATCCTTGAAGCAATTTGAAGTCAGTTTCCATCTCCAGTTATAGTTCACTGTGCCGGGTTTATTCATTTTGAAATCTTTCCCGAATCCTAGAACATCCTGTGCCGGTATAATTACTGTCTTTGCAGTTGATCTATATGCAAGCTTAATGAGCTTTTTATGAAAATCGCTGAAAGAATCTGATCCGATATAATCCAGGATATATTCCTGTGTTGCTGAATCAATCTCGCCTTCGTAAAACCATCCGTTTGTAGTGTTGTTGTCGTGAGTGCCTGTGTAGACAAAGCAGTTCGGATTTTCGTAGTTATTCGGGAGATAGCTGTTCTTGTTATTGAAGTCAAAAGCAAATTGAAGTATTTTCATTCCAGGCAGATTCATTGTATCTCTTAATGTTTCCACTTCCGGAGTGATTACACCGAGGTCTTCGGCAATCAGCGGAAGGTCTCCGAGTTCAGTTTTAAGGCGTTTAAAGAAATCAAGCCCGGGACCTTTTATCCATTTGCCTTTAATTGCAGTTTTTTCAGTAAAAGGTATTGCCCAGTATGATTCAAATCCCCTGAAATGGTCTATCCTTACTATATCAACAAGCGCGCTTAAATGCGCAACGCGCCTTTTCCACCACTGGTAAGTTGGTTCGTTTAAGCCTCCCTTTGAGTCAAACCACCTGTATAAAGGATTTCCCCATCTCTGGCCTGTTTCGCTGAAATAATCTGGCGGTACACCTGCGACTTCAAGAGGCAGTCCGGTTTTTGAATCGAGCTGGAGAACCTCCGGGTGAGCCCATGCTGCAGCGCCTTCAAGTGTGATATATATCGGAATATCTCCGATTATTTTTATACCTTTGTCTGCACAGTATTCTTTCAGCTCCATCCACTGTTTGAAGAAAATATACTGTGTGAAATTATAGTACTGTATTTTTTTCTGCAGCTTCCTGCTCCATTCGGCTACAGCTTTTTTTTCATGGCCTGATATATCTTTATCCCATACAGTCCAGTCTGTTGTGTTGTAGAAATCAGAAACAGATGCAAACAGCGAATAGTCATCAAGCCAGTCAGAAGATTCCCTGCAGAATAATTCATATTCATCTTTTTTATAATCAGCTGATGTGAAGAATCTTTCTGCAGCTTTTTCAAGATGCGGTTTTTTAAAAGCCTCGGCTCTTTCAAAATCGCAGAAGTGCTCATCCGGAAAAATATCTGATGCAGTTAGATCAACAAGGCCATCAGCAGTAAGTTTTTCAAGACTTATGAAAAGGTCGCTTCCGGCAAATGTTGAATTGGATGAGTATGGGGAATAACCGAAAACAGAGGACACGGGACCGATTGGCAGAATCTGCCAGTAAGTCTGCCCTGCATTTTTTAAATCGTCAACAAATTTGTATGCCTCATGACCGAGAGTGCCTACACCATAATTTCCCGGCAGGCTTGTAATGTGAAGAAGTATTCCGCTTGATCTTTCAGTCATTTTTTTCCTCGTGTAGTGTTTGTATGGAGCATAATTTTTAACTGTTATATTTATAGTTTTTTCCGGATTTTTATAAAAAATAATAAATCTTTAGTTCAAGCCCCCTGTCCCCAGAAGGGTGCACGTGAAAAATAATCATTTCTTTGATAATTTGTATTCTCCTCATATTCGCCCCCTTTGGGGGACGGGGGGGATTATTACATTAGCAATACTTTTCAACAAGCCGGAATAAAATATTTTTTTTCTAAGCCTTGTTATCCAGCAGATCCTGATAGAATCCTGCAAGGGTTGCTGACATGTAAGGGCCCACATAAACAAGCGCGATTCCTGCAGTAATTGTACATAGCATAAACCACCAGAAGAAACTTAAACCAAGAACAAATAATCTCCATCTGTGGCCCTGCATTAAAGCTGAGCTTGCATCAATTACCTGGCCTGCTTCCATATTAGGATTATCTTTAAGAATAAAATAAGTCATGGAATAAGAGAAAGCTTTCATAATGCCGGGAACAATAAGGAGCAGACACCATAAAAAAATATATAAAGCTGAAAGCAGATATATCAATAACGTCTGTACAAAATATGCAAATCCGCTGAATAGCTGATTGAATGATGTTTCCTGTTTGCGGATCAGTTCAAGGAAATATGCATTTAATCCATAGAATAGAACTCCGGAAAAAATTATTGATCCTATAAAAGAAGCAGTTGCAACTGAAAATAGAAGAAGGAAAAGAAGAAAAATAATAATCGCATTAAACCAGTCATCTCCAAGGCGCTGCTTTGCCTGAAGCTTTAATTCCGCTCTTGTTTTTATTGCCATATTTTCCTCCTGAAGTTTTTCAGAAAATTAATTTTCAAATTTTTATTTTTTCATATATTTTTCTGGATTATAAATAGATGTCAAGATTAATATAGATACATTGATATTTAGTATTGACAATTTTTCTTTTAATAGATATAATAATTACAGGTTAAAAAAAATGGCAGATTATAAAAACGAACTGGTTAAATACACAGGCAGAGCAAAAGCTGAAGATGTAAAACGCATATCAGAAAAAATCAGCAGCATGAAAAAAGGCCCTGTCGGGAAAATATGGTCATCTGTATCTTCTTTATACAAAATGGCGCGTGACCCGGAAGTTCCGTGGCAATATAAAGCAGTTGCTGTAGGCGCGCTTGTATATCTAATCAGTCCAATAGACGCTGTGCCTGATATAATTCCTGTTATAGGGCTCCTTGATGATGTTGCAGTTATTACAGCAGCAGTTGCATCTCTTGGTGTTGCTTTGACGAAATATAAAGAAAAAAAAGATGCTGATAAATCTCCATCAGACACAGGCGATTTTAAAAATACTTCAGTTTGAAAAATATTAAAGACAAAAAAATGAAAAAGATATCAGGAGATATGGGGATATAAGAGATGAAGAGATGAGATGATTTATTTTTTTAATCCCCATATCTCTGCAATCTCCTTATCCCCTGTTCTTACACTTTATAATATTTATTAGTTTTAAAAGAGAAAATATATGAAAATACACATGATCGGCGTTTGCGGAATAGCCATGGGCACTCTCGCACAGATGTTTGCTTATGAAGGGTATACTGTTTCCGGATCTGATTCTGGAATTTACCCGCCAATGAGCGATATTTTAATGAAATCGAATATTTCTCTTTTTGATGGGTACAATGAGGGAAATATTTCCAGAGCAGACCTTGTTGTAATAGGCAATGCTGTGAGCAGAGGTAACCCGGAAGCGGAATATGTTCTGAATCATAAAATTCCGTATCTGTCAATGGCCGGTGCGCTCAGGGAATTTTTTCTTAAAGATAAAGAAGTGATTGCTGTTGCAGGTACGCACGGCAAAACCACAACAACAGCGCTTCTTGCTCACATCCTCAATATCGCAGGTGAAGACCCTTCTTTTTTTATTGGAGGTGTTGCAAAGAATTTTAATTCAAGCTGGGGTATAGGAAAAGGCAGATATTTTGTTATTGAAGCTGATGAATATGACTCTGCTTTTTTCGAAAAAACTCCAAAATTTATTTATTACAAGCCGGATCATCTTATTATGACCTCCCTTGAATTTGACCATGCTGATATATATATAAATGTCGAGGAAATAGAACTATGGTTTAAACGGCTCGTAAATATTATTCCATCAGATGGAAATATTATTAGATGTTCATTGTATGAAAGATTGAACTCTGTATGCAGAGATTCTCTCTCCAGAAATTATACCTACGGGAACGATTCTTCTGATTTTTATTTTGCAGAGCCGAGTTATAAAAAGGAATTTTCAAATTTTACTTTAATTTCTCCGGACGGGGAAATTGCTTTAAAAACTGAACTATTCGGCGGGTTCAATTTTCAGAATATTGCAGCAGCAGTTTCAATGGCTCTTAATATCGGGATTGATAAAAAAAAGATTATTGAAGCTGTTAAAACGTTCAAGGGTGTTCTGAGAAGACAGGAACTTATATATACTAAAAAAAATATCACAATATATGAGGATTTTGCGCATCACCCGACAGCTGTTAAAGGTGTTGTAACTGCATTCAGGAAAAGATTTACCGGAAGCAGGCTTATTGCTGTTTTTGAGCCGAGGTCTGCAACAAGCAGAAGAAATATTTTCCAGCATGAATTTCCGGAAGCTTTTTCCGGCGCTGACAGGGTTATGATAAAATCTCCATTTGAAAAGGGGAACATAAAAAGTGATGAAAAATTCAACGCTAAGCAGGCCGTTGATGATATGAAAAGATCCGGCATCAACGCTGATTTATTTAACACTTCAGATGAAATTATAACCCAGATTTTAAAAGAAATAGATTTCGATTCTGAAATTGTTATTCTTATAATGTCAAACGGCGGATTTGACGGAATCTATAATAACCTTAAAGATGAGATTGATGGAGTGATTATATGAAGAAGTACTTATTGTTTTTAATGCTTATATCAATAATTGTTTTTTCAGAAAAAATTTACACTGCCCAATCTGCAAATTATGCTGTCATCGAATTAAAAGGTCCTGTAAATCCTATTATGGCTGAGTTTATTGTTGAGTCAATCAATGATGCTGCCTCACGTAAAATGAGTTTCATTGTCATTAAAATGGATACCGAAGGCGGCATCATGGGGCCTATGAAAGATATTATAAAGGCTATTCTAAACAGCAGCATTCCTGTTGTTGTTTACACCTATCCCAAAGGAGCTCAGGCCGCATCTGCCGGAGGATTTATAATGATATCAGCTCACGTGGCAGCAATGGCGCCAAGTACTGAAATCGGCGCAATGCATCCTGTGAGCTCCATGCTTGATTTTGTAACAAAGGACCGTGACGGCAGCCCTGCAGGCCCTATGGAAAAAAAGGTATTAAACGACACTGTAGCTTTCGGCAGAAGTCTTGCAGAGGAAAGGAACAGAAATATTAATTGGGTTGTTGATGCAGTAAAAAAAGCCAAGTCGAGCACCAGCTCTGAAGCTTTGAAAGAGGGAGTGATCGATTTTGTTGCGGATGATATGAGTGATCTTCTTAAAAAAATAAATAACAGAACAGTGACCGTAAATAAAAATAGAATAACAATCAATACTGAAAACATTGCCCCATACGAATACACAATGGACTGGAAGAGGAAGTTTGTTAATTATCTCTCTGATGCAGAGGTGATATTTATTCTTTTCTTAATAGCTGTTGCCGGTATTGGAATTGAATTTAAAAGCCCAGGTCTAATAGTTCCCGGAGTTGTCGGAGGAATTTCTCTGATTCTTTTTTTGCTCGGAATAAAGATGATTCCAATAAATATTATAGGCCTTTTTCTTCTTGTTCTTTCAATAGTATTATTTATACTTGAATTTAAAATTACAAGCTACGGCTTACTTGCTTTAGCTGGAATTATATCTTTTATTGCAGGAGCGGCTATCATGTTTGATTCACCTTTGCCGGGCGGACATATTCCATTGCAGACTATTCTCGGGTCTGCCCTGGCATTATTCGGTATTATGTTTTTTCTTATAAAAGCAGTTATGAAAGCTGTAAAGGGAAAAGTTACAACAGGAGTGGAAGGTCTTGTTGGTGAAAAAGGGACTGCGATGAAGGATTTCACCGGTACAGGAAAAATTTTTGTTCACGGCGAGATTTGGAATGCAGTTTCCAGTGACGAAATTAAAAAAGATGATCCTGTTATTGTTGATAAGGTTATTGGAATGGAACTTGCTGTTCGTTTAATTAAAAATAAGGTTTAATAATAAGCCCCCCAAACCCCCCGTAGGTGGGCTTATGTATATTAATAAAGGATTTGATTTATTAAAAATTAAAAAAATAAAGTCCCCCTTTGGGTGATTTAGGGGCTTTATCTTAATGGTATCATAAATATTTTACAGTAAAATTTAAAATAAAAGGAGAAAAATTATGGATCCATTTGGTCTCGGTTCGACACTTTCGGTAATTATAATTATCGGAGTCGCATTTTTAGTATCATCAATTAAAATTATTAAAGAATATGACAGGGCAGTTGTTTTCAGACTCGGCAGACTTTTATCAGCATCTAAAGGTCCGGGAATAATTATTGTTATACCTCTGATTGATAAATGGGTAAAGATCGGATTGAGGCTTGTTGCAATGGATGTACCTCCTCAGGATATTATTACCAGAGATAATGTTTCTGTTAAGGTTAATGCAGTTATTTATTTCAGGGTGGTTGATCCCAATAAAGCTGTTACTGAAGTTGAGGATTTTATGTATGCAACATCGCAGCTTTCCCAGACAACATTAAGAAGCATTCTCGGTATGGTTGATCTTGATCATCTTTTATCTGAAAGAGAAAAAATAAATGACGAATTGCAGATCGTACTCGATAAACAGACTGGCCCCTGGGGTATAAAAGTATCAGCTGTTGAGATTAAACATGTGGACCTTCCTGAAAATATGCAAAGAGCAATGGCAAAACAGGCTGAAGCTGAAAGAGAGAGAAGGGCCAAGATAATCGGAGCTGAAGGTGAAGCTCAGGCTGCTGAAAAAATGGTTGAGGCTGCGGCTCTAATGGAAAAGCATCCGATTTCCTTACAGTTGAGATATCTCCAGACTCTAAGAGAGATTGCTGCTGAAAATAACTCAACAACTTTGTTCCCGATTCCTATTGATATATTTGAACTTTTTAAGAAAAAATAAATAAAATTTATTAAAGTTTTTTCAGGATAATACCGAAATATAATCAACAAGTATCTATATGGTAATTCCCTCCCGATTTACCTTACTGTATACTTGGCACTGCTGTTTTAAAAAAGAAGGCAGGATAGCCGCCCAGCTATCCTGCTTTTTTCTTTTTAAATACTGTTGATTTTAGTGCAGTAAAATCAACAGTAAAATGTTATGGAAGAATTTCCAGTATTGCTGGTTTGAAGCTTTCAAGATCAGCTGTTATCCGGCCTAAATTTCCTGAATCCTTAACAGTGAACATGACAATGTAATCCATTCCTTCATGCGCATTTAAAAAATCATTTTTCAATTTTTTTTGCAGTTCTTTTGAAGAAAAATCAAATTCAATATCAATGTTTTTCGGATCATAAAAAGTTATTTTTTCAAATATGGAATCAATATTCTTAAGCTTTAATTTCATGCTTATGGTTTTATTTTTATAGGCTGTAATATCTGAACTTATTTCTTTAAATAAAACAGGCCGTGTGTTTTCTGCTGTTGCAGAAATTGAAACAGCAAGAATTACAATACATAGTTTGATAACTTTTTTATAATAATACATAATTAACCTCTTGATTTATTTTATTTAAAACTGAATTGAACATCAAGCTAATTTTTATAATATTAATAAATCAAATTCTGAAAATATAGAATTATTGACAATAAAGATGGTATAGTATATATTTACTTGATTTATTTAACAATAGGCTCAGGATATATTATGAAAATTGACATAACAACTCTTTTAATACTGCTGGGCATTTCATATATTCTTCAGATCACTGCTGTCTTTCTTCAGTATAAAATTAATAAAACTTATAAGGGAATAGGATTCTGGACTCTCGGGTTTTTATTTTTTGCATTGGGTTTCGCATCTGCACCTTTAAGAAGTATTGCAGCATTGGAAAATATTATAGTAATTCAATCTAATGCTTTACTTGTTCTTGGGGTTATGTTTATATATGCAGGTATAATGCGGTTTTTTGGGAAAAAAGAAAAGCTGTTTATTCTTCTTTCTGTTTTTATATTTTATATTTTATTCATGTCGTATTTTCTATTAATAAATAATAATCTCGGCATTCGTATTATATTTACATCTCTTGTTCTTGCTTTTATTCTATTCATGGCATCACACGCACTTTTTTTTCAAAAAACAGTTTCAGTAAACGCATCAGCTAATTTTAATTTTGCAGTGCTGTTTATTTTCGGATGTTTTTTTATTTTACGAGCAGCTGTAACATATTTTACCGGTGAAATCGGCAGTTATTTTTCGTCATCATTTATCCAGGTTTCTGTATTTATGGCAGCTTTTATTGAAGGCATTCTTTTAACATTTGGTCTGATTATTATGGTTAATCAGCGTCTAAATGCTGAAATGAAAGTTGCTAAAGATCAGAAAGAACTGATTTTTAATACAAGCCCAGATGGAGCTCTTATAACTACATTGGATAATGGAATTATTGTTGATATTAATGAAGCATTTACACGGATTACTGGATTTTCATTTGAGGATACTATTGGAAAAGCTGTGACTGGAATAAATTTATGGAAAAATCCGAACAAACGTCATGAACTGATAAGCGTAATAAGAGATGGCGGTGTTTGTGAAAACATTGAAGTTGATCTGATAAGAAAAGATGGAAAACAGATTGTAGGGATGTTTTCAGCAAGAAAGGTTATAATTGATAAAACACTTTGTGTTTTAAGTGTTACACGGGATATTACTGAACGTAAAAAAGAACAGCAGGAAAAAGAGATGCTGGAAGCTCAGAACCGTCAGCTTCAAAAAGCTGAAAGTCTGGGGGTGATGGCAGGGGCTATTGCGCATCATTTTAATAATCAGCTTCAATCTGTAATGGGAAATCTTGAACTTGCATCTGATGATCATTCAATTAAAAAAGAATCAGTAGATAATCTGGTCGATGCATTGCACTCTGCCAGAAAAGCAGCTGATGTCAGTAAAATGATTTTATCATATCTTGGACAGGTTCATTCTAAATATGAGCCGCTCAATCTTTCTGATATCTGCCGGAATTATCTGCCTTTGCTTGAGGCTTCAAAATCAAAAGAAATTGGTCTTGTTACGGATTTTGAAAATCCCGGACCGGTTATCAATTCAAATCTTAATCAGATTCAGCAGATAATTACTAATTTAATCAATAATTCTATAGAGGCAGGGAGTCTGGGTAATGAATCAATTCGAATGACTGTGAAAACTGTTTTATCTCAGGATATTTCGACTGTAAACCGTTTTCCTATAGAATGGCTTCCGGATGAAAAAAAATATGCATGCATTGAAGTGGCTGATTCAGGAAGCGGCATTGATGAAAAAGATATTGAGAAAATATTTGATCCGTTCTTTTCAAAAAAGTTTGCAGGAAGGGGCCTTGGTCTTTCTGTAGTTCTGGGAATTGTCAGAACCCACGATGGTGCTGTTACAGTTGATAGTGAAACAGGACGCGGAACTGTTTTGCGCATTTTTATTCCTGTAACTGATAATGAATCTGCTTTAACTTCTATTGATAAAGCTTCAGATGAAAAACCTGTAAAATCCGGCACTATTCTGCTTGTAGATGACGAACCGGCAATTATTAAAATAGCTTCTGCATCTATCAAGCGTTCCGGATTTTTATTTCTATCTGCGCGCGATGGTGTAGAAGCAGTTGAGGTTTTTAAAAGAAATCATGAATCAATTGTCTGCGTTCTTCTTGATTTGAATATGCCGAGAATGAATGGCTGGGATGCACTCACTGCAATGCGCCAGATAAATCCCGGAATCCCTGTTATTCTTTCCAGCGGATATGATGAAACACATGCAATGGCAGGAAAACATAAAGAATTACCTCAGGCGTTTTTAAGCAAGCCGTATGATTTAAAGTCACTTCATGAAACAATTCAAAAAGTTTTGAAACAGAAATAATCTTTTATAGATGAATTATAAAAAGGTAATAATGAGCGACTGGAATCCGGAACTATATTTAAAATTTAAAAATGAAAGAACAGCACCATCAATAGACCTTCTTTCAAAATTAAAAATTGATTATCCAGGAAATATCATTGATCTGGGTTGCGGCCCGGGAAACAGCACTCAGATTCTTCATAATAAATGGCCTGATTCGGAAATTCTAGGCATTGACAGTTCAATTGAAATGATTAAAAAAGCTGAAAAGGATTTCCCCGGCCAGAAATGGCTTGCAGCTGATATTTCAGAATTCAAGTCTGATGAATTATACGATCTGGTGTTTTCAAATGCAACATTGCAATGGATTCCTGATCATGAAAAACTGATTCCATTGCTTTTAAATCTGGTGAAAAAAAATGGCGCACTTGCTGTACAGGTTCCGGCTAATAATGAATCTCCGCTTCATAAAGCTCTCTATTCTGTTTCCAACGGGAAAAAATGGAACCGTTTTACCGGTGGTTGTGAAAAACTGCTGAATTATCAGAGCGCGGATTATTATTATAATATTCTTAATCCTCTTACGCCTGTTTTAGATATTTGGGAAACAACTTATTTTCATGAATTACAGTCTCACCAGGGACTGATTGACTGGTATAAAAGCACCGGGATGAGACCTTTTCTTGAAAGCCTGCCGGATGATGAAAAAAGGACAGAATTTGAAAATGAAGTTCTTGAAAAATGCAGAGATAATTACAGAATTCAGAAAAACGGAAAAATTCTTTACCCTTTTAAAAGAATATTTTTTATTGCCTATATTTAAAATATTTCATATGTTTTTAAATACGGAATTATGAAATCAGGAGTTTGATATGAAAATAGATTTAAGAAGTTCAGTCAGCGTATCCGGAAGGAAAATGGCTGGTGCAAGATCTCTATGGAGAGCAAACGGCATGAAGGAGGAGCAATTCGGCAAGCCGATTATTGCTGTAGTAAATTCTTTCACACAGTTTGTACCCGGGCACGTACATCTTCATGATATAGGACAAATGGTAAAGGGTATTATAGAAAAAGAAGGCTGTTTTGCAGCAGAATTCAATACAATAGCAATTGATGATGGAATTGCAATGGGACACGAAGGTATGCTTTATTCTCTGCCTTCAAGGGATCTGATTGCAGACAGCGTTGAATACATGTGCAATGCCCACAGGGTTGATGCAATGATCTGCATATCAAACTGTGATAAAATAACTCCAGGAATGCTGATGACTGCAATGAGGCTTAATATCCCTGCAATATTTGTTTCAGGCGGGCCCATGGAAGCAGGTATTATAAAAGATAAAAAATATGACCTGATAGATGCAATGGTTATGAGTGCAGATTCTTCAGTATCAGATGGAGATATAGATGAAATTGAAAGGTCAGCCTGTCCGACATGCGGATCATGTTCAGGAATGTTTACAGCCAATTCAATGAACTGCCTTACGGAAGCTTTAGGTCTAGCTTTGCCGGGAAACGGTACAATTGTTGCTACACATAAAAACAGGCTCTCTCTTTTTGAAAAGGCGGCAAAAAGAATAGTAGAAATTACAAAAAAATACTATGAATCAGGAGATGATTCATATCTGCCTAAATCTATAGCTTCAAAAAAAGCTTTTTTAAATTCCATGTCTCTTGATATAGCGATGGGAGGTTCAACCAATACTGTACTGCACCTGCTGGCAATTGCCCACGAAGCCGGAGTTGATTTTAAAATGAATGATATTGATGAGCTCTCAAGAAAAATTCCTAATCTATGCAAAGTTGCACCGAGTTCACATTATCATCTTGAAGATGTGAACAGGGCAGGCGGAATTCTTTCAATAATGGCAGAGCTTGATCGCGGATCGTTAATCGATTCATCTGCATTGAGAGTTGATGGTCTTACGCTTAAAGAAGCATTTAATAAATATGATATTATGAATAAATCAGTTTCTGCTGAGGCTCTTGAAGTATATGGAAGTGCTCCTGCTCATGCCGGACGGAATCTTATACTCGGATCGCAGAATACAAAATTTTCCGAGCTGGATAAAGACCGTGAAAAAGGATGTGTACGCGATATTGCCCACTGTTATAATCCTGACGGAGGACTGGCTGTATTATTCGGCAACTTTGCTCAAAAGGGATGCATTGTTAAAACAGCTGGTGTAGATCCGTCCATATTTAAATTTAAAGGCAATGCAAAGGTATATAATTCACAGGAAGAATCAGTTGAAGCCATTATCAGCGGAAAGGTTAAAAGCGGAGATGTTGTTGTTATCAGATATGAAGGTCCCAAAGGCGGACCTGGAATGCAGGAAATGCTTTATCCGACATCATATCTCAAGTCTATGAAGCTCGGCAAGGAATGCGCATTGATTACTGACGGCAGATTTTCAGGCGGTACTGCAGGCCTTTCTATAGGACACGTTTCTCCTGAAGCTGCTGGAGGCGGAAATATAGCTTTGATAAAAGACGGGGATGTTATAGAAATTAATATACCTGAAAGAAAAATAAATATGCTGGTCAGCGATGAAGAGCTTGAAACAAGAAAACAAGCAGAGATTGCCCGGGGCAGAAAAGCCTTTAAACCTGAAGGAAGAAACAGAAAAATTTCCGATTCCCTGAAAACCTACAGTCTGCTTGTTTCATCAGCTGACACAGGCGCTGTAAGGATTCTGCCGGAAGAAATATAAAAAGTGAAGAATTATAAAACATATAAAAATTGTCTGATATTAATTTTATTAAGTATTATATTTTTTTCCGGATGTTCAGAAAAAAAACCTGATATCAAATATACTGAAATTAAGCGCATAGTGTCTCTTTCTCCTTCAATAACAAAACAGATAATTGATCTTGATGCTGCATCAATGGTTGTTGGAATAACATCATACTGCCCGAAAATACCAGGTGCAGTGATAGTCGGCAATCTGACAAATCCTGTTTCTGAAACTATTTTAAATCTTAAACCGGATATAGTTTTATCTTCTGATGAGGATTCAATTGTGCAGAAACTTTCTGCTCTTGAAAATTCAGGAATAAGAGTATATAAATTTAAAAAAAATATTTCTTTTGAAGATATTATTTCAAATTATAAAGAACTGGGCAGGCTTATAGCTAAAGAGGAATTAAGCATTAAAAAATCGGAGAAATATATTAAAAAAAGAATGAGCCTCGTTATCCGGCCGATACAATATAAAGCGGCTTTTTTTATTTCACACAGGCCTCTGATACCTGCAACATCTAAAACATATATTAATGGAATTTTAAATGATTGCGGATTTGAAAATATATATACCGGATTAAATGTGCCGTATCCGGTTATTTCCATTGAAACAATTGTAAAAAATAATCCGGATTATATTTTTTCAATGGATTCCGGGCTGGATGATTTTTTTACAAAGCATCTTGAGAAATTTAATATTTCAGCTGTTAAAAACAAGAGACTTTTCTACGTAGAACCTGATCATGTATCATCGTATGCACCTATGGATTATATCGATGCTGTTCTTGAAATAAGAAATTTAATAAAAAATAAAAAATGAAAACTTACATAAAATTTATAATTCTGATTATGATGTCAATCTTTGCTGTATCAGCATCATTGCTTTCGGGAACGGATTTTTTCGGTTTTGACAGGCTTCTTTGCATAATTAATCCCGAAGCATTTCCTGAATGTGGAATAATCAATCATCTGCGTGTTCCCAGGGTTTTGCTTGCTTTCTCTGTCGGTGCGGCATTGTCGGTGAGCGGGGCTGTATTCCAGGCATTATTCAGAAATGCGCTTGCAGAGCCGTATATACTCGGCGTTTCTGGAGGAGCAGCTTTTGGAACAGCAGTCGGGGTGCTTTTTTTTCAGTCAATACCGGTTCTGATATTTTCCGGAGCAGGGAGTTTTATTGCAGTGGTATCAGTATATGTTTTTTCATTGAAAAGCCGCTTCGGTTCAAGCGGGCTTATTCTGTCAGGAATGTCATTGAGCTTCATACTGTCATCTTCAGTTCTTCTTCTGTATTCATTCTCAAGATCAGATCAGATGCATAAAGCAGTTATGTGGATGCTTGGTGATTTTTCATCATCATCAGATTATACTGCAGGAGTTTATACTGCTATAATAGTAATTCTTTCTTTAATTATCATGCTTCTGCCGAGGCATCTAAATATTATTTCTTTTGGAGATAATTTTTCAAAAACGCTTGGTGTATCAAAATATGCAGCTGTTGTTCTTTTTTTTACGGCATCAGCATGTGCGGCAGTTACAGTATCAGCAGCCGGTGTCATAGGATTTGTTGGTTTAATCGTTCCTCATTCAATGAGAAAAATATTTACAGCAGACCACAGGCTGTTATTGCCTGCGTCTTTTCTTGGCGGCGGAATTTTTCTTACTCTTTCAGATGCACTCGGCCGTTTTATAATTCCGCCATATGAAATTCCGGTTGGTATTATAACCGGTTTTATAGGCGGAATCTTTTTTCTTGTACTGACATTAACAGGCAGGCGGGGTTTATGAATCTTTTTAATCTGGAAAATGTTTATGCCGGATATGATTCTTCTCCGGTTATCAAAAATATTTCTCTATCAGTTGAAAAGGGGGAATTCATTTCGATAATCGGCCCTAATGGTTCCGGTAAAAGCACGCTTCTAATGACTATTTCCGGGCAGATAAAGCCGATATCAGGAAGTGTTTTATATAAAAAAAATCCTATCGAAACTTACAGGAAAAAGTATCTTGCAAAAGAATTTTCATTTATTCATTCATCTCTTGAGGATTCAGCGCCATTTACTGTATTTGAATTTGTTTCAATGGGACTTTTCCCGTTCAGAAAGATGTTCAATTTCAATGCAAAAGATGATATCTATCTAATTGATGAAGCCCTGGAAATGACAGATATTTTACATCTTGGAAAGCGTCTTTTAACAGAACTTTCAGCAGGCGAAAGGCAGCTTGCTTTGCTTGCTCAATCTCTTGTTCAGAATAAAGATATTATTCTGATGGATGAACCTGTTTCTCATCTCGATGTAAAACATACAACAGATTTTATGGATATTCTATACAGATTAAATCAAAACGGTTCAACAATAATATCAATTCTTCATGATATCAATATTGCATCGGATTACAGCCAGAAAATAATCGGTTTAAAAGATGGTGAAGTTTTCTTCAGCGGTTCTCCGGACAAAGTGATAAAATATAAACTTATTGAAGAGCTTTTCGGAACTGTCTGCGTTGTTCTTGAAAATCCTATATCAGGAAAACCTTTTGCGTATAATGTACCTAAGCACACAGTAAAAAAATAATTTAAAATATAACAATAGAACTCGGATGACGCGGATTTATTAAGATTTTGAAGAATAGAGATAATTCATTCACTTTGATCTAATCATGAATTTCTTGAATTTTTATTTTAAAATTAACTTTATATGGATTGGTGTATTTTGTAATTGCAGGTGATAATTAATAAAAAAAATCCGCGCAAATCATAATCATCTGCGTCATCAGCTTTCTATTATTCTTTTCTTTGAAATAAAAAAAGACGCCGGTAATGGCGTCTTTTTATTTAGTATATTTAATTAAATTCTACCAGTCGTCGCTTTGTCTGTCTGCATATTTATCTCTGACAGTTGCTGATATATCATCAATATAAATGTAATGCCATATCGGTAATCTTGACTGATTCCCGGGTCTATACTGAATTTCTTTAATCTGTATATTTGTCTTCTGATTTAAATATTCATCCTGCTGCTTGACTGTACTTAAAACAGGCACTGTTATTTTTTTCCAGCCATTGAAATCAACTACAGTGATTATTACTCTATGGTTTGTTCCTATTGAATCTACAAGGTTAATTGAAATTTCACCTGATATTTTTTTACCATAAACCCAGAATGATATTTCTTTACAGAATTTATCAATTACCAGCGGTTTAGGTGGTTTAATTTTTAAAATATCGCCGGATTTTCCATAAATTTTTATTCCAAGATATTTTTTTGAATTATTTGTAGGTGCAGGGAATTGGTCTTTAATTGCAATGTTTGCTTTTAAATCAATATTTACATTATTGTATTCAATATTTTTTTCATTATACTGGGATTCCTCAAAATTTTCAAGAATCACTTCACTGAAAACAGATTCTTTTTTTGAATCCTTGGCTTTTTTATCATCCTTGACAGCTGCATCTTTTTTATCTTCAGCTGCTGCTGGAGCTGAATCTTTATTTTCTTTTTTATCAGTCTGGGCAAATAATGGAACAGCCAGAAATACAGATAAAATCAGAATAAATAATTTTTTGCTCATTTATATCCTCCGTGCTTGTATGCTTTGGTTAAGTATATTTTATAATATTGACTATGAAATGTCAATAAAAAATCCTATTCTGGATAACTCAATAAAAATAAACTTAATATATGATTTCTTTCTTTATCCCGGATTTTTTGAATTTTTATACATAAAAAAAATTATAGGATTTTTATTTTTTTATATCAATAAGAAACTAATTGACACTATTCGGCTATGAAATAATTATGCCAAATTACCTGAATATATGGTAGAAAATCAGTTTTTATCGGATAAATGGATAAATTCTGTTTTAAAAATATTGTTTTGATGAAATGTTTTTATGCTTAAAACACGGAAAAACACAATAATCAGACATATACTGAAAATATTTTCAGAAAATAAAAAATTTAAAATATTAATAATTTAATTCGGGGGAAATTTTATGTCTTTTCAGAAAGTAAGGAATATCGGTATTGCAGCTCACATTGACGCTGGTAAAACAACAACAACAGAAAGAGTTCTGTTTTTCACCGGTAAAACAAGAAAAATGGGAGAAGTTCATGACGGTCAGGCCACCATGGATTTCATGAAACAGGAACAGGAAAGAGGAATTACAATCGCGTCAGCGGCAATATCAACTGAATGGAAAGATTATCAGATAAATATTATCGACACTCCCGGGCACGTCGATTTTACAATTGAAGTAGAAAGATCACTCAGGGTTATTGATGGAATGGTTGCTCTTTTCTGCGCAGTTGCAGGAGTTGAGCCTCAAAGTGAAACTGTGTGGAATCAGGCCGACAGATATAAAGTTCCAAGGTTTGCATTCGTAAATAAAATGGACAGAATAGGCGCAGATTTTTCTGAAGCAGTAGCTCAGATGGAAAAATATCTTGATGCCAACCCTGTAGCAATTCATGTTCCAATGGGTGTTGAGGATACTTTCGAAGGCTGTATTGATGTTGTTTCTATGAAGGGTTATATATTTAAAGATCTTGAAATGACTGAAATAGAAATTCCTGAAGCATTTAAGGAAAAAACAAAAGAAACAAGAGCAATTCTTGTTGAGAAGCTTGCAGATTATAACGATGAAATTATGCAGTATTTTCTCGATGGTAAAGATGTACCGAATGATCTCGTTAAAAGAGCTTTAAGAGAGGCAACACTTAAGCTGCTTGTAACACCTGTTCTTTGTGGATCTTCATATAAAAATAAATGTGTTCATCTTATGCTGGATGCGGTTGTTGATTATCTTCCTTCTCCGATAGACAAAGGCGCAGTTGTGGGAATGGATATAAATGATCATGAAAAAACACACAGCAGACATCCTTCAATTCATGATCCTTTCTGCGCTCTTGCATTTAAACTTATTACAGACCCTTATGTCGGGCAGCAGACATTTATCCGTGTGTATTCCGGTGTTCTTAAAAGCGGAATGGCTATAAGAAATTCAACTAAAAATCAGGATGAAAGAATTGGAAGGATTCTTAAAATCCGCGCTAAGGACAGAGAGGATATTGAGCAGGCATTGCCTGGAGATATTGTTGCCCTTATTGGAATGAAATTTACAAAAACCGGCGATACTTTATGTGATTTGAAAAGTCAATTGATTCTGGAATCGATTCACATACCGCCTGCAGTTATTGAATTAAAAGTAAGTCCTGAGACAAAAAAAGAAGATGAAAAACTCGGTGTTGCATTGCGAAAACTTGCAAATGAGGATCCATCTTTCCATGTAAGATTTGATAATGAGACAAGCGAAACAGTTATTTCAGGAATGGGAGAGCTTCATCTTGAAATAATAATAGACAGGCTTAAACATGAATTTGGTGTTGAAGCCATAGTAGGCGAGCCTGCTGTCGCTTTCAGGGAAACAATTACAGCAGAGGTGGAGCATGTATATAAACATGTTAAGCAGACAGGCGGTAAAGGCCAGTATGCACACACTGTTATGAGAGTTGAACCGAATCCTGATAAAGGCTATGAATTTATTGATCATATTAAAGGCGGATCTATTCCATCTGAATTTATTCCTTCTGTTCAGAAGGGAATAATGTCCGCAATAGAAGATGGTGTACTGGGGGGATTTCCGGTTGTTGATGTTCGGGTTACACTTCTCGATGGAAGTTTTCACCCTGTAGACTCATCGGATATGGCATTTAGAACATGTTCTGCAATCTGTTTTAAAGAGGCATTCCTGAAAGCAGGAGCTATTCTGCTTGAGCCGGTAATGAAGATTGAAGTAAATACTCCGGATGATTATATAGGGGAGGTTGTTGGTGACCTGAATCGAAGAAGAGGCCGGATAGAATCAATGAGAAGACATAGAAAAGGTTCTCAAAAAGTAAATGGTTTTGTCCCTTTGATGGAAATGTTCGGTTATGCAACTCAGCTTAGAAGCTTATCTTCAGGAAGGGCGAATTATTCAATGGAATTTCATAAGTATCTGCAGGTGAATAAAGATACTCAGGAAAAAGTTTTAAAGGCTATTGCTGAAAAGAAAAAGGAAAAAAACGCAAAATAATTCTGATGTTATATAAAAAAAGAAACCCCCGGTTATTCCGGGGGTTTCTTTTTTTATACTTATATTTAATTTTTTAGTATAGTCTCTACTTTTTTTATCCAGTCACGGTTTTGTTTTTTTTCTTCTTTATAAAACTCGAGAAATTTATGTATCTGCCCGCATGTTTTCGGCTGGAGAGCATGTTCCACCTTACAGGCTTCTATATCTGCAGTTGAAAAATCCATTGAAAGGACTGTTGTAAAAAATTCCGAAAGACATTCATGCTTTCTGCAAACATTTTCCGCAGCTTCAAGGCCTTTCTCTGTAAGTTCAACATATCCGTATTTTTCATATTCAATCAATTTGAGATCTTTCAGTTTGTTCAGCGCAGCTGTAACGCTCGGCATTTTTATATTAAGATCTTTTGCTATGTCTTTTACTCTGACAACCTTGTTTTGTTTTGCAAGAGTTGCGATAGATTCCATATAATCTTCCATATTTGAAGTAAGACCGGTTTCTGAATATAGATTAGTAATTTTTGAACTTGGCATAATTTTTTCCTCTATAATGTAGATTTCTTTATAAAATGAAAAGAATGTCAAATATTTTATGGTTTCCTCTAAAAAATAGTTTTTTATCAAAAATTATTAAAATGAAATAATTTCAGCTTTAGAATGAGAAATTCCATTATTTTCAGTTATTTGTTTATAATTTTCAATTATGGTTTTAATGTAATCCGGAGGGTTTTTAAAATTTACTGTTTCAAGATTTATATTGTCTGTATCTAATATTTTTAGAAAACTTTCAAGACTTTTTGAAAATTTATAATCTGAAGACAGGTAGCATTTTGAAATCATAACATTTTTTGTAATATAAGCATATGAATTTAAATTTTTATAATCTGCTGTAGAAAGAATTAAATCTATTTTATTGATATTCTTTTTATTAATCCAGTCAGATATTTTTTTTGAAAACTCAAATTCTCCGATATCGCCTGTTAAAGTGTATCCGAGAGGTCCATTGATAAGAGCTGCATGCTTCCCGTCTTTTTGAAATAAAATATCTTTTTTAGTTTCTTCAGAAGAAACACCTCCGGAAAAAACAAACATAAGGTAAAATCCTGAGATTATTGCTGCAGGCGCTGCAGTTTTACTCTTAATAAATGGAATAAGAGGAATAAGAGTAAGAAAAAATGATACCAGAATAAAAGGATTGAATCCTCCTGAATAAAAATGCCAGTTTCTGTCTGCCATGAAATTAATAAATCCATTATTGATATGTAGAATGATATCAGTTGCATTTCCTATAAAACCAGCAGCAGCGGGGCTGATAAAGTGTAAAAAAATACCTGCAAGAGATGAATATATTGCAGCTGTTATCAGCGGTATGGTAATAAGATTCGTGGCAATTCCTGCAAGATTGATCTGACTCATTTGAATCAGGATTATAGGTAAAACAAAAACCTGTGCTGATAACGTTACAGCAATAGAGTTTCTTATATATTCAGGGAGGAGTGTAAGAGATTCTCTGTATAAATTATAAAAAAGGATTATACCAAATGTTGCTGTATAGGTAAGCTGAAATCCGAGATTGAATAGTTCGTATGGATAAAGCATTAAAAGAGCAGCAGCAGATATGAAAAGCGTATTGAATATATTCTTATCAAACCCGAAAGAAAACTGGATTGTGAAAATTCCAAACATTACGCTTGCCCGCAGAAGCGATACAGGCATTTCAGAGAGATAGAAGTAGAAGCAAACAGCAGCTAAAGCTGCTGCAAGAGATATGCTTTTTTTAAGACGTATCAGGGAAAATATAAAAAGCGGTGCAGCTGCAATTATTGCAACATGTTTCTTCTCTTGATTTCCCAATTTCCCTGCATTTTTCAGCGATTTTAGCAAT
>CAYMPH010000018.1:0-86376 GCA_964392365.1 uncultured Leptospirales bacterium
TAAAAGAAATACTCTCTCCGGTTGAGCCGTATTTAAGAGCTGTAGATGAGGATATCAAATTAAAACTTAGAACGGATGTTCCTCTAATTAATGATGGAGCAATGCATCTTTTTAAAAGCGGCGGGAAAATGGTCAGGGCCGCTCTTGTTATTCTGTCAAGCGGTTTAAAAGGCCCGGTTCCGGATAAAACTGTAATGATTGCAGGCGCAACTGAAATAGTTCATGCAGCTACGCTTATTCATGATGATATAATTGACAAGGCATTTCTGAGAAGAGGGGATATCTCTGTTTCTGAAAAATGGGGCAACAAGGTTGCAGTACTTGTCGGCGATTTCATGTACACAACCGGTCTTGACATTGTTGTATGCGACGGGAACCCGGCGCTTTTTCCTGTTATTGTGGCAGGCACAAGTGATATGGTTCAGGGTGAATTGTATCAGCTGCAGTATTCAAATATTGATTCAATAAATGAAGAGCATTATTTTAAAATTATCGAACTTAAAACTGCGCGTTTTATGGCAGCTTGCGTTAAGCTGGGGGCGGTAAAAGCCTCCTGCCCTGAAAAAGAATGCGATGAATTATATTCATTCGGATTGAACCTGGGAATGGCATTTCAGATTATCGACGATATGCTGGATTTTACAAGTATCGGAGCTGATACAGGCAAGGATGCCTCCAATGATATTATTGACGGTAAAATAACTCTTCCGCTGTTATATCTTATAAACAGATCAACAGCTGAAGATTCAAAAGCAGTATTGGAATTCTGCAGGAAACCTGATCTTGAATCCATGCCGGATATTATCAAAAGACTTGAAAATTCCCGGGCATTCGAATTCTGCAGGGAAAAAGCATCAGAGTATATAAACAATGCACTTGAAATTCTAACACCTTATCCGGAGAGCAAATTTAAGAATGTATTGATTGAGCTTGCTCATTTTTTTCTTTACAGAAAAAATTGATTATGAATATAATCCAGTATTGGGTTTTTTTAAGTTTTTCCCCTTCCTTTATATGAGGGATGAATAAGTAATAAATAAAATTTTCCGGGGGATTTTATGATAACAAAGGAAAAAGAAGAAGTAATACAATATTACAATCTGGGTCTTTCTGCTTATAAGCAGAGGAAATGGGATGATGCCATTAAAGCTTTTGAAATGGCTCTTAAAATTGATCCAAATGACGGCCCGTCAAAGCTTTATCTTGAAAGAGCTCAGAATTACAAGCAGTCTCCTCCAGGTGATGATTGGGACGGCGTTTTTACTATGACAACAAAATAAGCGTTTACCGGAGTTTTTATGGCGAAGAAAATTATACAGGTTAATAAAAATCCTGTTTATGATTTTGGTATGGTATCAACAGTTTTCGGGAAAGATACTGAATTTTCAGGCGATCTTGAATTTAAGGAATCACTGCAGATAAATGGTTTGTTCAGCGGAGAAGTTCTTTCTGGCGGTTATCTCATTATAGGCGAGAGTGCTGTTGTTAAGGCAAATATCAAAGCTAAAACTGTTTTATTGTACGGAACAGTTCATGGAAATATTGAAGCAGTGACCAGGCTTGAAATTTATCCTAACGGAAAACTGTATGGAAATATCCGTACCGGAAAACTTAAAATTTCAGACGGTGTTGTTTTCGAGGGCAAGTGCGAGATGATTAAGCCTGATGAAAAAAAGGGTAAGAAAGAATCTTCCCAGTCAGAAGATGCTAAAGAATCAGCCTGAAAATAAAGAAGCATTATTCTATGAAAAAAACGGCAGGGAAGTTAAATGCCTGCTCTGCCCCCATTATTGCAAAGTAGCACCAGGAAAATCCGGTATATGCGGCGTAAGATCAAACCAGGATGGAATTCTTAAAACAGAAATCTATGGCCTGGTAACCGGTTCCTCTCTTGACCCTATCGAAAAAAAACCTCTGTATCATTATTATCCCGGGAGCAGTATTTTTTCTATAGGCACAAAGGGCTGCAATATGAAATGCCCCTACTGCCAGAACTGGCATATATCACAGAACTTAAATGCCCGCGCATCATTTTATTTGCCGCAGCAGATTGTTGAAACTGCATTAAATTATAATTCAATAGGAATTGCATATACATATTCAGAGCCTGCAATATGGATCGAATATGTATTGGATACTTCAAGACTCGCTGCAGCAAAGGGCTTGAAAAATGTTCTGGTCACAAACGGATATATCAATCAGGAACCGCTTGATGAATTGCTGAAAACAACTGATGCCATGAATATAGATCTTAAAACATTTAAAGAGGATACATATAAAAAAATTCACAAAGCAGGTCTTGCTGATATCAAAGCTGCGATAGAAACTGCTGCCGGTAAAGGCTGTCATATCGAAATTACCACTCTGATAGTTACAGCCATTAATGATACAATGGATGAGATGATGGCTATCGCAGATTATATTTCATCAATCGATAAGAATATTCCGTGGCATATATCCCGTTACTATCCGAATTATAAATATGATAAGCCTGAAACCAGCATAGAATTTATGCTTGATGTCTATAGAGAAGCTTCGGAAAAACTGAATTTTGTTTATACAGGGAATATTCCTTATAATGCAGCAGGTTCTGATACGGTTTGTTCTTCTTGCGGAAATTTACTGATAAAGCGAAAAGGCTATTCTGTAGAAATAAAAGGGCTGAACAATGATAAGTGCGGCAAGTGCGGACATGATGCAGAAATAATCATCTGATAAGTTTTTTGGATTTAATTACAAGCCGCTTGAAACGGAATAGTTTTTTACAATTTTTTTATGCAGATAATTGTTATATCATCCTCCTGTATCGAATAGTCAGTAAATTCATAAAGAGAACTTAGAACATCAAGTATAATAGAATTGGAATCGGATTTATCAGCATTAATCATAGCATTTATTAAACGTTCCTCTCCAAACATTTCAGTTTTATCACCTGACCATGCTTCAGTTATTCCATCTGAATACATTAATAAAATGTCGCCGCTTTTCATTTTAAATTTCGTATCAATATAAACAGCTTTGTTTGATACTCCGAGCATTGTGCCTTTTGTTTTTATCCAGGAAAATTTACCCTCATTGGAGTGGTACAGTAATGAGGGCGGATGTCCTGCAGAGCTGTATGTTATTTCTCCGGTTCCTGTGTTAATATCACAAATTGCTGCAGTTGCGAGATAATAATTATTTGATAGATTATTTGTCATGTCATTGTTGACACTTTGAATTATCTCTGAAGGCGGCAGCAGGTCTTTCTGGAAAATCCGGAAAAGGCTTCTTATTTCATTGCCTATATATGATGTGGCAATTCCATGGCCTGCGACATCACATACTATGAGCCGTGTATTATTTTCCGAGTATCTGACTCCATCTAGAAAATCTCCTGAAAGATCCTCAGCAGGCAGCATTGAAAATGTTATATCAAAATTTTGTATATTTTTGAAATCAGGAAGAAATGAAGCCTGTATTTCCCTGACTTTGAAGATTTCATTTTTAAACCGATCCATCTCGTGTTTTTCAAACAGTTTGAGTCTGTTGTAATCAACTGCTTTTAGAAGTGTTTTTTTAAACATCTGTGAATCAATAGGCTTTATAATGTAGTCAAAAACGCCAAGTCTCATTGTATCAATTATAGCTTTTGATGTTTCAACTGCAGTCTGAACGAGAATAACCGGTTCAGCAACTAATTCTTTTATGGCTGATATTAATTGATATCCGTCCATATCCGGAAGAATCATATCAACAATAAAAATTGAGTATTTATTTTTGCGGATAAGCTCGATCGCGGGTTTACCCTCAGCTGCAGTTTGGATCGGGAGGCCGATTTCAATGCAGAGGTATTCAATAAATTTTCTTGCAGTTGCTGAATCTTCAACAATTAAAACAGGGTCTATTGTTTTTATATATCTATTAAGTTTATCCATTATAGTTATGAATTATTATATTTATAAAAAAATGAAAGCATTATTTTAACAATATATTAATTCTAAAGCCTAAGTTCAATAAAGTAATATTTACATTTGTTAAATAATCAAAAATTTTCATAAAATTACAGTAAACAGGTATAATTATGGTACTAATAACATTATTTGGCTGATATTTAATGGGAAAATGGTTAAATACTTGATTCCCAATAAAAAAATTTAAAATCTTTATAAATCCTTTAAAAAAACTTTATATGTTCAACCGTAAATCTTTTTTTAATTGACAACTGGTAAAATTTTATAAAGATGTAGTTATATATTGAAAAAATGGAAATGAAATGAAGAAACCCCGATCGATTATCCCGAATTTATTTACTATGGCCAATATGCTTATCGGTTTTGTAGCTATAATTTTTGCAAGCAGAGGAGACTCGGTTTCACTTGCTTATGCCGGGATTATGATTTTTATTGCATCATTTTTTGATCTTGCTGACGGCGCAATTGCCCGCGCTTTAAATGTTCAGAGTTCTATGGGTGTTCAGCTCGATTCTCTTGCTGATGCAATATCATACGGCATAGCTCCTGGCATAATTGTTTATCAGGCATTTCTTATAAAACTGCCGGAAATAGGATGCGGTTTTAATTACGGTATTTTAATTGCTTCAATTTATCCGACTTGCGCTGTTTACAGGCTTGCACGGTTTAATTTAACAGAAAAGGCCAAGGGATTTAACGGCCTGCCTTCACCAGCTGCTGGAATATTTATTACTTCATTTGCTGCTTTAACTCCATTGAATTTTCCTGTTATCGGAGATATAAGTTATAATCTGCCGATTGAAGTTTTTATTGTTATTTATATAATTGTAAGTTTAATAATGGTAACCACTATCGATTACAGCAAAATTTTTAATGATGTTGTAAAAAAAGGCATTGTCCCGATAATCGCAACAATAATTTTTATAGTTCTAATGCTGGTTTTCCTGAAAATGTGGGCGGTTCTTATTGTAACCGGGATTTATATTATTGGCGGAGTCCTTATTCATCTGGTTAAGTTGTTTTTGAAAAAAAAATAACTTAACTCCTGTCTAGATTTCTTTATATAATAATTCATTACATTGGATGAATTGCCTCCTTCAATTGATTTAAAGTTATAAATGTCAAAGAATGAATTAGAATATTTTTTATAATTCCCGCGTAGGCGATAGCCTGCACCCACGGGTGAATCTAATTCTGCAGTCTGGATCCCCGTTTCCACTGGGATTACAAGAAAATATAAATTTCTATTGAATTTACAAATCGTTAATTATTTCGTTGAAAGCATTAAAAAACCGGTAAATTTTACTTAAAGATTTAAGCAGCGGAAAAATTTTTTATCAGGAGAAAAAAAATTGGAATTTTCCCATTATTCAAAAGATGGAACATCGGTTATGGTGGATGTTTCAGATAAAAAAATTACATTCAGAACTGCGAAAGCATACGGTTTTGTAAAAATGAAACCTGAGACACTTGATCTTGTTGAGAAAAATCTTCTTCCAAAAGGGAATCTTTTTGAAATTGCAAAAATAGCAGGAATTCTTGGAGCAAAAAAAAATTCTGAATTGATCCCCATGTGTCATCCCTTGAATATTTCCTATGTCGGCGTTGATCTTAAAATGGATCGTAAATTATGCGGCATTTCCATTTTTTCTGAAATAAGACTGGAGGGCAAAACCGGCGCTGAGATGGAAGCTCTTGCTGCTGTATCCATTGCAGCTCTTACAGTTTATGATATGTGTAAAGCTGTTGATAAAGAGATGATTATTGAAAATTTGAAATTAATTGAGAAAACTGGAGGAAAATCAGACTTTAAGCTGGATAATTTCAATTAATGTAAATTAATGCTGATTAATTTTAATTTCTTTAAAATTTAATATTATTCCGCTATATTCTTATATAAATACCTTTAAATGCCAATAAACGTCTATAAATGATGTTGTTGATTTATTAAATCTGATATATTATTATCCTGTTAGCACTCATTAAAGCGAGTGCTAACAGTTTTTATATATATCGTGATATATATAAAAATGAGATTTTTATCACGTAAAAAACAACTATTTATGTTTAAAATAATTAAAAAATTTTAGGAGGCTAAAGTGGCAATTAAACCAATTGGAGATCGTCTGCTTGTTGAAGTTCTTGAAGCAGAAGTAGAAAAAGTCGGTTCGATTTATGTACCTGATACAGCTAAAGAAAAACCCAATCAGGGTAAAGTAGCAGCTGTTGGTGAAGGCAGAAGAGGAGAAAATGACAAGCTGATTCCTTTAACTGTTAAAAAAGGCGACAAAATTCTTTATGGAAAGTATTCAGGAACAGAGATTGAATATGAAGGTAAAAAGTATCTGATTATTCAGGAAAGCGAAGTTCTAGCTGTGATTGAATAATCCGGCAAATATTAAAATTATTATTATTAAATATCATTGAAAGGGGAGACAAATGGCTAAAATTTTAAAATACAGTGATGATGCAAGAAGATCAATTTATGAAGGTGTTGTTAAGCTTGCAGATGCGGTACAGGCAACACTCGGACCTCGCGGAAGAAATGTTGTTATAGATAAAAAATTCGGTTCTCCAACTGTTACAAAAGACGGAGTAACTGTTGCAAAAGAAATTGAGCTTGATGATCCATTCGAAAACATGGGAGCTCAAATGGTTAAGGAAGTAGCAACAAAAACAAACGATATTGCAGGTGATGGAACAACAACTGCTACTATACTTGCTGCTGCTATATTTAAGGAATCCTTGAAAAATGTTACTGCCGGCGCTAATCCTATGGACCTTAAAAGAGGAATAGATAAAGGCGTTGAGGCTGCTGTAAATTATATAGCTTCATCAGCAAGAGAAATTAAAGATAAAAAAGAAATAGCTCAGGTTGCTTCAATTTCAGCTAATAATGATGAGACTATCGGTAATCTGATTGCTGATGCAATGGATAAAGTAGGCAAGGATGGAGTTATTACTGTTGAGGAAGCTAAATCAATAGATACAACTCTTGAAGTTGTTGAGGGTATGCAGTTTGATAGAGGATATATATCTCCTTATATGGTAACAGATACTGAATCTATGGAAGCGGTTTTTGAAAATCCATTCATTCTCATACACGATAAAAAAATATCTTCAATGAAAGATCTTCTTCCGCTTCTTGAAAAAGTTGCTCAGGCTGGAAAGCCTTTAGTAATAATTTCTGAGGAAGTTGAAGGAGAAGCTCTTGCAACAATAGTTGTAAATACTTTGAGAAAAACTATCAGCTGTGTGGCTGTTAAGGCTCCTGGATTCGGCGATAGAAGAAAAGCTATGCTTGAGGATATTGCTGTATTAACCAAGGGTCAGGTTGTTTCTGATGATCTTGGAATGAAGCTTGAAAACACAACACTTGAAATGCTTGGAAAAGCAAAAAAAGTAATTGTTGATAAGGAAAATACAACTATTATCGAAGGTGCAGGAACACAGAAAGATGTTCAATCAAGAATTTCACAAATTCAGAAACAGATAGATGATTCAACATCAGATTATGATATTGAAAAACTTCAGGAAAGAAAAGCCAAGCTTGCAGGCGGAGTTGCTGTAATAAATGTCGGCGCTGCTACAGAGATTGAGCTGAAAGAGAAAAAAGCAAGAGTTGAAGACGCTCTATCTGCAACAAGATCAGCTGTTGAGGAAGGTATCGTACCAGGCGGCGGACTTACACTTATATATGCTCAGAAAGCAGTTTTATCAATGGCAAAAGATCTTGCAGGCGATGAGAAAATCGGCGCTATTATTATTGCGAAAGCAATGGAAGCTCCTATGAGAATGATTGCAAATAATGCAGGTCTTGAAGGTTCAGTTATTGTTGAGCAGGCAAAAACAGAAAAACCTGGTATTGGTTTCAATGCAGCAAGTTTGGAATGGGTTGATCTGATTAAAGCCGGAATTATTGATCCTGCTAAAGTTGTAAGATCAGCTCTTCAGAATGCAGCATCTGTTTCAGGAATGCTTTGTACAACTGAAGTTCTTATTACAGATAAAAAAGAAGAAAGTTCATCTTCTCCTGCAATGCCTGGAATGGGCGGCGGAATGGGCGGAATGGGCGGAATGTACTAAGATTAAAAATTTAAACAGAATTATATATAAAGAGGCGTCTGAAAGGGCGCCTCTTTTTTTTATTAAATATAATTTCCAATCTTACTAAAAATCCGGAATATCTATCTATTAAATAAATCTATTTTTGTTAGTTCCTTTCTAAATTCATTGATTTACAATATAATTTATACTTCATTTTATATTTCAGCATGTTCAGATAAAAACCGATTATATATATGGGAAATCATTTTTTTATAGAGGGATTTTTGTCTGAAGAAATTCAAATCCAGAACTCACTACGCGATCAATTCGGTTTTGAGGAAATAATCCGGAATCAGGAGAATATTTATAAAAATGCTTCTTCTCTTGATTTAAGTAAAATTACTTTTATTGAACCGTATTCCATGCTGTCACTTTTGCTTATAGGCAGAAATTTTCTAAGACAAAAGGGCGAGAGGCTTAAGCTTGTAAATATTCCATTAAATATTCTTCAATATCTTTATAGAATGGATTTTAATAAAACCGGAATATTTGAAATCAATGAAAAAATTCCGGATCAGATGCTGTTGAAAAGAAGCTCTCAGAGTAAAAGCATTATTGAAATAAAAGAAATTCCGAATAAAGAAAGAGAAAGCATTAAAATGATATCTGAAGTAATAAAACTTTTCAGAAAACGAGCTTCATATATATTGCGATTCTGGTTTGATGCAAATATAATAGATTATTTTGTTACTGTAATCTCGGAATTATGCCAGAATATTTTTGAACACAGTCTTGATTCAGGTTATATAACTCTTCAGAGTTATTCAAGCGGAAGAACGAATACAGTACGTCTTGTGATTTCTGATTCAGGTATCGGAATTATTAAAAGTTTTGAAAAAACTGATGTTGAGTATTCAACCTCGGCGGATTTGATCAAAAAGTCAATGACAACTCCCATATCGAGTAAGAGAAAAAACGGTTATGGCCTATGCCAGGTTTATTCCATCATGGAAAAAATAAAAGGCGATATATTTATAAGATCTGAAAATGCATCTGTAGCTATTTTGTTCAGCAGAAATAAAAATACTCCACATGTGTTTATAAAAGATGATCTGGATTATTTCAATGGAACTCAGATCTCTCTTTCTTTAACAGCTTAAAGGTAAATGGATGATTATAACAATATTAAAAAAAGTTAAAGATTTAAAAATTTCTATTCCTGATCTTATTACAAGGCCTTCAGGGAAAAAAGTTTTTGAAAGCGTAAAATCATCTCTGGATATTATTTCAGAAAATGAGACTATTTTGATTGATTTTAAAGGTGTTGGTGTTATTGATTCATCTTTCATTGATGAATTTATAGTAAAATTAATATTAGAATCGAAAAAAGAACAAAAACCATTTTTTATTAAGTTGAAAAATATATCAGATATTGCTGAAATTAATATTGACTCGGTATTTAAATCATATTCTAATTACAATAAAGAAAGAATGGTCGTAATAACTGACGACATAAGAAAAAATAACAGCTTTTTTATTGGTACTCTGGAAGAATTTGAAAAAAGTTTATTGGCATTTTTAAGAGTAAATAAAAATGCCGGAGTTGATGAGCTAGCAGCTAATCTGGAAAAATCAGTAGAAGAAACATCATCAATTCTTGATAGACTTTATGCAGAACGGTTAATAAAAAAAATTAAAGGATATTATTTCTTCATATAAATAATTTTATGAAACCTTTAGCCGCCAAACAAAAAACCGATGACAGTCTTTTTGGTCTTTTAGCCGCCTATAAAACATATGTAACATACTTAAGAGTGCTTGTTTCTAAAGAGGAAAAAAAAATAGTGGTCCAGATTACATCCAATCCCGGAAACTGGTTGAAGAATACGGATGACAGTTATAAAAATTTCAGAGCTATGAGAAGACTTGAAATCGGTGCATCAAAACTTTCTATAAAATATCTGCTTCCTGAGCATATATTGAAAATTATCGGTCCGACTTTAGGAATTGATATTCCTTTAAATTCAATTGCAATATTTAATAATATTGAACAGAATGGAATTCTATCCCTTGAAGCTCATATTAAATATGAAAATAAGATATTGCATGCTTTGAACAGGCTGCTAAAATTCAGCCCACAGAAAAAATATGAAATTCTGGAAAAATGTATGGCTGAATCACAGGTATAAATGAAATGGATGAACAGATAAAAAGTATAGATATTGCCCTGAAATATACAAATGGGGATATAACTAAAGCAAAAGAGATGGCTGCAGGACATGTTAACGACATTGTTGTTGTTAAAGGAAAATTTCTTGATATAACATCCTCCCAGTCAGGTCTTATTCTTATTTTTTTTAATGTTGATTTTGAATACATTGCAAGCATTGAATCAATGATTACAGATAATTCAGGAATTTTTGACAGGGCAAGAATTTTTGATGACTGGAAAGCTTTATATCTTGATCTGAAAACATTCCAGAAGGGACAGGAGTCAATTGATTCAAGCCAGTTTAACAATTCAATTCTAACTTTTGTGATTCAAAATGACCTGTTTAAAAATGTTGAAGATGGTGATCTTGAGAGCATAAAGAAAAAATTAAATGCAGCTATATCTGCATTTTATTCAGCTAAATCGGTTCAGTTGCAGATTGAACTAAACAAGACAAATTCAATTGCACTTGATGTTGCAGGTCTGATTATAGATATTCCTGGTAAAAAAGAAAAAGAGGATAAGGAAAAAGAAAATCAGACTGAAGAATCAGAATCCGAGAGGAGAATGGCTAAAATTGAACAGGATGCAATGTATGTTGTAAAGGGTAATTCTATTGTATCGCCTGTTAGAGGAAAATTTGTAAAAGATTTACTTGTTGGGGATAATATTAAAGTTGTTTTATCAGATAAAGATATGGTAACTCAGAAGATTCTTGATGCTGTTAACGCATATGATGAGGAAAAAAAACCTCTGCCTGTTAAAGGAAGAGTAAAAGAGGTGGTGCCTCTTGAGAAAAACGGTTATGTCATATATACGCTTGTTGCCAAAGGAATTCTTGCGAAACTTATTGAAGAAGAAAACTTTAAGCTTATGTTATTCAATGAACAAATGACAGATCAGAACCTTGAAAAAAGCGATCAGAAAATAATTTTCCTGGTTTCACTGCTTGTTGGATTGATTTTACTGGCGGGAATAGTTTTAATTAAACTTCTGTAATGCATTTCTATCGATATTATCTTTTTATAATTATAATATTTATACCGGTATTTTTATTATCACAAATGCCGGATTGGAAATTTTTTATAGATAGAGAGGGTAATAAATATTTTCTTGATTCTGCAGGGAAAATTTATATTACTCAGCTACCTGCATCAAACCGTAAAATTGTTTCAGCAGATGGTATTGATTATTATATAAATCTTGCAGAGGAAATTTTAAGCAGGAAAAAAATTGTAGATTCACTCCTTCTTTTCAAATCAATACTGGCTCTTCCCGAAAACAATAACAGAATATACTCCGCAAGAGTCAGAGCTGCAAAAAATATTGATAATTTGAAAAAAAAGAACGGCGACAGATTCGAAAAATATAATAATGAAGCTTCTTTGCTTTTATATAAAACCGGAGATAGATCAAATATTGTAAATGATTCCATGTTCTATTCAATATCCAGTAAAGGTAAAATAAATTTAATACGATTTAAAATCAGAAAAGAAAAAGATGAAATTTACCACGGTGCTTCTGTGGGTGTGAATTTTCATGAAAAAGAAATCACTGACAGCAAATATGAATCTTTGATATCTGTAGATGCTGTTAAGAAAAAGTATTCAATTTTATCATTGGATGAAATGATTGAAAACTGGAAAATGATTTTCGGAAAAGATACGCTGGAGCGTAATGAATTATTCAGAAACAATGATACAGTTATTTATGAATTCAGTTCGGGAATAAATGGTGAAAATTCACAGATTTATAAAGGATTTGAAGTGCAGAAGTATAACGGAAATTTTATTTATTATTTAAGAATAGTTTCTTCAGGAATGAAATTTGAAAAAGTTAAAGACTCAATGAGAGATATAGCACTCAGCTTCAAAACAGTTGCATATACAGAATATGTTTATCCGAAATAAACCATTGGCGTTTCGCCGCAGGTTTCCACGTTTTTGCATTTAACGCAGTCTTTCCAGATTTTTTCTGGCAGAGTATTTTTTTCAACCTCAATGAATCCGTTTTTTCTGAAAAATTCAGGTGAATAAGTCAGAACAAATATTTTAGGTTTTGATTTTTCTGTCAGTTGCTTTATTAAATATTTAACAAGTTCAGAGCCGATGCCTTTACTTTTAAAGTTTTTATCAACAGCGAGAGATCGGATTTCTTTTAATGCAGGGCCGTAATCAAAATATGAAACAACTCCTTTAAGTGCTGAATCATTAATTGCAATAAAAAAATTATCTATGGACCCGGAAATTTCATCCTTTGATCTTTCAAGGATTGTTCCATCAATAGAATACTTGATCAGCAGATCAAATATTCTATTGACATCTGCAGATGAAGCTTTATGTATTTTTACCATTAAATTCTCTTAACAATTCTGCTGTTTGAAGCTATTGAATATTCATTATATCCGGAGAATTTATTTAGTGAAGATTTTGCGTCAAGCTGATTTTTGAACGGACCAATATAGATTTTAAATGAATCTTTTGCTGTCTTTGATAGTATTACTGTATGGCCTTTTGAACTCAGAAAACCTGCAATTTTCTGGGATTCGGCTTTATCGTATTCGCTGCCAACTTTAATTATAAAGGGATAGTCCTCTTTCGGGAAAACATTTTCTTTCTGACGGATGTTCTGTGAATCATCAGCAGTTTTTGTTACATTTGAGTCTTTATTTATCAGACCTGTAACTTTATTGCTTAAACCTGAAACAGCTTGTATGGTTTTGTCATCTACTATTTTTCTATCAGAGCCGCCTGCAAATTTTATTCCAATTACAAGACCTGCAGTAAATGAAATAATGCAGAGTGCTATTATAACGAACATCATCCGGTTTGCTTTTTTTCTGTGTTTTTCATTTTCCCGCGGGGCAAAATCATTCATTCTTGAATTATATTCAGTCATCCGCGGATAAAATTCCGGATCAATTCTTTCAAATTGAGCCGGATTATTTCTTAAATTTTTACCTTCATAAAAATCAATATTCTGCATATTATCATCCTTTATAATAAGAGCGCTTCCGTATCTTCCGGCTGCTTGACTAAATTGCTGATTTAATTATTCATTTATATTTTCGTCATAAATCTGCAGAATGTTTAATTTTTCATGATGTTTTATTGATCTTTTGGAGCTACTTTTTGATATAATTTATTCACTGCCAACGGATGTTTTTTATATTGACTATTTAGAATATTTAATATTATAATACAAATCACAAATTGGAATATGCCGCGGAGCAAATTATAAAGAGATAAAGATTTGTAATAGAAAAAGGTTAAAAAAGTGATAAGATGATTAAAAAGATGAGAATTTTTATCACTCAAAATTTGAGATGCGGCTGAATATCAGAGCAATAGTTAATTTTTTAAAAACAATGAGGATTAAATGGTAAAATTTTCAAAAATGCAGGGCACGGGTAATGATTTTATTTATATTGATGCTCTTAAAAAAGCAATAAATAAGCCGGAATCTCTTGCTGTTAAAATGTGCGACAGGCATTACGGTATCGGCGCTGATGGTCTTATTCTTATTTTGAAATCAAACAAGGCTGACTTCAGGATGAGAATTTTTAATTCAGACGGAAGTGAAGCTGAAATGTGCGGAAACGGCATAAGATGTTTTGCAAAATCTGTATTTGATAAAGGTCTGATATCGGAAAAAAAATTAACAGTTGAGACTCTTGCCGGGATTCAGATTCTTGATCTGTTTATAAAAAATAAAAAAGTTGATAAAGTAACAGTTGATATGGGTGAGCCTATTTTATTAAGGGAAAGAATTCCTATGCTTGGCGAACCTGGTATGGTGATTGATGAAATTCTTCAGCTTGATGACGGCGCTAAATTTAATATTACATCTGTATCCATGGGAAATCCGCATGTTATAATTTTTGTTGAGGACATTGAAAATTTTCCTGTTGAGAAATATGGAAGAATGATAGAAAATCATTCTTTGTTTCCTAAAAGAACAAATGTGGAATTTGTAAAAGTCGTTAACGAAGGTGAGGTGATTCAAAGAACATGGGAAAGAGGTGCGGGTGAAACTTTTTCATGCGGAACCGGAGCTTTAGCAGTAACCGTTGCCTGCATATTAAATAAAAAGACAAACAGGAAAATAAAAATACATTTAACTGGCGGCGAGCTTTTAACTCAATGGGATGAAAAAGATAATCATGTTTATCTTACAGGCCCTGCTGTTGAAGTTTTTAACGGAGTCTGGGAAGATTAAATTTCCTCCCAGAGACGTTTGTCATAAACACCGGAATTAAGAATCATAACTTTTTTTACTGTCTTGATATTTTCTCTTATAGTCGTATCAATTGCTGCTTTGAATTTATCTTCAGATCCTGTTATTATTTTCATTTCCTGATCTAAAATTTTATTTTCAATATCTATAACGCAGATCGAATCACCTTCGCCGTATAACCATATCTTTTTAATCAGAAGCTCTGAAGGAATAAGTACAGATGTGTTTTCGTAAATGGAACCTCTTGCAACTGTTTTGAATAAATATTTTATAAATCTTTCATTGTCGGAAAAAGAGGGAGCCATTCTTGTCTCTTTAATCAGATTGTTGCCATCAAGTGATGGAAGATAAACAGATATTTCTTTCTGGTCGCTCAGTGCAGGTATAGAAGGGAATATATTGAAAATATTTTTATCTGTAAGGTAGCTGAACATTACATAATCTGCAATGAACAATAGAGATAATGAAATTATTAAAAATCTGTTTCTATATTTTACATTGGTTTCCAGTTTTTTCTGTAAAGGAATTATTTTTTTATTTATATCATTTATAAAAGGAGATATTCTCTCAGAAATTTTTGTTGTTTTTTTGCTGATAAATGAAACAGCTTTGTTAAATTTTCCTGTAATTTTTTTTAATCTGCTCATAAAAACTGTCCTCCGATTTTAACATATTGATATACACATATTCTTATGTGCAACAACTTTTTTGAAATATTGGGTCTAAACATTTTTTTTAATGATATTTGTATAGAAAAATTTTGTTGACAGGTTTGTTCATTTTACTGACCTATAATTTTTAAGAAATGGTTAGATATTTTGGAATTAGCCTTCCACCCTTGATGAATGGGGTTGTTCTTTTAAAAGCAGTTTTTTTTTCTGCACTTTATACTAAACAGCCGTTTTAATAATTATCTATACTGAAAGATGAAAATTAAAGTTAAAAGTTTTATGCGAGGAAAACTATGGATTTAAAAATGAAGGAAATCACTGATCTATTCGAAGTGCCTGAGAAAATTATATTACAATGGATCAATGAAAAAAAGATGCCGTCACACAAAATAAAAAATCAGTACTATTTCAATAAGACTGAAATAAATGAGTGGATATTAAGCAATAATATTTCTGTATCAAAAAAAATACTGGATCTTACTCTTACAAGTAAACCCGTCTCGCTTATTGATTTGATTAAAAAAGGAGACATCTATTATGGCATTGAAGGATCAACTGTAGAGGAAGTCATAAATGATGTAGTAAACACCATTACTATTCCAAAAAGCATAGATAAAGAATCAATCCGTATATCTCTTCTTATGAGAGAAAATATGATGTCTACAGCTATAGGGGAAGGTATAGCTCTTCCTCATCCGCGAAATCCTATTATATCGGATATCGATGAAGAATCAATATCTGTTTGTTTTTTGAAAAATCCTGTTGAATACGGCGCTCTTGACGGTAAACCGGTTAATGTTCTTTTTGTAATTATATCATCTAATTCCAAACGGCATCTTGAGATTCTGTCAAAGCTTTCTTTTTTCTGTCTTCAGCCGGAATTTATTAAAACTCTCCAGGATAAACCGAAAAAAGCAGTATTCCTGTATTATATAGAAAGAACTGAAAAGGAATGGAAAGAGAGGTAATAAATGAACATGATTGATCTGTTTATTCTCGGGTTGGGAGTCATTTCCGCCGGGGGTTTAATATCTATAGTTTTGCCTGAAAAGATAAAAAGCTGGACTGTTGCTCTCTTTACAGGATGCGGGGCTTCACTCGTTACTTATGTTTCCATAAATGTTCTGTTTGCTCAGGATCCGCTATCAGCTCAATATCTTTTAACTTATCCGATTGGAATGGTAACTCTGGTAGTTGACAAACTTTCTGCATTTTTTGCAGCTATAATTGCTGTTGCAAGTTTTCTTGGAACAGTTTATGCTATAGGATATATGAAGCCTTACATAGGCAAGGGAAGAACATTAACTTCTCATTTTTTCTTCCTGCCTGTACTTGTTTCATCAATGCTTGCAGTTGTGGTTTTGCAGAATATTATAGCATTTCTGATTGCGTGGGAAATCATGTCGCTCTCATCTTTTTTTCTGGTTGCATTTGAAAATGAGCGAGAGGAGGTTTATCAGGCTTCAATTAATTATATTATTGCCATGCATGTTGGCGTTCTCTTTTTAATGGGCGGATTTCTGGCTGCTGCATATTATTCCGGCAGTTTTGATTTTGCTTCATTCGAAGCAGTATTTGAGAAAAATAGAAACGTTGCCAATCTGGTTTTCATTCTTCTTTTTGTCGGATTTGGAACCAAGGCAGGATTTGTGCCATTTCACACATGGCTCCCGAAAGCACATCCTGCTGCACCAAGCCATATCTCAGGACTCATGTCAGGTATTATGATAAAGACAGGAATATACGGCATACTCAGGGTTATTACACTTATTAAAACTCCGGGTTTTGAAATTGCCTATTTTGTTCTTATAATTTCTATCATAACAGGTATCATAGGTATTGCATATGCTATAGCTCAGAATAATATGAAAAAACTTTTAGCTTATTCCAGCGTTGAAAATATAGGTATCATGGGAATAGGAATGGGAATCGGCATGCTCGGACTTGCATATGAAAACGCTCCGATAGCATTTCTTGGATTTTCCGGATGCCTGCTTCATCTGCTGAACCATACACTTTTCAAATCGCTTCTGTTTTTTGCAACAGGCGGCGTTTATCAGAAAACACACCTGCTTGATATGGAACATTTAGGCGGGCTTGTAAAATTCATGTCATTTTCTACTGTCGCTTTTCTTGTCGGATCTTTAGCAATATCAGCAATGCCGCCTTTAAATGGTTTTGTAAGCGAATTTTTTATTTACTGGGGTATGCTTAAGGGATTAACAGCAGGAAAAACACTTCTTTCGATTACTATGATTATATCATTTGCATCCCTGGCTTTTATAGGAGCAATGGCTCTATTATGTTTTACCAAAGTATTTGGAATTGTTTTTCTTGGAAGTCCCCGCAGCACTTACCATGAAAAACCAACAGAAGTTTCGTTTACGATGAAATTCGTTATGGCAGTTCAGATGATTCTTATAGCAATAATAGGAGTTTTTCCACAGCACGCATTTTCAACAATAGCTCTTGTGTCGAAAAGATTTTTAATTGGAAAAGAATTACCTTTTAACCCGGAGCCGTATATTTCAACTCTTAACGGAGTATCTTCCGGGCTTTTAATTTTTATCGGATTATTCGCAGGACTTTTTATTCTACGAGCACTTCTTCTGAGAAAACGAAGTGTATATCTATATAAAACCTGGGACTGCGGCTATCAGGCAGGGAATGTCCGCATGCAGTATACGGCATCTTCTTTTGCTTCACCTTTTCTTCGTGTAGTTAAACCTTTATTTTTCTGGAAAATACATCATGGAAGGCCTGAAGGTCTTTTTCCTCATAACACTGAATATAAAAGCCATGTTGAAGACCGTTTTGAACATGGAATAATCAATCCTCTTGTTGCAATTATTGGAAGATTTTTAAATGCATTTACCTGGATACAAAGCGGAATCACACAGCAGTATATTCTTTACGGTCTGATATTTTTAATAGCAGTTACTCTCTGGATCATGGTGGTATAACATGGTGGAAACAGCAATAAATATTTCACTTCTTTTTATTCTTCCCTTTCTTTTTCTGGGATTTATCAACCGGATAAAGTCGCGATGGGCAGGCAGGCAGGGGCCTCCGATTATTCAGCCTTTCAGGGACTTCATAAAACTTATGAAGAAAGGAGAGGTTATAAGCACTACGACATCCTTTGTTTTTAGAATTGCTCCGTCAGTTTCTTTTGCAGCAATAATCGCAGCCGGTTTTATTGTGCCGCTAGCAAACGGAAAATCGCTGTTATCATTTGAGGGGGATTTTATCCTTTTTGCATATTTATTAGGCATAGGGAAATTCCTGACAGTTATCGGAGCAATGGATACAGGATCGAGTTTTGAGGACATGGGAGCAAGCAGGGAGGTTTCATTTTCTGCGCTTGTTGAGCCTGCATTTTTTATGATACTTGCATCACTGGCTTTATTATCCGGAGTGCTTTCATTCGAGAAGATTTTTGCAATTTCGCGTTATGGCTCTATGGCAACTATAGTACTTCCGCTAAGCGTAATTGCTCTTTTTATAATGCTGCTTGCAGAAGGATGCAGAGTGCCTGTGGATGATCCAAACACGCATCTTGAGCTAACAATGATACATGAAGTAATGGTACTAGACAACTCCGGGCCGGATATGGGCTATATTATGTATGCGGCTGGAATGAAAATGATTATAATCGGTGCGCTGATTGCAAATCTGATAATTCCTGATGATATTTCTTTCTGGTTATCGCTTGCATGTTTTATTGGAATTGAGGCAATACTTGCAATTATAATTGGAACTATGGAATCGCTCATGGCAAGGCTTCGTATGACCCATGTGCCCCAATTTCTTCTTTTTATGACCGCAGTTTCTGTTATCGTAATATCAACAGTAATGCTCTTTATCACCGGAGGAATTAAATGATACCTTTTATTATAATTCTGTTTGGCCTGACGATGATTTATGTTGCAATAACTGTAAGGATTGAGGGCTATATTAAGGCACTTGTTGCTCAGGGAGTGATACTGTTTCTTCTGGTTCTGCTGGATTACGGTACTACTCATCTGCCGAATCTTATATTTCTATCTTTTGAAACTTTAGTTGTTAAGGCAATTGCCATCCCTTTATTTTTAATATATATAATCCGGAAAAACGGCATCTTTCGTGAGGTTGAACCTTCTGTAACCAACTACTCATCACTTGCTATAACTACTGCAATATTTGTCGCAGGTTTTTTTATTGCATACTGGTCAAAAGGCGCAGTCAGTAATATAAGGCCTTTTTATTTTGGAATTTCTATATCAACAATAATAACAGGACTTTTTATAATTGTTTCGCGAAAAAAAATAATAACCCACGTAATGGGTTATATGATGTTTGAAAACGGGATTTTTCTTCTGGCTCTTTCCATGGCCAAGGAGATGCCTTTTATCGTGGCCATAGGAGTACTGCTCGATATTTTCGTAGCTGTTTATCTTATGGGACTGTTTATTAACAAAATACAGGACTCATACTCTGACACCCATATTGATACACTTGCTAAATTAAAGGATTAAAATAATGATAGAAACCATATTTTTTCTACCTTTTGTACTTGGCGCAATTCTTTTAATTGCTAAATCGAAAGTTTTGAACATTATTGCAATGATGACTTACGCAACTGTGTTTCTGGCAATGACAGTACTCATGTATTTTACGCCGACCACATTTACTCCATACTTTAGAACGGATGATCTGAATATTCTTTTTCTTCTGGTACTTGCGATAGTTTTTTTTGGTGTTGCAATCAGCTGCATAGATTTTTTATGGCATAGTGAAGCTCCTGTTAAAAGCCAGGCCCTTTTTACTGCAAATCTGCTTGCTTTCGTTATGGCAATGAGCGGGGTTATACTTTCAACACATCTTGCAGGACTGTGGGTTTTTGTTGAGGCCACAACTCTTGCAAGTTCATATCTGATTTATTTCGGCCGTTCAGAAGCGTCACTCGAAGCAACCTGGAAATATCTTTTCATCTGCTCAATAGGTATTGCTCTTGCATTTGTTGGAATTATTTTCCTATCTATGGGTCTCGTTAACTCGGATTCACTTTTCTTTGATGATTTATACGCTGGCGCTAAAAATATAAATCCTTTCTGGTTAAAGCTGGCCTTTCCTTTTATGCTTATAGGATTCGGTACTAAAGTGGGCTTTGCGCCTGTTCATGCCTGGCTTCCAGACGCGCATTCTGAGGCTCCATCTCCTGTTTCCGCGCTTCTATCCGGAACGCTGCTCAATGCAGCCTTACTTGGAGTAATGCGAGTTAACAAAATAATGACTCATGCGGATATGAAATTTTACGCTGACACTTTACTTCTGGTTATAGGCTTTACTTCAATTTTTATTTCTGCAGTTTATATCATAAGTATAAAAAATTATAAAAGAATGCTTGCTTATTCATCAATTGAGAATATGGGTATTATTGCAATCTGTCTCGGCATTGGCGGAGCGGGCCTTTTTGCTGCAGTTATACATATAACTGCGCATTCTCTGACAAAAGCTGCTTTCTTTCTTACTTCCGGAAATATTCTGCACAGTTTCAAGTCCAAACATATAAGTGATGTTCAAGGTCTGATTAAAACCTATCCTGCTACAGGATGGTTATGGCTGCTCTGTTTTGCAGCTATTGTAGGAATACCGCCTTTCCCGATATTTATCAGTGAATTTCTTGTGGCCAAGACCATGATCGATGGAGGAAGGATAATTCTTCTGGTTGTTTTCCTGCTATTGCTGACAATCAATATGGCAGGAATCGGCAAGGCAGTTCTCCGGATGAGTTTCGGCAAGAGTAATCCTGAGGCAGCTGTTCATCATGAAGGAATCATGACATATCTTCCGCAAGTGGCTTTTATTATTATTTTATTAGTCTTTGGTGTTACTATGCCGCAGGTTATACAGGAAATATTTCAGAAAGCTGCAGCGTTGCTATAAAAGATAGGATGTTATATACATGAAATGGATAAATACAAAAAATAACAAACCGGTTCGTATAAAGGATATTCCGGTTTTGTCAATGGATGAACTCAGAGCCCAGGTTATTGATCTTGACCATGAAGGCAAGCGGGTAGTATCTTTTTTTGGAGTTCCTAAAGGAGCTGCAACAACTGTTTTTGCAGTTATGGCTGATGATGACGAATCCCGGCTTTATATAACCTCTGCTTTATTTGGAAAAGAACGTCACTATAGATCCATTACACCTGAAGCTCCGCGTTTTCATATTTTTGAGCGTGACCTTTATGAAGACACCGGAATTATGCCGACAAACCATCCCTGGCTGAAGGGAGTTCGTTTCGGCAACAACCGCGCAGATAATAAAAGCACTATGGAAAAATATCCGTTTTTTAAAATGACTGGTGAAGAAGTTCATGAGGTTGCAGTAGGACCAATTCATGCCGGCGTAATTGAGCCGGGTCACTTCCGTTTCATGTGTCAGGGTGAGGATGTTTATCACCTTGAGATACAGCTTGGCTACCAGCACCGCGGAGTTGAAGACCTTCTTGTAAAAAATTATAAGCGCGCAGGAATACATCTTGCTGAATCTATTGCAGGTGATACAGCAATAGGCCACTCTACCGCTTATGCGGACAGTATGGAAGCTCTTGCAGGCATAGAAATAAGCAGACGCGCCCAGTCAATCCGTGCAATAGCCCTGGAGATGGAACGAGCTGCAATTCATATAGGAGATCTTGCTGCTCTTGCAAATGACGTTGCATATCTTTTAGGACAGTCTGTATTCGGGGTAACCCGGACTCTTGTAATAAATTCCCTGCTTGTTCTTTGCGGCAGCAGGTTCGGGCGGGGTCTAATAAGGGAAGGCGGAGTTGTATTTGATTTTAATGAAGCAATGATAAAAGAGTTCAGGGAAAAACTGACAAAGGTCTATAATGATGTAGTGCTTATGGCGGAAACGATGTTTGAATCCGCAAGCGTTCTTTCACGATTTGATAATACAGGTACAGTTGATAAAAATGCAGCTTTAAATATGGGTCTAGTCGGCCCTGCAGCAAGAGCATCCGGCTGTTCTATTGATGTCAGATCTGATCATCCATTTGGCATATACAGGTTTTTCCCGATTCACAAACACACAATGGACAGTGGTGATGTATTTGCCAGGGCTTATATCCGTTATATTGAAATCAAACAATCTATTGAATTTATTATGGAACAGCTCGAAAGTATGGCAGATGACAGACCTCTGCTGCAGCCTATGAAAAAGCTGGCTACTGACAGTTTTGTGGTATCACTGACTGAAGGGTGGCGGGGCGAAATCGCTCATTGTGTTCTTACAGGGAAAAATGGCGATATAATAAAATATAAAATTAAAGATCCGTCACTGCAAAACTGGTACGGCCTCGCATATGCCGTACGGAACAATGGAATATCAGACTTCCCGCTCTGTAATAAGAGCTTCAATCTTTCATACTGCGGCAATGATTTGTAAGGAGTACGCAATGTTAAATATTTTAAAAATACGAAAAAATCAGGGATATCAGGCAATACCCGATGTCAGGAAAGCAGAAATCCGCAAACCATTCAGGGGGCTGCCTGCGCTTGATTCATCCAATTGCGGTAAATGTACAATTTGCAGCGATATCTGCCCTGTTGGAGCTATACCTTCAAAATCACTTTCAATTGATCTTGGAAAATGCATATTCTGCGGAGACTGCGAACGGCTTTGCCCTCAGAAATCCATAACATTTTCAACTTTTTATAAAATTGCTTCCACATCAAGAGAATATCTTGTTGTTGATAAATCCAAAAATAGTGAAAATTATTATGCTGATGCAATTGAAGCACGTAAGGAAATAAAAAAAATATTCGGTACTTCATTGAAAATCAGGCAGGTTTCTGCTGCAGGATGCAACGCTTGCGAATGGGAACTCAATGCCAGCGGAAACGCCAACTTTGATATGGGACGTTTCGGTATAGAAGTAGTTGCTTCACCAAGACATTCGGATGCTATTCTAATTACAGGTCCTATATCCGAAAATATGGCTCCTGCTCTTGAGGATGCTTATATGTGTACTCCTGATCCAAAAGTAATTATACTCGCAGGCAGCTGTGCAATTTCCGGCGGTGTTTTTCAGGGATCACCTGCATTGAACAGGGTATTTCTTGATAAACACAAAATTGACCTTTATATTCCCGGATGTCCGGTGCATCCGTTAACTGTTGTTAACGGAATTTTAGATTTTTTGGGAAAGAAGAAATAATTCTGTTAAAACAGCAGTTATTGGTTATTATAAGAATTTTGATAAATAAAAAAGCCTGCAGGTAAAAAAGCAGGCTTTTATTTTTTTTATCCGGTTTTATTTAAAGATTATTTTTTTCCGATAAACCCGGCAATATAAATTGCCTCCTGAGCCTTCAGGGAAATATTGCTGAATTTAAGAGATGAGTTTATCTCAGATATAACATCAGCAGGATAAACCATTCTCGGGTCGTTCACTTCAATTTTTACAGGATAGAAACGCTTCTGATCGCGGTATGAGTATGATGTCAGTATGCCTACATCTTCACCGAATACTGCATCAACAGCCCTGAGCATTGTTCTGATTCGTGATCCGACTGTATCATTAAAGTCATCCCATTTCATCATTTCTCCATTAACTTCAATGTTAATGTGTACCAGAAGTTTATGCCCCTGCTGATACCGTTCGCGGTTTTTTTCCAGAACTTTTTTGGCAACATTGAGCGCATCAATATCATCTCCGCGGCCTGTTTTAACAAGAACTGTTTTATTGCGCGGAAGAGTTTCAAATCCGTCGCCGTAGCTTACAAGCTCTTCTGCATGTTCAGTGCGCATTGCAAGTTCATCAGGTGTTAAATGATCAATAAGATTCATCTGATACAGAGCATACGTAATATTCCATATTATCTGATACAGAATTGGGCCCACCAGAGCTTCAGGTATCTTGACGCGGTCAAGAGTTGTAAATATATAATCAATAATATCAGGTCTGATAAGCCTTTTTAAATCCCCGCGGTCCCGGCGTATAATAGATGTAATTTCTTTGAGAAGATAAGCCTGCATACTCAGGCATATCTGGAAATTTTCAAAATATGCAGGACGAAGACCGGCAAGAAGTTCATCCGGCGTTTTATTTGCTACGTGCTGGCTTGTTGCAATATCACTGAATGGATGAGTAAGAAAAAATTCATGAAACACATCCCTCGGCTTTTTTAAATTACAGTACTGAATTATATTTTCAGTATCCATCCTGTAGCTTCCGGGGAAAATCAGGGTTTCAGCCATAATGTCGGTATTGGTATCTCCGCCCATGACAAAAAGTTCAGATTCTTTGTATGTCTTGCGGACTTCTTTAATCTGCTCTTCAATTGATTTGAATGCTTCAGCGTCATTTGAATTGTGGGAAGCGCAGCCGAAACCGCGTTTTGAATGGTGCATGAAAGCTATAAATAGTGCAGGCATGCCCGGGGTATTGAAATGAGCATCCTTGACAACACGGTCGATCCGGTTCCAGTACCAGAAATTGCTTTTATCCAGTGAAACCTTATTTCCGTCAGTACGGCCGAAACGGACTGATGTTGGAGGATATCCTTTTGCCTTGCTGCCATGAACGCGGCCATCGATACATTTCATTACAACTATTTTAGGCGCCCGTGCTGTGAATTCGGCTATTACATTTTTCATTTTTTCAAGTGTATCAGCGTCAGAAATATTCTTTGCTAAATGAAGTTGAAAAAAATCATGTGCATTTTTCATTGGAGTACCTCAAGTGTTTTTTCAAAAAGTAAAACATTATTTTTATTCGTCAATCAATTAATAAGATTTAATAGAATGAAATTTATATTTTTATAGTAATATACTTTACAAAAGAATCTAATAATCCTGATATTTATGTTAGTAGTAAAAAATATATAACTTCATGTGCATAATTTGAAAAAATCTGTTTTAATTATTATTTTTTTACAAAGTTAAAATTTTTTATATAATTGTTTGCCGGGTTGATAAAATGAATGATATAGATTATATGAAAGCAGCGCTTGACCAGGCACAGATTGCATTTTCTGAAGAGGAAATTCCTGTTGGAGCAGTTATTGTTAAAGACGGAGAAATCATATCATCCGGAAGAAACACTAATAGACAGAAAAACTGTTCCACAAGACATGCGGAAATTAATGCATTGGAAAAAGCAGCAGAAGTTCTTGGAAATGAAAGACTATCCGGCTGCACGCTTTATGCAACAAAGGAACCGTGCGCCATGTGTGCCGGAGCAATTGTTCACTCGAGAATTGAAAGGGTTGTGATAGGATCTGCTGATATTAAGTACGGCGCCTGCGGAACTGTATTGGATGTCTGCGGAAATAAAATAATGAATCATGTTCCGGAAATAGTTTTTGGAGTTCTTGAAGAGGAATGTTCTGAACTGATAAAGAAATTTTTCATTAAGTTACGCGGAAGAGATAATCTTTAATTTTTCAAGAAGAGCTTTGGCTGGAGGTGATAAAATTCTGTTTTTCTGATATACAGCATAAAAATCTCTGGTTATGGTGAAGTTATCAATTCTTATTACTTTTAATTTTTTCAGCGAAACTTCTCTCCTGATTGCCAGGTTGGATATAAATGCTACTCCAATGCCTGCAATTACCGATTCTTTAACTCCTTCAGATGTCGATGATTCAAAGACAATGTTCATTTTAGAATGTGTTATTCCCTTTGACGAAAGTTCGTGTTCATAGGATGTTCTTGTTCCTGAACCATTTTCCCTTGAGATAAATTTTATTTTATACAGGTCGCTAATTTTTATTTTATCAGGAAAATCCGCCGGGCCTATTAAAACAATTTCATCGCTTCTGATTTTTAAATAGCTGAGAAGCGGATGCTTTAAATTTTTACCAACAATGCCTATTTCAGAAGTTCCTTCTTTAACGCTTTCAACTGCTTCGCGGCTGTCTGAAATTTTAATTTTATAATAGTAATCCGGATTTATTTTTTTTACAAGAGCAATAGCTTCAGGCAGAATATATGTAGATGGAATGGTGCTTGATGAAATGTTTATTTTACCATGTGTTTTTTCTTTTTGAAATTCGGACTGCATTGAATTGATTTCAGTTGAAAATTTATCGCAGAATTTTTTAAATAGAAGTCCTTCCTGCGTTAATGAAAGTTCTTTACCTTTTCTATTAAAAAGTAAAACGCCGAAAGTTTCTTCAAGACCTGCTATATGATGGCTGATTGTTGCCTGGCCTATCTTCAGTTTCCTCGAAGCCTTTGTAAAGCTGTTTTCGTTAACAGTCTCCATGAAAGATTGTATCTGTTTAAAATCGAAATTTAAATCTTTATTTTTCATATTTGATATTGTTTTATTTAACCTTTAAAATTAAAAGGAAAAAATTTAAAAAGGCCATAAAAAGAAGTAGAAATTTTATTTAATTATTGGTTAAATTAGCAGTTTTCGTGAATTGAAATTTAATAGTTGTTTCTATAATAATCAAATGAGTTATTGATATAATAGCTGGAGAAAAAAAATTGAAAATAAAGAAAGTTTTTATCCTATTGATAATTATTGCTGCGCAGTTTTCGTGCGGAAAAAAAACAGCAGGCACTCCGGAAGAGGTTTTTGAAAAGCTGGCAAAAGCTGATAATTATAATGAAGCAAAATTATATTTTACAAACGGTACCATCAAGCTTGTGGATTCAGCTGTATCAAAAGGCATGCTTGATGAAAAAGACAGGGCAGATTATCTCCACCTGTTTAATAAAAAAACAAAGTGGGTAATAACCAATACAGAAAATTACGGAAATGCCGCAGGGATTACTCTCCGTTTCACGAAACATCCTATAGAAAATCTGAAAGGGACTGATATAACATATAATCTTGTAAAGGAAGACGGCTCGTGGAAGATAGATCTTGAAAAGGAAATGAAGGATTCTCTTAGTACGTATGCACCGGATGATGCGGAAAAATATCTGAAAGATATGCTGAAGTGATTAAACTTTATAAAAATTTAAAATGCACAATAGAACGCGGATGACGCGGATGATTATGATTTTCGCGGATTTTTAAAGGAATAAGTATTAAGAATTTTGGGTTAAGGATTAAGAATTTAAAGGATTAAGGATTTTTTTAATTAGAGATAAAGAAAAAAAATAAAAAAAAGAAAGATAGAAAAAGATATAAAGGTTTTAGAGATAATTTTATTTTTGATAAGATAAAATTTCAGTAGTTTGATATAGCGAGGTTGAGAATAATATCTTCCATCATCTCTTTGGCTTCAATGCTTTCCGGATTCATCTGCATATAATTCTGACATGAAATAAGAGCCATGAAAAGTGATCCTGCTTCAATGTAAAGGCTGATCAGATTTAAATGCGTTTCGTCAATATCCGGTTCGCTTTCAAGAGATTTCGTGTAATTGTAAACTGCTTTTTCGAAATCGCCCATTTCCCAGAAAACACCTGCAAGATTTGCAAGAGTAATTGCATCGTCCGGATTGTGGCGTAGAGCTTTTTCAAGAATAATTTTTGATTCGTCGAGCTTGCCTAGTTCGCACAGGCTGATTCCAAGACCGTTTAAAATGTCCGGGTCAGTATCGTCTATGGACGCTCCGAGGCTGAAAAGTTTTAAAGCTTCCTCGTAATTTCCATTTTCGACAAATTCATATCCTGTATCTATGAGAAGATTGGGATCATTTTCGAAATCGTTGATATCGTCAAGATCGAGAGTTTCTTCCCTCAATAAAAGATTTTTTAAGTTGCTGTTGAATCTCTGTTTATCTTTCATAGTTTTCTTTTTGGCTTAAAATCAGCCTAAAATGTAATATATCTTCAGAGTTATATTTTGTCAAGGATATTAGACTTATTTTAAATTTTAGGGCTCAAGTATAAACGAACTGCTTTCGGATCAGCTCGTTTATAGGGTGTTGAGATAAAATTTATAATGTTTGTAGAACATAATTAGATGGAAATTTTGGATTTTAATAAAAAGGGTCAGAGCCTCATTGCTGATTTTTTAAAGTAGACATTTTTAATGAAATTTATATTAAATTATATAGTTCTGGGTTCTTTTTTATAGAGTAGTTAAGTTATAATTTGCTTATTTTTAAAATATGGGCTCTTACCTCCTGTAATAGAGTACTGTTGCTCTGACCCATTTTAACGGGGAATCAATGCTCTGACCCCCTTCCTGAATATTAATCAACAAATCATCTTATAAATCTTGACTATTTATAAAATAAACATAAATTTGTAATTAATACACATTCACAGGAGTTTTTGATAAATGGCAAATATAAATGCGGCTGAGAGCCGTTTTTTCATTGGTATAGATTTAGGTTCTGTAACAGTAAAAGTTGTACTGCTTGATACAGGGAAGAATGTTCTTGAAAAATTCTACCTCAGGCATAAAGGGCACCCCGGTCAGGAATTGCTGAAAATTCTTGAGGGGCTTCTCGGCAAATATCCGGCTGAAAAAATTGAAGCAATCGGAATTACAGGCTCCGGAGGCAAGAGACTTGCAAAGGTTCTCGGCGGCGTTTTTATTAATGAGGTTATTTCCGAAACAATTGCTGTGAGTTCTCTTTACCCTGCAGTGAAAACAATTATAAATATCGGCGGTCAGGATTCAAAGCTGATTTTAGTTGACGGCAAGGCTGAGCCCGGGAAATTCATTCTGGAGAATTTCTCCATGAATACTCTGTGCGCTGCAGGAACAGGCGCATTTCTTGAACAGCAGGCTGCAAGGCTTGGAATTTCCATTGAGGATGAGTTCGGCGAGATGGCTCTCAAATCTAAAAATCCTCCGAGGATTGCAGGACGCTGTTCTGTTTTTGCCAAAAGCGATATGATACACCTTCAGCAGAAAGGAACAGCAGATTACGACATTGTTGCGGGACTCTGCTATGCCATGGCCAGAAATTTCAAGGCAACCATCGGCAAGAACATGAAGTTTGAAAAGGATGTTGCTTTCATCGGAGGGGTTGCGCGCAATAAAGGAATGGTCAAGGCATTTGAGGATGTTCTTGAAATAGGCGAAGGCAGCCTTGTTATTCCGGAGAATAATGCGCTCATCGGCGCAATCGGCGCTGCGTATAATGTCATTGATAGAACTGACCTTGAATTTATCGGGCTTGGCGAAATCAGAAAATATTTAAAAGAGCTTGTTGATCTTGATAAAGGGCATGAGCCTCTTATCCTGAGAGAAGACCATCTTCTTTCAAAAGAGGAGTCAATTGAATCGCATAAACCCGGTGAAATAGTTAATGCATATTTAGGGGTTGATGTGGGGTCTATCAGTACCAATGTTGTTTTGATTGACGGGAAAAAGCGGGTGATTGCAAAAGCGTATCTCAGAACCGGCGGCAAGCCTATTGACGCAGTCAAACGCGGCCTTGAAGAAATTTCAAACGACATCGGCGATTATGTAAAAATTATCGGTGCCTGCACCACAGGTTCAGGAAGATATCTCACAGGCGATTTTATCGGAGCGGATCTTGTTAAAGATGAAATTACAGCTCACGCAAGAGGTGCTATTGAAATTGATAAAGATGTAGATACGATTTTTGAAATAGGCGGGCAGGATTCGAAATATATCAGCATTGAAAACGGAGCTATTGTAGATTTCGAGATGAACAAGGTCTGCGCTGCCGGCACGGGGTCATTTCTTGAAGAGCAGGCAGAGAGGCTTGGCGTTTCAATTCAGGATGAATTCAGCGATCTGGCTTTATGCGCGAAGGATCCGAGCAGATGCGGTGAAAGATGCACTGTATTTATGGAATCGGATCTTGTGCATCATCAGCAGAAGGGAGCGCAGAAAGAGGATATAATTGCAGGCTTGAGTTATTCAATTGCGTATAATTTTATCAATAAGGTTGTTGAGGACAGGAGAATCGGCAATCATATTTTCTTTCAGGGCGGAGTTGCATATAACAAGGGAGTTGTTGCTGCATTTGAAAAGGTAACAGGAAAACTTGTAACAGTTCCGCCTCATCATGAGGTAATGGGAGCTTTCGGTGCGGCTCTTCTTGCTCTGGATAATGATCAGGGCACTGTGAGCAGATTCAAGGGTTTTGACTGCACCAAAACCGAATATAAAATTACAACATTCGAGTGCCACCACTGCACAAATTTCTGCACCATAAACCGGGTACTGATCGAAGGGGAAGGCGATTTTTATTACGGCAGCAGGTGCGACAGATACGATATTAAAAAAAGCGAGAAGATCAAGCACAATGTACCTGACTATTTTGCCGAGAGGGATGATCTTCTGAGAAATACTTATTCTAAAACTGTTCCGGCAGGTAAAGTAAAAGCAAGAATCGGAATACCTTTATCAATGACTATTTACGAAGACTATCCTTTCTGGAAAGCTTTTTTCACTGAAATCGGATGTGAGCCTGTACTTTCAGATCCTACGAACAGAAAACATATCAACAGCGGACTTGAAACAGTAGTTGAAGAAATATGTTTCCCGATGAAGGTTCTGCATGGACATGTAATTGATCTTATCGAAAAGAAAGTGGATTATATTTTCATGCCGCAGATGATTGAGCTTAACAATACCAATCCCGACATAAAGGGAAGTTTCCTGTGTCCATATGTCCAGGGAATGCCTGATGTAATACGCACAGCATTTGATTTTGATAAAATAGGCATACCTATTCTCAGGCCTGTTATAAAGTTCACTCTTGGAACATCCTTTCTTGAGAATGAGCTGCATAAATCTATAGGTAAGAAAGTAGGAGTCCGCAAAGGTAAAATTAAAAAAGCACTGAAGGCTGCATTCAGTTCACTTGAGAAATTTACAGCATCTGTTCAGGAAGCGGGCGAAAAGGCTCTGAGTGAAATTAAAAAAGATGAAATTGCAGTTGTAATAGTAAGCAGGCCGTACAACGGCTGCGACAGGGGAATCAATCTTGATATACCGAGAAAATTTTATAATCTCGGAATCAAGGCTATTCCAATGGATTATCTTCCGCTGAACTCATTCTCAGTTGCAAAAGAGCTGCCTAACATGACCTGGTGGTTCGGCCAGAGAATTTTATCAGCAGCAAAAATAATCCGCACTAACCCGAATCTTTATCCGGTTTATATTACTAATTTTGCATGCGGTCCGGATTCGTTTATAATTCAGTACTTCAGGTATCTTATCGGAAACAAGCCTACTCTTTATCTTGAGATAGATGAGCATAGCGCTGATGCAGGCATTGTTACAAGGTCTGAAGCTTTTATCGACAGTTTGAAACATGCTGTTAGAAGAGCGCCTCTTTATAAAAATCTGCCTGAGTCTGTTCCGACAAGTCTTAAAGGCAGAAAGCTTTATATACCATATATGGCGGATCACGCTTATGCATTAAAAGCTGCTTTTAAAGGTAACGGCCTTGATGCGGAAGTACTGCCTGAAACAGATGATGAAAGCCTTGAGTGGGGAAGAAAATACACCAACAGTAAGGAATGCTATCCGTATATAGTCACAACCGGCGATATGATCCGTAAGCTTAAGACTCCGGATTTCGATCCTGAGAAAACAGCATTTTTTATGCCTGCTTCAAGCAGTTTCTGCAGGCTTAACCATTATGAATCATCTCAGCGATTAATTCTGCGGGAGCTTGGCTATCCGGAAATACCGGTTTTTTCTCCTGATGCAGAGGATACTTTGTTTTCCGATCTAGACAGCGTTACCGAGGATTTCACAAAAGATGCGTGGAGAGGCGTTGTTGCAATTGATACAATATTTAAAGCACTGCGCGAAACCAAGCCGTATGAATTGAATAAGGGCGAAACAGAAAAAGTTTACAGGCGCGGTCTGGAAATGATCTGTAAAACCGTTGAGGAAAAAGGCGATCTTGTTAATACCATGAAAATAGTCCGCAGGGAATTTGATTTAATAAAAACTGATAAAACCAGAAAGAAACCTTTAATCGGAATAGTCGGCGAATTGTTTCTGAGATGGCATCCATACAGTAATGCGCGCGTTGTTGAGCTTGTTGAGGAGCTTGGCGGAGAGGCATGGCTTCCTCCGTTTTCTGAATCCTTATATTATCTTAATGCACTTGCAATGCATCATTCAAAAATGAAGAAAAATGTTAATGAATATTTAGGAACTTTTATTCAGGATCAGTACCAGCATATAGTTGACAAAAAACTGTCTGCTACTTTTTCTAATTATATAGTGAATTACCCTGAGCCTCGAATAAAGGATCTGTTTAAAATCAGTATGCCGTATTTCAATCCGATTGCAGAGAGCGAATCTCCAATGAGTATCGGTAAATCGGTAAATTTTATATCGCAGGGAGCGAGCGGAATAATTAATGTTATTCCATTTACATGTATGCCTGGAACAATATCTGCAGCAATTTTCAAACGTCTGAAAGAGGATAATAAAGATGTGGCTTTTCTTACTTTGAAATATGACGGCAGCGGCGATGTGAATATCCGCACAAGAGTTGAAGCTTTTATGCATCAGGCTGCTCAGTATGCTGATATGACGAATTAATTTAAGGATAGTATTTAATGGTAAATATTCAGACTCTTGTAGAATTTTTTTCAACTTACGGTTACGCTGCTGTGTTCGGCATTTTAATTCTCTGCGGATTTGGTCTGCCGATTCCTGAGGATATTTCTCTTGTATCAGGAGGAATAATTTCAGGGCTCGGATTTACCAATGTCCATATTATGTTTGGAATATCAATGGCCGGGGTTTTAATCGGCGATTTTACAATGTACAATCTCGGCAGAAAATTCGGTCCAAGATTTTTAAATCTTAGACTGGTTAAAAGAACACTCACTCCGGAAAGATATGAAAAAATAAAATGCAACCTAGATAAAAACGGGAAGTGGTTTTTATTTGCTGCCAGGTTTATGCCTGGTCTCCGCTCTCCAATTTTTGTTACAGCAGGAATTACAAGATTTGTAACTCCTTTGGAATTTATATTAATTGACTGCAGTGCCGCTTTAATAAGCGTGCCTGCATGGGTATATCTCGGATTTTTCGGGGCGCATCAGAGAGAGGTTCTGTTGAAATGGATTTCTCACGGGCAGTTCGGTATATTAATTTTAATTATTTTAATTATTGCATCTTTTTTTATAAAAAAATTTATTAGTAAAAAAATTAAAGAAAAAGAATCATGTAAAATAGAATAAAGGTGGGTCATGACTTACAGTCTTGTATATTACGGTAACGAAACATTAAAGAAAGTCGCTGAAGAAGTAAAAAACATTGATGATGAAATTCTTAATCTCGTAGATTCAATGTTTGGCGTTATGTATAAAGCGAAGGGTATAGGCCTGGCTGCTCCCCAGGTTGATGTTTCAAAAAGAATAGTTGTTATTGATATTAAGGATTTTAACGGCAAGCCTCCTCTTGTGCTGATAAATCCTGTAATACAGGAATCATCAAATGAAATTGAGCCTTACGATGAAGGATGCCTTTCTCTGCCCGGATTAACCGCAGATGTTATAAGGCCGTCCAGAGTTAAAATGCAGGCGCACGATATTTCAGGTAAACAGATTGAAATAGAAACAGGCGGGCTTCTTGCCAGGGTTCTGCAGCATGAGATTGATCATTTAAACGGCATTGTTTTTATTGATCACCTTGAGGAATTTATCCGCAGGGAACTACGTCCGGAGCTGAAAAAAATTAAAAAGATGAATGTATAAATAATTTTATGAAAATCGGATTTTTCGGAACACCGGAGATAGCTTCATTCTGCCTTGAGAGACTGTTTGAAAAACATGAAATTCTTTTTATTGTAACTGCTGAAGACAAACCTTCCGGCAGAGACATGAAAATCCAGTACAGCCCTGTAAAAACTTTTGCCATTGAAAAAAATATTCCGCTTTTCCAGCCGGTCAGTCTGAAAAATGATGAGCTCTTATCAGAATTAAAAAAATACCCTGCTGATATTTATGTTGTAGTGGCATATGGCAAGATTATTCCTGAAGCGATTTATAATTATCCTCCCCATAAAACAATGAATCTTCATCCATCGCTGCTTCCGAAATACAGAGGCGCCGCACCCATCCAGTGGGCTCTTATAAATGGTGAAACGCATACAGGTGTTACTGTTCAGAGAATTAATGATAAGCTTGATTCAGGTGATATTATAATGCAGAAAAATATTGATCTGAGCAAATCAACTAATGCGGAAGAATTATACGAAATGGTTCTGCCTATGGGTGCAGCACTGCTGCTTGAAGCCATTCAGAATTTTGATTCAGGCACTGCAGTTTTATCCAGACAAAATGAGGAGCATGCGACTTATTGCAGCAAGATCAATAAGGAAATAGCCCGAATAGACTGGACAAAGAGCGCGTTCGAAATTCATAATCTTGTCCGCGGCCTTAATCCCAAGCCGGGGGCATGGAGCATTTTCAGGGATAAAAATTTTAAAATATGGAAAACAATTCAGGCTTATGATATAGCTGAACTCAGCTTAAAGCCCGGAGAGGCTGCCTGCTATTTAAAGAAAAAATTACTTGTTGGAACTGGTATGGGTTTAATTGAAATTCTTGAAATACAGCAGGAAACAAAAAAAATAATGGACAGTGTATCATTTTTAAACGGCTGCAGGCTTGCTTCAGGTGAATTTTTCAATTGATTTTATGGATTCAGTTTTTTATATAAATAAACCGGCTATTTACCTTTTAAATCTTTAAAGTAATATAGAAACCCTCACATGAATCAGTCTGGATTATCCTGTTAATTTTTAATAAAAAATATTGATTTTGAATTAAATGGATGTTATTTTTAAAATAACAGGAATTGCTTTTTTAAAATTTTATCATGATAAAATCACTGAAAATGTGATTTAGCCGAATTTTTTACTGTTAAGGTTGCTCTTTTTTCAATCGATATTTTATTATTTGAGACAGATTGTAATTAATGCCATCAGACTTTCATTGAGATGATAAAGCGTCTGAAAATTTATGAAGGAAGACAATCTAAAGAATAATAAGGCTCCTAAGCAAAGCCTCATGTCCAGGTCCCGGATTCTGGTAGTTGATGATGAGCCGGAAGTTATCACTTTTATATCCCACGCTCTTCATCAACTTGGCTGCACGAAATTCCATACTCTGTCATCAGCAGAGGAATCTATTCAATATGTGAAAAACAATCCTGTGGATATCATTATTATGGATGTGGTTTTTCAGAAGGAACTCCGTGATGGAAGCTCAGCAGTCCATGAAATACATAAGCAGTTTGATGTTCCTATCGTCTATATTTCAGGATATTCCAATGATGAAATTCTGAATAGAATAAAGACCACAAAGAATGCTTATTTTCTACAAAAGCCTTTTTCTGTAGAGGAGCTTAAGTTTTCTATTGAAATCGCTTTATTTAATTTTATTGAGGACTCCCTCAGGAAATCGGAAAAAAGATACCGCCGCATTATTGATGCCATCAGCGATTATATATATTCGGTTAAAGTGGCCAATGGCAAGGTAGTGAGAACCAATCACATAGCTTCCTGTGAATCGGTTACCGGGTATACACCGGATGAGTTTGCCAGAGATGAGTTTTTATGGATTATTATTGTACCTGAAAAGGAAAGGGAAATGGTGCGTGCTCATTTTCAGGATATACTTACAAGCCATGATGTAAGCCCCATCGAGCACCGGATTATACGTAAGGACGGCAAGGTGCGCTGGATCAGAAACACGCCGGTTTTCCATTTTGATGAATCTGGAACGTTTACCGGGTATGACGGCATCGTGAGTGACATTACAGCAAGAAAAATGGCAGAAGAGGCACTACTTGCCCAGCAGGAAGCGCTTGAAGAACTGGTTGCCCTGCGAACTGAGCATCTGCTTGTCCTCAATAACGAGCTTAATATAGCAAAAGAAGAATTGCGTGAAAAAAATGAAAAAATAATGTGGGATCTGCACCAGGCCCGCAAGGGACAGGAACTTCTGCTTCCCAGGCATGATCTTGAGAATGAAATTCTTATTGCTGATTATCTTTACCTGCCTCTGGATCTTGTAGGCGGGGATTTTATCGCTTATTCCCAATTCAAGGAAGATGACCACTTCGGGGTATTCATCGGAGATGTAACCGGACACGGTATTTCAGCAGCATTGTATACTGCAAGTGCGAAGGCAATTATCAGCCGGATCGAACGTTCAAGACTTATGAATCCGCGGCAATATCTGGAATCGGTTAACACGGACCTTGCTGCTCTTGTCAAAGGAAATCCCAATGCGCATTTTATGACAGGCCAGTATGGTTTTTTCTGTAAATGTGATAATGGCAGGATTTCTTTTACTTTTTCAAACGCAGGACAGCCATACCCGGTAATTTTCCGGAAATCTACCAACAGCATAGAGCTTGCCAAGCTCAACGGCATCATGCTTGGACATTTTGCTGAACCGCTATATGACGAAAAATCAATTCTGCTCGATCCGGGTGACAGGGTGTATCTATACACGGACGGTATCACTGAGCTTGCAAATGATGAGAGCCAGGAACTCGAAATGCAGGGTTTTATGGATATACTGTTCAAAATAAATCAGAGTAAAATATCCATCAAGGATACTCTGGGAAAAATAATGAAGAAGGCAGACCGATATCGCGGATCCATGCCGGTGTGTGATGATATAGTTATTCTTGGAATAGAAATCAAATAGTTCTGTTTATTGTAACAATCTGCGGATCATCAGCCTATCAATTAGCCAGAATCATGTTCTCAAGCTTGTCCTTCGGGCAATTTAAAATAAGCTCGTAAGACATTTTTGCATGACGTTTCATAAGTGTAACAGTTTTTTTGCGCGAATCGAACTGAAGTTTATTGTAAGACACGATAATGCCTGTCATGCTTATATAAAAATGCCGTGAGAGTGTTCTTGTATTTTTTCTGAAGCCCAGAGAAAGAAAAATTTTATCCAGAATATCCAGTATGTTTTTTAATACATTATCGATTTCCTTGTAAGACTCATTCTTGATATTTCCCTGAGACATCAATATTGACATCATTTGAAAATATGAATTGTTTTCAGAAATATAATCAATGTAGGCATTTATTAATTGATCAAATGATTTTAACGGTGTATCTATATTTTTAATCTGTATCTTTTCCATTATAGCTATCCAGTTTTTAGTTGTCCTGATAGCTGCTTCAACAATGAGCGCTTCCTGATCCGGGAAAAACCGGTATATTGAAGAAACAGAAATGCCTGCTTCGTCTGCTATTTCACGCATACTTGTCTTGTCATATGGTTTGGTTGCGAAAATCCTTTCAGCTGCATCAAGAATCATTTTCTGGCGCGCTTCTTTTTCGCTATTTTTAAGAATTTGCAGGGTTACCTTTTCTTTCATTTTTATCCTTCAGTGCTGATAATATATTCAAAAAATATTAACATTTTTAATAAGTAAGTATATAAAATTATACATTTCTTAAATTTATATTAAAAAAAAGTCAATACAAAAGAATTAAGTTTGACAAAAAGAACATCGTTCTTATTTATAATGAATGTTTTTAAAAATGAATAATGTTCATTTGTATAAGTTTTCCTTCAATTAAAAGATCCAAATAATATCATTTAAAGTAAAATTTTCTTTTTTAATAAAATTACATTATTTTTCAGGAGGAATCTGATGAATCAATTAGTAAAGCCGGACAATGTTGTGGAAATTCTGGAGAAATCGATTTCAAAATTCCCTCAAAGGCCTTATCTGGGAACAAAAAACAAAATATTGAAACAATATGACTGGATATCATATTCTGATTTCGGGAAAAGGGTGGATAATGTCAGAAGCGGGCTAAGCGAACTTGGGATCAAGAAAGACGATGCTGTAGGCATTATTTCAAATAACAGCACAGACTGGGCAGTCTGTTTTTATGCAACAAACGGGCTGAATGCAAGATTTGTTCCCATGTATGAAGCTGAGCTTGTTCAGGTATGGAAATATATAATCAACGATGCAAAAGTTAAAGTGCTTTTAATCAGTAAAAAAGAAATATATGAAAAAATTAAAGATGTAGTTAAAACAATATCATCAGTAAAAAAAGTAATTGTAATGGAAGGTGATGGACCGGATACACTTGCAGAATTAGAAAAAAAAGGATCCGGTAAGTTAGTAAAAAGCATTTACCCTGAATTTTCTTCCATATGCATCCTGATCTATACATCAGGTACAACCGGCGATCCGAAAGGAGTGCTGCTTTCACAGGGCAACATTACCAGCAACGCTCATGCAACTGTATTTAACTATCCTGAGTATAATGAAAACGACAGAGCACTCTCAATCCTGCCTTGGGCGCATGTGTATGGTCTTGCTGAGCTTTTTGTGTGGGCCATAATAGGCGCATCAATGGGGATGGCGGAAAGTGCTCTTACCATTGGTGAAGATCTGCTGTTGGTTAAACCTACTTTCATGAGTGCAGTTCCAAGGGTATTCAATAAAGTATATGATGGATTATGGACAAAGATGAATGAAGAAGGCGGACTGCCCAGAAAATTGTTCGTTATGGGAGTGGATAGCGCCAAGAAAAAACGCGAGCTCGCTGAACAGGGGAAATCGAGCTTTTTAATAAATCTGAAGTTCAAAATTGCGGATGCAATCGTTTTTAAAAAAATACGCGAAAAACTCGGCGGCAGATTAAAGGGATCTATGACAGGTAGCGCTGCGATGAACAGGGAAATTTCACATTTTTTCTGGGATCTGGGCATTCCTCTTTACGATGCATATGGGTTGACTGAGACCTCACCCGGAGTAACTCAAAATGGTCCATTAAAATATAAAATAGGAAGCATTGGTCCTGTTATGAGCAACTGCAGAGTGGTGATAGACCAGTCTGTTGTTGAACCTGGAGCAAAAGACGGTGAGATAATAGTTTACGGGCATAATGTTATGCAGGGATATTATAATAAACCTGATGCAACTAAAGCTGTAATGACTTCTGACGGCGGATTCAGGACCGGTGACCGGGGACGTCTTGATGAAGAAGGTTTTCTGTTTATAACAGGAAGGCTTAAAGAACAGTTTAAACTCGAAAACGGCAAATATGTATTTCCAGTGGCAATTGAAGAGGATATTAAGCTGAATCATTACATTGAAAATGCAATGATATACGGGGAAGGCCGTGAGTTTAATATCTGTCTTGTAATACCGGATTTTATAACCCTGGATAAATGGGCTGAAAAAAATAAATTACCCGGGAATCATGCAGAGCTTCTTAAAACAGATGAAACAAAAAAATTTCTTGAGAATGAAATTATAAATTCATTAAAAGAAAAATATGGAAATTATGAAATACCAAAAAAATTTATATTTATCGATGAGCCTTTTACCCTTGAAAACGGCACTATGACCCAGACAATGAAATTGAAGAGGCGGGTTGTGTTTGAAAAATACAAAGACCAGATTAATGCGGCATATTCCAGATAGAATTGATAAAATATTTTTAAAAAAAGGAGAGTACAGGAATGTCAGAAGAAAAAGGATTTAAGAAAAAAACAATTATTGCAGCTGTTGTCGTTGCTGCCTGGTTGGTTGTTACTTTGGTTGTTCTGGGAATATTCAATATACATCATGCATGGCCGGCATTTTTAACACTCTTGTTTTTCTTTGAAAAAGGAGGAGATGTTAAAAATCTAATTAATATTTTTATTGGTGCTGCAGTTGGAATATTATTAGCAGCACTAGTGCCATTAGGTGTAGGATTTATTGCCCCTTTCATTGGAGGTGTAACTGTTGCTACTCTTTTAATTGTTTTTATCATGGTTTTTTCAATAATTGCATTGGGTGATGTTGCTCATATGTTTTTCAACAACTATGCATTCATGTATTTTACAATATGTTTAATATTCGGCAAGGAACAGATGACAGCTCAGTGGCTGATAGTTCTTGGTGCAGGCGGAGTATTTTTTACCGGTGGAGTTCTGGTCTTTGCCAAACTGCTCGGCATGAGTACAAAAATTGAAAAATAATTCTTTTAATAAAATATAATTTAGTGTAAATGTAAAATTGGGGGATTAAAACCCCCCAATATATTTTCCCCAGCTGTTATATTACGGTTACAACCCATAAAATTCATCCGATGTTTCCTCAATTATTTATTGACACTATTTTTTTCAAATATTAAAATATCCGAAACAAATTATGAAAAGAGATAAACGCAGCAAAAAAGGCGATACGGCTCTCTCCTGGCCGGGATTTTATGGTGATGATTCTTTTATTCACAGGGAAAAGAGCAGGGCAAGAGAACTCAGGCAGTCTTCATGGTGGAAGAAGAAAATTTCATATGGATTATGCTACTACTGCGGCGGAAAATTTTTACCCTCGGAACTTACCATGGATCATAAAATTCCGCTATCTAAAGGCGGAAATTCCGATAAAGAGAATATCGTTTGTGCGTGTAAAGAGTGTAATAATAAGAAGAAATATATGCTTCCTGTAGAATGGGATGAATATATGAATAAGATAAAGGGTGATGTAAATGGCTGAAAACGGAGGAGAGCTTTATAAAAAAGGTAGAGTCCTTATAGTTCAGGGAACTACTCCAGGCGATGTTTTCATGCTGCAGGACGGAACAATTGAAATTCTAACCGGTCCGCTTGAATATAATGGGCTTGATCAGGATATTATAATATCAAAAAGCAGAAGAACAGGAATTATTTCAGGCAAAACAGCACTTGTAGGATTCAACAGAAACCTGAATGAACCATACTGCGCTTCATTCAGGGCATTAACTGATTCAACAGTTTCCAGGTATTCATTGCGCGGCGGCGGATTCAGGGAGCTTGCTTCTTCTGACATCGGAACTGCAGTTCTAATATTGCGGAATCTGTATTCAAGACTTACAACTTCAGTTGCAGACTCAACAAAATATGCAAAGCTATACCAGAATGTCAGCAGGGTTGATGATAATATTGCGCTAATATACATGGCGCTCGGAATGCAGAAAGCATCAAGTGATCTTCATTCAACAGCTGACAGCATGCATAAGCTTTATAATGCACGCGGAGGCAGATTTCCTCAAATGTTTGATGGAAATTTTCTGGTTGCAGATAACGGGAAGTTTTTGAATAAAAAATATGAAGCCCCGAAAATTCCCGCTGATTCACCTGAAGGCCGCAGAAATCTTGAAATATTTAAAGGCATATTGAAGCTCGATGCCGGAATTCTAAAAGCAATGTTCAATTCTGATCCGTCAATTGCAGTAAATATTTTTTCAGCAATGACAGATGATCTGATGGCTGCTATTGAATCCATCTCGGCAATTCTTGAATATATTGATAATGAAATGACTTCTCTTTTCGGAAGCGCCGGAAGCTGGGCATCTTATCTGATTGATTCTTCCGGTATTGAAGACTGGCTCTTAACCGGCAGGGTTTCGCAGGATTTTATCAGGCATATTCTGTCAATTGTATCAAAGGTATCAGCAAACTATGATGAACTTTCAGGAAAAAGATCAGCAGATTATTTTTCCGGAATTAAAAAGCTCCAATCGTATGTTCCGAGATCGAAAGAGCCGGAAAGAGCACCAGCAAGATCATCTTTTGACGAGCCGGCACAGATGCGGTCTCCTGCCATTCAATCTTCAGGAGATGCCGGAGCATTAAAGCAGTCACTTCAGCAGATTTATGAATTTGCAGTTGTAGACAAGGAGTTTCAGACAAGGTTCAGTTCTCTTTTAAACGATTTTAAGAAGCAGGCGAATCCGCTTGCTACTGAAGATGAACCTAGAAAGCTCAGACGGCAGATTGCAAAACTTTACTGGGATTTATATAAAAGCGTATATCTGAGATCGAGAACTGAAAGCTCTACACCCCGTCCGGTAAAATTTATGCTGAATTACGGATTCCTTGACGAAACGCTTGTTGATGGACAGATGATTTCAGAGATGAATGAAATTACAAGAAGAAGGGAACCTGAATCCGATAATATTTTTTATGAAGAGGAATTTATTGATTTAATTTATAAGCAGATTGAAGAGCCCAGCATAACTGAAATGGGACTGAATTACCAGGCTCATTTAAGAGAACTTGAAAAAAGCACTAGCAAAAAAGATAAGCGCGTTGATAATTATGAAGATAATATTAAGCAGGTAATATACGAAATTGAGCAGAGAGTTACATCCACATGCGCAGTATGCTCCGGTTCAACATCAACGGCTTTTCCAATACTGAATTCCATGGCAACAAAAGGCTCGCTGATACAGATGTACACATCCAAAAATAAAATACATCAGGCGCTTAAAGAAATTGTAAATATTGACTATTCCGCATTCTACAGGGAAACTGTTTTAAAAATAGGTGAAGCAAGGGAGATTATCCAGGAGGAAATAATTCCTTATATTATTATTCTTCCTATTTCCGGTACAAAGATGCTGCTCTGGCAGGAAATGTCAGGTATTAATAAAAGAAGCAGAGGAAGAATTGTTGTTCCGGTTTTTTTCATGGGGGATTTTATGAAAAATCTCGCATATGCAATTGCTTCTTTCAGATGGGAGCTCAATAAAACTATTAAGGGCGGCATGTGGGCAGACCCTGTTGAGGGCGGTATATCCGGCGAGTATTTTGATTATGTTAATACTTATAAAAAGAACAGCAGGCTTACGCAGGAAATGAAAGAAAAAATTACTGAACGTTTTAAAAGCCTTCGAACCAACAGAGACAGATTCGCAGATGATTACCTGCAGTGGATTTTCAATGAAAAAGACGGTATTATGAAACTGAACGTTCTTGTCAGGGAAATGTTTTATAAACATGTTCCTTTTAGAAAAGAGGTAAGGGACAAACTTGAGGGTATGCCTGCTTACACGCAAATGTCATCCAGGTATAAAAATATAAGCGCAAGAAATTTTGCAGCATATGAGAGGAAGTTTAAAAAATATCTGGATGCAGGCGGATATCCTGAAGAGATTCAGAATTATATGAATTTTTTAAAACTGTAATAAACCACGCAGCGGCGGGATTTAAATCCGCTGCTGCAAAACCGCCAGCTCAACTCTTCTATTGAATAAATGTTTATAGACTTTTTAAATATTAATATCAAGCATGGTTCTTCATGCTTTTTTAATTATGAAGAGGCATTGATCTTTTCCGGTCAACATAATATTGATGTGAATCAATAAATCTGTTTATAGGGGATTAATTATGGATGCTTTGTTTTCAGACAGAATTTCAGATGTACCTAAATCATTTATCCGCGAAATTCTTAAAGTAACACTTGAAAAAGATGTCATCTCATTTGCAGGTGGTCTTCCCAACCGGGAACTTTTCCCGCTTGAGGATCTGCGTAAAGCGACTGATAATGTATATACAAAATCCGGAAGAGATGCCCTGCAGTACAGCAACACTGAAGGCTTTCCGGATCTTCGAAAATATATTTCCGGTAAATATAAAAAACGCGGTCTTGATATTTCTATGGAAAATATTATTATTACTGCAGGCTCCCAGCAGGGACTTGATCTGCTCGGAAAGGTTTTCATCAATGAAGGTGATGATATTATCATTGAAGAGCCAGGGTATCTCGGAGCAATACAGGCTTTTTCAGTTTACAGGGCTTCATTTAATACTGTAAAAATTCAAAGTGACGGCCCGGATACTGATGAGCTGGAAAAAATATTTTCTGCCAGACAGCCCAAGCTGATGTATACAGTTCCGAATTTTCAGAACCCTTCCGGCTTAAGCTATTCTGCATCAAAAAGGAAAAAAGTTTCTGATATATTAAAAGGAAAAAAAATATTTCTTGTGGAAGATGATCCCTATGGTGAACTCCGTTTCTCTGGTGAGGAATCTCCAAGTTTTAAATCATTTATACCTGACCGGACAATTCTGCTCGGATCATTTTCAAAAACAGTTGTGCCGGGTTTCCGTCTCGGATGGATGGCTGTACCATCATCAATACTTGATAAAATTATTGTAGCAAAACAGGCATCGGATCTTCATACGAACAATTTCTGCCAAAGAGTTGTTTATGAATATATAACCGGATTTGATATAGAAAGCCACATTAAAAAAATAGTTTCTGTATACGGTAAACAGCGCGATGCAATGATACGGAGCATCGATGAATTTTTTCCTGCAGGAGTAAAGCATACAGTGCCGGATGGCGGAATGTTTTTATGGGCAGAGCTTCCTGATAATATATCTTCAATGAAACTTTTTGATATTGCAATCGGGAGGAAGGTTGCATTTGTTCCGGGAGATCCGTTTTATGTTAATAAGTCAGGTCCAATAAGCACCTTGAGACTTAATTTTACATGTTCAGATGAAGAACAGATAAAAGAAGGCATAAAGCGTCTTGGCGAATCTATATCGGAATTATTATTTTAAAAGATTTTAATCATAAATAATGTTAATGTGCCTGATGACATACTATTATAGGTAAATAAAACTTTACAAGAGTGCATAAATGGCTATTGAATAATTTTTTATCCTGCTTTGGTTCAACAATAATTTGAATTGGCATCCCTTCATCGACTCCTGAAAGAAAATATAATTTAATCTTTTGATTAATACTTGACTTTAAATAATACAATGAACATAAATCAGCTCATTCTTTGAATGCTAAGCAGAACATTTATCAGGCTATCGGAGGTTGAGAATGCAATTTCTAATTATTGACGATTCAATGGTTATACGTTCTATTCATAAAAACGTATTGAAAGACAACAATATCAATGATGCTGATATTTTTGAAGCTGAAAACGGCAATACAGCAATTGAAATTGCACAGAAAGAGGATATAGGCCTCTTCCTTGTTGACTGGAATATGCCCGGACTGAACGGTCTTGAATTTGTTAAAAGAGTAAGATCCTGGCCAAAGTACGCTGAAACTCCGATTATAATGGTCACATCAGAGGCTGCCAAGTACAATGTCATGGAAGCCATTGATGCTGGAGCCACCAATTACATTGTCAAGCCGATTCACGGTGATGTGCTGTGGAGTAAAATTTCCAGATATGTTGTATCTTAACCTGAGGAGAATACTATGAAAGCTGAATATATAAACCCTTTTCTTGAAGCATCAATAAATCTTTTCAGAGAGCATTTAAAATTTGATATAAAAAATAATACTCCTTTTATCAACCAGGATTCCCAGAATCTGAACGAGGTATCAGCCATAATAGGCCTTGCCGGTGATATAGCCGGGGCCGTAGTTCTCAGCTTTACACGCGAAACCGCGATCGCAATGGCTTCCCGTTTCAGCGGCCAGACATATCATGCTCTGACCAAGGAGGTAATTGATGCTGTGGGAGAACTTGTGAACATCATTGCAGGCAATGCAAAAAAAGATCTGCTCGGATTCCGTATCGAAATATCCCTTCCTGGAGTTATTACAGGAAATACATATAAAATCAACTGGCCGCATGGAGTACCGGTTATTACAATTCCATTTGAGTCGGATGCCGGAATTTTTTCAGTTAACGTTTCATTCAAGCAGCGATGAGCATCCGCAGTCAGCTTCCCAGACTCAAGTTCATTCATGTTGCAAAGGGATTTCCGGGCGACCTTGAAAAAGATTATTATGAAGATTTTTTCCGCACATCGCTGCTGATCGTCCGCGTTGCACTTATCCTCGGCATTGCTCTTTATTCTCTTTTCGGAATTCTTGATATCTGGGTTGTTCCGCTGAATAAAAAAGCAGTATGGATTATCAGGTATGCAGTAGTATGTCCGATGCTGGGTGCAGCATTTGTACTGACCTATTTCGATATTTTTAAAAAGTATATGCAGATTACTCTGTCTGCTGTCGGTTTTTCAGCAGGATTCGGCATTGTTCTCATGATCGGATTTTCTGCAGAATCTGAGCTCGGCTTTAAATTTTATTATGCCGGTCTGATGCTTGTTCTCATGTGGATATACGCTCTAGTCCGGCTCAGGTTTATATATGCCACTCTTGTAAGCTGGGTAATCACTGTTTCGTATGAAATCGTGGCACTCGGAATCAACAAACTCCTCAGCACTCCTGATAATGTTACTGTTTTTATCAACAATAACTTTTTTTTCATATCAGCCAACATAATAGGAATGTTTGCAAGCTTTACTATTGAATGGTATATGAGGAAAAATTATCTTCTGAGAATGGAAATTGAGAGATCATATAATCTTAATAGAAAATATCTTGAAAACATCAGGGAAGGTCTTCTGCTTATTGATGACAGCTATACTATTCTTAATCAGTATTCTTCGTATCTTCCGGTAATGTTCAGCAGAGATGAAATTGAGGGAATTAATTTTATTGATCTTGTAATGCCAGACCGTGAAAATATGAAACAGGAAAGAGCTGATCTTGAGAGATTTTTAAAATTTCTTTTCCACAATAAATCTGCTGATATAGACATGATCATGGATCTTAATCCGTTTGTAAACAGGAAGATCTATGTCAGCAATGGATCAGCTGTAAAAGAACTGATCATCAATGCCGATTTTATCCGGATTCAGGACCGGGACAGTGTAGAATTCGTCATGGCCATATTTCAGGACATGACAGATATAATGAAATTTGAAAAGCAGCTTGATGATCAGAAATCAAAGCACCTGCAGGAAGTAGAGACAGTCACTGCAATACTCCGTTCCGGGCCGAAGCTGTTCAGCGATTTTCTCAAAGAATCAGAAGAGATTCTTGATGATATCAGAACAAAAAGCAGCGACCTCAGCAGCATTGAAACGCTCAACCATGTTTTCAGGGAGGCGCATTCTCTAAAGGGATCTGCAAAACATCTTGAGCTTAATCATATTTCCACTACAGCGCATGCAATTGAAGATATAATGGCTGAAATAAGAGACAGCTCCGGATCCGGTGCTGCAGGGAAAAAATCTGAAATAAACCGGCTTATATCCGAGCTCTTCAAAGACTTTGATGAACTGGGTAAACTCATTGAAAAACTCTCTATGTTCTCGCATCTTGGAAAAGGCAGTTCTGCTGAAAGCCATGAAAATCCGCTTAATGATTTTATCGAATCGCTATATACAATGGTTGATAATCTTGCAAAAGAACTTGATAAAGATGTTAAACTGGTTATTGACAACAAACTTACTGATATTCCATTTCTTGCAAAATTAAAAAATCCTCTCATTCATCTTATCCGGAATTCTCTGGATCACGGGATTGAAGATAAATTTGAAAGACTTACATCCGGAAAAGACCAGACAGGAACAGTTTCTATAATTCTCAATGAAGATGCAGGGAAATATTATTTTGAAATATCTGATGACGGAGCTGGAATTGATTTTGATGCTGTATGGAAGAAGGCAGAATCATTAGGCCTGGTGCCTGATGGAGAAAAACCTGAAAGATCAGCCCTGGTAAAGCTTTTATTCACTCCGAGTTTCAGTTCAAAAAATAAAGTTACTGAAATTTCCGGAAGGGGATACGGTCTTGATATTGTCAAGGTTGCTGTTGAAAGCCTTGGCGGGCAGATATCTGTTAAAACAGCCAGGGGTAAGGGTTCGAGGCTGATCATTTCAATACCGAAAAATAACAGCTGATAATACTATAAGAGGCAGCGCCTGCATGGCTATAAATGAAGAAAAAATAATCAGTCAGATAATGAAAAATTCTATCAGGTTCTCAGGTGAACTTGAAGCGCTTTTTCATGAGGACTATTTTATTAAATCTATCGGATCTGTGAGAAAGGCTCTCCTGCTTGCATTTGTTCTCTATGCATCTTTCGGCCTTCTCGATCTGATGATTACTCCGCTCAGCAGCAGCCATACATGGATTATACGTTATGCAATTGTGTGCCCTGTAATCATTGCTGCATATATCGTGACATACTTCTCAATATATGCCAGAATATCCCAATACGTAATCAGCGCTGTTGCTCTAACTGCAGGTTTTGGTATTCTTGGAATGATATTTTTCTCAGTCGAGAAAGAAGGAAAATTATACTACTACGCCGGCCTGATCCTTGTTATAATGTGGAGCTATACGCTTGTCCGTATGAGGTTCAGGTATTCCACGATTACAAGCTGGACCATTGTTGCAGGTTACGAAGTGATGACAGTTTTTCTGCAGAATCTTGTTTCATCGCCGGATCTATTTCCGAGCTTTATCAATAATAATTTCTTTTTTATATCATCAAATATTATTGGAATGATGGCCGGATATTATATTGAGCTTTTCAGCAGAAAGGATTTTCTTCAGCGGCTTCTGATTGCTGAAAAACAGATAAAACTCACAGATGAAAGAAATGAACTGAGCTCAAGAATGAACATGATGAACAAAGAGCTGAATATGACAAGGATAATACAGGAACAGCTTATTCCGCTTGAACATCCGGGGGATTATATTTTTTCTATGTATAAACCGATGGAGGCAGTGGGTGGAGATTTTTTTGATTTTATAAAATTCAGGGAATCTAACATAATAGGAATTTTTCTGAGCGATGTTTCAGGCCATGGAGTGCCTTCTGCTCTCATTACATCTATGGTGAAGGTGACCCTGCTTGAATCCAACAGACATAAGGATGATCCTGCAAAAATTCTTGCGCATCTCAATGATCTTTTAGTGGGAATAAGCGGAGGGCATTTTATAACAGCATTCTACGGTGTTTACAATATGGATGAAAAAACTCTGGTTTATTCAAATGCAGGTCATTATCCGCCAATGCTCATTAGCGGAGGTGAGATTTCAAATCTTGACAAAGCATCAACACTCCCCCTGGCGGTTTTATCCAATGCTGAATTAACAAGCGGTAAGCAGATGTATGAAAATGCCAGGGTAAAACTTCCGGATCACGGAAAACTTTTTTTATTTACTGACGGTCTTGTTGAAGCGAAAAATATTACTAATGCCGGAGATGACTTCTCCGGCATTCTTGACGGTATTTTACTTAAAAATATAAATCTGCCGGCAAAAGAGTTTATCAATGAGCTTTATAAAGAGCTAATTCTGTATAGAGGCTCTGAAAATTTTAATGATGATATCTGCATGATTGCACTTGATCTGAGCTGAGAGCTTAACTGCGAAAGAGAATAAATTCCAATTTTTAACCAATTTCCCTGCACTATAATGAAATATGATTGAAATTTAATCCCCATGTATTTATATTATACAAGTTGCGCCAGATATTTTTTTGATGGAGTCATTCATGTCTGTAAAACTGCAGAAGCATATTTCCTCACATTGGGATGAAATTGAACAAGCCAGGGAAGACACACGGATATTTATGAAATCAGCCGGATATTCAGAAAATATAACTGATGCAATTATCATGGTAATCAGTGAACTTCTTGAAAATGCCGTCAAGTATGGCGTATTCACCGCATTAAATGAAGGCATAGATTATTCTATTGAAGTACACAAGGAAGCCATTATTGTTGAAGTAATCAACCCCTATGATACAGTTGCTTTGAATAATTTCAAGAAAATGGACAGAATAATACAATGGATCCGCGGTTATCAGAATCCATTCCAGGCCTACATTGAAAAACTGAAAGAAATTTCCGGAAGATCACTTGAAGACAGAGAGAGCGGACTGGGACTGGTGCGTATAGCATATCAGGGCCGGTCAATTGTTGATTTTTATCTTAGAAACGACAACAGGATATCTGTATCTGCTGTTTATCAGATATGAACTTAGTTAAAGGATTACAATATGAAAACCCATTCCAGTGATCTGCTGAAAATAGAAATTGATGAAACCAAAGACAGCATCGTGATAAAATGGCTTGGAAAAAGTACTGCACGTGACCCGGGTGATTTTATTATTCCAATACTCACTGATGAACTTAAAAAAGCCGGCGGTGATATTCACGTCATCCTTGATTTCTGTGATCTTGAATATATGAATTCATCTACAATGACTCCAATATCAAAGATACTTGAGAGTGCCAGATCAGGGAAATCCCGTGTTTCAATACATTACAGCAAATCAGTAAACTGGCAGGAACTGAATTTTTCTGCTTTGAAAATATTTGAAACTAAAGACAAACGCATTGAGATAGCCGGTAAATAAGAATGACAGTAAAAGAAATATATGATGGCGTTTTACTCACTGAAAACGGAAATATTCAGGTTAAAATAAAATATATATCCAGAGTAACTGTTTCTGTGGATTTCCCTGATGACAAAAAAGTTCAGCACGGGGATGAATTCAATGGGTTCATACTTTCAATCGGTGTTGATTTCCATGAGTTCGGAAGATGCAGGTATATCGTATCAGAGGAAGAAGGAAAATCCGGAGGCAGGCTTGTATTCCTGAATGATATTTATGATTTCAACTGCCTTTTTTTTGAAAAAAAAATTGTTACACTCGACAGCTTCCATAATAATCTGGCACTTGTTTTTTCACAGAGGGATAACCTCAATGAAACATTTGTCAAATATGTTGCTGACCTTACCTTTGATCTGAAAGTTTACCGTCATTTTTTTAACGATATTGATGCAAAATATTTCAATGAAGATGAAAATACAAGGTCTATTCTTTTTAAAGTGGTTCTTGAAAAGGAAGGACGTAAATTTCTTGATTTTCTCGATGATAAGCTCAAAGAGCTGGAACGCGTAATTGCAGATTTCACCAGAGAGGATCACAGGCTCCATGGATTTTATCTCAGGAAACAGCTGTGGGATGTTATTGAGTGTTCAGAATTCATGCTGCACTGCAATCTCAGACCGAGAGGATATGCCGGAGATTCAGAGCTGATGCGGATGATATATGAAAATGATTACAGGGGAGATTCAACTTTCTCTAAAATTTTATACAAGTATTCTCTGGATCATCCCGGAGCTGTAGCTGTCAGAAACAGAAAAATAATGATACCTGAATATCTCAAATCTGTGGTAGATAATGGTAAATTTAAAGGCGGTATCTGCAAATTCATGTCTGTGGCTTGCGGGCCGGCATATGAGCTTTCTGATATATTTATTAACTCTGATGATACGGAAAAATATCATTGTACTCTTCTTGATCAGGATCCTGAAGCTCTTAAAGAAGCTGAAGATAATATCATCAGAATTCAAAAAAAACTCGGAAGTCCGATACAGGTCAGGTATCTTGAAGATTCCGTGCGGACTATGCTTAGAACTCCGGACCTGTCAGATCAATGGGGGCGTTTCCATTTTATATATTCCATGGGGCTTTTTGACTACCTGGCTCCTACAGTTGCCAAGGCTGTAATTGAAAAAATATATGATCTTCTCGAACCGGGCGGGCAGCTTCTAATTGGAAATTATCATCTACTTAATAAAAGCAAGTGGTTTATGGAATACTGGCATGACTGGGTGCTTTATTACCGCTCAGAGGAGGAATTCAAAGAAATTCTGAAAGATACCAATGCAGTTGATATTGATATACGTTTAGACGATTCGGGCAGTCAGATGTTTTTAAGTGCGAAAAAACCGGAATGAATAACCTGGCAGGACATATAAAACGGCAGGCGGAATAATGGCTGAAAGCAGTAATATCGATCCGGAAAAAAATTTTTATGACAGCAATGATTTTAATGAATACCTTATAGCGATTATTCATGACTGGTCAAAAACTCTGACTACTCTTGCATATACGCTTGTTCCTCTTTTTTTTATTCTTGATTATTTCACCATGCCGCGGGATCTCCTTCCGCGTTTCGCGTTCTACCGTGTTATTGCAACCATAATTGCTCTGATTCAGTTTGTTGTTGTTAAAAATACTAAGCCCAGCAAGTTTTCATACGTTCACGGATATCTTGTTTCATTAATACTCGGCGGTGTAATTGCACTTATGACAGTTGATCTCGGCGGATTCAGTTCGGGTTATTATGCTGGACTCAATCTTGTTATAATAGGAGTGAATATTCTTCTTCCATGGGAGACATACCATTCCGCCATCAACGGACTCATGACCATTCTTATGTATGTTGTTCTAAATGTGGTTTTTGGCGGAAATTTTAATGCAAATGATTTAACCAGCAATCTTTTTTTTATGAACGCGACTGTTATAATCGCTGTAAGCATTAATCTTGTACGCAGCAAGCTTATTAAAAGAGAGTTTGCTCTGCGCTCTGAAGTCCAGAATGCAAGGGATGCCCTGTGGGGAGAAATGGAAGTAGCGAAAAAAATTCAAACATCGCTGCTTCCGAAAAATAAACAAATCGGCAGTTATGAAATGGCTGCGATTATGGAACCTGCAGCAGAAATTGGAGGCGATTACTACGATGCCGTTAAAACAAATGCAGGTGAAAACTGGGTAATGATAGGAGATGTTTCTGGACATGGAGTTGAGTCAGGGCTTATTATGATGATGACACAAACAAGTATATTCTCAATTATCAATGACAGTTCGGGTCAACGTCCAAAGAATGTAATTAGTAATGTCAATTCTGTAATACGGAAAAATATTTCCAGGCTTGGCTCGAACATGTATATGACACTGTTCGTAATCAGGCTTGAGAATGATTCTGTGATGCTTGCAGGAAAGCATCAGGATATAATAATATACAGGGCAAAGACCGGAACAGTTGATGTAATACAGGTTCAGGGTACATGGATCGGTCTTGCGGATGATATTGCACCTTATCTGAATGATATGAAAATTGAGATTTCTGAAAACGATATAATGCTTCTTTTTACTGACGGGGTTACCGAGGCCATGAATGAAAAAGGTGAAATGTTCAATCAGGACCGTCTCATCGCTCTATTTAAAATTTATTCATCTTTATCTCCTGAGGCTATTGTCAGGAATATTGCTGACGATATCGGAAAATTTCAGGAAAAACAGAATGATGACATAACCCTTATAGCTTTGAAAAAAAACAGGTAAACTATAAAAAAATAACTTAATGAGCTTGCAGTATTTGAAAAATAAAGAGTATATAATTGTCAGTAAAATCAGTAAGATTCTTGACATATTAACTCGGAATGTGTAAGATAAATATAATTTTTTATAAGTAAATTTAACCGTATATTACAGGAGTTCCAGTGAGTATTGAAGTTGAAATTATAAAAGTTACAGCTGTTTCGATTGATGTAATAGATTATGATATTCTGATCTTCAAAATTAATCCGGAAAAAAGAATCAATTCCGACAACTCAAATGAGCTGTGGATTCTTCTTAATACGCTTATTGACGCCGGAGTTAAAAAGATTCTTGTTGATTTAAAGTACGTGGAATATGTAGACAGTTCAGGTATCGGTATTTTTATTAATGCGACAAAAAAAATACGGAAGAAGCAGGGGGATCTGGTTCTCGCCAATACCTCCAAGGAAATAAAGGAAATTTTTAAAGTAATCAATCTCCAGAATTTTATTAAAATATATAATACTGATGCGGAAGCATCTAATTATTTCAGGCTTTCTTTCCCTTCTGAATAAACCGCAGTATTTAATTTCTTTTATAAATATATAGATAATATTAAAATCATAAAAGGTGATAATCTGGAATTGCTTGAACTGATATTTGGACTTTTTTTCGGATTTATTGAAATATTAGATTTTATTCTTACAGTCATCGATGCAGTTAGCTGGATAAAAAGCAGAAGCAACAGAAAAGAAATAAAAAATGCAAGAATAAACAAACTGTCTATCCCTAAAAGAAATTTATGGAATAGAATCTTTCTTGTTCTGACTCCAATTGTAATCATTCTCAGTCTGCTTATAATATGGAAGTATTTTGTTTTATAGCTGGAATTTATTTTTTTCTTCTATATTATTTAATGAGCAGTATTCTCTGATTAAGCCCGTAAATATGCTGCCATAGCGTTCATATTTATTTAAGCCTACGCCGTAGATGTTCATCATTGCAGATTTCTGCTGAGGGAAATACGCTGACATCTCTATCAGTGTTTTATCAGAAAATATGATATATGGCGGGATGTTTTCCTGGTCTGCGAGTTCCTTCCTTTTTTTACGCAGGATATTAAACAATTCCGTATCGTGATCCTGATTTATTCTTTCCGGGGCTTTATCTGTTTTTTTAATATCATCCATAACAGGCGCTTGAATTTTTTCTGTTCCTTTCATTATGCTGTATCCGCGCTGAGTGATTTTTAATATTCCGAAGTTATCAGCGTCCTGTATGAGTGCACCTTCTCTTATAAACTGCCGTGCTAGATGCTGCCAGTATTTTTTTGAATAGTCTTTTGATATGCCCCAGGTCGGAAGTTTGTGATGCCCGAAGTCTATAACTTTTTTTGATTCTGAACCTCTAAGTATATCTATAACATGGCTCATGCCGAATCTTTCATCAGTTCTTTTGACGCACGAAAGGAACATCTGGGCCTTAACTGAAACATCTTCCATCGGCACAGCACTGCCGGTGCAGTTGTCGCAGGCCCCGCAGTTTTTTATGCTGTAATCCTCGCCGAAATATTTTATCAGAGGGATACGCCTGCATGAATTTGATTCAGCATAATCGATAAGCCTTGCCAGGTGATGGTTTGCTATTTTCTTTTCGTTTTCATTTTCTTTCTGGTCGATGAAATATTTAATTTTCCGTATGTCGGAATAACTGTATAGCAAAAGGCAATTTGCCGGAAGACCATCACGTCCGGCTCTTCCAGTTTCCTGATAATATGATTCAATGCTTTTCGGCAGGTCATGATGAATGACAAATCTTACATTAGTTTTATGTATTCCCATGCCGAATGCAATGGTTGCAACGACAATCTGCACCTCATCCTTGATGAATAATTCCTGGTTGCTCTTCCGCTCTTCGTCTGAGAGTCCTGCGTGATATGGTCTGACTGAATATCCGAGTTCCTGGAGCTTTTCTGAAAGAGTGTCTACCTGATTCCTCGAAAAACAATAAATTATTCCGGACTGTGAAGGAAATTTATTTAAGAAGTCAAGTGTCTGCTGCATGGAATTCTGCTTGGGAATAACCTGGAAAAAAAGATTCTCCCTGTTGAAGCTTGCTATGAAACTGTTTGAATCGTTCATATCAAGATTTTTCAGGATGTCTTTTCTCACCCTCTCAGTTGCAGTTGCAGTAAGAGCTACGCAAACCGCTGTTGGGATTTTTTTTCTGAATTTTATAATCTGCCTGTATTCCGGACGGAAATCGTGTCCCCATTCAGAAATACAGTGAGCCTCATCTATCGCAATGCAGTCAACCTGTAATGAAAAAAGCATCTCGGATATGTCAGGTTTAACGAGTGTTTCAGGTGCAACATATAGAAGCTTTACTTTGTTATTACGGACAAGGTTTTTGTTTTCATGATATTCCTCGAGATCAAGAGAACTGTTAAGCATTACTGCCGGTATATTGAGAAGCTTCAGCTGGTCTATCTGGTCCTTCATGAGCGATATAAGCGGTGACACTACTATAGTCAGCCCGTTGAACAGCATAGCCGGAATCTGGTAGCAGATTGATTTTCCGCCGCCGGTCGGCATTAAAACCAGTGTATCTTTTTTATCAAGAACTGATTTAATTATTTCTTCCTGAAGTGATTTGAATTCATCATATCCGAAAGTTTCTTTTAATATTTTATTAGCGCGGTTTATCATATTATTTTTTAATCTATTAAATCCCTTTATTATTAATACGAATATGATTCAATTATTGTAAATTATTTAAATAAAAAAATTCATGAATGAATAATGCAAATCAATTTTTTAATTGCCTTTTGGATTCTTTGTGGGAATAATATTTCTTTAGGACAAGCCCCCCATCCCCCAGAGGGGCGGAAGAAATATTATAAATAATCACTTCTTTAATAATTTGAATTTTATTATTTTTGTAATGTTAGCCATATTATTTATAACATTTTAATCTCGCCCCTTTTGGGGGACGGGGGGAGATTATTGAATTAGAATCATTTTCAAAAATATCCGGAATAAACCTGATATTAATAAAATTAAACTTGATTATTTTAAAATATGAAATAATTATAATAAAATGAAAACAGAATATTTAAAATATAATTCCGGCACTGGTTTTTCGATGAAATTCTCCAGAGAGCTTGAATCCGATTTTGAGGATTTTTATTTTGAAAAATCAATCCGTACAACAAGAATAGCGCTTATTCTCGGTGCTGTTCTATATTCGCTTTTTGCCTTTCTTGATATAGTAATCGCTCCTATTGAAATTCATAAAATATGGATTATACGTTTTCTGGTGGTGGTTCCACTGCTTATTCTTTTATTTGCAGCAAGTTTTTTAAATGCTTTCAGAAAATATATGCAGCCTTTAACAGCATTGGTTTCCATGGCTGCAGGACTCGGGATTCTGGCAATAATATCTATTGCTTCTGAAGCGGAAGGAAAGTTCTATTATTATGCAGGATTAATTCTTGTTATTATGTGGACTTATACCCTGGTTCGACTCCGTTTTATTTATGCAACCGCTGTGTGCTGGATTCTGGTTATTATTTATGAATTGATCAATTTATTTTATTTTCAGATGTTTGATTCCGGTGAAACCCGCAAGATTTTTTTTAACAATAATTTCTTTTTTATTTCATCAAATATTATAGGGATGTTTGCAGGATATCTGCTGGAGCTGTATACAAGAAATGATTTCCTCTATAAAATTAAACTTTCTGAAAAGCAGGAAGAGCTCCAGATAGATCGTGATGAATTAAAAGCCAATAATGAGCGATTTCAGAGCGATCTGGAAATGGCAAGATCCCTTCAGGAATATCTGCTCCCAATGAAAAGCCCTTATCCTTTCATTAATTTTCTTTATAAACCAATGGAAGAGGTCGGCGGTGATTTATATGATTTTATTACATTTAATGACGGGGAAAGGATCGGGCTTTTCATAAGCGATGTATCAGGTCATGGAGTCCCTTCAGCTTTTATTACTGCAATGATAATTACAGCAATACATGACCTGGATGAAATAAAACATAATCCTGCTGAATTTCTTCTCAGGCTCAATGAATCGCTTAATAATCTGATCGAAGAACATTATGCCACTGCATTTTACGGAATCTATAATCTCAAAGAGAAGAGTCTATTATATTCAAATGCAGGACACCCGCCACCAATTCTTATTTCAAAAGGAGTAATAACATTAATTGAAGGCGGAAAGAGCAAGCCGCTTGGGATTTTTGATTCTGAAACACTGAAGAAAATGAATGCACATTACACCAGCGCTGAAATAAAATTTCAACCAGGTGGCAGGATTCTTATTTACACAGACGGTATGATTGATGCAAAGAATGTTTCCAGCCGCGAGAGATATTCCAGTGTATTAACAGATAGAATTATTGAATTTTCAGGTTACGCATCTGATGAGTTTCTCAATGTTTTATTCAACGATATGATTTCCTTCTGCGGAAATGATAAACTTGATGATGATATATGCATGATCTGTCTTGATCTAAAGTAATTTGATAAAAAATAGAGTTGACATAATTATTTAATGTAAAAAATTCAGAAATATTTTGAAACTGATTCAATATCAGAAACAAAAGTTAAATATTTAAAATATCAGGTGTTAAATGTGAATATTTTTTTCTTGTTAGCTGCTTTAATTATACATCCGGCTTCTATCGAGATTTTAATTCCATAAAAAAAATTATTTTTAGATGATGTCCCATTGTTTAATAAAATCATATTGATTAAATATGATTTTGTAATATATAATATTAACGGAGGCCTTTAAATGCTTAAAAAATTTAAAATCTTTTTTATTCTGCTATTGCCTTTAGCACTTATTTCCTGTGGTGGTCTTTCTCTGGTTAGGGATGAACTTCCGCCGGAATATATTAAAACAGATTATAAAGAAAATACATTGCAGTGTATTGAATTTTCAAAAGATATGTTAAAATATCAGATTGATCAGTCCAGGCTGTCTATAAAAGAAGATACAGATATGTCGGATGCAGAAAAAAAAGTTTTTTTAGAAAGAATTAAAGGATTTGAGAAATATGAAGAAAATCGTTTTTACGGTGCAGTTTTAGGAAACTGGAATGCATACATGGGCAGTAGAAAAGAAGAGCCTTTATTGAGGAGCATGCTTAATATAAAATTTTCAATTGTAACTGCAAATAACACACCTCTTATAGAAGATATTCTGCAGTTTAATCAGAAAATGGTTGTTACATCAAGAGGACAATATGGCGGTTATTCCACGAGCATTATGTATTACTATTACTGGTATATTAAAACTAAATTACCTGTAAATGCAAAAAATTTCAAGGATGCAGATAAACCCGTTAATCTTATTGTCACATATCCAAACGGGAAAACACAAGTCTATTCGATTTTGAAAAAATAATTTGAGGATATATTTCATGGTAAAAAAAATTATATTTATATTTTTCACAGCTTTATTTTTTACGGGATGCAGCGCATCAAGAGATTTGAAAGTAGTCAGGGATGATGTTCAAAGTAAATATTTAAAAGAAAAATTTTATTATGAAAATAATTCTAATTCAACTCAATTCCTGATGTTTCAGATGGATAAAAAATATTTAGAAGGAAACAGACCTGTTGCAAGAAGAATTGTTCTTGAGAATCATAAAATATCTGAAGATGAACAGGTGAATTTAATAAAAAAACTTGAATCATTCCAGCATGAGGATGACAGGTATTTCTGTTTTGAAATTAATTTACTTGAGCCGCTTTTAAAGGAAGATCAGAATTTCAGATTTTTAATTAAAGATGCAAAAAACAATAATTACATTCAGGATATTTATAAATTTAATTATAAATTCGGGAATATCAACTATTGGGGATTTTCCTGGCCTGGTTATAATTATACATGGATGATAAAAACAACCATACCAATGGCAAAGAAAAGTTTTGAATTGGAAAATAAACCTGTTGAATTGATTGTTACTTTTCCTAACGGCAGCGAAAGACATTATTTAATTCTTGAAAAATAGATTTTAATCTATCCCCCGCCCCTTTTCCTTTTTAAGGTCAAGGGGCATAAGTATAACTTTTTTAATTATAATTATTTAATTGCACAGATGAAATTTACAAAATTGTAAATAATGTTATGAGGTTCCTTATATGACACCAATAATGTTTTTGAGTCTAATTGCTCTCATTCTTATAATAGCTGCATTCATCATATGGTCATTCCTTGGCATTGTTATAATTCCTGAAGACAGGGTTGGTCTTGTAACAAAAAAATTCGCGATGCGTTCTCTCCCTGACGGGAAAATTATTGCTGTAAATAAAGAAGCAGGTTATCAGGCTGATACACTTTCGCCTGGAATACATTTATGGAAATTCTGGTTTCAGTATGAGGTTACCAAGGTAAGATTTACTATCGTGCCTCCGGGATCTATCGGATTGCTGATTGCCCGTGATGGTGTTGAAATTCCGGTAGGGCGCATTTTAGGCAGAAAAATTCCATGCGATAATTTTCAGAGTGCCAGAGATTTTTTAATAAATGGCGGGCAGAAGGGAAGGCAGACAGCTTATATAACTGCCGGTTCTTACCGGATAAACACTAATCTTTTTGAAATTAACATAGAGCCGATGGTTAAAATCAAGGATAACATGGTTGGTATAATAACAGCTTTTGACGGGGAGCCTCTGACAAGCGGTCAGATAGCCGGCGAAATGGTTGAAGGTCATAATAACTTTCAGGATGCAGATGCATTTCTGATAAATTCAGGAAAGAGGGGACTTCAACAGCAGGTGGTTCTTGCAGGAAATTATAATATAAATCCGTGGTTTGTAGGCGTTGAGGAAAAACCTATGACAGATATAGCAATAGGTCATGTTGGTGTTGTTGTATCGTTTGCCGGAAATGAAGGAAGTGATTTAACAGGTGATGCTTTCAAACACGGTAATATTGTTGCAAAGGGAAGTAAGGGCGTATGGGTCACTCCTTATGATCCGGGAAAATATCCTCTGAATACATATATCATGAAAATAGAGTCAGTGCCCACAACGAATATTGTACTTAACTGGGCTACCGGAAGAAATGAATCTCACAAGCTTGATGAAAAGCTTTCAACAATATCTGTTATATCGCGTGATGGTTTTAAATTTTCTGTAGATGTTTCGCAGATAATTCATATACCCTCGAAGGAAGCTCCGCAGGTTATTGCCCGTTTCGGCAGCATGCAGAATCTTGTGTCGCAGGTTCTTGAGCCTATGATTGCAAACTACTTTAGAAATTCAGCTCAGACCCGTGAGGTAATTGATTTTCTAGCTGAAAGGGAAATGATCCAGGCTGAATCAAAAAAATATATATCAGATATATTAAAGGAGTATAATGTAATCGGTGTTGATACTCTCATTGGAGATATTGTGCCTCCTGCAGATCTAATGAAAACTCTTACGGATAAAAAAATAGCTGAAAAGCAGAAAGATGCTTACAAGACCCAGATGGAAGCACAAACAGTGCGGCAGGAGCTTGAGAAACAGACAGCAATTGCAAATATGCAGTCAAGAGTTGTTGAAGCAGAACGGGGCGTTGAGATTGCAGAGAAGAATGCCAATTCGCAGGTTAAGAAAGCTGAGGGAGAGTCAAAAGCAATTGAGCTTATTGCAGGTGCGAATGCCAGACAGATCGAACTTCTTGGCGAAGCAGAGGCGAAAAAAATATCAGCCATAGGCGAATCGAATGCTGAAGCGTATAAATTAGCTGTCAGCGCAATGGGTGCGAATGGATTTACTTACATGAAAATAATGGAATCTATAGGAAATAATAAAGTTAAAATTGTTCCTGAAATTCTGATCAGCGGCTCATCTTCTGAAGGCGGATCCGATAATATAGGCGCTCTGGTCGGGCTTGAAGTATTAAAAAAAGTTAAAGAAAACTTCACAGATTCAAAAAACAGGGAATACGGATCGAATCCTGATATTGAAAATAAGAATGTTTAATAATAGATAATACTTTTTTGTTTTTTGCGAAGTTTTAGAAAAATAAAATATAAATGAGCCGGTTTTTTAAAAACCGGCGGAACAGATGTTGTTTAAAATAGCTTTTAGAAATTTTTTTATAAAAATAGAAAAGTTTTTATAATGGTGGAAGGCCCTTAGCCCCGCGGCAATGAGCGGCGGGGTTTGGGGTGGATTCTCAAGGAGGGGCATTTTACCCGCCTTAAAATGCCCCTCCTTGAGATTGTAATTACACAGAAAATTTCTTGTGAAAAGAAAAATCCTGTATTATGGAAGTGAAAGGGCTGTTATTCTTAAAACAGCCCTTTTCGCTCCAAAATTAATTCAATTTTCTCTAAATTAATGCTTGAATTTATGTCCCATTAAAAAAGAATGATTTCAGTCAAACAGCGCATCTCAGCGCAAAATTTAAAAAAAACTTTCCGGTAAATATGCAATTTGTTCATCTACACAACCATTCAGACTATTCAATTCTCGACGGTGCAATTACAGTCGATAGATTGATAGATCGCGCGATTGAACTTGGAATGCCTGCTGTTGCGCTTACTGATCACGGGAACATGTTCGGAGCAATAGACTTTTATCAGAAAGCAAAGAAGAAAGGTATTGTTCCGATTATCGGCCAGGAGTTTTATATGGCTCCTGGTTCGAGATTTAAAAAAGAATCTGTTAAGGGAACCGGAGAAGAGAACGCGCATCATCTTATACTCCTTGCAAAAAATGAAACAGGCTATAAAAATCTCATAAAACTTTCTTCCATCGGATTTACTGAAGGATTTTACTATAAACCGCGTATCGATCTTGAGGTTCTTGAAAAACATTCGGAAGGTTTGATATGCAGCACTGCGTGTATAGCAGGTCAGGTACCGAGAGCTATCATTAAGGGAAATTATAATGAGGCAAAGGAGATTGCCGGAAAGTTCAATGAAATTTTCGGGAAAGATAATTTTTATCTTGAGCTGCAGTATCACGGCATTAAAGAACAGGAAATTGCTAACAGGGATTTGATTAGATTATCTTCTGAGCTGAATATTCCTCTGATTGCCACAAACGATGCGCACTATCTGAAAAAAGAAGACGCATACTCTCACGAGGTTCTTCTGTGCATACAGACCGGCAAGACAATGAAGGACGAATCGCGGATGAAGTTCAGCGGCTCTGAATTTTATTTCAAGACTCCGGAAGAAATGGCAGCGCTTTTTACTGATTATCCTGACGCGTTGTACAACACCTATTCAATTTCCCAGATGATTGATCTTGAGCTGAGTCTCGGAAATCCAATACTGCCGAATTTTATTGTTCCGGACGGTTTTAATCTCGATTCATATCTCGAGCATCTTGTTACTGAGGGTGCATTGAAAAGATTCGGAGGAGTTATTTCCGGCGAAGTCCGAAAGAGAATTGATTATGAGATTTCGGTAATAAAGAAAATGCATTTTTCCGGATATTTCCTTATCGTATGGGATTTTATAAAGTATGCTAAAAGCGTAGGAATACCTGTTGGTCCGGGCCGGGGTTCTGCTGCAGGTTCAATCGTTTCATATTCTCTTGGAATTACAGCTCTTAATCCTTTGAAATATAATCTTCTATTTGAAAGGTTTTTGAACCCGGAAAGAAATGAGATGCCGGATATGGATATTGACTTCTGCGCTGAAAGGCGCGAGGAAATTATCAGATATATCAAGGATAAATACGGCGAAGACAAGGTCAGCCAGATAATAACTTTCAATAAGATGAAATCTAAGCTTGTTATTAAGGATGTAGCCCGCACTCTCGATATACCTTTTGAAAGGGCAAATGAAATAAGCAATATGATCGAGGAAAAGACACTCGATGAAGTTTTAAAAAAGTCCAAGGAATTCAAGGACTCCTATAATAAAGGAATTATTCCGCGGGAGCTTGTTGATATTTCACTGAAGCTCGAAGGACTTGTACGATCAGCAGGAAAGCATGCAGCAGGAATTGTAATTTCGAAAGGCCCTCTTACCGATTATGTTCCTTTATATAAAGATCCTAAAGACGGCGGAATTTCCTCCCAGTATGAAAAGGATACTCTTGAGAAAACAGGACTTGTCAAGATGGATCTTCTCGGTCTCAAGAACCTTACCATTATAGATAAGTGCTTAAAGAAAATAAAAATAAGCACAGGCGAAGATCTTAATCTGGAAGAGATTCCGCTTGATGATAAAAAAACATTCAAGCTTCTCCAGAGCGCAGAAACCAAAGGCATATTCCAGCTTGAAAGTTCGGGAATGCAGAATCTGCTGAGAAGGCTTGGCCCGTCCGAATTTGAGGAGATCATTGCTATAGTTGCACTCTACAGGCCGGGTCCGCTCAATTCAGGAATGGCAGATGACTATATTAAACATAAGCGTGATATGTCGTCGATAAAATATCCGCATAAGGTTCTTGAAACAGTACTGAAAGATACACTTGGAGTTATTGTTTACCAGGAACAGGTTATGCTGATATCGCAGCTTGTTGCAGGCTTTACAATGCCCGAAGCTGATAAGCTCAGAAAAGCGATGGGTAAAAAATTAATACATATCATAAACGATCTTGAAAATAAGTTTATCGAAGGCGCATTGAAAAAAGGATTTGAAAAAGATTTTGCAGAAAATATTTATTCAAACATAAAAAAATTCGGCGAGTACGGATTCAATAAGTCGCACTCTGCTGCATACGCGCTTGTAACTTATCAGACCGCATATCTGAAAGCTCATTTCCCGATTCAGTTTATGACTGCTCTGCTCTCGGCACAGCCGGACAATCAGAGCGATATTATACAATACGTTAATGACTGCAGAGCCAAGGGAATAAAAATCTTATCCCCTTCAATAAATGCAAGCGGTTATGATTTTACAATTGAGGAAAAATCTATAAGATTCGGTCTTGGCGCAATTAAGGGTCTTGGCGGAAAGGTGATTGAATCAATTATCAATGCAAGGGAATCCAGCGGAGTATTTAAAAATCTGAGAGATTTTCTTGAGCGTATCGGAGCTACATCTCTCAACAAAGGAGTTTTTGAGGCGCTGATAAAGTCCGGTTCAATGGACTGCCTTCATCCTGTAAGAGCTGAACTTTTTCTCTCCATTGATTTTCTTATGGATTCTGCAAAGCGCATTCAGGAGGATAAACTTTCCGGACAGGGAAATCTTTTTGAAGTATTTCAGGCGGCAAAAGAAGGCTCAAGCGAAATTCAGCTTCCTGTGTCTGCAAAATGGGCTGATAATGAAAAGCTTACTCACGAAAAAGAAGTTCTGGGACTTTATATTTCCGGTCATCCGCTGGCAAAATATGAAGCTGATCTGAGGGCATTTTCATCTATGCCTTTATCGGATATTACACCGGAACATCAGGGCAGGGAGCTTTCTCTGGCCGGGATAATAACAAATCTGCAGATTAAAAAATCCCAGAAATCCGGGAAAAGATACGCAACAGGCACTCTCGAAGATCTCAATGGAACAATAGATATTATGATATTTTCGTCTGTTCTTGACAGGTTCGAGGCGCAGATCACAGCATCTTCGCCTGTTATGGCATGCGGAGTTCTAGAAGCTGAAAATTCAGGCTCATCCGGGAAAAAATTTATTGTTAAATCAGTAAAGCAGTTAAAGGAAATAAGAAGACAGGCTGTGTCAGGGATTCATATAAACCTTGATCCTGTAGGAGTGGATGAAAATCTTTTAAATTCATTAAAAAATATTCTGGTCCGCCACAAAGGCGAATGCCCTATATTTTTTCATGTGAAAGAAAAGGATGGCGAGAAAGTTATAAAAGTTCATTCTGCTTTTAACATTGCGCCTACGGAAAAATTTGTAAATGATATATCAAAGATTGTAGGAAACGAGTCAGTCAAATATTCCTTCAGCCATCACTGATTTTCAGGCTGAATAAATTTTTTAATCATTTGCGACCCTGCTGAATTCATGAGAGTATCCATGTTTTTCGGGCTGACTTTGAATAAGATGTTTTTATAAGCAGAAAGATCTCTCACAAGCAGCTGGGCAATTGAAGCTGTAGTTGCAGCATCAACAAAACAGTTTTCACTGAGATTGATTGTTATTTTTTCATCTGTTTCAAATTTTTTATCTTTAACAACTCCGTTATTTACCGCTTTTAATATTTTCTTAGTGAGCTCTAGCTGGGTTTTATTTGTCCAGTGCCCGATTACATAAAATTCATTCATCTTGAGATTATTGAATTCTGGTTTTTCACTGCTGATTATTTCACCATCAGAATATACATTATTGCCGTCAATTTTATATATCAGCATCGGAGTATCATGATCTTCTGCGTCATGCTTTGGAGTATCAGATTCCGGAGCCGGCGGTTTGATCAGGTTTTCCCTAGCATTTATTGCCTGTATATAACCGGTTAAAATCAGACTGATTTCATCATTCCGGATTTCAGAATTCAGACTTTTTATGAAAAAAAGTTTTTTGAATTTATTTATATCGCTTTTAAGTTCGCTGATTAAGTTGTTAATGAATTCATCTTTTGTAGCAAGAAGCCCCAGTATGATCTGAGGATTGGCTTCTATTTTTGTAATTTCATGCTTCTGAGAGTTTGTGCCAAGAAGAATAATATTAGCTTTAAGATTTTCAAATCCGTTCCCTTTCGAAAGTATAATATATGAAATAAGCAGTGTTCTTAAAATTTTCATATGGTCAGGATCAACATCCGAATCAAGTCCTGTGTCTATTTTATAATCTATTATTGTAAGAAAAGGGAATCCATTTTGTTTAATAAACCTTAGCAGTTCAGATCTGATAAAATTCGTGCTTTTTGTGCTGTGAATTGCTTTCCTCATAAGCGAAAGGGAATGGAGGTTCAGGAATTCTTCGTCAATTTCAAGAGTAAACGGGGTGATTGCAGCTTTTATGGGCATCGCAATTCTTGTATTATCACTGATTAGAATTATTTTCCTTGAAGAATTTACAGGCATTGATTTTCACTCTTATAGTGTAGGATATAAACATATTCTAAATGATTCCATATTTTTTCAAGAATATTATTTGACCTTAATTACGTTATAGTTTTTTTTTACAGTTATGGAAGAGATTAAATGCATAATTTGCGGAAGCGACGGAAAAGATGTTTTCAGCAAACTATCCGGAAAAGGGGAAAGTTATAAGCTGGTTGAATGCTGTAGCTGCTCCCTTGAGTTCATATCTCCCAGACCTGACACAGTCGAAATTCAATCCTATTATGAATCGGATTATTTTCTAAGAAGGACAGAAAGGGGCTACAATAATTATTTTTCAGATGAAGTTAGAGGTGAAATTGAGCGGGTTTTCAAAATGAATTTATCGGACCTCGGATTTTTTGAATTTGAGGAAACGCTGAATAAAGGGAAAAGATGCCTGGATATCGGTTGTGCTGCAGGCTATTTCGTGAATTTCATGAAAAGCAGAGCATGGGATTCTTCCGGAATTGATGTATCAGCAGAATGCGTGGATTTTGGAAAAAGGCTCGGGTTGAATATGACCAGAGGTGATTATCTTACTAAAAAGTATGACGGAAAATTTGATCTGATAACGCTCTGGGCTTCAATAGAGCATCTGCATTATCCGGAAAAATTTATAAAGAAAATTTCACATGAGCTTGAAGATAGCGGCAGGCTTTATATATCTACATGCCGGACAGGATTCGGATTTAAAACTATATCCGGAAAGAAATGGAGATATTATAATTTTCCAGAACATCTTTTTTACTTTTCAATTTCTGCATTAAAAAAGTTACTGGAGAAAAATGGTTTTAAAATTTTAGAATATAAAACTTATGGAAGCGGTTTTGGAAAACCAGGTTCCATCATCAGAAAGATCGCGGATTTTGCTGCAAAAAATTTTTATCTTGGCGACATGATGATCATCTCAGCCGGAAAGGTGTAATTTTATGATAATAGCAAAAACTATAAAAGAAGCAAGAACTCAAATACAGAAAGCGAAAAAAGGCGGCGCAGTAACAGGATTCGTGCCGACCATGGGATATCTGCATCAGGGACACGAAAGTCTCGTGCATATTTCCAGGGAAAAAGCATCATATAATATTATGAGCATTTTTGTTAACAGAATACAGTTTAATGATCCGAAAGATTTCACGGCATACCCGCGTGAATTTGAAAGGGACGCTGCAATCGCAGAGGCTGCAGGTGTAGACCTGCTGTTCATTCCTGAAGAAAGCGAAATGTACACTGACAGGCTGACATATATTGACATGGAAATCCTGACTGAAAATCTTTGCGGTGCGAAAAGGCCGGGGCATTTCAGGGGAGTTTATACTGTTGTAGCAAAATTATTTAATATCATCCAGTCGGATATTGCAGTTTTCGGGCAGAAGGATATACAGCAGGTGGTAACACTGGAGAAAATGGTTTATGATCTGAATTTTCCGGTTGAAATTATTATTGCACCGACTATGCGGGAAAAAGACGGACTTGCAATGAGCTCGCGGAATAAATATCTTAGCAGCGATGAGAGAGTAAGAGCAGGTGTGATATATAAAGGACTCAAGGCTGCGGAGAGCGCTCTTGCTGCTGGAGAAAGGAAAAGTGCTGAAATTGAAAAAGCTGCAGTAAATGAAATTAAAAAAGGGAATCCGGATTCAATCGATTATGTCAGCGTTGTAAATTATTCATTTCTTGCGCCGACAGAGCAGATTGATTCAAAATGCGTTCTTGCTGCAGCAGCATTTTTCGGCAAAGCAAGGCTTATTGATAATATGATAATTAATTATACAAATGGTGAAGTGAAATGCGTTTATTGAAATTTATTCTATTAATGTCTGTTCTTACAGCATGCACGCCTCAGGCTCCTATTACTCCATCGGATGCTTTTTATGAATTGAAAAAATCTTTCAGGAATAATGATTATGATAAAACTATTTCTCTTTTATCTGATGAAAGCATTTCTAAAATAAAAAAAACAGCAGCAGTTTTTTCTACTATGGATGAAAGTTCGCTTAATTCCGCAGCCGCAGCTTACGGAATCAATCCTGAGAGATTAAAGAAACTTTCACCAAAGGATTATCTTGCAGTTTATTCAAAATCAGAAAAACAGAATGTTCTGCTTTCTGCTTTTGAATGCAATATTATCGGTATCAATAAAAATGGTAATGAAGCTGCTGTCACGCTTGATAACGGGATGAAACTCAGATTTATTAAATCCGGGCCTTACTGGAAGTTTGATATGACGGAGTTTTAGAATTTTTTCTAAAAAGTAAATCCTTGAAAGGAAAATAAAAATTTCAATTAAATAATATATGACTATTTTATACTACTGGTATGAAATAGTCATATATAAAAATATTTATTATTTATTCAAAGCTTTTTTAATTATTGCAACAATTATTAAAAGGACTGCACCACCAACACCGCCTGTTCCCACGCTTCCAGCAATGCTGCTTAAATCAGTACCGCCAGTAGTTACAGCTACACCAAGAACACTGAGCAGTCTTCCGCCGATTCCGCCGCCCAGAATTCCAACTAAAGAATTGCCAATAAGTCCAAGAGATTTGTCCTTCATTGCAGCTCCAGCTGCATTCCCGCCTGCTGCCCCGCTGAGTAATTCGATAATGATCGGTAATAATGAATTCATTTAAAATCCTCCTTAATAATTTTAAAAGACTCAAAGTACTCCAATATAAATTATTCAGATAATATTTCTTCATGATTTATTAGGAGAGTTAAAAGTCTGTATAAAAAACATAACGTAAACAAATTGGCAGTCAAATTAAAAATGATTGAATTTATATAAATTGATGATTTATATATTTATTTTTAATAAATTCATGGAATTATAGTGCTTGAAGATTTTTAAATATCAGAATGTGATTTATCTTATTACAAAATTTTCATCTTTGTTTATAAATAAATCATTTAAATTTGTAATTTCCAAGAAGATATTGAACAGCTTATATTTTTAAATAATGTGCAGGATATAAATAATTCCAGTTATTTATAAACAGTATTAAAATTAAAAAATTATAATTTTATTTTATCTTAAGTTTATAGATTGAACTTTATTTATTATAAATTTAATATAGTGAAAACTTAATATTTAAATTTTTTATACAAGTAAGTATATACAGGTGGAGTAATACAGCAATAATTATGAATAGAATTTCACTTATATCATCTGTAATATTCCTGTTAATTACTGTTTCCGCCTGCAGCAGGGTTGAAAATATCAATCTGGGCACCTCATGGAAAATATCCTATTCAGACAGTTATGAATTCAAAGAAAAAAATATTAATGACTCAACCTGGGAAAAAATCACCCTTCCTGTGCAGACTGATAAAAATGTTACTACTGTCTGGATACGCAATACCTTTACTTTACCTGATGCATTAAAAAAAAAACCTGTCTATTTTTTTAGGGAAGATCATTGATACAGATATTGTTTATATCAATGGGATTGAAATCGGCAGATCAGGAAAGGAACCTCCTGAATATATTCCAATGTGGAACTACAACCGCAGCTACTTTATCCCGCCTTCAGTTCTTAACCCAGATGGGATTAATACTATCGCGATTCGGTCATACGCCGCTTATGATCCGAAATTTGCCGACATACCCGTAATCGGAAGGGTTGAAGACATACACAGACTGAGAATATTTAAAAACACTCTCTCTCAGAATATACCATTGAGCACAGGCATTATGATTTCATTACTGGGTATTCTGGGAATAATATTTTTTCTGGTTAATCGTAAAAATAAAAACCAGCTCCTTTTCGGAATTACAGGCCTGCTATGGGGAATTCTATCTATTCATTACTATAATCATGATTTTTCAATATATTATAATTTAAAAGAAAAAATATTTTTTACATTGCTTGCAGCAGAAATCGGACTGATATACTTTCTTCTGGAAAGGATTCTGGACATAAGAGTAAAGATTCTTGAGGCTGCAGTAATTATTTTCACATTAATCATTGCGGCTTTCTGCTTTTCATATCCGCTTCATGATCATATGTATGGAAAAGGATATTCCACAATAGGAATACTCGCGATAATTGAACAGCTCATGTGGGGATATCTTATTATAAGAGCGCTTTATCATAAGAAAAAAAATGCTCTCATTGCAGGTCTCGGATATTTTTTATTTATGCTCGGAGTAATCCATGATTCCCTGGCAATTACAGGACTTTATATTATTGATGTATATTTTATCAGCTTCAGCTATCCTGTACTCATAGGATCATTTGCTTTAATTTTCATAAGAGATTTTAGCATCATTCAGGAACGTCTTCGTTTCATGGATGAGATCGCTGAAAAAAACAGAATTATCACAAGCCAGAAAAGAGAGCTGGAAAGCAGGAATATTGATCTTGAAGATGATCTGAAATTTGCCAGAATAATTCAGGAAAATTTTATACCCCGAAAAATGCCTGATAAAAATATCCATGCTCTCTATAGACCAATGGAAGCTATAGGAGGAGATTTTTACGATTTTATTTATTTTGATGACCCTGATCTGATTGGAATATTCATCAGCGATGTTTCCGGACACGGAACCCCGGCCGCACTTATTACTGCAATGCTTAAAGGTTACCTGGACAGAGCAGGTGATCTGCTTAAAGAACCGGCCAGGCTTATGCATTACCTTAATGATGCGCTGTTCTCACTCTCCGGAACTTATTTTATAACTGTCTTTTATGGGATTTACAATAAAAGAACTAATGAACTTAAATACATCAACGCAGGACACCCTGTGCCTTATTTGCTTAAAGAAAACAGTGTCTCATCACTTCTTGGACGCCGTTCTCTTCCTATAGCAATATTTTCCAGCAGAATATTAAACAAAAAGAGCAAACAATTCCATGTCAATACAGCGGCTCTTGTAAAAGGAAGCAGAATTATTTTTTATACTGATGGGCTGATTGAAGAACGGAATGTTTCTGCACCTTTCAGAGATTTTGAATCAACTGAACTTCTTCCTGTTTTAATGAAATTAAACAGGAGCGAACCCTCCGGCGTTATTGAAGAAATTTACAGAGAACTTGTAAAATTCAAAGGTAATGAAATTTTTGAAGATGATGTGTGTATAATATGCATGGATGTAATATAAATACCGGCAGGGTGTTTGCGGAAAATACTGAGAGCTGTCTCAATAGAAAAAAATATGGAAATCAGTTATTTAAAATATTCTCTTAATTTTTCATACGCTTCTTCAATCTTAATTTTCTTCCCCATAACTTTCTCCATCGTAGTCATGGCGCATCCGCTTATCCCGCAAGGTATTATATATTGAAACGTATCAAGGCTGTTGCAGACATTTAATGCAATGCCGTGCATGCTTACTCCACCTGTAAGATCAAATCCGATAGAACAGATCTTTGTTCCATTCACCCATATGCCTGGATTTTTTTGATCGTATCCGGATTTAATACCGAAGTCTTTTTCAAGAAAAGAAATTATCTTTTCAATAATATTATTTACAAATTTCCCTGCATTTTTTGATTTAACAGGCAGAACAAAATATACAACGAGCTGTCCCGGTTCATGTGCAGTGATGTCTCCGCCGCGGGTTGATTTTTTTACTTCTGTTCCCTGTGATTTAAGGTATTCTGCAGATTTAAGAAGATTGGCAGCAGATCCCTGCCTTCCGATTGTAATTACAGGCGGAAAGTGTTCGAGGAAAAAAATAGTTCCTGAGCTTTTACCATCTAAAACCAGCTGCCGTTCTTCGTTCTGAAGTTTAATTGAGTCATCATAGCTGGTTCTGCCTATGAATTTGATATCCGGCTGCATTAAATTTTAAAGAAAGCAACAGCTTTTCTTAATCCATCTGCAAGAGTTGAAACATTTGTGGCGCCGACTGAAAGCTCTTCAGAGCCTGAAGCATTAGCCTGTGTTAATTCATTAATACTGCTGATAGACCTTACTATTTCACCTGTTGCAATTTTCTGTTCCCCGGTTGCGTTTTCAATTTCATTGGAAAGGCGCTGTGCTTCTTCAGCTTTTGAATTAACCTCTGTATTGATGCCGATCTGTTCATTCATGTTTACTGAAATTTCACCTATCATGGAAGATATTGAATTTACTCCGCCGATTATAGTATTTATAGATGAAGTTGTTGATTTAACTATTTCCATACCGCGTGTAATTTCTTCATTGTTTCCTTTTATAATTTTATCTATTTCCTTTATGCTCGATGCTGTAGCGTCAGCCAGTTTGCTGATTTCATCTGCAACAACTGCAAAGCCTCTTCCTGCGTCGCCGGCCCTTGCTGCTTCGATTGCTGCGTTTAAAGATAGAAGATTAATCTGATCGGAAATATCATTTATGATCCCTACAATGTTCATCATTTCTGAAGAACTTCCGAGAATTGTATTCATGCTCAGGTTCATATCAGTCATGGATTTTTCACCGGATTTTGCGCGCTCGGAAATTGTAGTGGTCATTTCCCTGGCTTTTTTAATTTTCTCGCCCATGGAAGTTATGCTTTGTGACAGGTTTTTCATTTTTTCGATAAGAGAGCCAAGGCTGCCTGATTGAGAAACCGCACCTCTTGCAATATTTTCAATTCCTGCAGAAACCTGTTCAACTGTAGCAGTAATTTCTTCAGCGGAAGCAGCCTGGCTTTGAATATTTTCAGAAAACACCTGGGTGGTAGACGACATCTGTTCTGTTGATAGAGCCATATCATCTGATGATTCTTTAATGCTTTTTACAATTGATGAGAGTTGCCGGTTGAAAATGAGCAGTTTTATTGACATCTCTCCCAGCTCATCCATGGCTGTCATATCATATATGTTATCAATTTTTCCTTCAGTAAGGTTATCGATTAAATTCATACTTTTCTCAACAGGCTTGAGTCTGAAAGTAATCATAAGATATAAGAAAGAACCAACTATAAGCATTCCAATTGATCCGATAATTACCATAATAAGTTCAATCTGCCAGATGCTGTCTTCTATATCAGAAATATTTATTGCTGAACTTGTATGAAAACCATATTTGTTATTTTTTAATGTATAAAGGATTTTTGGTTTTCCCTGCCACCAGTAATGAATTACCCCATCAGCTGTTTCCTGGATTTTTAATCCGAAATCATATTTTTTCATGTCATCATTTATTAATTTTTCATTAGGATGAGCAATTGTAATCATTTCAGGATTATTGATAAAAACATAACCTGTTTTGGAAATTTTGATAGGTTTTATTTTTTCATTGCAGAGCCTGTTAATATCAATTGAAGGGTCATTTAAATTTTCATCATAAAATTTTTCCACATCTGCATCTATTATTTTAACTATGGTTTTCATCTGTACTGTAAAATTTTTTTCAACCATCATTGATTCAAGATTAAAAACAACAGCCATCATAATGGTAAATACTATCGTAGTTGCAATAATTACATATAGAGATAAAACAGTTGAGATTTTATTAATTAATTCCGGTTTAAAATTAACAGGCTTGTTGAAAAGTCCGTGTGCAGCAATTTTTGCTGTTTCTCTTTTAGTAGTTTCAAAATACAGCATCCCGCCTGTAAAAGTATCAATTAACGCAATTGCCCACATGTTGATCTGGTTGATCAGGGTCAGCTGATCAACTGCTACTATATTCATGGCAATAATTACTACAGGAATAAGAATTCCAAATCTTAATGCAGTATGAGTAGCCCTTGTTTTCGGTAAATTGAAAAATCTTTTTCTGGCTGAAATGTATTCCTCATCTGAAATTTCTTCATTAGATTGCCATTTCCGGAAATATTCTTTTATCGGGTATAATATTCTGCGGGTTGTATATATATTCAGTATGGCTGATAATGAAACTACAGCCAGAACAATTATTATAAAAATAATTAAATATGAATCAGAGAGATTGAGAGAATTATAAAAAATTGCAGAAGTAACAGGAATAATTACAAAATATGCAATCATATCAGATTTTAAAAATAAATTTAAAGAAATATTTTTTAAATCCTTATTAATTTTATTGTCATACATCCCGGTTTCTCCAAAAATTATTCAGATCAATATATAATAAATAGAATAAAGATGAATTGATTCAGTCAATCTTAATTTATTGAATTAATAACTAAATTAAAATAGAAGAATTATGAATTAATAGATTATTTGCAGGGTTTTTGATGGATTTATTCTCAGAAGTTTTAATATATTTATAATCAGTACAAAGAGTGTTTATCCTGACTATAAATTGAATCTATGGATGAAATCCTGTGAAAATAACAAATTTAATATATCATGAAGCAAGTTTCTGCTTGGCTTCCAGAAGTAATTTTTCGGCTTTTGAGTTTTCTCCTTTGAAAATATACAGCATGCTTAGTTTGGTTACTTCTTTTAAAGGCGGCGCCTCGTTCATCATCTTTGATTCAAGATCGCGTATGGCAGCGTCAATATCGCCCACTTCATTTATTTTATTTTCAATGGTTAAAGATTCAAGATAGCCTTTGAATTTTAAATATTCCGGTCTTGATTCGAGAGCAGTTTTAAGATATGATACAGCTTTTTCATAATTTCCTAAATAATACCAGCAGAAGCCGTAATATCTGTTTACAAAAGAAATATCATCAGCTATATCTTTTATATTATCAAGACATCTGATAGCTTTATGGTAATCCTTCCATTCGTAATATATATATGATAGAAGATAGTTTGTTTTTAAATGCTTTTTGTCGAGTTTGAGTACATTCTTAAAAAATCTTTCAGCAGTTTGAAAATCATTTTTATTATAGAAAACAAGAGCTGAATAAAAATTGCCTTCAAGAAAATTCGGCTGAGCTGCAAGAGATTCAGAAAAATAATTGAGAGCGGTATCAAAACTTTTTGAATTATAATGCTCCACTCCGATGTTTAATAAAACCCTTGAACTTCTATTGATTTTTAAAGCATCCTGGTAAATGGCAATGGCAAGATCCTTTTTGCCCATTTGCGAATAAATTTCTCCCATATTATTATAGGCTTCAATAAAATTTGGATACTGATCTATAGCCTTTTTATATTCAGAAATTGCATTAAAAAAGTCACCTTTATTGGACATTTCGAGCGCATTGTTATATATTCTAACTGCATCTGGCGGAATTGTTCCCATATTGTTCATATTTTTCCTCTCGGATTAAAAATTTTCAGTTTATACCGTATTGTTTAATTTATCGGAAGAATCAGTTATTTAAATGAATAAAGATAACAAACATTTAAAAATATGCAAAGAAAATATAATAAACTTAAACGTATTTATTTAAAAAATAAAAAAAATATTGACTTTTTAATATGTATTTAGTTAAATCAATGAACATCAAGATAAGGCATAAATCGGGATAAAAATATGTTTAAAAAAGTCAATAACACTAGAGTAGTCCCAGTAACAATAAAAATCATTCTTGTATTCTCCATCTTCATCCTGATTTCCAATTTCGCCAGTAATTATATAAACCTGATTTTCAACAGGGGTGAATTACTGAATTTAATGGGTCAGCTTTTATCCAAGGATCTGGCTGATATCAATTCATTCTGCAATAACCAGTACGAAATCCTTCAATTTGATAAAAATGAGAAAGCTTCTATAGATGCAATTGAGCAGAAAGGTTTGCGTGAACTTAAGAATTCTAAAGCCATAGTTCTTGGAGTTAAACCTGAGGGAAGACTGTTGTTTCAATCTTCAAATATAAAAAAATATGAATATTTTCAGGATAAAGATAAATTAAATAAGCTGAATACAAATTTAAAATCAAATATAAATGAAGGTTTCATTTATTTTGATTATAATAATGAAGAATATTTTGGTGTTTATAAATACAGTCATAAATGGGATGCTTATATTGTAAGAGCCGAGGAACTTAAAGAATTCAAATCAAAATCAGATAGAATTCTAATAAACATCAGTATAGTAATTGTAATTATTACAATACTAAGTGCACTAATTGGAATTTTTGTTTTGAGGCAGATATTAAGATTTATTGATATAATAACTAAAGCCATCATGAAAATGGTTAAATCACAGCAGCTCGGCTATGTTGATATGGCTCATGCTACAAATGATGATATAACATATCTTGGTGTTGCCTTCAACTCGCTCTCTGGAACTGTAGACAATCTAATATCGATATTTAAAAAATTTGCCAATCAGGATATTGTTTCAAAAGCCTATAGAGACAAACAGATCAAGCTTGAAGGATCTGCTAAAGAACTTGCGATTTTATTTACAGATATAAAAAGCTTCACATTTATAACAGAAATTCTTGGCCATGATATAATTAAGCTGCTAAATCTTCATTATGATAAGGCAATTCGTGAAATTATTAACAAGGATGGAGTTATTGGATCTATAATTGGAGATGCTCTGTTAGCGGTTTTTGGCGCGATAGATGAGCAGGAGAAGAATAAATCGTATCAGGCTGTGGCTGCCGGATATAAAATCCATGAAGTAACAGAAGCTCTTAGAAATAATATGACTAAAGTCAAGGAAGACCTTGAAAAAGAAAAGGGCGGAAAATTATCAAAAGATGAACTTGATATTTATAAAGCGGTTAAGCTTGAAGTCGGAGTAGGCATTGATGGCGGTCTTGTTTTTTACGGAACTCTCGGTTCTAATGTCAGGATGACGAACACTGTAATTGGTGATAATGTAAATGCTGCATCAAGACTTGAGGGATTAACCCGGATTTATAAAGTTCCTATTATTTGTTCTGAATACATAAAAAATGATATTGAGAATAATGTACCGGACCATAATATGTCTTTTCTTGAACTTGACACTGTTCTTGTTAAGGGTAAAACAATCGGTAAAAAAGTTTATCTACCTATGTTTACTAATGAAATCACTTCAGATATATCAAAAAATATTGCTTATTACGAATCTGGCCTTAAATTATATTATATGGGCGATTGGGCTCTTGCAAGGAAACATTTTGAAAAATGTAAACTTGAAGCTGCAGATGTATTTTTGGAAAGAACTAAAAATAAATGTCCTAAAAACTGGAACGGCATATGGGAAATGACAACAAAATAAAAGATTTAACTGTTCAACCTAAAAACCAATTCCTCCCTGAGGAAATTAAAGACTATGACGCAATGGTGGATGTCTATTCACTTGAGGCTGAATTTACTAAAACTCAGAAAAATAAAAATTATGCAGCTATTTTTGCAATAATTGCATTTATTGGATTAGGTATTGCAGGTACTGTTCTTTTTACATTCTGGATGGAAGTCCGACAGAGAACAAATGAAGTAAGTATTACTGAATTTGAAGATACGAGACTTAAAGATCTTATAGATGCAGCAAAAAAGAATAAAAGCAAACTTGATATGGCAAAAACAGAGCTGGATGCTTTAAAGCTTGAAAAAGAAAAAGCTTTGCTTTCAGTTAAAGATTCTTATAGATCAAAAAAAGAAGATGTAACATCAAAAAAACTTTCACTTGAAGAAGCAGCTAAGCTTATTGCAAAACTGAATAAAGAGGAAGCAGCTGAGCAGGGTAAAGTGGAATCCGAATATGATAAGAAAATCAGGATAAAAGAAGCTGATATAAAAAGAATTGGTATTGAATCAGAAAATGTTTCTAAAAAAGTCGGAACTGTTGCAAGCAATGTTGATAAGCTTACAGAACTGAAACTTAATAAGCAGAAAAATGAATATGAAGATAAAATTGAGAAACTTATATTGAAATATAACCCGAAATTTACCAATGAAAAAGTTGTTAATATTTTAAAAGGTAAAACTGTATACAGTTCAAATGATATTTATTCCTATAAACAGAAAATTAACGATTATAGTCTGATTATGGACAATATGCTGAAAGTCCCTTATATAAATTCTCCAAATCCTGCAATTAAGCAAATGGATAAGCTTTCCCGTCCAATAATGAACGAGATGTATGAAAAAGTATCTTTTTATAATTATGCATTTGATTATATTCTGCAGACAAAACCGGAAAGCGGATATATTATAGATGCGAGAAATCCGGCCGTAGTTGCTGTTCAGATCAATAGAAGATTGAAAATAGCAGAGGGTGAAGCTGCAACAATATTTAGAAATGATGATGAATATATTGGAAAGATAAGTCTTTATAAAACTTCCGGAGGATATAGAGGAAAAGTCATTGAAATTGCCTCAGGGAAGAAAATAGAACCATTCGATAAAATATTATTAAATTTAAGCCGGGAGTGATTATGAAAAAGATATTATTATTTTCAGCTATCTATATAATTTTTTCTACAACTGGAGGCTTTGCCTTCGATTGGACTTCAAAACAGTATACTGTTGAAAAAACTGATAAGTCCGATATTGAAACTATTCTTTCTATGAAAGATGCTTCAGGAAATCCTTTTACTATTACATCACAAAAGGATATTTCTAATGATAAAGCAGAGATTATTATTAAACTGAACCAGCAGCTTAGAAACTGGAAGGATATGCAAATTGAAAGATTATCTTTTACAGTTGATAATAATGAAATCCAGGCCTTTGTTCTTCCATCAAAATATGAATATAAGGGAGTAAATATTGTACCTCATATTCCTGCTGGAATGTTTTTTATGTACGGAGATTTATATAAATTTAATTTCAGGCTTGTAAAAGATAAATATTTTATTAAGATTGAGGGTGTATTCATTAATGAGGATAATTTTTCAGATTCTTTAGTTGATGCAATAAAAGATCCGGTGAAATATCTTGAGAAAACTAATCCATTGTATATTATTACTAAAGTTTCTCAGCTGGAAGAAAGCCTTCAGAATCTCAGATATTATCTGCTTATAGCAAATACAACAGGTTCTGATCCGATTGATCAGAAAATTATCAATAGAACTATTGAAATAAAAAAAGCCAATCCGAAATTTGAAGTTAGAGACATCGTAAATCAGCTTGAAAAAGAGAATTATAAAACAAGCAGAAAGATCGTTACTTCTATATTGCAAATTTATTTGAATGAATTCAAATAATCAGGTAAGATTTTTTGATCTAACTTCACGATGGTAATAGCCAGCTTTAATGTAAATTCTATCCGGGCGAGACTTCCGGTTATTGAGAAATGGTTTAAAAAAATTCAGCCGGATGTTCTCTGCATACAGGAAACAAAAGCCACAGATATTGATTTCCCTTTAAAAGAAATTAAATCATTCGGATATGATGCTGCATTCATGGGTGAAAAATCATATAACGGTGTTGCTGTACTCAGTAAAATTCCATTAGAAAATATTTCCTACGGATTTGATGGTAAAGGTTCAGACGAAGGCACAAGACTGATATGTGTTAAGATAAACGGAATCAATATTATCAATACATATATTCCTCAGGGTACTTCTCCGGAATCTGAAAAATTTCAATATAAGCTTAAATTTTTTTCCAGGCTGAAAAAGTTTTTTTCTTCAAAATTTTCCCCTGAAGAACCGCTTGTATGGGTTGGTGATTTCAATGTCGCTCCGCTTGATATTGATGTTCATGATCCAAAAAGACTTTACGGTCATGTAGGATATCATCCGGATGAACACAAGGCCCTTGCTAAAGTGAAAGATGTTGGTTTTGAGGATATTTTCAGGAAATATCATCCTGAACCAGGGCAGTATTCATTTTTTGATTACAGGGTTCGGGACTGTGTAGCACGCGGTCTTGGCTGGAGAGTGGATCATATCTGGGGTAATAAAGCAGCATCTGCAAAATCAAAAGATTCGTGGATTGATAAAGACCCGAGGCTTTTTGACAGACCATCCGATCATACTCCTATATTGGCAAAGTTTGAATTTTAATGAAATTTCTTTTTATTGTTCCAGCGCTTTTATTATCTGTGTTATCCCTCTATTCTCAAACAGAAGATCCTGTAATTCCTGCAATTGATAATGAAAAATTTCAAAGCGGATCTGATAAAAAATATACAGTAAAGGCGTTTATTGAATTTGCAGGCGGAGTAAAAAAAGAGGGCATAATTTATTTTGCTTCTGAAAAAATTGCAATTAAATATTCCAGCAGAAAAGATCAGACTTATGAGGATTTATCCCGTATTGTTTCTATTGAATTTTTTAAGTGGAAGGTTATTCCTTTATCAAAAGGTTCTTACCGGTTTAATCCATCCTCAATAAGAATTGTCTTTGATGACCAGTCAGTATTTGAATCCGGAGGAAATATTCAGTCTTTAAATGAGTTTTCACTTGAAAAAAACGGCAGAAAAGAAAAAGTCTATGGATATTTTTTTGATTACTGGAAAAACGGAAAATGGGTTAATTTAAAAAGTTCAGATAAAAATTTTCCTGTTTCAAATCCTTTGCCTGGAACAGTTATTAAAATTACTTTTAAAAAAGATAAGCAGGAATTTGACTTCAATAAAATCCTTCCGAAACTGCTAAAACAAATGGCTCCAAAGATTGATTAACTTACCTGATTTATAGAAGTTAAAGGTTTAAATAGAACATTTTCTATCATTCCTGCGAAGGCGATGGCCTGCACCCTCGGGTGAATCCATTTTTGCAGTCTGGATCCCCGATTTCACGGGGATGACAAAAAAATTACTGAATTTATATAACACTAATTTATTCGTTAAATGATAAAGTTTATGTAATTCCAATAAATTAATTTTTTAACAGTTTTTTTATTATAAAAAAATTGTTTGACCATTATATTGTTATTTAAATGATTAATTAAATTGTTAAATAGTTGTTATTAAAATAAATGCAAATAAAACTTAAAATTACAGTTTTGATGCTGATTTTCGGCTCAATTATATTATTCAAACCGGAACTTTATGCTCAGGGTAATAAACTATTTTTAAGTGGAAGAGTTTATAACAAAGTAACAAAAACTCCTATAGATCTTGCCACTGTAACTGTTGTTCAGGAAAAAAACAGGGTGCAGACAAAAAGTGACGGTTCGTATAGAATTTCAGTTTCAAAGCCTGGAATATATAATATAATCATCAGGTATGCCGGATACAAACAGTTGAGGAGCAGAGTTTCCATAACATCAGATACTGTTCGTGATTTTTATCTTACTCAAACATCATTTGAAACGGGCGTTACGGTCAAGGGTGAAAGAGATATTCAGAATATTTCAAGGCGAAGCATGACTGTTGAGGAAATCAAGGAGGTGCCGGCTTCTTTTGGTGATTCATTAAATGCGCTTACATCGCTTCCCGGTATTGTTAGAACAGTAGGAGGTATTTTCGGCCCGCTTGTTATCAGGGGAATGTATCCTGATAGAAACAGATATTATATTGACGGCATGCCTATCACCAATCCTATGCATTTCGGCGGTTTCCATTCAGTAATATCAAATGATTTAATGAGTGAGATTGATTTATATTCCTCGTCGTTTCCGGTAAAATTCGGTGGGCCTCTTGGAGCTGTAATTGACATCAATACACTTGACAAGGTTATGGATTCCGGCGGCTTAGCTGATATCAGTGCAATATCTGCCAATATGATTTTAAAATTTCCAATAATGAAAACTGTGATAGTAGACGGCAAGGAAGAGGAGAAAAATACAGGTTATGTTATGGCTGCAGCAAGGTACGGATATATTGCATTATTTGTTCCTCTTTTTTATGAGCTGGTTTTTCAAGAGAAACTTGAATCTGCGCCTGAGTACTGGGATTACCAGTTTAAATTTAAATACAGGTTTGATGTGAATAATTCCCTGACTGTTCTTCTTATGGGCAGCAAGGATTTTTTCAGATTTTTAATTCCAAATATGACGGATACAAACAGCGGTATGGATCCGCTTTTCAGTAATGTTCAGTTTGAATCAGCACAGATGTTTCATAACCAGGGTATATACTATAACTATACCAAAAATGAGTTTAAGAATACCCTGATGCTGTACTCATCAATCACAACATACCACACATATATCAACATGAAGAATGTTAATGCAGCTCCTGAACTTAAAAATTATTTCATTGATTCAACTCCGTACCTGTTAGGACTAAAGAACAACTTCTCCTGGGAATGGTGGAAAGGTAAGGCGGAACTCCGGGGAAATGTTGAAGCTACATTATATTATTTTAAAGCAGCTGGAAAAGTAATATATACCAATCAGGCTACAGGATTTCCGGATTTGAGCACAGGCCTCAAGTTTGTTGATCTTGATGTGAATTTTTTTAATTCAACAATCGGCGGATATATTGAGAATAAATTTACTTTCGGCGGCTTTACTTTTATTCCCGGAGTAAGAGCTGATTATCTTGTTTATTCTAATCAGTTTACTATTGATCCGCGAATGTCTATGAGTTATGAATTTGAAACCAGAACAACTATTGCTGTTGCAGGCGGAATGTACAGTTCTTTCTATCAGGTTAATCCCTTTGTATTTAATGATAATTCAGATATAGTAAAACTCGGAAACTGGGTAAAGCCTGAAAGGGCAGTTCATGCAGCTCTCAGTCTGCAGCAGAAGGTCAGCTTCTTTGCCTTCAGCCTCGAAGGATTCTATAATTACTATTATGATCTGTTCAGGAATTATATTCATTATGAAAACGGCGAATTCAGGCAGGGTCAGAGCACAGGAGAAGTTCAGGCTTATGGAATAGAATTCATGGTTAAAAAAGACCGTGCAGAAAGCCAGAATGATTATTTCGGATGGGCAAGCTATACATGGACGCAGGTAAGAGAAAGAAGCGGAATTCCAACAGATCCAAATGCGATTAACTGGACACCTTCGGGAAATGAAATGGAACATGCTCTTAAGATTGTTTTCGGATATAAATATAATTCACATACAATCAGCTCGAAATTTCAGCTTTATACTTCATTTCCATATACTCCGATTGTCGGCGGTCATGAAAGTCCATCAATACCGCCGTCAGGACGATATGTTCCTGAGTACAGCACGAATGTAAATTCAGCTCATTCAGATATAGATCACAGGCTTGATGTCAGATACAGCCACAGGACTAATTACAGCTGGGGATATGTTAACTGGTATATAGAGATAATAAACATTTACGGATTCCTAGTAAACCGTAATACAGGTGAAAGATGGAGATATAACCAGCCATACAGTGAAGGAGTGAATCCTTCTCCACGTTACAGTATCGGCACCAGGTCTTTATCCTTTATTCCTAATTTTGGCGTTGAGGTTAAATTTTGATTTATAATATTTTTTGGTATAATTTTTCTTCATTGAGCTGCAGAAGCTCATTAGAAAATTTTAGAATATAAAATGAATCAATTTTTTTAATGTTATATAATAAATGTTGAGGTGTGCGTATGAAATATATTAATAAAAATATAGGATTGTTTTTAATAATATCGTCTCTGATATTAACAGGGTGCGTTACTCCAATGGGAATGACTTCATCTACATCGCCGCTGAAGGCGGAGAAAATTGAAAATCTCGGATTGGTGGAAGGCAGAGCCATGACCGGTTCAGTTCTCGGAGTCTGGTCTGTGGGCAAGCCGGATATAGACCTTGCTATCAAAAGGGCCCTCAGGAAAAAAAAGGCAGATGTTCTTATAAATGTACGCTGGTATGAGCAGACATATTATTTTGTTCTATTCAGTCTGCATGAGGTAATTGTTACAGGCGATGCAGTCAGGTATGTCAGGCCGGATGATGTTTACTGTTATCCTGATAAAGATGGAGACAGCAAATGAATTCTTTTCAAGGAATAAGAGTTTTATTATTAATTATAATTTTTGCTATATCATTGTTTTCCGGATGTATATATTCAAGAGTGAAATCTTCCGGAATTGAGCCCTATGTTTCTCAGCTTAGATCAAGTGAATATGAAATTGTTGGTGAAGCTGAAACCCAGATCAGCAATATGTCTCTGCTTTTTCTTGTATCTGTAACCCCGAGACCTGACTATAACAGCGCAATTCTGGAAATGGTAAGTGAAAAAGGCGGAGATGATATTATTGATGTCAGGACATGGATTGAAAAGCAGCACTGGATTTTCGGAACAGTTACTATAATGCACATTAAGGGCCGGATTATAAAATATAAAGATTCACTTGTTGAAATTCAGAAATGATTCATCCACTCTCTGCACTTCGGTTTCTCTCAGTGCAGGTTTCTTTTTGAAAGAAAAAGGGGGGTGCAATAGCTTATTTTTGCATAAATGTTTTAAATAATTTTTCCGGTGCTGAAATTCTAAATGAAAAATAAATCATTATATAAATTTGTAATCCCCCTGCTTTTTTTAATTATTATCCCGCATGGAAATTTAAACGCTCTGGATCAAATTACGCTTAAAGGAAAAATATACAGTTCAATTACAAAGCGTCCTGTTGAATCCGGTATCATTCTTGTAGGCGAGACAAAATATAAATATCAGATAAATTCTGACGGATCTTATGAAATTACTTTTCCTAAAGCCGGTACCTATACCATAGGAGTAAGATGCGCCGGGCATAAGTTCATGAAAGCAAAAATAAATATTGCAAAAGATTCTATACGAGATTTCTGGCTGGCTGAAGGTAAGCTCAAGGGTGATGGCATTACTATTACCGGCGATAATAATATACAGAAAGTTTCAAGAAAAACAATGAGCGTTGAAGATATAAAGAAAGTCCCTGCATCATTCGGGGATTCTATAAATGCTTTAACATCGCTTCCGGGTGTTATCAAGGCAGGCGGCGGTTTTTTCGGCGCATTCTGGGGATCATTTTTCGGTTCGCTTGTTATAAGAGGCATGTATTCAGACAGGAACAGATATTATATTGACGGTCTTCCTATCAGCAATCCTCTGCATTTTGGAGGGCTTCATTCAGTCATAGCAACAGATCTTGTTGCTTCAATTGATATGTATTCATCTGCTTTTCCGGCAAGATACGGCGGGCCCATAGCGGGTGTTATTGACATACATACTGTTGATAAAGATGTAAAACAATTCGGAGGTATTATTGATATAAGCGCTCTCTCCGCTTCTTTACTTATCACATTGCCGATTACATCTACTCATATTATCAATGGAAAAGAAGAAATAAAAAATTCTGGTTATGTTACTTTTGCCGGAAGATATGGTTATCTTGCTTTTTTTGTTCCTGTGTTTTACAAGGTAGCTTTTAACAGGGATCTTTTTGTTTCTCCGGAATATTGGGACTATCAATTTAAATTTAAATATAATTTCGGCGGAGGGCATTCGTTCTCTCTTCTATTTATCGGTGCAAGAGATTTTTTGAATTTTCAGACATCAACATGGATGGTCAGGCCAAATATCGGTCATGATCCGCTGCTTCAGGGAGTTCAGTTTCAGATGGATCAGATGTTTCATAATCAGGGTTTGTATTATACATATCAGGCTGGTAAATTAAAAAATGAACTGATGTTTTTCTCTTCATTGAATATGAACAATTCATTTATCAGTTCAGGAAACAGCCTCGTTCCTCCCTGGCTCACTAATTACAATATTCTTTCTTATCCTAATATCTTCAGCTTAAAAGATAATTTTAAATGGGAATGGCTGGACAAAAAAGCTGAATTGCGCGCAGGGCTGGAAGCTTCAGTTTACGCTTTTACTGCATCAGGCAATGTTAATGTTGCTTTCAATGTAATGAAGGTGCTATCTGCAATTGTTGTCGCAGCAAACGGACCAAATGGTTTTCCGGATCTCGGTAACCCGAATGCTCTGCAGCTCATTCCACTGAATTTAAATACAGCCAATTTTCTTTTAGGCGGATATGTTGATAATGTTTTTACTTTCGAAGGATTGACTATAGTTCCAGGATTCAGGTTTGATTATCTCACATCAGTAAATAACGCTACAATAGATCCGCGGCTTATGATCAGTTACGAATTCAAATCTGCAACAACGGTTTCAATTTCTGGCGGAAGATACAGTACATTTTATCAGCTTAACCCTGGTGCTTTCAACAATAATCCGTTCATATCGGGTCAATCATATATACTTCCTGAAAGTTCGTGGCAGAGCTCTCTTGGACTTGCCCAGAAAATCGGTTCATTTAAAATTTCTGCTGAAGGCTATTTCAATTATTTTTATAATTTATTTCAGGAATATCCGCATTATGAAAATGGATCACTTATACTGGGACTGAGCTCAGGTGAGTTTATGGCTTACGGCGCGGAATTTACTTTTGAAGGCGGTTATAAATTTGATGAAAATGAAATGTTCGGATCAATCAGCTATTCTTATACTCAGGCTAAACTTAAATCAAATATAACCGGATATAAATGGAAAACTGACGGCAGCGGATACGAAACTGATCCGATAGCAGGAGGCCCTCTCCGATATGATAAAGCCGGTGATAACTGGATTAGCGCTGATGTTGAAATGGAACATTCACTGAAGATGCTGCTCGGGTATAAGCGCTCAGGACACACAATAAGCGCAAGATTCATGCTGTATACATCTCTGCCCTATACCCCGATTGTTAATAGTTATCTGAGCCCGAATCCTTCTGTAGGAAATCCGCGATATGCACCTGTTTACAGTACAGAAGTGAATTCAGCTCATTTCCCTGTAGATCACAGGCTCGATCTGAGATACAGCTACCAGACAGGATATAAATGGGGTAATGTCAGCTGGTATATAGAATTTATCAATGTGTATGGATACTGGAATAAACCTCTCGATCGTCAGAAATGGTGGTTCAATAATCCTTATATTGCTGGAAGTAATCCTCAGCTGAAAGGTGACAGGGATATAACTATTATTCCAAATTTCGGGGTTGAAGTTAAGTGGTGAAAAAAACTTG
>CAYMPH010000019.1:0-76877 GCA_964392365.1 uncultured Leptospirales bacterium
CAGGCTGTAAATCTGATGAAATGGGAGTAGGCCCTGCATATGCAGTTCCAAAACTTCTAAAGATGGCTGGTCTTAAAGCCTCAGATATCGGACTATGGGAACTCAATGAAGCATTTGCTTCACAGTGTATCTATAGTGCCCGTGAAATCGGTATTGGTGATAAAAAATACTGGGCTTACGACAGTCCTGATAAAATCATCAATATAAATGGTGGAGCTATTGCTCTTGGACACCCACTTGGATGTACAGGATCAAAACTTGCTGCTACACTTCTTGCTAACATGCAGAGACTTGGAGTAAAATACGGAGTTGAGTCAATGTGTATAGGCGGCGGTATGGGCGCAGCTGCACTTTTTGAATTAGTTTAATTATTTTTAACATATAAATAATAAAAAAACCGCCTTAATAAGGCGGTTTTTTTATTAAACAAATCAGATTAATATATAAATTAATTTAAAAAAACTTAACTTTTTTTACAAAAAGATCATTTTTTTCTTGAATTTTAATGAGACATAATCAAGAATTTTCTAAAGTAATCTCATATATTAACCGATTTAATACCTATAGCGTTATCTATAGATCTATTCTGCTGGAGGATTTTTATGACTTATAATAAAGAAGAAGTTAACCACTGGAAAGAAGAACAGATTATATATTTTAAAAAATATATTACAGCTTTCAAAGCAAATTCAAAAGAATATAATCTGATTAAAGAAGGAATTGACGAACTTCAGAACAGCATTATCAATTCATATCAGTAATTCATGATTTTATATTTTTGAATTTATTGGCAACCTCACGGAAAATATATTTATTACTTGTATCAATTCGGTTATTTCTATATATTTAATCAATAGGATTATAATATATCTTCATTTTATTATATACTAAATAATATCATTTAACGATTCAAATAAAATCTTTCGGAGATACATATGCCGGACAGACCTTCATGGGATGATTATTTCATTAAAATTGCAGAGGATGTTTCTACAAGAGCAACCTGTATAAGGAGAAAAGTCGGTGCTGTAATAATAAAGAATAAAAGAATTCTTACTACAGGATATAACGGTGTTCCAACCGGAATTACCCACTGCACTTCTGAAACATGTCTCAGAAATAAATACAATGTTCCATCAGGCGAAAGACATGAATTATGCAGAGGACTGCATGCTGAGCAGAATGCAGTTATACAGGCAGCGTATCACGGCGTAAGTATAAATGATTCCATCATTTATGTCACTCATCAACCCTGCTCTATCTGCACTAAAATGCTTATAAACAGCGGTGTTAAAAAATTTATTTATAAATCACCATACAACGACACTCTTGCAGTTGAAATGGCAAATGAAGCTGGAATTGAATTAAAGGTGTATACAAATGAATAGATTATTTATTATTTCTGTAGCCATATTGGTTTCTATTTCACTTAACGCTCAATCCGAGAAAGCAGATTCCGGATTCAAAAAAGCAGAAAAATTTTTTTTCCAGAAAAAATTTGAAATGGCAGAGATGATGCTCCAGGAGGAAATTAAAAAGAATCCTGAAAATGATATGGCATATTCATATCTAGGTGATATTTTTTTAAATAAAAAGAGATACGACGGGGCCTTATCTCTTTATCAGAAAGCTCTTGAACTGAAACCTGAAAATGCGGATAATTATTTCCGTATTGGCCAATCATACTACTATAAAAAACTTGGAAACCCGGCAATTGAAAATTATCAGAAAGCCCTTGATCTTGATAAATCAATGAAGATAGCATATTATCAGATTGGCCTTTCCTATCTTATGCTTCTTCGCGATAAAGAAAATACAATAAAAAACTGGGAAACATTCATCAGAATATCACCTGAAGATCCACAATATTCAAGCATTCAGCGCGTGATTCAGCTTCTGAAAGATCCGAATTTTGTAATACCTCCTGCTGGTAGCGACATATCCATTGAAGAAGCCCTGCTTCTCGGGGGAGCAGCATTAAAAAAAATCGACAGACAGGCTGATGACAAACAGGCTGGTCAGGAATCAAAAAAAACAAATCGGAAAATCGAAGATATTTATACAGATGATGATCTTTAATATAATGGAGGAACAATAAGTGCACTCAAACGACAGAAACAAAATTATAATCGGAGCAGGAATTCTTGCTTTATTATTATTACTCACAACAGGTTTTTTTCTTTTTAAAAGCGACCCCTTAAAAGATGTAGAAGATCTCCGTTTAAAACAGATTCAGCTTTATGAAAAACTGCTGGATACTGATCCCTCTAATATTGAACTGATGCTGAAAATCGGGAATCTCTATAAATCTGCCGGTGATATAGATAAAGCGATAAGCTATTATAAGCGGATACTGAAAATTGATCCGTCAAATTATGATGCTTTAAACGAACTGGGACACGCCTATGCTTTAAAGCGGGATTATCCTGAGGCTATTAATACTTTCGAGCTGGCTCAAAAAAATAAACCTAAAAACCCCAAAGCATATAATAAACTTGGAAATGTCTACGACGATCAGTTAAAAAACGACAAGGCAATGGAACAATACTTTAAAGCCCGTGACATTGCGCCGAAAGACCAGGAAAGCTATTGGAATATAGCAAAAAATTTATTAAAACAGGGTAAAGTTAAAGAAGCTATAAATGTTGTAGAAAAAGGACTCAAAGCTAATCCAAACGATGCTGAAGGATACTTTAATCTTGGAAATCTTTATTATAATATGAAAGATTACGGAAAAGCAGGTAAAAATTACGACAAGGCCATTTCTTTAAACGCAAGAAAATATCAATACCACAGAGCCTCCGGAGAAAATTTCATACAGCAGGGCAAAGACAATGAAGCTATGCCTGCATATAAAACAGCATTAGAACTTGAACCGTCAGATTCACTCTCTGCAGAAAGAATAGGAGATATTTCAAATAAACAGGGAGATCTCGAAAACGCTGTAAATTATTATAAAAAAGCACTAGCCTTTAATAAAAATGACAGGAATCTGCAAAACAAATATCTTGCAGCTCTTGAAAAACTCAACAAAATGAAAGATCTAGCAAACAAAAATAAAAGCGGCGGATCTTCTGACGGGAATGTTTCATCAGATGTAGCTAATAAAACATTTCCGTATGACAAGCAGGATAATCTGGCTTCAGGTGATGCAGGCACTGCTGTTTCCCAGCCAAAAAGCAACAAGGTTAATGATCCTGCTCTTGACTGGAGAAAAATGGGTGATAAATATAGAAACGAAAAGAAGTATGATGATGCAATAAAAGCATACAAGAATGCAGTTGATGCTGATAAAAACGATGACTATTCCCACTACTGGCTCGGAAGATTATATAGTCATAATAAAATGAATGAAGAAGCAAAAAATTCTTTTACAAATTCAGTCCAATCTAATCCTAAAAATGCAGATGCACATTACAGGCTGGGTGTTATTAAGTATAATGAAAAAGATTATTCAGGATCTATAAAGTCTCTTGATAAGGCAATTTATAATCAGCCGAAAAATCCAAAAGCATATTACACAAGAGGTCTTGCCCATCTTCAGCAGAATGACAAAACCGGAGCTATAAAAGATCTGAAAACTGCAGTGGAACAGGATCCTGCTCTTGATAGAGCATATTTCAGTCTTGGCGATCTGTATTTACAGAATAAAAACTATGCTGAAGCAATGAAATATTTCACAAAAGACAAGGAAATTCGGCCGGATAATCCTGACACGAATTTTAAAATTGCTGAAACCTACCATGAAATGAAATCGTATAACAATGCAGTTTCATTTTATCAGAAAACTCTTGAACTTGATCCGAAATATTATCAGGCATATTTTAATATGGGGCTGATAAAAAATTCCCAGAAAAAATATGATGAAGCTGTACCACTATTCAATAAATCTATTGAAATAAAATCTTCCGATTTTGCATCATATTATGAGATGGGTAATGCATATGAAGGCATGAAAAACACCGATAAAGCTATAGAAAGTTATCAGAAAGCTTTAAATATAAATCCATCATATAATAAAGCATTAATTAACTTAGGTAATCTGTACTCAAAAAATAAATTGAACGACAAAGCAATAGAATTATATAGAAACGCAGCCACCAATGATCCGAAGTCATTCGATGCTCATTACAATCTAGGAAATACTTACCGCGAAGCAAAAATGTTCGATGAAGCAATTGAAGAATATAAAACAGCTCTCAATATAAATCAAACTGACAGTAAAGCATATTTTTTTCTCGGCATGGCTTATAGAGACAAAGGAAATTACCAGGAAGCGGTTTCTTCATTTGATAAATCAGCAAGATTAAATTCAAAGCTGTATGATGCTTATGAAGAAATGGGAATGCTGTATTACAGAAATCTTCAGAATAATAATGAGGCTGTTAAAAATTTCGAAAAGCTGCTATCAATGAAACCGGATCATCCAAGAGCAGATCAGATACAGAATATTATAAATATGCTTAAAAATAAAAAATAAACGTTTTGCCTGCGGATTTCTTTATATTAATATTTAAATTTAAAGAAATCCGCAGATATCAATTCTACCTGGAAATAAAGTGATTATTAAATTAAAAACCATCCCAATCTGTTTATTATGCATTTTATATTTATCATGCGGATATCAGATTAAAAATTATGAAACTGTTCCTGAATTTCAGCATGAAGGTTTTATTAATTCAAACATATACCAGACTTTAATAGTTTCACAGCCTGAAAAAGACATAACAGGACACGTTAACCAGAGAGACAGCGCATATATAAATGCAAAAAAAAATCTTACTGATATTGTGTCCGGCAATCTTGCAAAATACTGCATAAATAAAAAATTAACATCTTTGCCGGTAAATACTAAAATAAGTGAAGAATCAGAAGCTAAATTAAAAGAAAAGCTACAGAAATATGTTGAATATGGAAAAATTATCTTTGAATATTACAATGAAAACAATTCTGTTGTTCTGGGCTATAGAATTAAAAAAAATGGATTGAAATTTGAGATTGATTCTATATCCTTTGATATAAAGTGATTTAAATTTACTAAATCGAGGCACTTCATGAAATATATATCAATAATATTTTTTATTTCTCTAATGTTCTTTTCCTGCAAAACTAACACTGTAGTAAATGACAAAAAAGATATAAAACCGATTGATAAAAAGCCTGTTGTCCTGGATAAAGAATTTCTCAAAGAAGGATTTATAAATAATGAAATTTTCAGAGTTGTAATAGTTACTGAACGGAATGACTGCAGTACGCCGGAAAGCGAAATTTCTGAAATGGCAAAAAAAAGATCTTCTGCAATTTTAAAAAATTATATTATCTCGCAAAACAGAATTTATGATACTAATACAAATGCAGTTATCATTAATCTTATTGATGAACATGGAAAGATTATTTTAAAAAAATCAGACTGCACAGAAAACAGGGTTTTTTATCTTGATATAGTTAAACCGGAAATAAAAAATTATATATTAAATTCATCTAAACACAGATAAAAAAAACTCATCAGAAATTCTGATGAGTTTAAAAATCTAACTAAAGGTTATAAAAAAATACTATATTGCTGCAGCTTCCTCAAAAGATAAATACCACTTCATTTCAGCCTGTGAAAAATTATCAACAATAATCATATCAGTAAAATAGTCTTTCATTATTTTCAGATGTATAATTTCTTTTTCTTCATTATTAAAATCAGTTTTTTCATTTACAAGTAAATCGAAATAAGATTTATCAACCCACTCAAAAAATTCTGACGGTTTTGCAGAGAAAATCATACTGCTGGAAATTATATCAAACTTAACTGTATTAACTGCACGCATGAACTCTTCATCGCTTTTATCCCTTAGAGCTGTAGCCATTTCTGTCTGAAAATAATCCCCCCAGGTTATTACATTCGGCAATACACCGTATTTTTCTCTTAATCTTTCAACATCGTCCGTTTCAAGATATTTTTTGGTTGTATTTCTATCTATAAATTCCTTAATATAAACCAGTTCCTCAATCCTGTACAGGCTCATTGAACCGCTGTTTATCATTGGAAGTATTGCTTCGTTAATTAAATTTTTCATTACAAGTCTCCTTTATGGTAAAATTCCTTCTTAGCTAATTATCGGAATATATAGTTTTTTTTAATCATTATTTATTTACAATTTTAAACAGTTTCCTCGTAAAAAATTATTTGACAGCACAGGTCAATTTAATCTTTTATTTCATTTCAAACCGGAAAATTTTATTTAATAATAAGCAATCATCCGGTAAAAAAAATTAAGGCCAGATCAAATATGAAACAGGAATTGCTGAATATCAAAGAATCTGCACTTGTTGAAGTTTCAAACGCTTCAACACCGGAAGATATTGAAAATATCCGTATTAAATTCCTTGGAAGAAAAGGTGAACTGACAAAAATTCTGCGTTCGCTTGCCAATCTTTCAAATGAGGAAAAAAGTGAACTTGGAAAATTATCAAACGAGATAAAGGCTGATCTCGAAAAAATTATTTCAGGAAAAGAAAATGATCTCGCAAAAGCTGATATCGAAAAAAATATAGGAAAAGACTGGATCGATATTACGCTTTCCTCTGAAACATCAACTGAATTCAAACAAAAAGGCCATCTTCATCCAATTTCGCAGATTCAATATGAAATAGAGGATATTTTTTCGTCTATGGGTTTTCAGATTTTAGACGGACCTGAAGCTGAAACAGAATTTTATAATTTTGAAGCATTAAATATACCGAAACATCATCCAGCAAGGGATATGCAGGACACATTCTGGACTGAAGATGGAAATCTGCTGAGAACACATACTTCAGCAATTCAGGTTCGCGGAATGGAAAAAATAAAACCCCCATTCAAGATAGTCGGCCCTGGCAGAGTATTCAGATATGAGGAAATTGATGCGTCTCATGAAAATACCTTTTATCAGATTGAAGGGATGATAGTTGATAAATCAATTTCTGTATCAAATCTTATCTTTGTAATGAAGGAACTTCTCAGGAAAATATTTCACCGTGATGTAAAGGTCAGGTTAAGACCTGGATTCTTCCCTTTCGTAGAACCGGGATTTGAGCTCGATATAAACTGTCTCATTTGCGGAGGAAAAGGCTGTTCAGTATGCAAGGGCTCAGGCTGGGTGGAACTCCTCCCATGCGGTCTTGTCCATCCGAATGTATTAAAACACGGAGGAATTGATTCAGAACAATGGAGCGGTTTCGCATTCGGTCTTGGATTGAACAGGCTTGTAATGATGAAATACGGAATTAATGATATCAGACATTTCCAGAACGGCGATATCAGATTCTTAAAACAATTTTAATCCAGGGAGAAACCTATCATGCTGCTTTCTTTAAATATAATTTCCAAAATGGTTGATATCACGGGAATAACTCCGGAAGAGATTTCTGCGCGGCTCACGATGTCAACAGCTGAAATTGAGGATATCGTTTATCTCAATCAGCACTATAAAAATATTGTAACTGCAAAAGCCGTAAGCGTAAAACCTCATCCTAATGCGGAAAAACTTACGCTTGTTGATGCCGATACAGGCAGCGGAATAATAAGGGTTGTCTGCGGAGCAACAAACCACAAAACCGGCGATATTGTCGCTCTTGCAAAAATCGGAACGAAATTCACAGAAGAATTTGAAATAAAAAAAACAAAACTTCGTGGAGAAGAATCAAACGGGATGCTGTGCTCAGCTAAAGAACTCGGGCTTTCAGATGATCATTCAGGAATTCTTATATTCCCTCCTGAAACAAAGCTTGGAATATCTCTTTCTGACATTTACAAAGACATGGTAGATATTTGCCTTGAAATTGACAACAAGTCAATAACTCACAGGCCGGACCTCTGGTGTCATTTCGGATTTGCAAGAGAAATTGGAGCGATTTTCGGACGGGATGTAAAAGATCCTGTTAAACATGATCTCTATAAAACTTTTAAAAATTCAGTTAAAATCAATATTAAAATTGAAAATCCCGATGCTTCGCCCCGTTACAGCGCTCTTGTTGTTAAAAATATTAAAATTGCTGAATCACCTGAATGGCTGAAGTCTGCTGTTATATCAATCGGGATGAGACCGATTAATAATATAGTTGATATTACTAATTATGTTATGTCTGAAATCGGCGAACCGATGCACGCCTTTGACAGAAAAAAACTTAGCGGTGATGAAATTATAATAAGAATGGCATCAGATAAAGAAAAACTTACAACACTTGACGGCCAGGTGCATGAATTATGCATAGAAGATGTTGTCATTGCTGATAAAAGCGGCGCCATTGCTCTTGCCGGTGTTATGGGCGGAGGTAATAGCGAAATTGAAGATTCAACAACTGAGATAGTTCTTGAGGCTGCGAATTTTAATCCTGTAAATATCAGAAAAACCGCTCAAAAATATAATCTTAGAACAGAAGCCGCTGTCAGGTTTGAAAAATCCCTATCACCTGATATTACAATACCGGCACTTATACGATGTTTTGATCTGATCAAACAGGTTAACCCTGATGCAGAAGCCTGCTCTGAAATAATAGATTCACAACCTGTAAAACCGGATAAAACTGTTATTGAAATAACCTGTTCTTCAATCCGAAAATCACTTGGTGAGGAAATCCCTGACGAAAGAATAATTTCAATCCTAGAATCTCTTGGATTTAAACTCAGCAAACATGGCGAAAAACTTTCAGTAACTGTTCCATACTACAGAGCATCGAAGGATGTATCGATTCCTGCTGACATTGTTGAAGAAGTAGGTAGGATATATGGATACGATAATATCAGCCCGGTTCCACCAATGATGCCGTGCTCAGCTCCCGAACAGAATCTGTTCAGGTTATTCGAACGGAAGGTAAAAAACATTCTGAGTTTTGAATGCGGTTTAATAGAAACAAGCGGTTACTCTTTCACTGGTGAGGCCGTCTTAAAAAACCTCGGCATTGATAATGATCTTGAATTAAGACTTAAGAACCCTTTATCCGCAGAACACGACAGGTTGAGAAGAACTTTAATACCGAACATAGTGAATTTTGTTGTATCAAATAAAAGATTTAATGACGAATTCGGCATATATGAGCTGGGCAGAGTCTACCTGAAAGCTGATAGAAAATCCGCCGATCTTGCTGTTGAAAACACCAGAGCAGCAGGAGCTGTTTTTTCAAAAAAAACCAACAATGGAATTTTCTATGATGCAAAAAATATTATTTTAACTTTGTGCGAAAGACTCCAGATTAAAAATGTTGAAATTAAAGAATGCAAAAATGATATCCCTCTGTTTGTTCATCCAGTCAGGTATGCTGAAATTTCAATCGCAGGTGTTTCTTCAGGAATGATTTTTGAGCTGCATCCTTTAACAGCCAAGAATTTTGATATTACAGGCAGCGCCGCTTTTTTTGACATCGATGTGAATAAATTTTTCAGTTCAGAAAAAAATGAAACTAAATTTAAAGAGCTTCAGAAATTTCCTGAAGTTCCATTTGAAATTTCAGTTATTGCAGACAGCAGAACATACAGCAGCGATATTATTAAATCTGCTGCTTTATCTTCAAAAAATATGATTAAAGAAATACATGTCATTTCTGTATACGAAGGAAATCAGATTCAGAATGGGAAAAAATCCGTTTCACTTAAAATGATTTTTTCTTCTGATGAAAAAACTCTCACTACAGAAGAAATTACATCACTTCAGAAAAATGTTATTGAATCCATGAAAAAATCCGGGTATGAACTGAGATAGAATTTTCTGTTCCAAACCAAATCTCCCCCTTAAAGAAGGGGGAGAACCAAAGAGGGGATGAATTATTTCAGCAATGAAGAAACAATATTCTTAACCACATTCCCGTCAGCGCCTTTACAAAGCGGCATAACGGTTTTCATAACCTTACCCATATCAGCTTTTGTTAAACCTTCTCCAAGATCTGAAACTGCTTTTTCAATAATAATTTTCAACTGATCCTCAGTCATTTCAGGTGGAAGAAATTCCTGAACAATTAGAAGCTCGGATTCAGCTTCTTTAGCTGCATCATCCCTGCCCTGTTCTTTTGTAATAGAAATAGTTTCTTTTAAATTTTTTGAATATTTCTTTATTATTGCTATAGCATCTTCATCAGAAATATCTCCACGTGCATTAACGAGAAGAATTTTTGATTTTAACATCCTTACAACAGAAAGTCTTTCCTCCTGTTTCGTTTTCATGCAGTTTTTAATTTCTTCGTTAAGTTTTTCTACAATACTCATTTATTCCTCCAGATGTTATTTAAGTTTTTTCAAGTTTCCTTTAATAAAACCAGTTCAAGATAGGATCGTCTTTCAAATTTATCGAGTCCTAGTTTTTCCGCTAAATCAAAAATTATTTTCTCAGATTTTTCCTTATCATCTCCGATTATTTCAAGTTCAACAAAATCACCTAGTCCCTGCACCCTGTCCAGACAGACTGTAATTTCAGATAATTTGTATATATCGCGAACTTTAATGACTTCACCTGATTTAACAAACCCGAGTTTTTCAAGGATAATATCCATATCATCTGCTGATGTAATTGAAGTTTCAATCTCAAACCTTGTCTTGGCTCTATCTCCGATTTTTGGTCCCTTATATGTTATAAAAGTATCAGAGCCGGATTTTCTAATCCGGATTGCTTCGTCAGTTTTTTTAAAATCCCTGCATGGATGATTATAGTATATATCACGCTCTGTACCGGTTGATTCAAAAATTCCGCCTGATCGGATAATGCTTATTTTTATCTTTTCAAGATCCGGGCATAAAGCTTTTATTTCAATTTCCAGCATTACTTCTTCCTTGTTAAAACCCCGGAAATTGAAATACCTTCATTGCCGAGAGTAGATTTTGTTCTTCCGTTTATTTTAATCAAAACACCTTTTACACCCTCTATCTGAGTAGCTGTCCATATTATCTGATCAATTCTGCTCATAAGTATATCCGAGCCTGAACCGTTTTCAATAGAAGAAGAAAAATCAAGCTCGGCTATTCCATTTTTTATCGATACTTTTCTTATTTTTACATTTTCTGGAAACGCAGTAAGTATACCTTTTTTTTTCTCTTTCTGAGTTGGACCTTTTAGAAGTTCAATAAAAGCATTTTCAAGTTCCGCTCCTTTCTTTACGCTTCTTTCAACCGGAGTTAATATTATTTTCTCAGAAGACTCATTTATTTTTATAAAAAAAACTTTAACTTCACTTATAGAATTTTCTGCAACAGACTTCTCTTCTTCTTTTATATTTTTATTTTCAGACACATCGGATTTTTTTTTCTTTTCTGCTGAAGAATCAGTTTTTTTATCAGAAATATTAATAAATTTAAAAAAATTATCATTCTTTGAATTTAATACAAAAAATATTACAGTAATTAATATCATTATAACAAGCAAATATACATGCCTGCCCGTTCCGCCTGCTGTACTGATTTTTTCAACAGGCTTTGGAGCTGACTTAGCTTTAGTTTTTTTGGGAGGCTTTTTTGTTTTTGCTTTAACCGGCATTTTTATTTATCATCATTATTTTTATTATTATCAGAGAATAAACTCCATTCCTTCGTATGCAATTTCAACAATCAGGTCTCCGACTTTTCTTTTGTTCATATCGAGATAAATTCTAGCATTTGATAATACTGCATCCAGCTTCTCATCGCTGTAATCCGGTTCATGATGGAAAAGAACAAGTTTCTTAACTCCGAACTTTCCTGCAATATCAATAGCAATTGATGCAGAGGAATGACCATAATCAATCTTATTCAGTGATTCCTCAAATGTATACTGCGTATCAAAAACAGCAACATCCGCATTTAAAAAGAAATCCCTGTAGGAATCGATTGAATCAATTGCATCAATATTAAACTCACAATCGCTGGTATATACAAATGTTCTGCCGTTTTCTTCAAATCTGTAACCGAAAGCACCGCCTGGATGAGGCATTTTTTTATTGATAATCTTCATATCATTAAGATAAAAATCCTGCTCAGGTTCAAGCTGATAAACATTTTTTGTAGCAGAAAAATAATCAAAGTTAACTGGAAAATGGGTATCCGGCTGCTGATATTTTATACGTTCAAGAATTTTTTCCATAGGCGAATATATATTAAATCTATTGCCCTTGATATAAAATGGAACAAAAAATGGAATTCCCTGTATGTGGTCCCAGTGAGTATGAGTTAGCAAAAAGTTTGCAAATCCCTGGCCTTTTGCAAATTCAGTTTTCATTAATTCCCTGCTTAATGATTTCAACCCGGAACCTGCATCAATTATAATCATTTCATCACTATCAGATGTTACAAGAAGACATGTTGTATTGCCGCCGTAGGTACCCTTTAAAGAATCCGGCAGCTTTTTAATAAAAAGATCAATTGATTCTTCTGAAGAAATATCACCCGGCGTTGCAAGCGAAAGCGCTTTCCTGATTTTATCTTCTATATGACTATTTGATAAAGGAGTTGGAATTGATCCCCTAACTCCGTATAATTTTATTTTCATATATTCTCTCAAAAGATGAATTTTAATTTAAATCATTAAAATAAAAATAAAAGTACTCCGTAAAGCAAAAAAACTTGACACTCAAATATAATGTATAATAAAAATCTTTTTAAGTAAACAGATTCATCATATTTAATTTTCGCTCTTTTATATACATAAATTCATCGATTTTTATGGCCATTCATTAATATAATTAATTTAAAAAATTGCAAAAAAATAATTAATAAAAATACAGGATAAAATATGAAATTAGCAGAAAGAATACTAAAAATACAGCCGTCACCAACTCTTGAAGTTGCGGCTCTTGCAAATGCATTAAAAGCCAAAGGAATTGATGTTATAAGTTTTGGCGCAGGTGAACCGGATTTTGACACTCCAAGAAATATAAAAGATGCTGCAATCAGGGCAATTGAACAGGGAAAGACAAAATATACCCCTTCAGGCGGAATAAATGAATTAAAAAAAGCAGTAGCTGATAAATTCTTAAGAGATAATAATCTGGAATACAAGCTCTCTGAAATAATTATAAATTCAGGCGGCAAACATTCGATTTACAATTTAATGCAGGTTTTATTAAACGACGGAGATGAAGTGATTATTCCTTCTCCATACTGGGTTTCATATCCGCCTATAGTTGAGCTTGCAGGAGGAATTCCAGTTATCATTGATACAACAGATGAAACAAATTTTAAAATTCTGCCAGAGCAGCTTAAAAAAGCTATAACTAAAAAAACCAGAGCTGTTGTAATAAACTCGCCTTCCAATCCAACTGGCGCAGCTTATACATTAGAAGAACTCAAGGCTATAGTTTCAGTTGTTGAGGGCACTGATATTTTAATAATATCAGATGATATTTATGAATCTATTGTATTTGATAAATTTAAATTTACAGAATGTGCAAGCTTTTCTCCGGAAATTAAAAAACAGACAGTTGTTTTGAATGGAGTATCAAAAGCATATTCAATGACAGGATGGCGCATTGGCTATATGGCCTGCGACGAGGAAATAATTAAAAAAATTGATATACTGCAGAGCCAGTCAACTTCAAATCCTACATCAATAGCACAGTGGGCATCAGTTGAAGCATTGAATGGAGACCAGAGCATAATATCAGAAATGCTTACTGCATTTGAAAGAAGAAGAAGATTAATTGTAGATGGGCTCAATTCAGTACCGGGTTTTTCCTGTTTTAATCCGAATGGTGCTTTCTATGCTTTTCCAAAAATTTCCGGCTTATTTAAAATGGACGGATGGAAAAAAATATCCGGGAAATACCCGAGCAAATATAATTCATCAAAGCTGACATCATTTCTGCTTGAAGAAGCCAGGGTCGCTGTAGTTCCCGGCATTGCTTTCGGCACTGATGATTATATCCGGCTTTCTTTTGCAACATCAGATGAAAACATCGTAAAAGGCCTTGAACGGATCAACGAAGCAATAAAAAAAATAAGCTGATTATGGAAACAGGATATTTCATCGGCAAATGGAAAAATGACAGTAAAAATGGAACAGGCACACTTCGCCTCAAAGATGATACCACATATATCGGACAATTTAAAAACGGTCTCCGCCATGGAGAAGGATCTTCATACTTTGCAGATGGAAGCAAACATGAAGGCTCGTATAGAAATGACAACTTCCACGGATATGGTTTATTCACTTTTCACTATTCAGATCCTTCAGGAAGAATAGAATATTCAGGAAATTTTAAAAATGGGAAATTTCACGGTTTCGGGATATTAAAATTTACTGATAAAACCTATTCTGGATCATGGACAAACAACAGCATAAATGGATACGGTGAACTTGAATATAATTCCGGTGAATTATATTCAGGCCAGTGGAAAAATAACTGCTACGAAGGTTTTGGTTTACATAAATTACCTGATAAAACTGTTTTTGAAGGTGAATTTAAAAAATCACAGAAACATGGCTATGGAATATTATTTTCAGGATCAAAAAAAATATTAAAAATCGGCAGATGGGAAAAAGATATATTTATTGAATAATATATATTTCAAAAATAATAATTAAGAATAAAGGTATAAAATTGAAAAAAATATCAGTAATTTTATCAGCAGCTTTTTTATCAGGAATTTTTTTATCCTGCGCCTGCAAACAGCAGGGCGAAACTGCAATTATTGAAGAAATAACAGGTGAAGTTTTTATCATAAAAAACGGAGTAAAGCAGAAAGCAATAAAAGGCATGAAACTTTTTGAGGGTGATGAAATTATTACAGATAAAAAATCATCTATAAATCTATCATATAAAAAAAATAAAATTACCATACATGAAAAATCAAAACTGACAATAAAAAAACTGAAATTCGATCAGAAAACTGAAGAAAAGGATTCTGAATTTTTTCTTTCAGAAGGAAGAGTTTTCATTGATTCTTCAGAAAACACGAAACAAAAAAACAGGCTTTCAATTATTTCAAATGACAGTTCATCCACATCAACTGATTCAAAATTCATTGTTAATACAACCAATGGAGATACCCGGATAGAATCAAAAAAAGGAAATGTCGATACAACCAATAAAAAAACCGGAAAAAAATTAAATATAACTACAGGGCAAAAGACTTCTACAATAAAATATGACCCGGAAAAAAAGCCTGTACAAAAAATTGTTCCCTCTGAATTTTCAGCAGTAAAACCAGGTGTAGAAGTTCCCAAAGTAAAATAATCCAAATTGAGCGCTGAAAACATGAAAGAAAAAAATGAAATGCTGATAATTGCCGGCAGGAAATTCAGTTCACGACTTTTTCTCGGAACCGGTAAATTTTCATCAATAACCGCCATGAAAGAATCCATAATTGAAAGCGGAACTGAAATGGTAACCGCTGCATTAAGACGGGTTGATTTAAATAATCCGGAAGACAGCATAATTAAATCAATAAATGAATTTAAAAATATTCAGCTTCTTCCAAACACATCCGGTGCTAGAAACTGCTTAGAAGCTCTGCGTCTTGCAAGGCTGTCAAAGTCTTCAGGTGCCGGAATATGGCTGAAGCTTGAGGTTACACCTGATCCAAGATACCTGCTTCCTGATCCTATTGAAACTCTGAAAGCAGCTGAAATTCTTGTTAAAGAAGGTTTTATCGTTCTTCCATATATTAATGCTGATCCGATTCTTGCAAAGAGACTGGAGGAAGCAGGTACAGCAGCAGTAATGCCGCTTGGCTCGCCAATAGGCACAAACAAAGGATTAAAAACCGAAGACAATATCAGAATAATAATTGAAATGTCGAATATACCGGTTGTTGTTGATGCCGGTCTTGGAGCTCCTTCGCATGCATCATACGCTATGGAACTTGGAGCAGATGCAGTTCTTGTTAATACTGCAATCGCTACAGCAGGTAATCCGGCGCTGATGGCTTCTGCATTTAAATTTGGAGTAATGGCAGGACGTGAAGCATACATCTCCGGCAAGCCGTCACAGAAAGATTTCGCAGAGAGCTCAAGCCCTTTAACAGGTTTTTTAAGGAACTGAAATGTTTTCAGAAATATTTGAAAAAATCAACATCAGCGAAATAAAAGAAAAAATTTACTCATCTGAAAAAAAACAGGTTATACAAACTATCGAATCTGAAAACATTTCAAATGAAAACATGCACCATCTGTTTTCTCCAGCTGCAGATGAATTTATTGAAATGCTTGCTGAAAAATCATACTCCATTACAAGAAAAAGATTCGGAAACACCATTCAGCTGTATGCTCCACTTTACATTTCTAATGAGTGCACAAATAATTGCCTCTATTGCGGATTTAATATCAAAAATGACATTAAAAGATCAACCCTTACTCAAAATGAAATTGAACTTGAAGCGGATTTACTTTATAATAACGGATTCCGGCATATTCTATTACTTACTGGCGAAGACAGGAAAGCAGTATCAGTTGAAGATATTTCAAATACTGCTAAATTTTTAAAAAAAAGATTTTCTTCAATATCGATAGAAGTTTTTCCAATGGAAATTGAAGAATATGCTCTTCTTAATAATTCAGGCGTTGACGGGCTTACGATTTATCAGGAAACATACAACAGGGAAACGTATGCAAAGGTTCATGCTGCAGGAAAGAAAAAAGATTTTATCTGGAGGCTGAATGCTCCTGATCGCGGAGGAATTGCCGGTTTCAATAGAATTGGAATAGGCGCTTTGCTTGGTTTATCAGACTGGAGAATAGACGGATATTTAACATCTTTACACGCAAGATATCTTGCAAAAAAATACTGGAAAACCCAGATACAGATTTCTTTCCCGAGAATTACTGAATCAGCCGGGAATTTCAAACCGCTGGTAAAAGTATATGACCGTGATCTGACTCATCTCATCTGTTCAATGAGATTGCTTCTTCATGATTCAGGACTCTCGCTTTCCACAAGAGAATCATCAGAACTAAGAAATAGCCTTATCCCACTTGGAATAACTCAAATGAGCGCCGGATCAAAAACTTCACCCGGAGGTTATTCTGAATCTGATAAAGCTGAAAGCCAGTTTACAGTTTCGGATTCACGATCTCCATTAGAGATTGAAGCTTTAATTAAAATTAAAGGATTTGACCCGGTATGGAAAGACTGGGATAATATTATTTAAAATAAAAATTATTTTTGCTACTTACTACAGTTTTTATTAAATAAAAAATTCTTAAACTCCAGCTATTCAATTTAAAAAAACCTAAAAAAATATATAACATCTATTGACATAATTACAAGGATAGAAAATGTTCGATATGATTTTAAATTTAAAAGAACTTATTAACATTACAGAAAATTATTAAATCAAGGAAACCAAATGGATAAAGAACTGGTTAAAAAACTAGCAGAAAGATTAAAATCTATCAAGCTTGATAAACCATATAAGATAATGGAAGTGTGCGGTACCCATACAACCGAATTTTTCAAAAGCGGTGTAAAAGATATTTTCCCAGAAGGACTTACGCTTGTAGACGGCCCTGGCTGTCCTGTATGCGTTACACAAAACGAATTTTTAGACCGAGCTATTGAGATCGGAAAAAAATATAATCCAATAATAACCACTTTCGGTGATATGATTAAAGTTCCGTCATCTTACAGTTCTCTTTCGCGTGAAAAATCCGAAGGGATGGATATTCGAATAGTCTACTCACCAATTGAAGCCGTTGATATGGCAGTTAAAAATCCTGATAGGGAAATTATTTTTTTAAGTGTAGGATTTGAAACTACAGCCCCGACAGAAGCTGTGACGATTCTTGATTCTAAAAATAAGAATATAAAAAACTTTTCTCTTTTAGCCGGAAATAAGCTCACTCCTCCTGCTGTAAAAGCCCTGCTCGATTCAGGAGAGGTTAATCTTGACGGTTTTATTCTGCCAGGACATGTTTGTGCTATTATTGGTTCAGATGCATGGAATTTTATTGCTGATAAATACGGCAAGCCATGCTCAATTGCCGGTTTTGAACCTCATGAACTCATCATGGGAACAATTTCAATACTTGAACTTCTTATATCTAAAAAAGCTGAGATTAGAAATGAATATAAAAAAATTGTAAAAGCTGAAGGAAATTTAAAAGCTAAAGAGATTTTGTTTTCTGTTTTTGAAACTTCAGATACTGAGTGGAGAGGTTTAGGTGTAATACCAGGAAGCGGTCTTAAGATTAGAGACGAATATGCCGAATTTGATTCAGTTAAAAAATTTCCCGTAACTCCGCCTGAACCAAAGGAACACAAGGGATGCAGATGCGGCGAGCTTCTAAGAGGTCTTATAGCGCCATTTGACTGCCCTCTTTTCGACAAAGGCTGTTCGCCTGAAAGACCGATCGGACCATGCATGGTTTCAAGCGAAGGCCCCTGTTCAGCATACTACAAATACTGGAGAAAATAATCATCTATGGAAAAAATACTTTCAGGTCACGGAAGCGGCGGAAAACTTATGAACGATATGATCGACCGCACAATAAGACATATACTCGGCCCGGAATCAATTCAGCTTGATGATTCTGCCATACTTGATATACCATCCGGTAAAATTGCATTCACTACAGACAGTTTTACAATAACGCCGATATTTTTTCCAGGCGGCAACATCGGTTCGCTTGCTGTTAACGGAACAGTGAATGATCTTGCAGTCATGGGAGCAATTCCAAAATATCTATCCTGCTCTCTGATTATTGAAGAAGGGATGGAATTTGAAGAACTTAAAGAAATCCTTCATTCAATGAAAAAAGAAGCTGATTCTGCAGGAATAAAAATTGTAACCGGTGATACAAAAGTTGTTCCTCATGGGAAATGTGATAAAATATTTATCAATACCTCGGGAATTGGAATTTTTGAAAATAAAATTCAGAGAAAAGAAATTATTCCTGGAGATAAAATTCTTATAAATGGCACAATCGGAGATCATGGAATGGCAATAATGGGACTCCGGAATAATCTTTCTTTTACTGAAGGTTTAAAATCTGACTGTGCACATCTCAACCATCTTATAAAAGAAATAACAGATGTGTTTCCAGAATCGATTAAATTCATTCGAGATGCAACAAGAGGCGGAGCTGCATCAGTTTTAAATGAAATAGTAAAGAATAAAAAATTCAGTGCAATGCTTGACGAGGAAACACTTCCGATAAGAAATGAAGTTAAAGGCATTAGCGGAATTTTAGGAATAGATCCGCTCTATTCAGCAAACGAAGGAAAGATAATTATTATTACCGGAAAAGAAGAAGCAGAAAAAATTTTAAAAATCATGCAAAAAAATAATTTTGGCATTAATGCGGCAATTATTGGCGAGATTGATGAAATTCTTCCTGGAAAAGCATATTTAAAAACAGCTGTCGGAGGGAAACGGATTCTTCCTTTATTAATTGAGGAACAGCTTCCGCGCATCTGTTAAAAAGAAAAAAGGAGAAAATTTATGTGTTTGGCAATACCAATGACGATAATTGAAATAAACGGAAACAGCGCAATCGCTGAGTCTAATGGGATAAGAACTGAAGTTAATTACTGCATGACTCCTGATATTACTATTAACGATAAAGTTCTGATTCATGCAGGATTCACCATTGAGAAACTCGACGAAGAGCAGGCTGCTGTGATCGAAGAAACCTGGAAAGAATATATTGAATTGAATCAGTAAATTTTTCTTAAGTTCTAATTCTTTTTCTTATTATGTAAAATATATGTTGAATTTAGCATCAGAACTATTTATATAAAGATTTACTTTATCAATAATAAAAATATATATAAAAAGCTGCAATCTGATTTTATAATCGGTTGCAGCTTCTTATTTAAAAAACAAAATACACTATAATTTAATTAAAAAAACTTAATATATCATTCAATAATTAAAAGTCTATGGTCATCAACTAATTTTTAATACTTTCCTGATAGTACTTAAGAGAACTTCAGGAACAACTGGTTTCTGAAATACACCATTAAAACCAAGTTGATCCAAATCAATATTATTTGCAGTTGCTGAACCTATACTGCTTAATAAATATATCGGCAATTGAGGCTTCAGTTTTTTAATTTCCTGCGCAGCCTGAGTACCAGAATCAATTTGCTCCATCATCATATCACAAAGAACAAGATCCGGATTGGATGAATTTAAAGCTGCAATCCCATCTTTTACATCTTTTGCTGTAATAGCTTCAAAATTGTTTGATTCGAGAATAGCTTGAATCGAATCCCTTATATCCGGATCATCATCAATAATTAATATTTTCTTTTTAGACATACATTATTCCTTTTATCTGATTTTATGCTTAGATTTCCTCACTCAGAAATCTGCCAATTACTTCTGATAAATAATCATAAGCCGCTTTTAAATTAACTCCAGCTTTTTCAGAAATTATTTCTTCAAATTCAAAGCTGTAACCTCTTACAGCGAGAATATATCCAGTTAAAGAATCATTATACAAATCAGAACATAAAGCTAAAACAGATGTTGGATGCATTGTATGAGTTGTGAATGTTATCTCAGAACTCGGTTTAATTTCATAAAAAGAAAAAGGCTCTTCACAGTCATAAGATGCATCAATAAAAATTACTTTTCTGCTTTTGGAAATTTCGTAAGCATCCTCTATATTCAGCTGATAATTGCTATCTGTTACTACTCCTGGAATCTGCCTGTCTTCAATCATTCCAGCTAAAATTGAACCGATAGCATCGTCTCCTCTACCTGGATTTCCAAATCCATATACAAATATATCTCTTTCTTTCAATACTTAAATCTACTTTTTCCTGCTGTCAATAATATTATCATTAGAATCAATCATCTGAATCTCAAGTGGCATTTTTCCAAGAGCATGTGTAGCACAACTTAAACAAGGATCGTATGCCCTAATAGCCATTTCAACTCTGTTCATCATTCCTTCAGTTATTTCTTTCTTGCCTGTAAAAACATTTTTAGCTACAAACTGAACTGCTCTATTCATTGGCTCATTATTGTTCGTTGTTGAAACAATGAGATTTGCCATTTCAATAAGATCATTATTATCAATTTTATAATGATGGAAAAGTGTTCCTCTTGGAGCTTCGATCAATCCAACCCCTTCATTTGTCTTAGTTCCTTTTTTAACAAGCTCTGTTCCCATTAAATCAGGATCTTTTAGAAGATCTCTTATAACTTCTGCTGAATGAAGATTCTCAATAAGCCTTGCCCAATGCATATGCATTGTCATATTATTCGGTTTACCTTTTGTATAGGCTTTATATATTTCAAATTCTTTCTGAGCAAGAGGTGTTGGTATAAAATCTGCTGTATTAAGCCTTGCAAGAGGTCCAACTGTATACCATCCATCTTTTTTACCAATTGATTTCAGATATGGAAATTTCATATAAGACCAGTTCTTGACTTCTTCACCTATATAATTATAATAATCCTGATAATCAACATCATTTAAAATTTTCTTTCCATCAGAATCAACAGCCCTTAAAACGCCGTGATATAGATCCATAGCTCCATCTTTTCTTACAAGACTGAGATGACTTGATGGAAAAACAGCAAAATTATCAAGCATATCGCTGTTTTTTGAATGAAAATCTTTAAGAAGATCTACTGCTCCCTGAGCCCAATCAACCATTTTATCAGCATTAAGCGGATCAGCACCTTTCAGATATTCATCTCTTTCAGCAACTGTTAAATTTTTATTTATACCGCCGGGAATTGCTCCAGTTCCATGTATTTTTTTACCAGCTGTAATTCTTATCATTTCCTGACCGAATTTTCTCATCATTACAGCCTGAACAGCAAGTTCCTTATGTTTCAGCGCAATACCAATAACATTTCTGATTGCAGGATCAGCATCTGCTCCGAAAAGCAAATCCGGTGATGCAAGATGAAAAAAATGAAGCGAATGTGACTGGAACATTTGTCCATAATGCATCAGTCTTCTCATTTTCTCAGCAGTTTTTGGAAGTTGATCAGGACCTGTTCCAACAATAACATCCATGGCTTTTACAGCTGCAAGATGATGACTTACTGGACAAATTCCGCAAAGTCTTTGAACAAGAACAGGTATTTCCCAATATGGTCTTCCCTGAATAAATCTTTCAAATCCTCTGAATTCAACAACATGAAGTCTAACCTGCTCAACATTGTTAGCATCATCCATTTTTATTGTTACCTTCCCATGACCTTCTACTCTGGTTACGGGTTCTATGGTTATTTTTCTGCCCATTTCTATCTCCGATTAATCAAATTTAATAATTTCATAAGGCAATTCAAGCTCTTTACCTGTAGCAAGAGTAAGAAGAGCATTCCAGATCAGATCAGCTCTGGGAGGACAGCCTGGTAAAAAATATTCTATTTTTACTATATCCTGAATCGGGTAAACTTTATCCAGAATCATTGGTATTTCTTCATCATTCGGGATTATTTTATCATCAACTGTAACACAGTTAAGATATGCCTCATCAAGACACTCCTTAAGCGGGATGCCATTTCTCATTGCAGGCAGACCGCCGGTAAAAGCACATTCGCCTACAGCTACGAGAATTTTACAATTTTTTCTGAATTCTTTCAGAAGATGCACATTTTCACTATTGCAGCATCCACCTTCAATAATTCCCACATCACACTGTTTTGTAAAAGTTTTTATATCATCAACAGGTGATTTATTAAACTCAACAAGATCAATCAGATCAAGTATTCTTTCGTCTATATCAAGGAGCGACATGTGACAGCCGAAGCATCCAGCCAGAGACGTTGTTGCAATGACAGGTTTAGACATTATATTCCTCCGCAATTTTCTTCATTAATTCTCAATTTCACTACCTATAGGCTTATGATCATATTTTCTCTGACCGATTGGAACCACAAATCCAATTTCTTTTTTAATAATTGATCCAACAGGGCATAAATCCATGGCTTTTTTTGCCATATCATCTGTCAGCTCTTTTACAAGTTTCGGATCAACTGATATGTGACTTTTTTCGCTTCTGTTTACAATTGCAAAAATATTTTTACCATCTTTAGTTTTAATTGCTCTTACGCATCTTCTGCACTGAATACATCTGTTATGTTCGATTAAAATTTTACCAAAGGCATCAATTTGTTTAAATGAATATAGAAATGAAAATCTAGGTACAAGCATCAAATATCTATATGCGAGAGCCTGAAGTTCGCAATTACCGCTCTTTTCGCATGATGGACAATAATGATTACCTTCAACAAAAAGCATTTCAACGATAGCTTTTCTCATATCATCAAGTTCAGCTGTTTTATTTACTACTGCCATTCCTTCAGAAATTGGAGTTGTGCATGCTGCCATTTTTCTATCTGCTACAGTAACAGTACAAATCCGGCATGCTCCTGCAGGTTTAAGACCTTCAAAATGACAGAGGGTTGGAATATAAACTTTATTTGCAGCTGCTGCTTCAACTATAGTCTGTCCGGACTTACCGGTACATTCTTTCCCGTCTATTGTAAAATTGATTGTATCGCTCATTAAATCACTCCTCGATTGTGGGTTTTCGGCCTGAAACTTCGCAGTATTCTTTCACCGATCGGGATAAATCAAACTCAGTAACAAAATCATTCCCGGATTTTATTTTAGATTCATATAGTCCTCTGAAATTTTTAAGTGTTGAAACAACCGGATTCGGAGATGTTTGTCCAAGACCGCATCTGCTCATAGATTTTACAATCTTTGACCACTCTTCAATTTCTGCTAAATCTGCATTAGATGCTTTTCCTGACATGATTTTTTCAAGTTTGTTTTTGATAATTACATTTCCTACTCTGCAAGGTACACACCATCCGCAGGATTCTTCTACAAAAAACTCCATAAAATTATGCGCTATTTCAAGAAGATTTCTATTTTTATTAAATAGAATCATCGAACCGCCTGTTGCAAGCTGATCGAAACATATATTTTTATTAAAATCAACAGCAGAAATGCACTGCCCTGAAGGACCGCCTACCTGAACTGCTACAATATCTTTTGCTTTAGTCATTTCCAGAATCTGCTTAATTGTTGTTCCGAAGTCCACTTCATATACTCCAGGAAGATCACAATCACCAGAAACGCTGATTATTTTAGTGCCTGCTGACTGTGTAGTTCCGATTTTTTTAAACCAGTCAGAACCATTTGTTAATATTTTTGGTATACTTGCTAGAGTCTCAACATTATTAACAGAAGTTGGAAATCCCATGTAGCCATTCTGTACTGGGAATGGAGGTCTGTTTCTCGGCTCTCCTCTTTTTCCTTCAGCTGATTCAATCAATGCTGATTCTTCACCGCAGATATATGCACCGGCACCAAATTTAATTTTAATATCGAAATTAAAACCCTGTTTGCCTCCTGCATTTTTACCGAGAATATTTTTCTTTCTCATATCAGCAAGAACATGCTCGAGATGTGCACTTAAGTATCTGTATTCTGCTCTAACATAAATTATTCCTTCTTCAGCTCCAAAAGAATAACCGCCTATTGCCATTCCCTCAAATACAAGTTGAGGATATTCTGTCAAAAGGACTCTATCCTTAAATGTACCGGGCTCGCCTTCATCTGCATTACAAACTATATAATGCTTTTCACCTTTTGCTTTTCTGCAGAAATCCCACTTCATACCTGTAGGAAAACCTGCACCGCCTCTTCCTCTGAGGTTTGATTGCTTAATTTCAGTAATAACATCTTCCGGTGACTTCGATACAGCTTTTTTCAAACCTGCTCCGGATTCATAATCAGTAAATATTACTTTTCCGCTGTTTCTTATATTATTGGATACCATTGATTTGATATTATCAGAAGAATTGGCTCCATCACCATATTTCTTTACCATATCAGGAAGGCTTTTCCCTGATTTCATCATTGCAGCAATATCTTTAACTTTTGCTGCTGTTAAGCTGGTAAAAATATGTCCATTTATAATTGCAGACGGCTCCTGGTCGTTCATGCCGATGCAGGAAGTATCATATAGACCGATATTCCCATCCTTTGATGTAGACCCGAATTTACAACCTGTTTCATTTTCAAAAGAAGCAGCTATTTCCTTTCTGCCGAACATATATGAAACCGGATTATTATTCAGATAAACAGCATATTTCCCAACCGGGTTTTTAGTGAAAAAATGATAAAACGAAACAACTCCCTCAACATCAACTGAAGAAATATTAAGACCTGATGCAATTTCAGAAATCGACTGGTCTGAAACGCAACCTTTTTCCACCTGTACTTCACGCAGGATATCGAGAAGGGCAGTTTTCTCATTCTTAAACTTTCCTAATATAGCATTTATTCCGCTCATAAAACCTCTGATAGATATTAAATTTTGCAGACAATATTAAAAAAAGATATTTAATCTAAAATAATTATTAAACAAAATCATTTAATATATCCATGTATTTATTAATAAATAATTAATTCAATTAAAAAAAATTTTTTTTAAAAAAATTATCTATTTTTCCCATATATGAGATTATTTATGAATATATATAATGAAAAATTTATCATTTTCTCCTTTACAAACTCTATAATATGTTAATAAACAATAATAATCTGATTTATATATTAAAAAGATCTAAAACAAACTAAAGAAAAATTCAATAAATTTTTTTAAAATAATAAAACAAACCATATTTAAAAATTTGTTTATACTAAGTTATTATCACGCTAAAATTATCTCCGAATAGCTCATTGATTATATGTATAGTAATTCTTGTTATAAAATCTTCCAGATCAAAAAATTTATCTACCATGTATTTATAATTATTTCTTCTATATATAATATATTTATCTTTAGATCATTTATATTTTTAAGTATTTATAAAAAAATAAGTTTGACATATATGAATACCTTCAAATCTCCTTAATACGAAATTGAATAACCTGATAAATCAGAAATTCATATTATAAAAAAATTAGGAGGCTTCAATAATGTCTGAAGAAAAACTTTTTGGTATGGCGCCGGAAAAAGGGAGATGGATTTTTGTACTTATTGGCTTCACCATTGATCTTTGTCTTGGCAGTGTTTATGCATACAGTATATTTAAAAAACCTGTTGAACAGGCTTTCAGCGTAAGTTCTTCACTTGGCAATTTACCGTTTATGATTTTCCTTGCCTTTTTTGCAATTACTATGTTTTTCGGCGGAAAAATGATGGAGAAACTCGGACCGAAAAAACTTGCACTAATCGGCGGAGTGATAGTAGGACTAGGATGGATGTTATCAAGTTTTGCTACAAACATCGTGTTTCTCACACTCACCTATGGCGTTATTGCCGGCTCAGGAGTTGGTCTTGTATATGGAGTACCTGTAGCAATCGCAGGTAAATGGTTTCCAGACAGAACAGGTCTTGCAGTTGGTCTAATGCTTGCTGGATTCGGCGGATCAGCTATTATTACAGGAAACCTTGCCAGCATGCTTATTCCCAGCGTAGGATTATTTTCAACATTTCTATATTTCGGAATCGCTTTTACGGCAATTCTTCTTCTTCTCGCTCTTCCATACCGATTTCCAGCTGCAGGTTGGAAGCCGGCCGGCTGGACACCAGCAACTGGCTCTTCAGCATTAGTTGATTATACTCCTGCAGAAATGACAAAAACTTCAACTTTCTGGGGACTCCTATTTGCCTATCTAATCGGCTGCACTGCAGGTCTAATGGCTATCGGGATTTCAAAACCGGTTGGAAACGAGATAATAAAAATTGATAATGCAACTGCTGCATCTCTGGTCGGCATATTCGCAATATTTAATGCACTTGGCCGTCCTCTTTTCGGGCAACTTACTGACAAAATAACACCAAAATGGGCTGCAGTAGTAAACCTCATAATTATTCTTGCAGTTTCTCTTATGATGCTGACAGCCGGCGAAGGAAGTTTTATTGTATATGTTATTGCATTCGCAGGCTTCTGGCTATGTCTTGGCGGATGGCTGGCAATCGCTCCAACTGCAACAAAAACATTTTTCGGTATTAAAAACTATGCAAGAAATTACGGAACTGTATTTTTCGCATATGGAATCGGTGCAATCGTCGGGGGCATCATCTCCGGACAGGCAAAAGACACTTTCGGTTCTTATACAGTAGCTTTCTATCCTACTGCAGCTATGGCAGTAATAGGTCTTGTTCTGGTTTTAGCTTTTCTTAAGACACCTGTTAAAAAATAAATTTATAATACTTTACCTATTTCTATTTAACAAAACAAAGGCATCCGGAAGGATGCCTTTGTTTTGTTAAATTTTATTAAAAGAAAATCTGATTAACTTTTTATAAAAATACAGAATTTAATTAAATAATTACATTCATCATAATCTGAAGACAAAATTCAGCCCCACTGAAACTGCGTCGGGCATTTTGGGTGCAGAAATATAATAATTATATCCTACACTCAGTTCAATTGCAAAAATTGATACCGGAAAAAACTGAAGAGCTAATCTCGGACTGATGTCAAAAAAAGCTATATATGCCGGTAAATTTGAATAATTTGAATAGGTTCCTCCAAGAAAAGCTAAATCAACCATAAAAATTATATATTTCTTATAAACAGGTGTTGTGAAAGAAATAATTCCACCTCCTGATGCAATAAACGGGCTGATACCGGCCGGTGGTGTCATTGGAAAAGCAAATTCACCGATTACACCAAATTTCATAAAATTTAAAAATTCCAGTTGAAATTTTGCGCCGACAAGGAAAGGATTTAACTGATAAACTGGTATACCGGCACCGTTCAACAATGGTGCAAACATTATTAAATATGATGTTTCAATTCCGAAATTAAATTTCAGATTATATTTACGCTCTTCTTTTTCTTTTAGTTCGTTATCCCATGAATTTTTTTCATCTGCTTTTATATCAGCTTTGGGAAAAGTAGCAGCAATTCTATCGGAAAATAGAACCATCTTCTTTTTTATATCTGCTGCCGATTCTGATTCAAATTTTTCAGTGAAGCTCTTATCTCTCGATTTTGCATTGTAATACCCGATTGTAAAGGAATACTTTTTTTCATTTTTTAATATCAATCCAAAAAGGATAACATCCGCTTTAAGAACCGATGCTGATTCAGAGGCACATTCGTTATCAACACATCCTAATGCGTTAAATTTCTCTGCATTAAAATATTTCATCATTGTTTCTCTGTTCATTAAAACAGCATTTTTTTTGCTATTAAGCTCTTTTCTTAAATATTCTGAAAAATCAGCAAACTCGGCGTCTGATATTCCTGCTTTTTTAAAATCAAGCATAGCCATTTTTACAGTCTGAGCTGAGAGAATCCCGGCACAATTAATTATTATCAGCATAGACAAAAATATTTTTTTCATATTATACCTTCTTTAAAATTTTCAGAGTATATTTATTAACGGCTGATATTTTTTTTCTTTCAGGTCAAATTCAAATTCTTTTCTGCTGCCATCTCTGGATATTTCGCTTCCTTTGAATAAATCTGAAACAGATGCATTATCTTTAAGTTCAATTATTCCGTATTCAATAAGTTTAAGAAAATAAGTTCTTATTACCCCAAAAGAAATTTTCTGAATATTTCTATCCTCATGATGTTCATGATCATACAAGCCAAGATTGACATCAGCAATTTTATAATTTCCGAAACAGGCGTCAATATTTATGCCGGTTTCAACACCGTACATCTGCCAGAATGAAACCCTGTTGAAAAAATTCAGAGTACCGGCAACCTCTCCTGACAAAGGATATGCAAAATCTGAAAGCTTATTTAATTTTTCATGATCAATAACCGAAAACAGAGGCTGTGCAACAAATTTTTTCACCCTGCCCATTTCGCGCCAGAAACCGGCTTTGGCAAAATCATTGCCTTCAAGAACAGCTCCGGCAAGACCGGATATAAAATGCTCACCAAAATGATCCGGAGAGACATCCGAATCAAGGAAAAGTATGATGATATTTTCAGGATCACTTTTATCGGAATATTTTTTATTTATATAATAAAGAGCCCTGCGCATATCAGAACCCTTGCCTTTTTCATCTTCCATATCTGATACTGAATAAAAATTACAGATGAATATATCAGCGTCTGGATCAGCTTTTAACGCATTTCTCTCAGTTGCTTCTTCGTCATTTCCGGTTCTTCTATGCGATAGAATAATCCTGTCTATCACATGACCTAGTTTTTTTTTCAACAGACTGATTTTATCAAATATCAGATCAGATTCTCTTTCTCCAAAAGTTGAAAATACAGCAAAAATTTTTTTACCGTTTTTTAAATTACTGATTTTGGTTTCAGAAAACTCACACGCTTCGTATGTTTTAAAACTCATCAAATCCCCTGCTATTTAAATATTTCAAGGGGCATTAGCCCCTTGAAATATCATTATGCTCTATTTTTTTATACTTACTGACCTACATACTGATTATCTTTAAATTTTCCGACAAATTTATTCCCTGTTGTATCGGTATATGTTCCCTGACCGTTCATTTTGCCATCAACCCAGTCTCCATCATATGTATTGCCTTTTGGATCTTTATAAAATCCTTTGCCATTTCTTTTGCCTGCTTTAAACTGTCCTTTATAATGACTTTTATTTGCATAGGTAAATGTACCGGCACCTTCCTGAGTATCATTTACCCATTCGCCTTCATATTTATTTCCATCTTTCCATGTAAAAACTCCGATTCCGTGCATTTTATCACTCTGCCAGTCTCCTGAATATACACTCCCGTTTGAATATGAAAATATCCCTTTTCCGATTCTTTCGCCGTTCAGCCAATCTCCATCATATTTATTACCTTTAGCATCTGTAAAAACGCCTTTGCCGGATTTTTTATTTTTTACAAAATCGCCTGTATATTTTGAACCATTTGTAGATGTAAAGACCCCTTTGCCGTCACGAACATCATCTTTCCAGTCTCCGGCATATTTATCGCCATCAGTCCATTCCATTGTACCAAATCCGGTTTGTTTATTATTTACAAAACTGCCGGTGTACTTGTTGCCTTTTGCATCAGTAAAAACGCCTTTACCTTCCATGATGCCATCTTTCCAATCACCATCATAAGTATTTTTATTAGGCCAGGAATACTTGCCTTTGCCGTTAAATTTTCCGCCTTTCCACTGGCCTTCGTATTCTCCGCCTTTCTGCATTTTAAAAGTCCCTGTTCCATTTTCACAGTCACCTTTTACACATTCTGCATAAAGATTAAAAGATATTGAAAAGATAAAAGCAGATGCTAAAACAATAATAGACTTCTTCATAAAATTAAGACCTCCGGGAGTTGTTTATTGAATTAAATTATTACACAAAATCTTTAAACAGCATTTTGAGTAAATTAAATATAAATTTAATAATTATAAATATCAGTTATATAGATAATTGTCAATTATTCTTTTATTTTAATTTTAAGATAAAAAATATTATTTAAACTTGACGCAATTAAAGTATTTTAGTATATTATTAACAATATAAAAGGAGATATAAAATGGGAGTACAAATAACTGAGATTGCAAAAGCTAAACTTGCTGATATATTTAAGGAATCTGAACTTAAATCACCTGCATTAAGAATTGTTTTTAACGGTTTTGGCTGAGGCGGTCCGAATCTCGGACTGGCTCTGGAAGAGCTGGAAGATACAAAAGATTTCGTAATAAAAGATGATTTCAATGTTATACTTGATGAAAAAATGAAAGGGTATATAGAAACCGGTCCATCGGTTGTTGTTGATTTCAGAGAATCTGTATACGGTTCAGGTTTTATTATAAATACAGGCGGATCCTGTTAGTGATTTTTAATTGAATCAATATTAGATTTATATTACCCGGAAATTAAAAAAAGATAATACGCAGAGATTACAAATAACAGTAAAAATATTTCTGCTGTTTTTTAAAACCTCTGCGTATTTTATATCTGCTTTATTTGCAGTTTATAAAATTTTAAAATCAGATATTATCTGCAACAGCTTTGGCAAATTCAGAGCAGCTTAAAAGTACTGCACCTTCCATCTGTCTTTCAAGATCATAAGTAACTTTTTTCTGATCGATAGTTTTTTCAATTCCTCGTATAATTCCGTCTGCTGCTTCGTTCCAGCCGAGAAATCTGAACATCATCTCTCCGGATAAAATCAGAGAGCCGGGATTTACTTTATCGAGCCCTGCATATTTTGGCGCAGTTCCATGAGTAGCTTCAAATACTGCTTCACTGCTTCCGATATTAGCACCTGGAGCAATACCAAGCCCTCCAACCTGAGCAGCCAGCGCATCAGAAAGATAATCGCCATTCAGATTCGGAGTGGCAATTACATCATATTCATCCGGCCGGAGCAAAACCTGCTGGAACATTGCATCAGCAATCCTGTCCTTGATTAGAACCTTTCCCTCAGGCATCTTTCCTGAATATTTATCCCATAAATCCTTTTCAGTAACAGTTTTATCAGCAAATTCCTCAGCTGCAAGTTCATATCCCCATTCCTTAAATGCTCCTTCAGTAAATTTCATTATATTGCCTTTATGGACAAGAGTAACGCTTTTTTTCTTATTCTTAATTGCATACCGGATTGCTTCTCTAACAATATTTTTTGTATTTGTTCTGCTGATAGGCTTAATGCCGATCCCTGCATCATATTCAATTTCAGCTTTCATTTCATTTCTTAAAAAATCTATAACCTTTTTATTTTCAGGAGTCCCCTGCTTCCATTCAATGCCGGCATAGAGATCCTCAAGATTTTCCCGATAAATAATCATATCAACAAGCTCAGGTGCTTTTACAGGACATGGAACTCCTTTAAAATATCTGACTGGTCTGATACAGGCAAAGAGTAAAAGCTTCTGTCTTAAGGCAACATTAACACTTCTGATACCACCGCCAACCGGAGTTGTCAGAGGTCCTTTTATCGCAATTTTATATTCTTTGATTTTATTAAGAGTTTCCTCGGGCAGCCATTCACCAGTTTGTTTAAATGCCTTTTCGCCTGCAAGAACCTCCATCCACTCAATCTTTCTTTTCCCTTTATATACTTTTTCTACTGCAGCATCGAAAACAATTTTTGATGCATTCCATATATCAGGACCTGTACCGTCACCTTCGATAAATAAAATTATCGGATTTTCAGGAACTTCAACTTTTCCGTTTTCATATTTGATTTTTTCAGGTTTCATTAGATATCCTCGTTTATTTAATTATTTATTAATTAATAATAATTTTCATCCGCTGGGACATGGATAAACAGAGTGTTTTTTTTTAAAAGAACTTTTCTGGTTTTAAAATTTATTTAAAAAGACAGATCATTTATAAAAATGGTATGTTTTCAATAAAAATTTCAATAAGAAAACAATTGATTTTATAAACAGAAAAAAGAATAAGTGCATCAATGAAAAAAATCATTCATATTGATATGGACGCTTTTTATGCCTCAATAGAACAGCGCGACGATATTTCCCTGAAAGGGAAACCCGTTGTTGTTGGAGGCAGTCCTGACAAACGCAGCGTTGTTGCAGCAGCTTCATATGAAGCAAGAAAATATGGAATTCATTCTGCAATGCCTGTAAAAAGAGCCCTGACACTCTGCAGCAGCCTGAAAATTGTTAAGCCTGATTTCAAAAAATATACGGAAGCATCTGGAATACTCAATCTGATCTTTAAAGACTACACTGATTTAATTGAACCGGTTTCTCTTGATGAATCTTATCTGGATGTAACAAGTAATAAAAAAAATATTGAGTATGCAACTGAAATTGCTGTTGAAATAAAAAACAGAATAAAGCATGAACTAAACCTCACTGCTTCAGCCGGGGTTGCACCGAATAAATTTCTTGCTAAAATTGCATCTGAAATAAATAAACCAGACGGACTATTTGTCATAAAACCTCAAATGGTAGATAATTTCGTAAAAACTCTTGAAGTTAAAAAAATCTGGGGTGTCGGAAAAGTTACAGCTGAAAAACTTCACAGAATGAATGTTCGCACTTGCGGAGATCTGCAGAGATTTACCGAAAATGAACTAACAGAACATTTCGGCAAATTCGGAATTATGCTGTATAATTTTGCGAGAGGAATTGACGATCGTCCGATTATTTCTGACAGGGAAACGAAATCTATAGCAGCGGAAATAACTTTTGATGAAGATTATTCTGATATAAACATCCTCAATAAATCTTTTAAAGAACATTCCAGCAGAATTGCATATAGACTGAAAAAAGAAAATCTGAAGTGCAGAACTATATCAATAAAATTAAAGTTTGAAGACTTCAGCCAGATAACCAGAAGTATTACAAACGGGCAATATACAGATGATGAAGATGTAATCTATAAAACTGCTTCAGATCTTTTAATCAAAAATTATACCGGTGAAAAAAAAGTCCGTCTAACAGGCATATCCGCAAGCGGCTTTGATGAAAAGGAAGATCAGCCATCATTGTTTGATTTTTATTAGAAACTTCTGTAAATACCAGATACCAGTAAAAAAATTTAAAATAAAATCTTTCTATCAGATGCATATTATGCCGAAAATGATAATAGCGGATTTATTTCATATATACCGTTAAAGGATTTATTATGGAAATTAACAGCAATAACGACATCCTGCAGGCCTGCAGGCTTCTGTTCAGGCCTGATCTTGAATTTACTCTTGATTATATAAACAGCCTTAATATGGATTCACTCAAATCCGCATATAGAAATAAAATATTTGATTCTCATCCTGACAGGGCAAGATTGCTCGGATTGGATGCAGAAGAACTTGGTGAAAAATTTAAATTAGTAGATGAAGCATACAAAAAACTCACGTCTTATATTGAAGAATTTGAAGAAAAACGGTATAAAGAATCTTTCATAAAAACAAAACCAGGAGATTCACCTGTAATTATAAAAAAATATCCTGATCATGAACTTCTTTTTGGACAGTTTCTTTTCTATTCCGGCCTTGTTTCTCTAAATACTCTGCTTGACGCTATTCACTGGCAAAGAAAACAAAGGCCGTCGTTTGGAGAAATTGCAATGGAAATGAACCTTCTCCACCCCGATGATATAGGAAAAATTCTCAGAAATAAAAACAACGGAGAGAGATTCGGTGATTGTGCTGTGAGATTTGGAATTATAAATTCATTCCAATTCAGGTCAATTCTGGAAAAACAGCAGAAAAGCCACTTCCAGATTGGTCAGTATTTTATCAGAAAAAGAATTCTAACACCGGATAATATAAATGCATCATACAAACTTCAGAATGAGCATAACAGCAGGGTTAAAAAAATTAAATCGGGTTTGTTCAATTAGAAGCTGAAATATTGGCTGTAAATAATTAAAAAACAATAGAACGCAGATGACGCAGATTTTTTATGATATTATAAGATTAATATTTCATAGTTTTTAAAATCAGAAAATCCCATTCTATTTTCTTTCTTTCTTTTTTCTTTTATAAAAAAAAGTCCTTAATCCTATAAAAAATCCGCGATCATCATAATCATCCGTGTTTTCCGCGTTCAATTTTTTATACTTCAATAAGTTCATAATCAGGATTTCCGAAGCCGATTTCCCTTGAATAATCGATCTGGAACTTATATGGAATATCGAACGTCAGCTCGGAGAATTTTTTGCCGGTATACTTCTCAACAAGATCAAGAGAGGAGGAATCTATTGCAACAGGATCAAAAGACAGCAAAACCCCGATATCATCACAAATTTTTTCAAATGATGTCATACAGTCGCAGTCTTTAGAAATTTTTGTAAGAAAATTTATAAAAAGTATTTTATTTTTTTTGGGAAGAGCAACACCCATAGCATGTTCAACTACTTTTTTCTGCAGCTCCTCATAAGTTGCTCCCCAGTTATAACCGACAGCATCGAATCTGCAGACCGCGAGACACTGCCCGCAGCCGATGCATTTTGAATTTTTAATTACTGCGCTTTTTTCATTAAGTGTAATAGCACCTTCAGGACACCATTTTTCGCATTGTCCGCAGAGAGTGCATTTGGAAACTTTTATCGATGGGCGGGCTGTTGAATGCTGAATTAATTTTGCCTTTCTGCTCGTGCATCCCATACCGATATTTTTTAAAGCAGCTCCAAAGCCGGCAGCAAGATGCCCGGTAAAATGGGAAAAAACAACCATTGACTGAGCTGCTGCTATACCTTTTGCAACTTTAACGCTTTTATAAATTTTACCATTTATTTCAATTTCAGTTTCCTCATCGCCAAAAAGGCCGTCTGCCATTATTATCGGCAATTGAGTATTTTCATAGCCGAAACCATGCTTATTGGCAAGATGAATATGACTGACAGCATTTGATCTGTTACCCTTATATAAAGTTGATGTTTCTGTTAAAAACGGAAGAGCGCCCTTTTTTTTAATTTCGGCTCCGACAGCTTTAATATGCAGCGGCCTGACAAAACCGTTTCCAGCGGCTTCTCCGAAATGCGTTTTTACAGCAGTCATATCGTTCCTGCTGATAAAATCAAGAAGGCCATTTTCTGTTATGGTTTTTAATATTTTTAAAGATAAGCCCTGCTCATCTAAACCATCTGATTTAATAAAAAATACTTTTTCTTTCATTTTATTTTCCTGCACCTTTCTCTGCAGTCGAAAAGCCTGTTTGAACAAATAGCTTCAATTTTATTTTTTTCTTTGCCTTTTCTCATTGAAGCTTTCAGTTCGCAGGTTTCGTATCTTTCTTTGCAGATTTTTTCACATTTATAAATTTTAAAATTTATTGTATCCTCTGAAAACAGCGTTGTAATAAATAAAGCTGAAGTTATGAACGAAGATATTATCAAATAGATTATTAATTTCATTTTCATTTATTCAGAAAGAAGCTTTCCACCGGAAGCCCAGTCTTCCCTTTCAACCTGATCAAAAACTATATATGTTGATTCAGGTTTTTTTGCTGCAACTTCAAATAATATTGCGGTAAATTTTTCAGCAATTATTGATTTCTGTTCTTTCGTGAGTTTCCCGGCTGTTTTAACATTTATATACGGCATTTTTTTCTCCTTTTTAATAAAACAAAATACTTTTAATTAAATTTATTATTCAAACTATTTATCCGATGCAAGCGGTAAAGTTATTGCAAGACTTACTTTAAACAGCGGCTCTCTTTTAATATCTGAATGATCAATAATATTTTTCAAAACAACATCTCCGCCGTGTTTAATAACTATTTTTTCAATAAGAGTAAGGCCAAGACCGAAATCAAGTGTTTTATACTGCTCAAAAACAAGTTTCGAAAGCCTGTAAAAAGGTTCAAAAATAATTTTTTCATATTCAGGAGGAATACCGAGTATTCCATCAGAACCCTTTTCCGGTTCACTCAGTATTGTTATAACCGAGTTTCTGTTTTCAATAGAAACTATTACAATTATATAAGTTTTATTTTTAGAAAATTTAATCGCATTTATCAGACCCTCATATAGAGCTTTATAAAAATATTCCTTATTGATATTCACATATGCTTTTTTGTAAGATGCGTTTAAATCGTTAATTATTATTTTCTGATCTTTTAATTTTAAAAAGTCATTTATTTTAAATATAACAGCTTTAACAAAATTATAATAATCCCCGAATGAAATTTTCTCCTGAACAAAATCATTAGAAATAATAAAGTCAATACTTGAAAAAGTTTTAAAAGCATCCTGCGCTGTTTCAGCATTCGTTGCTATCATATTAAAAAGGCCTGAATCTACAAGATTTTTTCCATCGTGTTTTTCATTAACCGATTTCATCATATCGATTAATGTTAAAAGCGATCCAAAACCAGCTCCCTGAGTAAAGCTGTTGTATATGTTTCTAAAGAGAGACTTGTCTGTTCTGGAAACATTTCTCGACATCATCCTCTCTTTCCATTCCTGCCAGTCAAGATCCTTGTCCTGAATTTCAATGTCTGTACTTTCAATTAATTCCCTGGTTTTTTCAAGCAGCATCCGCTCTTTTTTTTCCTGTGTAATATCTTCTGAAAGAAGGATATAGTATAGAATTCCATTACTGCTGTCTCTTATTGTAGAAATTTTTGATTTAAGATAAAAAATTCCGCCGGCCTTCGTTAAGCCGTAAAGCTCTCCGCTCCATTCATTATTTTTAATTATTTTTGACCACATGTCAGGTTCAGGCATTACTTTATTTGCAGGCCTGTTGAGATTGCCTCCTGCAAAATCCTCAGGATCATAGCCGGTAATTTCACAATACTTAAAATTTACATATTCGATATCGCCAACTTTATTAACTATAACTACAAGATTCGGAGACTGATCAATTGCCTGCTTGAACATTTTAATATTTAACTGAAATTTCTCGCTTTTTTTTACTTCTTCCTTGAGATTGTTATTCACTGAATAGATTTCTTTCGCACGCTGTTCAACAAGCTCTTCAAGATGAGCTTTGTAATTTTCAAGTTCAAGTTCTGCATTCTTTTTTTCAGTAATATCTCTCAATAAGACAAGAACACTTCCAGCACCTACATTTAGGATCCTTGCTTCAAAATAATTATTTACTGATTTATTTTTTATTGAATATTCGTAATACTGGATCTGATTTGAAGAAACCGCTTCTGATGCTAAAGGCCTGATTTTCTGAAGAACAGAATCGTTTAGAAATCCTGCATTGTAATATTCAGAGGCAAGTTTTTCATCAGATGAAGCTGTAAAGCTTCCATCTAAATTTAAATTAAAAAGTTTATCCGGAATGCTTGAAAGTATATTTGCGTTTCTTTTTTCAGTTTCCTTAAGTTTCCAGTCAGTATTAAATTTATATAAAGCCAGATCAATAACAGCGCTTAAAAGATTAAAACTATAGGGTTTAATTATATATCCAAAAGGCATGGTTTCTTTGGCGCGATTGAAATCTTCGTCACTTGTTCCAGCAGTAAGATAAACAAACGGAATTCCGTATAAATTCCATATCTGGCAAGCAGAGTCAATTCCGTCTATTTTACCGCCAAGCTGTATATCCATAAGTACAATATCAGGTCTTAATTCTGAAGCTTTAATAACTGCCTCTTCGCCTGTTTCGACCTTTGCTAAAACTGTATAACCGGCTTTATTAAGCATAGCCTGAAGCATAACAGCAGAAGAAACTTCATCTTCAACAATTAAAACTGATATGGTTTTATTATTCATTTTATATTATTCCAATAATAACAATTTTATTGTAAAAATAGTAATACGTCAATAACAAATACTTTTTTTTGCTTTACAATATATAAAAGCGTGTCCTATTTAACAATAATGCCAAGTAGGAGTTTTGCATGCTGGAAAAGCCTGAAATAAAAAATGAAATGGATGAAAAGATAAAGCAAATTGCAGATTTTTTAGATTATGCAAGCATTATTAAAATACTGAATAAACTTACAGATTATGCTGAAATAATAACAGAAGGAAAATTATCCGGAATAATTAACTATAACTTTCAGCTTGCAAGCCTCGAAACGAATTTAATAGTAATTCTATTAGAAAAAATGGGCGTTTTAACCAGAATTTTCAATCTTGCAATGAAGGGAACAAAAAATCTTGAGAATGAATTTATTTCAAATATTTTCTCAGATAGCGTAAACCCATCAGGTCTTTCTTCCTATGTAAGCCTCAGATCACACATTGAAAACAGGCTGAGCAATGAAATCCAGCTTTATAACATGAATATGCATAAAAGCAACACTACAAATGCAATGTCGATAAATGAACTTAATGGACACGTCAGAACCTATACAACTCTCGCCCAGAGTGATGTTACCATTTCTACAAAAGCACAGCACGGTATAATTGCAGCATCCCTGCACGATGCATATGTGACTCTTTTGAATAAAAACGACTGGCGTTATGACAAAACTTATATTAAATTTTTCTTTAATGATGATGACATAAAAAACGATAATCTTATAATTGAAAAGAGACCCAGAATCTCTTTAAATGAAGTAAAAGAAAATATACAATACCTCATTACAAAGATTGCTGAAATTAAATCAATTAAACCCGATACATTACTTAATGCGTCAGACAATGGGATAATGGCAAAAATTGCAAGACGCGAAGCTGAAAAATCCCAGTCAATTGTAAACAAGGTTTTCAAGGACAAGATGCTGGAAACCCCGTTCGGAAAGCAATACGGAACAAAAATAGATGATATTCTAATGCTTATTTTTTCAGATATCAACAAGGAAAGAAGTTACGATGAAGAAGTATTTCAAAAAAGAATAAAATCTTTATATGATCAATATTTAATCAATCCTGAATCTCTTCAGTCACCTGAAAAAAAAGATGATGCGGTTTTCAGCGTTGAATATCTGATCGGGCAGGAATTCGGAATAAAAACACTATATGAAAAATTTCTTATGGATAGAAAAGAAAATTTTATCAAGTCATTTAATGATATAATAAAACAGGAACTGGAAACATTTATTTTTAATCTTTTTTTTATTTATCTTGATGAAATGTTCAAGTCGTTATTTAAAATAATTAAAAGTCTTGACCTGAAAAAATACGCCTGCGCTTTTATTATTAAAAGAATTTATTTAATAACCGGTGAAAATCTCAACCCTTTCGGTTATTATTTCATTAAAGCTGTTGCTAAAACAGGCGGAATCAAAACTGATTAATTTTTTTTATTATTCATTCATCTTTAAAACATGTTTTCTTACGTTCTCGGAAAGATTTACAAATTCAATACCCATACCGGATTTTTCATCATTGTCTGCAATCCATTTGACAATTCCTTTTATTTCCACATTTTCATTATCTGGAGTTTTAAACGATATTAATACTTCAGTTCCATTTGCAAGCGGTTCCGGTGTTGAAATAAAAATTCCACCGCTGCTGAGATCAATAGAAGTACTGTAAGTCATTGCATATTCTGAATGAACCTCAGATTTTATTTTTTTATTTACTCTTTCATTTTTTCTTTTTTCCATATGCCTGCTCCTTTTCTGATTCGTTGTTAATGATTAAAAAAACTTCAATTCCGTAAAGTTTCTTCATTCTTTTTTTAATATCAATAGATTTTTTTTGTTGAAAAGTTATTAAAATGGTATTTTATATACGTATTGACAAAATTTGCAACCATTAAATTAATCAGCAACTATCTTATTTTTGATTTATACAAAATGGAAAAAGTTAAAATATACTATATCAACAGAAAAATTGTATTCCCAAACTGCACAATGAATGTAGTTATTCCATTAACTGAAAATTCCAGGAATCTTCAGTCAGGTGATAAAATCATAGCTTATCCAATAAGAAATTTTTTTGATATCTATTTTCATAAAAACAAGATGGCAACATATGCTGAAATTATCTCTCTGGGAATCTTCGAAAAAACGATTAAAATAAAAATAAAAGGTTTAAACAGAATAACAATAAATAATATATATAATTATACTGAAGCGGACTTTAATATTATTCATGACAGGAAAAAAGATTCTGATGAAAAATCAACTGAAGATCTTAGAAAAAAAGCTCAGGAACTTATTTTTCTGATAAATGTTGAAGAATCAGACAAACTTATAAATCTATTAAACTATTTAACTGACATAGGACAGCTGACAGATTTTATTTCAAATTATTTCGTTGTTGACATCAGAACCAGGCGCAAGCTTTTCAATCAGGTTGATGCTAATAAAAGAAGCATTTTACTTGATCATATATTAAAAAATCTAATTAAAAAAATGAACCGGAAAAAAAAGGATTAATATGAAAAAAAGAATTCATAACGATGAAGCATTTTACGATATAGCATGGTCACCTTACTATAAATACGAAAAATATTCAGCAGGCAAAATACTGCCGGAATTAGCTGGAATAGTGTCACTTCATCATGCTGAAAGAAATTCCTATTCTGATCTTATTTTTTACGGCTGCTGGAGGGATGGATGCAGAATCGGACTTAAAAAATTTATAGACCATGAAACTTCAAATTACAAACATATTATCAATAATTTCGATATCAATAAACTCTATTACAGATATACAATCGTAGACACTTCACCCCAGGATTTAAAAGATATTCTATTCTGGCTGATTGCTTCTTATAATGCCCAATACAACAACAAAAGATCATTTTCAGATTCAAAAAGATATAAAAACATCAATGTACGTGAAAGCAGCATGCAGCAGGGGGATGTAATTGAAAAACTTAAATAGAAATTAGTTTCGGATGAAAATCTATTTAATATCGTAAAGAAGAATATCCTCACTTTTATACAGGTGGGATACATTTTTTTTAATAGCAAAAAACTCGAGTATATATTTCAGCCTCGCGCAGGCATCAAGAGGAGAAGATAATTTATTTTCTGAATGTTTAAAAAACTGCTGAATTCTTTTAACATTCAGAGTTCTTTCATCCTCATCCGGTTTGAAAATATCCTTTTTTAAAAGCCTGTATGTATCTAAAATTGAAGTTATTATTTCATCAGATTCAATAAGATTTGCAAGATATAGATTTGAATCTGCCTCATGAACATTTCTTAGAAAAAATTTTAAAATCCTTAGAACGATATCCGGATAAAGATGCTCATTTATCAGCAATTTCACCCTTACTTCAAGATCCTTATCCATCATGCGCTTTGTAGGATAAGCCATACTCGGAATGTCAACATACCCGGTCATGCATCTTTTATAAATATATTCAAGGAATTTATCCAGCAAATCCCTCCGCATCATGTCTGTATCGCCGTACAGGCTGTCGAGAATTTTCTCAGCTATATTCTCAAGAGGTCCTGATTTTAAAAAGCTCTGGAAATCTATGAGTTCAAGATCGGTAAGAACTATATTTTCAAATGATTGCTTCATTATTTATTCCGGATTTTTATTTAGAGGATATTATATATATACTATCGGATAATTCATTGCGCGGACTTTATAAGGAATTCATAAAAAATAAGCCAGCAGCCAGGATCGAACTGGCGGCAGGTCGATTACGAATCGACTCCTCTACCAACTGAGGTATGCTGGCGATTGATCATGTTACAACTCTTAAACTTATGTATAAGTTGCAACAAATTTTTGCCATCATTTTGATATATAGTATAATTATTGACAGGATCTTCTATATATTAATTCCGTAATAGAGACTTAAAATAAAATTATTTCTGTAAATTTGAAGGAAATCTAAAGATGAAAAACAATTCTGCGGATAAACATATTGTAATAATCGGCGCCGGTTTTGCGGGCCTTTGGGCTGTTAGAACTTTTTTTAAAAAATCAGTCAGGGTTACGATTATAGATAAAAATAATTATCATACATTTCTTCCCTTATTATATCAGGTCGGCGCTGCTGAAATTGAACCCGAGCAGATAGCTTTTCCAATCAGATCGCTATTAAGAAATCATAAAAATATAAATTATTTAAGATCTGAGGTTCAAAAGATAAATTTAAAAGATAAGTCTCTGGAATGCAATGATCAGAAAATTAATTATGACTATCTGATCATTGCAACAGGAAGCACAACAACATATTATAATATTGCAGGCGCCAAAGAAATAGCATTTTCATTAAAAACTCTGGATGATGCAGTTATTTTGAGAAATCATATTCTTTCTTGTTTTGAAAGAGCCTCATATTGCACTGACCCTGAACAAAGAAAAAAACTGTTATCATTTGTAATTGTCGGCGGCGGCCCTACAGGTATCGAATTCTCCGGAGCATTGTCCGAACTTATCAAAGGACCTTTAAAGAAAGATTTCATTTCTATCAGATCTGAAGAAATTACAGTTTCGCTGATTGATTCTGCAGTCAGAGTTTTATCCATGCTGTCAGAAGATTTAAGCGTATATGCAGCTGAAAAGTTAATCCTGATGGGAGTTAATGTTTATTTAAATTCGAAAGTAGCCAAGATTAATTCAGAGGGTGTATTCTTTACAGACGGCAGTTCAATCCTCAGCGAATCAGTTATATGGACTGCCGGGGTTAAAGGAGAAACTATAGATACAGATACAGAATTATCAATGACCGGAAATTCAAGGATCCGCGTTGAAAAAACATTACAGATTAAAGATTTTCCAGATGTATATGTTACAGGAGATCTGACGCATTTTGAAGAAAAAGGCTCGCCTCTGCCAATGGTTGCCCCTGTTGCCATACAGCAGGGCAGGCTCGCTGCCAGAAATATTCTGCGCGACATTTCAGGAGAAAAACAGGAGGATTTCGTTTATAAGGATAAAGGTTCCATGGTTACTATCGGCCGGAATTCAGCTGTAACAGAAATTGGAAATAAAAAGTTTAAAGGCTTTACTGCGTGGATGATCTGGATTGTCATACATATACTGAATCTGATCGGTTTCAGAAATAAAGTTTTTGTTTTAATTCACTGGATATGGGATTATATCTTCTTTGAAAAGTCTGTAAGGCTGATACTTCCTGCGTGCTGCAGCAATCCCTGTGCTGATACCTGTTTCAAGAGAGGTTCATGTAATCCGCCAACTGCCTGATTAAACAAACTTGGTTAATTAAATTTATTTTTTTACCGCAAATGTGCTGTGTTACAATTTTCATAAGAAGAGACGGCTGTCTTGGCACCCTTCTCTCCTTATGTATCCACTCTTCGCCGCCTGCTCAACGGCGCAGGCCTTATGAACATTTCCTGAAACAAAACTTTTACTGATTCAAGGTTATTAACTTTCCCTTCCGGGGAAAAATGCTCCCTTTCGCACGGTTTTAAAGAAACCGGCTCGTGTTGAAATTAATTTTAATATAAATAGAAAAAAATATTGAATAGATTATTAGTACTTGATGATGAATCTTCCACTCGAGCCGGTGCAACCCACCGGCATAAAGGGAGCATTTCAACCCGGGAGGAAAAATAAATTCCATTAGAACAGATTAAATTTAAAATCATAAAAGATCCTTAAAAGCCCCCGCGGCTTTAAAGCGGCCGGAGGAGAGTGGAGTCTCGAGGAGAGAGGAGTACCGGGATACTCCTCTCTCCTCGAGAATTCTGCTACACTTCAATTACGAAGTGAATATAAAAATTCTACTTGAAAAAAACAGTACATTATGTATCTTTAAACACATGGATAATAAACAGCGAATTGAACTGATCCGGGCAGGAAATGAGCTTTTCAATAACGGCAATATTGAAAAAGCTACAGAAATTTTCATTAAAACAGGCTATAGGGACGGGCTTACCCGCGTTGCAGATTATCATTTTTATGATAAAAAGCAGCCTCTTACTGCTTTAAAATTCTATCAGATGGTAAAAAGTGAAGGTATGGTAAACCAGATTTACGATAGAATGTTTTTTGCTCTCGGAAAACTGCTTGGCAAAGAACAGGATCAGAAAGTTGAACTTCCGCCGCTTAAAGTTTCCCCGAAACTGAAAATTCTTGCTGAAGAAATTCTCCAGCGTGAAAAAGAATCCAATGAAAAAAAACAGTAAAAATTCAAAAGGAATAAAAAATGTTAAAGTATATATACAGCGTATTATTGTCTCTTCTCATACCATCTGTTTTATCTGCAGGAATTACTGACGCGTCCGATTATCTTGAAAAAAATGTAACTGTCAAAAAGCTGAAAAACGGCATCACTCTCATTATACTTAACCGGGGAATATCCCCTACTCTCGCTTTTGAAATTTCATTCCGGGTCGGTTCTGCAGACGAATCATACAACACAATCGGTGCTGCGCATCTTCTTGAGCATATGTTATTTAAGGGAACAGAAAAAACAGGAACAAAAGATTTTAAAAAAGAAAAAATCATTATGGATAAGATTGAAATCCTCGGTGAAAAAATTGACAGGCTGAGACTTGCCAATCCTGCGAATCCCATTCTTGTAAGACTTCAAAAAGAGCTGACGAAGCTGCAGGAAGCTCAGAATGAGTTTATTGATCCTTCACCCTATGACAGAATTTATGCATCAAACGGAGGTGTAGGATTCAACGCATCAACATCAAAAGACGAAACAGGCTATTATATTGAGCTGCCGGCATCTAAAATTGAACTCTGGGCTAAAATCGAATCAGAAAGATTAAAAGGTCCGGTGCTGAGGGAATTTTATATTGAAAGAAATAATGTTTTTGAAGAGCGGCTGATGAGATATGATTCAAGCGGAACAGGTGTTCTTTTCGAGCAGTTTCTTGCTCAGGCTTTTTCAGCTCATCCATACAGACACCCTACAATCGGATGGGCTTCTAACATTCCAAATCTTTCAATTAAAGATATCAGGAAATTTTTCAGCGATTATTACATTCCTGAAAGAATGACAATAACAATCGTAGGCAGGCAGAACACGAATGAAACTTTAAAAATCATGAATAAATATTTCGGGGATATTCCTAAAAAGCAGAACCCGTCTGAAATACCTGTAGTTGAACCGGTACAAAACGGTGAAAGAAGATTCACTGTATTTCACGAATCTAATCCCCTGATAATGATGGGATGGCACAAACCTTCATTCCCTGCAAGAGACGACTACGTGTTTGATATTTTATCAGACATTATCTCATCTGGAAAAACCTCTCCGCTATATAAGTCGCTTGTAATTGAGAAGAAAGCATTCACATCAATAAGCTCCTGGAACGGAATGCCGGGTGTAAGATATGACAACATGTTCATGATATACGGATCACCGCGCCCTCATATCAGCGCAGCAGAAGCTGAAAAAATGATCTACGAGGAAATGGCTAAAATAATAAATAGCCTTAACAGCGAAGACCTTGTTAAAATAAGAAATAAGATCGAATCTGAAACTGTATTTTCTCTCGACACTAACAAGGGAATTGCGCGCATGCTCAGCTATTATCAGACAATATTCCACGACTGGAAATATCTCCTGAGCTTCATAAAAGCCGCGAACGAAATTACAGTTGATGATATAAAAAATGTATCAGCAAAATATATGACTGAAAAAAACAGGGTTGTCGGAATATTAGCCGACAGCAGGAAGGAAGTAAAAAGTGATTCAAAAAAATAAGATTATTTTAGCGATTATAATTATGTCTACGTGGTTTAATTACAGTTCAGGAAAGGAAAATAACATCAAATTTAAAATACCGGATGTAGATTCTTTCAATCTGAAAAACAATATAAAGGTTTTCTACTACAGGGATGAACTGCCGAGATTCGCAATCTCAGCTTCTATCGGCTTCGGAAAGCTGAATGAAAAAAAAGACACTGCGGGCATGTCAGATCTGATTGTTAAAATTCTTAACATCGGTTCAACAAAAAATTATTTTGAAAAGATTGAATCTCTGGGCGGGAAAATATCAATTAATACATCATTTGAAACAACATCTATAAACATTGAGATTCTCCAGAGATATTCTTCAATTGCAGCAGATACAATATATGATATTTTAAAAAATCCTGATTTTTCAGATGAAACAATCACAACAGCTAAAAACATGCTTGCTGATGAAATCAAAAGAAAATCCGATGAACCGGATTTTATAGCGCTTGAAAAAACACGTGAAATTATTTTCGGAGGAGATTCCTACGGCGCAGCTCCGACCGAGTCAGGGATAAAACTGATTACAAAAGATGCCATTGTGAAAAGCTGGAATGAATTTTTTCAGGCTGATAATATTCTGATTGCATCTGCTTCTTCTCAGGATTTAAATTCCGTAAAAAAAATTTTTGAAACAGGTTTAAGCACTCTTCCGGCAAACGGCCAGGTGGATTATAAAATTGATAAAGAAATTATTTCCGATAATATAAAAAAATCACAGGGAAAAATATTCTTTTTCAAAAAAAATCTCACTCAATCAACTATAGCGCTGGGAACTCTCTCTGAAGTAATATCCTACGAAGGAAATTATGCAAGAACCATAATGAATTATATTCTCGGCGGCGGTTCTTTCAGTTCAAGGCTCGTAAGCGAAATCAGGGTAAAAAAAGGCATGGCCTACTCCGTTCAATCCGTCATAAGGGCGAGAAAAAAAACCGGGGTATTCCTTGCATTTGCCCAGACAAAAACAGAAAATACTCAGGAAGTTATACGCATCATTGATGCAAACATTAAAAAGATTTCAAAAGAGCCTGTTACAAAAGATGAGCTCAACTGGGCTATTGAATCGCTTACAAACAGTTTCGTATTCAAATTTGACAGCACAATGAGTCTAATGGGAAACATTCTTGAACTTGAATACACAGGTCTTCCGAAAAATTACTTTGAAAAATATACAGATAATCTGAAAAAAGTAAATACAGAAAAAATTCTTAAAGAATCTCAATTATTATACAAAAACGGACTGGTCAGGGTTGTAGTAGGCAATCCTTCATTAAAAGATGAATTAAAACAATTCGGTGAAGTTGTTGATCTTAACTGAAATAATAAAGGTGTAAGAAAGGTAGATTTTGAGATAAAATAATCTTTACATAAATATCTCACAAATCTCATACATTTTCATATTTACCTCCTTATACTTATATAATTGACAGGAATATTCATTAAAAATAAAAGAAATTCAATCAAAAACATAGGTTGACATACAGCATATAATCTATTATGATTTATTCATAATATTCTTACTGCAATACAAATTATTAAACGGAGACTGAAATGGCAGATATTAATGAACTTGTAGAAGACGAAAATAACATACATACAGTTATTGGTCATGATATTAAATTTTCCGGAACTTTAAAATTTAAAAATTCCATTAAAATAAAAGGTAATTTTGACGGCCGCATAGAATCAGACGGACACTTGATTATTGGAAGAGAGGCAGCTGTTAACGCTGAGATTAAAGCCGGTGTGGTTTCAATCAATGGAACAGTTTCAGGTAAAATAAAAGCGGATCACAAAGTGGAAATATTCAATAAAAGCAGGATCAGCGGCGATATTATCAGCCCTGATATTTTCATTGAATCCGGTTCAGTTTTCAATGGAACCTGCCTTATGCCGGATAAAGCAAAATAAAATGTTAAGAAAAGCAGCTATTATTTTAACTATTATTTTCACGTTTATAATTTCTATAAACGCCGAGGAGAAAGCTGCGGGTAAAAAAATAAAACTTACTATTTCATCTGACAATGCAAAAAATGATAATTTCATTCCGGAAAAAAACGAAGCGGAACCGAATGTTTCTTTTGGCCTTGTTGGTACATTTGGAACTCAATTCCCTGTCGTTTTATACGGTCCGATAAAATTTGATCCGGGAATCAGTTATGGCGGTGGATTTGTAATTGAAAAAATGTTCACATCTAACGCTGGAATTCATACGGGTCTTTATTTTACGCAATCACACTCGAATCTTACAATGAATTATTTTCCATCTTCAAAATCAGAAGTGATGCGAGCGGGTTCAATAACACTGCCGATTTATTTTATCGGATCTTTCAATAAATCTTTTTTTTCTCTGCAGATGCTCGCTGGAGTGACTTTAACACAGTTTCTATATGTTATTACATCACCAAATCCTTCGCCTGATGGAAACATTTCGTCAGAGGCTTTGAAGGATATCAGTCAGTTCATGGCAGGACCTGGCGTTGGATTAAATTTTAAATTCCGCGTTGCAAAATATTTTGATCTGAACTTCGGCTTTATTACTACATTTTATTTTCAGAATTTCCTGCCGCACTCGCCGGATACCTATGCATTTTTTTATGATGTTAAGGCAACTGCAGGATTCATGTTCAGGACAAATCTGTTTCCCAAACCTGAAGACTGGCGCTGGAAATAACCTGCTTAATCAAACATAACCAGGATTTTAATAAAACTATAAAATTAAAAAAAAAGAAGGTAATATATGATAGGTAAAACGATAAGACTTGAAAGAATTTTAAACAGAAACACAAGAAAAATGATAATTGTTCCAATGGATCATGGTGTAACAGTAGGCCCTATAGAGGGATTGATTGATATGCCTGATACAGTTGACAGCATATCTGAAGGCGGCGCAAACGCGATTATAATGCACAAGGGACTGGTTTCAAGGGGGCACAGACATTCAGGACGCGACATAGGACTTATAATTCACCTGTCTGCAAGTACAGTATTATCTCCTGATTCAAATGCAAAGACACTTGTCTGCACTGTTGAGGAAGCTATAAAACTCGGAGCAGATGGTGTATCAGTTCATATTAATATAGGAGCAAATACCGAATCCGATATGCTTCATAATTTAGGCTTTGTCTCGAACGCATGCATGGAATGGGGTATGCCTCTTCTTGCAATGATGTACACCCGCGGTGAAAAAATAAAGAATGAGTACGATGTTAAAGTTGTCAAGCATGCTGCAAGGGTTGGAGCCGAACTCGGCGCTGATATTGTAAAAGTCAATTACACCGGATCGCCTGATACTTTTTTTGAGGTAACATCAGGATGCCCTGTTCCAGTTGTTATTGCAGGCGGTGAAAAGATGGAAACTGACCAGGAAATACTCGACATGGTAAGTGGATCAATCAAGGCAGGCGGATCCGGCGTTTCAATTGGAAGAAATATTTTCCAGCACAATGATCCAAGTTTAATTATTAAAAAAATATCTGAAATTGTTCATGGTAAAACAAAATGAAGCAGTGCTGGATCAGTATAAAGACCTGGGACAAAAAAATAATTACTGAATCACTTGAATCAGGAGTAGATGCAGTAATCTGCCCTTCTGAATTTATTCCAAAAATCAGGGAACTGGGCAGAATACGTATTGTATCAGATGATAAAAGCGCAGATATGATAATACCTGATGATATTGAAATTATTACTATAAAAGATAAAAACGACGAGAACAGAGCCTCTGCAGCTCTTAAGTCAAAAATTACTGCAGTACGGCTGACAGACTGGAACATTATTCCTGTTGAAAACCTGATACCGAATGCAGGAGACCGACTTTTTACTTTTGTAAAAAACATTGAAGAAGCAAAACTTGCTGCAGAAATAATGGAAAAAGGCGTTTCAGGAATAATTCTTGAAACTGAAGATCCGGCAGAAATTTCTCCGGTTGTAAAATTTATTAAGCAGATTGATTCTGAAAAGTTTGCTCTTGAAATTTTCAGAATAACTCAAATTAAAAATATCGGAATCGGCGATCGTGTATGCGTGGACACATGCAGTAATCTTAATATCAGCGAGGGGATGCTTGTCGGGAATTCCAATTCAGGAATGTTTCTTGTACATGCGGAAAATATTGAAAATCCGTATGTTTCGCCGAGACCATTCAGAGTTAATGCAGGAGCAGTTCATGCCTATGTTATGGTTCCGGATGGAAAAACGCGCTATCTGGGAGAGCTTTCAACAGGCGACCCTGTTTTAGTCGTGAATAAAAGCGGGCAAACATATGCGGCTTTTGTCGGCAGATCAAAAATTGAAAAAAGACCGATGCTGGTTATTTACGCAAATGATAAAAACGGAAATGAGCATACTGTTATACTGCAGAACGCTGAAACTATAAGGCTGACAAATCCGGCAGGTGATGCTGTGAGTGTTGCAGCTCTTAAGGCTGGAGATGAAGTTCTAGGATATGCGGAAAAAGGCGGCAGACATTTTGGAATGAAGGTTGAAGAAACCATCAGCGAAAAATAATCATTGAAGTTCTTTCAGTGTTGAAAGAACTTCCTTTACATGACCTTCAACAGTAACTTTCCTCCAGATATATGAAATTTCTCCTTTTGTATTTATTAAAAATGTGCTTCGTTCAACTCCCATATATTCTTTGCCCATCATTTTTTTCAGCTTCCACACTCCATAATCCTGAAGAGTCTTTTTCTCTGTATCGCTAAGAAGTTTTATTCCAAGATTATTTTTAGCTATAAATTTAATATGGCTTGCCTGCGAATCCGGACTAACTCCGATAATTTCTGCTTTAAGCTTTCTGAATTCTTTTACCGCACCGGTAAAATCAACTGCCTCGGCTGTTCAGCCGCCTGTTCCGTCTTTCGGATAAAAATACAGAACCAGCCATCTGCCTTTATAATCTGAGATAGACACGCTGTTTCCATTTTCGTCTGGAAGGGAAAATGCCGGAGATGCCATCCCCGGCATTAATTCATTTTTTTTCATCTTATTATCGCCATATATTATTCATATATTATATAACCAAGTTCAAAGAAATCTGGCCCCATATGCGACATGTTGCTGTGATTTGCGTAATGAACTTCAATTTCTGAATTCCATCCTTTATTCTTATACATTTCAACAAACTGATTAACTTCCTTTTCATGATCGCCGCAATAAGAAACTATAGTTGAAATTTTTTTCCCGTTCTTTTTCTTAATATCCTCTTCAATTAAATTTATAAGAATCTGATTCGCCTGTGCTGCGGTTTTAGCCTTTCCTACATTTTTTAACTGCCCCGGCACTTCAGTTGAACTGAGTATAGGCAGCAGATTAAAAGCAGTTGCAAGAAGCGCTTTTGCAAAACCAACACGGCCTGCCCTGTTTAGAAAGAAAAGATCATGTATTATTCCGATATGTCTTGAATTTTTTCTATTTTCTTTTATAAGTTTATGAAAATCATCATCTGAAATTCCTTTTTTCAATGCCTTTGCAGCTTCAAGAATCTGGACGCTATATGCAGATGCAAGACTGTCTGTATCAAAAATTTCAGTGTTAAACTCTTTATGATCTTCAAGAACCTTTTTCATCATCTGATCTGTTGCTGCAGTCATTTTAAGAGACTGCTCCATATGAATAATTTTTTCATTTTTGAATTTTCCATACATAGTAGTTAATGCTTCATAAGTTAAGCCTGCAGTTCCTACTTTATTCTTTTTATCTTTGATTATATCTCTCAGCTTATTTTTTTCTTCTAAAGACATATTAACAGTGCCGCTATAGTTTTCACCATTAACAAATAACGGGTAATCAACAATATTTATATTTAATTCCTTACATCTTTCACCGCTTAACTGTATAGCTGAACTTGCAACTAAAACCATAAAATTCCTCCAGTTTTTTATCTTACTCATAATTGAATTGTTAAAAAATAACAATATATAATAAATATTTTGTCAATATAAATATTATTTCATGAAAACCTGATTACATATTTTTATCTGAAGGAATGAAAATGATAGATATGGATTATCAGAATATATATTGATGGATAAAATATATAAAAAAAAGCAGCCATCGCTGGCTGCTTTTTTAAATGCTCCCCCGGCAAGACTCGAACTTGCGACCAATTGGTTAACAGCCAACTGCTCTACCGACTGAGCTACAGGGGAATATTTCTGCAAGCTGATAACCAGATAAATTTATTTATAGATTGTGTCAATAAATTTTTGAAAAACAGGAAAATCAGGTTAATTTTTATATCTTTTATCATTTCAAAACATTTAAATCAACTGAAACAGAATCAGTTTTACTACGGATCCATAACTCATCGACATCCTTTGTAATCTGTAAATCCATATTCCGCTCAGCAAAAGAAGAAAGAGCTTTGCTCGTTTCCGCGTTAATGCTGTATAATGATAAATTTTTTGTTTTAGCTATTTTCGATTCTATAGAATTTAACCATAAACGTGGTTTTGCACCATACGTAAAAATTTTTACATGATTAGAACGTCCGCAAGCCTTCAGTATTCTTCTTTCATCAGGCTGTCCTACCTCGATCCAGAGATCAATAGCTCCGGTAAGATCTTTCAGCCAGAAATCAGGCTCATCTGTATCAGATATTCCAGCTGCAGGATTCAGCCGTTCATCCGCGTTAAGTGCAAAAGCGAGTATACGAATCATCAAACGCTCAGTAGTCTCTGATGGATGACAGGCAAGAGTCAGCTGATGATCGGCATAATAATCCCTGCTGATATCTGCGATTGATAGATTAGCTTTATAAATTGTTGAATTTTTTGCCATACGGTTTTTCTTCTTTTATTTTAAGGTTGCAATGATTACTATTCTTTATTTTTTTAATGAAGCTTACTTTGGAAATAATTGACGGATGAAACTTATACATTGGTATTTTATCAAAATAATAGATCAAAATCTAAATACAGCAGATAATGATAAAATTTATTTTTTGACTGCATATTTACTGATTATGAATTTATATATAGTCGCAAGAGCCTGATCAGCAGCACCATAAATTTTAGCGTCATCCAGCACGTCCCGTCTGTTTTTCGAAAACCAGTTATAAAGATGAAATGAACCTTCTTTTTCATTTCCGGAAGAATGGCAGATTTTTACAAGCATTTTCATCTGTTCAAGGGAAAAGAAAAGCCGTGCTCCATTTATAATAATTATAAAATAACTGTTGTCCTCCGCTTCTTTAACATCTATTGATGTTTTATTAGAAATAATGCCTTTGTCTTTAATCTTCTCCGGATTTTTTTTACGCTCATTTATTGATTCCACAACCTTCATATTGTGCAAAAGCACCTGAGCCTGGGTGATTAATATTTTCAATCCATGCTCATTTAGATCTTTAATCATTGTCTGCAATTGACTGATAAGTTTTGTATTTGCAGCTTTTTTTTGAATTGCCGGTTTTTTTACAACAGGCTTCTTTTTTATACTCTTTACAACCTTTTGAACTTTTACACTTTTTGTTTTTTTAGATATGACCGATTTTTTTTTCATTGCTCTACCCTTTGAGTTATTTTATTGCATCAGTCATTCCGGAGACCATTTCATAGTTCTGCATTTTTCCGGAATACAGATTTTACAAACCTCTTCATTTTTAGGAGGAAGAATATCAGGATGCTGAATAATTTCAAATCCGAATTTTTTATAAAATTCAGAAATAACTGTATAAAGATAAACCGGTTTATCAAGTCCGGATAAAATATTTTTTAAAAAATAACTTCCGATTCCTTTCCTGTGCATTTCAAGCCGGGTTGACATATAACTTAAAAAATAATATGAAGGATATGGTGTAATCTGAACGACTGCTATAATTATTTTATTTCCGGTGAGTACATATAGATCAGTTAGAGAATCCTCGCCATCATATAAATCATTTCCTTTAAGAATAGATATAATATCCGGAATATCATCTTTTTTAAAAGATCGGATGACATATTGAGAAATGTTGATTTTCAGATTTTCTGTAGAAGAATTCATTATCTATATTTAAACAATTTCAAAGCATGTTTTAAGATCCATGCCGGGTTCTAGCAGAGGCAATACTTCTTTAAAATTCTCAACGAAATTTGCTGAATGAATCTTAAGGGCATCTTTATCAAGATATTTCTCATAGAAAACTATAGTATTTGCATCACCTTTTACAGTATGGGGAATATATTCAAGACATCCCGGTTCTGTTTTTTTTGTATGTGAAGCGATTTGTTTCAACTTTTCTTTTACTTCATCCATCATTCCGTCTTTTACTTTTAAAGTAGCAATGAGTGTTATCATAATAAATCTCCTATTATTTTAATAAAAGTATAAATTCCTTTTAACTGATTAAATTGCAAATAAAATTTATTATGAAATCAGTTCAAATTTACCGGATGTTCCTAATTTGTTATATTTTTTTAAGTTTATTCCATCCGGTTTAATTTTATTATCAGTTTCATCAATTTTACTTTTATTACGTCGAATTAAAAAAAATCAAATATTAAAAAATTAATGCAATAAATATTATAAAAATCAGTCTTGTAAGATATGAAAGAAGAAAAGCGTAACAGTAAATTTACAGACTTCTTTAAATCCGAGCGGACAAAAATGGTTAACTACGTACGGGGTTTAATCGATGACGCTGCGGATAAAGACGGTGAGGATATCGTTCAGGATGTCATGCTCAATCTTTTTAATCAGGCTGATATAACTATGCCTATAGAAAATCTTTCTGCATATATTTATCAGTCTCTTAGAAACAGAGTTGTGGATATGCTCAAAAAAAGAAAATTCGAAAAATCGATCGATGAAATCAGCAATGATAATATTTCTTTATCGGACTTACTCCATGACAGCAGATATGATACTGCTTCAGAATTCGAAAGAAAAGATATCAGAGAGGAAATTTTTAATGCATTAGAAACTCTTGATGAGGAAAGTAAAGCTTTAATCGTTTTAACTGAGTTTGAAGGAAAAACGTTCAGAGAGATTTCAGAAGACTGGGAAATTCCTGTAGGAACTTTGCTGTCTAAAAAATCCCGGGCAATCAGCAAAATAAGCAGAAAACTTATTCATTTAAAAACACATATTTAGGAGGAACTTATGAGATCAATGGAATTTAGAGGAACACGCGGTCTTAAAATTTTAAAAATAGCCGGAATGGTAATAGGTGGAATTGCTATGGCAGTATTATTTGCGCTGCTTTTCGGATGGGTATTTCAGATGTTATGGAACTGGCTGATGCCGGAGCTTTTCGGCTTTAAAGTGATAACCTATCTGCAGGCTTTTGCCATAGTAATTCTTGCTAAAATACTCTTCGGCAGTTTTGGAAGCCATGGCGGAGGAAGAAATCACGATAATCATATGCCATGGGATAGAAACGGCAGCGGTTGTAAAAATATGCATTCCAGAAAAAGCAGAAAGCATTTTAAAGATTTCTGGAATGAAGAAGGCAAGGAAGCATTTGAAGCATATGTAAAAAAAATTGAGACTGCCGATAGCATTGATGAAAATAAAAAATAGTAAAAGAATTATTTAATGATGTAATTTATTCCAGCGGCTTAAATCTTCCTGCCGCTGGTTTTTTTTAATATCATTTTCATTAGGACTTTTGCCCATTAATATTTTTCTGATGTATATAATAAATGTAATTATGCAGATAAACCCGATAACCCCGATAACAATTGAATCAGCTAAAACGAATTGAGTATTTAAAATAACAGGCTTAATCAGCATATAAATAAATAATGAAACAAACAATATCGATGCATGAAGATATGAAACGATGGTGCTAAAATATCCGAGCCTGTTTCGGAAAGTAAGCTGAAAACTGCTGAAGACCCAGATCGGGCAGATAAGCAAATCAGCTATATTTACTGCTAAAACCGGCAATGATAAATTCAGTTTTCCTGAAATAAAATAAATTATATTAACAAGAGCCCGGGCTATAAAAACCAGACCCATTGCATTTATTATTCCGGCAAATACTTTCACAGATTTGAAATTCGATTTCCATTTCTCCAGCTTTTCCTGATCCAATAAAAGCAGTATTTTTATTAAACTTATTACACAGAATAAAAGCATTACAGAATTAATTATTATATTAAAAATAAATCTCATTGAAACCAGATATACTATATAATTATAAAGAATGAACAATAGAGATGCTGACCATCCTATTAATCCAATGAGTTTATTGCTGTTTAAAAAAATAATTGAAATTAAAAAAAACGGCGCGGCAAAAAATAAACCTACAATATCATTAGCTGCGAATGAATTAAATAATTCCGGGGAATTATAAACTGATTTGCTGAAAACCAGACCATGAATTGAATTAAAAATAAATAAAAAAGCAATCATGTATGAAAGGATTAACACAAGTTTCATATCCCCTTTTACAGGAAGATTATTTGCTATATCTTTTTCGTAGAGCATCATGAAAACCTCTTTTATTTATATGACAGGTACAGCAGCGAACTGTATCATTTATTAAATTTGTAAATTTGAAATTATACTACGAATAAAAAAAGAAAATCCTGTGATTTCTCTTGGCGTAACAAATCTACTATTCTTTAAAAACTGCACGAGAATAGAATATATTTATTAAATTTTACTTAATGAACATGAAACCACAACATTGAGAATGAAATAGTGTATTTCAATTCTTTTTAAAAATGGATTTAACATCAATCACGTTTTTCGATCTTCCTCATTCTCTGAATAATAAAATCTGTCATTGGAGTATTGCTGACATATGCTTTCTTTTTTTGAATTACAGATTTTGTCACTTTCGGCTTTTTCAAAATAGATTTCGCCTTTTTAACAACTTTTACTGGTTTCGTCTTCTTAACAACTTTTACAGGTTTCGTCTTCTTAACAACTTTTACCGGTTTCGCCTTCTTAACTACTTTTACCGGTTTCGCCTTCTTAACTACTTTTGCAGCTTTAATAAGCTTTGTTTTTTTTATTACTTTTTTCCCCTTAGAAGCTGCTGCTTTTTTCAGTGATTTTGCAGCTGCTTTTTTAGCAACTTTCACTTTCTTTACTGGCTTTGCTTTCGCTTTCATCATTTACATCCTCCATAAATTTATTATAATACCTTACAGAATTAATGTCAATAAAAGTTTATTTCTTCTGCTTAAATTCAAGTAACAGATAGCACTTCTTTAAAACAAAAAGTAACTATTAATATTGACTTTCGGTATACTATCAGAAAATATTAATTAGATTATTAATATTAATTTCATTCGATTTTTAAATTATTCACCAGGAACTAATTAAATTTTACTCACAAAAATTTTTTTAATAATATAAGCAGCCAAACCAACTTCAAACATACTCCATGGAACAGCAAATATCAGCAATTTAAGCGGAAGGGCATTAAGGTTTCCAATAACTATCCACATCATAACAAATGCCATGAGCCATACAACGCCGATTGCTTCAAGAAAACGGATCTTTTTTAATAAAAAAAGAATCAGACCTGCAAGCATAAAGCTCCAGATTCCCCACATCGCGTTATTAAGCGGATCAGATGGGAAACTCAGTCCCATGCTGTTGTATTTTTCTACCCAATAGTTTTTTAACAGGAGCTCATTTCTTGTAAATTCCGAAATGCTTATCCATAATCCTGAAGCAATAAATGCAAAAATATTTTTTTTCATATTTATTAAATCTCCTTTAAAAAATATTTCTATTTATAATAATTTAATATAAATAATTATTATAAAAGTCAATCAATTTCTAAAAATTACTATAACTCATAACTTTCTTTCTGCTGGCAGATATCAGAAATTACAAATTAAATTATTAGTCCAACAAGCTTGCAGGAAAAGCCTAATTGTTTGCCCGATGTCCGCGGATGGATGGGTAGAGAGAAAAAGAAAGCTTATAGCGAGTATAAATGATAAATTTACCTGAAAAATTTGACAGCGTATTTCATGGCCAGGGATCCCAGTCGCCCCAGTTGTCATAGTATTCTTTCATTGCAGGAATTTTTTCAAGATTATCTTCAATATATTTTTTTGTATTTTTAACCAGTTCCTGTTCCTTAACAAGAGATAGTTCTCCTATCATAACCCTGGTTCTTAAAAAAACAAAATAGGTGTCGAGTACATCGTGGATGCAGTAATCATTAATATCTTTAATACGTCCTTCCTTAAAAAGACCGTAAACTTCATTGCCTTTTGTTGACATTTTGCCGGGCTTGCCGATCACCTTTGCAAGCATGTTAAGTCCGCCATTCATTTTAATAGCGCTGTAATTTGAAATCCAGTCCTGTAAATCAATGTGTTTTGTTCCGAACCTGAACCGGCCTGCAAATTTATCTTTAAAATGTCTTTTTGCAGTAAATCCGTATCTGTATGCCATGAGCTCAAGAATCGGAATATCGAACCCCCTGCCGTTGAACGTTACGAATGAAGCGTCGTTATAAATATCCTCAATTCCGAACCAGAACATCCTTACCATTTCGCGGGTTCTGTAATCCGGTTCATCAAGACAAACAATGTCAGCTAGGGAAAAATCCGCGCGTACCTTTGCAACGCAGATTGCAACAGGATACTGGAATGTAACCGGAATGAATTCTGAAACGCCGCCTGTGGAATCTGAAATTTCCTTCATGAAAAGCTCAATAGCCTGATCTTCGCTGATATCTTCAGACGAATACTTTACTTTTTTAATCAGTGCCCCGTCAGGAACGCTTTCAACATCAAATACCAGATATTTTATTTCTTCAGATCCCAAACAGCACACTCCCCAAAAAAACAAGGATGCCTACAATAACAGCATCCCGGTATTTTTAAAATAAAAAAAATAAATTATTTGCCTGAAGCTTTTTCTTCAAGTTTTTTCAATATATCCAGAACATATGGATCAGATTCTTTTTCTTTTGCCTGTTTCCAGGATGAGATAGAATTTTTAGATCCGATTCTGAATGATGCAAGTATTCCGGCATATCTTACTTCAGCGCTCTGGTCATTGAGAAAACATTTATTAACAGCTTCAGCAGCGCTCTCATCTCCAATATAGCCGAGTGCAGTTACTGCATTTATGCGGACTGTTTCCCTTGAATCATCAAGCAGATTTATAAGATTAGGTATTGCAGCTTTTTCCTGCTTTGATCCGGCCCAGTCTGCAGCTGCAATAATAGTTTTTTCGTCTTTAGATGCAGTTAGATCTGCAACAGATTGTGCAAATAAAGCTGCTGCAGCAATTATCATTCCAAAAAATAATATAATACTTAATTTTTTCATTTTTTATTCTCCATTATATTGATTGATTCTTAATATTAAAAAATAGTTATTATGTCAATCATAAATAATAGAAAAAAATTGATTTTAACAGGGGAATTCCGGTATAAGAGAATTCTCAAGAAGAAAGGAGCATCCCGGCGCTCCTCTCTCCTCGAGACTCCACTCTCCTCCGGCCGCTCATTTTGCCGCGGGGGCTATTAGGGTTTTATTCTAAAGTAGATTTTTCCCAACAAGCAGTAATGGCAGATTATCATCTGCCACACTAAATGCTAAATAAAGATCAACACCAATTCGCCGGTGAGATGGTTCGGCTTCGCTCACGATCAGTTCACCGGCTTGAGTGTTAAAATTTATACAAAAGACACAAAGAGGCTCTGACCCTGAGTAAAATTTTACTTAAACGATAACCGTTTTCTGTAGGCCTCTTCGTATAAAAGAAATTTTTCTACACATTCCTCAAAATTATTCCCCAGTTTCCAGAAATATTCATGTAATATAATTTTTATTGGAAGATCTGCATTTTTATTCAGATATTGGTTTATAAAACCTATTTCATTATTTCTTGGATCTCTTGAAAGACCTTTTCTAACAGGATTAAAGGCAATATACCATAAAAGCCAGTTTAAATAATCCTCTGGATCATCTGCATCTTCAATTATTGTTGAACCGAATCTCTCGTTCCAGAAAGCTCCGGTTTCATTCATGGCAGAATTGTACTTCTCGGCAATCCTTGCTTTGATATACTGCATAATTATTGAAACAGTATCTTTTCCCTGAATAGTTTTTATTACCATATGAATATGATTTGCAACAATTTCTGCTGCGACCAGATCAAATTCATACTTTTCCTGACACATTCGAACTGATTCGACGAAATATTTTTTCCCGTATTTCCCCATCAGCTTGTTTTTCTTTCCATGGCATCTGGTGAAACAGTGGTGGGTAGCTCCTTGGGCAGTATTTCTTGTTTTTCTCGGCATATAAACTCCTTTAGTGTTTATATATTAATACTATCGAGAAGGGAAAATTTAAAAATATATGGCGGGGTCAGAGCCACCTATTACTCACTTTAATCCTACCCAAGCCGGTTTCTTCAAAACCGGGCGAAAGGATGCATTTTCAAAACAGGAGGGAAAAAAGATATCCTTAATATTAAATAAATTATTAACAGAACAAGGCCCTGAAAGCAGCCGCGGCGTTGAGCGGGCGGCGGTGGGTGGATTCTAAAGGAGGGAGGCATGCCGCAATAATGCCTCCCTCCTTTAGGTTATTGTTGCACAGCATATACGATGAGTTGGTTCGACTCCGCTCACCAACCGTGGTTCAATATCGCTTGCCAGCATGGTTTAATTTCGCTTACATAGCGGAGTTCAATTCCGCTTTTTAACAACTGTTTAAGCTTGCTTCGTAGTAAAAATATTAAATTCCGGGGGATTAATCAGGTGCCTTTTAACATAGCATAAATCAGCAGCTTTAATCACTGCATCTTTATATTTATCAGGAAAATCTGCTGGAAGCCTGATTTCCATTGTTATTTTACCGATCAGACCGGTTTCCGGATTTTTATACATATTCATAACAAGAGAAACTCCATCAGTTGAAATTTCTCTTGCCTGACAGAATCCGAAAACAAAAATTCCTGCACAAGACCCGATTGATGAAAGAAACATATCGAACGGCTCAGGGAATTCCCCGCCGCCGCCAGCTTTCTCGGACTGATCGGTTTTAACAGTAAATCCTTTGTATTCGGTAAATACCTTTTTACCGCCGCTGGAATAAATCTTCATTTCCATAGCTTTTACCTATACAAGCGTAATATAATTTTCTTCTCTCGCGCATTTAAAACAAAGCCTGAGACCATCTTTAGTATTTTTTACCGGTATGTAAAAATGGTTTAGACTGTTGATTTCTGCGCCGCATTTTGTGCATTTCATATTATTTCTCCGGGAAAAAGTTTTATCATTTATATTATCGGATTTGATTAAATTTTAATTCAATCATTATTCATTAAAATTAATACTGAATAAAACACAAAAACGGGGTCAGAGCCTTAATTCACTACAAAATGTGTAAGTAATGGAGATAGATAAGATTACGGGGATAGATAAACATCTCCTAATATCTTCAATCTCCTTATCCCCTTTTCATACACATTTATAATGGATAAAAATTATTTTGATATTATCAAATTTACTCGTATCTTAACGCATCTATAGGATCAAGAAGTGATGCCTTATATGCAGGATAAAACCCGAAGAAAATTCCAACTAAACCTGAAAAACCGAACGCGAGAAAAATAGAAAGAACGGATACAACTGTAGTCCATCCGGCAAGTTCTGCAAGAAGCTGTGATGCTGTTAAACCGATTATAATACCAACAACCCCGCCCATAAGAGAAAGAGTTATTGCTTCAATAATAAACTGCATCCTTATATCCCAGGTTTTCGCGCCAACTGACATCCGGATTCCGATCTCGCGGGTTCTTTCTGTTACTGACACAAGCATAATATTCATAATGCCTATTCCGCCGACAAGCAGTGAAACTGATGCAATAGCTGCAAGCAGCATAGTCATTACATTAGATGACTGCTGTGCTGCTTCCATAATCTGAGTCAGGTTTCTAATAGAGAAATCATTATCCTGCTTTGGACCAATATGATGACGCTGTTTGAGAAGAGAAAGTATCTGCGTTTCTGCAACTGCGAGGTCTTCAGCACTTCTAGCTTTTACAGTTATAACCCTTACCATACCAGGAAATGCTGTGCCGAATAATTTTTTCTGCGCTGTGGTTAAAGGGACAAGAATTGTATCATCCTGATCCTGTCCATTGGCAGACTGTCCCTTTCTGCCGAGAACTCCAACTATGACAAAAGGAACATTTTTGATCCTGATAACATTGCCAACAGGATCAATATCTCCGAAAAGATTATCAACTATAGTCTGACCGAGAATTGCAAACTTTGCTGAGGTTTTAACATCTGATTCAAGAAAAGATCTTCCTGAATCCAGAGTCCAGTCTCTCACATTAAGCATATTAGGCGTGGTACCTACAACATTTGTTGACCAGTTCTGATTTCCATAAACAATCTGAGCAACTCCGTTCAGGCTCGGTGCAACATCTTCAACAGCATCGCATTCTTTCAATATGGCTTCCGAGTCCGCATAGGATAGTGTGGATTGTGTTCCTGACCCCATACGGGCTCCTCCGGAAGTTGTAGATCCCGGAAGAACCATCAGCAGGTTGCTTCCCATGCTTGAAATCTGTTCTGCAATCTGTTTGCTCGCTCCCGTACCTACAGCAAGCATTGTAATTACAGCTCCAACACCTATGATTATCCCGAGCATAGTCAGGGCTGAACGCATTTTATTCACTTTCAAAGCGCTGAATGATATTTTAACTGCAGAAGAAACATCAATCATTTCTTCACCTGTTTCTTAACCGGCTTATCACTTATAATGTTTCCATCAAGAAATTTTATTATGCGCCTGCTGTATTGGGCGATATCCGGCTCATGAGTAACAAGTATAATTGTAATATTCGATACCTCATTTAATTTTGTAAAAAGATCCATTATTTCATCGCTGGTTTTTGAATCAAGATTGCCTGTTGGTTCATCAGCAAGAATTATGGGTGCATCGTTCACAAGAGCTCTGGCAATTGCAACACGCTGCTGCTGGCCGCCGGAAAGCTGGTTCGGGTGATGATGCTCGCGTCCTTCAAGGCCTACGCTTCTGAGAGCTCTGATTGACTTTTTCTTTCTTTCTGATAAAGGAATTCCGCAGTACATCATCGGAAGTTCAACATTTTCTATAGCGGATGTTCTTGAAAGCAGATTAAAACCCTGAAAAACAAAACCTATTTTTTTGCTTCTTATTTCAGAAAGCTGGTCTCTGTTGAGGTTGCCTATATCAATTCCCTCGAGCAAATATCTGCCTCTTGTGGGTTTATCAAGGCATCCAAGAATATTCATCAGAGTAGATTTACCTGAACCGGAATGCCCCATTATCGAGACAAATTCACCCTGTTTAATAGTGAGAGATACATCTTTCAAAGCACCGACTTCAACATCTCCCAGCCTGTAGATTTTCGCAAGATTCTGCGTTTCAATAAGTTCCATGTTAACGCATCCTCGGCTGACCGCCGGAAATAGGAGAAGTAGTCTGTTTCTTTTCTTTAGAAATAATTTCGATTATAATTTCATTTCCCTCTTTTATATCTCCGGAAACCAATTCAGTATATGTTCCATCGCTGATTCCGGTTTTGATTTTTACGCGTTTTGGAGTGCCTTTTTCAAGAATCCAAACGCTCTGCCCGCCTCCGCCTTTTCCCTCTGATTTCATTGAAGACTTATCAGTAAATTTAAATCTCAATGACGAATTTAAAATTTTAAGCACGTTGGATTTACGTGTTGTAATTATTGAAGAATTTGCAGTCATTCCCGGCTTGAGGTTTAAATCGGAATTATCCACCCGGATTACCACGTCGTAAGTTACTACATTCTGAACAATTATCGGTGCATTCCTGACCTGAAAGACCTTACCTTTAAAATTCCTCTCAGGATATGCATCAACAGTAAAAACAACTTCCTGGCCTACCGCTATCTTGCCGATATCAGCCTCGTTCACATTCGTGTCTATCTGCATTTTCGTGAGGTCTTCAGCGATCATAAATATTGTGGGTGTCTGAAAGCTTGCAGCAACTGTCTGGCCGACATCAACATTGCGCGATACTACAATACCATTTACAGGAGATAATATATTTGTATACTTAAGATTTGTTTCTGACATTCTAAGCGCTGCAAGAGCCTGCTGCACCTGAGCCTTTGATACATCGACCTGGGCTTTAGCTGATTCATAATTCGTTTCAGCAGTATCAAGATCGCCCTGAGCAATAAGGTTTTTCTTAACAAGTTCCCTGCTGCGATCAAAGGTTCTTTTTGTATCTTTTACAGACACTTCAGATTTTGTAAGATTTGCCCTTGCTGCAGAAAGATTTGCCTTTGCCTGCTCAACCTGTGCATCAAACACTGTAGGATCTATCAATGCTATTATCTGCCCCTTTCTCACACGTGAATTAAAATCTGCATAAAGCTTTATAATTGTACCTGAAACCTGGGTTCCGACATTTACAGTGATTATTGCGTTTACAGTACCTGTAGCGTTTACAGATTCAACGATCTCCCCGAGAGTTACTTTTTCAGTTTTGAATTTCTGTTCACTGTTATTTCCTCTGAAAAATATTATCAGGACTATTACTGTAATTATTATAAGTGCTGCGCCAGTTAGAATTTTGATAAATCTGCTGTTCATCATTTTACTCCAATTGCTTTTTCAAGACTTGCTCTTGCTGCTTTATGATTATAAAGAGCCTGAATATATAATGTCCGTGCATTAATATATGACAGCTGTGCATCTGCCACTTCAATAAGATTACCGACGCCGGCCTGATATCTGCCGTTTGCAAGATCAAGATTTTCTGCTGCCTGGGAAACAGTGAGTTCAGCGGCAGGAATTGTTTCTTCAGCCTCGCGGATTTGAATAAACGCCTGTTCAACCTCAAGAATAATCTTCTGCCGGATCAGATCCTCATTTGCTTTTGCGATATTAAGGTTTGCCCTTGCTTCCTTTACCTGATTAGTAGTTAAGAACCCGCTGAATATCGGTAGAGTCAGGGCAAGCCCTGCATTCCAGCCCTGTCCTGGAATTGAATTACTTCCGACTGCTCCTATTCCATTCCAGGAGTATGAAGCGCTTCCACTGAGCATCGGCAGATAACCTGTTTCTGCAAGATATATGCTTTGATTTACCGCTTTAGTTTTAAACTGCTGCGATTTGTAATCCGGCCTGTTTTTGAAAGCAAGAGCCAGAGAATTTTCATATGATATTTTATTTTTTTCATATGACAGTTTATCTTCAATATTAAAATCCGGGTATCCATCCTGACCCAGGGCATTATTGAGAGTAACAGACGCTAGAGTCAGTGCATTCCCGGCTTTTATTAGATTGAGCTTTGCATTGCTAAGGTCGACCTCAGCCTTGGTTACATCAAATTTCGGTTTTAATCCAACTTCAAAAAACCCCTTTGCCTGATCAAGATGATGCTGAACCTGGGAAACTGTTTCAACAGCAACATCTCTGTTCCTCTTTGCCTGCAGAAGCCCGTAATAAGCAATCTTAACATTATAAATTACCTGGTCTGCAGTATTGCTGAAATCCGACCTGGAAGAGTCCAGATTGAAATTCTGTATTTTTACATTTAATGGAGTTTTAAGAAAATCAAAAATCATCTGGTTTAAAGTTAATCCCGCCGAATACTGGGCATATAATCTTCCAGGGTCACCGGATAAATAGCCTGAAGCAGCTCCTGAAATCTGCGGGAAAAAGTTAGATTGAGCCTGCCCGACTTTGCTTTCACCTGCATAAACACTGTTTTTGGCAGCAGAAATACTAGGATGGGATTTTATGGCAATATCAATGCATTGAGAAAGAGTTAGCGTTCTGTTTTTTTTCATTTGAGTCTCTGTCTCAGCTCCTAAAAAACTTATGGCTGAGAAAAAAAATATCAGAAAGAAAAACTTTTTCAAGTCGTACCTCGATGCGGATTTGAATTTTTTTATAAAGTTTATTTATTCCGTTATGCTATTATAATTCCTGCATATTAGACCTTAAGTTTATATATCCGGTTCGAAATTTTTATAAATATTTTTTATTTATTTCAAAGGCATACGTTTTGTCAATTGATATAAGAGTTTATTGAAAATTTTACTTCCCAAAGTTTTAATTAAATATTACAATAGATTTCAGTTTAAAATTCAACAAGGAAAGCATGATTTTTACTGAAATAATTCAATTCAGCATTATTGAGGTTCTATGAATTATATTTTTGTTAATATCGAAACTAAGGAAATTTTTTCCTGTAAAGAAGAACTATGGCTCGAAGTTTTAAAAACTGCAAAAGATAACGACTGGGAGCCATCCGGAACAAAATTTGACCGAAGCATGGCACTTGACAATGCATTTGATGACGATGATGAAGAATCATTCAGGCTGTTCATGTTTATAACGATTAATGATGAGTATCTTAATTGGGACGGGAATTATACGGATAAAGCAGACCAGATTGTTACCGGAATTGACGCAGATAACATGTATGGATCACTGGTATATGCAACTCATATAGATAGTCAACTTTTTGAATTTATCGGCAAAGGAAGTTTTAGAATAGTATCTGATTAAAATGAAGCAGTATACATAAAAGATTACCGGAGTATAGCATATACAAGCTGGCTCTTCGGCTACTCTCTACAGGCGTTTCTCAAATTCCGTTCAGAAAATGTAAAATCCTTTTCCTGCTAAAAAAAATCCCTGATTTTAACAAGCTTAAGTTTCCAAAAAAATTAACTTTACAGAAAATGAATTACCTATATCATCGGACAATAACTGGAAAAAAACTTTTTGGAGAGAATTAATGGCGGAAAATAAGAAAAAAACGAACACAACTGCTGTAAAAAAAATTAAATTGAAAAAGAAAACAAATTTAATGAAATTATATTCTGTTATGAATAAGATGTCGGAAAACGCGGTTGATAATGAAGTTATAAAAAAATTTAAAATAATAATTGAAGCGTCGGAATTTGATATCACAAAAGTTGCCCTTGACGGGATATTGAAAAGACCTAACGATGTTGTAATAAAATCTTTTCATGAATCACTTCATGCATACATAAATCATTTTCTTTATATGGATAAAAAAAATAAAAAAATGATAGCAAAAAAAAAGATATAGACTCATGAAAATCAGGATTAAAGCGTTTGCTTCATTAAAAGACATCCTGGGTTTTAGCGAAAAAGAATTTGATTTTACGGAAAATATAACTGCTGGCCAGGCGGTTGCTGAATTAAAAAAAATTTATCCGGGTTTCAGTTCCTACAATGGGCTTATGCTTATTGCAAAGAATGAAGAATTCTGCAATGAAGAAGGAATATTAAAAGACAATGATGTTATAGCATTATTCCCTCCCGTAAGCGGCGGATAAAATGATAAACATAAGATATCAGACTGAACCCATAAATGTTAATTCCATTGTAGAGAATATTGGCTCAGATGCTGATGGAGCGGAAGTGATTTTTATCGGCACTGTCAGGAATAATTCAAATGGAAAGAATGTTCTGTACCTGGAATATGAAATATACAATGAAATGGCTGAGAAGGAACTGAAAAAAATCATTTTGGAAACTTTCAGCAGCTGGAAAATTTCCAGATGTGATGTGGTTCACAGATACGGAAAAGTAGATATTGGAGAAACAAGTATCGTCATTGCTGTAGCATCAGGACACAGGGACGAGTCATACAAGGCATCAAGATATATTATCGAAGAAATTAAAAAAAGAGTTCCTGTGTGGAAAAAAGAATTTTACAGCGACGGTTCAAACTGGATAACCAGAGGAAGCTGAAGCATGGAAAATAGAAAATATCTGATAATAATCGGCGACGGGATGTCGGGGCTGCCTCTGGAGGAACTGGGAGGAAAAACCACGCTTGAATACGCAAAAACCCCTAACCTTGACCGGCTTGCGCAGTGTGGAATTTTCGGCCTTGCCAAAACAGTCCCTGATGGCATGCACCCGGGCAGCGACACAGCCAATTTATCAATTTTCGGATATAATCCCAAAGAATATTTTACAGGCAGGGCTCCACTTGAAGCAGTAAGCATGGGAATAAAAATGAATGCAGATGATGCTGCATTCAGATGCAATTTTTCCCTTATCGAAAACGGCTCCATGAAAGATTTCAGTGCAGACCATATTGATTCAGCTTTCAGCGCTATTATAATAAAAGAGCTTTCTGAAAAAATAAAAACCCCTGACATCGAATTTTACCCGGGTGTTTCATACAGAAATATCATGATCTGGAGAAACTACCCGCACAAAAATATTACATCATCCACACCTCCTCACGATATAACCGGAAAAAAAATAGAATCTTATCTGCCCTCAGGCAACGGCAGTGAAATGCTGAATGAAATTATGCTGAAATCCCGGGAAATAATTTCAGATTCAAAAACAATTAAAGAATCGCGCGGCAGATACAAAGGCAATCCTTCGCAGGCATGGCTCTGGGGCGGCGGGAAAAAGCCTGCGATAAAATCATTAAAAGAAAGATTCAACCTGGAAGGTTTTACCATTTCAGCTGTTGATCTTATTCACGGAATCGGAATTTCTGCGGGGCTAAATCCAGCTGTTGTTGAAGGAGCCACAGGATATATTGACACCAACTACGAAGGTAAAGCCGAGAAAGCTCTTGAGCTTCTTGAAAAATCCAATTTTGTTTTTCTGCACGTTGAATCACCTGACGAATCAGGTCACGAAGGAAATGTGAGCCACAAGCTTCAGGCCATAGAAGACTTCGACAAAAAGGTCGTTGGAAAAGTTTTAGACGGTATAAGCAGGTTTGATAAATACACGATACTAGTAATGCCGGATCATCCTACACCGATCAAACTGAAAACGCACACATCCGACCCGGTTCCATTCTGCATTTATGAAAACGATAACCGCATAAAATCTGAAAAAGGAAAAGGCGCGCCTTCTTTCAGTGAAAAAACAGCTGCTCAAACAGGACTTTATATTTCAGGCGCCCATATGCTCATTGAATATATGACATCCGGAAAAATATTTTGAGGATAAAATGAAAAAATCCGTTATTATAGCCTCCATAATAATAGCCTTTGCGACTGTTTTCGCAATTATAAAATTCGCTATACCTGATACTCTTGAAACAGCCATATCAAAATATGAATCAGGCAGCAATATCAGGGCAATTGAAATTTTAAATCATCTTGCGTCAAAAACCGATTATGAACATGCTGAAAAAATTTATTACTACAAGTGTAAAGCTGTAAATGCCCTTTCCAAAGAAATAGAAAAAGATTATTCAGATGAATTGCTGAAAGTTTCCCTGGAAAATAAAGGTTCAGCTGAATTTGAAAAATATAAGAAAAAAATAGAATCAAAGCTGAAAAAGGTAAATGACAATACCGGAGCTGACCTTACACTTATTATTCAAAACAAAAAAAGCACAATAATTCCAGGCGGAAAATTTTATGGTGAATTTGTTTTAAAATATAGAGGGAGTCCTTATATTGAAGATCTCGATTTTGAAGAGCTTCAGAAAATCGAACCCGGGAAATTACTGAATGCTTTATCAAAATTTTATTCCAGATACCCCAACACCAGCTATCTTGCGCAAATAGTAAAAATGATTTTCGATATAATGCAGACAGGAACCGGAATTGTTGAAAATGAAAAATTCATTCTAAAAGCAATCGGATCATATGTGAGAAAATTTCCATCTGCAGCGGAAACCGGCAGAATATATATGTCAAAAGCAGACAATGTAAATCTCAGAAATTCTCCGGGAGTTGAAGGCAAGCCAGTAGGAAAAACAGTAAAAGACGAAATTCTTATCCAGCTTGAAAAATCAATGGACACAACACAGATAGGAGACACAAGAGATTACTGGTACAAAGTAAGTACGCTTAAAGGACTGAAAGGATGGATTTTCGGAAAATTTTTAGTCCCGACAGATATAACGAAAGCAGCAGGTCTGCCTGATGAAGAAACATGGACTCTTGATGAAAATTTCTCAGAATGGGATGATTCAAGCACTCCGAAAAGCTGGAGCCAGGTAAATGATTCAGATAAAAGTCCGATCAGTTTCACTGCTGTAAAGAATTCCAAAATACTGAGAACATCTCCAAAAGAAGGAGTGCTTTCAGGGCTTTTTAAAAAATATAATTTTTCAAAAGCATTCACAGTATCAGTCAGGGCGCGGATTATATCAGGAAAGTCGGTTTCAATTTTTGCATTATCTTATTCTTCTGATAAAGTATATGTTTTAAAATTATCACAGGAATCTGCTGAAATCTGCGGAAGAAATATCCCGATAAACGGCTCTGACTGGCATGAATACAAGCTTGAATCTCTTGATGGCAGTCTTGCATCATTTTACATAGACGGAGAACTTGTTTCAGCCCGGATTCCTTCTATAAAAAACAAGTTCTTTTCACTTAAAGGCATATATATAATGCACACATCTCCGGAAGATACCGGATCAGCTGAGATGGAATATTTCAAACTAAGGTAAATACATGAATATATTTATAAAAGCGAAAAAAGGCGAAATATCCCCGGAAGTTGAATCAGTTGCAGCGCAGGAAGGGCTAAATGCTGATGAAATTTTAAAAAATTTTGCTGCAGGAAAAATTGTAATTTTTAAAAACAATTTAAGAAAAATAGAACCTGTCGGTGTCGGTAAAAATCTGCGCACAAAAATCAATGCCAATATCGGCACATCACCTGACCTTTTTGACATGGATACAGAGATAGCGAAACTTGAAACTGCAATTAAAGCCGGAGCTGATGCGATAATGGATTTAAGCACAGGTGGCGATTTAAGATTTTTCAGAAATGCAATTCTTGAAAAATGCACAAAGCCTCTCGGAACAGTCCCTCTTTATGAAGTTGCTGTAGAAATGAGAAAAAAAAGCAAGTCAATGCTCGATATGACTATTGTAGATTTCCTGAAAATAATCGAAGCACAGGCAAAAGACGGCGTGGATTTCATGACAATACATTCAGGTGTTACAAGAAGTTCAGTGGAATCCCTTAAATCATCAAAAAGAATAGTAGGCATAACAAGCAGAGGCGGTTCCATAATTGCCGAATGGATGGCAGTAAATAAAAAAGAAAATCCTTTATTTGAACACTATGATGAAATTCTCGATATTCTTGCCGCATATAATGTTGCCATCAGCCTCGGCGACGGATTGCGCCCTGGAGCTATCAACGATGCAAATGACCGCGGACAGATTCACGAAATGATAATTCTCGGCGATCTTGCAAAGCGCGCAAGGGAAAAGGGAGTGCAGGCTCTCATTGAGGGGCCCGGGCATATGCCTCTTGATATGATTGCCGATAATATGAAACTTGAAAAATCAATCTGCGATGGTGCTCCATATTATGTTCTAGGGCCTCTTGTAACAGACATAGCTCCGGGATACGATCATATTACTGCAGCTATCGGCGGCGCAATCGCAGCCGCAAGCGGAGCTGACTTTCTCTGTTATGTAACTCCAGCTGAACACCTCAGGCTTCCCACAATAGACGATGTAAGAGAGGGCGTAATTGCTTCAAAAATAGCTGCTCATGCCGGAGATATTGTCAAACTTGGCGAGCGAGCAAAGAAGCTTGATGATGAAATGTCAGGTGCAAGAAAAAAAAGAGACTGGAAGAAAATGTTTGACTTATCACTAGATGAAGATAAAGCTCGGAAATACAGGGAGGGAATGCCCTCCGGAGAAGATGATCAGTGCTCCATGTGCGGAGAATTCTGCGCATTAAAAAGAGAATACTAAGAGGTTTAAAATGTCTGACGATTCAGTATTTTACGATTCATATAAAGAAGACAGAGATCTGATACTTGAATACAATCAGGTCTCGCTTGAAGATGCAAATATTATCAATATCTGCGGGATCGGAATTGACAATGTTACAAGAATTCAGGCTGTTGTGAAAATCATGAAAATGGCTGATGCAGGCGGAGTTTATCATGTAATGTCCATGAATCCATACAAAATGCACAGGGTTAAATTCAATAAGGAATTAATGGCAATATCATCAAAAGCAGATGTACATTTTGCTGCAGGTGCCGGATTGCAGACTGCTGCCAGAATATTAAAAAGCCCCATCAAAGAAAGGATTCCAACAATAAGTTTCATGATGGACATTATCAGAATATCCGAGATGAAAGAATATCCTATATTTTTAGTAGGCGGAAGGCCTGAATCAACAGAACAGGCTTTTTTCAATATAAAAAAATCTTTTCCGAAAATCAGAATTGTAGGAAGGCATGGCGGATTTTTTAATGCGGAAAGGGAAAAATCAGTTATTGAAGCAATGAGAAAATCTCATGCTAAAATTATTTTTATTGGAATGGGTTTTCCTAAAGAGGACATCTGGATCGACAAGATTAGAAGTGAATTTGCAAACAGCATTTTTATAAGCGTAGGCGGCTGCATTGATATAATTTCCGGACATGATAAAAAGGCTCCTGCATATTTCATGGACAGAGGAATTGACTGGCTATTCAGGATCATGATACGTCCATGGAGAATTGGAAGATTCTTTAGAGTTATCCTTTTTTACCTGCAGGTTATTTTTACTAGATTAAGGGGAAAGGCCTGATTATTTCTCGTATCTGCCCTTTTTTGCTGCAGTTTCTCTTGCGTTTAGAAGCTCCTTTGAAGAAACAGAACATCGGCCAAGCGTGAATTTTGAACTCTCTTCAGATGCATTGCATGTTCTGCATCTGATAACAGCTTTCATGCCTTCTTCGTTCCAGTCTGATATTTCAACATATCTTGATCCGCATATTCTACAGAAAATAACTGATACAAAATCACTCATATATATACACCCTGTCCATATTCATAATTATTATTGATATATCCTCCATTTTCCAAAGCCCTGAAGAATATAGATTAATATGTGTCATAAGGCGTTCCATTAAATCAGCAGAATTTTCAAAATCGCCTTTTAAGAAATTCATAACACCCTTTAATCCGAATTTCAAACCATCCTTATTTTTTACATTAAGAAGCCCGTCTGTAATTACTACAAAAAAATCCCCTGGTTTAATTCCCATTTTAATACGTTTGATTATTTTCTTTTTATCAGAAAGAGTGCTTGCCCCTGTTTTTATATACCGTGGAATCCCGTCTCTTACTAAAATAGGATACGATGTTCCAGCATTTACAAAACTGAGCTCTTTTGCATAGCTGTCAACTACGCCATAAAAAATTGAAATCTCATTTCTGCTTTTTATTTCTTTTATTACATATTTATACAAAAGAGAAACTACAAGTGCTGCATCCTTGCCCTTTAATCCTGAAATTGCTCTTGTGGCACCGCTTATAATGGAAGCTTTAAGCCCACCGGAGATACCTTTTTCATGAATATCCCCCAGGGCAATTCCTATCTTGTTATTTTCAAATTTATAAACACTATGAAACTCACCGCCAACTTCTCTTGCTGCAAATGATTTTGAACAGATATGTATATCATAATATTTTGTATTTATATCCGGAATAAGCGATTCCTGCATAGATCTTGCAGAAGAAAGTTCAATTGAAATTCTCTCTTCTTCAAGAGCATTCTGGAAAAAAATCGCGTTCTGAACAGCAAGGGACGCCTGATTGGAGAAAACTTTAAAAAGAGAAAGATCCTCATCTTCAAAAAGAGGCCTGTTTATAGGATTTATTGCCTGGATTACACCAAGCAGCTTTCCCTTAAAAAGAAGCGGTGTGCACACAATTGATTTAGTGATAAATCCCGTATATTTGTCAAAAGTTGGATCAAATCTCGGATCATTATAAACATCATTTATTATTACAGCCTTTCTATTTTCAGCAACCCAGCCTGCAACGCCCTGCCCCAGTTTTATTCTGTATTTTTCTATAAGTTCACTTCCGGCTTCACCAAGAGCAACTTTAAAAACCAGTTCACCTGTTTCATCATCAAACAGAAGCATTGTGCTTGCTTCAGCCTGCATAATATCTTTAATAATTTCCATTATAACAATCAGAAGTTTTTTTATATCAAGAGTTGCATTTATTATATTATTTATTTCAACAAGCTTTGTCAGATTGTATATCTGCCTTTCAAGAAAGGCCAGGTCATATTTTTTTCCGTTTATATCATCCATTATTTTTTTTTCCTTAAAATTCTTTCAGCAGAATCGTAATTGCCAAGTTTTGCATAAATTGACACTAGTGATTCACGCAGCGCCTTATCTTTAGGATTTATTGTTTCTGCTGCCTGATAGCATTTAAGCGCATCATTTAACCTGTTATTCTTTTCATATGATCTGGCAAGATTCATATTCAACTCAAACCCGTCATTTCCCATTTTTTTTGATTTTTCGAAATGATCTATTGAATCTCTGCTTCTGCCGGTATTAAGCAGAGAAATTGCATAATAATATTCCATCTCTCTGCTTAAATGAATTCTGTTTTTCTCCAGGGCATCAACAACCTCGCCATAATATTTCTTTTCATACAGAACATTTACTATAAGCTCGATTTCTTCATCTTTCAGCTTGACTTCATTCATTGCGGTAACAATGAGTTCAGATCCTCTGCCTTCCTCTCCGATTCTTAAAAAATTCAAGCCTGTGTATATTTTTGCGTCCGGACTTGAAGGGTAAACAAGCAGCATTTTTTCACAATAATTTTTAAATTTTTTTTTATTTTTATCATTTTTCAAAAGTTCAGCATTTTTCTTCATATCATTTAGAGATTCTTTTTTAAAATAGATATGATATCCTTGTAAATAAAAAGAGTAAAATTTCGCGCTGTAGAAACCGGAAAAACCGATAAACGCACCCAGCAGTATCAGGATCAATAATTTAAATTTCATATTTTAACAAAACCACATTTTTACTTCACTATAAATTTGATTTTCCTCATTTTTAACGTTCCGGCAAATATTTCAACATATCTCAATACAAATGCGGGAATCTGTTATTTTATAAATAATATTGAAAAAATAATTCCAGATAGGTATATTATGTTTATTATTTATTAACTGTAATTAAATTTCAAGAACAATATATTTTAAAGATTACCAAATATACCTCTTGTGTCATAAATTTAAGCTAAAAAAAATTAAATTATTTTATAAAAAAACAACTTTTTGCTTTAAAAAATACAGTATATCAGTTAAAATATCATTTTTCGACAGTATTAATATTATGAGGATATTTATGAAAATTAAATTATTATTAACATCTTTACTTCTGCCGCTTTTTATTCATCCGGTATTTGCCATTAATGGAGAAGAAGCACTTGCGCGATTTAAAGGCAGAATGCAGAGTATTGAGAAAATGACAGGTAATATTACCTGGACAACATCCGGAAGTAATTCAGCAGGTAATTTCAAATATATGAGCCCTGGTAAAATTTATGTTAAATTCAGTTCCCCGTCCAATAAAATCATTGTTGCAAACGGCAGAAAATTATGGATTTATGATCCGGGCAGCAGCATTTGCGGCATACAGGATCTCGCAGGTAACGGCTCAGGAGGAATCGCTTCATTAGTTAACGATTATCTAGCCATAGTTACATCTCAGGGAGCCGGCGGGTATACGCTTAAATTAAAAAACAGCAACAAAACATATTCGGAAATAATACTAATTCTCGATTCAAGCTTTATGCTGAAAAAAGCAACACTCAGATCAAAAGACGGGGAAAGCATGACATTTTCACTTAGCAACGTAGACACCTCAGCCTCTGTAATGAAAAATCTTTTTGATTACAGCGTACCGGCAAATACGCAGGTTGTAAAAAATCCGTTGAATATAAAATAAAAAATGAAAAAATTTAAACTGATATCGATTCTTTTTTTTATTCTTCTCGGAACGTGCACAGTTTTTTCGCAGGAGAAGAAGGAAGATACCAAACCTGATAAAAAAGAAAAACGTGAACTGTTCTACACATTTATAGGGCCTGTCGCAGGTTTCGGCGGAAACTATATATGGCTTTCCGAATGGAACGAAACGCATCAGGCATCTTATTCTTTTCAGGGAATATTTCTAAAAGGTGGGGTAATGATAGATGTTTTTGCTAAAAATTTCTCCGGCGATTTCACAGTTGAATACATTTACAACTTCAATGAAAATTATCCTGTTATGAGTCTTTTCTTTAAAATAACAGGAAAGTATGTTTTTAAAATCAGTGAAGTTTTTAATTTAGGTTTAGGAGTGGGAGGTTTTTTTGAGACTCCCCCTTCAAATGTTAATTTCAGAGGAGCAGCCGGGGTTCAGGTCCCTTTCGGCATGATTTTAAACACTTCTCCTGATTCCAAACTCATTATAGACTTTTACGCAAGATTCGGTTATTACGGCATCGGTGAAAGTTCAATGAAACTATCATACGGCATGACCGTGGCTTTCCTTTTTAAAGTTGGAACATTATAAGAAAATATACATAAGGCTTATGTGCCCGTCTTTCTCCTTAACACTTTTCATTACAGGAGCGATTCTTCTTTCATTCGGAATTAATTTCAGCAAAAATACTATCCTGTCAGGATGCATTACATCAATACTTGCTATTGCATCGGTTCCGCTTGTTTATAAAAACTCAATAAAAAACCCGTCAGATAAAACCTTGAAAAATATATACAGACTTGTGATCCTTATTATTATTTCAATTTTATCAGCAGCATTCATTTTTTTTCAGAATAAAAACATTTCCGATTCTGATATTAATCTGATCCCGGATGATAAGATTAAATGTACTGTCGAATCTGCATCCATGGGAAGATACAGCCACGAGGTAATTCTTTCATCGTACATGAACGGCAGAAAAAAATTTATCGCTGCCTATATAGATGATTTTTATACTATTTCTGCTGAAGATGAAATCATTTTAAAAACAAATCTTCGTTACATAGGAAAAGATAATAAAGAAAAGAACGATTTTGAAAACAGGCTTTTCATGAGAGGGATCACCTATTCAGCAAAAATCAGATCAGCTGATATTGAAGTAATTAAAAAAAACCGGGATAATTTCAGACAAAAGACTCTTACTTATATATATACAATAATGGATAATATCTTTGAAAAAAATTCTTCATCTTTTTTAAAAGCGCTTTATTTCGGAAATAAAAATTATGCCGATAAAGAAACAATTCAGAATTACAAAAAAGCCGGAGTGCTTCATATTTTAGCTGCATCAGGATTTAATGTTGCAATTCAGTTTCCAAAATCCCCACTCTCCCGAACCTCCATTTAATCCAGACACCAAG
>CAYMPH010000020.1:0-73995 GCA_964392365.1 uncultured Leptospirales bacterium
TTTTGAATGGTCAGAGCATCATTATTATCTGTATATTTACAAAAATATGTTAAATTTTTACACACTCTATTTTCAGGCAAGGCTCTGACCCCTCAATTAAATTGAAACAATTGAACAGAATTTCTTTATCTCTTCCCACAACCGGTTCTGAGCACTTGCTAAACCATGATCACTGTCTAATTCAATAAGATTTACCCATGAACGGGCAGCAGCAAAATCCCGCGATGCCTTAACCGGGATTGTCTCATCGTGCAATCCATGTAAGATCAATGTGGGCAGCTCGCGGGCTAACTGTGCATCATCATATCTGCGCAGATCTTCTACAAAATTATAACTCAGCGGAACTTTCTCTGAATATGCGTAATGTTCCAGGTTTACCTGTCCCTGCCCGTGCCATTGGTCCATCAGAGATTGTGTCAGAATTTTCGATAGAGATTTTTCAGAAAAATTAAAAGCAGGAGCCATCAGCACCAGACGTTCCACCTGCGGACTGTTTTCAGCCACCCACAATGCAGTTAATGCGCCAAAACTTGAACCTATCAGAGTCACAGGCTTTTCAGGAAGTAACGTCTGCACCTGCTCTATCTGCCGGCTTAATGTAAGATGTAAAAAATCATCCTGATTCAGATCAGGAATATTCAGATACAAACCATGTTCTGTAAACATCTGATTAAAAAACCGTGCTTTATTTGACAAAGGACCGGATAACCAGCCATGCAGATAAAAATAGTTCATTTAATTTTATATTCTCAACTTATATTATTTAGAAAATTTTACCAGTCTCCTGGCTATTGCCTCAGCAAAAATTTCATGCCCCTTCCCGTTTGGATAACGGCAATCCTCCTGAACAAGGTCGCGCAGATTCAGCTTTGAATCTTCCAGAAATCCCCAAAAATAAGTATGCATAGGAATCATCTCGCAATCCAGATCAACTGCTACCTCGCGGATGGTGCGGTAATAAATATCCATAACTTCCGAATCATACTGGTTTTCGAAAGGCTGTGAGGTTAATAGAATAATATGTGGATTGAAGAGCTGCCGTGCAAGCCTGACTATCTGCACAAGGTTTTCCTTAAACTCAGAACGGTATACCGGGAAATAGGCATCATCAACCCCGAAATGAATAATGAAAACATCCGGACAAAAAGGTGCAATATCCGTTTGAAATGACCATATTCCATCAAAAGAATTTTCCATTTCTCTGGATCTGTTAATAATCTCCCAGTTTTTCAACTCAGGGATGTTCTTTAAAATATCCGCATAATTTCTCTCAACACCTTTTCCAGCTGAGATACTGCCCCCGCGGATCAAAAGCTTAATATCTTTTTTCAATTTTTAATAATCCATAGTTAGTTATTACAGAATTTATATTCAGAATCTTTATAAAAAATATACGGGATATTTCCCCCAAGTTTCAATTTTCTTTCAAGAAATTAATGGCAGAAAAATAAAATGTTTAGATAGAATTATCAGAGGTTCGGCGGTGGATCGGGGTCAGAGCAAACTGATTATGATAGTTTATAACGGAGTACAGCTGCGTTAGAATGACTCATCCCGCGGCCATTTATTTATTGAGAAAAGAGAGATGTTTAATTGAAAAATTTTACTATCGGACCCCTCTCTTCTATTATCAAAGAAAGGGGTCCGCGGGAAGGTATGTTTATTTTTTAGTGTAAGTAAATTCGCTTTCTGATAGATACACTGCCTTGTAAGCATCATCTCTTTCTGCTACGATATCATTTCCTTCAACACCGAGCTTAACTTTAGCCTTCAAAAATTCAGTTTTCCCTACAACGATTTTAATTTTGTGATCACCTGCATCGATAGAGTTCCAGACTTCATCTTTAAAATCATCACTATCAGTATTGTGAACATAAATCATCATCTGGTCATTTCCAGCAGGTACGTCTTTATTTGAAAATGCAAGCCTTTTCACGTGCTTGCCGTCAATCCACATATCAATAAAGCCTTCTGCTTCGCCCTCGAGTGTTCCAAAAGCCTTTGGAAAATAAGCGCGCGCCCAGATAACTTCTGAATCTGAAAATTTATTCTTAAGTATAACATTGGATTCCTTACCCTTTTCAATTTTCGAATTAGAGTAAATAATATTTGCAGAACCGTTCTTGTTTAATTTTTTAAACTTGGCAGCCTGAGCAAAAGCCATTGAACCAAATGCAATGGTCAATATTACGAGTAACAAACTAAATTTTTTCATTTAATCTTTCTCCTTTAAATATATTTTAAAATAAATTTTTTGCATACATTCTGATACGGTCAAAAACTGTCAACATTATAAAAAAATTCCTACTTCTTCTGAAAATCAGCAATTGAAATATCCTTTAGTCTTTTTCTCAATAGAGATATTTCCCAGAAAATGCATCCGGCGATCCAGAATCCGGGTATAACAAAAAAGAACAGCAGCCTGGGTGACGGGATTAATAAATCCTGTCTTCTCAGAGCCATAAAAAACGATTCACGGATAAACTGTGCAATAAATTCACTTACGCTGTCATGCATATTCAGGTAATCTATCATACAAAGATATGTAAAAAAAATAATTCCCTGAGGATAGCTGTATGATGCTACAGATTCGCTGCCATCTCCTGGATACCTGCTTAATAAAAAGATAAGATAATAAATGATAAAGAAAAGACCCAGAATATAAAACAGAACCGTATGAACAAAATCCGGAAACGGGATTAGATATAAAAAAATAAATGGCGTAAGAACAATAAATATATGCTTCAGGCCTTTCACGCAAAACTCAAGTCTCGATCTGAAACATGGCGGAGGGCGGTGTGCATTCCTCATATGCCGTTCAAGATACTTATACGACCTTCCGCAAACAGAACATGCCTTACGCTCCTGAAATATCTGTTTTTTAACAGATTTTACAATTTGGCGTTTTTTTGATGGAGTTTCAATTTTGTTTTTCATTATTTTTACATATCAATCATTTATAAAATTGTAAATAATAATGCCAGACAAAAACCGGCAACAAAACAGAAAATCATAATTCCGAGTGTTTTTGAATATCCAACAGGAGTTATCTGATTATTTCTGTCCATATTTCTTATAGCAGGAAATAATCTCCAGAAAAAAGAAAGTATGGAAATAATCAATGTTATTGTAGTATAAATTTTTGTTGAGTTATCCGCTGTAAATAAAATTACAATTAATAGGGCAATAAAAATCAGTTTAGTGCCGGCAACCCAGTTTACGAGATACCGGACAAGCTGATGTATCTCCGGATCGGATTTTGATTTTTCCCAAGCATTAAACACACCTAAACCATTTGCGATCCTTGAACCCGGGAAAAAATAAAGTGTTACTACATTTGTTATTTCAAGCAGAACAAATACAACAATAGCAATCGACAATATGCCCATAAGCAAATCTTATTCAAGACCAAATTTTATCAGACCTTTTGCTGCAGCATCACGCACGTGATCTCCATCATGAGTTATTAGAATCGTTACACCTTTTTTCTGCATATCATTGAGCCATCGAAGCTGGTTTGCCGAATTTGATCTGTTTTCTTTCAAAGCCAGGCTTGTAAGCAGAGGTCTGCCCCTAGGAATATTAATATTCATCATGCTCCAGGCTATATCACCGGCAAGAATAATCTCATTACCGTCAGCAAGTTTAACATATAAAGACTGACTTCCTTCAGAATGACCCGGGGTTTTAATAAGGACAACGCCTGGAGCAAAATTCAGCAACCGGTCATAAGTAAGTACTTTTGCTTTTCCCAAAGCACCATCCGGGAAAAATGCATCCTTCATAAACGGACTGTTTTTCTGTTCGGGGGTAATCCATAATTTCGGAAGAATTTCATTAAGATACGGGGACAGCGCAGCACCTCCTGTATGATCAAAATGTTCATGCGTTAAAATTATTTTTGAAGCTTTCCGTAACGCTTCCTGCATCAGATTGTATTCTTTTTCATGAAAAACAGCATTGGCTGCAATACCCTTAAGATGCTTTTTATGCTGGCCTGTATCGACCATGATTCTTTGCTTATTTGCTCCGCTGTAATTGATCTGCCAGACATAGCATGGAATCGGCAATGAAGAAAAATAACCTGCTACCGCTACTCCTGCAGGAAATTTGCCATCAGAAATATTGAGAGCATTTATGCTGACAGGCAGTTTGCCTTTTTCCTGGTCTGCAAGAGATCGCAGTTCATCAAGTGTTACATCAAATGATGTTTTCTCCGGAACAGGTGAATAAAGAAGCAGAACAGCTCCTGCTACTGCGATAACAACAGCAATTCCTGTGATCCATTTAACAGCAAGTTTCATAAACAACCTCTTTCTGATAAATCTATAATTTTTCTGAAATTTCCTCAAGCAGTTTCACAAGCTCTTTACCGTTTTCTATATTTTTTGCTGAACCTTCTACCGGGTATTTCGTAGCTTCAGTCATTGCAGCAACAGCATCTTTTACTGAAGAATAATAAGAAATTTCTTTCTGCGTGAGATCAGCAGCCTTGCGTTCCAGGTCAGCATTGGCAGCAATACTGTCGCTCATATCAAAATTCAGAACTGCAACGCTTTCAACATTTTCACAAATCGATATGATGTATGCTGCAAGATTATTAAGTAAATTATATGTATTCTCACCTAAAGTGATATCATTAATATTCAAATCTTTTACATACTCTTTAATTGAAAGATATTCAAACATTTCCACAGCAACAAGAACTGCTAATTCTGCAATCGGTTCGAGGTTTTTATTGAAAAGTTCGCTTTTCTTTAAAATCAGATCTTTTATAAAGAGAGATTCATCATGCAGATGTTTTGTAAAAAGGTTAACCTTTTCTGCAAATTCAAACTGCGATCGCGAGCTTTCATTAACCTGAGATGCCATCATGCATCCGGTTTTTGATTCATCAGCTAATTCCTGTATTTGAGGTTTATTTTTTTCCTTAACAAGAAATTCAATTTCCCTGAAACGCTTCATTAAAGATGCACCCCTTCCCAGATTGGATTGCGAACCTTCAATGGCTATGACTGCATCATTCAAAATTTTCCCAGTTGATTCCTTTAATTTCTCGATTCTTTCTTTCTGGAAATTCTTTCTTTTAATTATCAGATTATCCATGAGAATAATTTCATTATTTGTCTCAATAATTTTATTGAGATAATTCAAACCTACATTCAGGGAATCATTCAATTTAGACTTATAGTTGTCTACTTTAGCCAGAATTCCAGGAGGAATGGAGCTGCCTGCAAGCTGTTTTAAAATTTCATCCTGCTTGGCAAGGTTAGCCAGAAATATTCTGCAGCTGCTTAAGATAATATTATTTTTGTCGCGGAGACTCAGATTTTCTTTAGATATTTTCTGTATTTCTTCAAGGAGTTCTGTTCCTGACTTAAATGATAAATCAAGATTCTGTATTGCTTTTTCCGAGTGCTCTTTTCTCAGCTGGGATGACTTGTTTACATTTTGAGCGATTTCCCCAAATTCTTCTGCGATTAAAAATAATCTTTCATAAGATTCACTCATAATATCCCCCGGGCTGACAAGTTTTTAAAATCAATTATATTTCAGTATTCTTCAACTCCATATGTATTGATTATCTAAAATTTATACATTCGATTATTCCTGAATAATCTTAACCCATTCATGTATTATTGTCAATTAATATTCATTATTAAGCTTCTTTAAAATTATTATATTAATTTCAGAATAAAGTTATAATTGCTGATAGTAACGCTGAAAACAACTTTATTTAATTGTTTTCGCTCTATATAAACCGGAGACTTATTAAATAAAATAATTACTGATACATGTTTTACAGGATTAAAAATACAAACTCAGAAAAAATAAAGTCTGTCCCGTGAACCAAAGTATGAAATTCAGCTGCTGATATAATGGAAACTTTTTAATAAATTCCGTGTATCCAATCTCTATATCACACAAGGTAATGAAGATACATCCGATTAAAGCAATTTCATTTATATTAGCCGCTCTCGTAACTGCAGTCAATTGGACAAGCAGGTACAAAGGCAGGGTTAAAGCAAATATACCTTTTATCCTTTTAAAAAATATAGTAAAATAAATCAGGGCTCCTGCACCGATAGTAAATGCAAAAATAGTGAAAGAAAACTTCCGGCTTATCACCGTAAGCATTATAATATTAAAAATATTAAAAACAAAATTCGCAATAAAACCCTGAAGAAAATCAAAAATAATAAGCATCTCTGCAATAAACATGAGACTGAATGAAACAAGCATCAGCCATTTAAATAGAGACTCAGGAGCTGCAATCACCAGAATAAATATCGGGAAATGCAATATGATCCGTAATAAAACCTGCTGTTTTTTACTTATGCAGAAGTAGCTGTATTTTGTAAATTCAAGAATTACTGCACCGGCCAGCAGAGTTAATTCAAGAAACAGCAAAGCCCATGTCAATAGATTCATGCTATTTTTCCTTAAAATGCCATTTTAAATAAAATTCTATTAAAGCAGTCAGCCGGATATTTTTTCTTAAAAAAACAACAACACAATTAAACTGGAAAATTTCCACTATTTTATTTAATAAAATCAACTCTATTTATTTATTGATGTTTATAAAAAGTTATTGAAATATTAGAGCAAATGCAATGAGATGATAACTACCGTGAAGTGGATTAATTAAAATAATTTTGCTGCACTGGTAGGAGTTTTCAATGATAAACACCAATTCATTTTTCATCGCACACTCTTTCAGCTTAATTTATATTAAAAAAAACCTGCACAACCCGGGCACGATTGTCCTGTCAGGCAAGTGTATATCTTGAACTTTTTTGATAATTTTTATGCAAACTTTTTTACAGTAGGATCACTGATCCCCACTGTCTTCCATTTATTCTTATCATATATTTTTCTATCAATTAAAAATAAATCAAAACCTACATTTCATCTCGGCATTGCCTTCCTATACCTTGGCATTTTTAATTTCGGCTACTTCATCGCAGGCGGATTTTATCACCCTAATGCCGCATTTCACAGATGGATAACTGTAGGTTTTATTCTGCTTCATATTACTCATGCCAACATGTTCATGCTTAATATACACAAGGAAATGAAGTCAAAATATGAAAGAATTTTTTTAATAGTACAGTATGCCGTATCTCTGGCCATTTCTTCTCTCTTTTTCATTAAAACCTACACCTCACCGAAAGTTTTTCTCGTTTCAGCTCACAACTGGGACTTTGATGCAGATTCAATGAGCAGTTTAATCGGAATAGTGATCATAAGCTATCTTGTTATATTTATCACTATAACTTTCCGTAAAGTATTTACCATAAAAAGCAAAGACAGATACTTTATTCTGCTGATCGGATTAGCCTATCTGATCGGTTCGACTATTCCAAGTGTTGCAAACATTCTAAGCCGTGACGGAATTATAGACAGGGGTCTGTATCAGGTTCTGCTGGATCTTTTTTCGCTGGCGGGCATGTATGTTATTGTAATCCTGTATTTAAATTACACTCAGGACCGCGTTCCAATTTTTGCAAAAATAATCAGCATAATCATGGTTACAACACTGCTTATTCTTCAGGGATTCAGCTATAACTCGTTCCAGGATAATGAAAAAGCCTATGACACCATTCATCAGACCTATACCGAGCTTGCCATTACCGGAAAAAATAAATTCAAAGATGCCATGTACATTACCGCCTACTCAATAGACGATGGATCTTTTTCAAGAAAAAGCTGGAATGACGACAACATCTTCAATCTTGATTTTTATAAATTCAAAAATGAATATCTCAATGCTGCAATGTATGAAAAAATAGCAACCCTGGAAGATGAAGGCTTCCGCAAAAGACTTTCCGCCATTTTACAAAACAGACATGCCGGTTTCAATGGCTACAAAAATGCCATAATAGAATATATAAAAACTTCCTCAGAAAACAATCAATCTCAAAAAATAAATCTCCTGGAATATCTCAATAGCATTCAAAGCAATATCGGCTATCATTTTCATAAGATCAATGATCTTCCGGACGCTCAATTCCGGGAATCACTTGAAAAATATCTGAAAAAAACAAATATAACTTTTAAACCATTCAAGTCCGCGATTGAAGATTATCTGGCAAGAGAGAAAGATGAGGGATTCCGGCTCAAGAACGGAGTTCTTTCTTTTCTTTCACCGATCGGAGCTCCTGAACAGCGTCATTACCGGAGTCATGAGACTGATCAGTTCATATCATATCTGCAGGTTGACAGTTTGAATAATACGGTATTTGAAGTGGGCTTTTCGTATTCTGCATACCGGGCATATCTGCATCCTTCTGCTGCAAAGTTTATTTATGCATTATTTATAATTGCTGCAGTAATTATTTTAGGCTTCAACCTTTTTTTACGCGGAATACTTATCATCCCTCTTCATCGCCTGGTTAACGGACTCAAGGATATCAGTAAGGGAAAACTTGATGTTCAAATACCTGTAAAATTCGGCGATGAGATCGGATTTTTATCATCCAACTTCAACATGATGGCAGACACGATACGGAAAACCAAATCAAGCCTTGACGAGTACACCTTAACTCTCGAACAGAAAGTCGAGGAGCGCACGCGCGATCTTGGAAAATCAGAGGAACGCTACAGGAATATTCTTGGAAATATTCAGGACGGATATTACGAGGTTGATCTACGCGGCTACATGACATTTATGAACGATGCCATGACCAGGATCATGGGGCATCCTGAAGATGAAATTCTAAACATAAGCTATCGGAAATTTACAGATGAAAAAAATGCAAATATGATTTTCAATATTTTCAAAAATATTCACGACACAGGAAAACCTTCAGAAGCATTCGACTATAGGATAATACAAAAAGACGGCACTGAACGCATCACCGAAGCAGTAGCTTCACTGATAACAGACAATGATGGCAATAAGATCGGTTTCCGCGGAATGCTCAGGGATATTACAGACAGAAGAAAAGCCGAACAGGCTCTCCGGATCAGTGAGGAAAAATACAGATCCATACTTGAAACCATGGATGAAGCATATTTTGAAACTAATCTGACCGGCTTTATCACATTCTGCAATGATTCAACATGCAGAATAGCCGGCTACAGCAGAGAAGAACTTTTAAATATGCATTTCAAGGATTATCACAGCGAGAAAACCGTCAATAAACTTTTAAAAATTTATAAAAGAGTATATAAAGAAGAGATTATTAAGGAACTGGTAGAATATGAAGTTATAAAAAAAGACGGCAGCATATGCATTACAGAGATGTCAATAAACCTTTTAAAAAACATAGATGGAAATCCGATCGGCTTCCGCGGAATCGGACGGGATATCACGGAACGTAAAAAAGCGGAAGCGGCTCTTCGTGAAAGTGAAGAAAAATACAGGACGGTTCTCGATGTCGGCATTATCGGCTATTTCGAAGTTGATCTCCATGGCAATATCACTTTCTGCAATAAAAGTTTTCTGGAATTTACAGGCTATTCATCCGAAGAGCTGATAGGAATGAATTTCAGGCAAATGGTCACAAAAGAAGATGCAGAAATATTATTAAGCAAATTCGGACAGGCGTATCTGAGCAAAACAGCAGTAGTAATCATCACACAGATAATCAGAAAGGACAAACAGTCCGCATATGGAGAAATGTTCGTAAGCACAAGAAAAAATACTGCAGGAGAAATTATCGGGTTCCGCAGTGTAGGCATGGACATAACAGAGCAAAAAAATGCTGAAGAGTCACTCCGCATAAGCGAGGAAAAATACCGGGCTTTTGTTGAAAACGCAACTGATGGAATTTTCAGAAACGACATCAAAGGAAATTATCTTTATATAAATCCATCAGGACAGGAACTTCTCGGCTATAGCGGGGAAGAACTTTTAAAAATGAATTATAAAGACATGGTGATAGAGGAATACAAAAATTTTGTAACCGATCATTACCGTAAACAATTCAAAGAAATGCAGGAAGAGACTTATATTGAATTCCCTGTAATCCGGAAAGACGGACAAATAATCTGGCTTGGACAGAAAACAAAATTAAAAAAAATATCCGATGGACATTATGAATTTCAGGGCATATCCCGCGATGTTACTGACCGGAAGAAAGCTGAAGAAGCCAGGCTTGAACTTGAGGATCAGAAAACGCGTTTTTTCGCCAATATCTCTCATGAGATCCGCACTCCTCTTACTCTTATGATCTCACCTATTGAATCTGTAATTCAGGGAGATTACGGCAAAAAAATCAACAGAACTTTTTTCGACAACCTGTACCGGAATGGATTACGTCTGCTGAAACTGGTGAACAACCTTCTCGACTTTTCCAAAATCGAAGCCGGACGTATGAAAATGAAGGTACGCGAGATAGACCTGGCAGCATTCATCCGCAATTACATAAGCGCAGTGCATTCTGCAGCTGAATCAAAAGGGCTCAGCATTGTTTTCAAATCAGATTCAGAGCAGTTGCCGGTTTATATAGATCCCGACAAGATGGATAAAGTCATCATGAATCTTTTTTCTAATGCACTTAAGTTTACTGAAAGCGGCGGTTCAATCTCGGTTCATATTCATGAAGATGATATTTTCTGCCATATAGAATTCAGTGATACCGGAGAAGGAATTCCTTCTCAGAGTATTGAATCAATATTCGACCGTTTCAGCCAGGCTGACACCAGCGCAACAAGAAAGCACGAAGGCACCGGGATCGGTCTTGCTCTTGCAAAGGAGCTGGTGGAAATGCACGGCGGCACTATAAAAGTCAAAAGCCGTTATATAGAAGATAGTCCGGAAGATCACGGATCAGTTTTTTCTGTTTCCATTATCAAAGGCCTGGATCATCTGAAAATGATGGGTAATGTTGAATTTGTTACAGGAGACGAGATAGGGGAATCGGTCAGTGATCACCGCTTTTACGGAATGAGGGAAATGCACGATCTGAATGATGGCCGGAAGGAACAATCCAAATCTTCTATTAAAATTGATGAAAAAACAGAAGCTGTTGAAAATGTTTCACATGCTCCGGAGATATCTATAAAAACTGATGCGGCTTCGGTGCTTATAGTAGATGATAATCCAGACATGCGGGATTTTCTCTCATTTCTATTAAAAAAATATTACACTGTTCATTGCGCAGAAAACGGTAAAGCCGGAATTGAAGCAGTGAATGCGATTTCACCGGATATTATTATAACAGATGTAATGATGCCTGTAATGGACGGACATGAGATGACCAGCCGTCTCAAGAATGATGACATACACAGGCACATACCTGTTATAATGCTTACTGCCAAATCAGAGATGGCTCATAAACTGGAAGGTTTTGAACACGGCGCTGATGATTTCCTTACCAAGCCTTTCAATTCCAAGGAGCTTCTTGCAAGAATAAAGACATTGCTTAAAACAAGAGAATATGAAAAAGAAATATCACAAAGAAACTACGAGATTGAGCAGGAGATGGAAGTGGCGCGCCTTCTGCAAATGCGGCTGCTGCCGGAACAGATTACTGAACTCTCCGGATATGAATCACATGCACTTTATATACCTATGGATAAAGTCGGAGGAGATTTTTATGATTATACTCTCAGGGATCAGTATATTGATCTGTTCATAGCTGACGTATCCGGCCACGGTCTCCCTGGAGCTTTCCTTGCCATGATGACAAAGATGTCACTTGAAAACGTTACTGAACGTCACATGACAAACCGGACTCTGTATCTTGTAAATGATATAATCTGCCGGTCAACAGTAAACAGCAACTATGTAACAGCATTTTTGTGCAGAATTGATACTCATAACAATATGATGAAGTTCAGCAACGCCGGTCATATGCCCCCTCTGGTATATCGCAAAAAAAGCGGCGAGTTTTTTGAACTTTCGGCAAAGGGAAAACCTCTGGGATGGTTCAGCAATTTAAAAATAGAGGAAAAAGAATTTCAGCTTGCTTCAGGGGACCGCCTTATTCTCTTCACCGACGGCATCACTGAATGCGTGGACATAGACAAGAACCTGTTCGGTGATGACCGCTTCAAAGAATTCATTACTGCAAACCGGGATCAGTCTCCTGAGAAATTCTGCGATTTACTGCTTGCGCACCTGCGCGAATTTTCACAAAGCGAAAAATTTGATGACGATCTTACTCTTGTTGTATTTGATGTACTGTAATTGACTGAATCTGAAGTTACAGAATATGCCCCGTCTTGATATCCATAAATTCATTTCATCATTATCGATCTTCAGCTGTTAATAATAGCTGCACCTTTATTTTTAATATAAAAAGTAGTTGAAAAATTAGATTGATAGTACCGTATTTGAAAAATGCAGTCAGGTAATTTTCTTAATAATTATTTTGTTTCATCAATAGAGGTTTTCATGACATCAATCAATTCTATTTTCTTCAAACGAAAATCTGCTTTTGCATTTGAGCATGAAAATCTGATCAGAACCGGATTATTTCTTTTCACCCTATATTGGAAATCCTAAACCTTGAATCTTATAGATCATTTTTATGCTAATTTTTTCACAGTAGGCGCCCTGATTCCTACAGCTTTTGATATTTTCCTGGCATATATTTTCTTTTCAGTAAAAGATAAATCGAAACCCACATTTCATCTCGGTATAGCTTTTCTATACCTGGCAATTTTTAATTTCGGATATTTCATAGCCAGCGGTTTTTATCACCCCAATGCTGCTTTTCACAGATGGATAACTGTGGGTTTTATTATGCTTCATTTAACCCATGTGAATATGTTCATGCTTAATATCCATAAAGAAATTAACGCAAAGTATTCACGGATCTTTTTAATACTTCAATATGCTGTTTCATTAGCCGTATTCGCTGTATTTTTTCTGGAAACAATCAATGCGGATAAAATATTTGTCATATCCGCCCACCACTGGGACTTTAATGCAGACGAAATAAGCAGCTCTATCGGAATACTGATAATTGCATATCTGATAGTATTTTCAGCCATTACTTTCTGGAAGATAATCAGTATTAAAGGCAGGGTCCGCTATTTAATATTGTTTATCGGAATATCCTATCTGATAGGATCAATCATACCAAGCTTTGCAAACGTTCTCAGCCGTGACGGCATTCTGGATCGCGGGACATTCCAGGTTCTGTGGGATCTCTTTTCTCTTGCCGGCCTGTATTTCATGGTGATCGGATATCTCAATTACACCCAGGACCGCTTCCCTCTCATGGCAAAAATAGTCAGTATCATCATGGTAACTATCATGATGATACTTCAGGGTTTCAGCTATTACTCTTTTCAGGATAATGAAAAATCATTTGATGCCATACATCAGTCATACACTGAAATGTCCATAGCAGCAGAGAATCAGTTGAGTGACACATATTACATCACCGAATATTCTGCAGGCAGCGGCTCATTTTCAACAAAATTCTGGAAAGATAATAGTATCTCAAAAATTGATTTTTCAGGATTCAAAAATGAATACCTCAATGCAGCCGTTTATGAAAATATCAGTTCTCTAAGTGACGATGGGTTTAATGATAAAATAAAAATACTTTTACAAAACACGCATCCGGGTTTTAAAGGCTATAAAAACGCCATCAGCGGGAACATCATTAAGACATCCGGTAATAATAAGAAGAATCAGAAAAAAAATCTTCTGAAATATCTATTAAGCATTCAGACTTATATACATTATAATTACAATAAAATACACACTATGCCGGATGAACAATTCCGTAATACAGTAAGCGAGTATCTGAAAAAAACAGGCGCCAGATTCAATCCTTTTAAATCTGCCATTGAGGAATATCTGCAGAAAGAAAAGTCCGAAGGGCTTACTCTCAAGAACGGCGTACTTTCATTTCTATCGCCTATTGGAGCTCCTGATCAGAGGCATTACCGGAGTATTGGGAATTATCAGTTTATATCATATCTGCATGCCGACAGACAGAAAAATGCTGTATATGAAACCGGATTTTCGTATGAAGCATATCGCGAATACATGCACCCGTCAGCGCTGATGTTCATTCTTTCGCTATTCATTATTCTCGCAGTAATCATTTTCGGATTTAATCTTTTTTTCCGGGGAATATTGATTATGCCTCTGCACCGGCTGATTAACGGTTTACAGAATATCAGCCAGGGAAAATTTGACACACAGATACCTGTTAAGTTTGGAGACGAGATCGGGTTCGTATCATCAAGTTTCAATCTGATGGCAGACACTATCCGTCAGACAAAAGCAAGCCTTGATGATTACACAAACACCCTTGAACAGAAAGTCGAAGAACGCACACACGAGCTTGCGCAATCCGAAGAAAAGTACAGATCAATAATTGATGCAGGAATAATCGGATATTTCGAGGTTGACCTGCATGGAAATTTTACTTTCTTTAATAAAAGTTTTCAGGAGTACACCCGATATTCACATGACGAACTCATGAGCATGAATTTCCGGCAGATTGTACACGATGAAGATATTCAGCAGATTCTTTCAGATTTCGGGAAAGTATTCACGGGAATTACCTTAGTCGGGAATTTCATTCTCCGCGCCATATGGAAGAACGGGGAAATTTCCTATGGAGATAATTACGTAAGCGTTAAAAAAAATTCAGCGGGCAATATCATCGGTTTCCGCAGCGTGGTTCTTGATATAACAGCACGTGAAAAAGCTGAAGAAGCGCTTCGGGAAAGCGAGGAAAAATACCGGACCTTTGTTGAAAAAGCAACAGACGGCATTTTCAGAAATGATATAAGGGGAAATTTTCTTTATGTTAATCCGTCAGGATTGAACCTTCTGGGATATAATGAGGCAGAACTTCTGAAGATGAATTTCAGGGATGTACTGATCGATGAAAGCAGAGAATTTGTGATGAATAATTTCCGGACCCAATTGAAAGAAAAGCTTGAAGAAACCTATATTGAATTTCCGGTAATAAGAAAAGACGGCTCTATACGCTGGCTCGGTCAGATAACAAAATTAATAAAACTCCGCGGCGATACCTTTGAATTCCACGGCATTTCAAGAGATGTTACTGATCATAAAAAAGCTGAAGATGCCCGTAATGAGCTTGAAGAGCAGAAAACGCGTTTCTTTGCCAATATCTCTCATGAAATACGAACGCCTCTTACACTGATGATCTCTCCGATTGAATCAGTTCTGCAGGGCGATTACGGCAAGGAAATAAACCGCGCTTTTTTCGATAATCTATACCGCAACGGACTTCGTCTTCTGAAGCTAGTTAACAACCTGCTCGATTTTTCCAAGATAGAAGCAGGCCGGATGAAGATGAAAGTCTGTGAAGTTGATCTGGTTGTATTTCTCCGGAATTATATAAGCGCAGTTAATTCTGCAGCTGAATCCAAAGGCATCACAATTACTTTTTCATCAGATTCAGACAAGGTCCCGGCTTACATAGATCTTGACAAGATGGATAAAGTAATAATGAATCTATTTTCAAACTCACTTAAATTCACTGAAAATGAAGGTTCAATCTCGATACGCATAAAGAATGACGATCTGAACTGCTGCATAGAATTCAAAGATACTGGAGAAGGAATTCCTTCCCAGAGTATTGATTCTATTTTCGACAGGTTCAGCCAGGCTGATACCAGCGCAACAAGGAGACACGAAGGAACAGGCATAGGCCTTGCTCTTGCCAGGGAACTGGTTGAAATGCACGGAGGCACTATAAGAGTTGAAAGCCGCTATATTAAAGATAATCCATCAGATCACGGATCATTGTTTACAATTTCCATACCATTGGGAAGAGAGCATTTTGAGGGAATTGACTTTGTTGAATTTATATCAGAAAATGATCTTGATGATATGGTAAGCGATCACAGTTTCTTCGGTATGAGGGAGATGCATGATCTTGCAGTCAGCACAGACTCAAATTCAACCATGAATGAAAGTGTCGGAAAACTTGAAGATATAAATAATGATTATACAGCTCCGGAACATGCGGCTGGTTCTCAATCACCTGCATCTGTTCTTATAGTTGACGACAATCCGGACATGCGCGATTTTCTTTCATATCTATTAAAAAAACATTATACTGTTCATCTTGCAGAGAACGGCAAAGCCGGGCTTGAAGCAGCAGACAGGATTTCTCCGGATTTAATTATTACTGATGTCATGATGCCAGTAATGGACGGCCATGAGCTGACAAGACTTCTCAAAAGTAATCCAAAGCATAAGCACATACCGGTTATCATGCTTACAGCCAAAGCTGAGATGACCCACAAACTCGAAGGATTTGAACAGGGTGCTGATGATTTCCTTACAAAGCCTTTTAATTCCAAGGAGCTTCTCGCCAGAATCAGGACATTGCTGAAAACAAGAGAATACGAAAAAGAAATTTCTCTCAGAAATGAAGACATTGAGCAGGAGATGGAAGTGGCCCGTCAGCTTCAGCAGCGTCTGCTGCCTGAACAGATTAATGAGCTCCCTGGATATAATTATCATGCCCTGTATATACCAATGGATAAAGTTGGAGGAGATTTTTACGACTACACACTGCGTGATCAGTATATTGATCTTTTCATTGCAGATGTATCAGGTCACGGACTTCCCGGAGCATTTCTTGCAATGATGACCAAGATGTCCCTTGAGAGCGCAACCGAACGCAAATCCACTAACAGCACCCTGGCTCAAATAAATGACGTAATATGCCGTTCAACAGTAAACAGCAACCATGTAACTGCATTTCTTGGAAGAATTGACACTGCAACAAATATAATCAGGTTCAGCAATGCAGGTCATCTGCCTCCGCTGGTGTACAGGATGAGCAGCGGGGAATTCTTCGAGCTCAATGCAAAAGGGATGCCGCTTGGATGGTTCCGGGAATATAAAATTGAAGAGAAAGAATTCCAGCTTCTCCCCGCAGACAGACTGATCCTGTTTACAGACGGAATTACAGAATGCATTGATCCTCTTGAGAACATGTTCGGAGAAGACGGATTCAGGGAATTTATATCTTCAAACAGAAATATTTCAGCAGAAAGTTTCTGCGAAATACTGCTTGCCAATCTTTATAAATTTTCCGGGAAAAAAACATTTGAAGATGATCTTACACTTGTCGTATTTGACGTTTTATGATAGCCTGAATCAATGTATATTTAATAACTTTACCATATAAACAAAGAAAATTTAATCGAATAAAAAAGTAGAAAAAAAATGAATGAACAAAATCCAAAAGTAAATAAATATGTTCTGCTTGCAGTAACAATGACTTCAAGTTTTCTGAATCCTCTAATGGGCGCTGCTGTCAATATAGCATTGCCGAGAATCGGAGCTGAGCTTTCAATGTCAGCGGTGGGCATCAGCTGGGTGAGCATGTCTTTCCTGCTGGCTTCATCAATCTTCCTTGTTCCCCTGGGTAAAATCAGCGACAGTTTCGGGCGGAAAAAAGTTTTCCTATATGGGAACATTCTGTTTGCTCTTTCATCAATTTTCTGTGCTTTATCTTTCTCTTCTGAGATGTTAATCATCGGGCGTTTACTGCAGGGACTGGCAGCTGCAGGAATATTTGCTACAAGTATGGCAATTGTCATATCGGCTTTTGATATAAAAGAAAGAGGTAAAATGATCGGGTTTAATGTTACGGCTGTTTATTTAGGATTATCAATTTCTCCTGTCCTGGGCGGCTTTCTGACTGATACGCTTGGATGGCGATCGCTTTTTTATATTAATGCAGCGACTGTTACTTTAATTATCATAGCTGTACTCTTTAAGATAAAAGATGAATGGTATGTACCTACTGATGCAGAATTTGATTTTACCGGAACCCTGATATACATGATTTCTGTTTCAGGTTTAATGTACGGCTTTGCTCATCTGCCTGATATGCCTGCTGTTTTTATGACACTTTCCGGAGCTGCAGGAATTGCGCTATTTGTCAGATATGAATTAAAACAGACCAACCCCGTTCTGAATATGCAGCTCTTCTTTAAAAATAAGCTTTTTGCATATTCCAATCTTTCTGCATTTATTAATTATGCTGCTACGTTTGCTATAACCTTTGTTTTAAGTTTATATCTTCAGTATGTTAAAGGATTATCCCCAAAGGAAGCCGGTGCAATATTAATAGCCCAGCCTGTAATCATGGCAGTTGTTTCATCTGTTTCAGGAAGGATGTCCGATAAGAGAGACCCGAGGATTCTTGCTTCCTTAGGCATGGGAATTTCCAGTATCGGCCTGCTTCTGCTGACTTTTATATCCAGGGAAACCCACCTGGCATATATTATTTTATCACTTCTGATTTTAGGTTTCGGTTTCGGCATGTTTTCATCACCAAATACGAACTCAATAATGAGCTCTGTTGAAAAAAAATATTTAAGTCTCGCTTCTGCAACAGTTGCAACAATGCGCACGAGCGGCATGATGTTCAGCATGGCTGTAGCTGCACTATCAGTACATGTTTTTCTCGGCGATTCAAAAATTTCTTCCGATAATCTGGATTTGTTCATGCTGAGCATGAAAACCATTTTAATAGCATTTACTGTATTATGCGTTGCCGGAATTTTCACTTCCCTTGCCGGCAGAAAGAAATAAATTATATTCATCAATAAAAAGCGGATACTGGAAATCCAGAATCCGCTTTTTATATCACAACAATTATCCGGATAATTATTTTTTCTTCTTGGTTTTTTTATCTTTCTTTTCTTCGGGTTTCTGTTCAGTTTCATCATTATTCTCTTGAGAATTCATAAACTCTTCCTGCATCAATGAATGATCATCCCCGAAAACTTCAACTTTCTGAATTTCAATATCAGCAGGCCTGAATCTGCTTTCAATATATTCCCTGAATCTGTCAATATATTCAAAAACTGCAGGGACAACAAGAAGTGTAATAAACATTGAAACAATAAGACCGCCTACTATCGCGGAACCCATGGCACTTCTCTGCTTTGCAGCCTCTCCTATACCAAGAGCCATAGGCAATGCGCCTGCTATCATTGCAAAGGAAGTCATGAGAATCGGACGCAGCCGCAATACGCCGGCTTTGTGTATCGCCTGTTTCCTGGTCATGCCGGAGCGCACCCCCTCCAGAGCAAAATCCACCAGAAGAATTGAATTCTTGGTTACCAGCCCTATAAGCATTACTATACCTATCATGCTGAAAACATTCAGCATGTCGTTTGCAATGAATAAACCCAGAAAAGAACCGGACAATGCAGGAGGTATGGCAAGCAGAATTGTTACAGGAGTAATAAATGATTCGTATAAACTTGCCAGCGTCAGATAAATAAATAAAACTGAAAGAATCATAGCGAGCATGATATTGCTTGTCAGATCCTGAAAACTTTCAGAATCACCTTCAAATGTGTATGTAATTCCTTCAGGAAGCTTAACTTCTTTATTAATTACTTCGATGGTTTTATTTTTTGCATTTTCAATTGCTCCGCCCGGAACAAGATTAGCAAATATATGCACAACCCTTTTCTTATTTTCTCTGATCAGCTTGGCTGAGCCGGCAGTATCTTTACCTATTGAGATCTGTGAAAGCGGTATCATGCGTCCGTGAACGTTTGGAATCTTAATCTCATTAAAAGATTTTTTTATATCCCTCTGATCAGGCTTAACCCTCATGCGGACATCATATTCAATTCCGTTCTGATGAAGTTTTCCCACTACCCCGCCTGCTATCTGATATCTCAATTCACCTCCGGCTATTCTGGGCAGAACACCGATATTCGACATTTTTATTGAATCAAGCTTTACGCTGAATTCCGGAAATTTTCCCTGAACTGAGCTATTTGTATCAATCAGATCCGGTACTTTTTCAATAGCTTTTAATATCTTTAAAGATGTATTTTCAAGATCAGCAAGATCATCGCCCTTGACAATTAATACAAATGGATATTCCCATCCCAGATTATCAATATTATTCACCTTTGGTTTTGCAATAGTGAATTCTTTTAAAAGTTCGCGGAATTTAGTTTTCATTTCAACTGAAGTAAATTTCCGCTGATCTGCAGGAACAAGTGAAACGAGAATCTTCGCTGTATTGGATTCGCCTTCTTCAGTTCCGACTGTTGTGGCAAGAAACTGCACTTCCGGAACTGATTTTGTAATTTTATCTTCTATTTTTTCCACAACGTCTCTTGTTCCGTTTAAACTGGTTCCAGGAGGCATTTCAATAACAATCAAGAATTCACCGGTATTTGATTCCGGCATGAACGTCATTTTAACTTTGTAAATCGCGCCAAAACTTATGATTAGAACAAACATTGAAATTAGAATTATTTTTATCGGATGATCGAGAGTGTAATTTATCAATCTTCCATAAAACTCCTCCAGCTTCTTCTGAAATAATTCGAAATTTCTTATTATAAAATTATTTTCTTTTTTCGGAGCTCCGGCGAAATATGCAGAAAGGAAAGGCGCAACTGTAAGCGCATCGAACAGGCTGATGATCATTGCAAAAACAACAGTGAAACCGAATTCTTTAAAAAATTTTCCGACAATCCCCTGCAGAAAACCGATCGGGAAAAAAACTGCGATTATTGTCAATGTGGTGGCAATAACAGCCAGCATAACCTCGCGCGTTCCCACTATAGCAGCCTTGAAAGACCGCATATTCATTTCAAGTTTCCGGAATATATTTTCGCGCACAACAATGGCATCATCAACCAGAAGCCCCACTGTCAGGGATAGCGCCATCAGAGTCATGACATTTATGGTGAATCCCATGATATACATTAGTATGAAGGCGCCGAGCAGGCTGTTGGGTATTGCAAATCCGGTTATTAGAGTGGAACGGATATTGCCGAGAAACAGATAAACAACAATTATTGCCAGAATAATTGCAAGGATGATTGTAAATTTCACCTCATCAATGTTCTGCTTGATTGCTTTAGCTGAATCGAAAACCTTTATAATTTCCGGTTTGCCTTTGCTGTCTTTAATCTGCTTATTGATATCAGCAATTGATTTTTCAATTGTTTCAACAACAGATACCGTGTTTGCTCCTGAACGCTTATAAACATCCAGGAATAATGCTTTCTTACTTTTCGTCTGGCTTATGATTTTATTGTTTTTATCCCTTTCAGGGTAATACAGGTATGCGAGAGTATTCGGGTCTTCCATTCCATCGCTTACCGTTGCAAGTGATTTAAGAGTTATTGACTTATCTATATCTCCGCTGAACGAAATCAGAGAATCTTCAATCTGTTTTAAAGTTTCATACTGGCTGATGCTTCTATATATAGTCTGCTTTTTCCCGAAATCATATTTTCCGACCGGAATGTTAACACCTCCGTTTTTCAGCTGATCAGCTATAGCTATTGCGGGTATCTGGTATTCATCTAATTTTTTACGGTCAATTTCAATCTGAATTTCCCTGCGCGTGCCGCCGTAAATTTTAACGCTTCCTACATTATTGATCTGCTCGAGTTTAGGTTTTATTATTTCTTTTGCAACATCGTATATATCAACAGATGAAAGGTCTGCCTGCAAAGCTACCCGCGCAATGGCTGTTTTTGATGGATCCCACTGTTCAAATATCGGTTCCTGAATATCATCCGGCAATTTAGAACGGATTTTAACAAGTTTATTCCGTATCTGCTGCTCTGCAAATTTAATATCTGTTTCCAGTGTAAATTCTATAAAAATTAACGAGAAACTGTCCATATTGTTTGATGATAATTTTTTCAGACCTGAAATGGAACTGATTTCATCTTCGATTACCTTTGTAACCAGATTTTCCATTTCTTCTGTAGACGCACCTGGATAAACTGTAGTCAGAGATATAAACGGCATGTCTGTATTAGGGAACATATCAACTCCGAGCTTGCTGATAGATATGAGTCCTATACTCATGATAAGTATAACAATACTCGAAATTAAAACCGTGCGCTTGATTGCAAAAGATGCTATGTTCATTATATTAAACCTTGTTTATTAAATTATATTTTATTTTATCATTATGCATATTATTACTTTAAACTTTTTGCTGTATAAATTTTATATAAGAAATAAACGCAACTACAAAATTTTTTCATATAAATTTCAATAAAGCCCTCAGGAAAATCCATACTGACTCGTTTGAAACTATTTTCAGAAACAGGATGCTCAATAATATCTTTAAAAAACAGGATAAACAATTTGACGGATTTAGCATCATAAACTGTAATAGGGCTATCGGGATTATTTATTTTTTCAATAATGCCTTCAAGGAGATACAAAAACATGTTGAACAAAAATACAATTATACGCACAGCACTTATTGCTGTTATTATTATACTGCTCGTGCTGCCGGTTGTGATGACTATGTCATCCTCATATCAGGTAATCATCAGCAACAGCCAGTCTCAATACTTTAATGCAAAAGCATTAATTATAACAGGCAATAAAATTCTCTGCCTTAAAGGATCATCAGTATATCAGACAAGAGAAACCGCTTTGAAAAGCGAAGAAACAAATTACACTCCTGCTGTATTAAATGTTACAGATTATATACTCATTGAAATTATCACCAGACATGAAGAAATTGCAAAAGATGGAGAGATACACGGGAAATATCTCGGCGTATACCAGGTCATTGTTACAGGGCATCCAGGATATCTTTACCTAAGCTCGAAAGACGGCCAGCTTTACGGGTCCATTCAATTCCCCAAATGGGCAAATGGTGTTTATGAGCCTTTGAAAAACGTTTATTTCTCAAAGGGAAAAATTAATTTTACCAGATCAGTTACAACTCCCCAGGAAATGAAGCGCGTTGGCGCCAACAATTATTTTGTACAGCAGTACTCCGGCGATTACAGTGAAAACGGTAAAATAATAAAAGGATTTTATATTAAAGACGGCACAAGCCAGCTCTGGGAAGCAATACGCATAAAATAATTTCATGATATGTATATCTGCCGGGAGGTTTTATACTTATTTTTTCCCGGCTATAATTAATGTGATGTCATCGCCTGCTTTGACATCTCCTGTGAAATCATTCAATGCTTTCATTATATGTTCCAGCAATTCAGCGGCATCAGCATATCCGGATGAATCGATCGCATCCGAAAGCCGCTCAAGACCGAACTGTTCCCCTGATGAATTTTTACTCTCTGTTAAGCCGTCACTGTAAATTATAAGAAAATCACCTGCAGTCACCTTAAACTCAAACGAGGAATAATCTTTTGTAGATAATCCGATTCCGATCGGATGCCCTTTAACTGAATCAAAAGTTTCTGCAACAACACTGACTTTCTTTTCTGATGCTATATAATGAAGCAGATCCGGATGACCGGCATTCACATATTCCACATCTGATCCGTTCATCCTTAAAATAATACCGGTAATATAAATACTGACAGCCTCAAGCTCTTTAAGAAGATCAGAGTTTGCTTTTTCAAGAACAATTCCGAGTCTTGAAGATTTCAGGATATTAAAATGATTATAAAAAACCGGCTTGGCGAGAATTGTTATGAGCGCAGGAGCCACCCCATGACCCGAAACATCAAAAAGTGAAACTCCATTGAGCGAATTTCCGCTGCAGTAAAAATCATAAAAATCACCTGTAACAGAACCGTAAGGTTTGGTTAAAAATGAAATATCCCAGTCGGATATTTGAGGTGCTTTTCCCGGGAAAATTGCATTCTGTATTTCCTTTGCAAGCGTCATCTCCACTTCTGATATTATCTGCTCTTTCATTAACTTATCATTTGCATCAGTTAATTCAAAATTAAGTTTTTCAAGATCGGTTTTTGCCTGCTGAAGATTTTTCCTTTTTTTATTTATATAGTTGGCAGTAGCAGCAATAAGAAAAAATGACGGGATCAGGCAGGATGCAAAAAATGACTCTTTAAGCAATGAACCGGGCTGGCCGTCTATTGTTATGGAATACCATGACACTGTTAAATAACAGGTTAATACCGCGATGGATATCATAATAGACTGAATGATAGTTGTATATGACAAAAGAATTGCAATAATAGTCAATGCATTGATAAGCGCAAGAAGTCTTATTTCGCCAAGCCTGTAAATCCACAGGCAGTAACCTGTAAGGAATACAAACGCGTAAAAAGCAAATACTGCCCATTCATGCCACACAAGTAAATTTTTCTTGAAGTAAGTTATTACGATGAGAAGTGCAGTCATAGATAATACAGATACCCCAATAATAACAGCATCTTTAAAAGGTACCCAGTGTATCCCGATATATATAGCAATAAAAGTTTCCAGAATAGCTATTAAAGATCCTGCAGTCAGAAAAATACTGGCACGTTTAAGAACAGGATATCTGCTATCAGGAATTCTTGATGTTAAATAGGATTTATTCATTCGCTGCCTTTTTATATGGAAATCAACTGATAATAAATTCAACTGACTATTTCTATAAATTATTAAATATCGAGGATGATGTTTTTTTAATTCCTGAGTTTATTGACATTAATTCAGCATCAAAATAAGTCAACAATAATAGCCCAAGCGGGCTTATTTTTATTTTGGAATTATAAACCGAAGTTTTGCAGGTCTGCAGTATCTGCCGTATAGTGCTGTCTGCTATTTTGCTTTTTCCTTAATTTTCTTTTTTAATATCTTCCGAAGCTTTTCATATTCCGGAGGTGGGCCGGTATTGATCTGCTTATCATCAATAAATATCGCATCCCCTATTCCCCATTCATTTAAATTCTCTTTTTCATCAGTATCAATTTCAATGTACCTGATACGATCCATATATCCGTCTGCTGCTCTTTTCATACGCTCGCACGATAAATTCTGGGCAGGACACCAGCCGTTCCTGAAACAGGTAACTGTTATTATATCTTTTTGAACAGGCGGCTTTTTTTTCATCTTTATCAGCTTCGGAGGTTCCGCATCTTTATTAAATGGCTTCCATACCAGCTCAATGAATCCATCCCTATCAGCTCTCTTAAATCCTTGCTTTTTAAACCATCCTGATCTCATAAAAAACGGCAGCATAATTCCCCATGCCGCGATACCGTCAGATCCTGATTCACGGCAGTCATTTTCAGCAGCCTCAAGCAGCATTTTTCCTATGCCCTGATTCTGATAATTTCCGACACCTTCTTTATAGCCGTGAATCCAGATGCAGTAAATATAATATAAATTCCTGCCTATTGCCGGAGCATATTCAACCGGAATATACTGGATCATGCCCGTTATTTCGTTCTTTTCGGTTTTTGCAAGTTTTACACGCAATCCCTGTTTTTTCTTTTTAGCCAGCCATACCTTTTTATAATTTCCCGCTTCATTCATTTCTTCAGACCAGTCTTCAAGGCACCTGCAGTAAGTATCTTCATACTCTTCAGACAGATCAATTACTTCCATTTCACATTACCTCACTTTTGCAATACATTGCATTTAATAATAAAACAATGTTTCCATTCATGATATATGAGACAGATTGAAAATGCCGGACACATACTATATGTTCTTAAATATAAAATGTCAAATATAATAATCTTAAAACATTTCATACGCGAGAGGAATCAGCATGAACTTATTTCTAAAAAAGAAATACCTGATGGCTTTAATTATAATTGAGGGAATCAGAAGAGGATTATTATGCTGCAGAAATTACAGCGTACTAATTTTTTTAAGTAAAATGATATAGATATAAAAAACCTTCAGCCGGAAATGTTTTCAGCGGAAGATATTTTCTTTTTTAATAATTGTATATAAATAAAATTAAGCAGGAAATATACCAATAAACCGATTATATGTCCTATTATATTTATATATAAAGCAGATACATTGGTTTCGCCCATCCATCCTATCGGATAGTATAAAGCCCGTGAAATTATTACAGTTATAAAAATATATATTATATTTATTTTTTCTTTAAAAATAGCTGAAATTATAATCACAGTTACAATGATATTAAAAATATGAAATCCAAATGTCAGCGGATGGCCGGTGTTATTTGAATAATACTGCAGCATTGCTTTTGCAGGCTGGAATATATTAAATAAATGAAAAGCTATTAGAATGTATTTATAAATTTTCATGGAAGAAGTTTTTTTAAACTTTCAATCATTTTTAAAATAGCGCTATCTATCAGATTCTTTCGCTCTGATGTACTTAAAAATTTAAAATCAATATTCAGTTTTTCATTTATATCATCAGGTATATACCCGTTTATAAAGTATTCAATTTGTTTAAAAGAACTGCTTCCGTCAAGACACCAGTCAATCTGTTTATATGGGCACATGGTGCATCTGTCTTCCTTGTATTCCTGCGTACCATACTGCAATTCATATTTTTTAATAGAACTTAAGCATAATGCGCAAGTTCTATATCCGATATAACCGATTAAATCACCATAGAAATATTCAGGATCATTTTTCTTAGATACAACCTGAAACATTTTGTAAAATCTCTCCCATTTTTCGATAGATAATAAAACCGGATCTTCTTTTTCAGATAAACGCCTTTCAACTTCATCTTCGCTCATCAGTATTCTGAATTCTTTTGTAGAAAGCGGATTTCTGATAATTATGCGGTTCTGGTAATCTTCATCTGCTTTATAATATGCCATATGTTTCCAACTGTTAATTAAAATTTTACTGCAAGTGTTTTTTCATTTGAGCAATATGCCATAATATTTCTTTAATAACAATTATTAAATATCAAACCACACTGTATAAAGCTTCAGCCGGTTTAGCTGCCTTATCTGCAATAATTTTTTCCGCAGCTTTTTTCCCTGTGGAAAGAGCGCCTTCGGTGGAGGCTATGAGAAAAAGATATTCACCTGCCAGGTAAAGACCTTCTACATCACTCATGTGATTATTCAGAAGATTCTGTATTGCTTTAAATTGTCCGGGCGACTCCATGTTAATTGCCCTTTCCCAGCGGAACAGTTTTGTCAGCACGGGTTCGTCCGGAAATTCAGGAAAAAGTTTCTGCAGTTCGACGATTACAAGACGTCGTCTCTCATTTTCCTGCATTGCTGAAAGCTTATCGTCCATCCACCCGCGAGTTGCAGCTATCATTACAGGCTTCTCGCCCGGTCTGCTTCCCTTGGCAGTCCAGGCAAGAACAGTATCCTCGCAGGCAGGAATCATCTGAACATAGAAGTCGGTATCATCCGGAAGAAAATGTTTTTCAAGACCGAACTGATAGTAATATGATGAGCTGTATCTGCAGGTTTCAAGCGCTTCCCGCATTGGATCAGGCAGATCAGGTATAAGCTGTCTTGCCTGAACCGCATCAACAGCGCAAACAACAAAATCCGACTCAATAAATCCATTTTCAGTTTCAACTCCAGTGACTCTTCCATCTTTTATAACAACAGAATTTACCCGAGTGGAAAGCCGCACTGAATCCTTTACTCTTTCATACAAAGCTGCAGTAATGGAACCGATTCCTCCTTCCATGCTGCACATGCCTTTCATTAATGAAAAAAGTGAAACCGGATGAGCAACAGAAACGTCACTCGGACGTGCAAGTATCATTGTTGCAGTAAAAGGATGAAATATCCAATCTAGGGCTTTTTTCCCGCCATGTTTAAGTACGAATTCTGCAGTGCTGGTTCCGGAAATATCGGACAATGCTGTGAAGTCATGATTCTTCGTATTAACCAGGTTCATATATTTTTTCAAAGCTTTGAATACCCTGAGAGCCTGCATAAGAGTTCCCCATGGCATACCAGAAAGCAGAAAACGGATATTTTCCCGTGATGCCTTCAGCATTTCCAGAGGCGAACCTCCTATAAATACTGTACGGATTTTTCCATTCCGCTTAAAGCCGTATCTCTGTTTCTGTATAGAAAAAACACGGTCTCTGAGACCAAGTTCATCAAGGTATGCAAAAGTGGTTTCCCATTGCGGTTCAGTGCTCCCGGCTCCGATGCTGAATGTATATCCGTCTTCAGATACTGTTCGGCATCTGCCTCCAGGAGCATTTTCAGCCTCGAAGCAAATGACGTTAATTCCCTGTTTGCGCAGAGTATATGCTGCTGACAGGCCTGCACAGCCTGCGCCGATTATAATTACAGGTTTATCTTTCATTGATTTTACACTCAATACTGGTATTTAAAAAGCAAAAAACTATTTTTATCAAACTTTATTGCAGACGGCATACTACAGATCACCAATTGCCAAATCAACTATAATTCTTGACAAGCTGTATGCTAATAGAAAATGTTTATAAAATTTAAAAAATTCTCAAGCAATAAAATAATTATCAAGGATGCATATCCCATGAAAAAAATAATTTATACATCAATCATTCTATCAGTAATTTTGTCAGCAGCAATATCATACAGTAAACCTAAACCTGAAAAATGGGCTGCAAAAATAGAAAACGAAGTTATTACAATTGATGAATTCAATAAAATGTATTATACTCAGAACAGAATCATGTTAAATCTTGAAAAAGATGAAATTGATAAAATTGCAGAAGCTCCATCAAGCCTGAATCCTCAAATTCAGCACCTGGTTGTCAAGAAAAGCTACCTTGATCAGCTTATTGCCCAAAAAGTCATTTATAAAAAAGCTTTAAACGATAAATCCATAAACAAAGATGAACTGAAAACAATTCTGGAAATTTCAAAACTTCAGGCAGTCTCTCAATATTACATGGCTCAGAAGATTAAAGGAAAAATTACTGTTACAGATCAGGAAGTTGATAAATTCTACAAAGAGAACAAAGATTATTTCAAAGGCGTTGCTATTGATGATGCTGTCATAGGAAAAATAAAGCAGCAGATTTTTATGGAAAAAGCCAAAATAGAATCCAATCAGATTATCATTGATCTATTAGCTGAAGTACGGATAAACAAAGAAGGCTTTAAGGAATACATGGATGAGCAGTCTAAAAATAAATCTGAGAAGCCAAAAGAAACTGAAGACAAACCTGCACCTGAAAAATAGGCTTGTATCAGTTTATAATACATTGATCCATCAAACGCGGGATTTCAAATGTGAATTCAGCCCACTTGCCGTATTCTGATTCAGCTCGTATGTGGCCGCCGTGAAGCTGTATTATTTTCCATGTAACGTAAAGACCAACACCATGGCCTTTTATATCAGCAAGTTCAGGAGTCTGCAGTTTCGAAAATCTTTTAAAAAGCCGCATCTTTTCGCTTTCCGGGAATCCGGGGCCCTCGTTCCAGACCGACACCTTGATTCTTCCTGCATTTTCGCTTATGCTTAATCTTATCTCAGCACCCTGGCCGCTGTATTTTACAGCATTGCTGAGCAGATTTGTTAGAACGATTTTCATAAGTTCGGAATCGCAGATTACCGGAAGCAGAGACTGATCAACCTGTTCAATAAATTTTATCTGTTTTTCCAGCAGCATGACTGCAACAATCTCAAGGGAATGCGATACAACATTCTTGTAAAAATCAATTTCCTTCGGCCTTACATTAAACTCTCCGGTTTCAATTGCAGCAAGACTAAGATATTCAGCAGTAAGACTTAATAGATATTCTGCTTTTTTCACAATTTTATCAGCAGCATCCTTCTGCCTTTCACCTATTTCACCGAAATATCCCCGGGACAAAGTTGTTGCTGTCATAATAATAGATGAGAGAGGATTCTTAAGCTCATGGCTTACAAAGCCAAGCATTTCCATATATGAAGAGACAGCAGATGAAAGCTGTTCGATTCGGTATGTTTTTTCAATTGCCTGACCAAGCCTGTAGGCATAAGCCATCTGAAGACTGACCTGGTGAATACCGTAAGCATCCAGACTGCGCGAACGGCACATGAACATGCCGATGTACCTGTCCTCTGATTTAAGAGGGCATACCATTGAAGAACCGATTCCCTCTTTAACTAGCATGCGTGCCGATTCACTCATAGGATTATTTTGCGCGTGAAGTTCCATATCGCTGATTACGCATGGCATTCCTGAAAGAAAAACCTTCTGTATTGATCCGCCGATTATATCGGAAGCAAATCCTTTTTTTAGATAAACAGGCTCGTAGTCTGATTTGACAAACTGGATTACCATCCGCTGGTTGTCTTCCTCGATGAAGGCAACATCGAGCCTGTCACAGGGAATAATTTTTTTTATCTCATCAAATATAAAATCGAGTATTTCATCAAGTGATCTGCTTCCGGCAACTTTCTGATTTATATGATCAAGAATAGATTTTTCCTCAATAGAAAATTTCCCCTCAGGCTGAAGTTCATTTTCATTAAAAAAAATAAGGGATTCTCTTTCCATATTATCATTCCATTAAATTTTTTTACATAATAATAGATCCGATATACAGATTATAATTTCTTAAAAAACTATATCGAATTACTACCAGAATGATCATATTACACAGGATAATAATTATTACAAGAATTATTTTTAAATAAATAGCATCATCAAAGCGCTTTACAGGACAAACACCGTGTCATTGCGAACCAGATGAAAAAATAAAGCTGAAAAAAAAATCCCACTAATTCAGACATTGCCTTCCGGATCAACTATAATTCTTGACAAACAATATTCTAAAAAATAATGATAGATCAGTATCCAATAAAATATTTTTTGACCGGGTTATATTTATGAAAAATCCAGATGCATACATCAACAAGATGGTTAAAATAAAAAAAACTCTTATTGCCATTCCATCAATTACATCTGTAATTGTAGCAGCTTTTGTAATTTTTTTCTTCTGGGCATCTTCCAAAACATTAAACAAGGAAGAATACAAATCAGGCAGAATCTGGAAAATTCCCCTGCAGCAGGAAAAAAAGAAACCCGGACAGAGTTATAAAATTGCCACATATAACATGGGTTACGCTTCAGGCATGGCAAATAATATTGCTGTAAAACCAGGCAGGGATTTCTATGATAAAAATCTTGCCATGATATGCAGTGCGCTCAACAAAGTAAATCCTGATATTGTCACACTGCAGGAGATTGATTATGATTCAGAAAGAAGCTACAATTTTAATCAGGCAGAACACATAGCAGGAAAGCTTTCTCTGCAGAATGCGTCATATCTGGCAAACTGGAATAAACGCTATCTTCCATTTCCATACTGGCCGCCATCAGTTCATTACGGGAGAGTAAATTCAGGCCAGGCGGTATTATCCGGTTTTCCGATCATCAGCCAGAAAAGGCATACACTGCCTGAACCTGCATCAAACTCGTTTTTTTATAATGCATTTTATCTTGAAAGACTTTTACAGGAGACAATAATTTCAATAAATGGACGCGAAGTTGTTGTCATCAATGTGCACCTTGAGGCATGGGATGTTAAAACCCGCGAGGAACACGCGCGCATTCTCGTAGCTCTTTACAGACAGAAATCAGATAAACCTGTAATAATTATCGGAGACTTCAACAGCATTCCCCCTTATGCTTCCAAACTGAATAATTTTCCAGAGGGCGAGCCAATAGAAGATTACACCAATGATAAAACAATCAGCATAGTTCTTGCTGAGAAATCACTTAAGATGGCAATTCCTGAAGCACGCTATAAAAAAAATGAAAAACAATACTTCACATATTCATCTGAAAAACCATATGTCTGCATAGACCATATTTTTTATAATGAAAAAATTATTCCGGTTAAATCTGATGTAATAAGAGATGCGGGAACCGGATCTGATCATTTCCCGGTTTTTTTTGAATTTACTTTAAAGCAGCAGGAATAAAATAAAAAGAATTCTCTGCACTGTATAAAATTCTTTGTCTTGACATTTCAGGCAATCAGAACAAGAATTGTGCTATTAAGGTGCAATTTTGAAAAAAATTAAAAATTATTCAATATTAGAAATCCTCAATGAAACAGCTTTATCGTTAGTCTATAGAGCACGCAAAGATGATGATGAAACTGAGTTTGTAATTAAGAAACTTAAGAAAAACAGATCATCTCAAATAGATATAGCACGCTTCCGCCAGGAATACGATATCATCAGGAGCATTGATGACGAAGGCGTCATTAAAGTTTATGACTGCATTGACCTGGACGATGAGATAGCGCTGGTGCTCGAGGATTTCAAAGGAATCCAGCTTAAAAGTTTAATCCGCTCTGCACATCTTGAGATTGTGCCATTTTTAAAGATGGCGATCAGCCTGGCATCAACGCTCGGTAATCTCCACATGAAAAATATCATTCATAAAGATATCAAACCGCAAAATATCCTCATCAATCTGGAAAAAAACATAATTAAAATTTCCGACTTTGGAATATCGAGTGTAATAACACACGATAACGAGGAAATTTACGATCCTCACGTGATTGAAGGCACACTGTTATACATGTCGCCGGAACAGACAGGACGCATGAACAGGCCTGTTGATTACAGGAGCGATCTCTACTCTCTTGGTGTGACCTTTTATGAAATGCTTATCGGCGAAGCGCCGTTTAAGTTTAAAGACCCGATGGAAGTTATTTACGCGCATATTGCCCACAGGCCTGAACCGCCGTGCCTGCGCGATAGAACAATTCCTGAAACCATATCAAACATTATTATGAAACTTCTTATGAAAAATGCCGAGGAGCGTTACCAGAATGCATTCGGGCTTATGGCAGATTTGAATGAGTGTCTGAGACAATATAATAAAAACGGATTTATAGAAAATTTCGATCTTGCAAATAGCGACACTTCCATAACTTTCAATATTCCTCAGAAATTTTTCGGCCGTGAAAATGAAATCCGTCTTATAATGGAAACATTTGATCGGGTTTGCCAGAACGGGAAAAATGAAATTACCCTTGTTACAGGAAATCCCGGAATTGGAAAATCAGCACTTATAAATGAAATAAACAAGCCCATGGCAGGCAGAAAGGGTTATCTCATTTCAGGAAAATATGACCAGTTCCGCAAGGATGTTCCATACAGCGCGGTAATACAGGCTTTCGCAGGTCTTGCCCAGCAGATTCTCACGGAAAACCGCGACAGAATCAGTGAATGGAAAACTCTCCTGATGGAATGTCTCGGTCCCAATGGCAGGATTATAACAGATATCATACCTGCAATGGAACTTATTATCGGCAAACAGCCTCCGGTTCCTGTTCTAGGTCCGGATGAATCCAACAATAGGTTCATACTTGTATTTAATAATTTTGTCCGCATTTTTGCAAAGATGGAACATCCGCTTGTTATATTTCTTGACGATCTCCAATGGGCAGACCTCGCGAGCCTTGCTCTAATCAGAAACATTATGACCGATCAGGAGTCGCGGTACATTTTTTTCATAGGTTCGTACAGGGACAATGAAGTTTTCGCAGCGCATCCTCTAATGCTAATGTTTGATGAAATTAGAAAAGAAAATATAGGGCTTAATATTATCACACTCGAGCCTCTTGATGCAAATGCGGTTAATCAGCTTTTATCAAATTTTTTACGCAGCGATGAAGATACCACAATGCTCCTTGCCGAGCTTATACATAAAAAAACCATAGGAAATCCATTTTTCATAAATCAGTTTTTAAAAACTCTATATGATGAAAAAATCATCACTCTTGCTCCAGTAGATCAGCTGCACAGAGTTGAAGGCAGCCGCGGCGGATGGTCATGGAGCATTGAAAAAATTGCTACTATGCGCGTAACTGATAACGTGGTGGAACTGATGGCTGATCAGATTTCGAGACTGCCTGCCCAATCACGCGATTCATTGAAAATTGCAGCATGCATAGGCAACTGGTTTGATCTTGTGACTCTCTCAATGATACAGAATATCTCGATAGACAATGCGTTAGCCTGTTTATCCAGCGCCATCAATGAAGGTTTAATTGTGCCCCAGGGCCAGAAATACACATTCTATCATGACCGCATTCAGGAGGCCGCATATTCACTGATTCCTCAGCTGGAAAAATCCATGATGCATACGCGAATAGGGAGATTACTGCTGCAGAAAACTGAAAAAAATGAACTCAATGAAAAAATACTGTATATCGTAAATCAGCTCAATGAAGGCAAAAATCTGCTATACACAGAAGATGAACGCCTGGAACTTGCAAAGCTGAATCTGCAGGCCGGAATAAAAGCCAAAACGTCTGCAGCATACAGATCAGCGTTACATTATATTAAGACCGGAATTGAGCTGATAAACAACCCGAATAATGATAATGGAGATGCAATAAATAAAGAAGAAAATTACTGCTGGAAAAAATGGTATGATTTTTCACTTTCTCTATATTCCGAAGCAGCTGAGGCTGCGTATCTCTGCACAGAATTTAACGAGCTCAACATCTATGCTGATGCAGTGCTTACGAATTCAAAGGACATCTTTGATAAAGCAAGGATTTATGAATCTCTTATACATAAATTTATAGCGCAGAACAGACTTCTTGATGCTATATCAATTGGAATGGATGCATTGAAATTTTTCAATATACGATTTCCCGAAAAACCGAAAACAATACACTTATTATTAAGTCTTATAAAAATTAAATTTTCTCTTATCGGAAGAAGCACAAATGAAATATATAACCAGCCTGTTATAAAAGCTTCAAAGATACTTCTTGCATTGCGTCTTCTGAACGGAATAAGCTCTTCAGTATACTGGGGAAAACCTGAACTTTTCCCGTTGACTGTTTTTAAATTTGTTTCTCTTTCACTGAAATACGGAAATAATTCATACTCGCCATATGCATATGCAGGATATGGATTGATAATGTGCAGCCTCGGAAGAATTGATGCAGGATATGCTTTCGGAAGAATGTCTCAGCGGCTCCTTGACAAACTTGACGTTCAGGATCAGAAAGCACGTACAAGTTTAACATTTAATGTTTTCATACGCCACTGGAAAGAACATGTAAACAAAACATTGGCCGGCTGTCTCGAAGGATACAAGGCTGCACTTGAAACAGGTGATCTGGAATTTGCATTTCATCACAGTATGTCCTATTGCGCTTACGGGTTTCTAATAGGGAAAGAAATTTCAAATCACAGGCGGGAAACAGAAACATACATTAATATAGCTGCATCTTTAAAACAGAATTCTCAGCTTCATATCTTATGTATGTATAATCAGATTATGATTAATCTTCAAAGTGAAAACGATCCGTATAATCTGAAAGGTCCCATATATGACGAAGCAGAAATGATGCCGAGGCACATTGCCGCAGCTGATCAGACTGCTATTTCAGCTTACTATCTTAATAAATCCATACTGTATTATTTATTTCATGAATACGAAGATGCATTAAAATACAGTAATATCTGCGAAAAAAACATTGCTTCAATGGTGGGCCAGCTCGGCACTGTATTATTCTATTTTTATGATTCTCTTATCTGCATTGCTTTTTGCGATTCTGCATCAGGAAATGAAAAAGCACAATATCTGAAAAAAGCCAGGAAGAATTTAAAGAAAATTAAAAAATGGGCATTCCATGCACCAATGAACCACCAGCATAAAACAGATCTTGTTCTTGCAGAAATTGCACGCATAAAAGGCGACTATCTTCAGGCTGAAATGCAATATGATTTATCAATTGCAGGCGCACACGAGAATGAATATATCAATGAAGAAGCCATGGCCTGTGAGCGTGCTGCATTTTTTTATATGGATAGAGGCCTGCCTAAAATTGCAGCTACTTATATGACGGATGCTTTACGCTGCTATACAAAATGGGGTGCTCTTGCAAAAGTTAATCAATTAGAAGAAAAATATCCGGAATACATTCAGGAATCATTTTCGATTAGAAGAAATATGAATGAATCGGATTCCACCATATCCTCCGTCAGCGCAACCAAGTCTCTTGATATATCTACTGTTATCAAGGCATCCCAGATGTTAACCAGTGAAATTCATCTGGACAAATTATTGAAAAAAATGCTGGGATTTGCCATGGAAAACGCAGGCGCTGAGCGCGGCATACTCATTATGGAAAAAGACGGGAGATTCTTTGTTGAAGCAGAAGGAACAGCAGGCGGTAAAATTAAAGTTCTGCAATCTATAGCAATTGAAGATATCAACACATCAGAAGATACCGTAAATTCAGGCAGCAAAATACCATATTCAATAATCAATTATATTGTCAGAACAAATCAGAACCTCGTACTTGATGATGCGTCATTAAATGGCGCATTTACAGCTGATCCATATATCATGAAAAATAAAATAAGATCACTTCTGTGTGCGCCTATAATGGAAAAAGGCAAAATAGCCGGAATACTTTATTTAGAAAATAATTTATCTTCCGGTGCATTTACACCGGAAAGAGTTGAACTTCTCACAGTTTTATCTGCTCAGGCAGCTATTTCCCTTGAAAATGCACGTCTAGTAACAGTTGAAACAGAAAAAGCAGCAATGGACCGCGAGATTGAAATGGCTAAGAATATCCAGCAGTCTCTTCTGCCAAGTTCAATACCTGATATTAAAAACGCGCATATCGCTTTTAAGTATGCTCCAATGATGGGCGTGGGCGGCGATTTCGTTAATATCAAATATCTGCCGGATGCGGAAAAACTGGGACTGTTTATCTGCGATGTGTCCGGTCACGGTGTGCCTGCAGCAATGACTGCCTCCATCATCAGCGCTGCTTTGGATTTCTACTGGGAGGATTTCATTGATGATCCTTCGCTTATATTTACAAAAATGCAGAATTTTCTCACAGGCAAGCTGGGAGGAAATTTTTTTACAGCATGCCTGTGTACCATAGATTTGAAAAACGGCATACTCTCAGTTTCGTCTGCAGGCCATCCCAAACTGATAATACTTAGAAAAAACGGCAACTCAGGCATGACATCAGGGAAAGGAAGGTTAATAACCGATTTCATCACATCAAATTCAATCAATGAAGTCATCTCACTTACAAAAGGGGACCGCATCTTACTATACACTGACGGCATTACCGAGGCGTCAAATTCAGAAAGAGAAATGCTCGGATCTAATGATGAACGCTATTGCGCTCTCATCAAGGAACTGTCGGATATTTCAAATTCACCCGAAGAGATGTGCGAAATGATTTACAGGACTGTAATTGATTACACCAAAAGCATAAATCTCCAGGATGACGTTACAATGCTCGTGTGCGACTACGGTGAAAATGAAAAATAAATACAAGAAAAGAACAAGATCAGGATTTGACAACAATATCCGCAGAAAAAGGATAATAACAAAGTTTACATTATTTGTTTTTACTGCGTATTGCATCACTCAACTTGCATCCCTGATTGCAAAAGTTTCAGGTTTTTCCTCAATATCATATTCAGAAATTTTATTCGTCACAGGAACTACACTCGGGTCAACATCTGTTTTCCTGATTATCATCCGGATAAAAAAAACGATCACTACAAACTTTGCAAATTTTACTTTTTTCGGACAGTTTGTTGTATGGCTGATTTCATACAGCGTCTGGTTTTTTACACTGCGCGAGATCAGAGTCATGGCACTTTTTTTTGCCCTGATGGCGCTTATTTTTCTTCTTTCAAATTCAAATTTCTACCAGTCACTGGTTATAGCGATTACAGCTACAACTATCCAGATTGCCGGTTCATATTATGCAATTTACCATTTAAATCAGCCCGGATCTTTCTGGCTTGAAGTATTCATGACACTGTGTTTTCTTCCATCAGCAGTATTCATTTCATACCTCGCTGAACATTTCTCCAGGCAGCGGAAAGAGATTAAGCTGGCTAAAAGGACCGCTGAAAAAAACCGGGACGCTCTCTGGGGAGAAATGCAGCTCGCTAAAAAAATACAGACTGTGCTGCTTCCATGTTCCCCGGAAATTCAGGGTTACAGGATATCAGCTTATATGGAGCCTGCAGATGAAGTCGGAGGAGATTATTATGACATCATCAACGTGGAAGGAACTGACTGGATTGCAATAGGCGATGTTTCCGGACATGGAGTTTCAGCAGGGCTTATCATGATGATGGTGCAGACTTCGATCCGCAGCATTCTTACAAATCAGCCGGATATAAAACCATCAATACTTCTCGAGGCAGTTAACAAATCGCTTTCAGAAAATATTAAAAAAATCAGCAATGATAAATATATGACAATCACAGTAATTGCTGCACACAGGAATGGAAAATTCGCTTTCTCCGGACTGCATCAGGATATAATGATATTCCGGGCACGAACAGGCATTGTGGAAATAGTAGAAACAAACGGGCTATGGCTTGGCATGCTGCAGGACATGAACAGGATCAGCGAAGATAGTTATTTCAAGCTTGAGAAGAACGATGTTATTCTTCTTTATACAGATGGAATAACAGAAGCCATGGACTCTGAAGAAAAAATGTATTCCAGCAGCAGGTTAAGCAATATATTAAAAGAAAACGGACAGAATGATCCGGATGATATTAAAAAAAATATTCTGAGTTCAATGAAAAAATACACACCACGGGATGATCTGACATTGCTAATCATCAAGCATCTGTAATAAACCTATACCACCTGAAAAATCTCCACTTCCTGGTCTCTTCCTTTTACTGCAACCGGTCCAAGAGATTTCGCTTCCTTCAGTTCCGGCATATCAATTCCAGCAGATTTAATTACAGAATCTGAAACAAGAATACTTGATTTAAACTGTTTATTAAGCTGCTCTATTCTTGATGCAAGATTCACTACATCACCAATAACCGTATATTCACGCCGTATTTTTGAACCGACATTTCCGGTAATTGCATCTCCGGAGTGAAGCCCGATGCCTATCCTTGTGGGGATTATACGTTCTGAGGCAACTTCTATTTCAAGCCGGCTTAATATCTGAATAGATGCCCGCACAGCATTACGGACATCTTCGCCGCCTGTAACAGGAGCTCCGAATACTGCCATAAATCCGTCTCCAAGAAATTTATTTATAACTCCATGGTTGTCATTAACAATATCTATCATGAAATCAAAAAGCTGGTTTAAATATTCAACAACATATTCAGGTTCTTTTTTCTGCGAGAAAGAAGTAAAATTCCTGATATCAAGAAACATAACGCACACATGACGCATCTCGCTTACCATTTCAGTCTTTTGAGCCAGAAGCTTTTCCATAACAGCAGGTGATACATGCTGTCCGAAAATTGATGCAATTTTATTTTTTTCCTCGCGGGATTTTATCAGTTTAATCAGGCGGCCGTTTATCTGGTAGGCAATAAAAGAAACTACAACTCCAGCAATAATTATAAAAAATGCCCTGGAGAAATGGATGTAAGGAACTTCAAGAGGCGTAGTATACGATAATTTAAAAGTTAACAGCCCCAGAAAACCGGAAAGGAGAAGATATTGAAACGCTCCGAATAATCCGCTGACAAAAGACAATACCGGATCAAGTCTTAAAGCTGATATCATAATAATAAGAAGATATGCCATAAGTACAGGTGTTGATAAAGCTATGGAAGGAGAATAATTCAGAGATATAGTATAAAGAACCAGGGTCGGAAATGTTAATTCTATAAAAGCATTGCCATACCGCGGAGGTATCGGGAATTTCAAACCCTTATCCGCAAAGAACCCGATTAAAAATCTATAGCCAAACTCATATAACCCGAATAAAAATATAACAGGGATTTGAATATATGGAATGAAACGATCTCCTAGAACAAACTTCATTGCTGCAGGAAAGAAAAATGTTAAACCGGACAGAATTACCGCAAGTGAAATAAATATTGAACCAAGTATAGCAGAACGAAGCCTGTCGCTTCTCATAATTGTTGTTTCTATTTCCCGATCCAGCTCGCTTTTAAAACCAATCATTCTTTTTCTGAATTTCTGAATCGATTCTTTGCTGTTCATATAATTTCCTTCATATTTGGATCTATTAATTGCTTATAAAAAAATAGAACATTGTAAAATAAAAATATATTGATTATAAAACAATACTGCTATATTCATATCACTTCTGCAATATTATTTTTTTATTATGGAGACAATTTATGCCAGAATTTAAATTCTGTTCTTTATGCGGTTCGGGTCTTGCTGCAGAAGTAATTGACGGCAAAGAGAGACTCAAATGCACTTCAGCGGATTGTTCATATGTTTTCTGGGATAACCCTTTACCTGTTGTAGCTGCAGTTATTGAGTATGAAGGCAAAGCTCTTCTCGCCCGTAATGCCATGTGGCCGGAAAAAATTTTCGCGCTTATTACTGGCTTTCTCGAAAAAGGGGAAACTCCGGAAGATGCGGTTAAACGCGAAGTAAAAGAAGAGACTGGACTTGAAACAACAGATTTGAATTATATCGGCCTGTATGCATTTAAAGAAAAAAACCAGATCATAATGGCTTATTATTTAAAATGCACCGGATCGATTGTTCTTAATGACGAAATAGCCGAAACAAAAATGATACCTTTTGAAAAATTAAAGCCGTGGCCCATGGGAACCGGTCCTGCAGTACGGGATGTTCTAATTAAAAAAGGAATTTATAAAGCATGACCATAAAAAAAATCTACAGAGATATTTTTAGCCACAGAAGGAACTTTCATTCGATGAAAAGATTCTATAACTGGTTTCATGCTTATTACGGCAGCATTGAAAAATCTCTCGACCCGAAAATTGAAGCTGCAGTTCAGCAGAAAATTTCAATCATCCCTGAAATTAAAACTAAAACCGCTCTTGACTATGCCTGCGGTTCAGGTCTACTGACGCTGCATCTGTCAAAAATATTCAGGTCAGTTTCAGGAAAAGACGCATCATCCGGTATGCTTGAACGTGCGCGCGCAAGAGCACTTGAAGCAGGATCTGATGTTTCTTTCCAGGAAGGAAACATTCTGGAACCTGTTGAGCAGGATAAATCTTATGATTATGTATTTGTTTCATTTGCTCTGCATCTTTTTTCTCCAGAAGATGAAAAATTTATTATACAAAGATTTCTTTCTGTAGCAAGAGAGGCGGTTATTATTATCGATCATAAGAAAAAACGGGATTTTCCGACAGCATTTGTTGAATGGATCGAAGGAAGTCATTACGACCTTTTTATTAAACTAGATTTCAAAAGAATTGCACTTGAAATAAATGCCTCAAAATTTGAAGAACTGGAAATAGAAGATTGCAGCTTAATGATTTTTTACTGTTGAAAGGCATTTAAGTCAAAAACTCCTTCCTGCAAACTAGTCTGAAAATATGCAAACAACAACATTTAATCTTTAAATTAGTTGTTGCAATTGTGAAAGCATAATTCTTAATTTGCTCATTATATAAATCAGAAAAGATAAATATAATTTATGCGAAAAGGAATTCCTCGAAATGAAATCATTATTCCGCCGAATTAATATTTTTTTCCTAAACAAAGTAGATGAAAGCAACTTTGTCCTTTATAAGAAAGGGCAGTTTCTTATGCTTGTAAATATTATTTTTATTATTCTGATGGTCTTTCTGAGCGCGGCAACACTTTTACTCTCGCCTGATACCGCAAAAAATGTATTAATACTCACAACAAGCGCAATATCCACCACAATACTCATGCTTATAATATTAAAAACAGGCCGGGTACAGGGAGGTCTTAATCTATTCGCAATTTTTACAGCATTCCTCGCTATTGCCGGTTTTGCATCAAAACCGCCTCACCTGGCAGGTGTCTCTCTTGCATATTTCATGATGATGGATATTGCATACTCATCTCTCTTTTGTTCAATGTTTCTAACAACTATTATGCTTATTTCCTTTATAGGAGCTCATATAGGTTACTATTTTTTAATTGCCATTCCTTCCGCACAGGGTTTAGTAACTGAAACAATAAAAACATCTCTTATAGACGGGTTGGTAACATTAATCGGAACATACGCTATAGGCATCACGGCTAGCTGGATATTAAATAAGGCTCTCGAAATAACAGTTAATGAATCAAAAAAAAATGAAGAGCAGAATAAAAGGCTCAGCAGCCTGAATTCTATAATGAATAAGACATTTATAAAACTTAATGAATCAATTCATGTCACATCTGATGTTGTTGAAAGTTTCTCCGACAGTTTTCAGAGCCAGGCAGCAACATTTGAAGAACTGGCAGCAACAATGGAAGAGATATCCGCAAATACCACGAATGTTACATTCGCCTCAAAAGAACAGAATGACTCGATCCGCGAGCTGTTTAAAAGCTTCGATGTGCTGGCTCTTTCAGTTGATCAGCTTGTTGAGTACGGCAACGATATATCCGGGATATTTGTTTCAGTTCTGAAACAGGCTAAAAACGGCGAAAGCACATCAACAAGACTAGAAAGTTCAAACAAAAAAGTATCGGATAACTCAAATGAAATTTTATCAGTCGTAACAGTAATGGAGGATTTTTTTGATAAAATAAACCTGCTTTCACTGAATGCAACTATAGAAGCTGCACGCGCAGGCACTTACGGCCGGGGTTTTGCTGTTGTTGCAGAGGAAATTGGCAAACTTGCAGATCACTCAAGTCATGATCTGAAACTTATATCCGGCCTGGTTGGAAAAAACAAGAAGGATGTTGAAGAGGGTAATAAAAATATAGTAGAAATTATTGGTTTTATCAATTCACTTCTCCAGAACATTACTCAGCTGCAGGATAAATCAGTTCAGGCACTCGGTCAGATGAAAAAGCAGAAAAGCATAAAAGAAGACATGAATCTGAGAGCTCAATCTGTCATGAATAAATCAGAAGTAATTGAAACAGCAATGAACGAGCAGGAATCGGCAATTGCGGATATAGTTAAATCAATTGAGAATTTCAATAAAATGCTGCAGGACAATACAGAGTCAACCAACAACCTCAAAGAGAGCGCAACGGAATTGAAAACGCTCGCAGACAGCCTTCAGGGAAACGACGGAACTAAAATTTAATCAGTCAATATGCATATTGAAAAGAGCTTTAATGTAATACGGTGGAGTCCCGGTAAGAATCTTTGCAAATTCCCTGTTGTATGAAATTCCTGCACCATTTGATATTTCACGGTAAGCAGCCTCGATATTGCGCATCTCCCTGTAAGCTCGATCGCTTGTCATAGCGTCAAAAGAATCAGAAACAGCAATTACCTGAGCGATATGTCCGATTTTATTTTCTGTCAAACCCCCGGGATAGCCTGATCCATCAAGTCTTTCATGGTGCTGCCTCGTGATATCTGCAATTTCCGCCATGCGGTGTATGTTTTTCAGAATATTATATGAATGTACAGGATGATTTTTTATTATCATCCATTCATTAATATCAGGAGTATTTATTTTATCAAGCACATCGTTGGGGATGCTGATCTTCCCTGCATCATGAAGCAGCCCGGCAACTTCTACTTTTATTATTTCCTCTGCAGAAAAGCCGGCTTTTTCAGCAATAAATTTTGAAAGTATTGAGACCCGTGTTGAATGTCCCTGAGTATACCCGTGTTTTGCATCGATCACTCTGGCAAAAAGCCTCAGTATAGGATACATGCCTGCCATGCCGAGTCCAACCCAGTAATCCTCTGCAACATTCTGGTAATCTCTATTAATATATTTTTCTTTAATTTCTAAAAATTTTCCTGATGACTTGCCATATTCAATTTCTTTTTTAATGATCATATCAGAAATCAGATCCACTATTGACGGATTAAAGGATGTGCCTCGCAGCTGCTTCATAATAATTTCAGCTTCTTCCCGTGACAGCTTATCTCTATCAAGTCTCGGCGTCTGAAGAGAATCAAAACAGTCAATAGCGCTTAAGATCTGAACCTCAATAGGAATCTCCTCACCTGCTAAACCGTCAGGATACCCTGTTCCATCCCATTTTTCGTGATGCCATCTTATCCAGAAAGCAAGATCGCTGATCTCCGGAAGAGCTGAAGCAATTTTGCCTCCTATCTCTGAATGTTTCTTAACGAGATTATATTCATATTCAGTAAGCTTTCTTTTCTGCCTCAGAATATTCACATCAATTGCAATTTTTCCGATATCATGAATCAGTCCTGCGAAGTATATCTGCTGTATTCTATGGTCCGGGAGCCCGACTTTTTCAGCAATAATAGAACACATCTCTCCAACCCTTTTCGCATGCTGATGGGAAGTAGGATCATTAAGATCATATTCAAGCACGAGACCAAGCGCTTCATAACACTGACTGAGAATAAGATTCCTGTTTATAATCATTTTTTCACCAAGCCTGATATTATATTATTCATTAACCTGTTACCACCTCAAGAATCCTTACAGAATTCTCTTTCCCCCTGATATGAACCAGACCAATTTTTTTAATGTTAAACTGATCCGGATTATCAAGTCTTTTGTATACATCTTCACTTATGAGAATACCTGTGCTGAATTTTTTATTCAGTCCCTCCAGCCGCGAAGCTATATTTACAGCATCAGAAATCACTGTTGTTTCAAGCCTGTCTTTTTCTCCAATTGTACCAAGCATCAGCTTCCCGATATGAATCCCGATGCCGATGTTTATTGCGTTGTTTTCAGGAGTGTTTCCGGCAGTATTAAATTCCTTTACTTTTTTCTGCAACTCAACTGCTGCGCTAACAGCATCATTAACACCGCCCGGGAACAGAGCCATGATTGCATCTCCAATAAATTTATCTATAAAGCCGTTATGCGATTTTATAACAGGTACTACATTTGCAAGGTGAAGATTGAGAAAATCAATATTCTCCTGCGGTGTCATTTTTTCTGATAAAGATGTATAAGATCGGATATCTGTAAAAAGAACAGGCATCTCCTGTAAAACCTGATCACCGAGTTCGATATTGACAATACTGTCCTTTTTCAAAAGTGAAAGAAATTCACGCGGAACAAAACGCGAGAACGAATTTGTCATTTTTAACTGCTCTTCAAATGCTTCCCTCTGAACATCCTCTTTTTCCTTCTGCATAATCCTGAACCGGTCAGCGAGAGCGAATGACATCAGCACGACCTCTAGAGCTGAACCTATCTGTATGGAATTATTTGCAACAAAAGAATACGGCACAATATTGTAATTCTGCAGCACCAGTACTATAATTCCAAAAATAAAGCCGATAAATGAAACAACATACAAACGGGCAGGCCGGTACCCACTTATCAGGCACTGGACTCCTGCTGCAATAGTTACAAATGATCCGATAATTGAAACCACGGATAGTATTTGAATACCAAACCTGTATTCAAATACTATCGATATTGGTATATTCACTATAAATATTACAACAATGCCGGTAAGTATTTTATCAATAACAGGTGCATAAATTTTTGTCTGCAAAAACTGCTTTGAAAAAAGGTTCATGCCTATAGAAAATAATGATCCGATAATTGGTGTTGCATGCAGGGACCACCACCGTGCATTCTGCCAGAGATATTCCACGTCAAGACCATTTAATGTCAGCTGAAACAGTGCGCTGCCGACAACATAAAAAATGTATAAAAGATAATCACTTTTTCTTACAGAAAAAAACATGAATAAATTCAATATAGCCATAACAAAAAGGATGCCGTAATATATGCCGAAAAAAAACTGTTCATCCTTTACAGACTCCAGAGAAGATACAGGAGTCCGGAAGATCATCGGAACATTCATTGAGCCTTCAGTTTTTATTCTTAAAAAAATAGTATATTTTTCACCTGATTTTAAATCAAAAGGAATAATAAAATTTCTGTTTTTTATAACTCTTTCCTGATACGGTATCTGCCTGCCGGTAGTTATTTTTTCAGCAAGACGATCCTCAGTAAAAAGATATACTTCTACATGATTGAGCAGCGGATAAGCAATTTCAAGCAGCCATTTATTATGCCTGAATGTGTCTGATTCATATATAAAATTAAAGCGGAGCCAGTATGCTGAACCTGTAAAACCAAAATTAATATTTTCCTTAGTATTTCTCCTGAAATTATCTTTCATTGAATCACTGTTAACTTCTTCGATCAGCAATTTTCCGTCTTTATCTTCAAGATAATCTATATACTTTCCAGGGGAGCTTTCGTGTGTTTTATCCGTAAGAACAAGTTCATTTTGTATCGTAGAAGCTGAAGTTCTGGAATTCGGATATATACTGCAGGGGGACAGCATGATTATTAAAATAAATGCTGCAAGAAGAATTACTGCATTAACAGGATTTTTTGAAGCAGATTTCATCAATAATCAACCTTATTTTGATTATAATTAAAGAAACTACATCTATATTTCAGCAATTGACAAAATGATCTGCAACTTCTTATTGCCGCACAACCGGCAAGCATGCCCGAAACAGATTAAAGAGCTATAATGACAGAAAATATACTAAATAAACTGTCTCTTCAATAAAGGTAAAAGTCAATGAAAAAATTTCTAAGATGAATAACCAAGCTGGGATGAAATTACCGATGAGGTATACTTAACAGCATTTATAATATCTTTTTTCTTTGCAGAAATCTGATCCGAATCTCCGGTCACAGCAAAACCTGCTATTACAATTCCTTTCTGGTTGAAAATCGGTCCGCCTACACCGCTCAGGCCTATCAGGTTTTCCTGATTATCAAACGCTACACCCTCTGCCCTGACTTTTTCCAGTTCTATTTTTAATATTTCAGGAGAAGTAATTGTATTCACGGTTAAAGCTTCATTAAAAACAGTTTCAGCAATTATTTCATTTCTCGCATCTTCTTCCATATAAGCCAGCAGAATTTTTCCAATGCTTGTGGAGTGACCCGGGATCACGGAACCTGCCTGGGGAAAAACCATGAACCTGTTTTCAGGCTCAACCCGCATCACAACAACCACCTTGCCCCCGACCATCATGCCAACATTCACAGGCTGATTGAACTGAAAGCAAAGCCTTTCCATCCACACTCTTGCAATGTTCACGAGATCCATATTTGTCGCGTATTTCATGCCGAGCTGGAAAAGCATAGGTCCAAGCCTGTATTTCTGCAATGCATCTTTTTCGAGATAGTGGTTTGCAAGCAGCGTCTGTACTATTCCCTGAATTGTAGTTTTGGGAAGCTCAAGCCTCTTTGAAATCTCGGTAAGCCCGAGAGAATTTTTCTCATCCACAAAAAGTGCAAGTATATCAAATCCCCTCTGGATAGATTGAATCATTTTTTTCCCGGTATCTGCCATTTATTTCTCCTTATATACCATGCGGGGTCAGAGCATCTTATGTTTTTCTTTAGGGTCAGAGCTTTTTATATTCATTTAAAGACATAAAAAAACTAAAAAGTGCTTCATTATAATAAATGATCAACAAATTTCTTAAAACATATACTTTATTTGGGGCTTTAACCTATTCCTACTTTTTTATGCTCTGACCCCAATTATATCTTCTTAAAAAATATCGATGCTCTGACCCTCCATATATTACCAATTCTCTAACCTCAAAATTGTATCCCCCTTAACAAGCGGGATACTGTACGCAGTACATAGATGCATTTTCAGCTTGACAAAATTAAAATACGTTATACTATGTCGTACATAGTACGGTAATGCCGTACGACGTCAAGCACTTTTTTTCAGGAGGTTTTAGATGAATCCGCATAAACCATGGCTGAATTTTTACGGGAATGTGCCACACTCTATTGATTATCCGAAAGTTTCCATGTATGAAGCTGTTAGAGAAACAGCGCTGAAAAATAAAGAAGCCGTTGCTTACGACTTCCTTGGTTATATTTCCAACTATGCTGATTTTTTAGCAGAGATAGATAAATTTGCTGACGCTCTGGCATCTATCGGACTGAAAAAGGGAGACCGGGTAACCATTTCCATGCCTACAAGCCCGCAGGGTATCATCTGCTTTTATGCTGTAAACAAACTCGGGGCTATTGCCAGCATGATCCATCCGCTATCCACTGTCAGCGAAATTGAATCATATATCAATGTCAGCAAAAGCAGGTTCGCTCTCACTATTGATGCTTTTTATGACAAGTTCAGGCAGGTTATGGATAATACAGCTCTTGAAGCAACAATCCTCACCCGCATACCTGATTACCTCACTCCTTTGAAAAAAATCGGATTCAAATTAACAAAAGGAAGGCAGATAAAAAAAGTTCCATATGATAAACGGATTATCTGGTGGAAAGATTTAATGAGCAGAAAATCTCCTGCTGCTGAAAAAGCACAGGTTGATACAAATGACCTGGCTGTAATTTTATACAGCGGAGGCACCACTGGCAAACCAAAGGGAATCATGCTTTCAAATTATAATTTCATAGCAGAAGGCCTTCAGTGCGCAAACTGGGTCGGCCTTGACCACAGAGACTCCATACTTGCAATATTGCCGATATTTCACGGATTCGGTCTTGGAGTCTGTATCAATGCAGCTCTAGTTGCAGGCGGCAAAACAATACTTGTTCCAATGTTTACTCCGGAAGATGTTGCGAATCTGATAAAAAATAAAAAGCCTTCTTTTGTTGTTGGAGTTCCCACCCTTTACGAAGCATTAAACAATCATGCCGGATTTCAGAAGACCGACCTCTCTTGCCTGAAGGCATGCTTCAGCGGAGCTGACTCACTGCCGAAAGTAGTTAAGGAAAAATTTGAAAAGGTCGTTGCATCAAATGGGGGAAATATCAAGCTCCTTGAGGGATACGGCCTCACCGAGTCAGTTACAGCAATAATGGCAACACCTGTTAATTCATATAAGCCTGGTACCATAGGAGTTCCATTTCCTGATATGGATGCAAAGATTGTCAAAATCGGATCTACAGAAGAAGTGCCTGTCGGAGAGGAAGGAGAGATATGCATACATGGTCCTGCGGTAATGCTCGGATACCTTGACCAGCCTGAAGAAACAGCGAAAACCCTCATAAAACATGCTGACGGGAAGATTTGGCTGCACACAGGCGATATCGGTCATATGGATTCAGACGGGTTCTTCTTTTTCAAATTAAGACACAAAAGAATGATTAAATCATCCGGAATGAATGTTTATCCCGCTCAGGTCGAGGAAGTCATATATTCCCACCCGGACGTCAAGCAGGTTTGTGTTATCGGTGTACCTGACAAAGATCAGGTCGAAAAGGTCAAGGCATTCGTTGTTCTAAAAGACAACTGTGACTGCTCTCCTGAAAAGGCCGAAGAAATTATTCAGCACAGCAGAAAAACTCTTATAAAATGGAGCTGCCCGCGCGAAGTGGAATTCAGAACTGAACTGCCTTTAACACTTGTAGGTAAAGTGGCTTTCAAGGAGCTTGAGAATCAGGAAATAGCCCGCCTCAAAGTTGAAGGGAAATACACGGGCGATAAGTAATTAAAGGAAGGACAATATGAGCGCAATAGAAATATTCAAAAGCGTTTCTTCAGATACACGCGCATACGCAGTAAGCTGGAAAAAGAAAACAGGCAGAAAAATTATCGGATACTTCTGCAGCTACGCGCCTGAGGAAATCATTCACGCCTCAGGAGCGCTGCCCTACAGAATTTTCGGATCAGGGGAAAACATTTCTCTTGCTGATTCATATCTTCAGTCATACAGCTGCTCACTTGTAAGAGGAGGCCTCGAGGATGCGCTTAACGGCAGTCTTTCTTTCCTTGATGGAACAGTCTTCCCCCATACCTGCGATTCGATACAGAGGCTTTCTGACATCTGGAGAATGAACGCGGGATTCCCGCTTCACTTTGACATTGTTCTGCCTGTAAAACTGAACACTGAAAGCGCGCGGGAATATATGGTTGAAGTTCTTGAAAAATTCAGGCGTGACTATTCCAGGGCACTTGGTACCACCATTACGGATGATGATCTTAAAAAATCAATAGATCTCTACAACAAAATCCGCTCATCCATGATGGAGCTCTATGATCTGAGAAACAGTAATCCTGAATCAATAACCGGAAGCGACATGTATGCAGTTATTAAATCCGCCATGGTAATGGACAGAAACGATTTCCTTGATGCTCTTACCGCTCTGATATCAGAATTAAAATCAGCATCAGGCAAAAAAGAAAATAAAGCCCGCAAGAGAATTATACTCGCAGGCGGAATCTGCAATCACCCGGACTTCTACACCTTCCTCGAAGATGCGGGCGGATCTGTAGTCTGGGATGAGCTCTGCACCGGCACAAGGCTCTTTGAAGGAATTGTTGATACAGCAAAAGAACCTGTTGCTGCAATATCTGAAAGATACTTAAAGAGAATAGTATGCCCTGCCAAGCACAGCAGCTTAACAGACAGAGGTGAAAACCTCACGCGCATTGTAAAAGAAAAAAACGCGCAGGGCGTAATATTTATTTATCTGAAATTCTGCGATCCGCAAAGCTTTGATTATCCCTACATGAAAGATTATCTCGAGAAAGCAGGTGTTCCATATATGCTTCTTGAAATTGAAGAGAGGCTTCCATCAGAGGGACAGCTCAGAACAAGATTCGAGACATTCATTGAAATGCTTTAGAAAAGGAGGATACAATGGCTGAAGATATAAAACCAAAAGACCCTGAACAGGAAAAAAGAAAGATCAAATCCGTTAAGCGGATGAAAGAGATCATGACGAAATATTACATTGAGGCAAAGACAGCTTCGCAGAACGGTAAAAAAGTTGCGTGGATTACAAGCGGCGGTCCGGTTGAGCCGCTTATAGCTATGGATGTAATTCCGATTTATCCTGAAAATTACGGCGCAATGATCGGCGCAACAAAGATGGGTGTTGATCTTTGCGAAAAAGCCGAAGACATGGGATATTCCCGCGATCTCTGTTCTTACGCCAGGTCAGATATAGCAAGCGCAACAGTTAACGGCGGGCCAATCGGAGGTCTTCCGAAGCCCGACTTTCTCGTGTGCTGCAACAACATCTGCGGAACCGTAGTCAAATGGTATGAGGTGCAGGCAAGATATTTCAATGTTCCGCTTTTCATTCTTGATACGCCTTTCATACATACGGAATTTTCCGATGAAGCAAAAAAATATGTCAGACGCCAGATCAATGAATATATTGTATTTTTAGAAGAACAGTGCGGAAAGAAAATGGACTCTGACAGCATGATGGAAGTCGGCAAACTGTCCATTCAGGGCCAGAAATTATGGCAGGAGGTTCTTGACTGCACGGTTCACAAGCCTGCGCCAATGACAGCATTTGACGCATTTTTCCACCTCGCGCTCATTGTAACTCTAAGAGGAACGCAGACTGTAGTTGACTATTACACTGAACTGCGCGATGAAATGAAACAGCGCATTAAAGACGGAATAAGCATGGTTCCAAAAGAGGAATACAGGCTTCTATGGGACAATCTTCCTGTGTGGTACAAAACAAAATGGCTTTCTGAAAAATTTGCATCCCACAATGCAAGTCTTGTTGCAGATACTTATACATCAGCCTGGAGCGGAGTCCTTCACCTGATTGACGAAAATAATTTTATCGAATCAATGGCAATCGCCTACTCAAGTGTTTATATCAATATTTCTGTTGATACCATGTTCGATACCCTTAAAAAAATGCTGATAAAATACGATGCAGACGGGCTCGTGATGCACTCAAACAGAAGCTGCAAGCCATATTCTCTTGGACAGTACGATTTACAGAAAATGGTTTTAAAGGAACTTAATATTCCAACTCTCATTATAGAAGCTGACATGGTTGATGAAAGGAACTTCAGCGAAAGCCAGATAGAAACAAGGATCGACGCATTCATGGAAATTATTAAAAGCAGAAAAGGGTGATAAAATGGAATCAAACATAGTAACTGCAATTTTCTTACCAGTCGCACTTGGAGTTGTAATGCTTGGCCTTGGAATAACTCTAACAATAGAAGACTTTAAACGGGTTATATTGTACCCGAAAGCTGCTATTGTGGGTCTTTCTGCTCAGATGCTCATTATGCCTTTTATCTGTTTTGGAATTGCAAAAGCCTTTTCTCTGCCTGGAGAACTTGCAGTAGGGCTCATGCTGCTTGCTGCTTCTCCCGGAGGCGCTACAGCCAATCTGTTCAGTCATCTATCCAAGGGAGATGTTGCTCTCAATATATCACTTACTGCTGTAAACAGCGTATTGACTCTGTTTACTCTGCCGTTCATAGTTAATCTTTCTCTTATTTATTTCATTGGTGAAGGCAAAGTGATTCCATTGCAATTTTCAAAAGTAATGCAGATATTTTTTATTGTACTCGGCCCGGTTGCCATAGGAATGGTAATCAGGAATAAATATCAGCTCTTCGCAAAAAGCATGGAAAAACCTGTAAAGATTCTTTCAGCATTGTTTCTGATATTAATGGTAGCAGGAACCATATATAATGAAAGATTAAATTTTGTTAATTTCTTCATTCTGGTTGGTTTACCTGCTCTTTCATTTAATGTAATAAGCATGCTTGCAGGTTTTTATATTCCAAGAGTTCTGGGGCTTGGCAAAAAGCAGTGCATATCAATAGGGATGGAGATCGGCGTACACAATGGAGTTCTTGCAATGGCGATTGCATCGAGTCCGCTTTTATTGAATAACTCCACTATGGCAATACCGCCAGCTATTTATAGCCTTATAATGTTATTTACTGCTGCAGGATTTGGATTTATAGTACAATACTTCAGCTCTGAAAGCTGATAAAAGAAATTACCGCTATAATCAGATTGACAATTGAACAGATGCATATATATAAATAATCAAAAGCAGGAAGGTATAATACAATGGAAAGAATAAACTATAACCTCAAAGGTAAAACAGCACTCGTAACAGGCGGATCACGCGGAATTGGCCTTGAAATAGCAAAAAGGCTTTCATCTGAAGGAGTTAAGGTTGCGATATGCGGCAGGAAACAGGATGCTCTTGATGCAGCCCTGAAAGAGATCGGAGGGGATTCAATTGCTGTTGCAGCACACATAGCTAAAGAAGATGATGTAAACAAAATGTTTTCAACTGTAATTGAAAAATTCGGCAGACTCGATATACTGATAAACAATGTCGGCATGAACATCTTCACCCCATCCATATACGAAATTGAAAGCTCACTGTGGCAGAAAATTATCGATTCCAATCTCAACGGCACATACTATTGCGCAAGAAAAGCCGCGACTCTGATGAAACAGCAGAAGTCTGGAAAAATTGTAAGCATAACTTCAATTGCAGGAACAAAAGCTTCACCAGGAATGGGAGTTTACGGCATTGCAAAAGCCGGTATCGAAATGATGACTAAAGTGCTTGCTTCGGAGCTTGCAATGTTCAATGTACAGGTCAATGCTGTAGCACCAGCCATGGTAAAGACCGATTTCAGCAAACCATTCTGGGGCAACCCTGATATCAGCGCAATGGTGGTCAAGGGTATCCCTATGGCAAGAATAGCAGAAATTGAGGATGTTGTTAATCCCGTGCTATTCCTTGCTTCGGAGGGATCGTCCTTCATTACAGGACAGACGCTTTCAGTTGACGGCGGAGCAACAGCTGTTTAAGCTGACTGGTATGATAACAGCCGGAATTGACATAGGATCAATAAGCACTAAAGCTGCAATTTTATCCGACGGGAAACTTCTCGGAACTAAAATTATATTTACCGGATACAATGCCGAGCAGGCAGGCCTTGATGTGTATGACAGCCTTTTGTCAGATCTGGGGCTGACCAGAGATTCCATTGCTTCAGTGGTATCTACGGGATATGGAAGAAACAGCGTGAAATTTGCAGCAAAGTCTATAACAGAAATCAGCTGCCACGGAGCAGGAGCTTTTTTTCAAAATCCGGAAGTAAGGGCAGTGATAGATATCGGCGGGCAGGACAGCAAGGCGCTTCTGCTCGACAATGACGGCAAAGTGCGCGATTTTGTTATGAACGACAAATGCGCTGCAGGCACCGGCCGTTTCCTTGAAGTGATGGCTCGAGCTCTTCAGGTTGATCTCGATGACTTCGGCAGCATATCGCATCTTTCTGACATCCCGTCTAAAATCAGCAGTATCTGCACTGTATTTGCTGAATCAGAAGTTATTTCCCTTATATCCAAAGGCGAATCCCGGGAAAAAATAATTTCTGGCATACACGAATCAATTGCTTCAAGGGTTGCTTCACTTGCAGGAAGAATCGGAAGAGCCGAACCTCTTATGATGACAGGCGGAGTTGCAAAGAACAGGGGTCTTGTTGCAGCACTTGAAAAAAAACTGGGAGTACATATAATCGTTACAGAATATGCTCAGGTAAACGGAGCTATTGGAGCTGCAGTTCTTGCAGCTAATCAGAAGTGACGAAGAATCTTTCCCCTCCATTGATGGGAGGATTTTGGGGAGGGTGATTTACTACTCATAATAAATCAATAAGTGTTTCACCCCCACCTATCCTCCCCCATCAAGTGGGAGGGAATTATATAATTATATTAAAATTTATGAAAACCACACCACTTGAAATTACATGGCTCGGAACTGCCGGTATATATTTAACTGACGGCAAAGATTCTATTTTAATTGATCCATATGTATCAAGGCACGGGATGTTCAGCGTCATTTCCGGACGGCCTCTTGCATCAGATCCATTCCTGATCAATAAATGGACTCAAGCACTGAATATTAAAAACGTAAGAATGATAATCGTCAGCCACTCGCATTTCGATCATGTACTTGATGCGCCTTTTTTCTGCATGAACACAGGTGCAGTACTCGCAGGATCGCAAAGCACTTCATGGATCGGGAAAAGCGCCGGGTTAAATGAAAATAATATTATGACTGTAAAGCACGGCGACAGGCAGACTGCAGGAAATTTCAAAATAAGATTTATTGAAAGCGCCCACGGCCCTGCCCTGTTCGGGAGAATTCCTTACCAGGGTGACATTACATCTAACATTAAAATTCCATCACCTGCAAGCTCATACAGAGTAGGCAAAATTTTTTCCATGGAAATAAAATATAAAAACCGGATAATAATTCATCACGGAAGCGCAGGTTTTATACCTGGAATGTACAAAGACATACACGCTGATATTCTTCTGCTTGGAATTGCAGGCAGAGGCAATACAAAAAAATATCTCGAGGAAACAGCAATTGCACTAACACCTGAAATTATCATCCCGCTCCATTATGATAATTTTTTCGCTGAATTATCTCCGGATGCCGGAAATCTCATCAATGTAAGATATGGTGAATTTTTAAAAGCATCAGAAGATTCAGGAATCAGAAATATTAGAAAAATCCCGCTATGTAAAACAGTAATGATTTAAACTGTATCAACATTAAAAACATCAGCCAATATCCGTGGTTTTATTGATCCATCATGACATTGCTGAATCAGGTACTGCCGGCAGCTCTCCGGAAACTCTATTAAACATTCCTGAAATTTTATCAAAAAAAGCTGAAAAAAACTTGACGATTATATACGATTTCAGTATATATAAACCATGATTTATATATATGAGGATTTATATGAATAGTGATTTATATAAGAATGTAGGGAAATTACAGCTTATTTTCCAGACTTTATCAGACTCAAGCAGACTGAAAATCTTAAAATATATCAGCGATAAAGAATGTTCTGTCACGCAGATAGTGGAAGGAACAAAGCTTTCCCAGCCTCTCGTATCCCACCATCTCAGAACATTGCGTGAAAGGCAGATTCTGGAAACATGCAGGGAAGGTCCTTTTATATACTACAGAATTAAAGATAAAAGACTTCTGGAAATATTCGATATGATTTTAGAAGTGGTAGTTCCGCCGGATGCAGGCGAAGCCGGAAATTCGTTCACATGCGGACCTATGAAATGGAAATAAGATAAACAGGAGGACACAACATGGGACTGAAAGACAAAATGATGGACAGCATGATGGGGAAAATGAGCGCTGAAGAAAAGAAAGAAATGATGGATAACATGATGGGTTCATTCATGGATTCAATGTCATCTGAAGAAAAGCAGAATATGATGAACAGCATGATGGATAAATTTTTCGCAGGTATGTCGCCTGATGAAAAACAGGGAATGATGAGCAGCATGATGCCTAAAATGATGGGAAGCATGATGGGCAGCGGAAGCGGAGGCGGATCTTCAATGATGGGCATGATGAAAAACATGATGGGCGGAATGATGGGGAAAAAGGAAGGCGATAAAAATAATCCAGGCCCGATGGAATTTAATCCGATGGAAATGTGCCAGAAAATGATGGGAAACATGGGCAGGACAAATGAACTTGCTGCATATGCAACACCGGAAGTACGTGCGCTTTTCGAAGATTGGTCTGAACAGATTGAAAACGAGATTCTTGGTTATATCAAAAATAATAATAATGCTGATCCTGAAAAAATTGCAGAGCATTTCAAACTTTCAAAAGACAGTATAAATTTTTTTATTACAAAGCTTTCCCAGAAAGGAAAAATCAATATTAAAGCTGAAGCTAAATAGGAAGATTCACTGTATAAAAAAATTAAAATCTACTTACAATAAATAAAAATGAGGTACAAAATGAGAACAGAACCAAAAACAATATACAGAATGATCTTCATTATCGCCATGATGGGTATATGCATTTTTATGTGTATATTTTTCGGCCACATGCACGGAACAGGCTGGCATGAATCTTTTTTTGACGGCAGACACGGATCGTTCGGCAGATGGACATGGTTTATAATACCTCTGATTATATTTTTTTTCTGTATGTTCTTCCGAGGCGGATTCCGTACCGGAGACAGATTCAACTGGAGAGAAGGAAGCAGCAGCACTGACAAAAACGATAACAGTAAATCCGGCAATGAAAATGCTGTTGCTATTCTTAAAATGCGTTTAGCTAAAGGTGAAATCAATTCCGAGGAATATAATAAATTGCTGGAAACAATTTTAAAGAGTTAAGTTAAAGATAGCAGATTATCATCTGAAAAGATCATATAATTTTTTTAACAGGAAGATTCAAATGGCACAGGATAAATCACTGGAATTATTATATAACGAAATATATTCCGGTTATTACAAAAAAGTATTAAACTACATCCGTTCTATCATAGGCGAATTTGAAGCTGAAGATCTGACACAGGAGGTGTTTATAAAGGTTCACAACAGCCTTGGAACACTCCTGGATAAGTCGAAAATTTCATCCTGGATTTACACTATAGCCCTGAATACTGCGCGGGACAGGATGAAACAAAAAACCAATATAAGCGCGCCTGCAGGGAAGGCTCTTTCACTTGATTCAGAAAGCGGCGCCAGGATTATTGACCAATTGGCTGACACCAAGGGCAAGTCGCCTGCTGACCTGCTTATACGCAAAGAAATGATAGAATGTTATGTCAACCTGGTTGACAAGCTTCCTGAAAATTATTATGAAATTTATATATTAAGCGAATTTGACAGGCTGCCGGATAAAGAAATTTCAGATAAACTATCAATCCCGCTTGAAACAGTCAAGATGCGTCTGCACCGCGCAAGAAAAAAACTTAATTCAGAAATTCAAACCCAGTGCCACTGCTTTCATAATGAGAATGGTGAATTGCTTGCAGCTCCGAATAAAAAAATGAAATAAAAAATCTGCACCATAATTTTTTTTATAATATCGCGTATCCTTTTTGCACCCGCTCTCGTCTTAATAAGTATATGAATGATATTATTCATAGCAGCAATAACAGCTGCAAAATTAAAAACAAAAGGGAGCATTAAAATGAGCGAAACAAAAAACACCAATTGCTGCGATATGGGATCTTTTTTTGAAAAAAATCCCGGAATGAAGCAGATGTTTGAATCCTGCATATCCAAAGGCGATATCAAATTTGATTGCAGTAAAATAATGGAAAGCATGAAAAAAAGCTGCTGCGGAAACAATACAGAATCCAAATAAGCCTGATACATGCAGTCCATGTTTGTGTTGGAACAGAAAGGATAATTAATAATAAAATCCTATCTGTTTCAACACATTTCATAATTAAAACAAATACAAATTATTAATGCTTATAAATTCTTCCGTGCTTTATCACCGATACTATTGCACCTGCAGATGCTCTTCAATAAACGGTTCCAGGCTAAAATCCAGTATGTTTTATAATAATGGCCTTGACAAGCAGTATGTTTGCTGGATATATAAATTAAATTTCATGAAACCGGCAAATGAATTAATATTGAGCAGCAGTGATAATTTAAAAGGATATTTCATTAATCAGTACAATACTGAAAGAATACGGAGGGTTACATGTTAAAAATAAAAAATATTTATTTTAACAGATTTGTTCAGCTGATAGAAAAAGATCATCAGATAATAACTGACAGATTCATAACCGATCTTATAAAAAATCCTGATACTCCTGCTTATCACAATATAGACATTAACTCAATCTACGAATACAGCGATAAAGTATACCGTGATCTTTCAATTTTCATTAGCTCGGATTATTCCAAAGAAAAGATTGAGAAAGTTTATACAAATATAGGCAAAGACCGAATGAATAACGGCATTCCATTTTCACAGGTACAGAAAGCAATAACCCTTCAGAAAAGACATTTATGGCTTTATGTACTGGACAAACTTTATGATGACAATACTGCATATAAAGAGGCAATTGAACTTAATAACAGGGTATTATTGTTTTTTGACAGGGCAACATTTTATATGCTGAAAGGCTATGAGGAAATTTTTAATAAGAAATTCTAAAATTCTGCAGTTGATTAAAGTTTTTTATAAATCCCTAAAACTGCTTAAATTTAAATGCAGAAAACCAAATAATGCAGCTTGCTGGAAATCCATTTAAAACATGACAAAACTGAAACTGATTCTCATATCTATTATATTCTGTTCCGGAATTTCTGTAATTCCCGTTATTTTTATTCATGCAGATAATAATGAAAAAATATACGGAAATAAAAAAAACCAATACCCGTTGTTTATACTGGATAGAATCGACTCAGAAAAATCCATAATTTCTACTGAAGATTTAAAAAAAGAATACTGCTCAAACCAACTGTATGTTTTAACCGATTTAAAAGAATCTCTTGATAAATCATTTAATTGTGAGAATAAAAAAATCATCAATTTGACAACAGATTCCGGTGCTGTATTTTCAAAAATAAAACAGAATCATAAAGTAATAGTTGATTTTGCAAATATTGATCCGATGGCAAAAACACTATCAGTAGACAGCATAAATTATTTCAATGATCCGGATAATTACAGATTCAGAATTGAAGATGTAAAACCTGAATTGAAACTGCTCGGTCCAATAAAAGATGAAATTACAAAAATTTCCATTACAGGAGTAACGGCAATCACAAGAAATACCGGACTTGCTGCAGATAAGTACGGCACGGCATTTTTAACAGAAAAAATACGGGATGAATTTGCTGGTTCAGATTTTGTTCACGTAAGCAATGAAGTAAGCATCTTCCCTGATTGCCGGTATAATTTTTTAAGAACAACAAAATTCTGCACCAAAGAACGGGATTTAGAGGCTCTTATTGATATTAAAGTGAATATTGTAGAACTGACTGGAAATCATCATAAAGATTACGGAGAAAAATATTATGCAGATACTCTCGAATTATATAAAAAACATAATATAGAAATATTCGGCGGCGGTGCGAATCAAATGGAAGCAGAAAGCCCTCTTATAATAAAAATCAGGAACAATAAAAAAATCGGATTCATAGGATTCAACGAATCCTGCTCATCGGGCGAATGTGCAGACAACAGCAAGCCGGGTGCAAACAGATATGATTCTAAAAAAGCAAAATCTCTGATTGAGAAATTAAAAAATAATTCAGGTGTTGATTTTATTATAGCTTCAGTGCAGTTTGATGAAGATGACTCATATTTACCGTCTGAAAGCCAGATAAAAATTTCAGAATACCTGATCAATTCAGGTGCAGATATGGTTTACGGTTCACAGGCACACCAGATTCAGCAGGTACGGCAATATAAAGGAAAATATATCTATTACGGACTGGGTAATTTTCTTTTTGACCAGGTGCAAAAACAAGGGCTGCGTGAAGGCATGATAGTACATAATTATTTTTATAATGGCAAACTGGTGCAGAGCATCCCGGTTTTTACATTCATTTCAAATGAAAGGCGCCCTGTAAAAGCGGATTTGCAGCAGATAAAAAGTATCAGGAAAAATATTTATAATAAAAATCTTCTTTATAATTTTTCTACTTAGGGAATTCGTTAAAAAAAAGGAGTAATTGCTGTCATTCCCGCGAAGGCGATGGCCTGCACCCTCGGGTGAATCCATTTCTGTAATCTGGATCCCCGTTTTCACGGGGATGACAAAAAATATAAATTTCTGATGAATTTGTAAAGAACTAATTCAATCGTTAACTGATATAAAATAATATAAAATGCAAAAAGAGAAAAAACTTTGAACAAATCAACTGGCGAGAGCCGTCTGAAATTCCAACTCACAGCAAAGGACAGAAAAAGTTCTGCAAGAGCCTGCACATTCAGCACAATCCACAACGAAGTCAATACACCGCTTTTCATGCCTGTTGCCACAGTTGGAGCTATCCGCTCGCAGGACACGATTCTTGTGGAATCACTCGGTTTTCCGGTTCTTCTTACAAACACATATCATCTGATGATACGGCCCGGACTTGATGTATTAAAAAAATTCAACGGGATGCATGAATTTATAAACTGGGGAAAATCCATTCTCTCTGATTCAGGAGGATACCAGGTCTTTTCACTTCCTAAATATGTTAAGATCGATTCAGATGGGGCTTCATTCAGAAGCTACCTTGACGGCAGGATAATACGCCTGACGCCTGAGACGAGCATTGATGCGCAGAAAACAATCGGCAGCGACATTATGATGGCTCTCGATTACTGTGTGCCTTCCAATTCTGAAAAATCAATATGCAATACGGCTCTCGATATAACTTCCGCCTGGGCTGAAAGAAGTCTCGAAGCAAGAGGGAATTCAGGACAATCGATATTCGGAATTGTGCAGGGAGCCCGTTTCCCGGATCTGAGGAAAACCAGCGCGTCGCAGATCACATCACTCGGTTTTGACGGATTTGCAATCGGGGGACTTGCAGTCGGAGAAAGCGAACAGGAAAGAAATGATATAACTGAACTCACTGCATCGCTGCTGCCTGATAATCTTCCCCGCTATCTCATGGGTGTGGGCACACCATCTGACCTGCTTGAAGCTGTTTATAGAGGAGTTGATATGTTCGACTGTATACTGCCGTCAGCGCATGCACAGCAGGGAGTCGCCTTCACTTCACGCGGCAGGATCGAGCTGCGGAGAGGCGTTTATAAATTTGACGAAAAGGCGATAGATCCGGAGTGCAACTGCAGAACATGCCTCTCGCACAGCAGGGCTTTCATTCATCACCTGATTAAGTCTGGTGAATATTACGGCTCAAGCCTTGTTGGAATTCATAACCTGTTTTTTTATCACAAGCTGATGGAAACAATGAGGGAAAATATTGTTAATGGAACTTTCTATGACTATTACCATAATAAAAGAGAAATTATAAGGAGTGATGACGCTGAATATCCAGCGAAGCTTCCTAAAATAAAAAAGAGGCTCCGCCATGTTCTAGGAAATTACGAAATTATCAGCCCGGATAATAAAATATTCAGAATACGTCAGATTTCATCAGGCGAAGTAATGCATTCAGTTAATGATCCTATTGTAGAAGCCCGCAGGATTTATTCAGAACAGCTGAATTTCAAAAAAGTTCTATTCGAAGATCAGGAAAAAGAATTTGTAATCTGGGATGTAGGACTTGGTGCAGGCACGAATGCAATGGCTGCAATTATGGATGCTGAAAGTCTGATTTCAGAAAATCAGACAGAAAGAAAAATCAGGATCATCAGCTTTGAAAATGATCTTAATCCGTTCACACTCGCTGTAAAAACAAGAAAATTTTTCAGACATATGCATCACGAGGCGCCTCACTATATTCTTAAAGACAGCCGATGGACTTCTGAAAACGGATCAATCGATTGGATTTTGTCAGAGGGTGATTTCCTTGAAAAAATAGCTGAATCTCCTGAACCTGACTGCATATTCTACGATTTTTTTTCATTTAAAACTGATCCAAAGCTATGGTCATACGGAACATTCAGAAAAATATTTTCAAAATGCGGTAATAAAACAGTTAAGCTCTTTACCTATTCAAATTCAACAATGGTGAGAAGCGCCCTCCTTGCAGCTGGATTTTTTGTTGGAGCCGGTCCGTCATCAGGCCCTAAAGAGGAAACCACTATTGCTTTTAATGTAATAGATAAAAGTACAACCGGGATAAAACTCCTGGGCAAGGAATGGCTCGATAAATTCAGAAACAGTTCTGCAAAATGGGATGCAGGATGCACTGATGAAGAAAAGCATGAGATCGAAAATCTCGTTTACGGACATCGGCAGTTTGAAAATTCTGGTAATTTTTCATGATAAAAACTTTATTATTTCTGCAGAATAATAAAGTTTTTATCTTTTATTTATATTCCCATCCTTCATCTTCTTTGATTTTCATTATATACTCACAACACTTAAAAATATATTGAACAGAGCATAAAATTGATATGTCGTTTCTATATTTGTTAATCAAATTTTTACTTGATTAAATTTATATATCTAATTATAATCTACGAAGTATCATAATTATTTTTTTATAAAATAATCTTCATTAGGAGATAAAAGTGAAAATCAAACTAACCATACTGCTTTCAATGGGGCTTTTTCTGTCTTCTCTACATGCTGATTCATATATTGTCGGCAGGTGGGAGGAGCTAAAAGAACTTGCGGGTTATCCCGGCAGCCATGCAGCAATCAACTTCGAAAAGAACGGCAATCTTATTTTTGAAGGCCCCGGAGCGATGGTCTGCAAGTGGTCGATGATTAACCCGAAGTTGATAAAAGTTTCAGGCTGCGACTCAGACTATCAGATCAAAATTATAACTATTGCCGGGGATAAGCTGGCTCTGCAGTTTGTCGGCAATACATATGCCGGCGGAGAGCAGGTTCAGTATCGCAGAACCGTTCAACAGCCAGCAGAAGATGATATTGAAAAAAAGCCTGAGCCAGCAAAATATGCGGTAAAGGATAAGGTAAAGGCAGAATGGAAAGGCGACTGGTACCCTGCTGTAATTTTGAAGGTTAAAGACAATAAATATTTTATTCACTATGACGGATTTGAATCAAGCTGGGATGAATGGGTGGCAGATGATCGTTTAAAACGCTGATTAAGATAATAAATCTGTAGAAAGATTTCTGCTTTTCTGCAGATTTTTAAAATACCGGTTCCAAAAACTTTTGTTTTTTCACCGAGCCTTATTGCAGCGTTTTATTTCCTGAAAAAAAACCGGTTAAGAATTGAAAGCTTTTTCATATCCTCATCTGCTGCCGGCAGATACGGCGCAGAGGAAGGATTACCATTTAACACAGATATTACATACAGAGTATTTGGAAAAATATAAAACAAAATGACCAGAAAAAACATCCATAACCTTTCATCAGATGGCCTTGGTGTATATACGAAAATATTCCTCGCATCAGATGATGTAAGGTTCATTCCGGGGGAACCTGCTCTGATAGAATTAATCAGATAAGGGATTTCAAGCGGATCAGCCCGTAAAACCGTCATAGCCTGATTATCTGAAGCCGCAGCATTAAATACATTTTTATTTTTAAATAATATCTCCTGCGTTAAGAAATTACCGAATGTATTGACTGGCAGAATAAAAAACGGGTCCAGATACTTGTCATCAATATGAACCCAGGCCAGTTTTTTATCCGGCGAAATCTCTTTGCGGTATTCGTCTATCATGATGCGGAAATCTTTTGTATGAATAAACTTCCAGAAAATTTTCTCAGCACTTAGCGGATCCCTGTCAGGCAATAAGGGAAAAACATTATAATTCACGATAGAGCCTCTAACTTTACCTATTCTTGGATAAAGCACCCTGTTCTGATACCGCCATATCCCGTTTTTGGAAAATCTGTATTCTGTAATCTCTTCAACATTCCGGAAATTTTTTTCCCGCAAATTTTCAACTTTAACAGCGGATTCTGTCGGGCCGATGAGGGCAACAGCATGAGGAACTATGAATGGCTGAACCAGAAAAAGAAGTGATATGACACCCATGAATATAAGCTCCAATAAAGTCCAGTCAGGATTTTTACCGCTGCGGTTTTTTTTATAAAGGCGCGTAAACTTTCCTGAAATCTTCAGGTTAATCATAAAAAAAATAAAAAATAATATCCCAATTATTATTGGGAAAAACACGGGCCCGCCGCTAAGCCATGAAAGACCCGGAACATAAGCAGCTGCGAGAATAAACGCCACAAGCATAAACTGCATACCGAGAATCCATGAAATTTTAAAAATAGTTACCCGCTTCATTAAGTCACGGTTATTTATATAATCTGTTTTTATCATATATCTTCTATGCCTGTTTAGTTTTACTTCACTGAAAGCTTAGTATAAATGTTATATTCTTTAGCGGAAAAATATTCTGTATAAAAAGCCTGGAAGTAAATTCCGAGCATCAAGATGGCACAAACTATTATCAATTTAGAATTGCAATCGAATAATTCTTTTGCTGATTTTTCTTCTTAGTTAAATCCTTTAATACACCTGAAAAAATCATAAATATAATTCTGGAAAATAAAACCGTCACAGATCAATCATCTTAAAAAAACTACGGATGACATTACAATTATTGGAATAAGCTGCTGTTATTTTTTTTTAAAATTTTACAAAAAAAAATTAAAAAAACAGTTGACGATTTGCAATAATGGTTGTATATTACAACTATTATGAAAGAAAATTATGATAAACAGCTTTTTGAAACCATCCGGAGACTGGTAACATCTCTCAGAATTTTTCAGAATGAAACAGCTTTCTGCGAGGATATAACCTTTTCGCAGTTTTCAATTCTTAATTATGTTTCCAAAACAGGCATTCTTGAAATGTCAGAACTCCACTCCCTGCTTTCTGTTGAAAAAAGCACAACTACGAGGCTTGTTGAGCCTCTTATAAAGAAAAAATATCTCGGAAAAAAACGCTCAGACAGCGATTCGCGTGCAATTGAACTTTATATTACAGACGAAGGAAAAAAAATACATCAAAAGGTCTGGAAATGCATTTCTGATTTTATGATTAATATGGAAAGTTCCATACCGTCAGCGAAAAAAAGCGAAATGCTGCAGGCCCTTGATATATTCATTAAATCAATGGAGATGTGCTGCAAGCCGGCAACATGCTGTACGCCGTCTTCATGCTGTACTGGAAAACAAAAATGCTGATGTGTACTGTCATTCCCGCGTAGGCGATGGCCTGCACCCTCGGGTGAATCCATTTCTGCAGACTGGATCCCCGTTTTCACGGGGATGACAAAAAATATAAATTTCAGCTGAATTTACAAAGTACTAATAATTTCGTGAAATGCTATATTTAATTAGATACTATAATCCACAAAAAGGATAAATGTTATGCAACAGATTAAAATAATATCAAAAGATGAATCATTAAAATTAAACACACTGCAGAGCGGATGCGGATGCTCGGCACCGCAGGAATCTGCGATAACAAAAAAATTATCACCTGACAAAATGCCTTCATTTGCAATAGGCTATATAAATACACCTGCCGGCGATGTTTTGCAGATTTCATCACAGTGGAAAAAGGGTGATTACTGGGGGCAGATCAAATCGCGCGCTACTGCTTTCAGAATGAGTTATTCAGTTGAACCCGGAATATACGCTATAGGAAATCCTGATGCGGAATCTGATGTATTTGTAAGCTGCAATTACAAGCTCAGCTTTGACATAGTAAGGCGTGAACTTAAAGGCATGAATGCATGGATTCTGATACTCGATACTTTCAGCATTAATGTATGGTGTGCTGCAGGCAAAGGAACTTTCGGCACGGATGAGCTGATTAAACGCATTGCTCTGACTAAACTTGCATCTATAGTAAACCACAAGCGGATCATTCTTCCTCAGCTTGGAGCTCCCGGAATAAATTCAAGCCAGGTTCAGAAAGCAACAGGATTCCGAGTACTTTTCGGACCGGTACAGGCATCTGACATTCCTGAATATGTGGCACAGAATTACAAAGCATCTAAAGAAATGCGCACGATAAAATTCAGCATGGCTGACAGGGCGGTACTGACACCCATCGAACTTAATCCCGCTTTTAAAGCTCTTCCTAAGTTTGCAGTAATATTCCTGCTTATAATAGGACTGCAGCCTGCAGGATTTATATTTAAAGATATGCTTCAGCATGGGCTGCCTGTTCTTCTTCTGATGATAAGCGCAATTTTTTCCGGAGCATTTTTCACCCCGGTATTTCTGCCATTCATCCCTTTCAGATCATTCGCAATCAAGGGATGGATCGCCGGAATAATTACTACAGCTCTTTTCCTGAACTTTGGAGGCATGGTAAAACCGGATGATTATATATTGGCAGGATTTTCATATACATTATTCCCTGCTATATCATCATACCTGGGATTGAATTTTACTGGTGCCACAACATTCACGAATATATCAGGGGTAAAAAAAGAAATTAAATTTGCGATGCCTGTTATTAAAGTTTTAATAATTCTATCATTTCTATTTCTGGCAATATTTAAAATTAAGCAATGGGGGCTGATATGATATATCTTAAAAATGTAAGCACACTCAAATATGATTCAGAAAAATGCACAGGATGCGGCAGATGCGTTGAAGTATGCCCGCATGCGGTTTTCAGTATGGAGGAAAAAAAAGCAGTCCTCGGAAACAAAGACAAGTGCATGGAATGCGGTGCGTGTGAAAAGAACTGCAGCTACGGTGCAATACTTGTTACTTCCGGTGTAGGTTGCGCTGCTGCTATTTTAAATTCAGGAGGCGGAGAGCCTGTATGCGGATGCAGCGATCAGCCTTCAGCTAAACAATCAGCGTCATGCTGCGGATAAAAAGATTCTTCTATAATTAAAAACGAGGTATAAACAGATGAGTCAATTAAGATTAAAAGCAATTTATTATTCAACACTAATCATGGGAATGGGTTCCCAGATACTGTTTTTCCTGTTTCTTTTTTTTGGCTCGTTTAAAATAATCGATCTCGGACTTTCACTGAACCAGGCGCTGCTGTTTGATGCAGGCCTGTCGCTTCTGTTCTTTCTTCAGCACAGCATTATTGTCAGAAGAAGTGTAAAGGACAGGCTTTCAAATATTATTCCTGAAGAATTCTACAGCGCATTTTATTCCAACACATCTGCTGCAGCACTTATCATTATGGCTGTTTTCTGGCAGGCGGTACCTCAGACAATTGCTTCAGCTGATGGCGTCTATTACTGGTTGCTCCGTGCCCTTTTCATTTTATGTGCAGCAGGATTTTACTGGGGCGTCACATCTCTCGACTCTTTTGATCCGTATGGAGTAAAAAATATAAAACGCCTCTTATATAAAAAAGAACAAAAGTCAATGCCAATGACAGTGAAGGGAGCTTACAGATGGATGCGCCACCCGCTTTATTTTTTTATGATTCTGATGATCTGGTCGTATCCTGAACTGACAATGGACAGACTTATATTTAATGTGCTGTGGACAGTCTGGATTATTATCGGAACCATAATGGAAGAGCGGGACCTTGTGTCGTGTTTTGGAGATCAGTACAGGAATTACAGGAAGAAAATTCCTATGATCATCCCGTATAGAATACCGCGCAAAACAGATGTATTTTGAGATTACACTTTCTGAAATGATGATTTGTTCTGAGCTATACCGAAGAATTATTGCAGAAAAGGATGATGCGCAGATAAGTACTAATGTCTATTCTTATCTGCGGCACAAAAACTGTTCAGACAATTATAGTTTTAAATCTCAAACTCCAGAACAATCGTTGTTCCATTTCCCCTTTCTATTCGAATAGTTCCATGAAGTTCTTTAGTAAGCATCCACACAAGTTGAAGGCCAAAACCGGTAGAATGTTCAAAATCAACTGATTCCGGTATTCCGTTTCCATTATCCTGAATCATGATAGAAACATTGTTTCCTTTTAATGATGCAGAGACTATAACCACCCCGTTATCTCTGCCGGTAAAAGCATACTTCATTATATTTGTTAATAGCTCGTTGATTATAATTCCAAGCGGCTGCATTATTTTTGCGTGTAAAACAAAATCATCAATCTTTTTATCTACTTTAACAAGACTGCTGTTTGGAAAATTTGCTATAATTTCATCCACCAGAGACGGCAGATATTCTCTAACAGATATTTTCTGAACATCAGGCGAGTTGTACAGTTTATTGTACAACATCATCATGCTCTGAACTCGGTTTGCAGAATCTTCAAGAGCTGCGATGGCTGCAGGATCTTTTAATATATCCGCCTGTAGAACAAGAAGGCCATATATTGTATTCATATTATTTTTAATACGGTGATTTACTTCGCGGAGAATGATTTCTTTTTCTGAGAGAAGAGATTTAATTTTTTCTTCAGCGAGTTTACGGTCGGTGATATCTTTTTTAAGCTCTTCATTGATTATCTCAAGCTCATTAGCAGAATCCTGGAGCAATCGTTCATTCTTTATCAGTTTTCGATTTAAATTCTGAACCTCATTGTTCAGAATTATATAATCTTTCATAATCTGATTAATTTCATTTGAGTTTATTTCCCCAAAAAAATAAAATTTATCATTGGAGTATTTAACTGTTGAAATCAAACTGATATAAATATCTTTTTCAGTTCCGATGGTAACATTAAGATTTGTTTCAGTTACTTCAGATTTTATTTTTGACAGAAAATAATCAAAAGAAGGATTTTGAAAAATATTTTCCGGATTATTAACAAGTCCAAATTTTTTCAGAATTTCTGAAAAACCTGGATTCATATCAAGAATACTTCCATTATCGCTGAAAACAGCGAAGAATGTATTTTCAGAATTTATAATATTTGAAATTAAAAAATCATTATATTTTGTTTTTTTATTATCCATAAACTAATTCTATTGGCTGGAGGAAACAAGCTGTTTAATTTTAATTATTGCGTCATCCCCGTCCCTTGCAAATGCGTCAGCTCCGATTTTCACCCATAGATTATTTAAAGTGTTTAAACAATATCCGCCGATTATTATTTTCACTCCGGAAGAATATTTTGATGAACGTATTGTTTTTATTAGATCTGTAAGAGTATTCAAATGACTAGCTATAGAAACAGATATACCGACTACATCCGCTTTATATTCAACAATTGCTTCTTCAATTTGTTTAGTAGGCACATTTGCTCCAAGATAAACAGTATCAAAACCGGCTATTTCAACTAGATCAGTAACAATTTTTATTCCTAGGTCATGCAGCTCATCACTTACGCAGAATGATAAAAAATTTTTTCCTAACTTATCAGTCTGAAAAATATATTGATAAAGAGAAGACATTACAGACTGTGTTGCAGCAGTACAAAAATGTTCCTGAGCCACGCTGATTTTACCGGTCTGCCATAATTTTCCTACTGTATATTGAGATTCCTGAAAAACTTTTATATATATATCATTTAACGCCGCTCCATCTTTTACTGCATCTGCAATTAAAATTTCTGCTTTTTTTCTATCCCTGTCCAATAGAGAAGTTATAAAATAATCCTTTAATTTTTCAAAATATTCATTTGATTTATTTAAATCAGTTTTATTATCCATTTTTCACAGCCTCATCCATTAATTCTTTCTGTCTTTTCAACATCCATTTGACAAAATTATTAACTTCATCAGCAAAATTTTCAGGCAACAGATTATTTACAACATCAATATATATCTTGAACATATTGTAAATATGTTCCGGCCTGACTCCATCATTTGGCAAACGGACAATCGCCCATTTAAGCTGTTCATCCAATAAAGCCGGTTCATGGATTGCCATAGCATTATCCAGCATTTGGGTTGTCATATTTATTCCAGACGTTAATATTTCATATTTTTTATCACCATGATGGGAAACATCTTTCTCCACGTGAATTAATCGCTCTACAACTTCATTTATTATATCAGAAGACAACTTTCTAAAACAATTGAGCGCATCAATTGAAACTTCAGGTATATTATAATCCATTAACACCTCAATTTAATTATATACTAATTATAATAAAACTTAAAGCTCTATATGAAGTCAATATAATAAATATTTTTAATCCCTTGAAATTATCCGCTGAATGCATTCCAACAAAATCCTGCGTGACAAAATAAATGATATAATCTAATTATTGCATATCATATTTGAAGACATAGCACTATTTACGGGATAAATAATGAAACACACACTGCTGGAAAATATCATCATTAAGAAAAAATACAATATCCCAGTATTGATTTTACTTATTGCTGCAGGCATTGCAGGGAATTACTTTAATTTTTCTATATTTCTTAATATAGAATTTCTATTCGGCAGCATTTTTGCAATGCTTGCGCTTCAGTACCTGGGACTCGGACGCGGCGTTCTTGCATCTGCCTGCATTGCATGTTCAACATACATTCTCTGGAATCACCCCTATGCTGTTATTATTCTCACTGCCGAAGTAGCTGTTGCAGGCTGGCTTATAAACCAGAGAAAGATGGGCCTGGTGCTGGCTGATACGCTCTACTGGTTTCTGATAGGAATGCCTCTTATCTTTATTTTCTATCATTTTGTAATGAAAAGTCCATTCAGCAATACATATATTGCAATGACCATTATGGCTGTAAACGGCATTGCCAATGCACTGATAGCCCGTCTGATATATACTTTTATTGCTCTCAGATCACGCACACCTCTGATATCATTCCGTGAAATAATATATAATATGCTGACTCTATTCGTATTATTTTCTGCGCTGATAATGCTTGTAACAGGAAGCAGGGCTGATTTTATTGAAACCGAGCTCCAGATACGCACATCACTGATTCAGGACAACAGACGCCTGACAAAAACTCTGGAGAGCTGGGTGGTTAACAGAAAATCCGCTATACTCAATCTGGCTGTAATGTCTGCTTCGCGATCACCTTTAGAAATGCAGTCTTATCTTGAGCAGGCAAAAAAGTCCGATATAAATTTTCTTTATATCGGACTCCAGGACAATGAAGCTTCAACCACTGCAATCTTTCCGCTAATAGATGAACTCGGTCAGAACAATTTAGGGAAAAACTTTGCAGACCGTCCCTATATTCCGAAGCTCAAACAGACTCTTAAGCCCATGCTTTCCGAAGTGGTATTAGGCAAATTCGACAAACCCAAACCACTTGTGGCTATGCTCGCTCCTGTGATTATTCACGGGAAATACAGCGGCTACGTCTTCGGAGTTCTCGATCTCGAACAGATACGTGAGCACCTCGAAAAAAGTTCGGATCAGAATTCAATGCTTTACACGCTTATTGATAAAAACGGCAACGTAATTATGACAAACCGCAAAGACCAGAAGGAAATGTCGCATTTTGTGCGCGATAAAGGCACTCTGAATAATCTGGATACAGGCATAAGCCAGTGGGTGCCTGCACTTCTACCCAATACGCCCACTTCAGAACGATGGCTGAAATCATTCTATGTCTCTGAAACAGCAATAGGCAATCTTGCTGAATGGAATCTTATTCTGGAGCAGCCCGTAGCCCCATTCCAGAAAAAGCTATATAATAGTTATTCAAACAAATTGATACTGCTCTTCCTGGTTCTTATAGTTGCTCTGGCACTGGCAGAATTTTTAAGCCGCAGGATTGTTGCTACACTTGAAAAACTGCGTCTTGTCACACACGATCTTCCTATCAAGCTGGCATCAGAAAGCAGTGAAATTGCGTGGCCTGAAACCAGCATAAAAGATACAAACGATCTAATAAGCAATTTCAGACATATGGCACAATCTCTATCTTCAAAATTCATCGAGATAAGGCAGATAAACGAATCACTTGAACAGCGCGTTGAAGAACGGACACTTGAGTTACGAAACAGCGAACAGCGTCTGGCAGGTATAATCAGAGGAACCAATGTTGGAACGTGGGAGTGGAATATTCAAACCGGTGAAATTCAAATCAATAACCGGTGGGCTGAGATCATCGGGTACACACTCGAAGAAATTACTCCTTTAACAATAGAAACCTGGGCTGAATATATTCACCCGGAAGATCTTGCAACCTGCAATGATTTGCTGAAAAAGCATTTCCATGAAGAACTTGACTATCTTGACTTCGAGATGAGAATAAAGCACAAAAACGGAACATGGGTATGGGTTCTTGATCGGGGAAAGGTTACTTTCCGGACTGAAGAAGGCAAACCATTACTGATGCAGGGAACACACCAGGATATTACAAAACGCAAACTTGCAGAAGAAAAAATAAAAGAAATTTCAATCAGGGACCCGCTGACAAATATATACAACAGAAGATATATTTTTGAAAGGCTTGAAATCATTATAGTGGAATTTCTCAGAGAAAATAAAATTTTCACAATTTCCATTATTGATCTCGACAATTTCAAGAAAATCAATGACAGGTACGGGCACCAGACCGGCGATTTCATTCTAAAAGAATTCACACAGATAATAAGCGAAAATTTAAGAACATACGACCTGCTCGGCCGTTATGGCGGAGAGGAATTTATTATTGTTACAATGAATTCAGACAGGGATCAGACTAAATTGAATTTAGAACGAATTCAGAATATAATCAGGAATAAAACTTTTATTTATAATAATGCAGAAATAAATTTTACATTCAGCTGCGGCATATCCGACAATATGGAACACGGCATTGAAAACATTTCATTGGAAAATATAATAGGCAAAGCAGACGAAAGACTTTATGAAGCGAAAAAAACCGGCAGGGATAAAGTGGTAATTTAAAATAGAATATCCGTCAGTAATATGCAATTATTCCGGATATATCTCAAATTTCCTCATTTTTATACATTTTTATCAGCATTTCACGATATATTGAATTTATTTAATGACTTCCTCTTCTTAATCCAGTATTTTATATAAGAAGAGAAATGAATAATCAAATTAAAACGATACTCCTTGTTGAAGATGAAGCCATTACATCGGTTGTTACAACTAAAACTTTACTTAAATTCGGATATAATGTTATTACAGCCGATTCCGGTCAGAACGCTGTTGATACTGCTATAATTAATAAAAATATAAATCTTATTCTCATGGATATTGACCTTGGCGATGGAATAGACGGAACAGAAGCTGCTTTAATAATTTTAAAAACTCAAAATATCCCGGTAGTTTTTCTGTCAAGCCACACAGAGCCGGAGGTTGTTGAAAAAACTGAAAAGATTACATCTTACGGATATGTGGTTAAGAATACCGGAAGCACCGTTCTCGATGCATCTATAAAAATGGCGTTTAAACTATTTGATGCACATGTAAAAATTATAGAAAGCGAAAAGAGGATTCAGGCAGCGCAGGAACTGGCTCATATCGGAGTATGGGACTGGTCCGCAGACACTGATACTGTTGTATGGACTGAAGAGCTTTATCGTATTGCAGGTCTTGACCCGATGCTTCCGGCACCTACCTACGCAGATCATTCCAGATTATATTCACCCAAAAGCTGGCTGCTTCTGAAAACCAGTGTTGAAAAAACAATTAAAACCGGTGAGCCCTATAAATTAGATCTGAAGCTTATCCGCCCTGATGGAAACAAAAGATATGTGAAAGCATTCGGCGGTGCAAAATATGATTTCAATGGAAAGATCACCGGGCTATACGGCACCGTTCAGGACATAACCGAACTCAAACAAACGGAAGAAGACCTGCATACACATCAGATCGAGCTGAAAATGCAAAACGATGAATTCTGCAATAGGCAGGAAGAGCTTCAAGCCCTGAATGAGAAGTATGTTGATCTGTATAATTCTGCCCCGGCAAGCTATTTGACAATCAGTGAAAAAGGCTTTATTATTGAAGCCAATCTCCATGCCACAAGCCAGCTGGGCATGGCGCAGGGTGCTCTGAAAGGTCAGCCTTTTACAAATTTTATTTTCAAGGAAGATCAGGATACATACTATCTTTACCGGAAAAAATTACTTGAAACACGCAAGCAGCAAACCTGTGAAGTCAGGATTTCATGTCCTGATGGAACAATATTTCCAGCATGTATTACGTCTGCTTTCACGAAAGATAATAATATTGGTACTGAAGTAAGACATGTTGTAATTATAAATCGATCTGTATAAATATTTTAAAGAGGTTGCTATATGAATACAATAAAATAGAAGAAAAGTGAATAAGGACTATATGAAAAATAAAAATCAGGCTGCAAGCAAAAAAACTGCTCCTACAGAAACAGAACCTTTCCTGGAAACAAAAATAAAAAGTACTACAAAACCTGAACCCACTATAATGGGCATTGGCGCATCCACCGGAGATATGAAAAAGGCTTATAAAGAGCTTGAAGCGATTAAAATGATTGAAGATGAAGCCCGGGAATATTCCGAAAGCATCATTGACACTGTGCGTGAACCATTAATCGTACTGGATCAGGATTTAAGGGTGGTCACAGCCAGCAGATCCTTCTATGAAGTCTTTAAAGTTA
>CAYMPH010000021.1:0-64119 GCA_964392365.1 uncultured Leptospirales bacterium
CTCCTTGAGAATCCACCCGAAAGCCGCCCGCTCATTGCCGCGGGGCTAAGTGCCATCACCTGCTATAAAACTTTTTCTTAAAAATAATAAGGGCAGATTATCATCTGCCCATTCTAAATTCTATTTGAAACAAACGCTATTCCGCCGGTTTTGAAGAAACCGGCTCTGATGAAAACAATTATAATTAAATATTTTTAGAAAAACAAAAACGGGCTCAGAACATTCCTTTTCTGTACGGCAAAAATTACTAAAGCGCCGTTGAAAAATTCAACGGCGCTTTAGTAATAATTCTCAAATAGCTTTTAGAAAAATTATTAGTAATTCAAAAAAAATGAAAGCCGGGGAAAAATCAATAAGGCGCGCGCCGATTGAGCGAGCGGTGGGGAGTGGATTCTTAAACCATACTTTTAGATGTTTATAATTCTGTTATTTATAAAAAAATTAAATATATTCTTCTCCTACCAGATATTCTTATTCAGAATTTCCACATAAAGATTATATTTAATCTCTTTTGTTTTTGGAAGAGCAACTTTTATCTGCAGATTATTTACATCTTTTTTATCAAGAGATACAATTTTTTCAAGTGGAATCTCTTCTTCGGTTTTTGCAGTTCTTTCGCCCTTTTCAATTTTCAATACAGCTTTTACTATTTCCCATTCTCCGTCAGTATGTTCGTGTATGGTAAGAGGGATTTCGCTGTTTTTAAAATTTTCCATTGTAAATTTTATTACACGCCTCATATTATAAACAGGTTCTTTTACATATTCTTTTTTCTCTGTATAAAGATTTCTTTCTATCTTTACTTCCTTTGCATCCCCCAGGTATAGCTTCAGTTTTTCACCACGCGGCGTGTATATTCCCCAATCCTCTCCTAGAAAAGCCTCTGTTCCTCTTGCGTCCTCCTGATAAATTCTCACTTTGCCTGAAGATAGAGGATAACCCCCCATTTTATTCTCAGGCGAATTTAAGACTTCATACATCATCCTTACATTTTTGCCGATGATCGGATCAAAATGATACATCTTCTGGAACTGAACCCCTGAAAATTTATCTGAAAGCATTTTTTTGGATTCATTCATCTCAAAAGTTTTAGAATAATCACGGCCGAAACCAAGTTCCAGTTTCGCATTTTCAAATTTCTCTCCGCTTAAATTCCTGAGTGTCACATGAGATTTTATATTCAGAATTTTTTCTGTACTGTCAGACGTTGCTTCATAAGAAATTTCACGATTCAGATTTGATATCAGATATGAGATTCTAAAGACTCCTGCGCCTGCTTTATCGGAATACACTTCCCAGAACAATGCAGATTCAGATGGAGGATAATTCACATTTAGAACCTGAACTGTACCTGGAGATTTAATATTTCTAAATTGTATTGATGTCATATCTATGTATGTATTAGCCCAGGCAAACTCCACCTGATTTTTCCCTTTCTGCAGAGTTATAGTACGCTCTTCTTCAATCAGGGTAAATACTTCATTCTTCAGATCAACGCGGATAAAATCTCTCGCAGGAAGAGTCGTAAGTTTTGTCCTTGCGTGAGTAATCTGAGTGAGTGCTGCCAGGAGAATCAGTATTGCTGTTATATATTTCATTTTCATGCCTCCATTTTAATATGCGGAAATTTCATCTATCTGATATTTAAAAACTTTCTTCTCATTGGCATTCATTTCAGGATAATATTTAAATGCCCTGTTACTGACCTTATCAACAGTAAAATTCATATTAAGCACCTTGAAGTCTCCTGAAAAAGATCTTTCAATTTCAATTTTCACAGGATACGGAATTGTATTTTTTATCGTTGTTTCATAATTATACTGTGTAACAAATTTTTTCACATAAAAACTGTTGCTGTACGCCTGTTTCTCATATACAATATCCTTCTTCCTGAAATCCTTCATGAGACGTTCAATTTCAATATCCTTATTGTTCCCGATATCAAGCTTAACCTTGTCGCCTGCAGCGATATAGGAAGTATTTACTGCACCCTTATACGAAAGATTGCCTTTTGCATCTATAGAAAATATCTGCACTCTGCCGTCAGGCAATGGAGTGCCTCCCAGTTCGTAAGATCCCTGCCCTTCAATTTTTTTATTCCAGAATTCATAATACTTATGTACAAGCCCTCCGGTAGATATATCAGAAAGTCTGTATATCACCTGAACCGGAACATTTTCAGCACGAATCGATTTAAGTCTCTTGCGCCAGGAGTTCAAGACTGTTTCTTTTCCCTCAATGCTGAAAAGAAAATATTCTGATAAACCTTCTTTTATTATTTCTTTAGGTTTCGATAAACCTCCATTTGCAGGTGCATAATCATCTTTTTCAGATTCTTCAGCTCTGCTGATGCTTTTGGAATATTTTTTCCTGGCATATTCCCTTTTCGGTTCATCAAGATCTTTATATTTTAACGAGCTTCCCTGTGCGAGATCACGGATGTTCTCAACAAGATGTATGGTGCCTACCACAAGGCGTATCTCCGCATTCGGATAATCTTCTCCGGAATTATTTACTACAGTAACATTACCTGTAACATCCATTTTTGTTTCATTATCATTTGTATTAAGCACATAGTCAGCCTGCCAGGTTATGCCTGAAGTAAAGTACATGATTTCAACAGCAGCCGGCCCTTCTATATCTGATTGAATATTCCACTGAAGCGCGTCGTTTCTTCCAGGAGGATATGTTACATCAAGAAGCTCCAGTCCCTCTTTCTTATCCTTGAATGTCATGCGCAGGGATGTCGGATCAATGAGAGTGCCTGCCCAGGAGAATTGCAGTCTGTTAAGGCCTTTTTTAAAGGTAAGGGTCCGCTTATCACGAACCATGGTAATATCAGCCGAATTATAAATTGTCAGCTGAACGTAGTCTGTTGCCGGGACTGTAACAAGATCAATGCCGGCACGCGAATTCGTAATCGTAAAAAACAGGAGCAATGCTACTGGTAATATCTTTTTCATATGATTATCCTCGCTTCATATTTAATATTCTGACAATACATCATTAAAAAATTTTGTCCAGATAAAAAGGCTTTAATTTTTTAATATCAATACCGGCTTAACTGAAAGAATCCGGAATTCAATTTCAGATTATCCATTATTGATTTATATTATAGATGCAGGTGAATGAAAAAAAGTTCCATGTAATTGGCATTTTATTAAAAAAATTCTAATCGAGCCGGTTTCTTTAAAACCGGCGAAAGAAAGCATAACTGCCCCAGAAGGGAAAAACAATATTATTGAAATAGAAATGATTAAAAACAGAATAAGACCTTCAGCCACCACGGCGATGAGTGGGCGGCGGGGAGTGGATACATAAGGAGAGGGGGCTGCCAAGACAGCCATCTCTTCTTATGATATTATTTCACCGAATATTTCCGGTAAAAAAGAAACATATATTAAAAAATGGATTCCCGCCTTCGCGGGAATGACAAGAAGATGTATCTTTCATGCTTGACAAACATTTTCCATAAATTATCCCTGACAAAAAATAATCTAAATTCCGGAGAACAAAATGCATTTCAATAACATAAACTTCATTAAAATTTTCGCAATATCTTTCGTAATTTTATTTTTTTCCTGCGCTGATAAAAACAACAGTGAGCTTTCCGCTGCAAAAAATTCTGACGCTCAAATCATAAATAAATCCCTGAATGAATCAGCCATGATTTTTGCAGGCAAAAGCATAGATAAAGATTCTAAACTGTATGCCTTCAGCAACTCTGCTGTTAATAAAGCTTATGCAAAAGAAATCAATGCAGCATGGAAAAAATTCCAGGAACCGAATCTGAAGAATATATCAGAATGGTGGAAAAATCATTCACCTAAAAAAAATTACTCTGGAGTTCTATATCCTTTCAGCGGACCGGATATCATGAATGCGCTGGTATTTTTCCCGGACGCAGACTCATACACAATGTTCGGCCTAGAACATCCCGGAATCATCCCTGATCTCAATAAAATGACAGATGCTGAAATTATAAATGGCCTGAAGGGACTTAAAAATTCTCTCGGTACAATACTTCATGTAAACTTTTTTAAAACAGAAGGCATGGCTGTTGAGCTTGGAAATAAATCACTTAACGGTATCACAGGCCTTATTATGTTCTTTCTTTCTATGAACGATTATGAGATTGCCGGAGCCAGAAAAATTATAATAAATAAAGATTCCGCTATAGAAGATGCTCTCCCTGCTGATGAAAAGATTAACTGGCAGAATCCTCCGAAATCAAGAGTGCCCGGAGTTGAAATATCTTTCAGAAAAAACGGCGGGAAAATTCAGACCATCCGTTATTTCATGCTTAATGTAATAGACAACGCTCTGACAAACAACTCGCCGAATTTCATTCCATATATAGACAAACAGGGACCATATGCTGCAGTAATTAAATCTGCATCATATCTAATGCACAATCAAAACGACAAGTTTACGAAGATAAGAGCATCTGTTTTAAATTCCTGCGATTATATTGTGCAGGATGATTCAGGTGTACCGCTGCTCTATCTGACACCGGATAAATGGAAAGTTGCATGCCACGGATTTTACGACAGACCGATCTCTCTTTTTGCAAACAGAGCACAGAAAGATCTGAAAGAAATGTTCAAAAAAAGTTCAACCGGAGTTCTGCCTTTCAGCTACGGGTATGATTACAGGATAAATGAATCGAATTTACTTACTGCAGAGAAAATAAAATAATAATCATCTGTTAAAAAACCCTCATCCGAAAACGGTGAGGGTTTTTTATATAAAAAGACTTTTTTAAATTAATTAAATACAAATTCCGGATTTATTTAACCTTAATCGCCAGAACATCCTCAACCATTATTTTATGGAACAGCTCCGGTTCTTCAAAAATCGTTCCGTGTGCAGATTGCTTAAATGAATAATATTTTTTTACAGGTGCATTAAATGCAGCAAAATATTTTTTTACCACCGGAGTGGAAACCTGGTAGTCATAATCCCCCTGCAGAATATATACCGGTATTTGAAATTCCTTTACAGAAATAAAAAGGTTAACTTTCATCATTTTATCCCACATCTGCTGAATTGACCACTGATTCCCGCGGAAGAAATTTACTTTATCCATTACAGTATATTCAGGAGTATGAACAATCATATCAAGCATTTTCATATAAATGCCTTTAGTTTCATGGATCATGCCTCCGCCAAAATGTATAACCCATTTCAACTCAGTTCCCTTTTTGCTGAAATCGTTTACCCCGTATGGGCCGGGACCGATTTCTTCAAGCTCTTTAACTGCTTCAGTATTATCAGCTTTTCGGGCCATATCAAGCACCCATTCCCATGCAATGCGCTCACTTTCTGTCAGATTCACAGCCTGCCCCACTCCTATAAATGCTTTATATAGATCAGGGCGTTTTTTTACAGTCAGGGCTCCGAGAAGAGATCCCCATGAATGTCCAAGCAGATAAATCTTATCCGTATTGAATTTTTTCTTCAGCTGCTCTGAAATTTCAATTGTATCTGAAATAAACTGTTCAACATTCATTGAGCTTACAGGAATATCAGGATTAAAGGATTTGCCGGCACCACGCTGTTCCCAGTGCACAACAGTAAAATATTTTTCTATAGATTTATTCTGCACCCTAAAAAAAGCAAACTCAGGCGAACCAGGACCCCCATGAAGATACAGAAGAACAGGATTATTTTTATTTTGCCCGCGTATAATTAAATACTGATCCAAACCGCCTATCTTCCATTTTTCAATTACTGAAATGCTGTCCTGGATTTCTTTCCCATACTTATCAGTTAAAGGCTGAGCATTTCCGGGGCTCTGCACATAAAGATATGCGAAAGCAGAAATTATAATAAGCAGAATTACAGACAGTACAACTTTAAGTACCCGGATAAAAACCTTCATGCGCCCCTCCAGAAAAAAGACTAATTTAATTAGTGCAGATCAGGCTTAGACCAGTCAATTTTTTCTCCAATGGAATCTGATAATGCTTCAACTCCTGCGTCAGCATGATACAGCAATCCCGGATTTGGATTCACTGAAATTTTTCCGTCTTTTTCTTTTGTGAATCTCCTTGCTGCGTGATGGGCAGCAGTAACTTTCTCAGCTGATCTGCTCTGGCTATCTTTTAATTCGATTGATCCATTACATACACAAAAATATGTATTCTCAGGATTCTCAACCTTTGCGCAGAAAGAAGTACCTCTTATGCTGGCAACAGTTGTTGATGATTTAACCAGGAATTCTTTATTTATAGTAAATATCTTTCTGGAAATGCCGGAAAACCAGCCTGTTTCAAGAAGCAGAACATTGCTTGAATCCGATATCTGAAAAACTATGCCCGTCTTTGCTCCGAGTTTGAAGATATTTTTTTCATTTACAATAATCACACAGAAAGAATTATCACCGGTAACTATCCGGTCTCCAAAAACAATTTCTTTTCCTATTGCAGAAATTTTAACTCCATTAACAGCAACATCACCTGAAAGAGCGCTTATTTTTGCAATAACCGGCGCATTGGCTTTTTTAGCACAGCCTGAAATAACGGCAATAGTAATTATAAAAACAGTAAATATCTTTTTCATAAATCCTCCATAAATTTTAATTCTATTTATTTCTCTTAACAATCTTCTGCCATATAAAAAATATACAGGTTCCGAAAACAAGAACCATAAGAGCAGTAAGAGAAGTTTTAGTATTTGTTATAAGAGAAGTAATCATCATACCGGAACTGAGAATAATATAAATAACCGGAACAAGCGGGAAGAGAGGCGTTTTAAAACTGTGCCCGGAAGTTTTATTTTTAAATCTGTATATAACAAGACCTATTACGGACATAAGAGGAAATACTCCAAGTGAAAATCCGAGATATATCAAAAGCTGAAAAATATTATCCTTGCCGATAAAAATATAAACAACTGTAAGAGCCATCTGAATGAAAATTGCAAGAGCAGGAGTTCCGAATTTAGGATGAACTTTTTCAAGAGAATGGAAGATCATTCTCTCTTTTGCCATTGCATGATACACCCTAGGTCCTATCAGCATCTGAACTGAAACTGATGAAAGAAGAATAAGCGCAATGCTAGCGGTAAATATCGGAGCAATATTCTTTCCGAAAAGATTAGTTGCGCATAATGCACCTACAGCGCTTTCTTTCGCAAGATCACACCCAGGAGTAGAGATTAGAAATATTACATTTATTGCAAGATAAATCAGAGTAACAAAAAGAGTTCCAAGCAGCAATGCTCTGGGAAGATTTTTCGCAGGATCTTTTATTTCACCTGCTATGTATGTTGCTCCGTTCCAACCAGAATACGCATACATTATTATTATAAGGGCAGTTCCGTACTGCAGAAAAGATCCTGTTTCTTTCTGGGTTTCAGTCAGCCTTGAAACGCTGTTCCAGTCAGCCATATAAAAGCCCATAATAATAAAAGCAAAAACTATAAGAATCTTTAAAATGGTAAATGCGTTCTGCAAGAAAGTTCCTTTCTTAACGCCGACCATGTGGAATGTTCCGAAAAAAATCACAATCATTGCTGCTGCAAATTTATGGCCGAAACCTGAGCAGAGAAACTCTGTAGGGAAAAACTTATTGAAATAATCAACTGCTGTAATTGAAGAAATTGCAGCAGAAACAGAAAAACCCACAACAAGCGAAATCCAGCCTGTCAGAAACGATGGAAGAAAACCGTATATTTTTTTAAGATAAACATATTCACCGCCGTTTTCCGGCCAGATAGATGAAAGTTCCGCATAGCTTAATGAACCGGTGATTGCAACAATACCGCCCAAAGCCCAGAGTGATAAAACAACCAGTGCGCTTCCTGTCATATCAAGCACGCCGCCTGTTGTCATGAAAATTCCTGTTCCGATAACATCAGCAATGATTATTAGGACTGCTGAAAAAAGTCCGAGTTCCCTTTTTAGTTCCAAAGTATTCTCCTGAATGTTTTTATTTTGAAAGTCCCCCAAGTCCCCCTCCGGGGGCTGGCAGCTTTTAGTAAATCAATGATTATTTAATATAATGAAATTGTTTAATCCATATTTTTTTCAAATAAAAGATAATTTCAGTCAAGCAAATAAAAAGATAGAATTTAATTGATAGGAAAAATATTCTGACTTTTCAGGGATAAAGCATGAAACTGCCTTCAAAATATATTCTAGCTCCTATGGCTGAAATTTCAACGCCTGCTCTCCGGAGCATTATCAGAGAATATTCAAAAGATGTTATTCTCTGTTCGGAAATGCTGTCAGCTGGTGCAATCGCTTCAGGCGCTTACCACAATGAGCCGCTTATTAAAAAAAACGGCAACGATGATCCCCTGATTTATCAGATAATAGGAGAATCACCGGAAACCATGTCGCGCGCAGCTGAAATTTTATCAGACAGGGGATGTTATTCCATTGATATCAACATGGGCTGCCCTGCTCCGCTTATCACAAGAAAAATTCAGGGAGCGCGTCTTTTGACAGATATTGATCTAGCATGCAGAATTATCTCATCCTGTAAAAAAAAATGCAAATCTCTATTATCAGTTAAAATGCGAAGCGGTTACGAAAACAATAACCCGGATAAATTGATTGAATTCGCGTTAATGCTTCAGAACGAGGGGGTTGATTTCATAACACTCCACCCGAGATACGCAAAACTCTCTTTTACAAGAAGCGCTGACTGGAAACTTGTAAAATTATTAAAAGATAATCTGAAAATTCCGGTTATAGGAAACGGAGATATCACCACTCCTGAAACTGCACTGCTCCGGCTTGAAGAAACCGGATGCGACGCCGTCATGATAGGCCGGGAAGCTGTAAAAAGCCCATGGATTTTCAAGCTCTGCGGAAATTACGAAAAAAAAATAAAAGAAAAAGTTGAAATAAATACTGAAGAAATATTCATTAAAATTATAGAAAACATAAACAGGTATTTACCTGAAAATCTTCATAAAAGCAGAGCTCATAGATTTGCTTTTTATTTTACAAAAAACTTTATTTTCGGCCATAATTTCATGAACGAAATCCGAAGGGCTGATTCCACTGAAGAAATTATAATTATTATAAAAAACTTTTACTCAAGAAATCCCTCTGAATTAGTAAAAATATATTGACATATCAATCAATTTAGAGTTTTTTAAGATATTATAAAACTATGAATAAAAAACCTCTAAATATTTTAATTGTTGATGATGACAGATTTTCACGCAGAGCAATTGCTGAAATTCTATCGAAAAACGAAGACCGCTTTCTGTTTCATGAAGCATCAGACGAACCTTCTCTGGTAAGACATCTATCTGAAAAATCATTCGACTGCATTATTCTCGATTATATTCTTGAAAAGACAACCGGGCTTGAACTTGCGGAAGTAATCAAAAACATGAATATCTCCACTCCGATTATTATGCTTACAGGAATTGGAGATGAGCTTCTCGCTGTTAAAGCTCTCAAAACAGGCATATACGATTACATGCCGAAAAAAATATTAACTGACCATGAATCCAGAGATGTTTTAAAGCTCAGTATTTTCAAGGCAGTGGAACATCATAAAATCAGCGAGAATAAAAAAAGATCAGAAATCGCTTTGCGTAAAAGCGAAGAAAGATACCGCGCTCTTGTTGAAAATTCACCGATTCTAATTCTGAGATTTTTCCCTGATGATAAAAGCATTTCTTTTGTAAATGACGGATACTGCCTTTTTTTCAATGTTAAAAGATTTGAAGCTTTAGGCGAAAATTTTTTCGACATCATACCAGAAGATCGGAAACCGGATATTAAATCAATAATTGATTCTCTGGATTTAAATCATAAAACAGAATCATTTGAAATCACTTATATAATGAACGATACACCAAGATATGTCTACTGGTCAATCCAGGCACTATTCAACGATGAAGACATTCTGCTTGAATACCAGTGCATAGGAGAAGATGTTTCAACTTTAAAGTTTGCTGAGAATGAACTGAGAATTCAGAAACACTATCTTCAGTCAATTCTCGATTCACAGGATAATATGCTGCTGGTTAAATTTGATGAAAACATTGTGCACTGCAATAAAAGTTTTTTGAACTTTTTTGGTCTTGCAAGCCTTGAAGATCTAAATTCAAAATACAGCTGCATTACAGAACTGGCGGTTGATTATGAAGGATTCATCAATAAATCACTTGGAAAAAACTGGATACAGGAATTACTGGATAAGCCTCAGATTGAAAGAATTATTGCTTTCAAAGATAAAAATGGGAATATAAAATTTTTCTCGATGAATATCAATAAAATGAGCGGTGATGATAAAGGATATATTGTAGAATTCACAGACATAACAGATCATGAAATAAGAAAAAAATCTTTTGAAACCAAATCCATAACAGATACTCTTACAGGTATCTATAACAGGCGTATGTTTGATGACAAGCTTCCGGATGAAATCAATATCTCCATAAAGAATCATCTTGATTTATCTCTTATATATTTCGATATAGACCACTTTAAAAAAGTCAACGACACGTTCGGGCATCAGGCGGGTGATTACATACTGACTGAGCTTTGCAGCATTGTAAAAAAATCAATTCGCGATAAGGATATTTTTGCAAGATGGGGAGGAGAAGAATTTGTAATCCTTCTGCCTGGAACTGATATAAAATCAGCAATTAAAATAGCTGAAAAGATCAGAAATTTAATCAAGGAATACACCTTTGATACAGTAAAAAAAATCACATGCAGTTTTGGAGTTACTTCATTTCATAGTGAAGACACACAGACTTCATTTATCAATCGGGCGGATAAAGCCCTTTATCATTCAAAATCAAACGGCAGGGATAAAGTAACTGCAATGCAGAAAAGCTCAAAAGGAGCACCGAACAATATTCAGGAAGAGGATACATTCTTAAGAGATTGACATACGGAGTCTGCAAATGGAATACATGAGAATCTGGAAAGAAATTGACATTAATGAAGTTAAAGAGCATATCATCATGGTTGACGATCAGCTTGGATTCTGTCCCAATTGCAAAAAAATCGGCATAGATCTGAAAACTCTTGGAAACTGCCCCGCTTGTGGAAGAACATTTAAATATGTTTCATCAAAAGAAGCAAAAAACGGTCATTCCGAAATTGTTATGAGAATTAAAAAAAAGCTTCCTGATCTTCAATTTGTTGATTATGATGATTATGAAAGAATTACCGGAAAGAAAAAAGCGGAGAGCCTGTTTAAAAAATAATCTCTGTATCATCCTTTGTTTTAAGCTTAATATATTTATTGAAATAAATCTTCGACTGATAAATTCTGCCTGTAATATCATACACCGCGCCAATATTAAACAAAGCCTCTATCTGTGAATTACTATTTATGTATGCATCTTTGTATGCTTTAATTGCGAGATTATATTTATTTGACAGCTGATATGCAAGTCCGAGATAAAAATATCCCTTTGCAAATTTCCTGTCGAGCGCAACAGAAATTTTTAAATGGCGTATGGATTCATCAAGCATTCCGCTTTTTATCAGATATGCTTTACCCAATCCGTAATGGGCAAGGGAGTAATAGGGGTTATTTTCCGCGAGAGGCTTAAAAATTTCTATAGCTTTATCAATTTCGCCCTGAGCTGCGAAAGCAGCTCCTTTTTTATAAAGAACTGACGGATTATCCCTTGATTCTGCAGAGGATGCGATCAGGAAAAAAAGCAGAAAAAATATGTATATTTTATTTCGCACCTGGAATCATCTTCCTGAGGTTTTCAAATAGAAACTTATCTATACCGCTGCTGAAATATGAATATAGGATAAAAATTATCCACATAACAATAGTAAGCGCGCACATGAATTTTAATAAATTTTCAGATTCAAGCGGATCTGCTTTATAAAAAATAACCACAAGCGCTATAGGCCAGAATAAAAACAGATTAACAAAAACAAGTGAGAAAAACTCTTTTAAAAAATTAAGTGTAAATGCATACCAGCCTGTCTGCATGGTTTTCAAACCGGACTGAATTTCATCAAAAAAGAACCACACATAAAAACCGAAAAGAGCGGCACCAATGAGCTTCCAGAAAATTTCCACTTTTGGTCTGAAGAATAGAAGAATTATTCCTGTTCCCCAAAAGCACATGAATAAAAATATTGATTTTATTATGATAGTATCTTTCATATGTATCCTGCGGGTCCGTTATGGGAACCTTAAAAAATGATATATCGGAATTCCCTTATTATACAAATCGGAAAATTTATGAACTTACATAAAACAAATTTCAAGCCGGCAGCCGAATTTATTTTATTCCTGTCGATATTCCTCTTTACATCAATTATTCCTATGTATGGAGAAATTACAGTAAAAATTCCTCAAACAATTAATCTATCTGCTGATGACATAAAAAGCCGTTTCCCGAGGGAATTTAAGAATAAAGACATTTCCATTGAAATACTGATTTATTATTTCACAGACAGCGTTGAAACATTAAAATTTACAGAAGAAAGCGGGATGTCAGAATACGAAAGCGACGGCACGATGAAAGCCATTCTGAAGATAAAGAAAAAAAATAAAACAGTAAAAACTGCAGTTATCAAATCAGCGGGTAAAAACAAAGACAGTATAATAAAAAATATGACAGATGAAATAAATAAAATTCTTGCTGAACAGAATATCAACTGATCATTCTTCTTCCTGTTTCCAGTTTATAACAGAGATTTATCGCATTTGTCATGCTTTCAAATCCCGCAGTACCCTTACCTGCTTTATCAAAGGCCGTACCGTGATCAACCGATGTTCTCGTTATTGAAAGACCAAGCGTTACATTCACTCCGTCATTAAAAGCAAGCATTTTAAAAGGAATAAGCCCCTGGTCGTGATAGTGCGCTATGACAAGATTATATTTCTTCCATACTTCCGGCCTGAAAAGCGAGTCTGCTGAAACCGGACCTTCTACATCAATGCCTTTGGATATTGCTTTTACTACAGCTTTTAATGTTATTTCTCCATCAAAAGAACTTATTGCACCGCCGTCACCGCAGTGGGGATCAAGACCGGCAATTGCTATTTTCGGCTCCATACCGTCTATTGCTTTTATATATTTATAGCCGGTGCTGATAGTCTTGAAAATTTTTTCAAATGATGAATTCCCGCATACCTGCGATATAGGAATATGTGTACTAATGAGAAGTACCCTGAAATTCTCAGAGAACATCATCATATATGGATCAGGCTCATTTATTTTATCTGCTATGTATTCAGTATGGCCGGAAAAGCGTGTTCCGCTTTTTTCAATAAGCTCTTTGCTGACAGGGCCGGTCACCATTGCATCTATTTTCTTTTCTTTCCAGAGTTTAACTGCAGCGTCGATATAATTGAGTGATTCCCTTCCTGTATTTATATTGCCACGACCAGGAAGCGGAATGCCGGAATCAGATTTGACGTTAAAAATGTATTTTTTCCCGGAAGATAAATTGCCGGATAAATCAGCAGATAAATAATCTTTGAAAAGCGGCGAGTATAATTCTGACAGGATTTCTTTTCTGCCGATCAGAACTGGAATTATATTTTCATGAAGACCGGCATTTTCAATTGCTTTTAAAGCGACCTCCGGGCCAATACCTGCCGGGTCGCCGAGGGTGATACCTATTTTAAGAGCTTCTTTTTGCAAGGAACTCCTCTGGTACAAGTTTGTTTTTTTCATAATCATTTTCTATAAGATCTTTTGCAGTTGCCTTGAAGTCGTTCGATATAGTGCATCTTCCTTCGAGAATAACGCCGTTTTGTATAAGCAGTTCAGGAGTTTTAATATCACCTAAAACTTTTGCTGTAGGCATCAGCATTACCCTGCTCGAAGCAGTTATATTGCCTATAACCATGCCTTCAACAATAACAGAAACTGCATTTATGCTGGTTTTTAACTTTCCGCTGTGGCCGATGTATATATGCTCAGCCTGGAGGGTTTTGCCTTCAAATCTGCCGTCAATTCTTAAAGATCCGTTTATTATAAATGTCCCGGTAAAATATGAATTTTCACCTATGACATTATTTGCTACATCACCGCTGCCTCGAGCAAGAGCCATAATTATACCTGCCGTTAAATTTATGTTTAAAATTTTTTATATTAGATCATAAATATTATCAATATAAGTATTGTCAATATCTTTTAGAATGGAATATTTTCAAAAATTGTTAAGTTTTTCCGCTGCCGCTCAGAAATCCGCGGGGATTTTTCCCGGCCTTGGCTTCCCACTCATCCATCATGCTGCGAAGTTTTATAGCGATTTCAGGTCTGGTATTGATCAGATTATAACTCTCTGCCGGGTCAGATTCAAGATCATAAAGCAAAGGACTTCTTATCCCAAGCTGATTTTTACCCAATTTATCCGGAAGGGCAGCTGTATCGAGCGGAATCGGCCATGTGTACCGGTTTATGCTCCTGTAATATTTCCATTTGCCGGCTCTGACCCCCTCAAGAAGGTCATAATGATAGAAAAAAATGCATTCATGCGGATTACGGCTTTCGCGTCCTGTAAGATTTCCAATAATATTTCTTCCGTCAACAATTCTGTCCTGCGGAAGTTCAACTCCTGCAAGACCGGCAAGTGTAGGGAAAATATCAAGATTCACTGCAGGATGGCGCTCCACTCTTGCACCTGGAATAAATCGCGGCCAGTTTGCAATAAAAGGCACCCTGTAAGATCCGTCATTGCTTTCGCCTTTTCTTCCGCGAAGACCTCCTGCACTCCCCTCGTACCATGGACCGTTATCGCTTGTAAAAAAAATAATTGTATTATCTTGTAGTTTTCTGTTTTTTAAATGCTGCACAATTTCACCTAAACTCCAGTCAATTTCCTCAACAGCATCTCCGTATATACCGGCATTCGATTTCTTTTCAAAAGCCTTTGATGCGTAAAGCGGCTGATGAGGAAAATTATGAGCAAGGTAAAGAAAAAAAGGCGAGCCGCCGGAGCTGTCAATAAAACGCTTTGCCTCTTCAGTGTACATTCCGGTCAGTCGGGCCTGGTTCGTTCCGATATCAGCCTCAAGCTCTTTTTCGTCACGATAAAGAGGGCATGGAACCATGTCATTGCTGTGAGGTACTCCCAGATAACTGTCAAAACCGTGCCTGCGGGGATTAAATTCCGGCTGAGTGCTGTAGTCGCCGAGATGCCATTTACCGATCATGCCGGTTTTATATCCTGCAGTTTTCAATGCTTCTGCAATAGTAATTTCGTGAGACGATATACCCCGTGCAACATAATCTTCCCTCAGATCCATTACACCGAGATCCTTAAGCATAACACCTAACCTGCGTGCAAGTCTTTTGCCGATCGGTTCGCTCTTGGGATAAGGATTGCCTATAACTCCGGTACGGAAAGGATAACGGCCTGTCAGAAGACCTGCCCTTGAAGGAGCGCATACAGCGCTGCAGGCATAGTAATCAGTGAAACGCACACCATCATTTGCAAGCCTGTCAACATTAGGTGTACGGATTGCAGTTGCCCCGTAACACCCAAGATCGCCGTAGCCGAGGTCATCGCAGTAGATAATAATAACATTAGGCCGCGGAGCATTGTTGTCAAGTACCCGAAGCCGGGATTTTTCTGCATTCTGAGGATATCCGCCATACAGATCATCAATGGAATTTTCTTTTAATAATTTGAATGTGCAGGTTCCCATTAGTGAAACTCCGGCAAGAGCTGCTCCGGTATAAATGGATTTCCGGATAAAATTTCGCCTGGTGAGTTCTTTTTCCATAATCCGCCATCCTTATGATAAGAACTAATTCTTGGCATCTTTTTGACAACAATGTCAAATCATTTTCAATATTGCTGTTGAATAGGGGTCAGAGCTCTAAAATCTTAAAAAAGGGCTTTTCAACAAAGGGGTCAGAGCCCTGTTGTCCTGGAAATAGGGCTCTGACCCCTATCTAGACTCCTCCATAAAATTCACGCTCTGACCCTGCAATTTAAAACCGGAATAAAGACAAAAAACCAAATTTTAAGCTAAATTTCCAATTATAACCGTCCGATTATATAAAGAAAAAGCGGCATTATGTCTCTATATGAAAAATATTAAATTACTTCTATTATTATCTCTAATTTTGATATGTGCGCCTCTTCTGGCGGATATTGACAGGCTCGATACCCTTGAATTATACGGGAACGACAAGCTGAAAACTTTTAGAGAGGACGTCAAACGCTCGCTATATATAATCAAAAGCGGACGAAACGCCGAGGAACTGCCTGATCTTAAATTTCTGAGTTATAAAGTTAAAAAAGGTGAAAATTTCTGGACTGTACTTTCAAAGACATCGCTTGATATGGATACACTTATGTCTATAAATTCATTATCCTGTCCATCGGATATAATTCCCGGAAAAACAATTTATATCCCGAACATGAGAGGAGTTATTTTAAGCGGTAAAAAACGAGAGGAAATTTTTTCTATAATCCAGGATGAGAATATCAGAGAGGATTACGTTTTCAAGCTGAACAGATCGAGAACGCTTGACAGGGATTATGTTTTTATTCCAGGCGGTAAAATTTCCAATCTCGAAAGATCGCTTTTTCTGGGTACAGGTTTTATATTTCCTCTGAAAGTCAACGGTATGCGTACATCCGGATTCGGAACAAGAAAAAACCCGTTCAATCAAAGGCATTCCGAATTTCATTCAGGTATTGATATAGCATGCGCAATGAGAAGTGAAGTGACATCAGGAAGAAGCGGCGAAGTTGTATTCACAGGATTCAGCGGCGGATACGGTCAGCTTGTTATTATCAAACACGAGCATAATTATTCATCTTACTACGGACATCTCAGCAAAATTCTTGTTAAAAACGGCGACAAGGTTACAGCAGGTCAGACAATTGCATTATCTGGAAACAGCGGAAGGACTACGGGACCACACCTTCATTTTGAAACCAGAAACGGAAGCAGACCGTTCAATCCGGGAGTGCTGATTAAAAAATCTTAGATTCAAAGCATCCGGTTTATTCAGGTCTATTTAAAAATTTATTACACAATCTTTTCAATCTCTTTCATAAGCTCATCTATTGCAGCATCAGACTGGACTCTTTTAATAATTTCACCGTTCGCGAAAAGCGTCATGGAACCGTTTCTTCCTCCGGCAAGACCTGCGTCAGCACCCTTTGCCTCACCCGGGCCGTTTACTTCACATCCCATAACTGCAATATGAAGTGTTTTATTTTTTGATGTAAGGTCTCTGCCGAATCTGCTTATAATTTCCTTTTCTGCATTTTCCGCAAGAGCAAGTATATTAATCGATGTGTCTGTTCTTCCGCATGTGGGGCAGGATATTATTTTAACAGGCGTGAATCTTTCACCTAATGTTTCAAGAATCCTCTTTGCCGGCGGAATTTCATCAACAGGATTGCCGGTCATTGAAACCCGGATCGTGCTGCCGATCCCGTTCATCAGAAGGTGCCCGATAGCTATCGAACTCTGAACAATGCATGATAAACCGTATCCTGCTTCAGTAAGCCCGACATGGATTGGATAATTTCTCTGTCTGGAAAGAAGCATATTAGCTTCAATAGTTTCAAAAATGTCGGAAGATTTAATTGATACAACAATATCAAAAAATCCGCAGTCTTCAAGTATTTTTATATGCTCAATAGCGGAAGCAGTTAAGGTCTGCGGTGTAACCTCGGTATATTTTTTCCTGTCAACTGAACCGCCATTCACGCCGATTCGGATAGGAACATTTCTCTCTTTCGCTGCGTCAACAACCTCTTTAACCTTAGACTCATCACCGATATTGCCTGGATTAAGCCTGATCTTGTGCACGCCTGCTCTGATCGCTCCAAGAGCAATTTTATAATTGAAATGTATATCCGCACACACAGGAATTTTTACGGATTTTAAAATTTCAGGAATGTACGATACAGCCTCCTCGTTTCTAAGCGCGATCCGCACAAGTTGAGCTCCGGCAGCATCAAGCTCGTTTATCTGCCTGATTGTTCCCTGTACATCCTCTATCGGAACATTTGTCATTGACTGAATCGAAACAGGAGCACTGCCTCCTATTAGAAGTCCCCCTGCATTAACCTGTCTTGTTTCAATTTTATCTTTCATCATTTTTTTATTTCTATAACCTTTCCCAGAGGCATGGCCCTGTAAATTTCCTCTACTTCCCCGCATGTTACAGCAATGCAGCCGTATGTCCAGTCAAACAGCCGGTGAAATTTACCTAAAAAGCAGAAACCGTTTTTCAATCCGTGAATCTTGATATCACCGCCCGGATTATTATTCTCTTTGCCTGCATTATAGTAATCCATAAAATTCGGATACGAAACACTGAGATTCAGATGATAATCGCTATACGGATTTTTATCATCTATAAAATAAATTCCCTCCGGAGTTCTGCCGTCTCCCTCAATCTGCTTATGTCCAACTGGTCCTGATCCAAGAGAAATTTTATATGTTTTTACAAGTTCCCCCTGATAATATCCGTGCAGAAGCCTTTTACTTTTTTCAACTTCTATTTTGTCAAACACAGCATTTTCCGGAAGAGTATTTTCAGGCAATAAATTATAAACTGCAGCTGATACAATAAGAAATAAGAAAATATATGTCATCAGCCTTCTTCTGCTCATTTACTGTTCCTTTCAATTTCCTCTATCTTCAATTCAAGCTGTGCAAGTTTAACATGGAGATTATCAATATGTTTCTGAATTTTCAATTTTTCTTCAATCAGATTATCAAGTTTATTTTCCCTGTTCACTGCCCTGTTTTTTACATAGTCAGCCTTAACAAGTTCAGGGCTCTCGCCTTCCATAAGTGCATTCTGGGCAGCTTCTCTCTCTTCAGGGTCTTTTATCCTTGCCATGGTTTTCATGTTATCAAAACCTATCTCCGGATTCATATTCATTCCCTGAATTTTTAAAAGTACGCTCGCGTTGGGTTTGCTGAATCCAAGAGTTCTTTCCAGATAATCTTCAAAGCTCGCTCCATACTTGATGCAAAGCCCGTATGCATCCACGAGAATTTTGCCGAACTCAATCATAAGCCTGCCGTTTTCAGTCAGAAAATTTCTCTTTATAAGCTCTGTCATTCTTATAAAATCTTCGTTTGTTTTAAAAACATTAATGTAAATTTTTTTCTCTTCAGCCATTACAAGCAGCCTGTGAAAAATCTGTCTGAAATTTGCTGTGTGCGCCCTTGTATAAACAGGAACAGAGGATTTAGTGAATTGTATATGATGAGCGAATTCATGAATGGCAGTAAACATAAGCTGGTTGTCGTCTTTAAAATTTTCATTATGAAGAAGTATTTCCCGTGTATCAGGCTTATACAAACCGTCAACCTTTTTGCTTGACTTGCCGGTCATAGTCAATTTGAAATCTTCAACTTCCGAATCCAGCTCCAGAAGTTTTTTCTTCACCTGTTCCTGATTCATCTCTCCTCCTTTATAGCTGAGTTTTCATTCTCATGAATATTAAGTCTTTCATCAAGAATATACAAATCTATAAAAGCCTTTACTCTTGCAAAAAACTCCCGGACATTTATTTTAAAGCCGTTTATACCTTCAACATCAGCAGCATTAAAACCTACTGCATCAATTCCAAATCGTTCTGCCATGTAAATTGCCCTTTTATTATGAAATCCCTGGGATATAACAGTAACTTTATTTATTCCGTAGACATTTCTGCACCTTGCAATTGAATCTATTGTGCTGAAGCCGGCCGGGTCAGTAGTAATTAAATATTTCGGGACTCCCCTTTTAACAAGCTCCTCTTTCATCTGTTTCGGTTCATCATAAAACTTTGAGTGCTGCGCTCCGCTGGCTATAATTTTCTCAATTTTACCGGATTTATACAAGACAGCTGCAGCATCTATTCTTTTAAAAAAAAAGGGATTTTTTACATTTTTTGATATGTTTTTATTTGTTCCGAGAAGAAGGCCTGTTTTATTAAAAGGAATTTCTACGGCGCTTGAAAAAGTTTTTCCAAACGCAGAAATTTCAATATATAAGTTTAAGGCAACAAACAATATGATTATAACGGCAAAAGCGAAAAACAAATCGAAAAGAATTTTTCTGAAAAGCTTCATTAAGACTTCCTGAAATAATTTAGTTGATAAAAATAGATTAAGAATCAATTTTAGCAGATGCCGATTCAAATACAAATAAAAAAAATATTATGAATTTACCTTTTTTTTCAGTAATAATTCCAGCATACAACAGATTCAAAAGCTTAACTGAAGCTGTTGAATCTGTACTCTCGCAAACTTATAATCATTTCGAGCTGATTGTAATAGATGACGGCTCTACAGATGATACTCCTCTAATAAAAGAGATTTTTCATGACAAAATAAAATATTTTTTCCAGAAAAACTCCGGCGTCAGCAGTGCAAGGAACTGCGGCATTTCTTCTGCAGAAGGAACGCACATAGCTTTTCTTGATTCAGATGATCTTTGGCTTCCATCCAAACTGCAGGCTCAGGCGGATTTTATTAAAAATAATCCTGAAATTCTGATTCACCAGACTGATGAAACCTGGATCAGAAACGGAATCAGGGTAAACCCTATGAAAAAGCATGCAAAGCGCGACGGAAACATTTTCATAGATTCACTTGAACTTTGCCTGGTAAGCCCGTCTGCAGTTGTAATGCATAAAAGCCTGTTCGATAAATACGGTCTCTTTGACGGGAATATGCAGGTATGCGAAGATTACGATATGTGGCTTAGAATTTCAGCATATGAAAAATTCGGGCTGATATCAGATCAGCTTATAATAAAACACGGCGGACACGAGGATCAGCTATCAAGAAAATTTTCCGGCATGGACAGGTTCAGGATATATTCAATTTTAAAACTTCTCGAATCATCCGGCGAGTCTTTAAAAAAAGAATATAGAAATGCTGCAGAGGAAAGCTTACTAAGAAAATGCAGTATATTGAAAAACGGCGCAGTTAAAAGAGGTAATGATATTTTAATTAATACTCTTGAAAAACTCTCAGCTGATATCAAAAATAAAACCTATAGCAGTATTAAATATAAGTATCTGATTCAATTATAATAAATAATAAATAGAAATACTTTTTATAATGTCCCGCTATACATTGCTTGACTTTTTTTTAACTAATCTTAACAAATCTGTTTATGGAATATAACAGATGAAAACTCCTGATATATACAACAGCCTGATTAAAAGAAAAATTATAACAACAGAAATTGCTGCAGATGCTATATACTCCCTGAATAAAAGAGCAAAAAACTGGCGCGACAGCCATCCGGAAAAATATAATGAGATCAGGGAATTAAGAATAAAAGGCAAACTTGATTTAAACAGTCTCAATAAAAAATATGCTTTCCTGGATTATTACAGAAAAAAAGATTACATTATTATTTCACTTTTCAAGCCGGAAAAAATTCATGTTATAAACGGGATAGAATATCTATATTACAAAGTGCATAAATCAATTTTTCATCTCCCTTTATATTCATACAGAAGTTACGGCTTAATTCCTGATCCATTACTTCAAGTTGAGCTTGCAGAGGATTTCCCTACACCGGGTGAAGATATTGAAAAACTTGTTTCACTCCCCTTCTGCAGCAAGGTTATTGAGCTTATTAAAAGCGGCGATTATATTCTGATTGATGGATATTATATCAAAAAGAAGAATTAAAATTAAATTATTTTTTTTAATTAATTTAATTTATTTTTATTAATATACTTGACAAATAATAACCCTCCAGTATAATAAACGATTTTTCAAAAAAAAAGGAGGAAATCATGAATAATTTAGAAGGATCAAGAACAGAAGCGGCAAATCAGTATGAAAGGATTTTAAAATCAATTCAAAACAAGGAAAAGCAGGCTAATGACGCCAAAAACAAAGGAATGCATGCCAGCTTCAGCATCTGCATGGAAGAAATTGCAGAGCTTAAAAAAAAGCTGAGAAAACAGCAGTCCGGCGGAAAATAACAGCTTATGTTAAAGTTTTCAAAACTATTTCAAATATTAAACAGGTATATATTCTTTATTTTTTTTCACAGAAAATACCCGGATTGCTGAATAGTTTATTAAATTACAATTCAGGTTCATTACTGAATGGTACTTTTGCTGATTTCAAAAATGCAATTGATGCTTAAATAAAGCAGAATTGCTCTTACAGGGATGTAAGCCTGCATTAACAGGACATGCCGACCTGTTAATGCAGCTTGAATTAAAACACTTGAATTAATTATAGCAGATTATCTTTTTACAAAATTCCTTCACTTCTATTCCGCTTCTGCCGGAAAGGTAGAGTAATTACCAATTCGTAATATTCTGTAAGATAATGAATTACTTAAATCTCAAGGAGTAATCATCGTGCCTTCAATTGTCAGTCATATGATCACAGGCGCATCATTAAGTTATTCATTATATCCTGATAAAAAAAAGTTTAAGTTATATTTTTTTGCCGTGCTGATTTCAATAATTCCTGATTTTGATGTTATTATGTTTAGAATCGGCATACCATATTCACACCCGATGGGACACAGGGGTTTCTTCCATTCATTTCTGTTTGCTGCAATTGCAGGAATTTTTCTTGCTTATTTATTTTTCAATAAATATGAAGCTGCTGCCGGAAAATATATAAAGTTATCAATTGTTTTCATTTTAATCGGCATCATGCACGGCATATTAGATGCGATGACAAACGGCGGCCTTGGAATAGGTCTTTTAATTCCTTTTAAAAATCAGCGTTTTTTTCTTCCATGGAAACCGATTGAAGTATCTCCAATAGACATTGCCAGCTTTTTCAGCAATTGGGGGTTAAAGGTTTTAAAAAATGAATTTATTTTTCTTATAATTCCTTCTATAATACTGATAATATCAACAAGAACTATCAGATTTCTGATCAAATATTACAAAAATAAATCCGGAGAATAAATCATTTAAACCCCAATCCATTGACTGTAATGGATTCTATAGAAATCACCTGCGAGTCGGATGGGAAAAATTTTATAAACACCCTGTCCTCAGGCTTTACCAGCGTAATCACCCTCGTCTGGTCAGTTTCTCCACTCGATGAAAAAAGCCTGGCATCATAACCTTCTACGAGAAGATAAAATGTTTTATTGCCGCCGCTTACTGCATTACCGACACGCAGCACTCTTACAGGCCCTATTCTGCGAAGGCCTTTTTCATTTACCACTTCAGCATCACCTTTCACGTGATGCCGGGCAAGTATCTCCCTGTACTTTTCAACAGCGCGGCCTATGCTTTTTTCGGATACGATAGTATTTATATTATTCATATCAACAAGTGCAACCTTCTGGTAAATCCCTTCATTCGAAACGATTGGCAGAACCCACGTCGGCACTCCGAACACGTTGTACGGGATCGGCTGAGTTGGAGACCAGCGGGATGAATCAGCGCCCAGCGAAGCATCAACAGCCTGCACTACTCCGCTTTCATCTGTTCCGTTGATTGCATAAAAAGTCGCATTACCGCTTCTCGTCTCCACCATGATAGCACCAACAAGCGACTGGTCTTTTGACGACGCAGATGTAAGACCCGTAAACCAGTATTTTTTATCTTTGAATTTAATAAACCACATATCCTTTCCATAGGAATGTGAGGTTGGAACTTTAACATCCTTCATGGCAAAATGTGAATTCCACCATCCATTTACATACTCACCCCAATTTGTCACCTGTGTAATAGTCAGATGCAGAGGTTTAACCCGGTCCACCCATTGAGGAATTTCATCCCCCTGCAGATGCCGGATTTCTCCGGTCTGAGGATCAGCCAGGATGACTCCATCTGTCTGATATCCTGAAAAACCTATCAGGGGTTTTGTTACAGACACAACATAATACGGCTGCCAGTCGTCATTGACCTCGAAGGTGCAATCCTCCTGGTTCATGAAAGGATATCTGAAATATATATACCGGTCAAGCCACTTCCCGAAATAAGCCTTGCGGGTATATTGCAATGAGAATTTTTTCCCTGTCATCTGATCAACATCAATGAGTTCCGCTTCCTTAGTAGGATCCTGAGCATTAACGCGAATATACCCGGGTATTGCTGCTCGGTTTCTCCATTTAAAAAATCCGGCGAAATCGAGAGGAAAAATCCACCAGAGCTGGCCGTTAACCTCCTGAATAGCAGCGCTGTCTTCGTCTATTTCAAGCTGCGATCCAAGAACCGTTCCGTCTTTTGTTTTTCCAAGTACCTTTTTTGCAAGTACATAAGCCGTGTTCTTTGAAACCAGTCTTATCTCGTCAAGTTTAACAGGCGGAATTTCATCTGTAAAATTTTTAACAGAAACATTACCGATCAATGACTGATATTTTTTCGCATGAAAAATTTCACAGGATGAAGGAATGCTGATTACAAAAAAAAGTATCAAAATAACTGCCGGAGAGGTAAATCCTGAGGCAGACTGGTTTACTATAAATGCCAAACCTGCCCCGATTAATCCTGCCAGTACCAGCGAAAGCCACATACCCGGATAAAAGAAACCTACGGTCGGCATCAGCCACAGATGAATACCCAGCTGCACAAGTGCAGCACTGACTCCTGAAATCATTGAAGGTATCAGAGTGTCATAGTTATTATCCAGTCTCAAGGTCAGAAAACAGGTGAAGCCGGCAACCAAAGCAGTTAAAATTATTATTAAAATCAGCATTGCATGACACCTTCCCTATAGAAATTATTTTTTTAATTATTTAATATATAATAATATTTCTGAAAAAAAAATAATAGCCGGATTAGATCTGATATCAGTATGACATCCTGTAGCAGAACAGATTATCTGAACCTCTTAAAAAAACAACGCCGTTTGAAATTTTCGTCTGGAGGAAAGAATCTGAAGAAAAACTTTTATTCATCAATATATTTCCATTTTCATTAAATAGAAGGAATCTAGCCTGACCGGAATTATCTGTGTAGCCTGCTGAATAAATTCCCTGCCATAAACTGATCGAACCGTAACCTTCCCGCTTTGATTTAATTTCTATTTCAGAATAAATTTTTCCGTTTGGTTTAAGAATGATTATTTTATCAGTGTCTATAAAGCAGGTTCTGCCTTCGTCTGAAATATTTAAAACAGCATTTGTTCTGTAGATATGCTTTAATTTATAAATTGATTCTTTATTTTTTTCAATATTAATAATTTTCAGGGAATCCAGATCTGTATTTCCGAAATGAACAACTGCGAATTTTCCGTTTGAGGAAACAGCTGCAGATTTAATAATATTCCCTTTCGGAGCCTGACCTTCTGCAATAATATTTCCTGATTCGTTCAGTATGAAGTAAGTACCGCTTAAAAATCCAACTGCTGCATAATCGCTCTGTTCTGAAAAAGATATAACCGTGTTCAGCCTGCCGGAAATACTGCCTGCGCCTGCAGGCTGCCCGTTTAGATCCAGAATTCTTATCCTGCTCTGGTCACCGTTTAAAAGCAGTACAAGTTTTGAATTATATGAAAGACTTGGATATTCTAGTGATTTGATGTTCCAGTACCTTCCGCCTGCTATGCCGAAAAGCTCAATACTTTTGCCTAACTTTTCATATTTAGCATAATACATTCCGTTTCCGCTTTGAGCAGAAAGATTTTCTTCAATATCAACTGAAGCAATCTGTGAACCTTTCCCGTCAAGGAGACTGAGAATATTTTCTTTTTTTACGAAAAACTTTTCAGATGCAGATTCCTGGAAAATGGGAGATTTTTCTATTGAGGAGACTTCATTAACTTTGCCGTGCCATAAAGCGTTTATCTGAACTCCGCTTTCTGGCAGAAAAAAAATAAAATTTAAAACAAACCCGGATATCAGCCCGATAAAAAAAAATTTCATAAATTAATCCTGCAGGAAGCCTTTCAATTTCTGACTTCTCGAAGGATGCCTGAGTCTTCTGATGGCTTTTTTTTCAATCTGCCTTATTCTTTCTTTTGATAGATGAAACTTATCCCCGATCTGCTGAAGAGACATTGGCTCAAGACCGTCAAGACCGAAACGCATTTTCAGAATCTGTTTTTCGGATTCAGTAAGCGTATCAAGAACAGTGTTGAGTGCAATATTAAGGGATTCATTGAGAACATTTTTATCAGGTGAATCTGTCCTGTGATCCACCATCATGCTCATTACAGTGGTTTCATCTGAATCTCCGAAAGTTGAATCCAGTGAAATGTAATCCTGTGTTATATTTCTGAGGTGGTTGATATCCTCGTCATCCATATCGAGGTCTTCGGCAATTTCAGCAGCTGTCGGTTCACGACCCAGTTTATTTTCAAGCATTTTGTGAACGCTCTCAATTTTCTGAATATCTGCAGTGCGGTTAAGAGGAAGGCGAATCAGTGAAGCTTTTTGAGAGATTGCAAGTATTATTGCCTGTCTTATCCACCATACAGCGTAAGAGATAAAATGAAAACCGCGGTCCGGATCGAACTTCTCAGCAGCCTTGATGAGCCCCATATTCCCTTCATTTATAATATCAAGAAGGGATATGCCGCTTGTCTGATATTTTTTTGCTATTGAAACAACAAAACGTAGATTGGCTTTTACGAGTCTGTTTTTTGCTTCATTATCGCCATCTCTGGCAGCTCTGGCAAGAGTATCCTCTTCCACTCTTGTAAGCAGCTTGATTTTATTTATCTGATCAAGATACCAGGAAATAGAAGAGTCTGTCTGATTTCCGGATGAGCGTTTTTTTAAATCATCCTCTTTCAGCTCAAGATCCAGATCAATATCTTCATTTTTTAAATTATCATCAATTATCAGATCCTGATCTTCAGCTTCTTCAAATTGTAAATCTTTATCAATATCTGCAGATTTGCGTGTTTTTCCTGCAGATTTGTTCTTTTTCCCGGAAGCTTTATCTTCTTTTTTATTTGTAAGGAGCATTCACTTTAACCAGATTATTTTTTTGGAACCCTGATAATCCATCCCGGCTGAATAAGATCGGCATTTTTTATCAGATCCTTATTCGCCTTGAATATCTTAGGCCACATTTTGAAATTTTTATAATACTTATACGATATATACCAGAGGCAATCAGGATATTTCTGTCTGTAGACAACCTTGTAGTAATAATAATCCGCATCTTCCTTAACTGAATCAGAATTTACCTTCGCATCTTTATTGTCTGCTGTTGTTGAATCTTTAACAGAAGAATCTGCTATAAAAGTTCCAAGAACTAAATTTGAATGTTTAATAGATTCATCTGCATATTGAATCGAGTCATCAAATTTTTTAACTTCGTACATTGCTTTAGCGTTATTTCTTGCTTCCTTTGCAGCCTCAAGTTCATCTTTTGCTTTTTTTGCATTTTTGGATTTTCCTGCTTTATCAAGAGCAACGTCAGCTTCTGCAATTTTTTCTTTTGCACCTATTTCAAGGGATTCAAGATATGCCTGATCAGCATTCATCTTGGCAATTTCAACTGCTGTAAAACCATCTTTTAATTTCTGATTGTTATAACCTTCTTCAGCCAGTTTAAGATTCACTTCAGCAAGATTAAATTTTTCAGCTGAATGTTTTTTAGCGCCGATTTTTTCAGCCTTTTTCAAAGTAAGCTTTACATCTTCAATTGAATCGCGCAGCACATCTTTCTGGCCAAGTGCAATATTTCTTGCATTCTTTGCAAGCTTATCAGCTTCAAGTGCGGATATATATGCATCATAATAGTTCTTTTCTTCATAAAATTTCTTTGCTTTATCAAGCATATCTGAAGCTGCAGTAAATTCATTTTTAGCAAGCTTGTCAGCGTATGCATCCTTTGCAGACGCAACGCTCTGTTCTGAAATGACAATAACATCTTTTGCCATAAGAGGAAGCGCCTTATCATAAGCCTCAACACCTTTTACAAAAGATTCCTCAGATGCTTTTTTAGCTTTATCAACTTCACCTGCTTTAACAAAATTGTGAGCATCATAAAGTTTCTGCACTGCAAGATCATATTCTACCTGAGCATATTTATCAGCCTTTACTGACAAAGCTTTGGATATCTGCCCTCTTGCTTTTATTAATTCTTTTGACGGAATCTGTTCTCCGCATGCCATAAACACAGACAATATAACTGAAAAAATCAATAAAACTGCTTTTTTATAAAACATTGTGGAACCTCACTATATATAGAATATAAATACAAAAAAAGACCTAAAAGGCCTTTTTTATCAACTCTCTTTTTTTATTTTTTCAGGTATTTTAACGGTTAAAAGCGCTTACCGCATCATCTTCTAAATCGTATATTTCGAAGAAAGACGTCAGTTTGGTTAGTTCAAAAACCTTGCGTACGGAAGCGAAAACATTAATAATTTTCAAACCGCCCTGGTATTTTTTCAAATTGGAAAGACTTGAAATCAAAGCCCCTATTCCTGAAGAATCAATATATGAAACCTGCTCGAGATTTATAATTACATTAAACTTTTTTTCATCAATCAGTTTATTTATAATATCCTTAATTTCAGGAGCATTATATAGATCTATTTCACCGGCGATATCAAGAATAACTATATCTCCTTTATTTCTTGTGTTAATATCCATCTTTGTAAAATCCTCCTAGCAATTAGGTAAACTTAACAGATTACCCAAAATATCAATTTGCCCGATTAAAGATTTAATGTCAAGATAATTTATGCACTGCTTTGAATAATTTAAACTGCCCCAGTCAATTCCACCTTAATACAGATAGAATCACAGAGAATCAGCTTCTTTATTAATATCGGCATAAACAGAATGCCACTTGTTATTAATTTGATCAAAGCTGCCATTTATTATTGAGCTCCGGATCTCATCCATAAACATCTTCATGAAATGCAGATTATGGTAAGTATTATAAATCAGAGCAGAAATTTCTCCCATTTTAAATATATGACGAAGATATGCTTTAGTATATGTTTTACATACATAGCATGTGCAATCAGGGTCAAGAGGTGTGAAATCGCTTTCATACACTGATTTCTTTATATTTATTCTTCCTTTAGATGTATAAAGAGTGCCGTTTCGTGCAATTCTTGTAGGCATAACGCAATCAAACATATCCACCCCGCAATTTACAGCGTATAATATTTCAAGCGGACTTCCCACACCCATCATATATCTGGGCTTATCCTGAGGGAGCTGCTCAAGTGTATGTTCTGTAATTTCCCTGTATAAGCCCTTAGGCTCACCAACTGAAAGGCCGCCTATTGCATATCCCGGAAAATCCAAATCAACAAGTCTTGATGCGCACTCGCTTCTGAGATTTTTATAAACGCTTCCCTGCTGAATTGCAAACAGCGCCTGCTTTTCTGTATCAAAGGAACTGCCCCAGTATTGCCTGGAAATTTTCGCCCAGTCGATTGTTCTTTCCATTGCGGCCCGTGCATTCTTTTCATCGATCGGATAATCCGTGCATTGATCTAAAACCATCATAATATCGGATCCGATTACTCTCTGAATATCCAGTACCTTTTCGGGAGTAAACAGATGCAGCGAGCCGTCAAGATGGGATCTGAATTCAACTCCATGTTCAAAAACCTTGCACAGATGAGCCAGAGAAAACACCTGAAATCCGCCAGAATCAGTGAGAACCGGCCCCTTATAATTCATAAAACCGTGAATTCCGCCTGCTTTTTCCAGTATTTCAAGACCCGGCCTGATATAAAGATGATACGTATTTGAGAGAATGATATCAAAACCGATTTCTGCAATATCCCTGGAAGTTAATGATCTTACTGCAGCTCTTGTTGCAACAGGCATAAAAACAGGAGTTTTTATCACACCTCTTGAAGTGGTAATTTCCCCTGCCCTGCTGCTGCCGGAAATTGATTTATTGGTTATTAAAAATTTCATAAAACCGGCAATTCCCCTGGATATATAATATGCAAATGAAGTTTATCAGCATCAGTTTCATAATCTGTCATCAATGAAAAATATTCTTCTGCAGCGGTTTTTATTTCATCAATATCTTTATAAACAAGAACAAGCCTGAATCTGTTCAGTCCAATCGAATTCCGTTCAGCCTTTCCCATGAAAATTACATTAATAAGATTATTTTCAATAAATTCCGTGTCTGCATTTTCTATCACGTAAATCAGGAGTTTTCCTCCAATTATAAGTTTATACTTTAATATTGTATTCTGACACAGCGTGAAGTTTTCAATAAACGTGATATTATCAAAAACTTCCGGAGGACATCCGCAGCCGAGTGAATTCTGGACAAAATTTACTATTGCACCTTTATTTTTTATCATATTCAATCCCTGCAGCTTATAAACCCTGAAATAAAAAAAATGATGACAAAAAAATCCTGAAGTCAAATATAAAAACAGCTTACTTTTTCAACAAACAAAAAAAGAGAATTTATCCGATAATATATAAGAGTAAAAAATAATTTTTTATAAATAATGTGACTTTGTCATTCCCGTGAATACGGGAATCCAGAATTTAAAAACATAAATGAAAAGATGGAATCACAAGTTAAATAAAAAAATGGATTCCCGCCTGCACGGGAATGACAGAAAAAAAATTTAATACAATACAGCATATTTAAAATTGAGGACTAATTATGAATATAAAAAATTATAAAATTTTAATAACAATCCTGCTGATTTTATTTATTCAGGGATTCTCTTATTCCGCTCCAAGAAAACAGGCTGCCAAAAAAGAAATAAAAACATCCGAAACCAAGGAAATCAAGGATGCAAAGAAAAATACAGAAACCGAAGATGAAAAAAAGAAAAAGGAAGATGCGGAATTTGCTAAAAAGAAATCAGATGAAAGCAAGGGAAAATGGGTTGAAGAGACCTTGGATTTCGGCCTTAACAGCGACAGAAAAGAAGCCATTAACCGGATTACTCTAATAAAAGATAAGGCAGTAAGAGACAGATTATTAAAAAGACTTATTGATGTTATTAAAAATGAAACTGAAGCTGATGTAGTAATAAAAGCAATTTATATCTGCGGTGAGCTCGATTATAAAGATGCTTCAGGCGCAATTACTGAAAAGCTTGAGGACAGCACCGATGACATGAAAACAGCTGCAGCCTATGCGCTTAAAAAACTGAATGCAGTAAGCGCAAAAGAAAAACTTATAAAAAAATTCAAGGAAATCAACCTTAGTAAAGATTCAAATTTTACTGAAGCGTGTTTAACTGTTTTAGGTGATTTCAAGGCAGTTGAACTTGCACCATATGCTAAAGAAAAAATAGAAGATCTTAAAACCACATTAGTCGCGAAAGAACTTCTTATAATGTTTTTGGGAAACAGCGGTTCTGTTGAGAGCAAAGATCTTCTAATTAAATTATACAGAAATGAAGATGAAAATCTGACAGTTCGATCTTATGCGGCAAATTCTTTATCCAAGCTGAATATTAAAGAAACTGCTGCGGAATTCAAAGCAGTAGTAAAGCAGATCGAAGATTATCCTTTTAAGAAAAAACAGACTTACTACAATTTATACATGTACTCAATTTCAGCACTCGTGAGACTCGGCGATAAGGATGCAGCTCCGAAAGTTAGAGAATCGCTCCGGAGCAACAGCCCTGCAGTGCGGCTTCAGGCTATTAAACTCCTGGTGGAACTGAAAGATAAAAGTTCGATTGACATTTTAAAATATAAAATGAAATATGATCCGAGCAAAAAAGTAAGACATGCAGCAAGAAAAGCTCTGAAGGAATTCGGAGTGGAACTCAAGGGTGAAGATGAAAAAGAAAGCGGTGAAGATGACAACTGATAAAACAAACAAAGAAGAAACACTGGAATCCTCAGCACCCAGTGAAAGAATCAAGGAACTCGCTTCTCTGGCCTTTTTTACATTAATCGCCGCTGTTAGTTCAGTAATTATAATGGATATTATCGTTTTCCCAATTACATTATTTGCTGTGAATAATAAAAACACATATAATTTTATTTTCAAGTATTCTTTTTTAACTCTCGTGATAGTTCTTATATTTTATCTTATCCTGAATAAAATTTACAAAATGAAAAAAGATGGATTTCCATCTTCAGAAATTATTTTATATCTTGTAAAAAAACCTTTTTCATATCTGGGTACAGTCCTTGCTTTGATTCTGATCTCTGCTTCACTTTTAGCTGCAGTATATTTCATACTTAATATAAACTATACATTCTTATCAAAAATTATCGGTAGCTGAAATGCCTGATTACAGCGATTTCGATAAATTTTTTCTGAACCTTCCGCCTTTTGACAGGGAAAATGATTTTGAACAGTTCTGGAAAAAATCCATCGCGGATTTAAAAAAAATTCCGATGGAACCTTTATTTAATATTAAAAGCTCAAGACCTCATCATGGATTCATTCAGTATAATGTTTCATATAAAAGTTTTCTTAAATATCAGATTTCCGGATCTCTCTTTGTTCCTGAAAAAATAAAAAAGCCATTTGTGATAATTCACATAAACGACTATAATAAAAAACCTTTAATTGAGACAGAAAAACTAAATCAATCTGCAGCACATTTTTTTCTGTATATCAGAGGCCACGAAAATCTTATTAAAAAAGACCCGTCCGATACAAGCACGCCCGGGTTTATGATAGAAAATATTTTTGATAAGGATACATACTACATCAAGGCTGTATATCTCGATGTATACAGGGCAATTGATACATTAAGACTCATGCCTGAAATTGACTGCGGGAAGATAGGAATTTACGGCAAGGGCATTGGAGCTGCTGCAGCCATTTTTACTGCAGCTAATACAGAAAGAGTATCAGCTCTTGTTCTTGATACACCTTTTTTCTGCTATCTCCCGGTTTTACAGAACCTGTCAACATCCGAAGCAAGCAGAGAAATCAATGAATTCATTGAGCTTCATAAAATTAAAAAAAAGCAGATAAAAACAAATCTTACCTACTTCGACTGCATAAACTTCGCTGATAAAATAAACATCCCTGTTCTTGCTTTAACCGGTTTCAAGGATACAATAACACCTCCGCAATGCGTGTTTGCATTTTTTAATCACCTGCAGTGCGAGAAGCAGATGGAAATTTTTCCTGATGAAGGGAACACTACAGGCGGAGAAAAACAATTCGTAAAATCAATTAACTGGCTTGCTGAAAGGATTGTTTAATTCTTGCATTTTTTTCAGATATAAGCAATCAAAAAAAATAAAAAACCGCAGGACTTAATGAATCTTCCTGAAAGCAAAAGTTTTTTAAAGCCCTCATCCGCCAGAAGATAAAGAAACATCAAATCATGTAGTTTTTTTATATTGTGCGATCTGCCGCGAAATGGCAACGAGATTGCCTTTTTCATCCCATAGTTCTCCGTCTGATTCCAGCAGCCCGCAGGTTATAAACCTTGTGCGGAATGCTCCCTTAAGCCACGCAGAGTCCGGAATATTCCTCACATTTACAGATAACTCAATAGTAGGAACCCAGGCCATCATGCCCTGGCTTGCAAAGACCGGAGGAGGAAATGCGTCAGCTGCAAGCAATACGGACTGCATATCAAATGGACGCTCATCCCTGAACCTGATCCAGCCCCTCATTTCAGAAATACCACTCAGTTTTCCCTGCATCCATCCGGCAGACCTAGGATCCAGCCGTATGTCAAGATGATTCATGAGTGTAAATTGAGGTATAGCCGGAAGCTCTATGCATTTATCAAGCGGAGCAATGTCCGGAGTTTTTGTTTCATATCTCTCGACAGAGCACTCAATCTTTTCATCAGCAAATGTGCCGTGTATCCGGATCTTTTCCTTACCGTCCTGAAATAACTTCACCTGCAGGCGGTTAAACTGTTTCGACCTTGAAAACTCTTCTACATATATCTGCGTTTCACCCGGAATGCACCGCGAAATATAATTTGCAGTAATGATAGGTGTTGTTTTTTTGTCGCTGCTTATTAACATTGCCTGTACACCAACAGCCATTAGATATCCCCCATTGGGATTTCCATTGATGCTCCAGTTGTCTGATATTTTTCCAAGGAATCGATCCGGTTCCAGACTTTTCACAGAAATATCGCTGTCGAAAATATGCATAAAGTAAAACCTCCATTTAATCAAACGGATTATTAATATTTTATTTCTATAAATTACGGATTAAGCTTTCAATTTTATTTTTAAATACAAAAAATATTATAGTTGGTATGATTATTCCTGCCAAAAGCAGGTAATTTACCAATACAATATCAGGAAAGATCAATGCAGATATTAGAATTCCGGTTAATGCTCCGCCCAGGTGAGCATCGTGGCCTATGTTGTCGGAATTTCTGCCTATACCGTAAATCGAAGCGAGTATGAACAATATCGCATAAACCCATGCAGGCATGGGAACCGGAAGAATGAATAACATTACAGACTGCCCTGGAATTAAAAACACAGATGAAAAAATTATACCGCTCACAGCACCTGAAGCTCCCAGTGCCCGATACTCCATTTTTTTTCTGTTCATAACAAGTGACAGTAATCCTCCGCCAATTCCGCTGCCGAGATATATAAGAACAGCTGTTTTAAATCCATATATCTCTTCTATGCCTGTAGCGAAGGAATAAAAACTGAACATATTTAACAGCAGGTGCCCCCAATCAGCATGAAGAAATATTGAGCTGATTATTCTGAAATATTCGTGCTTCTTTAGAATGAAGTATGTTGAAAATATATTGTTCTCAGTAAAGCCGGGACTACTGAATGCAATGATTGAAATTACAGATGTAACTGCAATAGTAATGTATGTAAAATACGCCTGCTCCACTGATGATAGCCTCCATATATTTATTCTGTGAAGTACAGGAGACATGCTGATACATCAGAAGTTAAAAGCAACTATAATTCTTGACAATCTGTATGATAAAAGAAAAAGTTAAATTATAATTTATAAAAAATGGACCATTATGAAATTTGAATTAATAATTTTTATTGTGATTTCTATCGCATTAATCTGGATATCACGCAATGCATTAAAAAAGCCCAACTCGCACGGATTTTACCGCTTTTTTGCCTGGGAGTGCATTCTTGCTCTGGTACTGCTGAATCTTCGGGTATGGGGACTTAATCCGCTGGCTCCGAATCAATTGCTGTCCTGGTTCCTGCTCATAATCACATCCTGGCTGCCTATACATGCTTTCAGGCTGCTTAAAAAAATAGGTAAACCCGCCAGTACACGGACCGATACCGCGCTGTTTGAATTTGAGAAAACTACTTCAATTGTCAGCACTGGAGCTTTTCGCTACATCCGTCATCCGATGTATGCCACATTGCTTTTTTTAGGCTGGGCTGCTTTTCTTAAGCAGTTTTCATGGATAGGAACTGTACTTGTAATTGCTGCCAGCATCTTTATGTTATTAACAGCCATGCGTGATGAACAGGAGTGCCTGCAGCATTTTGGCGAGCCTTACCGGGCATATATGCAGAAAACAAAACGTTTCATTCCGTTTGTGCTTTAATTTTTTTTCTATTCCAAATCATTTAACAATACAGACACTGCAATGTGCATGATGTGCAACTCTGTCTGAAATTGATCCCAGAAGAAAGCGTCCAACGGCAGACCGGCCTTTGCTGCCGATTACGATAATATCATACTTGCCTTTTTCTGCAACTTCGCAAATTTTATCTGCCGGGTATCCTTCCTCAACAATGCGGTCCCATTCAACTTTTTCCTCATTAAGCATCGGAAGTATCTTCTCGAATCGCTGCTCGGATATCCATTTAATCCTGTCAACGCCTTCAGGTGCAGCGCCGTAAAAGCCGGGCAGCGGACCAAACTCCTCCACAACTTCAAGAATAGTCAATTTTGCCTGAGATTCCTTGGCAATCAATATAGCCATTTCCAGGGCCTTTTTTGATAATTCCGATCCATCAACTGGAGCGAGGACTTTTTTGATAAATCTTTTCATTGGAATGCTCCATTTGTTTTATTTGCTGATATGATTTAAATAATTTTTAACAGAAAGTCAAGAAAATTTTGCAGGCACTATGATTTGAGAGATTGAAAATTTTTTTATATTTTATTCTTTATTCAATTTCAGAATAATTAGAAATCCTTAAAAAGTCATGCTACCTGACAAGCGGAACGAACACAGCCTCACCGATATTCTCCTCAGCGATCTGACCTGACCTTGTTTTGACATACTTCATAATAACATGCCTTCCGCCTTCTGTGACAGGCACAACAAGAATTCCGCCCGGCGCAAGCTTGCCGAAAAGTTCTACCGGCAGGATGTTAGCCCCTGCTGCAACTACTATAGCCTCAAAAAAACCTTCTGTTTCGCTGAATTCACCTGACTGAATAAACTGTATATTATTATACTGCATTTTTACAAGAATATCACGTGCCCTGAGGGAGAGTTCAGGAATTCTTTCTATTGTAATTACTTTGCTTGCGAGCCTCCCTAGTATTGCGGACTGATATCCGGAACCTGTTCCTATTTCAAGAACACGCTCCTCCCCGTTAAGACCGAGAGCCTGAACCATTAGAGCTATTACTGAAGGTTTTGAAATTGTCTGGCCGAAGCCGATTGGAAGTGAAATATCATCATAAGCCCTGTACCTGAGAGCCTCTGAAACAAAAAGATGCCTCGGTATTTCATTCATTACTGAAATGAGCGTACTTGAATAGATGCCCTTTTTTTTGAGCTCATCAATTAAAACCTGCCGGGCTCTATGCATTGAATCTTTATGGTACAAAATAACCGCTTCTCTCTATTCCCTTCTGGCCCTTGTATTCCACTTCGATCTTGACATCTGACCAGAGTCCTTTGAATTTTGCCGGTTTGAAAGTTGAATAGACTATGACATACCTGTTCTCTTCTGAAGATTTGATTCTATCATAAACAGTCCTGAGAGAATCCACTTCTTTCGGTCTGATAAGCGCACCGCCTGTGCTGTCTGCAATTCTGATCAGAACAGGATCAGGATTCCCGAATGATATAATATATACAGGAACATAATGAGCTTTGGCGTAGGCAATAATCACTTCCGGAGTGTACTTTCTGAAAGAATCCTCCATAACTTTTCCATCTGTTACAAGTATTACAGCTCTCCTGCTGAGCAGCGGAGCAAGATCACTGATAGAATTGTATAAAGCCTGTCCTGTTGCTTTTCCGCTGCTGTATTTTTTTTCTTTTATGGCTTTGAGCGCTCGCCTTCTACTCCAGTCGAATTTATTCCCTTCCCATATTTCATCATTGAAATTCTGGATTTTCATCAAATCATTTTTCAGCATTTTTTTAAGAATAAATTCAGACAGCCATGAAAGCTCATTATGATACTGCGACATTTCCTTTGACCTGTCAAAATTCATTACCATTGAAACTGAAGTGCTTACTTTTTTCCTCAGATAATCAGAATACATGTTCCTGATATGAGCGCCATCTTCAGAAATTCTGAAATTTTCAGATTTCAACCCATAAATAGGCCTGCCGTCTCTGCCGCGCACATTTACATAATAGGCAACTACAGGAAATTTCTTTGCATCAACTGAAAGCACTTCAAGATCAAGATTCGAATACATTTTCTGCACAGGAGAAAAAAGAAATGCTGTCTGCCTGCTGTAATCAAGACAGTAAAGATGCCCATCCCTGTCCACCATAGACGAGTAAAGACGTATAAATTTATCCTTCTCACCGTTCCATGAGCTCATCCATTTTTTTGAATCATTTTCCGGGTTATAAAACAAAAGGCCGTTTTTTTCGTCCGATATGAACAAAGTGGAATCGAGTCTGTTTATTCCCCTGGGTGCATCCAGATACTCTATCTTGATATTTTTACTGAAATTTCCTGAATCATCAAATACTGCAAGACGCCTGTTTCCTGTGTCTGTAACATAAACGCTGTTTTTATATACTGCCACATCTGAAGGCCGGTCGAACTGTGCTTCGTATTCGCCCTTTTCGCCGAATTTCAGAATAAAATTCCCTTCATCGTCAAATTTCTGAACTCTGCTGTTTCCAGAATCAACAACATAAATGTACCCGCCGTTATCAAAACATATGCCTTCAGGACCGTGGAATTTACCCGCTTCATTTCCCGAGCCTCCGATTTTTTTAAGAATTGTCCCATCGGTACTCATAATATAGAAAAGATCTTCCTTGAAATTTGTTACAGCAAGCTTTCCGTTTTTGTAATCCACTCCATAAAGCTGACCAGTAAGGCTTGGCCTGAAAGAAGCAACTGCCTTGCCGTTTGCGTCGATTTTAACCAGTTTGCCTGTTGAGAAAGAAGTTATATATGTATTTTTATCGTTATCAGCCGTAATATCTATCGGATATGGAAAATTATTGCTTTTAAAATTGTTCGATTCGTAGGATGTATTTAAAATAAGTTCTGAGAAGCCTGTACTCATGCCGCTGATAGAATCTCTGAATTTAATATTGTCTATTTTCATTGAAACAGCAGCGCTGTTTCCGGATATATCTTTCAAAGCCTCCAGTTCTTTCAATGCAGAATCAGTATAACCGGAGAAAGCATATGAGCGTGCCAGATAATCTCTTGCAGTTGCATAATCCGGATATTCATTAAGGGCCTGCCTGAAAAATTCTACTGCTGCAAGGTATTCCATCTTATTATAATAAATATAGCCTTTCTGGAATAATGACCTGGCCTTTTCAAATTTAGCGAGCTCCTGCGTTTGAGGATACAATACGGGCGTGTATGAAAAGAAAAAAATCGCGGCAAACAAAGTTATTATGGAAATTGCGGTTTTTCGCATCTTATCCTCATTCAATGTGTATTCAAATACAATAGAGGTTATATTTTATTTGATCCGGCTATGCCCTGTCAAGACTCTTTTAATAAATTGTCCGGTATAGGATTTTTTAACTGCAGCAATATCTTCCGGAGTTCCTGAAGCAACAATTTCACCGCCTTTGTTCCCGCCCTCCGGACCAAGGTCAATTACATAATCAGCTGTTTTAATGACATCAAGATTATGCTCAATTACAATTACAGTATTACCTTTTTCCACAAGAGAATCGAGCACTTCAAGGAGCTTGTGAATATCCGCAAAATGAAGGCCGGTCGTAGGCTCATCCAGAATATATACTGTTCTGCCTGTTGCTCTTCTTGAAAGCTCGGTAGAAAGCTTAACTCGCTGTGCTTCGCCGCCTGATAGCGTTGTTGCAGGCTGTCCGAGCTTAATATATCCAAGGCCCACCCTGCTTAATGTTTCGAGCCTGCTTTTAAGCGGAGTAATATTTTCAAAAAAAGTTAAAGCCTCGTCTACAGTCATTTCAAGGACTTCATATATGTTCTTGCCCTTGAATCTTATTTCAAGAGTTTCATGGTTGTAACGCCTTCCCTTGCAGACTTCACAGGTTATATAAACATCAGGTAGAAAATGCATTTCTATTTTCTTAACTCCATCGCCTTCACAGGACTCGCATCTCCCTCCGGATACATTAAATGAAAACCGGCCAGCTTTATATCCTCTCAATTTTGAATCCTGCAGACCGGTAAAAAGATCCCTGATCGGAGTAAAAAGTCCCGTGTATGTAGCAGGGTTGGATCTAGGAGTTCTTCCGATCGGAGACTGGTCTATATCTATAACCTTGTCGATATTTTCAATGCCGTTTATTTTCTCAAACTTACCCGGATAATTTTTTGATCTCATTAAAAGATTCGATAATACCTTATACAGAATTTCTATTACAAGAGTTGATTTTCCTGAACCTGAAACGCCTGTTACTGCAGTAAACACGCCGAGAGGAAATGATGCAGTAATATTTTTCAGATTATTTTCTGTTGCACCAATAATCTCAAGATAACCGGACGGCTTTCTTCTGACTTTCGGAACAGGAATAAATTTTTTCCCGGACAGATATTGGCCTGTTGCGGATTTTTCATTTTTCTCGATATCATCCACTGTGCCCTGAGCTACGATATAACCGCCGTCAAGACCTGCACCAGGACCAAGATCGAGAATGAAGTCAGCTTCGCGCATTGTATCCTCATCGTGTTCAACTACAATTACAGTGTTGCCTATATCCCGCAAATGCTTGAGAGTGTCGAGAAGCCTTTTATTGTCGCGCTGATGAAGCCCTATGCTCGGCTCATCAAGAACATAGAGAACTCCGGTAAGAGCAGAGCCGATCTGTGTTGCAAGCCTGATGCGCTGGGATTCTCCGCCTGAAAGACTCCCGGCAGCACGGCTTAATGTCAGATAATCAATTCCCACATCATTTAAAAATTTGAGCCGCATCTTAATCTCTTTTAAGACCTGCTCAGCAATTTTTCCCTCGGTTTTATCAAGGGATATGTTTTTAAAAAAATTAAAAGTTTCTCCGATTGATAATGCTGTAATCTGGTCAATGCTCTGATTTGCCACCTTAACAGCAAGGCTCTCCTTGCGGAGCCTTCTGCCGCCGCACGATTCGCACACGCTGTTTGTCATGTAGCCTTCCATCCATTCCCTCATCTCTTCAGATGCTGTTTCACGGTAGCGTCTTTCAAGATTGGGAATCACCCCCTCAAAAGTTCTGGAAAATTTCATCTCGGCATTTTCACGGCTGATTTTAAAATCCATCTTGGTTCTTCCCGAACCATAAAGAATTACATCTTTAATTTTCTGCGGAAGTTTTTTCCAAGGAGTATGCGCATCAAATCCGAGGTTTTTCTCAAGGGATTTAATCTGTTCAAGATACCAGTAGCTTGTGGATTTCCCCCATACATCAAGAACGCCGTCATATAGAGATTTATCCGGATCGGAAACAATATGTTCAGGATCAAACTGCATAATATAACCCAGGCCGCCGCATGTTTCACACGCTCCATACGGGCTGTTGAAGGAAAACATTCTGGGTGAAAGTTCAGGTATTGAAACGCCGCATTCAGAGCAGGATAATTTTGTAGAAAAAAGCTTTTCCTCGTCATCAAGAACTGCAATTATCTGGCCTTCGCCTATATCTATTGCTGTTTCAATTGAATCTGCAAGTCTCGGGCGTATTCCGTCTTTTATTACGATCCGGTCTACAATAATCTCTATATCGTGTTTTTTATTTTTTTCAAGAACAATTTCATCTTCAAGATTTTTTATTTCACCGTTTATTCGAACCCTGACAAAACCTTTTTTCTTTGCACCTTCAAGCTTGTCAATATGCTCGCCCTTTCTGCCTTTAACAAGAGGCGCAAGAATCTGCAGTTTTGTTCCGGTTTTTAAAGTAAGCATGGATTCCACAATCTGATCTATAGATTGGGATGTAATTTTTTTTCCGCAAACATGGCAGTGAGGAACTCCTATTCTTGCAAACAGAAGGCGGAAGTAATCATAAATTTCTGTTACAGTGCCTACAGTTGAGCGGGGATTTCTGTGAGTTGTTTTCTGTTCGATTGATATTGCAGGAGACAGGCCGTCTATGTAATCAACATCCGGTTTCTCCATAAGACCTAAAAACTGTCTTGCATAGGAAGAGAGAGATTCAACATATCTTCTCTGTCCTTCTGCATAAATTGTATCAAAAGCCAGGGAGGATTTTCCTGAACCGGACAATCCTGTAATTACCACAAGACTGTCTCTCGGAATTTCTACGGATATATTTTTTAAATTATGTTCTCTGGCTCCTCTGATCGTAATTTTGCGTTCAATCATATCTGCGTGATGCTCATAGAGCCGCACATTGGACAAGTAGTTTCAAAAATCTCTTCTTCACTGTCAAATTCGCTTTTTTTGATTACGATATCATCCCATCTGTAATCGCAGTCCTCGCATGCGTAGCTGACATTTATTTTTCTTTCTTTTTCCCATGAATCGTCTTTTTCATCATCTTCATCGTCTTCATCGTCTTCGTCATCGTCTTCATCTTTAACTTTATCATCATCATCGAAAACAGTTTCAACCAGTGATTTTTTAGGCTTTTTTAAAGTTTTCCGGCTTTTTTCTATTTCCTCGCCGTCTTCCTCAAGCTCTTCCTCTTCATAATTATCTTCATAATATCCGTCTTCATAGACTTCATCATCAAATTCTTTTTCCTGATAATCTTTAGCCATATTGCACACCCTGCAAATAGATTTTATGAATTTTATTAAAAACAACACTCCGGCAGATAACCGGAGAATTTTACTTTGTATTTATAATACTAATTCTTCATAGAAAATGCCATCTTCTTTTGTCAAAAAAAATTTTTCATTTTTTAAAAAAATATTATATATTTATTATAATAACTTCCTGTAAAATAAGCAGTTTTTTTTTATAATAATATAAAAAAAAACTTCCCTGAAAGTGAATCAGGGAAGTTTTTTAAAATTATATATAATAATTCTTAAAACTCTTCAAATCCCTCATCTTTAAGTGTTTGTTTCATAGATGAAGTACTTTTATCTGAATTCATACCTGAAGTATGAGAAATAGCTGATTGTTTTCCGGTAATTTTACCGGTCTTTTTATCTGAATCTGCAGCTTTTAAATGAATTTCTTTATGTTTGGTGTTAAACACATCCTGCTTTTTTGTATCTCTAATTTTAAAAGCTTTCATCATTTCAAGCATTTCTTTTGCCTGGCTTGCCATTTCCTCGCTTGCTGATGCAGTTTCTTCAACCAGAGCTGCATTCTGCTGAGTCATTGTGTCCATTTCTGTAATTGCAATATTTATCTGATTCATACCCTGTTTCTGCTCAAGAGTTGACGCGGCAATTTCTGATATCATCTTGCCGACATCATTTGTGCCTTTTACTATGACATTAAGAGCCTCGCCGCTTTTAGTTGCCTGATCAGTGGCATTATTGACTTTTTCAGTGGAATCTTTTATTAAAACGCCGATTTCCTTGGCAGCAGTACCTGATCTCTGTGCAAGATTTCGAACCTCTCCTGCTACAACTGCAAAACCTCTACCCTGCTCACCTGCTCTTGCAGCTTCAACTGCAGCATTGAGAGCCAGAAGATTGGTCTGAAATGATATTTCATTTATTACAGTAATAATTTCCGAAATCTTTTTACTGGACTGATTTACTTCATTTATGGCCTGAACTGCGCTCATTACTATTGCTCCGCCCTCTTTTGCAAGCCTTGAAGATTCGGAAGACATATGATTGGCGTTGTTTGAATTATCCGCATTCTGATTTATTGTAGCAGACGCTTCCTCAATTGTTGAGGCAATTTCCTCAAGAGAAGATGCCTGTTCAGAAGTTCTCTGCGAAAGGTTCTGATTTCCGCTAGAAATCTGATCAACAGCCTGAGCGAGATTCTGGGACGCAACAATTATGTTTGAAACCATATTTTCAAGATTATCTGCAGCTTTGTTCAGAGCGGTACCAAGCTGGCCGAGTTCGTCTTTCTGATCAAGGTCAATTCTCTCAGTCAGGTCGCCGTCTGCTATTTTTTGAGCAAAGATAAGGCCTTTTCTTACAGGACCTGCAACTGAACGGGTCAATACTATCGTTATTATAACACCTGCAAAAATCGAAAATGAAAACAGGGCAATCAGTAAAATCACTGACTGTCTTGCTGCTGCTTTACCCTTATCAAGAAGTATCTTGGATTCATCATCCTGAAGAACAATAAGCTCATCAAGCTTTTCTCTAAGGCTTGGATATATCTTCAGCCACTCTTCTTCTTTCTGATCAGAAAGTTTTATATTATTTGCTTCAATAGCGGCCTCAAATTCCTGATAAACTATTCCAATTTCACCAAAAATTTTCATAAAGTCATCTGCAAGTTTTTTCTCTTTTGCATCCATATATGTTCCCATATAATGCTTCAGCAGTTCAACATTCTGTTCTCTTAGTTTACGTGCATTCTCGAGTCTTTTCTTAACTTCAGGATAATCTTTTTCCTTGGCAGCACTAATTGCCTGAATCATGTCAATCCTTCTCTGGAGTATATTTCGCATTGTTCTGTTTAGCTGTCTTACAGGCTGGAACCTGTCATTGTAAAATTCAGTAAATCTCGCATTAGCACTATCCGATGCGAAATAACTCTGGCCTGTCAGAACAATTATTATAAACATAAATACCAGGCAGGAAAGCAGCACCTTGGTGCTTACCTTAAGATTATTAAACCATTTCATATGAATTCTCCTTATTTGAGTGAAAACAGTACTTATTCTTCAACTAAAAGCAGGCTGAAGTCAATCACAACTTTGAATGTTTTTTATATACATACAATTGAATTAATGCAATAAAAAAATTTATTTATTTTCTCTGCGTTTTATGAGTTATCTTGCGTAGAATAATCTTTTAATCCTCAACTGCGCTTATCTGCGGTCAGCTTTCCTCAGTGGTGAGTATAAGTCACAATTCCCCTGAAACGCTTTTTCCAGTATGGATTTTTCAAATCTGCGTAGGATATAGTTTTACCTGTTCTCGGGGAGTGGATAAATCTGTATTCCCCTGTATAAATACCGACATGTGATATGCCTTTTCCATTAATATCGAAAAAAACCAGATCTCCCGGGCTTGCATCTCTTACTTTTATCCTTTTTCCGGACAGATATTGATCATTCGTTCCTCTAGGGATCTGAATTCTGTTTTTCTTATAAACATACATGGTGAATCCCGAACAATCGAAACCTCCCGGATCAGAACCGCCGTATCTGTATGATACGCCTAAATATCTTTTAGCTGTTTTTACAATGCTGTTATCATTTCCGTAATCATCTGCTCTTCTCTGTAAAGTACAGGATGATAGAATAAAAATAACCGGAAAAAGAAACAAAACAGCAGAAATTTTCTTTATATATGGTTTCATATTGTAATTATCGCATGATTTTAATAAAAAATTAGCATGAAACATAATTATGCACTGTTTTTAAATCAAGAATGTGTAAGAACTGGAGATTTGGGGATATTAGAGATAGGGAGATAAAAAAATTATTTCATTTCATCATCTCTTGTATCCCCATATCTCCTAATTTCTTTTACCTTTCTTCTTTTTTTTATGTCCGTTATATGCTTCATGATGGAAAAATTCCAAAAAGAGTATAAATAAAAAGGGCCGTCATAAAATGACAGCCCTACTTTTAAAAATTGAAAATATCCGGTTAATTACCAAGAAGTCTAGAAAGAAAAGATTTCTTTTCTTCTGATTTTTTTTCATGAGCTGCTTTCACAGGCTCGGTTTTCCTGGCCGGAGCTTTCTTCTTTACCGACTTGCTAATTACTACTTTTTTTTTACTGTTTTCTTTGCTGCAGCTTTTTTCTTTACTGCTGCTTTTTTCTTTGGTGCTGCTTTTTTCTTTGTAGCAGCTTTTTTTGTTACAGCCATATTCGTCTTCCTTATCATTAAATTTAAAAAAATTCTTAACGCAAATTAAATTATGTTTTCAATCATTCATAAATACTTCATATGTCAAGAAAAAAATAATATAAAACTGAAATTACCTTGACCTTTTTTATTTTTAAATTGAAAAAATAATTATTAATATATTAATCGGCATGATGATGGAGACAAAATAATGAAATTTATTGAAGGTGGATTAAAAAATATTCCCGGTTTTAAATTTTCTGCAATCAAATGCGGGATCAGATATGAAAACAGACTGGATTATTCACTCATTGTATCAGATAATCTGTGCAATGCCTCAGGTGTTTTTACAACCAACAAGGTTTTTGCAGCTCCGGTTAAGCTATGCAGAGAGAGAATCAGCGGAAAAATAAAAGCAATCCTCATAAATGCAACGAATGCGAACGCCTGCACAGGTGAAGATGGTTATAATAATGCATTTAAACTGACTTCAGACATAGCATCAAGGCTGAATGAGGAGTCAACATCAGTTCTTATGGCATCTACCGGCATTATAGGCAGACAGCTTCCAGTTGAAAAGATGTATTCATCACATGGAAAGCTTATAGAAAACTTATCAATAGAAAACGGTTCGCTTCTTGCAAACGCGATTATGACAACCGACACATATCCTAAAGAAACATGCATTTCTTTCACAACCAGCGAAGGAATACATCATATAGCAGGCACAGCAAAAGGCTCAGGAATGATCGCGCCTGATATGGCAACACTTCTTGCTTTTATAATAACCGACGCGCCGGTTTCAAAAAGCGATCTTGACTCAATTTTCAAATCAGCAATTAAAAAATCTCTAAATTCAATAACAATAGATGGTGATATGTCCACAAATGACACGGCAATTATCCTGTCTCCGGTTTCAGAAAAATATCTGGCTGGAGATGATTTAAAAAAATTTGCTGATTCACTTGAAATGGTTTTATTAAAACTTGCTGAACTTCTGGTAAAAGATGCTGAAGGAGCCACAAAATTTGTTAAAATTATTGTAAAAAATGCTTCTAATGATGAAGATGCAAAAAAAATTGCCAGATCTGTTGCACAATCCCTGCTTGTTAAAACAGCTTTTTTCGGAAATGATCCGAATTGGGGAAGAATTGCTTGCGCAGCAGGATATTCAGGAGCTGAAATAACTGAAAACCGTCTTTCAATCTATTTTTCCGGTATGAAAATTCTTGATAACGGCCTTCCTCTTGATTACAATAAAGATGAACTTTTAAAAATAATTTCAGCAAAAGAATTCTCGATTACAGTTGATCCGGGTCTTGGAACAGGCGAAGCAATGATGATGACCTGCGACATTTCGCATGAATATGTTAATATCAACGCTGAATATTCAACTTAATTTCTCTTGACTTTATACTAAATAATGTCTTAATTATAGGATATATTTAAAAAAATAAATAATGAAATTTAAATCCTGTCATTCCCGTTAATACTTCGGCTACGCTCAGTACAAGTACGGGAATCCATGAAAAAAATTATATTTTATGCACAGGATGGACATGATAAGAAGCATAAGGGAAACTGGAATGAAAGTAATTTCTATTATCAAGATAAATAAATTTTTAATCGCTGCACTTATTGTTCTTCTGCCGGTTTTTTCTTTTTCCGCAGAAAAAACAGACGCAGCTTCAATAAAACCGGGAAAAAAACCAATCCTTATATTCAATTTCACTTCTGCAGGAAGCGAAGAGAATGAATATTATTCATATATAATACCTGATTCTATAGCAAAAATTATATCTTCTTCATTAAAATTCAGTATTAAAAAAATTAATTTAACTCCGGAATTTAAAGATGCTCCCCAGTCATACAGCGATCAGAAAAAAGATATTTCAGGCCATTGGAAAAGCGATAAAGGCGGAACTTATAATGAAATGACTGAAAAGGAAATGAAAGAATATCTTAAAAATTTAAGAAAATCCGTTAAGGAAAATGAAAACTCAGATCAGAAAGCGGATTATATTATTACCGGAAATTTTGAGGTCAATGACAATGATCAGATTAAAATTAAAATCAGAATTTTCGACCTGGAGGGAAGGACTGCGGATATTATAGTTTTTCAGGATTCCACGAATCAGGCAATTTTTACCGGTACTATTGATGAAATCACATCTAAAATATATGAAAAAATTTCAGAATTTGAAAAATCGCGCGAAAAAACAGCTAAATCTCCTTTTCTGCCGCTTTATAAAATATCAAGTATATTCAGCTTTGGAGTGGAATCCGGGTATATTTTTCTTCTGCAGCCATGGACAGGACTTTATAGTGATCCGGTATATGCAAGGCCGAATATTACAGCTCATATAGGTAATTATTTTGGAATATCCGCGAATATGCTTTTTTTCAATTTACATACCGAAAATACTTTAAACAATTCATTGGATATGACAGTCTGGGCTCCATCAGTTGATCTGCATTTTTTTCTGAATCTTGCAAAATATTTTCATTTATCAATTTCAGCCGGAGGAGGATTTGCCTATTCTCATATCACAATGTATAATAGAAATAACGGTCCTTACTCATCTGCATTAGTTGATGTTTCTTCATACGATGCTTATATCGATACATCTTTAAGCGTTGGAGTGAATTTAGGACCTGCAACTCTCAGGGTTGGCTCTTCATACAAAGTAATTTTATTTATGAATAATCCGCTGCATATGATTTCGGTATTCGGCGGGTTTCAATACAGAATTTAACGCAATTTTAATCCCTGTTCCTGCTTCCTGTAACATAAGAAATTATTGATTTTTCAACGAGGGCTTCAAAACCTTTATTATTCGGTTCAATTGCAGAAACAGGAAAAAAACCGAACAACTCATTTCCCATTAAAAACATTTTATCCAAATCCAAAGCATAGGAAATATGCTTTTTCTGAAATTTATTTTCAACAAATACAGAAAGCATTGAACCGCTGATTGAAAAAGTTGCGTATATATGGCTCCCTGTATCATTAAAGAGAGCCTCAATTTTTTTTTCATACAATACCTTGTATGTTTCCAGAATATTCTCCTCAGGAACCATAAAAGTGACATCATTCACTTTTTTTCCTGCGCCGATCACGTGAAAACAGAATATATCTGATAAGGGTATTTCATAAACTTCCTGAAAAACTTCTAAAATTTCGCTGATCTGTTCATTTGCATCTTTTAATCTGCTGCTGTAATTATGATCATGGCTTGCAATTACAATATGATTCGCAGCAAGAACTGTCCTATCGCCCCTGCCTATAAAAACCGTGGAAATACAGGATCCGAGAACAAGAGATATTGTCTGCTTATTGCCTATAAATTTAACTTCATTCAGATTCGGCATGCAGTATCTTTCATTTTCAGGCAGAATATACTTTAGGTATTTATCATCCATTAAAAACAACACTTATCCGGTAATTTTATATTCTAAATGTAATAAAATAATTGATATGAATCAATTTGCAAATATTTAAGAAATAGCATCTATTTGACAATCAAAAAAAAGAAAACTTAACATACAGCCTTAATAAATAGATATTTATTGACAATTTTATACAGAGAATTTTAAATATGAGATGTTGATCAGGATTTATTCCAGGAGGATACATGAGAATCATTGCTATATCGAATAATAAAGGTGGTGTGGGAAAAACAACCTGCACTGTCAATATTGCAGGCGCGCTCGAACAGTTAGGCAAATCTGTCCTTGTTATTGACATCGACCATCAGTCCCAGACCACTTATCATCTTGGTATAGATCATAAAAAACTTCAGTACAGCATATTTGAAGTTCTAAAGGGTGAAATTTCATATGAGGATCTTTTAATACATAGAAACGGCATAGATGTTCTGCCTGCAAAAAATGATTTAAAAGACCTTGATTTTCTTCCATTTCCAGCCAAGGAATTTCTCCTGAAAGATGCACTTGAAAAGCTTAAAGGATACGATTATGTTCTTATTGATTGTCCGCCTTCACTGGGAATCCTCACTCTCAATGCGCTAACCTATGCAAAAGAAATATTTATACCCCTGCAGCTGGAGTTTCTGCCATTTCACGGCATGTATAATCTGTTTGAGGGAATGTCTATGATAAAGCAGAGGCTCAATAAAGATATAGAAATTACAGGAATTATAGGCACCATGTACAATTCCAGCAAATCGATCAATAGAGAAGTTCTCAATGAAACAGAAACAAGGCTTCCCGGAAAATTATTCAAAACTATAATCAGAGAAAATGTCGCACTCCAGGAAGCTCCAAGCTGGGGCAAAACTATTTTTGAATACAAGCCGGACAGCAACGGAGCTACAGATTATATCAATCTTACTAAAGAGATTATTGCAATGGAATAGTGCCTCGGATCCGCTCGGCAACCGTAATTGACTTCGCCCGTCAACCGGAATTGACTTCGCCCGTTAACCGGAATTGACTTCGCCCGGCAAACGGGAATAGGCTCCTCGTTTAATATAGTTATAATAATGTCTGAAAAGCTTATGGAGCGCTGATAAGGATGATGACGCAGATAAAAGAGTAAAAGATTATTTTTTTTCTTTTTCGATTTTTAAAATCTTTCGCGGCGAATTTAAAAAATTTTAATAATCTGCTAATAAAAGTTATAAAGAAGAATAAAGACACAGAACTAAAAAATATGAAAACTGAAAACAAAAAAACTATTCTCCTTGTTGAAGATGAAATCATCACAGCTATGCTTGAAAAGAAGCAATTAGAAAACATGGGGTATATTATTCACCATGTTTCCGATGGAAAAAAAGCAGTAGAAACCATTCTTGATAACAGCCTGCCTATTGATTTAATTCTCATGGATATTGATCTTGGTGATGGCATCGACGGCACACAGGCAGCGGAAGAGATATTGAAGCAGAAGGATATTCCTGTTGTATTTCTATCATCTCACACAGAACCCGAGGTAGTTGAAAAAACAGAAAAAATTACTTCATACGGGTATGTGGTGAATAATTCAAATATTACCGTACTGGACGCTTCGATAAAAATGGCGTTTAAGCTTTTTTATGCATTAAGGCAGGAAAGAGAAAAAGAAGCAGCGTTGAGAAAGAGTGAGGAAAAGTACCGTTTGCAATTTATGAATATGGAATCATATAATTCCATGTATGAAGTTTTAACCGACAAAGAAGGTATACCTTATGATTTTAGATTTGTAATGGTAAACCAGGCTTATGAAGAATATGTTGGCAAAAAAGCTTCCGAGCTGATTGGCAAAACATTGCTGGAAGTTTATCCGGAAACAGAACAATACTGGATAGACAAGATGAAAGAAGCTGTTTTGACAGGCTCACCTCTTCATTTTGAAAATTTCAGCAATGTAATGAACACCTACACCGAAATTAATCTTTACACTCCTCAAAAGGGCTGGCTTGCAATGACTACAGCCAACATCAAAGGACGAAAGCAGGCAGAAGAAGCACTCCGCGCGAGCGAAGAAAAATTTCGGACAATCACAGAACAAGCCAACGCCCTGATTGCAATTACTGATATCAATGGTATTGTCACTTATGCGTCTTCATCTTCCAAAACTCTATTTCAATATCTTCCGGAAGAAATGCATGGACGGAATTTTATGGAATTTCTCAATGAATCTGAAATCCCCAAAGCATTAGAAGAATTCAGAGATGCAATAAAAAATGCTACAGGGACACATAATCTTGAACTAAAAATGAAACGTAAAGACGGTTCAACCTTTATCGGGGAATTAAACGGGACGAAGTTCCAACAAGGGTCGTTTAACGGGACCCTTGTTGTTATTAATGACATTACCGAGCGCAAGCAGGCCGAGGAAGCACTTCATGAGATCAATTCCAGATTCAGGTCTTTTATTGAGCAATCGCCGGTGTCCATTGGTGTATGGAATCTTGACGGCACCTGCATGTATGCTAATCAAAAATTTTTAGATGCACTATCTCTGGAGAGCGAAGATGAGATTATAGGACGTCCGGCTTTCGAATTTTTTTCGCCCCAATACCGCGAAGAAAGCAAAGAACGGACCCGACGACGTCTTGAAGGACTTCCCGTGCAAAATGAATTTGAAGCAACCCTTTTACGTAAAGACGGAACTGAATTCCCCATGCATATGGCTGTTGCACCGATAAAGTTATCAGATAAAACAGTAAGCATCTCTTTCCTGACAGATCTTACAGAGCGAAGGAAAGTAGAGGAGCAGCTTCAGAAAGCCAATGAAGATCTCACTTCCTCAAACGAAGAATTGCTTCAGACGAACGAGGAGTTCGAAGCATCTAACGAAGAGCTAACCAGCTCTCAGGAAGTGATTATGTCAAGAGAGGCGGAACTGCGGGAAAGCAATGAACTTCTCTTATTATTTATAAAAAGCTCCCCCATTTATGCATATATTAAGGAGGTAACACCAACAGAAAGCCGTGTTCTTGCTGCAAGCGAGAATTTCCATGAAATGATTGGCATACCGGGATCAAAAATGATAGGCAGAACTATGGAAGAACTGTTCCCTCCGGAATTTGCCTCAAAAATTACAGCAGATGACTGGCTTGTCGCATCCGGAGGTAATGTTATCAGGCTGGATGAAGATCTTAACGGCCGCAACTACACTACCATAAAATTTCCAATTACTCTCGGAGAAAAAAAGCTGACGGCCGGCTACACAATTGACATCACAGATCGGAAAAATATAGAAACTGAGTTGCGAAAGAACGAAAAAGATTTAACAAAGACACAAAAAATTGCTCATATCGGCAACTGGCGCCTGGACCTGAAAACCAATCAGGTTGTCTGGTCCGAAGAACTGTACCGCATGTATGATTTTAATCCTGAACTTCCTCCTCCACCCTATACCGAACATCAAAAGCTTTTTACACCTGAAAGCTGGGAGTTGTTGTCTTCTTCACTGACCAGAACCAGGGAAACAGGGATTCCTTATGAGCTTGAATTAAAAACAGTTCGGAAAGATGGCGGAAACGGATGGATGTGGGTTCGGGGAGAAACAGTTCTCGATGAAAAAGGTAAAATAGCGGGGTTATGGGGAGCTGCACAGGACATCACAGAGCGCAAACAGTCCGAAGAAGAGATACAAAAACAGCTCTCCGAAAAAACCACCCTTCTTAAAGAGGTACATCACCGCATTAAAAACAATATAGCTTCAATTGAAGGTTTATTGTCATTGCAGTCGCAAGCTATAAGCAACCCCGAGGCTGTTTCCGCATTACAGGATGCTATAAGCAGGGTTGGCAGCATGCGTGTACTCTATGATAAGCTTCTGATCAGCGATGATTTCAAAGATATTTCGGTTAAGAATTATCTTGAAAGTCTTATTGATTCAGTCGCTGATTTATTTCCGGATCATTTGAAAATTACAATAGATAAAAAAATTGATGACTTTGATCTTTCTTCAAAAAATCTTTTTCCTATCGGAATTATTCTTAATGAGCTTCTCACAAACATTATGAAATATGCATTCATAGACAGAAAATCCGGCTTGATACATATTTCACTTTCAAATATACAAAACCAGGTAACACTTACAATACAGGACAATGGCAACGGGCTTCCCGAAGGCTTTGACATCAATAAATCAAATGGTTTCGGCCTTATGCTAGTCAGGATGCTGAGTGGACAGCTGGATGGCACATTTACCATTGAAAATCACAATGGAACAAGAAGTATATTGAAATTTAAAATTTGATTTTAAAATGACGAAGTCAAAACTGCAGATAAGACGCAGATTAACATTAAGGTACAGACAAATATAATATCACAAATTAAAGAAATAATAATTATTCTAATCAAAAGAGCGCATAAAATCATAGAAAAAGATTATTTTTTATTTTGCAATTTTAAAAATCTTTTGCAGTTATTAAAAAAAATATTAGAATTGCAATTGATTCCTGTTTTTATTCCACCTTGAAATATGATCGCTTATTAATATTATTGCTTCTGTTGAAATGCGCCCTCACTTCGTATGTTCCGGGTTCAAGATTAAGCCCCTCGAAATACATCTGGCCGTCTTTTCTGCTGTGAGTCCAGTCGTATGATGTAAACATCTTTTCTGCAGCACCGGCTTTGGCAACACTGATCCAGCAATATTTGCTTTCCGGCATATTTTTATAATTAACAATTATTGCTTCTGAAGATTTAAAAACATTTTTTACAGGCCAGATAGCGGCATTGCTGTTACCGGAATCTTTTACAGGAGTATCGGGATTTTCAGTTTGTTTTCCTTCATCTTTTATTGCAGCATCTTTTTTTCCATCAGGAGAATTCGTTTTATCTGAATCAATTTCAATTATTTTTTTTTCATTTTGTAAAAGATCAGATTCTGTTTTATCATGTATATCTTTAATAATAACGACTTTTTCGATTTTGTTAAACTGCTGTTCTTCATCTTTTATCATTGGCCTGACCACTGTTGCGTCCTTTGAAATCTCAGCTGCAGATCCGGCCTCAATATCTTTCTCTTCCAGAACTTTACGGTCTTCGCTTACCTTTTGTACTTTAACCGATCCTTCCTTAACAGCAATAATGGCCTTGTCATTTTCGTATCTTACGCTGAATTCCGTTCCCCTTACAGCTGCAGTAGTGGTTTTTGTATATATCTCATATGATGTGTCTTTTTTAAGTTTTTTTACAGCTGCATATACAGCTCCTTTCTCAAGGGAAAATCTGTTTTTATTCTGATCGAGAATTTCAGTGAGCTTTAATCTGGATTCAGCAGGAATGCTTATCACTGCTTCTTCAGCAATCTGGAATGCAAAAAAAGAATTTAATCCGGTTGTGATTATATCATCCTTTTTCAGAATTTCCTTATGTTTTAACCTGCGCTCTGTTTCCCCCTGCCTTTCCAGTTTTACATCGCCTAATATAAATGTAACCAGCGCCTGATCAGCTGCTTTCGGTTTGCACGATATCATCAAAGATAAAGCTGCGATCATAACTGCAGAAATTGTATAGATTGCAATCGATACTGTTTTTTTTCTCATATCAATCAACTCCTTTATAAATGATTTTCCCGGTGACAGCAGTTTTAAGCATAGGCAGTGTTGAAAACACTGCCGGAATGAAGATTCTTGTGATTATGAGCAGATATCTCATAATATTCTCCGCCTGTATGATAAATTATAATTAAATTAATATAATCAATTATCAGACAGTTTGTCAAGAATTATAGCTTTTTTTTAATCAAATCCAATATAATGAAAACCACAAATAATATTGATAAAAAAGTAAATTTTATATAAAAACCTTCTAACAGCAAATGCAAATTTAATTTTCTATAGAAATGCAAAAACATGAATAGCATTTAATAACACTTGACTATGGTTTAATCTAGAGCAATTCTGTTTAAATAATGAAATCTGAACTGCAGTTGGGATACTGATTAAAGAAGAGAGCGAATCTTAATCAGCTACATCATACTAATCTGTGGTAATCTGCTGTTCAGAAAGTGTTTTATTATAGCGATGATCGAATTCACAAGAGGAATAAATATGCCCAAAGAAAATAAAAAAACAATTCTCCTTGTGGAAGATGAAATCATCACAGCTATGCTTGAAAAGAAGCAATTAGAAAAAATGGGGTATATTATTCATCACGTTTCCGATGGAGAAAAAGCAGTAAAAACTATACTTGATAACAGCCTGCCTGCTGATTTAATTCTTATGGATATTGATCTTGGTGATGGCATTGACGGTACACAGGCAGCTGAACAGATATTGAAGCAGAAAGATATTCCTGTTGTATTTCTATCATCTCACACAGAACCTGAGGTAGTTGAAAAAACTGAAAAGATTACTTCGTACGGGTATGTGGTGAAGAATTCGAATATTACCGTACTGGACGCTTCTATTAAGATGGCGTTCAAGCTTTTTAACGCATTAGATAATGAAAAGAAAAAAGAAGCGGCTTTGCAGGAAATCGAAGAGCAGTTCTCAAAGTTTTTCTTTCTGTCTCCGCTGTCAGTCACGATAGCCGAACTAAACACCGGCTTGATAATCAATGCCAATGACTCTTTCGAGAATTTTTTGGGATATACCAGGCATGAGATAATCGGTAAGTCAACCATCGATCTGGGCATTTGGGTAAATCCGGAAGAGCGGCAGGCAATAGTCAACATCCTCAGAGAAAAAAATAAAGCCGTCAATATGCCGGCGAAATTAAAAAAGAAATCTGGCGAAATACTCGATGCGGAATTTTATTGCTCAATCATCATCATGGGTAATAAGTCCTATTTACTTTCCACGGCAATAGATATAACCTATCGCAAGCAGGCGGAGGAAGCACTGCGGAAGAGTGAAGAAAAGTACCGTTTACAATTTATGAATATGGATTCATATAATTCCATGTATGAAGTTGTTTATGACAAAGAAGGCATACCTTGTGATTTTAGATTTCTAATGGTAAACCAGGCTTATGAAGAATATGTTGGCAAAAAAGCTTCAGAGCTGATTGGCAAAACATTGCTGGAAGTTTATCCGGAAACAGAACAATACTGGATAGACAAGATGAAAGAAGCAGTTTTTACAGGCTCACCTCTTCATTTTGAAAATTTCAGCAAAGTAATGAACACCTATACAGAAATTAATCTTTACATACCTCAAAAGGGCTGGCTTGCAATGACTACAGCCAACATCAAGGGACGAAAGCAGGCAGAAGAAGCACTTCGCGAAAGCGAGGAACTCTATAAGAACTTGTTCCAAAAGAACCATACGATCATGATACTCATTGACCCAGCTAGCGGTGCCATAGTGGACGCCAATCCCGCCGCAATCACCTACTATGGCTGGAGCCATGAAGAACTGCTGAAAAAGAAAATCGAAGAAATCAACACGTTGACAACCAAAGAGATTCAAGCAGAAATGCAATTGGCGCGCAAGGAAGAGCGAAACCATTTTATCTTCAAACACCGCCGGGCGGATGGTTCCATACGAGATGTGGAAGTCTACAGCGGCCCCCTGTTGTTGGTGGGTAAAACCCTGCTTTATTCCATTGTTTTTGATATCACTGCGTACAAGCAGGCGGATGAGACACTGCGTGAAAATGAAATTCAATACCGCAACCTTGCAGACGCAGGAATGGCTCTGATCTGGAGATCCAACACTGATAAATTATGCTATTATTTTAACAAGCCATGGCTTGATTTTACCGGCAGAACATTAGAAAAAGAAACAGGCAACGGCTGGACAGAAGGAGTTCATCCTGAAGATTTTGATCAGTGCCTTAAAACTTATTTAACAGCATTTGATAAACGTGAAAAATTTGAAATGGAATACCGGTTAAGGCATGTAAGCGGTGAGTATAGGTGGATTTTGGATCTTGGCACACCCAATTATAATGCAAAGGGTGAATTTGTCGGATACATCGGGCATTGTTTTGACGTCACCGGGCGCAAACTCGCTGAAGAAGAAATCAAACGGCAGCTGTCAGAAAAAGAAACCCTGCTCAAAGAAGTTCACCACCGCATTAAAAATAACATTGCATCAATCGAAGGTCTATTGTCATTACAGGCAGATTCAACTGATAATGCTGAAGTTAAAACAGCATTGCAGGAATCCATCTCACGAATTCAAAGCACCCGTGTTCTTTATGAAAAGTTATTGATGGGTAAAGACTATCAGGATGTTTCCATTAAAAACTACATTGAAAGTCTTGTTGATTCGCTTATTGCTGTCTTCCCTGAAAGTAAAAATGTAACCATTGAAAAGAAGATTAATGATTTCACACTTAATTCGAATAAAGTTATTCCTATTGGTATTATGATCAATGAACTCATGACAAATATTTTCAAGTATGCATTCAAAGGGAGGGACAGCGGCCGTATTTCAATTAATCTTGATAAAACCGAAACCCATGTTACCCTTACCATTCAGGACAATGGTATTGGTATTGATGAAAGTATTAATGAAAACAAAACGCAGGGATTTGGTCTTACGATTGTTAAAATGCTTGCAGAACAGCTTAAAGGAACTTATGCTATTAAAAATGATAAAGGGACAAAGAGTGTTTTAAAATTTGAAATTTAATTGAGAATATCTGAAGCGCAGACTTGTGCTGAGCGATGCCGAAGTACAGGGAGCTGATAATGATGATATCGCAGTTGAAAGACTAAAATTTTTTTATTTTTCTTTTGCGATTTTTGAGATCTTTCGTGATGAATTAAAAATATTTTTAAATAATCTGCTGACAAAAGCTATAGAGAAAATTAAAGACGCAGGTATAATAAACATGAGCGGTGAAAACAAAAAAACTATCCTCCTTGTTAATAATGATTCTGAAATTGCCAAGACTGAAAACAAAATTCTTAAGAAAAACGGATTCTCAGTAATCACTGCCAGTACCGGCAAAGAAGCAATAGAAATCATTGAAAAAACACCCGGAATCAATCTTATTCTCATGGATATTGATCTGGGAAAAGGAATTTCAGGCGTTCGGGCTGCAGAAAAAATTCTCGCAAAACATAATATTCCTCTGATTTTTTTATCATCTGATGCAGAGCAGAAAATCGCTGAAAAAACTGAAGGCATAGCCTCTTACGGTTATATTGTAAAAAACTCCGGCGAAACAATTCTCATATCGACTATTAAAATGGCTCTCAGGCTTTTTGAAAAAACAGAAAAAGAAAAAATGATTCTTGCTGAAAAGATCAATGAGCGCAAACTCACAGAAACCCATACCCGCATCTTAGCTGAGGTGCAGGATATTCTCCTTCACCCATGCGAAATTGAAGACATATACAGGCTTGTTTCCGGAAAAGTCTGCGAAATGATCGGCGACTGCATTACTGCAAATTCCATGCTGGACGAAAAGCGCAAAACCGTGCGCATGATATCCTATCACGGCATGAATATGCCATTTGAAAAAATATTCCAGATAATAGGCTTTGATCCGTGGCACAGGGAATTTTCACTTGATGAATTTACCGGAGAAGATCTGAAAGTTTACCGCAGCGGCAGGCTGGGAATACTGGAAGGCGGTTTGTACACGCTCATGACACGTATTGTTCCGAAAGCAGCCTGCAGGATTATTGAAAAAATGCTGAGCATAGAAAAAATATATGCAATGGGATTCATACATAAATATGCCCACATGGGATCGCTGGTCATTCTTGCGCGCAGCGATATTACACCTCATATTGCTGCCATAGAACTTATAGTAAACCTGGCAGCGATTGCCATTGAACGAAAACGCTCGGAAGAGTCCATGCTTGAAAACAGCAAACGCTACCAGACTCTATTTGAACAGGCTGGTGATGGCATTTTAATATTGGATACCAGAGGTCAGATTGTTTCATTCAATGAGTCTTTTGCATCCATGCACGGATTTTCAGTTGAGGAAATTATGCAAAAAGGCATTGAGGGCCTTCATGTGGATGGATTCCATACAACTGATGAACGGTTTTCCCGCATATTGTCCGGAGAAACTCTGAATTTCGAAGTGCAGCACTTTCACAAAGACGGGCACACCTTCCCTCTTTCTGTTATTGCCAACCTGATTTCATTGGATGACGAGCAGCTGATCATTTCTGTTCATAGGGATCTGTCAGAACGCAAGCAGGCTGAGGAAGCATTGCGGGCAAGTGAAGCATTTCTTAATGAAACAGGAAAGATTGCAAAAATTGGCGGTTGGAAAATAAATTTAGAAACACAACATCTGACTTGGACAAAAGAAGTGTTCAATCTTCACGAAGTTTCTGATGATTTTCAACCGACAGTAGAAAAAGCTATCAATTTTTATGACAGCAGTTCTAAGCATATTATACAAAAGGCTGTAGAAGATGCGATACAGAATGAAACTCCATTTGATGTAGAATTGGGCATTATTACTGCAAAAAATAATCATATATACATACAGGCATTAGGAAATATTCAAAAAGATGAAAATGGAAAAGCCATTGAAGTAAATGGAACTTTTCAGGATATCACTGAGCGCAAGTTGGCGGAGACAAATTCACAATTACTCTATGAGAGATTATTGTTATCACAGGAAATGGCTCATGTCGGAAGCTGGGAATACGATATTTCTACGGGTGAAATACTGGGATCGGATGAGGCGTTAAAAATTTACCACTTACCGTTCTCTGACGGTAATTTCCCGCTTGAGCGGATCGAGGCGTGCATCCCCGACAGGGAAATGGTGAACAAGGCATTGGTAGACTTAATAGCGCATGAGAAAACCTACGATCTTGTTTTTCCAATTAATCCTGCGGATGGCACGGAGCAAAGGGTAATATCTTCCCGTGCTCTGCTGGTAAAAGATGAAAATGGCAAAGCAATAAAAGTTAAAGGAGTCATCCAGGACATCACCGAGCGAAAAAAGGCAGAAGATGAACTTCGGAAAAGCGAATTGCGCTACAAGCAGCTGTTCGATGCGATTCCCGAAAGCGTACTATTGATAGGTAAGGACAGATGTGTAGTCGCTGCAAACCAGGCATCAGCACAACTGTACGGTTATGAGTCGCCACAACAACTTGAAGGTTTCGATACAAGGCTGCTGATTGCCGAAAGGGATCGCGAGCGTGCGTCACGGACTCAGGCGGATATACTACAGGGCGAAGAACGACCGGTACGGCAATACTTAGAAGTGCGGCGCGATGGTTCGGAGTTTATAGCAGAAGTGATGTCAACAACCCTACACGGACCCGGAAATGAGGTGACAGGATACATTGGAATAACGCGTGACATAACTGCGTATGTGAAAGCTGAAGAAGCACTGCGCACAAGTGAAGCGCGCTTTATTGAAGCTCAACAAATTGCACATATCGGCAGCTGGGAATATAACGTGGCAACCGGTTCATACTGGGGTTCGGATGAGGCGAAAAGACTGTATGGTTTTAATTTAGAAAGCGATAATTTCACTATGGAGGAAGTTACGAAATGTTTTATTGATCCGGAAATGGTCAATAAGGAGCTTTTTGATGCTATTGAAAGCGATAAACTGATCGACATTACATTTGATATTATTCCACGAAACTCCACAGAAAAAAGGACATTACATGTAATAGGAAGACCAGTCAGAGATACAAATGGCAACCCGATAAAAGTTGCTGGAACCACCTACGATATTACCATGAGCAAGCTGGCCGATGACGCTCTGAAGAAAAGCGAAGAGCAATATAGATTATTGGCAAATAATGTTCCGGATATTATTTATTCTCTTGATAGCGAAGGAAAAATCACAAGCATCAATAATTCAGCTTTTGAGCGTTACGGCTATAATGAAAATGAAGCCATCGGAAAACCATTCCTTGCTTATGTTCATCCGGAAGACCATGAAAAAATCATCAGCTCTTTTTTGAAAGCACTGGAAGATAAACGGATAATCACCAAAGACCTGCAATTCCGGATAATGGATAAAAATGGGTCTATATACTGGTTTGAACTGAATGCCCGTGCCCGCTTTGATAGCAATAACCTTTATCTCGGTGAAGAAGGTGTATTACGTGACATCACAGACCGCAAAAAAGCGGAGGAAGCCCTGCGTTCGAGTGAAGAAAAAATACGATTATCCGAAGAAAAATACAGCAAGAGCATGGACGTTGTTTCTGATATGTTTGTTATATCCAGGGTCAGGGACGAGCAGTATGTTTATGCAAATAGAGCATTTGAAATATATACTGGACTTTCACAAAATGAGATTGTCGGAAAAACATCATTAGAGATATCTATCTGGAAAGACGTATCTGACCGCGAGCGGATGACACAAGAATTCAGATCGAATGGATTTATCAAGGATTTTCAGTTTGCTTTGCAAAGAAAGAACGGCGAGCAGTCTATAGCCTCGATGTCTGCCTCGGTTATGGAGCTGAACGGCGATCTCCATATCGTGAGCGTTGTAAGGGATATCACCGAAAGGAAACAAATTGAGGAATCCCTGAAATCCAGCGAAAAAAAATACAAAATCCTTTTTGAAGCTAATACTGACGGAATAACCATATTTAAAATCACCGGCGACGGCCCTCCTTCAATAATACTTGATATGAACGAAAACGCATATAAAATGCTGGGTTACTCAAGAGAAGAGATGATTGTTCTGAATCCTGCTGATTTTGAAAAAAATATTACACAGGAACAGATAGATCAGCGGATAAAAGACCTCAAGAACAGGGGCTTTTCAAATTTTGAAACGAAACTGAGGCATAAAAATGGAAGTGATATTGATGTTGAAATCAAAGCACTGGTAATAAAATTTAATAATCAAACTGCCTTGATGAATATTGTGCGTGATATCACACAACGTAAGCAGGCTAATGAAACTATCATAAAATCCCTCCGCGAAAAAGAAACATTAATCCGCGAGCTGTATCATAGAACAAAAAATACAATGCAGGTAATCAGAGGCATTATCGTACTTCAGGCTGCCAAATATTCAAATAATCCTGAGATGGATCAGCTGGTAAAAAATACAGAAGATCGAATTCAGGCAATATCTCTCGTGCATCAGATGCTTTATCAAAGTCAGGATTTATCGAAAATTTCAATAAAAGATTATATACAGGACCTGACTGCTTTAAGTATAAAGAGCTATAGTCTTTCTGAAGAAATAATAGTATTTAATATTGCAGTCGACGACCAGAAGTTTCTTCTTGATACTGCAATTCCTCTTGGATTGATTCTCAATGAGCTGATAACCAATTCATTAAAGTATGCTTTTCCGGATGGAAGGAAAGGTAAAATCGGCATCAGACTGACTCTGGAAAAATCCGGAAATTATTTACTGAAATATTCAGATAACGGAATCGGTGTTCCCGACGGTTTTGATTTTAGAAAACGTAACTCACTTGGAATGAAACTGATTTACAGCATTGGAGAAGAACAAATGCTCGGCAAGTTAATAATTGAAAATAATAAAGGAATTAAATGTACGCTGGAATTTCCCGGCAATCTCTATAAGGCAAGGGTCTAACATGGGAAAAACAATAAATATTCTTTTAGTTGAAGATGAAGTCATAACCGCAATGCTCATGGAAAATCAATTGGAGGGTATTGGATACCCTGTATTTAAACATGTAACTACAGGCGAGAAAGCAATAATCATCGCAAAACAGGAATTCCCGGACATTATATTAATGGATATCCGCCTGGCAGGAGAAATTGACGGCATTGAAGCTGCTGCAGCTATTAAAGCTGAATCAGATATCCCTATTATATTTATTACAGGTTATGATGATAAGGAGATCAAGGAAAGGGCTGAAAAAACTAAACCTCTCGGCTTTTTAATAAAGCCTCTTGAGATACACACATTAAATACCATACTGGATGCTCTTTTTAAATGAAGAAGATAAACCTCTGATTATTAAATCTTCACAGCCAACTGATAGCAAGATCAATTCGTCTCAATTTTTCCAGACACTGATTTCATTAATTAACACCAAAGAAGGAATAATTAAATATGAAACAATGCAAAATTGCAGCGAAACGGGGTGGTAGAGCAGGATATGTGATATGTTAAAAAATAAATTAAAAAAGTTTACCAGCTATATATTTGCTGAAAAAGAGAATTTATCATTAGAAAACCGTCTTTTTCTATCGTCAATATTAATTGGAATTTTTATTAGTACAATCGCTTCTATCATGACTATAATTTTATCAATTGATTTAATACCTGTAATTATCAGCTGCGGATTAACTTTTTTATTATTTATTGTTTACTATTTTGCCAGAATTAAAAAAATTATTGAACCATTTATTATTCCAATTTTATTATTTTCTATAGCCGGAATTTTTATTATTTGGATTTATGCAGGCGGCATGCATGGACAAAACATGCTGCCTGCATTCGTGATTTTAATTTTAGCTTTGATTATTCTTCCACAAAGAAAAAAGAAATATTTAATCTTTCTATTTTTAATACTTATTGTAATTGTTTATCTTATTGTATATTACAAGCCGGACTTAGTAATAGATTATCATTCAGAAAAATCCAGATGGATTGACAGTTTTGCAACAACAATTTATTCAGCATTATGTATTTATTTAATAATCCTTTTTTTTCACAAGCATTACACTATAGAAAGGCTGCGAGCCGAAGAAAGCGAAAATAAAATAAAAATGCTACTCGCAGAAAAAGAAATAATCCTCAAGGAAGTGCATCACCGTATAAAAAATAATATGAGTACTATAAATGCCTTTCTTATTCTCCAGGCTGATATTATAAATGAACCATCTGCCATCAAGGCTCTTGAAGACGCAGGAAACCGCGTGCAGAGCATGATGGTGTTATACGATAAATTATACAGGTCTGCCGGTTTTAATAAATTATCGGTTAAAGAATATCTGCCTTCCATGATCGATGAAATAGTGTCAAATTTTCCTAACCGGAATTCAGTGAAGATTGTAAAAAATATCGATGATTTCCTTTTAGATGCCGGCAGGTTGCAGCCTCTTGGTATAATAATAAATGAAATTATAACCAACAGCATGAAGTACGCTTTTATGGACAAAGACAATGGAATAATTTCCATAACTGCTTCATTGAAAGAAAAAAATGCAACTTTTATAGTAGAAGATAACGGTCCTGGTCTGCCGGAATCCATTGATCTTGAACACTCAACCGGCTTTGGTCTTCAATTGCTGAGAATACTTACTGAACAGTTAAAAGGAACAATACAGATAGAAAGGGCCGGCGGTACAAAATTTATTATTGGTTTTTTGATATAAACCCTTTCCTCACTCCGGATACTGCCAAGCTCTCTCTGATTTAAGAGGTCTTTTTATTTTCATATTACAATTATAAAGTATAACTTTAGAATTGTAATATTTTTTTATTTAAACCAATTTACTAAAAGTCAGTAAAATTCCTTCTATAGTAAATAAAATAAAAAAATTCCCACTCAAGCCGGTTACTTCATAACCGCGCGAAAGGATGCATATTCAAAACAGGATTTAGAAAATATTTTATTTATTCAGAAAAAACTTTAAATAGTTAAAATTGATAAGGCGCGCGACGATTGAGCGAGCGGTGGGAAGTGGAGTCTCGAGGAGAGAGCACTACCAAGCATAGTGCCCTCTTCTTGAGAATATTGATAAGGCATGCCTCGGCTCCGCCCGGCAAGCGGGAATCGGCTCCGGCAGGCACGATGAATG
>CAYMPH010000022.1:0-61920 GCA_964392365.1 uncultured Leptospirales bacterium
TGTTCTGATAACAGCGCTTGCATGCAGGGAAAAGACCATCCGGGCTGTTCCTGAGTTCTTTCCTGAATTTTACAGCTCTATCATTGTTGTAAAGTTCAAGCATTGGTTTATCTTTAATATTTCCAAGTGAATATTCAGGATAATCTGCGCAGAAGCCGACATTTCCATCATAATGAACATTCACAGAAAACCACGGGTTGCCGCATTTATTTCTGACAATTGTAAGCAGGTCTGAATAAAATGTTCCTATTTTACTCGGTCTGATAAGAGGTACAGTTACGATAGGATAGCCGTTATCTATCTTGTGAACACGGCTAAGAATTTCCTGGAATTTTTCTCCATCTATCCCTTCATTAAATCCAGTATTGAAGCCGTCCCAGTAAATAGCGTCAATATCTAGACGGTCCTTCATGAATTTAACATGCTCTTTCCCTATCTCATCATTCATATATGTTCCGAGATTTATATAATGCCAGGACAGGCCTTTATCTGCAAGAGATTCTGCAAGCTTATCCAGGTATAGATAATTCATATTGTTTACAACAGTAACAACACTGATATGAGGCAGCATTGAATTCTGGCGTTCTTTTTCACGCTTCAAAGCTTCAAGACCGGCTATTACTTTCTTAAAAGAGCCTTTGCCCCGGATTTTGTCATTAATATCTTCAAAGCTGTCCAGGGAAACAAAGATCGTTGTCCATTGATCGCGCACTATTCTTTCTGCGTTTTCAGCAAGTTTTGTTCCGTTTGTATTAACTGCCACCAGTGGAATATGCTTTAAAATTTCCGGAACCATATCCATAAAACCCGGATATGTTAACGGCTCTCCGCCCCATAAATAAAAAACTCCGGCCTTGCCGTGAAGTTCTTTTGCAAGTTCAATATATCTATCTGCCGGCAGTATCTTTTTCTCTTCATCAATTGCGAATTTACCCTTTAATTTGCCTTTTACTCCTCTCTGGCCGCACATTACGCATGTAAGGTTGCAGCGCGGAGTAAGCTTTAAAGTTACAAGTGGGATATATTTGGATTTATAATCTTTTCGATTATATTGGAAGAAAACACCTTTGAAAATTCTAAAAAATGTCTCAATCAGTTTCCATGCTTTCCATGGATGATGTATTATCAGTTTAGGTATAATAGAGTAATTGCTTTTCATTATATATATCCTGTTCAGGAATTTTTATTTTAAATCGTCTCGAAATTTCATTTTTAAATATAACCGGCAGTTTCTCAAAATAGGTCATTATCTGTCAAGGAAATATGCTAAATATTTTTTTGTTGTATTATTAAATAAGTAACGCAAAATCTGCATGATTTGCACTATTTATTGTGATTGCCGGATATTTATTAATTAAGTCAGGATTGATATTATATCAATCAAATCAGGAATATAGTAGGATATAATATTTATAACACATTGCATTTAAACTGTGCAGTATCATTAAATCCAATCTGAATAAGGACAAATATTTCCATATCCAGATTGGGTTTTTTTTTCTTAAATAATCTCCCCGTTTATTGAAACAACAAATTCTTTTACAAAAATATTTTTACCTGACATTTCAAGAGCCTTCTCAACAACATGATTCACCCCTCCGCAGCATGGAACTTCCATTCTTGCAATAGTTATTGATTTTACCGGATGATTTTTAATAATCATTGAAAGTTTTTCTATGTATCCGTCAATATCCTGATCGAGTTTAGGGCAGAACATTATAACTATTTTCCCTTTTAAAAATTTTTCATGAAAATTTCCATAAGCAAAAGGAACGCAGTCAGCAGCAACCAGCAGATCTGCATTATCGAAATACGGAGCGTTCGGATTTAAGAGCTTAAGCTGTACGGGCCACTGTGCAAGTTCAGATCCTGCATTTACCGGGCCGCTATTTGTTGCTGCATGATTATGCTTTAGTCTCAGATCCTGAGGCGCGCTGCTCTGGCATCCGCATGCACTTACGGCTTTTTCTTTATATTCCGGAATTTTTATTTTGTTTTCATTAAGATATTCAATTGCCTGTTTGAGGAATTTTTCCTCGCCGTGATCATTAAGATGTTTAAGATGTGCTTTTATTGTGTTCTCGCCATGTTTAACAATATTACCCATAACTGTTTTTTCATCATAGGCTTCCGCTTCTCTTTCTTCGATAAATATAGCATTTTCCGGGCATGTTTTAATGCAGGCACCAAGGCCGTCGCAGAACAGATCGCTTATGAGTCTTGCTTTCCCGTCGATAATCTGAAGAGCGCCTTCCGGGCAGTCCGGCACGCATATGCCGCAGCCTGTGCATTTATCTGCATCAATATTGATAATTTTTCTTTTCATTTGATTCTCCTGTTAAAAGTGTTATTTTTATTTCAATAAAATGATTTAATAACAATCTAATACATGTATTTAAAAAATGCATTGACTTAAGTCAACCTGCATGCAAAAAAAAATTATGAATGTTGAACTTTTATTAAAAAAATCGGATTTTTTCAGTGAAATAAGCGATTCTGCAGTGCAGAAGCTTTCTTCAGTAGGATATATAAAGAAATTTCAGCAGGGGGACGTTCTATTCAGAGAGGGCGATAAAGGCACGGCTTTTTTTCTTCTGACAGAAGGCAGGGTGAAAATTTTTAAAAGCTCGCCGGACGGAAGGGAGATAATTCTGAAACTTATAAATCCGGGGGAGATTTTTGCCGAGGTTGTTCTTTTTGAAAATGATAAATATCCTGTAAACGCATCAGCTGCTGCAGATTCAGATCTTTTTGTAATTGAGAGAAAAGTTTTTTACTCCCTGCTTGATTCGGAAAATTTCAGAAATGATTTTATGGCAAAATTAATGAAGAAACAGAGATATCTTGCTGAAAGGATATTGTATATATCTGCATATGATGTTGAGGAAAGGTTTTTCAGATTTCTTGCATCCCATTACGGAGTCAAAGATGTATATGATATTGATATTTCAAAAAAGGAAATTGCAGAAGCAATAGGAACTATTCCTGAAACTTTTTCGAGGCTCTTAATGCGCTTAAAGGATAATGGGAAAATTGACTGGCAGGGAAACCGCCTTATTGTTGATAAAAAATGCTGGGCGGATTTGAATCTTTAAATATTTGACATAAAACCGGTTAATATTTTTTATATTAAAATTAAATATGTGTAAGTAAAGGGTATAAGGGGATAGAAGAGATAAGGAGATTTTATTTTTTTTTATTTTACATCCATTATCTCATCCATCTCTAAAATCCCCACTTCTTACACATTTGTAGAGAAGATTTTTTTTGAAGTTATCACAAATATTTAATCAGGAACAATGAAATGAAAATAGCAATATCCGGCAAAGGCGGAGTGGGTAAATCAACTGTTGCTGCAGCAATCGCGCTTTTAATGGCGAAAAACGGAAATAAAGTACTGGCTGTGGATGCAGACCCGGATGCAAATCTTGCATCAGCCCTGGGAATTCCTGCTTCAGATCAGAAGAAAATAGTAACAATTGCCCATAATAAAGAACTAATCGAAGAGCGTACAGGTGCAGAAATCAATCAATACGGACAGATGTTCAAGCTCAATCCGGAAGTTTCGGATATAGCGGATAAATATGCATTTAATTTCAAAGGAGTATCTCTTCTTGTGCTTGGAGCAATCAAGGGCGGCGGAGCAGGATGTGCATGTGCTGAGAGCACGCTTCTGAAAACTCTGGTGCAGCATCTGGTGCTACATCAGAATGAAGCTCTTGTAATGGATATGGAAGCAGGCATTGAGCATCTTGGCAGATCAACTGCAGGCAGTGTTGATGAGATGATTGTAGTTGTTGAGCCGGGTCAGAGATCTATTGATTCTGTAAAACGCATAGTAAGAATGTCCGGGGAGATAGGGATTCGCAGGATCAAGCTTGTGATTAACAAGGTGCATTCACCGGCTGATGAGGATTATATCAGGCAGGCGTTGCCGGATATTGAAATAATTGCAAGCATTCCATATACTGAAAAACTTCTGCAGACTGACCGTGACGGTATTTCAGTTCTGGATATGGCTGATTCGGAACTTCTGGAAATATTTCAGAAAATTTTAACTGGAATTGGTTTGAAGTAATATTAGACATTGATTGAAAGATTTTATAAGTTATGTGAACCCAGGTGAATGTCCATAAAATGATTTATTGAGATTCCCTTATAATAATAATTAACCCGGAGAAAAAAAATGACAATTAAAAAACCGTTTCTTGCAACAGCCATAGGAAGCTTTCCGTACGATAATGCGGATAAAGCTCTTGATTTAATATTCGAAACTATTCCTGAATCGCCGCTCTGGCCACAGCTTCCAAAGCTTGGACTCAATGAGCAGATGGAGATTCAATACTCTGAAGGAATGCCGTGTGTTGTATATGACAAAGAGAAGGGACGCATGTTCTTTAAAACTGACGGAGACTATTCCGAGGAATTCGGCGCTTTTTATGAAACATATATGACAGCAATGGATCCGTCTGACGGCACAGGCGACTGTTCAGCTATGGCGATCAGTCCTGAGTTTTCAATGGGCATAGTTGCATTCGAGGATCGCCTGAAATCTATCGGCGGGAAAAGGCCTTTTGTAAAAGTTCATACAACAGGACCATGCACGGTTTGCCTTGCTGTTGTGGACGAAAACAAACGAGCTATATATTATAATGAAGAATTCCGCGATGTTATAACCAAAGCGCTCGCAATGAAATGCCGCTGGCAGATTCAGAAGTTCAAGCCATATGCTGATAATGTAATCTGTTTTATAGATGAACCTGTTTTATCTGCATTCGGGTCTTCCACCTATATATCAGTCAAGCGTGATGATGTTATTGGATTAATTAAAGAGATGGTGGATGCAGTTCATGCAGACGGCGCTCTTGCAGGTGTTCACTGCTGCGGAAATACGGAGTGGAGCATTCTTATTGATGCAGGAGTTGACATAGTGAATTTTGATGCTTTCGGGTACGGCGAGACAATTGCGATATACAAGGATGCTGTGAAGAAGCATCTTGAAAGAGGCGGACTTCTTGCCTGGGGCATAGTGCCTACATCGTCTGTAATAAATGATCAGAGCGTGGATTCACTTGCAGCGCATCTTGAAAAAATGATAGATCATCTTTCAAAAAATGCCGGAATAGATAAAAAGCTGATACTTGATCATTCGATTATAACACCATCTTGCGGTACAGGCTCAATGCAGGTTGCTGAAGCTGAGAAGGTTTTTAAAACACTTGGGGCTTTATCAGGCGTTTTAAGAACCAGGTACGGATATTAATAAAAAGGAAATTTATTCCAATGAGTTATACAATAGCCATTACAGGCAAAGGCGGAACGGGCAAAACTACTGTTGCAGGACTTCTTGTGACAGCACTGTTAAAAAAAGGATGCGAGCCTGTGCTTGCTGTGGATGCGGATCCGAATTCATGTCTTGACGGAGTGCTTGGCGTTAAAGTTGAAAAATCTGTCGGCGGAGTAAGAGAAGAGGTGCGCGACGAAGCATCTAAAAATGCTGCATCCGGAATTGCAAAACGTGAGTGGCTTGAGCTGAAAATTTCCGAGAGTCTTGTCGAGGCAGAAGGATTTGATCTCATTGCAATGGGACGTCCTGAAGGGCCGGGATGTTATTGTTTTGCAAACAATGTTTTAAAAGATGTTATCAATCAGATTGCGAAAAATTATCCTTATATTGTTATAGATAATGAGGCAGGACTTGAAAATTTATCACGCCGCATAGTTCAGAAAGTTGACCTTCTATTAATGGTAGGTGATCCGTCGAAAAGAGGACTTGATACAATTAAACGCCTGTATGACCTTGCAGCTGAAATGAAAATGGAATATGCAAAGCTCGGCATAATAGTCAACCGCACAAAGAATGAAATTTCACAGACTGTACTGGATGACTTGATAAGCTATACAAAAGCTGATTATTTGCTGAAACTTCAGGACGATCCTGAACTTGCAGAATTCGCAGAGCGCGGTGATAAGATACAGGGACTTTCACAGACGAATCCGGTTTTTGTTAAGGTAGTGGAGTTTCTGGATGAAACATTTATAAATTTCAGATAAAAAATTTGTATGGAAAATAATCCCACGTAGGGGTTTAAAATTTTGAACCCCTACGTGGGATTAAACACCTGCTAATCCCATAAAAAGAATTTTAATATTATCCACTCAATCGTATTAATATTAGAGAATTTATTTTCTAATATTATAATATGGCAAACAAAACAAAAATATTTTATCGCCGTTCAATACGTCTGCAAGGATTTGATTATTCACAATCCGGTGCATATTTTATAACTATATGCACAAAAAATCATGAATGTCTTTTTGGAGATATTATTGGCGGAAAAATGTTTTTAAATGAATTCGGAAAATTTGTTAAACATTGCTGGAATGGAATACCCGATCATTTTCCAGATGTTGTTTTGGATGAATTTGTTATTATGCCAGATCATATCCATGGAATTATTGTTATTAATAAAAAATCCGTAATACCCGTACGGGTTCAAAATTTTGAACCCGTACAAATGATAAATCAATACCAGCATATAATACCGAGATCAATTGGCTCAATTATTCGCGGCTTTAAAACAGGTGTTACGAAATTTTTCAGACAAAATACCGGAATTCATGTTGTATGGCAGCGGAATTATTATGAAATAATAATCAACGATGATATATCTTTATTTCGAATTCGTGAATATATTAAAAATAATCCGATTAAATGGGAAAACGATGAAATATAGTAAGATGTAAGGTTTAAAGATTTTGAACCCTTACATCTTACTATACAGGAATTAACCCCAAATAAACCACTTGATTCTCCAAGTCTATGTTAAAAAATGGCAAACATAATATAAATTGTCTTTTTTAGGACAGCTTAAAAAATTTAATTGGAATAATCAGATAAATGAATATATTATTATGAATTCCCTGCATTATTTTCATTATTCTTATTGAATTTTTTTGTCGGGTCTACCTATTTGACTTTTTAACTACTAAGGAGCTAATTAAATGGAAAAACATATAAGAACACCGGAAGAAAGGGCTACGGACCCGGCTTCCATAGAAATGCTGCACAAAGCAACAAAGGAGTGCATTCCGCTCAGCTTTTTCAGGATGGACGATCAGCAGCATCAGTGCAAATTCGGCACTACAGGCGTCTGCTGTAAGATTTGTCATATGGGACCGTGCCGCATTACGCCGAGATCTCCGCTGGGAGTTTGCGGTGCCAATGCTGATACGATTGCTGCACGGAATTTTCTTCGTGAGGTTGCAAGCGGTTCTGCTGCACACTCTGATCATGCAAGGCACCTTGTACTGCTTTTAAGGGATATATCAGAAGGGAAAGGTGGAAATTATAAATTAAAAGATGTAATCGCCCTAAGGAGAATAGCTCGTAATCATGGAATTGAAGAATACGGCCGCGAAGAAAATGAAGTTGCGCGTGATCTTGCAAATTTCATGCTCAGTGAATTTACCTCCCAGGAGGAAAAGCTTAAAACATTGAAGCTTGCGCCTGTTAAACGTCAGGGCGTATGGGAAAGGGAAAAGGTTGAGCCCAAGGGAATTGACAGAATGGTAGTTGAGGCAATGCACAGGACTAACATGGGCGTTGACCACGATTACGAAAATATACTTATTCATGCATTCAGAACTGCTTTATCAGACGGCTGGGGAGGCTCGCGTATAGCAAGCGAAGTTTCGGATATACTTTTCGGAACTCCATCGCCTGTTAAAAGCAGCGCTAATCTCGGAGTGCTCGGTGCAAAATCAGTAAATGTTGTTGTACACGGTCATGAGCCTGCACTTTCAGAAATGCTTGCTGCAGCTGCATCTGATCCGGAAATAAAAGCTTACGCCAAAGATGCTGGATCTGACGGAGTCACCCTGGCTGGAATATGCTGTACAGCAAATGAGATTTTAATCCGTCACGGAATTCCTATTGCGGGAAATTTTCTTCAGCAGGAATTGGCAATTGTCACAGGCGCGATTGAAATGCTGATAGTGGATGTGCAGTGCTGTATGCCTTCGCTTCCTGAAGTCGCTTCCGCATATCATACTGAAGTTGTTTCAACAAGCGATATTGCAAAGACTATAGGAGCGCACAGCCTTGATTTTGATGTTGAGCATGCATATGAAAATGCAAAGATGCTCATTAAACGCGCTATAGGTAATTATAAAAACCGCGATCCTGAAAAAGTTGCAATACCGAATTTTTCAAAGCCTCTGGTTGCAGGATTCAGCGTAGATGCAATAAAGTATATGCTCGGCGGAACATACCGCGCTTCATTCAGGCCGCTTAACGATGCAATAATTCAGGGCAGAATAAAGGGCGTTGCAGGAATAGTCGGCTGCAACAATCCGAAAAGTAAAATGGATGAATATACAAATATACTTACCAGGGAATTGCTGAAAAATGATATTCTGGTATTGAAAACCGGCTGTGCTGCAATCGCTTCTGCTAAAGAAGGGATGTTAACACCTGAGGCTGCATTGGAAGTTGCAGGCAAAGGACTCCGCGAAGTTTGTGAAGCAGTTGGTATGCCTCCGGTTCTTCACATGGGAAGCTGTGTTGATAATTCGCGGCTTCTTGAAGCTGCATCAGAAATAGTTTTCGAGGGAGGACTTGGGGATGACCTTTCGGATATACCTGTTGTTGGTGTGGCCCCTGAATGGATGAGCGAAAAGGCCATTGCAATCGGATGCTATTTTGTGGCATCAGGTGTTGATGTAGTGCTTGGGCATCCGTTTTATGTATCAGGCTCTGAAAAAGTAACAGAATATCTCGAAAGCGGTGCAAAGAAAAAATTCGGAGGTTCATTTCTTGTTCATGAAGATCCTATCAAGGCAGCTGAGGCAATAATGGAAATAATAAATGAAAAGCGGGACAAGCTGGGTATCAACAAAAAGCTTGAACGCAAACTGATGGATATGAAGGACAGGAGGGAGCTTAATGTCTAAGCATATAGCAACAAGCGCAATTGACGGAGCTATTCTCTGGGTGTCCCGCGCAGAAGCGAAACTGAATGATGCAATAAAGCAGAAGGGTGAAACATGCAGTGTGGGTTTTCCTGATACAGCATATTATCTGCCGGTTATATATTCTTTTACCGGTGATAAGGTTGAGACACTTGCTGATTTAAGAAAAATACTTATCAAGGCAAAACAGCTTCTTCCTTCTCGTCCGTCTGCTGAAACATGGCTGCCGTATCTTGGTAATACACTGGATGCAGGCATAGCAGCGCTGTTTGCCTGCGAAATTATAGAAGCATGCAAATACCTGATCGGGCCAAATCCGATTGACGGGATTTGGCTGGGGTCTGCAAGCGATCCGATCATGCGCGAGCGCGGAATTGAATTCGTTGACGGCACTGCTCCCGGATTTGCAGCTATAACCGGAGCTGCACCAACCAATGAAATTGCAGTTAAGATCGCACGTGAACTGCAGGAAAAAAATCTCTATGTGTTTATGGCCGGTTCCAATAACGGCAGACAGTTTGCGGATCAGCTTGCAGAGGAGGGCGTGCAGCTCGGATGGGAAACAAGACTTGTTCCATTCGGAAAGGATGTATCAGCCCTGATATATGCTCTGGGATTTGCAAACCGCGCAGCACTTTCATTCGGAGGAGTCAAGCCCGGAGATTTTCACGCAAATTTAAGATATAACAAAGATAGAATTTTTGCATTTGTACTGGCTTTCGGCGAAGTTGATGCTGAAAAATATGCGCTTGCTGCAGGAGCCATAAACTACGGCTTCCCTGTAATTTCAGATACGGATATTCCGCAGATACTTCCAACAGGCGTATGCACATACGAACACGTTGTATCAAATGTTCCGCATGAATCCATGGTGGAACGAGCTCTGGAGATCCGCGGTTGTAAAATAAAAATTACTAAAGTTCCGATTCCTGTTCCATATGGCGCAGCATTCGAAGGGGAACGTATTCGTAAACAGGATGTGCAGGTTGAATTCGGCGGAAATATAACAACAGCATTTGAGTTTGTTCAGGCTGTTGGTCTTGATCAGATAAATGACGGTGAAATTGAAATTATAGGCAAAGATATAGATGAGGTTCCTGTTGGATCAGCGCTTCCGCTTGCAATCTGGGTTGAAGTTGCAGGCCGCAAGATGCAGACAGATTTTGAATCAATTCTTGAACGTCAGATACACCACCTGGTAAACGGAGCTGAAGGCATCTGGCATATGGGGCAGCGTGATATTGTCTGGACTCGAATTTCTAAAGACGGCTATGCAAAAGGACTCAGATTAAAAGATTACGGCGAGATAATACACGCCAAGTTTCTGGCTAACTATCCGGCTATTGTAGATAAAGTTAAAGTTATTCTTATTACTGATGCTGATGAAGTTGAGAAGAGGGTTGCGATTGCCCGTAATATTTATAAAGAACGCAACCGCCGCATGGAAGCAATGACTGATGAATCAGTTGAAACATTCTATTCATGTCTTCTCTGCCAGTCGTTTGCCCCGAACCACGTTTGTGTTATAACACCTGAGCGTCTTGGCCTCTGCGGAGCGTACAACTGGCTCGACGGACGCGCTGCATATGAAATAGATGAAACCGGCCCGAATCAGCCTGTTAAAAAAGGAGACTGCATTGATCCGCTCAAGGGTATATGGACCGGAGTTAACGATTACGTATATTCAAACTCTCACAAGAGCGTGGACGCTTTTTGTGCGTATTCAATAATGGACCGTCCAATGACAAGCTGCGGATGCTTTGAGGTGATATGCGCATATGTACCGGAATTGAACGGAGTTATGGCTGTAAACCGCGAGTATATGGGCGAAACACCTGTAGGCATGACATTCTCATCACTTGCAGGCAATGTAGGCGGCGGCCAGCAGACACCGGGTTTTATCGGATGCGGCAAGGTCTTCCTTACATCGAGAAAATTCCTTTTTGCAGACGGAGGCCACAAACGTCTCGTATGGATGACAAAAGAGCTGAAAGCGAATCTTGGCGAGGATTTAAGCAAACGCTTTTCAGAGCAGGGCGCACCTGACCTGTTTGATCAGATTGCTGATGAATCTATTGCTGTAGACGCAAATGAAGTCCGTGCATACATGGAAAAAACAGGACATCCTGCTCTTAAAATGGATGATATGGCCATATACGCTCAATCGGAATCTGCACCTGTTAAATCAGCTGATGTGAAACAGGAAGCACCGAAACAGACGCAGGAAAAAGCTGCTGTAAAAGCAGAAGAAAAATCAAAGCAGCTTGAATCAGTTGATATTGCAAAGCTGAAATCTGAAATCATGGATCAGATTCGCGGAGAGCTTAAACAGTCGCTTACTAGAGAAATAGTTACAGATATTATCGACGTGCTCGGGGAAAGGTTTCTGGGAGCAGAAGCTTCATCCGGAAAAGAAAAAACTGAAAAAACTCAGGGTGTTGATATCAAGGCAAAGACTGCAGTAGAAAAGCATCCGTCAGCGCAAGAACGTATCAGCGGAATAAAATCCTTTGCTTTGAAAAATGAACACTATGATATGCCTGTACGCAGGGTGACACTAGGTGCATCAAAAAAAGACGGAGGAACCCGCGGCAGAACATACGAGATCGGCGGTGCAGCAACAATGCCGTTCCACCACTGGGAGGGTGAAATCCCGAACAGGCCGCTTGTTGCAATGGAAGTCTTTGATAAGGTGAGCGAGAAATACCCGGTAATCCTTAAAAAATACTGGGGAGATCTGCTTGATAAGCCTGCTGAAATGGCAAAGGCGTGCGTTGAAAAATTCGGCGCTGATCTGATCAGCATCCGTCTTGAAGGTACGCATCCTGAGAAGGGAGACCGGACTCCTGTGCAGTCACTTGAACTTGTCAAGTCTGTACTTGCTGCAGTTGACGTTCCTCTGATAATAACAGGGCATAATCACTATGAGAAAATAAACGAAGTAATGAAGGAAATAGCCCGAGGATGCGCTGGCGAGAATCTGCTGATAAACTGGGTAGAGCAGGACAACTACCGGATAATCGCAGGAGCGGCCCTTGCAAACGGACACACGATAGTGTCGCAGAGCCCGATTGATGTTAATATTGCTAAACAGCTTAATATACTCCTTACAAACATGGGCCTGAAACCTGAAAAGATAGTAATAGATCCGATGACAGGCGCTATGGGTTATGGAATTGAGTACACTTATTCAGTAATGGAGAGAATACGCTTAACAGGTCTTGGAGGAGATGCGATGCTTGCAAGCCCGATGATTGTTTCGCCGGGCCAGGAGTGCGCCAAGATCAAAGAATTCAAGGCTGATGAAGCGGATTTTCCGACATGGGGCGATCTTGGTAAACGTGCTGCCATGTGGGAGCTTGCAACTGCTACATCATTTGTTTATGCAGGCGCGGATGTTCTGATAATGTATCATCCTGATTCTGCAAAGGCATTAAAGAAAACTATAATTGGGCTTATGGATGGTAAGTCTTAATATAAAATAATACGTGTGTAAGAATTAAGGATTAAAAGATATCGAACACGGATGACGCGGATTTTTTTATGATGAACGCGGATAGAATATAAGAAAAAGAGAAGGATATAAGGTGATAGGGGGATTTTCATCTCTGTCATTTCCGCGAAGGCGGAAATCCAGGTTTTTTTATGAATAATTTTATTTTTTTTTGCTGTGTTTTCAAGTGAATGAGAACAGTTGGTAAAAAATGTATCCCCGCTTTCGCGGGAATGACGTAAACTGAATTCAAAATCGGAGAAATATTATGGCCTTAACGGGTTTGCAAATACAGAAACTGCTTCCGGGTACAAACTGCAAAGAGTGCGGTTCGAATACATGCATGGCTTTTGCAATGAAGCTTGCGTCAAAAAAAGCGGAGCTTAATCTTTGTCCTTATGCGTCTGATGAAGCAAAAAGCGTTCTTGGAGCTGCAAGCGAGCCTCCTGTAAAAACAATTCTGCTCGGTAAAGACGGAAAACTTAAACTCGGAGAAGAGACTGTTCTGTACAGACACGAGAAGACTTTTGTCAATCCGACTGCTCTTGCTGTAAATATAAACGAAACTGATTCAGCGGGCGATATTGATTCTGTTCTTGAAAAAATTAAAAATTACAGCTTCGTACGTGTCGGCGAGACTTTTGTTGTTGATATGATTGCAGTAACTCAGAAAGGAACTGACAGCAAAAAATTTATCGGGCTTGTAAAAAAAGCTTATGATATTACAGGCAAACCGCTTGTTCTTAACAGCAGCGATGTATCTGCAATGAAAGATGCAGCTGCAGTAATTAAAGGTTCAAGAAGCGTATTACGTGCGCAGACTCCTGAAATCGCTGAAACTCTTCTCGAAGTAGCAAAGGAAAATGATTTAGCATTATCTGTTTCTGCGCCTGATATTGATTCGCTGGTTTCTCTATCATCAAAAATAAAAGATTCCGGTTTTAATAATCTGATCCTTGAATTTACCACTCATACAATTGCAGAACAATTTCAGTCAAATTCAATTGCACGGCGCGCTGCAATAAAAGATAATTTCAAGCCTCTTGGAAATCCGTTTTTAAAATTTATAGATACAGGCGATCTTCTGGGTGATACATCAGAGGCAGTTACAGAAATCGTAAAGTATGGCGGAATTTGCGTGCTTCCTGTGTTCGATCCTGCCCAAATGGCTACACTTATGACTCTTAGGCTGAATATTTTCACTGATCCGCAAAAACCGATACAGATGGAGCCTGGAATTTATCCAATAGGCGAACCTAATGCTGATTCGCCTATATTTGTAACTACGAATTTCTCTCTGACATATTTTGTGGTTTCAGCTGAAATTGAAAACAGCGGAGTAAGCGCGTGGCTCGTAGTTCCGGAATGCGAAGGCATGAGCGTTCTTACAGCCTGGGCAGCAGGAAAATTTACTGCAGCAAGCATAGCGAAATTTATTAAAGAAGTGAAACTTGAAGAAAAAGTTAAAAGGCGCGATCTGGTTATTCCAGGCTATATAGCACCGGTCAGCGGCGAGCTCGAGGAAAATCTTCCGGGATGGAAAGTTCTTATCGGCCCTCAGGAAGCATCCGATCTGGAATCATATATCAAGACTAAGATTGCGTAATTTGAAAATTTTCTATAAAAGATATAATTTTTTGTTATTATAAATTTAAAAATAGAACACAGATGACACGAATTTTTATGATGGTCATGGTTAAAGAAAAAAGAAGAAAGATCATTTTTTTTTGTCTTAATCTGCGCGACAGTTGGTTCAGACAAATTTAAAAAAAAGTACATCAAAAAAATCCTTTAAATCCGTGTCATACGCATCATCCGTGTTCTATTTCCTTTCTTTTCTATTCCAGAAGTTTATTAAATGAGGATATAATGCCTGAAGTTATATTTCTGCCATCAAACAAATCCGTTGAAGCATCTCCCGGTGAAGACCTGCTGGATGCTGCAGCTCGTGCCGGTGTGATAATTGATCTCCAGTGCGGAGGAAAGGGTACGTGCGGAAAGTGTCAGGTAAAGATTATTGATGGAGACATTGAGATTGATGAAGCTGATACAGCTTCGATTCAAACTGAAAGTCTGAGATATGTTCTGGCCTGCAAATCGAAAATACTTTCCTCTCCTGTAACAATAGAAATCCCGGAATCGCTTTCAAACGATTACTCCGGAGACAGCGATGATATGTTTGAAGAGCCTACTGCTGTAGAAAAACTTGAACCTGTAACAGAAAAAATAATTCTAATTATACCTCCTCCTCAGGCAGAAGACGGACTATCTGATCTTGAAAGGCTTTCCAGAGAAATAAAAAAGAAATATCCAACTGATGAAATAATCTGCGGACTTCCTGTTCTGCGAATCCTTGCTGATACTCTCAGACATAATGACTGGCACATTACAGCAACTGTTTCACGTGACAAAAACAGATGCAGTCTCATCAGGGTAGAGGGAGGCCACATGCAGGAAAGGCACTTCGGTGCTGCAGTTGATATAGGAACAACATCGATATCTGTTCAGCTTGTGGATCTCAATACAGGAAAGATTCTCGGAACCAGAAACGGGTATAACGATCAGATTAAATGCGGACTTGATGTAATAAGCCGTATAAATTTCAGCAACAGAAAAAACGGCCTGCACGAATTGAAATCTCTTGTAACAGGTACAATCAACCGCCTGATAAAAAAACTCTCAGTAGATTTAAAAATTGCCGCAGAAGAAATTACATCTGCCGTATTATCAGGCAATACTGTTATGATTCATCTGCTTCTTGAACTGAAATCCGAATATATAAGACTCGAGCCGTATACGCCGACAATAATGTCTCTGCCGTCATACAGCGCGCAAGAACTTGGGGTTGATATTAATCCGGAAGCGCCCATATTGATGTCCCCCTGCGTTGGCAGCTATGTAGGTGGTGATATCACAGCCGGAATTCTCTGCACGGATTTCATACTCGAAAAAGAAGAAATAAACCTTTTTATCGACATAGGCACAAACGGCGAAATCGTTGCAGGCAATAAAGACTTTCTTATGACATGCGCCTGTTCAGCAGGTCCGGCTTTTGAGGGCGGAGGAATAGAAAACGGCATGCGCGCATCCACAGGCGCAATTGACCGCATAACAATAGATGCTGCAACCGGAGTAAGCAGCTACACTGTAATAGGCGGAACAAAACCCCGCGGAATATGCGGTTCAGGAATGATAGAACTTGCTGCATCATTATTTATTACAGGTTGGCTTGATCCATCCGGTAAATTCAACAGAGATAAAAATTGCGCACGGATTCACGTGGACGGCAGGCGCGCTTTTTACGTAATTGCAGAAGCTGAAGAAACTCAATCCGGTAAGCCTATAATAATAAATGAAAATGATATAGATAACATAATGCGGGCTAAGGCTGCAATCTATTCAGCAACAGAACTCATGCTGTCGCACGTGGGCATTAATGTGTCAGACCTTAATCATGTGTATGTAGCAGGCGGGTTCGGCCGCTACCTGAATCTGAAACATGCAGTTACAATCGGCCTTCTGCCTGATATTCCGCTTGAGAGATATATTTATCTCGGAAACGCATCGCTTAAGGGATCGTATATGCTGCTGCTTTCTGATAACCATAGAAAAATACAACAATCAACCTCACAAAGGATGACATACATCGACCTAAGCAATGATCCCGGATATATGAATCATTATACTGCAGCACTATTTCTCCCTCATACAGATATGAGAAATTTTCCGTCTGTTAAAGTGATGAAATAATAACGGATGTTTGAAATATCCTGCATAATCTGTTACTTCGTGAAAAAAAGAATTATTACATAGATAAATAAGATGATCCGGTTAAAAAAAAATAAAAAACAGTATATTTGACTTCAGACCCCCTTAGTGTGAACAAATAGATTAAAATGTCGATATAATAGGCTAAACTAATTTGAAAATTGCTTATTTCGAGAGGGCTCTGACCCTTCTGTTAGAATTGTAAAATAATAGGGCTCTGACCCCGATACATAATGGTAATAAATATGCCGGATAAAACAAACAGGCAGCTCGCTTATGAAACAGCAGCAGAAAATGCAGTAAATCTTCTGCATTCAGTCAACATACAAGAGCGCTGCCGTCAGCTCGAACTCCCGATTATTAATGATGGAAGAATATCAATACACATTTTAGGAAATGACCTGATAATTTCACCACCAGATTATAATGCAATTACAGCATCAACAGGAAAGCCTGCTCATCCAATAGACCGCATACTCGCACTTCATTATCTTTTGTGTGATATTGCAGTAAAAGAAACAGGTGAGCTTATTTCATTCAGGGATCTTCCTGGCGGTCAGTTTTATCTTGAGCCATACAGGTCGCGTACAGTGATTCCGCTTGAAAAAAATATCGGCAATAATATTGAATTTTTAAAGGAGAGGCTTGCACGATATGAATGGGAACAGGTAAATTACGGCGATCTTGGAGCACGCATACATGCAATAGGAAAAATTTATATAACTCTTGTTTATAGAACCGGAGATGATGAATTTCCTCCTTCAGCTGAATTATTATTTGATTCAATTATCGGGCGCGTATTCAATACAGATGATGTGTCAGCGCTTGCAAGCCGGATGTGTATTGTTTTATTATAAGGAACAATTTTTTACCGGTGGTGAAAATATATTTACTGAAATCTCATTGAAAAATGAAAAGAAGATATTTTATTATGAAAATAAAAGTATAAATAAGTATAATGTTTATATATTGAATTTTGAAAATCCGGCCATATTTCACAAAAAAAACAAAAACTGACACATTCTATTATTATTACCAGTTCCTTAATTATGTCTCTTGATTTAATCAGGAAATTAATTGACTTGGGTTATTTTTTAAACAAAACATCCCAAGATGTTCAGTAAATTGGCTTAAAAATTTGAATTAATTCGATTAATAGATTTTTTTTTATTGAAATTTTTAAAGCGGTTTAATATAAGTTTATCAACTGATTACATTTATGTAAAATTGCGTATTAGCCCTGAATGACAAATACGCATTTTTTTTATGAATGTAACTGTTAAAAAAAGGATTCTGTAATACCTGAATTAGTTTATTTTTAATCCAAAAAGTTACAAAGAAATTTGATTTTTTTACAGATCAAATATTTAATGAAATTTCAGGATTATAAAAAAACTGAAACAGATAAAGCAGGAATCCTAAAATCTAATTAAAGGTTTAAAAAAGGAGGATTCAATAATGAAATCCAAAAAACTCGGGTTGTTTTTAACCTTAGCTTTAGTTCTCACAAGCGTTTTTGCCTTTGCTCAGGATGCACCAAAAGAGGAAGAATCACCAATTAAGATCAGTGGAAGCGCTAACTTCTTTTACACTGTAGATGCTGGTTACTGGAATAAAGGAACTGCAGCTAATGCGCTTTATCAGAATTATTTCATGTTTGATAAACTTTATCTTGAATTCGATCATCAGATGGGTAAAAACTTCAAATACCATGTAACTCTTGATGCAGTTGCTAATCAAGTAGATGCTCAAGCAGTTCAAACTAGAGGTTATTGGGTAGCTACAACTGGACCATCAGCAAAAGCTTTTGAGATCCCATTTATTAGAGAAGCTTATGCAACTCTTTCACTTGGCGATGCTGAACTTTTTAAAGTTGATGTTAATCTGGGACTTATTCCAACTAAAATCATCAGATACAGAGGCTATATGTCTGATATGAGATGGCTGGAATCTATGATGTTTAATGGTAACTACCAGATTATTGGAGCACATTATTTAGGAAAAAGATTAAGTTTAGCTACTACTACTGGTTCTGCTGCTCAAGGTGGAACAAGTCTTGGAGATGGTGATTGTGCTCAGGATATGGGAGTTGGAATTGATCTAAGTTTTATGAAATTCCTTAATTTTTCATTTGCTGTTACTGCAGGTGAAGGTGTAACTCAGGTTACTAATGATATTACTGGAATAAACGGCGGAAAAGCTCTTTATTATGATCTTCTTGTTGTGCCAATGAAAGGTCTTTTTATTCATGCATTTTTGAGAGATGAAACAATTCAGATGATGAACTCTTTAGCTGGTTCTAACAATAAAACTCAAAAATGGTTCGCAGGCGCAGGAGTTGGTATTAAATTAATGGGTATCAATCTTGGTGCAGATTTTGAATCAGGTCAGCAAATTACATCTTTTGAAGGACAAACAGCAGCTGGTACAGGAATTACTCCAGCAGTTAACTTTTTTGCTCTTAATGCTTGGTTAAACTGGAATCTTCAGGAAATCGCTGGTTTCCCACTACTTGTACTTGGTAAAATATCTTATGGATCATATACTGATTATTCTGTAGCTGCTTACAATCAGGCTGCTGGCGTTGCTAATAGTGGAAAAATATTTGATACTTTCCATTGGTATGCTGGTCTTGGATGGCAGTTTAATAAAAACTTCAAAGTAGCTGTTATTTTTGAACAGTATGTTTGGGGTGATGCTCAAATTTATCAAACTGTATATTCAGCAAATCCACTTAATGATGCTGCAATGACTGCAGCTAAAGCACTTAATAGTGGCTGGAACAATGCAGACAGCAAGCTTTATGTTAAAACAGAATCTAAATTCTAAGAATTGTTAATATTTAAATTGCGGGCGCAAGCCCGCAATTTACTAAAACAACCCGAGCAACCTTTAACCTTCTTACGAATTTAATTAAAATGCAGATATAAAAGGCTCTCCGGAAGGAGGGCCTTTTTTTTGTTTTTGCAGGCGTTAATTGTCTGCTGAATTAGAGGGGCTCTGATCCCTTCTGATGAATAAATATGCTCTGGCCCCTGTAATCCCCCGCATTAAATATTTCAAAATATTCAGCTTTACAAAAAATGCACTGGAAATATAGAATATAAAAAATCTGAAAAACCTTTAAGGAATGCAAAAAATGTATAAAAAAATATTTATCCCGGCTATTACGCTTATTCTGCTTTTTTCCTGCTTTAAAAATTCAGAAGGACTGAAGCAGACTGATGTTCCAAGGCTTCTAAACCAGTATCTGATGATGCATGTGGAATATCACAAGATTGACGATGAGCTTTCAGGCAGAATTTTTGATAATTATATCAATTCCCTCGATTATGGAAAATATTTCTTCAAAGCTTCTGACATAAGCGATTTGCGTAAAAAATACAAAAGTTCAATGAAGGATTATCTTACAAAGGGGCAGTTTGACTTTGTTTTTGATATCAGCAATTTATATAAGAAAAGATTTTCTGAAAGCATGAATCTGTTTAATGTTCTTATCAAAAATGATTATAATTTTAATGTTGATGAGGAGATAATCATTGATAGAGAAAAGGTTCCTTTTGCCGCTGATAATAAAGAATTAAAGGAACGGTGGAGAAAAAATATCAAACTCCAGCTGCTCAATTATATATCTGCCGGCGAATCAATGGATAAAGCAAAAACGAAACTGATTAAAAAGTATAAGTTAATAGATAAAAGAGCAGGCGAGTTCACTCAGGACAAGATTTTAGCACAGTTTGTAAATGCATTCTCAACTGCGCTTGATCCTCATTCAAATTATCTTCCTCAGGAGGAGCATGAGGATTTTAAAATTTCCATGGAATTGAAGCTCGAGGGAATCGGCGCAAGACTCCGCTCTGAAGATGGTTTTGTAATTATTGAATCAATTATTCCCGGCGGAGCAGCAGACAAGCTTTCAAGTGAAAACGGCCTGAAACCTAGCGATAAGATAGTAGCAGTTGCGCAAGGGTCGGATGAGCCTCTTGATGTTATTGATATGGATCTGCGCGATGTAGTTCAGAAAATCCGCGGGAAAAAAGGAACTGAAGTGAGGCTTACAATCTTAAGGGAAAACGGACCTGAAGGGAAATCGCTGAGGCTCGTTATTCCTATTATCCGTGAAGAGGTTAAGCTTCAGGACAGTGAAGTCCAGTCTGAGGTTTACAATTTAAATAGAAACGGCGAGAATATTAAAATCGGGTATGTGAAACTTCCGTCATTCTATCAGGATCAGACCCGCGGGAAAAGTTCAGCAGGCGATATGCAGGTTCATCTGACTCAGCTTTCGAAAAAAGGCGTTTCTGCGATTGTTGTTGATCTTAGAGGAAATCCGGGCGGTCTTTTAAATGAAGCAGTTGATATTGCTGGATTATTTATTGAAACCGGTCCTGTTGTTCAGATAAAGTCTTCAAGCGGATCACCTCATGTGCTGTCTGACTACAATTCAGAGATTGCATACGATGGTCCAATTGTTATACTGATAGATAAATTCAGCGCAAGCGCTTCGGAAATTTTAGCCGGAGCTATAAAGGATTACGGCCGTGGAATTATTGTAGGGCCGACAAGCACCTTTGGTAAAGGCACAGTTCAGTCATACAATCCGCTTCCGAACAAACAGGGTGCAATGAAAGTCACAACTCATATATTCTATCAGCCTGCAGGAACATCCAATCAGCTTTACGGCGTTTCTCCTGATATCATCATTCCTGATCTTACATCAATATGGGATATAGGCGAGGATAAAACGAAATATCCGCTCAAGTGGCAGCCGATTCCGAAAGCAGAATATAAAACTTTTAATCTGGCAAATCCAGGAATAGTGTCGGACCTTTCTGCCAAATCGAAATTCAGGATTTCATCTGATAAGAAATTCATTGAACTTTCAGAAAAGATTGCAAAATTTAAAGTTCAGCTTGCGAAAAAGTCTATCAGCCTTAAAGAGGAATCCAAGCTCGAAAAGCAGAGAGAAGAGGAAATGAAAAAGAATATCAATAAGGAAAAAAGCAGAAAAATTATGGATGTCGAGAGCGATATATTTTTAGGAGAAGTGTTTAATATTACTGGTGATTATTTAAAACTTATGGGCAAGTGATATCCGGAAATTGTCATTTTATTCTTTACGGGAATGACAGAAAACGCTTAAATTTATTCGTAAATTATTTTTTATATTTTATAAATAATAAAAGGAGGGCAATGTGAAAATGGGTATGCTTTTTTCGGGTATTTTCTGGGGTGTGGTTTTAATTATTTTCGGGATAACAATCATTATTAAGATAATATTTAATATTCATATACCGCTGTTCAGGATCATGATTGCTTTATTTTTTATTTATCTCGGCATTCAGATTCTGATGGGCTGGAAGTTTTTCCCTCACGGTAATGAAAGATCTGCTATTTTCAACGAAACGAAAATTCAGGCGGACTCCTCGGATAATGAGTATAATATTATTTTCGGCAAGGGCGATGTTGATCTCACAAAAATTGATTTAAAGGATAAATCAATAAATATAAAAATAAATACTGTATTTGGCGGAAGCTTTATCAAGCTTAACCCAGAAATGCCGTATATAATAAAAGTTGATTCTGCTTTCGCAGGAGCAAGGCTTCCGGACGGCAATAATGCTGCGTTCGGCACATATGTTTATAAATCAAAAAGCTATAAAGAAAATGAGAATCATTTGCGTATTAAAGCGAGCGTGGTTTTCGGCGGCATAGAATTTATTCAGTAGCAATTTAATCTTAAACAGTACAAAATCCCTGCCGTAAAGGCGGGGATTTTTTTATTACCGCTTTAAATTATTTAACTCAAACAACCGCAGCATTTCATTTTTCAGAAAATCAATTCCATTTGAATTTTTTGCAGAACCGATTATTGATTCAGGATAATTCATTTTTATCATCCTGATTTTATCTTCATCTGCAGTATCACTTTTATTGAAAAACAGAATCTCAGGTTTCTGCGCAGCATCAATATCAATCAGTTCTTTACGGACTGTGTGGATGTTCATTTCGATATCTGACGCGTTGATATCGACCACGTGAATCAGAAAATCCGCATGCAGAATTTCTTCAAGTGTCGACCTGAAAGATTCCACAAGATTTGCTGGCAGATTCCTGATAAAGCCAACTGTATCTGTAAGGAGAACTGATTTACCCTGATCAAGAAAAACTGACCGGGTAAACGAATCTAGAGTGGCAAAGAGTCTGTCTTCAACAAAAAGATCATCTTTCGCCAGCAGATTCACCAGGGTGGATTTTCCGGCATTGGTATATCCGACAACTGCTCCTGTAAATGATGAGCTTCTGGACTTGCGCGCAACCGCCCTGTGGGATCTTATCTTCTCAAATTTTTTCTTTAAAATTGTGATTCTTTTCTGGATGTGCCTTTTATCTGTTTCAAGCATCTTCTCACCAGGACCGCGCGTTCCGATTCCTCCTCCAAGACGCGAAAGAACTCCGCCCAGTCCTTTGAGCCTCGGCAGAATGTATCTCAGCTGGGCAAGCTCAACCTGTATCATTGCTTCCGAGCTTTTTGCTCTTCTTGCAAAAATTTCCAGAATAATTTCAGTTCTTCCGACAACCCTGCATTTAATATCTTCTTCAAGATTCCGTACCTGTGACGGCTTCAGGCTGTTGAGATCGAAAACAAGAAGTTTGATGTTTTTTTCTTTAATCGTCTCTTTGATTTTTTCAAGATGACCGGATCCCACTATGGTGCTAGGGTCAATTGATTCTCTTTTTATAATAACAGTTTCAATAATCACTCCGCCGGAAGTTTTCACGAGAAGATTAAGCTCATTCATTGAGTAGTCTACTTTAACCGGATCGTCCTGGCTGAGCTTGAGACCTACAAGCATTGCTCTTTCATCCCTTGATGAAGGAATTCTGTTTACCGAAGCATCCATATCGAAATTATTTCCTTTTTATTTAAAAACACTTATTGAACAGAACAACCGAGCCTTCGGTGATTCCATTTTCGTTAAACCAGCCCATGTTCATTTCAAGAGCATACATGGCTTTCATTTTTGATGGATAAGAAATTGAAGTATCAAGAGGTTTCATATTCTGTATGTCAATAATTCTTCCGTTTTTATCAATGTATGCGATTGATAGGGGAATATAGGTATTTTTCATCCAGAAGCTGAGGTGATCTTCATATGAAAATACAAAAAGCATGCCGGAGTTTTTTCCGAGCGATTGCCTGAACATCAGACCATGCTGTCTTTCCTCATCTGTTAAAGCAATTTCTGCGCTGATATTTTTTTTTATGCCTTTATTATTGATAATGCTGATAATGCAGTCTGAATATGCATTTAATGAGAGAGTTTCGAATATGATTAAAAAAAATACTATTGATCTGATTACAGAATTCATTCTACCTTCTTTTCCTGGTTCTGTGGATTTTTTCTGGCTTCTTCTTCAAGCTTATCATTTTTCTTTTTAAGTTCTTTGAGCTCTTCTATATCTTTTATTTTATTGTCTATGTTTTTATGATATGGATTGTAATCTTTTGCTTTTTTAAATTCCTGCAGAGCCGAATCTATATCATCAGCTACAAAAGCTTTTATACCGCCTTTATAATGTTCTTCCGCTGTCTGGATATCTTCAACAGTAATTACCTTAGGAATAAGTTTGAATGATAAGTTAAATGAATATGTAGGGCCGAACACACCTGAATCTGCATAAGACGCATCTACATTGAATGAAACATTGCTTACAACATAATTAAATCCCAATCCCAGGCTGAAAGTACGGCCGTTGTTGAAACTGTACCCGCCGCGCAGATAGAGAATATCCAGAACATTGAATTCAGCACCAAGATATAATCTGAAACTTTCATCAAAACCGTAAATAAAATCGTAAATATCGGTAGGGTCTATTAAATTTTCAGATACGTCTACATTTAATCCGAACCATTTTGTAAGTTTATATGAAAGTCCGATTCTCAGGCTTGTTGGAAGCGGATCTTTCAGGGCAGGCGTTCCGAGATTTAAAACTGAAAGACCTATATGAAAGTTTTTCGAAACTGTTTCAAATGGAGAATACAGATACATGCCTTTTAAAATTCCTAAGTCAAAACCGACAGAGCTGAGAAATAGCGTGTCTATCTGCTGGTAGATGTATTTAACCGAACCCCCTAAATACATAAATCCGAAATCGTAACCATACCCGACTGTAAAAGCGCCATTTACAAATGTAACGCTGCCGACCACATTTCCATTTATATCGATCTTCTCAAATGGCACAACCCAGAAAACCGTGTTTGATATAGCCATAAACCCGTTGCCTATTTTAAAAGCTCCGGAGATATTTTCTAATCTTGAATCAAGAATTAATTCCTGATGATGAATTGAAAGTGTAGGATATTTAAGAGAACCAAGACCTGCAGGATTGTAATATAGCGTGTTAATATCGTTAATTTCAGCTGTAAACGCCTCAGCCATTGCAAGCGGTCTGCTGCCGACTCCAAGCTCAAGGAAAATTGCTCCTGAAGATCCGGCGGTGCCTGATGCAAATGAAAATTCCTGCGCAAGAAAAATAAGCAGCGCAGATAAGATAATAATTTTCATGCAAGCGTATTTCATTCAAATATCAGCCTTTATATTTATATATCATCCGGCAATTCAAAAAATCAGGTAATTGGTTTTCTTTCGAGCTAATAATATTATCGTAAATTTACGGAATCATGTCATTATTTATTCCTGATTTAGAGTTGAAAACAAATATTTTTGTTACAATTCAGAATATAGATAATATTTTAATAGTATCTTTTATTTCGATGAGCTCCTAAATTTGCTTTCCGGGAAAGCTCAAGTGAGAATGCTGATTTAAAAAAATTCTTAATTAAGTTCGAAATATCATATTATAAATAAAAACTTTTATGCAAAAAAATCTTTAAGAATCAGGTCGCTTTCCTCAATTTCCTGAATGGTTTTTGTCTCTGTTATAAAAGCATTATTATAGAGAATATTCCATTCATTCATTATTTTATCTAAAACAGGAATCATGGAATTCAGAGTGAAGATCATTATCCTGTTAACGGAAATCCTGAAAATAACTGACTCATTGCAAAGTGTTTTATAAAATTTAGAATAAAGATATTTCATTGAAACAAGTATTTCACGGTGTATGAATTTATTTGTATTGATGATATAAGCTGATCCGCCGCCTCTTAAAGTAAAGAAAAACTGGAAGTAATCAATATAATACAGGAGGTTCTGGAAGCTCGGCCAGACAAGCTGATCAGTAGCCATATCGCTGTAAATAAATGAAGGCAGAGACAGATTTTTTTCAAGGTCCATTCTGATTTTCATCAGATCACCTGAACCGGTTCCGGCATTTAATTTTATCATTAATATCGGCGTGCAAATAGGAGTGCTGTTTTGACTGCAGAACCTGGATTGTACTTTCCCGTTAAGAAATGAAAATGAAATGAAATATAATCCGGCTGACTCGTTATTTTCAACTGGCTGAAGAAATTTCCGTGCAAGAAATTTATCAATTTTTATTTCTTCTCTATTAAGAAGAAAACCGTTTTCGGCGGAAATAATGTTCTGAAACAGATTATCTGCAAAACCTATTACCATTGAGGATGCTGTTTTTTCATTAAATGATGTAATTGAAACTTCAAAGCATTCATTTTCAATCTGATATTCAAAAACAGCAAATTCAGAAAAGCCTGCTTTTTTCAGATATTCGCCGATATAAACTCCAGCGTTGAAATCGCTGTATCCATCAACTAGAAAAGGATTAAAATCTGATTCAATGATATTATAATCATCTAAGTATTTCAATTCGTAGAAAAGCTTATGGAAAGACTTTATAAGTTCTTTCCTGGTTTGTTTTCCGGCTTTTTCAGGCGGCTTCTTTTCATGAGAACTGACTTTGTTGACAAGAGATCTCAGTTCATCATTAAAAGTTCTATTTCTTATTAAATTTACTTCATCCATACTGTTATACCATTATCATTTGTTTAAAGCTATCAATATGAAAGATCCAGCATTTTTTGAAGCGCTTTCCGTGCGCCTTCAGCAGTTTTTTCATCAACAACAATATGTGTCTTTTCTTCAATTAATGAAGATAAAAGTTTTTCAAGGGTTATCTTTTTCATGTTCGGGCATACAAGAGAAGATGCTGCAGAAATATATTCTATATGAGGAGCGGCTTTTTTAAGTCTATGAATCATACCGATTTCAGTGCATACTATAATTTTTTTTCTGTCTGTTGCTTTAACAAATTCAATCATGCCGCCTGTTGAAAATACCCCGTCAGCTAAATCTGCAATTTCATATATACACTCAGGGTGAGCCATGACATATGCATCAGGATGTTTTTTCTTGATTTCAATAACTTCTGAAACTGTCAGGTTTTCATGTGTAGGGCAGAAGCCGTCCCATGGAATAATTTTTTTATTCGTGGATCGCTGAACAAAACTTGCAAGATTCCGGTCCGGAATAAAAATTATTTCATCAGAATCGATTCTTTCAACAATTTTTACGGCATTTGATGAGGTGCAGATTACATCCGACACTTCCTTGACTGCAGCGGATGAATTTATGTATGTAACAACTTTAGCACCGGGATGCTGCTTTTTAAATTCTATAACTCCACCGGGTTCAACCATGTCTGCCATAGGGCATCCTGCATTAGGATCAGGCAGCAGGACTTTTTTATCCGGCGATAATATGGCTGCAGATTCAGCCATGAAATGAACGCCGCAGAAAACAATAATTTCAGCATCTGTTTTTGATGCAAGCCTTGACAATTCAAGTGAATCTCCTGTAAAATCCGCTATATCCTGAATTTCCGGTCTCTGATAATTGTGGGCAAGAATAACTGCTTTTTTATCAGCAGCAATTTTTTTTATTTCAGATATTATTTCCATGTAATGAATTTAACCTATTACTATAATATTGTCAACCAGTATAAAAGCGCCTTTTATTTCTTTTTTCCTGAATGAGGGTGAAAATTATCGTATGTTTTTTTCAGTCTTTCCTTGGTTGTGTGAGTGTAGGTCTGTGTTGTTGATATATTCTTATGCCCGAGCATTTCCTGCACAGCTCTGATATCTGCGCCGCCGTTAAGCATGTCTGTTGCGAATGAGTGCCTGAGAGAGTGAGGGGAAACATCTTTCAAAAATCCTGCATTGCCGGCTCTTTTTACAACAATATCATATATGCCGCGGACAGACATTCTGCCTCCGCGATTATTCACAAAGAGGGCCTTATCTTTTAACTCAAATTTTCTGCTTTTCATCTCAAGATAAATCTTAATCTGCTTTATTGCGCTTTCTGTCAGGAAAACCTGCCTGTCTTTTTTTCCCTTTCCTGTTACCATCATCCTTCCGGTAGATAAATCAAGATCGCTTACTGATGCATCTGCAAGCTCGGAAACCCTGGCTCCGGTGGAATAAAAAGTTTCAAGCAGAGCGATGTCTCTCTGATCAAGAAAATTTTCTACAGGAAAATCAAGTAATGATTTCATCTGATTTTCATGGAGGAATTTCGGCAGTCGTTTATCTTTTTTGGGGAAGTGTATAAGAATAGCAGGATCTTTTTTAATTAAATCTTTATTAAAGAGGTATCTGAAAAATATTTTTATTGATGCTATCTTTCTTTCTATTGATGATTTTTTCAATCCTGAATCGTATAAAAACTCAACAAAGCTTATAATGTCGCGGTCTCTTACTGATTCAAATGATATTTCATCGTTTGAAATTTCAGCTGCAGTTTCGTATTCGCCGTTATTTTGAATATTATCTATCAGAAATTTTATAAAACCTGCAAGATCCATTGTATAGGCAGTGACAGTTTTATCCGAGTAATTTTTTTCGAATTTTAAATAATCGGCAAACCTGTCAATTTCATCGTTCATTCTTTAATCGCCGGAGACTGTTTCGTCCAGTATATCAACCTTAAATCCGCAATCATCAGAAAGACACTGATGCTCCTCGCCTTTCCCTTTGAGTTTCTTTTTAAACATAAGCCTTCCGCATTTCGGGCAGGGCTTTTCTGCCGGAGATTCTCTTGTGAGAAAATCGCAATCAGGATAATTGGTGCACGCGTAGAATGTTCCGCCGCGTTTGCCCTTGGATGATCTTTTTACAACATCACCTGTTCCGCATTTCGGACAGATTCCAAGAGGAAGCGACTTGGCTGTTCTGCATTCTGGAAAACCTGAACATGCAAGAAAAAATCCGAATCTGCCGAGTTTCTTCAGCATCATTTTGCCGCATTTTTCACAAACAAGATCAGTTTCCTCGTCAAGAACGCCTTTCATGCTTTCAATATTTTCTTCAGCGTTTGCTATAATTTTTGAAAAAGGACCGTAAAATTCACTCATCATATCAGGATACTTAAGCTTTGCCTCTTCAACGAGATCAAGTTTTTCTTCAAGCTTTGCTGTAAAATCAACAGAAACAAGATCTGAAAAATAATCTTTCAAAATCTTATTTACAATTTTTCCGAGAACAGTAGGCACAAGCTGACGTCCTGACCTTGAAACATAATATCTTCGTATGATTGTGTCAATGGTAGGTGCAAAAGTTGACGGCCTGCCTATACCCGATTCCTCAAGAAATTTTACTAATGAAGCGTCATTGTATCTGGGGGGCGGGGTGGTCCAGTGCTGCTCTGAAACAAGCTCTTCAATCTTAACTTTATCGTCGCTTTTCAGATCAGGAAGAGTATTTTTTTCGCTTTTTTCATCTTTTTCAACAGCAGTGAATCCCTTGAAGAGTATTCTGCTGCCGCCTGCTCTGAAAGTATAATCGTCTGCAAGAAGGTTTACTGTAGTTGTTTCTGATACCTCGGATGTCATCTGTGATGAAACGAATCTTTTCCATATAAGATCATAGAGCCTGTACTGATCCCGGCTTAAATCTTTCTTGATTGAATCCGGAGTCCGTATTACATCCGTTGGCCTGATCGCTTCGTGGGCGTCCTGCGCTCCTTTTTTATTCGAGTAGGTATTTGGTGATTCCGGAAGATAATCTTTGCTGAAATTATCTGAAATATAGTTTCTCAGAGATTCCATAGCTGTTGGCGCGATTCTGGTTGAATCAGTTCTCATATATGTTATAAGACCTACAGGACCTGTTCCTGTAATGTCAATTCCTTCATATAACTGCTGCGCAGTAATCATTGTCTTTTTTGAAGTGAAGCCGAGCCTGTTAGCTGCATCCTGCTGGAGCTTGCTCGTGATATACGGCGCTGAAGGTTTTCTTCTTCTTTCTTTTACATTTACATCAGAAACTGTAAGATCCTTTTCTTTTAAAAGTGAAAGATGCTCTTCCATTTCAGCGCTGTTTTTTATTTTAACCTTATCGCCTTTGATTGCTGCAAGGGATGCCTTGAATTTTTTATTTTTAAAACTGCATTCAGCATCCAGAGTCCAGTATTCATCCGGATTAAAAGCATCTATCTCTTCCTCTCTGTCGCAAATGATTTTCAATGCAACAGACTGAACCCTGCCTGCAGAAAGTCCGCGCTTGACCTTTTTCCATAGAATGGGGCTGATATTATAGCCCACTATTCGGTCGAGGATTCTTCTTGCCTGCTGAGCATTTACAAGATCGATATTTATATCTCTCGGATGCAGTACAGCTTCCCTGACTGCAGCTTCAGTAATTTCGTTGAATTCAATACGCTTTATATTGGGATTTTTTGCTGTCAGGCTGTTTGATAAATGCCAGGATATAGCTTCCCCTTCACGGTCAGGGTCAGTTGCAAGAAGAACAAGGTCAACCTGTGAGGCGCTTTTTTTCAGATCGTTTAAAATCTTTGCTTTTCCCCTTATGGTTATATATTCCGGCTTGAAACCATTTTCAATATCAATTGCAAGTCTTGATTTAGGCAGGTCAATAATATGGCCGACTGAAGATTTTATTATATAAGTTGATCCCAGATATTTATTAATTGTTTTCGCCTTAGACGGTGATTCAACAATAACAAGTGTCACGGGTTTATTTTTTTTCAGCATTATGTCCCCTTTTTTAAAAGTATTATGAACAACATCGGACAGGTTAATTTTTTTTGTCAAACAATTCTTTTATCTGCCTTTCTGGATCCCAGCGTGCAGTTAAAATAAGCAATATCAGAAGAAACAGCGAAATTAAGGAAAACAGGATAATCCTTTCAGAAGTGTAATAGATGGATGCATTGAATTTTCTTTCGAAATAGAATGCACCGATCACTTCATTTTCCCTGAAAGATGTGTGGCAGATAAGGCATTTTTTTTCTGCTTTCGCAGGTATTATGGATTTATATAATCCGGATACAAGTCTGGTTTCTGTTTCAGGGTTTACTGCTGTTAAAACTTTGATAATATCAGAATTTTTATTATTATCGTAATAAGACGGGGCAATTACTCTCTCGCCTTTTTTACTGTATACAGCAGCCTTAATTCCATTTGTCTTTTCGATATCGCTTAGATAAACCCATCCGGCTTCAGTCCTACCGTTGGTTTTTACTGCAGAAAATGCGTCAATTATAACTCTGAAACTGTTGTCTATTTCAGTAAAATATCCGGATTTGTAAACAGAAAAGATGTCAGATGCAAATGGTGGTATTGAAAAAATCTGTGAAATCGAAACAAGAAGAAGAAATGTATTAACAGCAAGAAGGATGTTCTTTATTTTCATATCTTATCCATTGAAAGAAATTAGATTGCCTTTTCTTGAAACGTATCCGCAGATTTCAAGATTCATAAGTGCTTCAGCAGTTTCAGAAACTTCTGCATTGCATATTCTTATTATTTCATCAAATTCCAGGGCACCGTTAATTATAAACGACATAATCTTTTTTTCAAGCGAATTTTTATCAAAATCAAAAGAATCTTCCATATTATTATTTTTAAGCGGAAGAACATGCTCGTTTTTTTTATCAGGATTGCTGATAATCTTCCCGGATATTCCAAGTTCATTAAGAATGTCTCCGGTAGTATAAACAGGGACAGCTCCATCTTTTATCAGCTTGAAACATCCTTCATATCCTTCATCAAATGTATTTCCGCCGCAGGCAAATACATGCCTGTTCTGCTCAAGAGCGTAACGCGCAGTGATTAAAGCGCCGCTTCTTGCACCTGCCTTTACAACAATTGTTCCAAGTGAAATTCCGCTGATAATTCTATTCCTCCGCACAAAAGTCCATTTTCCAGCGATTATTCCGGGCGGGTACTCAGACAGGATCATGGAATTCCCGGATTTTAAAATCATATCGTAAATATCCCTGTTGGCTTTCGGGTAAACTATATCAATGCCGTTTGCCATTACCGCAATTGTCGGGAATCCTTTTTCGAGCGCGCCAAGATGCGCTGCCCTGTCTATACCTATTGCTATTCCGCTTGCAATTGAAATTCCATTCTCGCCAAGCTCAGAGGATATTTTTCCTGCGATATTTTCAGATTTGAAATCGCTTTCCCTTGTGCCTACAATAGCAGCTGTTTTCGAGTGTGACAAATTCCCTCTGGAATATAATACAACCGGAGGGCAGGAAATTTCTTTAAGTAAAGCAGGATATCTTCCATCCCGTAAATGTATTACATTTATTTGTTCTTTTCCGCATTTTAAAGCAATTTTTTCAGCGCATTGAAGCGGGTCTCCCCCATAGATTTTTTTAATAAATTCTGATGTTTCAAGGGTATTTCTTTTCATTGCTAGTGTATATGCATCCACAGGTCCTTTTTCACGGACCATATTCCATAAATCAAATGATGCCGGGGCTGATGATATTGATAAAGCTATAGAGAATATAGTTTCCTGGTTCATATTTATTAATACGAATAGAAGGGGCTTTTTAAAAAAATTTAAATTATTTTTTTTGATTTCCTGCTGCAAATAATTAATGCAAGCAAATAGGGGATGGTGAGTAAATATTCATATTGACTAAAATGATATATTCCTTAAATTTTGATTAGAGCGGATATGGAAAAATATGGATCTTGATTTAAAAATAAGAAGCAGGGACATCAATACTCTTATTGAAATGATAAGAGTGAATAACCCTGAAGTGGATATGAACCTTGTGAAAAAGGCATATGATTATGCTTTTAAAGTTCACGAAAAACAGAAAAGATTATCCGGCGAACCATATATAGTGCATCCGCTTGAAGTTGCGATTATAATTGCAAATCTCAAGCTTGACAGCGCATCAATTGCTGCAGCGCTTCTTCATGATGTTGTGGAAGATACAAACACCACTATTGAATTTATTGCACAGGAGTTCGGAGAAGATGTTGCCCTGCTCGTGGATGGCGTTACAAAAATATCATACATAAAAAACAGGTCCAAGTCTAGCGCACAGGCGGAGACACTGAGAAAAATGCTGATGGCCACTATAAATGACGTAAGGGTAATAGTGATAAAACTTGCAGACAAGCTTCATAATATGCGCACAATTATTTTTCAGCCTGTTCATAAACAATACAGAATTGCAAAAGAAACTCTCGATATATATGCTCCGATCGGCAGAAGGCTCGGTATGTCGAAAATAAGTTCCGAGCTTGAGGATCTCTCTTTTTTCGTTCTATATTTTGAGGAATATAATGAAATTAAAAGAGCAATGACCCAGAGAAGGAATGAAATTGAAGGGAACATTGAGCTTGTAAAAAGCATTCTGCATAAAAAATTCGAAGAACTGAAAGTTAATGCTGATATTCACGGACGCGCAAAACATTATTTTTCCATATTCCGTAAAATGCAGACTCAGGGGAAAACAATTGATGAAATATACGATCTCCGCGCGATCAGAATTATTACAGACGAGGTTAAAGACTGTTACGCAATACTTGGTACGGTTCACACTCTCTGGTCGCCTCTGGCGTCCAGATTCAAGGATTATATAGCAGTTCCGAAATCAAATATGTATCAGTCGCTTCATACCACTGTAATAGGTCCTGAAGGGCATCCTCTTGAAGTCCAGATCAGGACTAAAGAGATGCATGCTGTTGCTGAAATGGGAATCGCGGCTCACTGGATTTATAAAGACGGCAAGCCTGTACGAAGCAAGAATTATATGGATATGTCTTTATTGCAGAATATTGATGAATGGTATAATGAGTACAGCGCAAAAGATTTTGTATCAAATCTGAAAATGGATCTGTATGAAGATGAGATCTTTGTTTTTACTCCCCAGGGGAAAATAATAAAGCTTTCCAATGAAGCCACTCCGATAGATTTCGCTTACGCAATTCACACTGAAGTTGGGAACAAAATGACCGGAGCCAAGGTAAACAACAGGCTTGTTCCTTTAAAAACAAATTTGAAAAGCGGTGATATAATTGAGATAATGACTTCCTCAAAGGCTCATCCGTCAAGAGAGTGGATCAAGATTGTAAAATCATCCAATGCTAAAAATAAAATCCGGTCATGGTTCAGGAAACAATCGGGTGAAGAAAAATCTGATGAAAAAACTGAAGAGAAAATAAAAAAACATAAAGATGAAAAAACAGCTGAAGTAATAATCCCTGAAAACGAGCAGATTAAACTTAAAAAATTAAGCAAAACCGGAAAATCCGGAGTAAGCATTGAGGGTACGGGCAATATATTGATCAAGCTTTCCCAGTGCTGTCAGCCTATTCCCGGGGATGATGTTGTCGGATTTATAACAAGAGGCCGTGGCATAACCGTACACAAAAAAAACTGCCCTTCTCTGAAAGGGCTTAGCAACGAAAGCGAAAGGATTATAAGGATTGTCTGGGAGGAGAATGAAAAAAATCTTTTCCCTGTTAAAATTTCAGTTACAGGCACAGACAGAGGGAACCTTTTAAAAGATATAGCAGAAATAATTTCGTCCCGCAAGTCAAATATCATCAAGGCGGAAGCAAATGTATCAAAAGATATTGCAGAATTTAAATTTGTAATAGAGGTTATGAGCAATACCCATCTTAAAGAAATTATTACTAGCATTAGAAATATTAAAAGCATCAGCGAAGTATATAAGATTAATGAAAAGGTTGTTATAAAGTAGATACAGGATGAAGATTATCCTCGGTTCTAAATCTCCCAGAAGAAAACTTCTGTTGTCCGGCTTAACTGATGAATTTGAAATTATACACCCTACAGCTGATGAAGCAATCATACGCGGGGAATCGCCGGTTGTTTATTCAGAAAGAATTACAGCTGATAAGGCAATGTCGATTTATAATCTTATAGATAAAAATGAAAATTCGCTTATAATATCCTGCGATACAATTGTTTGTGTTAATGATGAAATTTTAGGAAAGCCGGATAATCATGATACGGCTTTTTCATATTTAAAAAAGCTTTCAGGTAAAACGCATTCGGTTTTAAGCAGCGTTTATTTAATAAAAACAGATGGTTCAACAATTGAAAAAACCGCATCAGGAACTGAAATAACGTATGTTACATTCAGGCAGCTGTCGGATGGAGACATCGAAAAATATCTTTCAATAACAGAATATATGGACAAGGCAGGAGCATACGCAGCACAGGAAAACGGAAGTCTCATAATAGAAAAAATTGAAGGGTCTTTCACAAATGTGATCGGATTCCCGTTACGGCTTTATTTCAGGCTTATGAATGAACTGGATTTCTATAAAAATTCAGATGACGCGAATTTTTTTTCCTTATAATCCTTACTTCATGAAAAGGTATTGACAAATTAATTATTAATATGCAGGTTATATCAGCTTAGCGTAAATTTCCCGGAAAATTTTCTATAAAAATGGTGAGTAAATGTCAACCCAGAGAAAAAAATATATTGTTGATAAAAAATTTCAGTTCAGAACCACTTTTTCAATAATAGGTGTTGTTACTATAATTGCAGTGATTATTCTGGGTTCAATATCATTCAGCGTTGTATTTAACAATGAAAAAATTCAGAACATTCTTGAACTTGAATCAAATATTATGGAGAATTTTTCTTCACAAACCAATTCAAGTGCTGATGAAACTTATAAAGCCGTTTATAAGATCCAGATGAAACAGCATAATACCAATATGGATACCCTGAAAAATATCATAACATACAACAGGATAATGCTGATTACCCTGCTTGTATTTGTAATAATTCAGGGAATTATCCTATATGTGCTGCTTATCAAAAAAACTCACAGAATCTCCGGTCCGATTTTTGTAATGTCAAGATATCTGAATGAGATGATTGAAGGAAAATCCCCGGTAACAAGACCTTTGAGAGAAAAAGATGAACTGAAGGAATTCTATAAACTTTTTAACGATATGCTTGATTCATTGAAAGATAAGGAAAAAAAGCAATAGATGAAAAAATTTCTACCTTTAAGTATACTTAGTTTTTTAACCACAAGCTGCCTCTTATATGGCCTTTTTTTTTATAAATCAGCAGATAAAGAAAATACAGAACAGGTTAAATGGGAAGGGAGCTATTCAGCATATTTTCAGGATGAAGATTCATATATTGATTATGTTATAAATGATGTTAAGTTTAAAGATATAAAATTCAAAGCAGTCAGTATCGAGAAAAAAAGCAATTTCTGGAAAATTGCCAAATCCAATGGTGTAAATATAGATACACTCATAGCAGCAAATCCGCACTGGAACAGCCTTAACGCTGTTGTAAATCAGCGTATTCTTGTGCCTTCGGAAAAGGGAGTATTAAACTTTATCGGGCGGCTGAATGAAATTCCGGAGTTGATGGAAAAATACAAGACTGATGAAAATGGAATTGAAATAGAAGAACTTTCATTTTTAAAAAAAATTCATTTAAAATTTTTTAAATCCGACAGGCCGATTGCTGTATTCATTAAAAACAAAAAACCTCATTCAGAAGACCTGAGCGAAACTTTATCAAAGGAGTTTGCATTAAGGGAACTGTTCCGTTCTCCTCTCGGCGGAAGGTATTCATCATATTACGGAAGAAGAATTGATCCTATCTTCAGAACAAACAGCTTCCATACCGGCCTGGACATAGCTGCACCTCATGGAACACCTGTAGGCGCATCAAGGCGCGGCAGAGTTACTTCAGCCGGATGGATGGGAGGATATGGCTATGCAGTTGTAATTGAACATGGTGACGGTTACAGGACGCTGTATGGTCATTTATCTGCAGTAAGTGTACGTCAGGGAGCTTTTGTGGAAGCAGGCAGATTTATAGGGAAAGTCGGATCAACCGGACTTTCAACTGGACCTCACCTGCATTTTACTCTCTGGCGCTACAATACTCTTATCAATCCTATGAAGGTTCTCTGGTAGATTTTATAAAAAGTCTGTTTTTTCATTGCCGCAACTAATCAAGAAAATTTTTTCCTCGAAGCATTAATTGAAAAAAAATAACAAATTTTTTTTAAAAAATCCTCTCCCGATAGTATTAATATTATAAACAGGCCGGCGCCATGGCTTATAATCTAACAGGAGCTGAATTATGAGGAATTATGCGGGTGCAACAGTAGAGGGTTTTGTTACGCGAAATCCTTCAGTGAGAAAAACCAAAACAGGGAAAAATGTATGCAACTTTTCAATTGCTATCAATCATTATTCAAAGGATGATGCAGATTCAAAAGTATCGTACATTGATGTTGAGACCTGGGAAAAGCTTGCTGAAATCTGTTCAGGATCAATAACAAAGGGAAAAAGGATTATGATCGCAGGAGCTTTGAGGCAGGAACGATGGGAAGGAAAAGACGGAAAAAGCCAATCAAGAATCAAGATAATCGGAAATGAAATTGTTTTTCTTGATTCAAAAAAGGACCAGAGTAGTGAAAAAACAGCTATAGCTGTCTGATATATTCTATAGCTGATTTGCCGCAGAGGCAGTGAGACCCGGAATCGTTGTATCTCTGCGGTAAATTTTTTTTTGATAATAATAAGAATTTAAACCGGTTTTAAAATATCCTTCACATTCTGAAACTGCTCAATATTTTTTAAAACAAATCCTCTGCAACCTGATTCAATAAGTCTTTTAATCTGTTTGTCAGTTGAATCTACCAGTGCAATTGAGAATATTTCTCTTTTAGAAAGTTCACTGAGCATAGCCGGGTTAAGAATATAAGAAATACCTGCTGATTCAATTGACATCAGGCAATCAGCTTTAAATTTTCTTTTAAAATACAGAAATCCTGTTTTAAAAAGAAAATATAAAAATATAAATTCATTTGGAGTCATTGCTGTTGCAGTTTCCGGAAGTTTTTGTCTTATCTTTTTCATCAGTTTTGAGTTTTGCGTCCAGATTAAAATGTTTTCCTCCATTGAATGCTTTTTAATTATTCCGGACAATTCATCTGATTTATCAATTTCCCCGAATATTTCTAAAATAAATTTTTTATCTTTAAAATTTTCGAATATCATTTCAAGGCCTGTATGTTTGTCTGAATCTATGTTTTTTTGTAAACTAAAAGGATCACATAAATAAAAATTATCACCTGAAAAACATGAAATTAATACAGTATCAGCTCCGATAGAAAATATTTCAGAAATTCCCGTTATGCCTTTTGCGGAATCTGCCCTGATTGATGATGTAAAATTTTCTTTAAAAATTTTTTTCATATTTTTATCCTATCAATAATTATCAGTAAAACAGAAAAATCGGGTGTTGAATTTTAATAAAATAATTAATATACTATTTTTAGTCAATTATCAATTTTTCAAGCAGAATTCGGAAAATGAACTATCAGAAAATATCTTTTACTTTAAAAATAAATATATCTTGAAAATTATAAAAGGTATGTTTATAATAATTATATCATAAAAAAACAAACTTGAGGCGCGGTTATGAGGAATAAATTATTAAGAAATATTGCCGGATTATTAATTGGTCTTTTCTTTGCTTTTTCCTCCTATACTCTCGAGTGGGCAATCGGGATATATTTTATGCTTTTTATCGTGCCAGGAGCATTTGCGTCTATGGTTTTTGCTGTGCGTATTTTTATCATTATTCTTGATACAATGACTTATAATGAAATGGTGTCACCGAAAAACCTGATAGCCGAGTGGGAAATAACTCCTGCATTGTGGCAGGCATCCAGGAAAATTCTGTTTATTCAGGACAAGAAAGGCCGCATCGCTGTTTTCTGCATAATGGCAGCGCTTTTTGCAGCTATCGGAATATCTTCTCTGTTTTCGGATTATCTCCAGGGAAAGATTATAGGCGTATCAATATCTGCATTGCTGATAGTTGTTTTCTGGATAATGATGTTTACACATAAAAGATATCATCTTTATAATTCAAAAGTTATTTTTTCCAGATTTGGTGTTGTTATGGATGATAAAGTCTGCGACTGGATGGATTCCAGGGTAACAGACTATGAAATAAAAAAGATTTCCGGAGATTTTGAATATATTCATGCAAAATATTCAAAACAGTCCGGAAATAAAATAATCTCTGAAAATCTTGTTATTCCTATCCCCCCTGAACAGAAAAATAATGCTGATATGATTGTAGAACAGCTGATAACCGGCATTAACCAGACAACGAGAAAAATATAATTTTTTTGAAAAAAACTTGACAAAATGCATAAACTATATTACTATATCAAGATATATTGATATAGTTTAAATAAGGATAAATAAATGACATTCAAAGAAAGACTTGCAGCATCAGGGCCGGTAATTATGGACGGAGCAATGGGAACAGCTCTTTTTTATAAAGTTCCGAATCATAAAGGTCCGCTTGAAATACTTAATATTGAAAGGCCGGATGTTGTTGAGGAAATACACTCGCTATACATTGAATCCGGCGCTGAACTTATAGAAACAAATTCTTTCGGCGGAAGCATGCTTAAACTCTCAGAATACGGCTTATCAGGCAGATGCATTGAAATTAATGAAAAAGCAGCTGCTGCAGGAAGAAAAGCAGCAGATAAAGCAGGTGCTTTTGTTGGAGGATCTGTAGGGCCAACAGGTCTCCTCGTTGAGCCTATGGGGAATTTTCCTGCAGATGAAATATATAATTCATTCAGACCGCAGATGAAAGGCCTTGAAAACGGCGGAGCGGATGTAATTATAATTGAAACAATGACAGATATACAGGAAGCCAAGCTTGCTCTTCTTGCTGCTAAAAGAGAAACTAAACTGCCTGTAATCTGCAGCTTATCTTTCGATAACAGCGGAAAAACAATGTCAGGAACTGATATGCTTACTGCATTTGCAACGCTTTCACAAATGGGCGCGGATGTCGTCGGAGCCAACTGCAGTATGGGACCGGATGCGCTTCTTGAAATATACACTGAATCCATTGAGAAGATCAATGAAATAGGAAGTCATTTAAGCGTGTGGGCAAATGCAGGTTTTCCTGAATTTATTGAAGGTAAGGCTGTATACACTTTATCTGCAGAAAAATTCGCAGCAACATCCCTCGGTTTTGCAAAGATCGGAGTGAAGGTAATCGGCGGGTGCTGCGGTACAAATCCCGTGCACATTAAAGCATTAAGCGACGTGATAAAAAAATCGCAGCTGGATAAAGAAGCAGCAAAAATTAAAAAATACTATTTTTTAACCAGCAGGGGAATGACAATAAATTTAAATGAGCAGAAAGATCTTCTCATTGTTGGAGAGAGGCTGAACCCTACAGCAAGAAAAAAATTTGCAGAGGATCTTAAAACCGGTAGTCAGTCTTTTTTAAGAAGCGATTCCAAGGCACAGGTTGCAGACGGAGCTAATGTGCTCGATATTAATGTGGGTGTTCCGGGTATCGATGAAATATCATCAATGCATAAATCTGTGTACACGCTTACCGGAATTACGTCAGCCCCGCTTATGATAGATTCCGATAACCCTGCAGTTCTTGAAAAAGCTCTCATGACATATCCGGGAATTCCGATTGTAAATTCAATCAACGGCAATGAAAAAAGCATCAGGGAGATCCTTCCTATTATTAAAAAATACGGCTGCTTTGTTGTGGCAATGTGCCTTGATGAAACAGGCATACACAGAGATTCGGCAAATAGAATCCGGATCGGCGAGAAACTGATCGGACTCCTTGAATCTGAGGGAATATCGAAGGACAGGATTTTTATTGATCCTCTCATACTTACTGAAAGTGCAGAACCCGGATCAGCTGTTGAAACAGTTAAAGTTATCAGGCATTTTTCATCAAAGGGAATCAGGACTTCCATAGGGCTGAGCAACGTTTCTTTCGGTCTGCCTCAGAGAAAATTTATTAATAATGTATTTCTGAAAATGGCGATTGATGCAGGTCTTACAGCTGCGATTCTTAATCCGACATCGTATAATGTTCCTGAAAATTTTTCCGAGGAGGAAAAGCTTGCATTTGATTATCTGAACGGATCCGATAAGGATGCAGTAAAATATATTTCTTACTTCAAGGGAAAGGAAATCAAAACAGAAACACCGCTGCAGGTAAATGCTGCTGCTGAAACAGATATTATAAGCAGAATTTATAATTGCGTTGTTGAAGGGAATCTTGATGAGATTGAGATTAATGTAATGGAAGCGCTTAACACAAAAGAACCTAAGGAGATAATGGATCTCGGGTTATTGAAAGCACTTGAGAAAGTCGGAGATTATTACAGCACAGGAGAATATTTTCTTCCGCAGATGATATCATCTGCTAATGCCATGAAAAAAGGTTTTCTGATATTAAAGCCTTTACTGACATCGAAAAATTCAACATCTGCCGGCAGGGTTGTAATATGCACTGTAAAGGGTGACATTCACGACATTGGAAAAAATATAGTTGCGATGATGCTTGAAAATCACGGATTTGAGGTGCATGATCTGGGCAAGGATGTTGATATTGAAACAATAACTGAAGCAGTGAACAGGCTGAAGCCTGATATTCTCTGTCTGAGCTCCCTTCTGACTACAACCATGAATGAGCTCAAGGTTGTCAGCGATTCAATACGCTCTGGAAAAATTAAAGCAAAACTTCTCGTTGGAGGTGCTGTTGTGAATGAGGAGTACGCAAATGGAATCGGAGCATTTTACGGCACAGACGCAGTTGATGGAGTTAATAAGGCCAAGCAGATAATAGGCAGATAAGCCGGCAGTAGAAGAAATAAAAAGATTAAAGTTTTTTTATTGCTAGAGGATAAAAAGTAACAAAATTGAATTAATATTGACTTATTTCATGGAGTATTTATGATACTGAAAAAATTGTATCTGGAGAGAATCTGTGGAAACATTATATTCAATAATTTCTAATAAGATATTTATATCAGGGCTTTTTTCATATATAACATCACAGACCATCAAGATTTCCATTGGAATATTTAAAACAAAAAGATTCAGTTTGTGGGATCTGATTTTTGTTCAGGGCGGTTTTCCTAGTTCACATTCAGCTTCAGTGGTTTCAGCTACAGCAGCAATATTGTTTTTTGAGGGACCTACCAGTACATTCATGCTTGCAGTTTTATTTACATTTATTGTTCTCATCGACGCAACTGGAGTAAGATGGGAAACAGGAAAACAGGCAAGACTTCTTAACGAGATTATGAGAAACAATGATCTGGTGATAAAAGAATTTAAGGATAAATTTGTTGAAAATATCGGCCATACCCCTTTGCAGATATTGGGTGGAAGCGTAGTTGGAGTTATAGTTGCAATTATAATTCATTTATTTTTTTAGTGATATTGCATTTTAATTTACATGCAGATTTTTAAAAAAATTCTCTTGATTAAATTTAACCCCGAATAAATTCTGTTTTGTTATCCGCTATACATAAATTCTGTTTTAAAAATAAAGGATTCCGCCATGATAGATAAATTTTTCAGCATTTTTTTCGGAACAAAGCATGAAAGAGATGTAAAAAAATTAAAACCGATGATTGAAAAAATCAATTCATTCGAACCGGAAATAAAAAAGCTGTCCGATAACGAAATGAAACAGAAAACTTTCGAATTCAGGGAAAGGCTTACTAAAGGCGAAACCCTGGATGATATCCTTTCTGAAGCATTTGCTCTTGTCCGTGAAGCATCAGTGAGAACTCTCGGTATGCGCCATTTTGATGTACAGATGATGGGAGGAATAGTTCACCATCAGGGACGGATTTCCGAGATGAAAACCGGTGAGGGTAAAACTCTGGTTGCTACATGTCCGCTTTATCTTAATGCACTTACCGGGCTTGGCGCTCATCTTGTAACTGTTAATGACTACCTGGCAAGACGTGATGCGGAATGGATGGGTAAAATATACAAGTTCCTTGGACTCACTGTAGGAATTATTCAGCATGATATGGATCATGAAGACAGGCAGACAGCATATAGATGTGATATTACATACGGAACTAACAACGAATTCGGGTTTGATTACCTCAGGGACAACATGGTTGAGCACAAGAGCCTCAGGGTTCTGCGGCCGCTCAATTTTGCTATTGTTGATGAGGTTGACTCGATTCTCATAGACGAGGCAAGAACTCCGCTTATCATATCAGGCTCAACTGAAGAGTCCACTAAAAAGTATTTTCTGATAAACAAGATAATTCCTAACCTGAAAGATAAAGTTGATTTTGAAATTAATGAAAAAGACAGGCATGTAAATCTTACTGAAGATGGAATACTGCATGTACAGAGGCTTCTCAAAATTGATAACCTTTATGACAATAAGCATATAGATACGCTTCATCATATCAACCAGGCTCTGAAAGCCCATTCTCTTTTCCGCAGGGATATAGATTACATTGTTAAAGACGGGGAAGTCCTTATTGTCGATGAGTTTACGGGAAGGCTTATGCCCGGAAGAAGATATTCTGACGGTCTGCATCAGGCGCTTGAAGCCAAGGAGAATGTTACAATCGCGCGTGAAAGCCAGACTCTTGCAACAGTAACATTTCAGAATTTTTTCAGAATGTATAAAAAACTTGCAGGTATGACCGGAACCGCTGACACAGAGGCGATGGAATTTAAAAAAATATACAAACTCGATGTTGTTGTAATCCCGTCAAATATGCCAATGATAAGAAAAGATCAGCCTGACAAAGTATATAGAACAGAAAGAGAGAAATTTAATGCCATAGTTGAAGATATTATTGTTAAAACAAAGAAGGGGCAGCCGATTCTTGTTGGTACAATTTCTATTGAAAAATCTGAAAAACTGTCAATGCTGATGAAGTCGCGCGGTGTTATCCATAATGTTCTTAACGCAAAGTATCACGAGAAGGAAGCTCAGATCATTGCTGAAGCCGGAAGGCCGTCAGCTGTAACAATAGCAACCAATATGGCCGGACGAGGTACTGACATAGTGCTTGGCGGACGCAGGCTGTACGTGGATGAGCTTGAAGCGCATATACCTGTTCATGATGCTGAAGTATGGAATTCATATAAACTGGCCATTCTGAAAAGTGAATTTGATGAAGCTGATAAATTTCATGAGAAAATGATAGGTCAGGATAAAAGTAAGGCTCATAATATTTTAAGGCAGGGCAGAGAGTGGGCATTAAACCATGAAAAGGTTGTTGCTGCAGGCGGCTTATATATACTTGGAACAGAAAGACATGAGGCACGAAGGATTGACAATCAGCTCCGCGGACGATCGGGAAGACAGGGGGATCCGGGAGAATCCAGATTTTATCTTTCGCTTGAAGATGATCTGATGAGGCTTTTCAGCCCGGAAAGAATTTCAAGCGTTATGCAGCGTCTCGGTATGGAAGAAGGCCAGGAAATAGAAAGCAAAATGGTTACAAACGCTATAGCAAGCGCACAGAAACGTGTTGAGGGACGGAACTTTGAAATAAGAAAGCACCTTCTTGAATATGATGATGTAATGAATGCGCAGAGGGAATATATCTATAAAGAGAGAAATGAAATCCTAGACGGTGAGGATATATCTAAAAAAATTGTCACATATATTGATGACGTGTGCCAGAATCAGATAGATAATTTTACCGGCGGGGCAAGGCATCCTGAGGAATGGAATCTCGATGGACTGAACGCCTGGCTGAAAAATGATTTCATGGTAGAGATCGATTATACAAAAACAGATCCTGCAGTTTTGTCCTATGACGCATTTATTAATGCGGTTGCTGATTCAGTGCTTGAAGCATATCATAAAAAAGAAAGTGATGCAGGTTCTCATGACATGAGGATTATCGAGAGGCTTATTTCTCTCCAGGTAATTGATGCCAAGTGGAGAGATCATCTTCTTTCAATGGATGAGCTTCGTGACGGTATTTGGACTGTTGGTTACGGTGAGAAAAACCCTTTAATAGAATATAAACTTCAGGGGTTTGAGCTGTTCAAAGATATGCTCACAACTTTGAAAAAAGAGATAATTGAATATATGCTCAAGGTTAAAATGGAAAGAGTTGAGGAAGACGCAGTCGATTATAAGGCTGTTGGCAATGAATTTCATGCGGAGGTTGAACAGTTCGGCGGCGGAGGTGTTCCTGTGAATGCCGGTTACATGAATAAATCGCATAAGTCCGCAAAAGATAATGCTCCTGCTCCGGTTGTAGGCGGAGTTAAAAGGAAAAAAACCAGAAGAAGCAGAAGAGATTAACATGTCGACATTAATGAAAAGTATTTCAGGAATTAGAGGGGTTGTTGGAGATACATTAACTCCTGAATTGATATTAGCTGTAGGATCAGCGTTCGCGAAATTTGTTAACAGAGGACTTGTTGTTATAGGAAGAGACAGCAGGCCCACAGGAGAGGCAGTTTCTCTCGGGATGCAGTCTATCCTTTCTCTTTCAGGATGCGATGTTGTTGATCTCGGTATAGTTCCGACTCCAACTGTGCAGATAATGGTTGAAGAACTTAATGCAGCAGGCGGCATCGTAATATCCGCATCGCACAATCCGATTGACTGGAACGCATTCAAACTTATAGATAAAACCGGTTCATTTTTAAATGCAGTTCAGATCCCGAAATTTTTTAAACTTATGGAAGGCTCTTTCAAATATCCGGATTACAGCGGAGTCGGAAATATCATAAAAAATACTTCTGCTTCGGAAATCCATATTAAAAAAGTTTTCAGTGTTGTTAATACAAAAAAGATATCTGAAAAGAAATTTAAAATATCGCTCGATTCTGTCAACGGTGCCGGATCAATCATAACACCTGATATGCTGAAGAGACTTAACTGCAGTGTAGATCCTGTATATTGTGAAATAAACGGAATATTTCCGAGAATTGCCGAGCCGCTTCCTGAGAATTTAAGCGCTTTATCAAAAGCAGTAATTAAAAATAAAAGTGATATAGGATTTGCTCAGGATCCGGATGCAGACAGACTTGCTGTGGTTGATGAAAAGGGAAGGCCAATAGGTGAAGAGTACACTGTAGCACTTGTTACGGAACATCTTCTATCAAAAAAGAAAGGAACCGTAGTTGTGAATCTGTCAACAACACGTGCAGTTGAGGATGTTGCTGTAAAATACGGATGCAGATTTGTGAGATCAAAAGTCGGCGAAATAAATGTTGTTGATGAAATGAGAAAACTTGGTGCCAGAATCGGCGGAGAAGGCAATGGCGGGGTTATATCTCCGGAAATTCATCTCGGCAGAGACAGCCTTGCAGGAATTGCATATTTACTTGAAATGATGGCTGAAAAGGGGAAACCGGTTTCGGAAATAGTAGCAGATCTTCCTCAGTATGTAATGAAAAAGGGCAAGGTTAAGTATGATCCGGAAAAATTCGGGCCCGGGCATGTTAAAAAAATAAAAGATAACTTTAAGAAAGAAAAAATTTCATCAATCGATGGCTTGAGAATTGATTTTGAAAAGCATCCGGAATTCAAAGGAGGGTGGGTTCATCTCCGTGCATCGAATACAGAGCCTGTTTTCAGAATTATTACTGAAGGAAAAAATTCAGAACAGGCTGAAAATATATATAGTTACTTTTCAAAATTATTTATAAAATAAAAAACTTTGGACTTTATATAAATGGATTCAAGAAAAAATAAGCGGTTCATCCGGTCTGGCGGTATTGATAATACAACATCTCTACTTTTTATTGAATTTGATCTTGATTCAGCTGAATCTATCAGAGCGGAAATTTTTGATATCAGTCTTGGCGGGTTGGCTGTAGATATCAGCAATGTAACAGATTCGCAGAGAAAAAAAATCGAAGCGCTTGATGATTTTTTCATCCGGCTTCATTATAAAAATAATATGTTTCTTATCGGTGTTGAGCCTGCCTGGAGAATTTTTAAAAAACAGGACGCTGAAATTATTTATAAAGGCGGTTTTAAATTCGATCTTATTTCTGAGCAGGACAGGCTGAAGCTTTCCGATCTGATCGAGGAACTCCGTTCATCTGAATTTTTATCTTAGCCATTTTGTTCTTGACTTATTCCTGCTTGATTGCGTCAAATATTAATAAATATCCATCGGCATAATGTAATTTCAAATTCTGTATCAGGAGAAAAAATGTGACAATAATTACAGATGTTCATGCCAGAGAAATTCTTGATTCAAGAGGAAACCCAACAGTTGAAGTCGAGATAGAATTATCATCCGGATTTTCAGGCAGAGCTGCTGTGCCTTCCGGAGCGTCAACAGGCGAACATGAGGCTGTTGAACTGAGAGACGGCGATAAAGGAAGATATCTGGGCAAGGGCGTTTTAAAGGCAGTTGCGAATGTGAATCAGATTATATCAGGTTCAATTATTGATATGGACGCATCACAGCAGATTGAAATTGACAGGGTTCTTATTGCGCTGGACGGCACCCCGAATAAATCAAAACTTGGAGCAAATGCCATGCTCGGCGTATCACTTGCCTGCGCCAAAGCAGTTGCTGAAACATTAGAAATGCCTTTATACAGATATTTCGGCGGAGTTGGTGCATGTGAACTTCCGGTTCCAATGATGAATATAATGAACGGCGGTTCTCATGCTGATTCCAATGTTGATATGCAGGAATTCATGGTAATGCCTGCAGGTGCAAAAAATTTCAGCGAAGCCCTAAGAATGGGGACTGAAGTTTTTCATACATTAAAAAGCGTTCTGAAAACTAAAGGCTATTCAACAAGTGTCGGCGATGAAGGTGGATTCGCTCCATCATGCAAATCCAATGAAGAGCCGCTTGAGCTTATAATCAGCGCAATTGAAAAAGCCGGATTCAAACCCGGAAGGGATGTATTCATTGCCCTTGATCCTGCATCGAGCGAATTTTTTGATGCTAAGAAAAAGAAATATGTTTTTTCCAAAAGCGATGGAAGGGAACTCGATAGTTCACAAATGGTTGATTACTACGAAAAGTGGATTAAAAGCTACCCTATAATTTCTCTTGAAGACGGTCTTGCTGAAAATGACTGGGAAGGGTGGAAGATATTAACAGACAGGCTTGGCAAAAAGATTCAGCTTGTCGGAGACGATCTGTTTGTAACCAATACCGAGTTAATTAAAAGGGGAATTAAAGAAGGAGTAGCAAATTCAGTATTAATTAAACTAAATCAGATCGGAACTTTAACTGAAACGATTGAAGCTATAAATATGGCTCAGAAAGCGGGCTATACTGCTGTTGTTTCACACAGATCCGGCGAGACTGAAGACACAACTATTTCTGATCTTGTTGTAGGATTAAATACAGGTCAGATTAAAACCGGTTCAGCTTCAAGAACAGACAGACTTGCAAAATATAATCAGCTGTTAAGAATTGAGGAGTCCCTGGGACGAATGGCTTCATTCAAGGGTATAGGGAATTTCAGAAATATTGAAAAGGCAAATTCATAAATTATATTTAATCGCTGCTGCTTTTTTCCTTTCCGGTGTGTATGTTTTTATTTTCAGTGAAAGCGGCATACTGGAAAGGCGGAATCTGGAATTGAAAAAGCAGAGACTCGTCTCGGTTATGTCTGAATTAAAAACGGAAAACCGCGAGCTTGAATCTGTTTATAAGGAATATTTATCCGGCACTATTTCAGAAAATGACTTTCAAAAATCCGGATTCACCGGCAGAGGCGACAGGCTTCTTTTTTTTAAGGGCGGAGCTTCAAAAGAGAACAGGTCTTTGCCTGTATCTGAAGATGAAAACAGTGTTAACCTCGGCCACATGAGACTGATCTGGCTGATTCTTTCAGCTTTGATTATAATCTTTCTGTTCAGCCGAATGATCAGGAGCAATGAGTCAACTGATGAATAAACGGGTTAAAACAGAAATAATAAAAATTAAAAAGCTGAAAAAAGACAGTTCAATTGACCAGGAATTAATTGAATCAATGGCAGCTGTGTTTGCTGATGGCGGAGCTGTACTACTTCCTGTAGACTGCATGTATGGACTTCTTGTTTCTCCTGAATTTGCAGAAAAAATGCATATTAATTTAAATTCTTCATATAATCTTTCTGATGATTCCACTTTGCTGATATCCAATTTTAAAATGGCTGATGCTGCAGTTGAAATAGGCAAGCATGAATTTGATTTTCTCCATAGAATATGGCCAGGTGAAATTAATGTTTCAATGAAGAGAAAAAAAGATAATTCCGCAGTAACTATGAGAATGCCCAGAAGTAAATATATAAATGATTTTATAAATAAAATTGGAAACCCTGTATTATTTATCCCTGCACAGTGCGTTAAAAAAAAGATTTTCAGAGAAGCTGAAATTATTAAAACATTTACCGGTACAGCTCATTTAATAATAATAATAAAGGAATTCTGCAAGGAACATATTCCTCCGTCAATTGTGGATATTTCAGATGGAAGTCTCAGAATAATTAAAGAAGGCCGAGTCCAGTCTGAAGATATTAAATCACTTTATTTTCTTGATGGCCAGGCAAATTGATTAAATATTTTTTTGCTATACTTTTTATTTCTCTTCCTCTGTTTTCTCAGAGCAAAGCAAGCACTGTTCATTTCGATGTCATATATCCGGTCGGAATGGAGAAATGTGCTTATTACATTATTTCACATCTTGAGAAAAATTATAAAATCCAGTCTGATAAGCTGAAATTTGAAATCAATGATCCTATTCAGGTAAATCTTTCATATGGAAATGCAAATAATGAAAAAAAATATTCCATGAAGGCTATTGATATTAAATTTTCAGGTTCGTATATTGAAGCCGGTAATACTGCTTCTTATCAGCTGTCCTGTATACTTTTATCTGCCATGAAAGAAGATTTGCTGCTTATTAATAAATCTGCATTAAACGAAATTCCGGCCTGGATAAAAATCGGTTACAGCCTGTATGTTTCTTCATCTGATAGAGAAATTGCATCATTCAGTAATTTATCTGGAAAAGGCAATAAAAAATATTCAGAGATTTTAAAATCGCCTGAGAATGAAAATTTTACTTATGCTTCTGTTTCATTCTTTGATTTTCTTGAAAAAAATTTTAAAGGGAAAATCCCTTTTTTTTTCAGGGAAGCTTTAGATTCGGGCGGAATATCTGCAGCATTTAAAAAGATATACGGGAAATCTGAAGATGAGCTTGTTGAAATCTGGATTAATTCATTACGGAATGAGGAGATTATTTCTGATGAAGACACAGATTTGCAAAACAGGAACTATGTTTTCAGTAAAGAATCTGTAATTTCAATTTCTCCTGACGGATCTGCCGCAGGCATAATTGATAAAGACGGAATCAGGATAAAAATTTTTTCTGACGGAACAGAAAAGAAAATTTCAGCAGGAAATCTTTTACCTCAATCGCAAATACTGTCCTGGTATCCGGATTCTAAATCGTTTAGTGTTGCATCAATTAAAGATAATCAGATTTTAATTTCATCGATTGATTTAAAAACAGCCGGAGTTTTCCAGGTGTTCAGCCTGCCTTTCCATAAAATAGCTGATATGAAAATTTATGCTGGAGGAAAATATTTATTCATAGGATATTCAAATGAATCATCGGGTATTTTTATTTATGATGCCGTATCCGGAAAATTGAATAGAATTACTTCTGATTATTTTGATAAAAAGTTTCCTGTTCCAGTAGATGAAAACACGCTGCTGTATTTTTCTAATAAGAATTCATATGATAATCCATTCAGCTCAAAGTATTCACTTTTTGCATTAGATCTGAAATTAAAACAGGATTATAAAATAACAGGAAATATAAAGTATCCTTCCGGAATAACTGCTTTAAACAAAGACAAAGTTGCAGTTTCTTTTATTTTGAACGGTATAAACTCTGTTTATTCCCTTGATTTAAAAACGGCTGTTTTGAAAACTGCAATTAAAAATGGATTTGATCCATCCTGGATATCAGGTGGAATGGAGATCTGCTATTTTAAAAAAAATTTATATGGGAAGAAATTATATAAAAAAACATTTTCTTCATTTACAGCTGATACTTCGCAGGAATTGCTGAAAAATGATGCGGTTCTTTCTGATTCAGAAAAAAACACATTACCGAAAGAAGTGATTTTCAGCACAGATTGATTTTAAAATCTTGACAGGAAAAAATGATAAAATATATATTTTTGATATTATAAAAAATCCGGCGGTGCGCAATGAGAAAAGGAAAAAATTCCAGAAAGACAAATGAAACTGATATTACTGTTGAAATACAGCTTGATTGCCTTGAGCCTTCAGCAATTGAAAGCGGTGTTCCGTTTTTCGATCATATGATTGCTTCTGCAGCCAAGCACGGCAGATTTAATCTGAAACTGATCTGCAGAGGCGATACGCATATTGATGATCATCATTCTATCGAAGATATCGGTATTTGTATTGGAGCTGCTTTTAAAGAATCTCTTGGTGATAAATCCGGAATTAAAAGATTTTCAAGCGTAATGATTCCGATGGATGATTCTTTGTCAACAGTTGCAGTTGATCTTTCGGGAAGAGCGTATTTTCATTATTCAGGATGTGAACTTTCCGGCTATATCAATCAATACAGCGAGGAGCTTACACTTGAGTTTATGAAATCTTTTTCATCAAGTGCCGGACTTAATCTGCACATTATACAGAATTACGGCGACAACAGGCACCATATTCATGAATCTATTTTTAAGGCTTTTGGTATAGCCTTGTATCAGGCTTATTCAATTGATCCGGCTCTTTCAGGTTCCATACCATCGCTAAAGGGTACTATTTAATGATAACAGTTATTGATTACGGAATGGGAAATCTCAGATCCGTAGTAAAAGCTTTTGAGTTGTATTCTGACAGCGTTAGAATATCTCAGGATCCTTCTGATTTAAAAACATCAAAGGCTGTTGTGCTTCCCGGTGACGGTGCTTTTGCCATGGCTATGGAAAATTTTAAAAAGGCAGGGTGGATTGATGCAATAAGAGATTATATATCATCCGGCGGATACTTTATGGGAATCTGCCTGGGATTCCAGCTGCTGTTTTCAACAAGCGAAGAATTCGGGAAATCAGAAGGCCTAAATGTGATTGAAGGGGATGTTGTCCGATTTAATTCAGACACTCTAAAAGTTCCGCATATGGGATGGAATACTGTTTCTTTCAGAAAGAAGTCTAAATTTTTTGAAGGGATTCCTGATTCATCTTATTTTTACTTTATACACTCATATTATCCTGAAGTACACGATGAAAAATGGATTGCAGGCGAATCTGAATACGGATTGAAATTTCCCTGCATTGTATCTGACGGGAATTTAATAGCGACCCAGTTTCATCCTGAAAAAAGTCATACAAACGGTTTGAAGATTATAGAAAATTTTGTGAGGCTTTCATGCTGATTATACCTGCTATTGATTTAAAAGACGGCAAATGCGTCCGATTAATTCAGGGCGATCCTGACAGGGCTACTATTTATTCCGATGATCCGGTTTCAGTTGCAAGAAAATTCGAATCAGATGGAGCGGAGCTTATTCACATAGTTGATCTCGACGGCGCTTTTGCCGGAGATCTGATAAATTTTGATCTTGTTAAAAAAATATCTCAATCAATAAAAATTCCTGTAGAAATCGGCGGAGGAATCAGAACAGAAGCTTCTATCAGGAAATATATTGATGCGGGAATTAAAAGAATCATAGCAGGTACAGTTCTTCTGAATGATGAATTCAGTGATACAATAAAAAAGTATTCAGAATATATTGTAGCAGGAGTTGATGCAAAAGACGGCATGGCTGCAACTCATGGATGGAAATCTGTAAGCCGTATTGCTGCGATAGAGGTTATTAAAAAATTTCAGGCTGATGGCATTAAAAATTTTATTTTTACTGATATAGCCACAGACGGCATGCTTATCGGTCCGAATATTAAATCAATGGCTGATATATTGCAAAAAGCTCCGGGAGTGAATCTTATAGCCTCCGGCGGTGTCACTAAATATGAAGATATTGTTTCATTATCGGAATTGGAAAATTCCGGCCTTACGGGTTGTATTGTGGGAAAGGCAATTTATGATGGAAGAATTGATCTGAAAGATGCAATTAATAGATTGACGTCTTTAAGGCCACCAAATAGTAAATAATTTATGGAAATGAAATACCCTGTTGAAATTGAGAATTACGAGAGAAAAATTTATGATCTCAGACAGCTTATTGAAATAAGTAAAGGTCTGAATTCGACTCTTGATTATAATTCTCTTATTGACTCTATACTATTTACCTGTATGGGGCAGATGCAGCTTTTAAAAGCAGGTATTTTTTTACAGAAGGGAATCGGTTCTGATAGCTACTCGCTGCACAGGAATTATAAGGGTTTTGATCTCGATCATTTAAAGGAATATGAAATTGATCAATCGAGCGGTGTTTTAAAGCTGCTTCAGGAAAAAACAAAATGCCTCACTTTTGATGAAGTAAATAAAAATGTCCCCAAAACTGATAACGGATTACAGATTATAAAAATTCTTGATCCCGGTCTTCTTGTTCCTCTCACAAGCAAAGGAAAAGTAAACGGCATAATAATTCTCGGCGATAGAATTAATATGAATTTAAACAAATTTACTGATTCTGAAAAACAGTATCTTCTTGATATTGCTTCGCTTGCAGGAATTGCGATTCATAATTCATATCTATATGAAATGGCAACTACAGACATGATGACCAAGCTGAAAATACACCATTATTTTCAGTCAGCGCTTGTTGATGAAATTGAAAGAACTGTAAAAACAAAGCGGGTGCTTTCTCTGATTATGGCTGATATTGATCATTTTAAGGAATTTAATGATACATACGGTCACACTGCAGGTGATATTGTAATTAAAAATGTAGCAGCAGTAATTAAAGAAAGCCTCAGGCCTACAGATATAGCTGCCAGATACGGAGGTGAGGAGTTTTCAGTCATACTTCCGAAGACAGATATTCATGAAGCACTGATTGTTGCTGAAAGAATAAGGCAGAGCATTGAGGAGTCTGAAGTTTTATATGATGATAAAATTCTAAGTGCAACTATTTCCATCGGCATAACTCAGTTTGATCAGTCACTTGATTTCAGCAGCCATGATTTTATTGAAAGAGCTGACAGGGCACTGTATGAATCAAAAAGAAACGGAAGAAATACAGTATCTTTGTTGTAGCCGGTTTGAGTCCGCTAACCAGTCTTTAAGCACTTTGCCGGAAGGGTTTTATCATTTGTTCGCATACCGGATAATAATCTGATTATTTTAATTTAAAATCAGAGCTGCAGTTTTTGCCTCAAACTTTTTTATCCCCGGACATTTCAAATCAGGAAAAATAATATCATTTTTATCTCAGCCGGTTCCGTTGTATATGATTGTAATAAATGGAATTAGAGTTATGCATTCAATTTTTTAGACATTCCTTCGAAGGCGCACTTGTTGAAGGGATATTCAGTGCTGCTGTAGGAATTGATCTTGCGTATCATATATAACAGGTATCTGACCATTATATTTCAAAAAGCCCTCTGTTATGATTGAGATATTTTAAAAAAAGAAACTTGATTTGAAACTGGAGTTATACTGAATATGAAGGAAACTTTTTAATTAAAATTTCCTTTATCTTAGCTTCTCCTGCAGAGAAGTACACAATCTGGGATTCCATTAATTCATATTTGTTCATTACCTGAACAAATTCTTCGTCGATGAAATAGTCAAGCATATCCATATCCTGCATCATGTCTCTATTGCCGATGAACAATGTTTTCATTTCTTTAAGACCCGCCTGCTATTTTTATTATTGAAGTGTGTGTCAGCTTAAAATAATTAATTTTTTTGTCCAGTATTTTAATAATAAAAAATTTAAAATAATAAGCGTTCATTCACATCTAATGGCAGAATTTTTTTTTCCGGTTCAAATGCAATTAAAAAAAATATTTTTTTTAATTTTTTTAATGGAGTGCTCTATTGTTAGTCCAGCCCAACAATTTTTTTATAATTTTCTAAAATATTATTTTATAAACACGGATATGACGTGGTTATAACTTCTAAAGACTGACATACTTTATTAAATACTGCTTCTGCTGTTAAAAGTAAGGTCAAGGATCTTCCATCAATTATTTATATTCTTCTTCAAATATTGCTTCGGCATCCCAGAAATACGTATCCTTCCCGTTTTTACTTGTGTCGTTAATTGTTTTTGTTTTATATTTCCCGTCTTCCCCGTATGGCATATATGAATTTTTTTCACTGTGGTAATAACTGTCAATCGCGGAAATATATTTTGTTCCATCAGCCCATATTTTCATTCCTTTGTTGACACATTTCCCTTTTTTAAATGTTGCAATGAATCTTGAACCGTCAACATAGTACCAGACTCCATCGCCTTCAATCTCGCCATCTTTAAAATCTCCGAAATACTTATCTCCGGAAGGAAGAGTTAAAGAGCTTTGCCCTGATTTTTTATCCATATTGAAATAACCGGAATATTTAGCACCAAACCATTTTGATGATTTTCCCCAGACATAAACTCCGTAACCATGCTTTTTACCGTCTTTCCATTCGCCGCTATATGAATCACCCTCACCGTAAATCAACGGCTTTTCATTGCCTTTTTTACCATTTGTCCATGTTGCAAAAAATTTATTTATCAATTTACCGTTTTCATCATATATAAACATGGATCCTTCGCCATGCTCTTTCCCGTCTTTAAATTGGCCTATATATTTGGAAATAATTTTTCCTTTGCTGTTATATTTTATTAATGTTCCGTCACCATTTGGAATCCCATCTGCAAACTGCCCGAGATATTGTGATACAAGTTTCCCGTTTTCGTTATATGTGAAGAGCGTTCCTTCGCCGGTTTTTTTCCCATTCTGAAACATTCCCAGATATTTACTAATTAAAATTCCTTTTTCATTATATAAAAATTCAGAACCCTGACCATGTTCTTTGTCATCTTTATATTGTCCTATGTATTTCCTGACCAGCTTGCCGTTTTTATGAATCCAGAGAGTGCCTTCACCGTCTTTTTTCCCTTCCTTGAAATCACCTTCATATTTTGTAAGAAGATTTCCTTTCTCATCATATTCAGAAAGTTCTCCATTTCCGTCAAACTTCCCGTTTTTAAAATTTCCTTTATATTGCGATTTTATTGATCCGTTTTTATTATAAACAGTCAGCAGACCTTCTCCATTTTCATTTCCGTCTTTAAAGATTCCTTTATATTCTGAAATCTTATTGCCGTCTTTATCATATTTGATTAAAGTCCCCACTCCATCAGGCTTTCCGTTTTTGACTTCTCCTGTATATATGCTTGAAATCTTTCCATTTTTATCGAACTCTTCTATTTTTGCATCCCCGTTAAAATTACCATCCTTGAACTGCCCTGTAATTTTTTTTGAAATATTACCGTCTTTATCATAATATGAAACAATTAATTTTCCGCTTGGTCTGCCATCGAAAAATGTTCCTTCAAGTGTGCGGATTAGTTTTCCATCTTTGTCAAATTCGCTTAAAATGCCGTAACCTTCAGGTTTATTATCAGCAAATTGTCCTGTGTATTTAGAAATCAGATTTCCGTTTGCATCAAGTGTCTCAAGTGTACCTGTATCATAATTCCCGTTTTTTAAAGTTCCTGTAAACCGGCTTATTGTTTCACCTTTACTGTTATAATTTGTTACTTTTACGTCTCCTATTGGAATGCCGTTTTTAAATTTCCCTTCAATCTTTCTATTAATTTTACCATATTTATCATATTCACTTAAAATACCTTCACCGTCCGGTTTATTATCAAGAAAAGAACCTGTATAAACACTTGTGACTTTACCATCTTTATCATAAGTAGTAAGTTTACCATTTATGTATTTTGCGTTTTTAACTGTTCCATTGAACTCGCTGATTAAATTTCCTTTTGCATCAAAATTTTTAACTTTAAAATCACCTGTCTGTTTCCCATATTCAAATTGGCCTTCCTGAGAGCTGACCAGATTTCCGTTTTCATCATATATAAACAGCGTACCTTTGCCGTGGGGTTTTCCATCTTTGATCTCTCCAATGTATTTATATTTTCCATTGCCCCAGGTAAGAGTATTATTTTTATCAGCGTTAGGCTTTTTATTGATCTCTGATACGTTATCTTTTTTTTCATCATTTTTGATTTCAGATTTTTTAGCCTGAAATTTTATACTGTCTTCTTTGGAAGTTGAAGACTTTTTAATCTGTTTTCCAGGCCGGTCGCATGAAACAACAATCAGAACCAGAAAGATTATTAATAGATAACTGTATATTTTCATTAAACTATTCCTCTTGGTTAATAAAATTTGCACTTTAATTTGAATAAAAGTGTTTAAAAGATATATCATGTCAACATTTTTTTAAAAAATACAATTTAATAGAGCATGTGCCAGCCTGAATTAGCGGAGATTTATTTATACTTTTTTTTTATAAAATGAAAGCATTTTTTTTATTTTCGCTAATTTAGATATAAATGAATTTATCTGATAAACCGATATTTATATAAGTAAGAACTATACATTAAATAAAGTTACAGGTATGAATTATGCAAAAGAAAAAGCCTATATTTCTTTTTATTATATTGATTTTTATAATAGCTTCAGGAACTGCACTTTTATCAAAAAAAATGCAGTTTGAACAGATTAATCTTGATAAAATTTCAAAATATGATGATAGCCGTATAGCTTATCAGCGTGTAGAAAAATATACAGATGTGCTGGTTGATAATTCATTTGAAAGCCTGCTTGTTATTAAAGATAAAAAAATATATCTTATTTCTGATGGATTTGATAATCTGTCTGTTGTTCTGCAAAGAAAATTTAAACTGGATGTTGATCAGATTAACATTGAGGATGGAAGTCTCTGGGAAAACAAAATCAATGGAAAACCTGATTATATCAGAATAATGAACCGCAAGCAGGATGTTTTAACGAACAGTAATGAAGAATTTGTAACAACTAATTTTGGCGTGTTTTATAAAGCAGTCCGAGATAAATTTATTGAACAGCATGTTGCAAAATTCCGCCAGTTAATGAAAAACAGGAATGAATCATCTCTAACTATTACATATAAACCGATTGAAGCAAAAATTAATGAACAAACTATAGGAGCAAAAAATAAAAAATATTTTTCATCTGCCATGGCTAAATCGCATGATCAGACAATTTATTATTGTGAAGACGCAGATGGTGACGGTGTAACTGAAACTTTTACTGTGACCCGCAATGATGGATTCAGTTGGGGATATAATTCCGGCCCGAATATTCTTTTTATTCTTGGCAATACTGATAAGGAAATTGAGACTATGATCGGAAAACTTTCAAATGAAGCAATATTCGGAACTGTTGATGAAGAAAAAAATACTATGAAAAATTTTCCAAAACAGAAAGACGTCATAGATATGATTGAATCAATAGCTCCAATGGATAATTATTATCAGCAATAAGAATTAAAAAATTATGCTTTTTTAAATTTATTCATTGTTTTTCTGATATCTGCATCGCTTTTTAATTGATTTCAAAAAAATCAATTAAATCTTCATTCTGAAAATAATTTTAAATAGACCATCTCTTCAAAGCATGCGGATATGATGCGGTCCAATGCTTTCTTTTAATTTTAAAAAATATAACATTCTTTGCAGAAAAATATTGATTTATCCGGAATAAATTGATTTAAATATGCAACTATAATTATTGACAAACCTCCGGTTGTCTTTTATTGTTAAATAAAAATTACTGTTGTGTTTGAAGTAAGAATAGTTTAACTAATAAAAACAGGAGTATAAAAATGAGTGATAATAATGCCAATAAAGGAATTCTGAAAAGATTAATTAAGTGGACTGCTGTTTTTTTCGGCGGTATATTTTTAATTATAATCGCAGCAGGAATTGCTGTAATGATTATTGTTGATAAGCCTTTTATAGAAAATCAGATGGAGAAACAGCTTCACCGCCAGGTAAGAATAGGTGATATTTCCGGAGCACTATTTTCTGCTGTTTCAGGTTTTTCTGTTAAAGATGTAAGAATATCCAATTTTAAAACTGAAAAGGATATCGAATCTTTAAAAAATAAACCTGTAGCAGATGCGGATGTCTTTGCATCGATAAAAGCTATTAATTTCAAAGTTTCCATAATCCCACTCTTAAGCAGAAAGTTTGTTCTCAACGAGCTTATGCTGAAATCACCGCAGGTGAATGTTTTCAGATTTAAAAGCGGTGCTTTTAATTTTTCAGACCTCATGGCATCAAAACCGAAGACAAATGAGGAGAAAGCAGCGCTTGAGAAAAAAATGCGTGAAGATGCTGCAAAACCTAAAGAGGAAGCAAAGCCGTTCAAGGCTGATGATATTCCTGTAGCGGTAAATATGGGTTCTATAGGCATGGAAGACGGGAATATCAACTTTACCGATCAGACTACAGGGCAGAAGCTGAATATTTATAAAGTTACAGCAAAAGTTTATGATATCAGGATCGATCCCAAAGACCTTGAGAAAAATGATACTGTATCTTTAAAAATTTCTGCAGGTATTAAAACACTCAGCCGTCCTGAGTCCGGCAGTGTCCAGTCTTTTGATATAGGACTTGATATAACAGGAAATGTTATTCCTTTTGATAAGAAAACCAGAAAACTTGATCCGGAGATTTCCGTGAAAGCCGGTTCTCCATACGGAAGCGTAACAGGTCTGCAGATTTTCAATGAAATGATAAATGTGGAACAGCTTGCAAAATATACAGGTAAATTAAGTTTTCTTAAAAAAGAAATCGAATGGAAGAACGGGTATGTTAATCTGCATTACAAGGATGATATTGTTACCCTGAAAGACGGCAGACTGGCAAATGACGATTATGCGCTTACCTTCAGCGGTTCTGTTAATATCAAGTCAATGAATCTTGATATTATCCCAGAAATGACTATGACTCCTAAGAACACAGCAAAGGTTAAGGAGCAGATTTCAGGTGTTGCAGTAAAAGCAATTACTGGGCAGGCTAAAGATTACGTTAAACCTGATGCTGTTGCAGAAACAGCAATAAAACCGATGCTTAATAAAAATGGCGATGTATCCCTGAAATATTCTGTTAAGGGCACTGCTTCCAAACCGGTTGTTAAATTAACTGATCCTAAACTCGGATCAGTTTCTGATATTGTAAAAAATATGATGAAAGATTCTGCAGGTAAAGAAGGTAAGAAGGTTGAAGGCGCTGTAAAAGAAAAAGCAAAAGATGAACTGAAAAAAATAAAATTGTTTTAAATCCAGAAAGGCGGTGATGAAAAACACCGCCTTTCTTTTTGATTTAATAATTATTCAGAAAAGTCAATCTATGTTTTTTTAAATAGGATATCTGTATGAAAAAAAATATTTCAAATACTTTAAATCTTACGGTGCTGATAGTTTATCTTTTATTTGCAGCATTTTTTATCTCCATGGCAGGATTGGAAGAGGTAACACCTGAAATTTGCTCTGCATCAGGCGGAAACTCAATTAAAATTTCAAATGGCATAATTTGTTATACAATGAAAGGCCCGGAGAATGGGGAACCGGTTGTTATGGTTCATGGTTTTTCGACTCCGGGATTTGTTTTTGAATATCATGCTGCTTCACTTGCTGCTGCCGGTTTCAGGGTTATAGTATTCGATCATTTCGGTCGCGGATCTTCCGGAAGACCTGATGCCAGGTATGATAAAGATTTTTTTGATACTGAACTGCTTGAGTTTCTGGACTCACTTAATATAAGAAAACCGGTTAATCTTGTAGGTAATTCACTTGGAGGCGGTGTAGTAACTGTATTCGCATCACGCCATCCTGAAAGGGTGAAAAAACTGGCTCTAACCGCTCCTGTCGGATACAGGCCTCCTCACACCGGATTAAATGCAGTTTTGATGATCCCCGCTGTTGGTGACATGATTATGGCATTATTCGGAAGACGTTCCATGATTGCCGCCATGAAAGCTGAAACTGATAAGGGAATAGCTCCGTTAAAAATGCTGAAGCCTTATATTGAACAGTTTAATTACAGGGGGACATTACAGGCATTTCTTGCAACTTTACGTAATTATCCTTTGGGAAATCTTGATGCTGAATATAAAAAAGTCGGGAAGCTGGGATTGCCGGTTCTTCTGCTCTGGGGCGAATTGGATGATTTTGTCCCATTTGACGGTAATAAGAAAATATCTGCGGCGATTCCAGGTGTGAAATTTGTTCCTGTTAAGGGAGCGGGGCATGCGCTTGTTTATTCGCATCCTGCTGAAGTGTACAGAGAGCTTGTTGATTTTTTGAAATAACAGGCTCTGACCCCCAAAACATCTATTTATGCTCTGACCCCTGAAAAATCCCTAATTACTAAACCCTGATTATTGTACGCAAAAACACCATTTTATACATAAAAACCTCATAAATAAATCCTAATTATAATTTTTGAAATAACCGATATATCAAGAGAGGAAAAATAGGCTGTATATGCTGAAAAAGAAATCAGGAGAAAAAGGGATGTTGTCGCCTGTAATTGCGCTTGAGAAAATATTGATCGAGGAAAAGAGACTTTATGAGGAAGTCTATTCCATCGAATACGAAAAAAGTGAATCCATAATAGCAAGAGACGGTAAAACTCTTGAGAAACTCTCAATAAAACAGGAGAGTCTCATATTTGAAATAACAAACCTTGAAGATAAAAGAAAAAAAGAAATCGAAAGGTATATTCATTTAAATAAAATCAGGGATTTTAAATCGGACGCTTCCCTTAAGGAGATTGTTCAGTCCATGGACGAGGATTCCTCCTCTCATCTTTTAAGAATAGGGCTGGAGCTTAAAAATACTATTTTAAAAATTACAGAGAAACAGAAATTAAACAGCAGCATGACTGCGGATAATCTGGAGTTTTTCAATATGCTGCTTTCCGGACTCAGAACCGGATCATCGCTTGATGCAGGTTACGGCATGAACGGCAAAGAGGATGCCAGATCAATCCGGCCGCTCATTTTTAATAAAACGGCTTAAGTAAGAGGAAAAAATATGAATTCAACATTTATGGGTCTTGAAATTGCGAAAAAAGGGCTCTCGGCACATCAGCAGGCTCTGCATGTAACAGGGCATAATATATCAAACGCGGAAAATAAGGATTATACACGTCAGCGGGCTGTAATTACTTCTGCTGACCCTCTTTATATTCCGAGTTTAAACAGGGCAAACACGCCTGGAAATATCGGTCAGGGGGCTGTAATCTCAAGCGTTGAAAGAATCAGGGATGCCTTTATTGATGACAGGATCGTTGCTGAAAAAAATACAATGGGATACTGGAAAACCAAAAACGATTTTATATATCAGATGGAACTTGTTTATAATGAGCCTGGAAATCTTTCAATGAGAACCAGGATGGATGAACTATGGAGATCGTGGGAGGAGTTGTCAAAGTATCCGGAGGAACGGTCAACGCGTGAGGTTGTAAAGGAAAAGGCAGTGGCTCTTTCCAATGATATCACAAATCTATACAGACAGCTGAATGATCTCAAGAACGACTCGAACAGGCAGGTTGAACATCGTGTAAATCTGATGAATACCTACGGCGCTGACCGCATCGACGATCTGATTGTGGGTTTGACGAC
>CAYMPH010000023.1:0-47655 GCA_964392365.1 uncultured Leptospirales bacterium
GATCATGGATTAACAATTATTACTGGAGTTCTACAGAATATGACCCTGGTCAGATTATATATGGCGCATGGGGATATAATTTTATAACTAATACGGGTAATGGTCCTAGTAAGGGGGATTGGCGACATATTCGAGCAGCAAGACGTTTTTAAAAAAGGCTTCACGACCGACGGAACAAGTCTTTTCGTAACTGACAGAGCTAATGACAAAATCCGAAGGATTTATTGATTTACAGATTTTCCCCTGTATCCGGTGAAATTCTTTCTGTTTTGCCTGTAAGATAGGTTAATAGGATTCTTCTTTTTGTAAAACTGTATTCACTGAGCTCTGAAGTTGTTTCCCTGAACCAGACAGTAGTTCCATTTTCAGGATTGATTTTTAAGAAGAAATATTTTTGATTATCATCAATAAATACAGAATATAAAAAATTATTAAAAATTACCTGAAAACAGGATTTTCCCTGTATATCCCAGAGATTGTTGCCGTCAGATTTATCAAGAGCAAGGAGATAGCCTGTGATCTCATCAGATTCGCAGGAAACATAAAATATTTTTTTATCTTCAATTATGCTTACAATGTAAATTGATTCATCTGCCTTTTTTATCCATTTTTTACTGAGAGTTTTTTTATCTTTACACAGCAGAATGGACTTTTCTGCATCATAGGATAAAATGTTTTCTTTTAAATCAAAATATATGCTGTTCTCGTTATTCATTTTATTTGATTGATATTAATAAATTTCACCGATTATTTCGCCGGTTTTAATTTTTTTCCCGGGTTTAATCTTGTTCAGACTGCCGGCTTTTTTTTCAACAAGAAGGACTATAGTTGAGCCAAGATGAAATTTGCCGAGTTCATCTCCTGCTTTAACAGGAATCTGATCTTTTTTATTAAAAACAGTTTCTGTTTTTTTTCTGAAAAATCCTTTATTTGTAATTAAATCATTATATGAAAGAGTTATTCTCCCTACATTCATTGCTCCAACCTTACAGACTGCAATGATTCCTTTCCGTGTCTCAATAAATGAAGTTAATCTTTCATTGATTGAAAATAATCCAGGGAGTCCTTTAACCATGAATTCCTGAACAGTAAAAAGTCTTCCTGGAGTATAAAGCCAGGCTGCTATTTTTCCTTCTGATGGAGAGTGTATTCTGTGGTAATCTCCGGGAGCAAGATAAAGTGTAACGAATGAACCGTCAATAAATTGTGATGCAAGGGATGACGGTATAAGATCTGAAATTGTATATTCTATTCCTTTTGCCTGAATTAGTTTATCGCCTGTAATTTTTCCATAGCTGTCAATGCGTGCATCAACAGGTGATAATATTTTTTTACCGCTTTTATCAAATTTTCTTTTTCCGGCTATCAGGCTTCTTGTGAAAAATTCATCAAGGTTTTTAAAACCATGTTCCGGTTCAATATAATCTTCACTGATTACGCTGAATTTTTTTGAGTACCATGGAATTATTCTTTTTAACAGAAATTGAGGAAAATTTATTCTGGTAATATACCCGAAAATTCTTGATAATAATGCAGTTGGTAAAATTTTAAATATATAAATTATAAGATGAGCTTTAATCTTGTTGTTCATTATTATTTTACCTGGGTTTTCATTATTTAAAAATAACTATTAAAATTGTAATAACATTTTTATTCATAAAAAGCAGAATAAGTATATATCTGTCAATTATAAAGATGTAATAGTTAAGAAAAATTACCCAGGATTGAACTATCACTTGACTTCCAAATCGGTATGAATAAAAATTGATTGCTGAAATTATTTTGAGATGAAATGAGCAGTTACGGCTCTTTTATAGAGCTGTATAATAATGACAGGAGTTCAACATTATGGCTGGAAAATTAAAAATGAAATCAATGGATGGTAATGGGGCTGCATCTCATGTTGCATATGCATTTACTGAGGTAACAGCAATTTATCCTATAACGCCTTCAACAACAATGGCAGAAAATGTAGACGATTGGGCTGCATATGGTAAAAAAAATATTTTTGGAGATATTGTCAAGGTTGCAGAGATGCAGTCTGAAGCAGGCGCAGCTGGTTCAGTACATGGCGCTTTACAGGCCGGTGTTCTTGCTACAACTTTCACAGCATCACAGGGACTTCTGCTGATGATTCCGAATATGTATAAAATTTCAGGTGAGCTTCTTCCTGCTGTATTTCATGTTAGTGCAAGATCTCTATCAACAATGGCTCTTTCAATTTTCGGCGATCATTCTGATGTTTATTCCATCAGACAGACCGGATTTGCAATGCTTGCAACTGGGGGCGTTCAGGAAGTAATGGATCTTGCGGGAGTTGCGCATCTTGCTGCTATAAAAAGCCGTATTCCATTCCTTCACTTTTTTGACGGTTTCAGAACCTCTCACGAAATTCAGAAAATTGAAGTTATTGAATATGAAGATTTTGCAAAGCTTATTGATTATAATGAACTTGATGCATTCAGGTCCAGAGCTTTAAATCCGGAGCACCCTGTAACACGCGGAACTGCCATGAACCCGGATATATATTTTCAGGCAAGGGAAGCATCCAATTCATACTATGATGCTGTTCCTGATATTGTTGAAAACTATATGAAAGAAATAACAAAATTAACAGGCAGGGAATACCATCCGTTTAATTATTACGGAGCTCCGGATGCAGAAAATATTATAGTGGCTATGGGCTCAGTATGTGAAACAATTTCAGAGACTATAGATTATCTTGTAGCTAAAGGAGAGAAGGTCGGTTTAATAGCAGTTCATCTGTACAGGCCTTTTTCTGCAAAATATTTTATGAATGTATTTCCAAAAACAGTTAAAAAAATAGCTGTATTAGATAGAACAAAAGAGCCTGGAGCTAATGGCGAACCGTTATATCTTGATCTGAGAGATTTATTTTACGGCAAAGAGAATGCGCCGGTTATTGTTGGCGGAAGATACGGTTTAAGCTCCAAGGATACTGTTCCGAAACATATTATTTCCGTATATGATAATCTTAAGCTTAAAGAGCCTAAAAACGGCTTTACAGTAGGAATAAATGATGACCTTACATTTAAATCTCTTCCTCTCGGACCTGACGTAAGTGTTGTTCCTGAGGGAACTTTCGAAGCAAAATTTTACGGTCTCGGATCAGACGGAACAGTCGGAGCAAACAAAAATTCAATTAAAATTATCGGCGATACAACTGACAGGTATGCTCAGGCATACTTTGCGTACGATTCCAAAAAATCCGGAGGAGTGACTGTTTCACATCTCAGATTCGGTAAAAAACAGATCAAATCCACATATCTTATAAATTATCCTGATTTTGTGGCTTGCCATGTACCGTCATATCTAAAACAATATGATATGCTCAGAGGCATGAAGAAAGGCGGGACATTCTTATTGAATAGTGTATGGGATGCTGAAGAAACAAAAAAAAGACTTCCTGATCATATGAAAAAATTTATGGCTGTGAATGATATCAAATTTTACATCATAAATGCAACTGTAATTGCTGAAAACCTTGGCCTCGGCGGAAGAACAAATTCAATTATGCAGGCTGCTTTTTTCAAACTAGCAGAGGTAATTCCTTATAAAGATTCAGAAAATGAAATGAAAAAGGCCATTAAGAAATCATACGGCAAAAAAGGCGATGATGTAGTAAATAAAAATTATGCTGCAGTTGAAAAAGGCGGGGAAGGTATTGAAAAAATAGAAATTCCTGCTGAATGGAAAAATCTCAAGGTTGAAGAAATCCCTGATGAAGCGGATCTGCCTGATTTTGTTAAAAATATTGCAAGGCCGATGGGCCATCTGCTCGGGGATGATCTTCCTGTTAGTGCATTTGCTGATATGGCGGATGGAACTCATCCTCAGGGAACAGCAGCTTATGAAAAAAGAGGAATTGCAGTAAATGTTCCTGAATGGCATGACGATAACTGTATTCAGTGTAATCAGTGCTCATTTGTATGTCCTCATTCTGTAATCAGGCCGTTTCTTATGACTGATAAAGAAGCTGCAGGCATTCCTGCAGGCACAAAAATAATAAAGGCAGTAGGTAAAGGCTTCGAGGGGTTTCAATATAGAATACAGATCAGTCCGCTTGATTGTACAGGCTGCGGAAACTGTGCTGATATATGCCCTGCAAAACAGAAGGCTTTGATAATGAAACCTATTACAACTCAGGAGATTGAGATTGAAAGATGGAATTATTTTATAAAAAATGTATCCTGTAAATCTAATATTATTGCTAAAAATACTGTAAAAGGAAGTCAGTTTACCAAGCCTCTCTTTGAATTTTCCGGAGCTTGTGCAGGCTGCGGTGAGACTCCCCATATTAAACTGCTGACACAGCTTTTTGGAGACAGAATGATGGTGTCAAACGCTACAGGATGTACATCAATTTATAGCGGTTCATCTCCTGCAACTCCATATACTGTTAATGAAGAAGGTTGCGGACCTTCATGGGCGAGTTCACTTTTTGAAGATAATGCTGAGTATGGTTTTGGTATGAATCTCGGTGCGAGCTACATGAGAGAGCATATCGCTAATCTTGCAAAAGAGCTTATCAATGAAACCAAATCTGAAGACTTGAAATCTGCTCTCAAAGAGTGGGATGAGTCTTCCTTATTTGGAGAGAAATCAAAAACAGCAAAAAATTTACTAATACCGCTTCTTGAAAAAGAAGACAATCCTAAAGCGAAAGAAATTTTAAAGCAGAAGCAGTTTCTGGTTAAAAAATCTATTTGGATTATCGGCGGAGACGGATGGGCATATGATATAGGATATGGCGGTCTTGATCACGTTCTATCAATGGGCGATGATGTTAATGTACTTGTTGTTGATACAGAGGTTTATTCCAATACTGGCGGGCAGGCTTCCAAATCATCTCCTACTGCAGCTGTTGCAAAATTTGCTGCATCTGGAAAAAAAATGAGAAAAAAAGATCTCGGTTTAATGGCTATATCCTATGGTTATGTTTATGTAGCGCAGGTTGCTATGGGTTCAAACCAGAATCAGTATCTTAAAGCTGTACTTGAGGCTGAAAATTATCCAGGACCATCGCTTGTTATTGCATACTCTCCATGTATAAATCATGGTCTCAGATCCGGTATGGGAAAATCGCAGCAGGAGGCTAAAAATGCTGTAGAAGCCGGTTACTGGCATCTTTACAGGTATAATCCATTGCTGGAAAAAGAAGGTAAGAATCCGTTTATTCTCGATTCAAAAGAACCTCTCTGGGATAAATTTCAGGATTTTTTAATGGGAGAGGTAAGATACACATCACTTTTAAAAGAATTTCCTGATACAGCAAAAGAACTTTATCAGTCTGCTGAAGATAATGCAAAATGGAGATATAAAACATATCAGAAATTATCACAAGCTCCAGTCTGATCAGTAGAATATAAATGGATTTACTGTCAGTATTATTAATAGCCGCGGGCCTGTCTATGGATGCGTTCGCGGTTTCTTTATCTACAGGCATGGCTCTCAGATGCACAGCTGTTGACGCGTTTAAGCTTGCTTTTTTCTTCGGATTTTTTCAGTTTATGATGCCAGTTATCGGGTGGGCAGGTGCAAGCCGTTTCAGCGATCTTATTTCCAGTTTTGATCACTGGGTTGCTTTTGCCTTATTGGCTCTTATCGGGCTGAAAATGATTTATGAGTCTTTCCAGAAAGATGAAGAAAGGGTCTGTCCTGTCCTGAATTTGAGGACACTGTTTATTCTTGCCATAGCCACAAGTATTGATGCTCTTGCAGTTGGAATAAGTTTTGCATTTCTTAATGTTTCAATTGTTCAGCCCGTCATAATTATCGGAGTTGTTACTTTTTTAATATCACTCGCTGGAGTTTATATTGGAAAAAAATCCGGTCATTTTTTTGAAAAAAAGATGGAATTTATCGGCGGTTTAATACTTATATTTATTGGAATAAAAATTGTGCTTGAGCATATTTTTCTAAAATAATTTTAAGATTTACCGATAATAATTATGTCTCATCGCTATTGCGATTTGATTATATTTATTCAAGGTGGTCTATTTTATGAAAAAAATGTTTATTATAACTTTATTTGCTGTTTTTGCCATATCATCTCTTACTGCGCAGACTAAAAATCCTAAATCCGGTCTCGAACAGGCTGCAGATGACTCTAAATATCAGTCCGGTGCGATGTTTTTCAGTCTGAATAGATATGATAAGGCATTGCAGGAGTTTTCAGAATATCTGGAAATTTATTATAATGGAAATCACAGGCATGAAGCCTATAAAAAAATAGCTGAGATTTATATTCTAAGTTTTGATTATCAGAAAGCTGCAGATAAATATAATTTATTATATGAAGAATTCAGCTCCAGCGAAGACGGACTTGAAGGGTATTTCAGAGCTGGAATCTGCTATCAGAAAATGGGATATGATGATAAGGCAAAGGATATTTTTACTGAAATTCAGGCTAATTATCCTGAATCATCGTTTGCCCGGCAGTCTCAGGCCCAGCTTGATCTGATGAAAATATTATCATCAGATGGGATTGTTTCTAAATAATCTGCAAAGTTGCTATATTACAGTCTCTGAATTTAAACTAATTCTAGATTTACTACTTGACTCTCTGCTGATTTTTTGATTCTATGAATAATAGAGGATTATTGATGCAAATAACAGAGGGTCATCCGGCAGGCAATTTGAAACAGACAATTAAAAAAGCAGTTAAAAGCAAACTTCCAGTAAAGAAACCTAAATCAGAAACAAACGACGGAATTGACAGCAGTTCCCTGTTAAAAGCTATAGATGAAGGTATGCTGACTGAATCTATCGAAAAAATTGTTTTTATTAAAAAACTCATGTCGCGGATTCAGTAAATTATATGGAAATTGAAATTAAAAAAAGCTTCACTAAAGATATCGACAAAATACGTGATAAAAAAATTTTAAATACCATAAATGATATTATAATTCAGATTGAAAAGTCATCCCTGCTGAAGGAAGTTAAGCTGATTAAAAAACTCGAAGGCTCTAAAAAACACCACCAGATAAAAATCGGCGATTACAGATTCGGATTATTCGTTGAACATGATATTATTCACCTGGTAAGGTTTCTGCACAGGAAAGAGATTTACAGGTACGTGCTTTAAGAAAAATATCATAACTCCGTAGTTTCAAATTTCTTTTTATCCTCACGGCATATTTTCTCTGCAATAGACCGTCCGCTCATTCCGCATGGCGGTAAACCTCCGCCCGGATTTGTCCACTGGCCAAGCATGTAGAAGTTTTTTAACCCTGGAAGCGTCTGCCCGAGATTTTTCATCATATTTTTTCTGGTAGGAGCAAAACCTTCATAACTGCCGCGCCAGTTTCCAGTGTAGCGGATTATTGTTGCAGGTGTTGAAACATCTACAACTTCTACTGCTTTTTTAAAGCCGCTGTATTCGGAATCAATTGCATCAATAACTGCTTTTGAAACTGCAATTTTTTCAGCAGTGTATTTTTTAGTATTTTCTTCTCTAAGTTTTGTCCAGTATTTTTCATTTCGGGTTGAAATCAAAATCATGGCAGATGTTTTGCCTTTAGGCGCGTTTGTTGGATCAAATGACATGAATCTTACACCTATTGCTTTTAATCGCAGTGCCCCGTTTTCAAGTACAATTTCCTTTTTAACATGAAAAATTGACATTGCAGGCAGTTTGCTGAAATCTTTATTTAGACCGATTCCAATCTGAATTATAGAAGGAAAAAGCGTATAGGATTCATATGCATTTTTCAAAAGGGCCGATATGTATCTGCCTCCCAGCATTGAAAATATCGTCGAGTATCCGTCTGCTGCAGAAATAACCCTGTCAGCTTTATATTGTTTTCCATTAGAAATTATTCCTGTAACAGTATCATTATCTGTCAGAATCTTTTCAACTTTTTCTTTGTATAGAATTTTTCCTCCAAGGGAAATATAACGGGATTCAATTGATCGGGAGAATGCAAGGGAACCGCCGACCGGATATCCCGCAGATTTTATATACATATAACCGAGCATCATCATCATTCCGCTCATTGGAAAATCAGGCAGACCATTTTCCTGATAAAATGCTCCAAAGAATTCTTTCAGTATAGGGCTTTTAAGCCTTGATGCAAATAAGGTTGAGCTTACTTTGCTCCATTTTAAATATGTCGGCAGAGCAGATAATGCGCCTTTTAACAATGACATATTTTTTTTAAAAGAATGTTTTCCGATAGGCTTATCAAGGGCAGACATTCTTTTAATTCCTTTGCAGAATGCATTTATAAGTTTTTCATCATCAGGTCCGAGACGAAGCATCTCTTTTTTGAGACGATCCGGATCGGTATACATGGTAAATATATTTCCATCAGCAGTTTTATAAGTTACGTATTCATCCCATTCGATAAATTTACGATTCTTTACAGCTCCAAGCTCCTTCCAGATAATATGCATATCCGTTGATGGGCCTGAACCCATAAGCCAGTGAATACATCCGTCAAATCTGAATCCTTTACGTGTCCAGGCAGTGCAAAGTCCGCCAGGCAGGTTGTGCATTTCAAATATCTCGGTATTATATCCATTCATCTGTAAATAAGATCCCACAGCAAGACCTGCAATGCCACCGCCGATAATAATAATTTTTCCGCTCATATATATGCTCCGTTAATTTTCAATTAATATTATACATTGATGTATGAAATTGACCTGAAAATCAAGAATAAATTAATGCATTTCCTGATTGCAAATTCTATCCTTTTAAAACTTGACAAAAAAGCCCTGTTTTTAGGTTTATATCATCTGTTAATCCTTTTATATAAACAGCTGAATTTTTAAAATAATAAATTTTCCAGGGAATAAATATGTTTGAAAATAAATCTTACTGCGGTGAAATAAAAGTATCAGATGAAGGAAGAGAAGTATCAATTGCCGGTTGGGTTGATACAAAGCGCGATCTCGGCGGAATTATATTTATTGAGCTCAGAGACGTAACAGGGCTGATCCAGGCTGTGTTTGATTCATCAGTTTCGCCTGCAGCTGCAGCTGATGCGGATAAAGTTAAATCGGAATATGTTGTATATATTAAAGGCAAAGTCAGAAAACGATCTGCTGAAACAATTAATCCTAATTTTCCAACTGGTACAATTGAAGTTGTTGCAGATACTATTCAAATATTAAACTCATCAGCTCCTCCGCCATTTCCGATCAATACAAGAGATAATTTAAGTGAAGAAGTAAGATTGAAATACAGATTTCTTGATCTGAGACGCGAGGAAATGAAGGAAGCTATTATCAAGAGACACCTTCTTATGCAGAGTACCAGAAAATATCTGGTGGAAAAAAGATTCTTTGAGATTGAAACTCCAATATTGAATAAATCAACACCTGAAGGAGCAAGGGATTTTCTTGTTCCGAGCAGAATAAATAAAGGTGAATTTTATGCGCTTCCACAGTCACCTCAGCTGTTCAAGCAGATTCTAATGATAGCAGGATATGACAGATATTTCCAGATAGTCAAATGCTTCAGAGATGAAGATCTCAGAAATGACCGCCAGCCGGAATTTACTCAGATAGATATGGAGTTTTCATTCATCACTCAGGATATGGTAATTAAGCTTATCAACGGTTTGCTGAAAACAATTGTCAAAGATACAGTCGGACGTGATATAGAGGATGATATTATCCGCATAACATACGATGAAGCAGTTTCAAAATACGGCACTGATGCTCCTGATACGAGATTCGGTCTTGAACTCCGCGACTGCGGAGACATTTTTGCGAAATCAACATTTAATGTATTTTCGAGCGGACTATCTTCCGGAGGAATCATCAAGGGTTTTGCTGTTGAGGATGACGGTAAAATTTCTAGAAAAATGAGTGATGATTATACAGAGCATGTAAAGATATTCGGCGCTAAAGGTTTCCCAATGGTACGTTTTAAAGATGGAAATCTTGAAGGCGGAATTTCAAAGTTTATCAGTGAAGAAGAAAAGAGCGGACTTATAAAAAGATTTTCATTATCCAAGCCGGCTATACTTTTCTTTTCTGTAGATAAAGCTTCTGTGGTTAACCAGACTCTTGCCAATATGAGAAAGAAAGTTGCTCAGGATCTGAATCTTATTGATGAAAACAAGCTTAACTTTCTCTGGGTTACAGATTTTCCTCTTTTTGAATATGATGATAAGGAAAAAAGATTTTTTGCAAAACATCATCCTTTCACATCTCCTGCAGTTGATGATATTCCGAAGCTTGATAATCTTAAACCGGAAGATGCGGATTTAATCAAGGCTCAGGCTTATGATATAGTTTTAAATGGAAGTGAGATCGGAGGCGGTTCTATCAGAATCAGCAATACGGATCTTCAGAGTAAAATTTTCTCTCTTCTCGGCATATCTAAAGAGGAAGCTGATGTTAAATTTTCATTTCTGCTTGAGGCATTGAAATATGGAGCTCCTCCTCACGGCGGTCTTGCTCTCGGACTTGACAGGATTATGACACTTTTGCTGAAAAGAAATTCCATAAGAGACGTTATAGCTTTTCCGAAAACACAGAAGGGGCAATGTTTAATGAGCGGAGCGCCTTCGCCTGTTGTTCTGGAACAGCTTAGAGAGCTCTCGATAAGGGTTGTTGAAAAATAATATGCATGAAAGCGTATTTGAAATAGACAATAACGCCATTTTAAAATCGATCTGCGGAAGCAGTGACAGAAATATCAGAAAAATTGAAGAACTTTCTGAAGCTTCAATAATTCCGCGCGGGTCTACTCTTGTTATTAAAGCTTCAAAAGAAAAAAATGACAGGCTGATGAAGCTTCTTCATTTAATGGCGGACATTCTTGATCAGAAAGACAGCTCATATGAGTTTGATGATTTCGATATCAGGTACCTCACTCGATCCTTTATGTCCGGGCAGCAGCTGAACGCGGATGATTTCAGCAGCCTAAAAATGAAGTTTCCTGATAATGGAAAAATTATTGTTCCGAAAACAATCAATCAGGCTGATTATATTAATTCCATGAATAAAAATGCAGTAACAATCGGTATAGGACCTGCCGGTACAGGTAAGACATATCTTGCTGTTGCCTCGGCTATTTTCAACCTGTTAAGAGGAAAGGTTCAGAGGATAATATTAACTCGTCCTGCAGTTGAAGCAGGTGAAAATTTAGGGTTTCTTCCCGGAGATCTTATTCAGAAAATCAATCCTTATTTACGGCCGCTTTATGATGCGCTTTTCGACATGCAGTCTGTTGAAAGAGTTGCAGCATTGATTGAAAAAGAAATTATAGAAATTGCTCCGCTTGCATTTATGCGGGGAAGGACTTTAAATAACGCTTTCGTTATTCTTGATGAAGCGCAGAATACAACATCGTCTCAGATGAAAATGTTTTTAACCAGGCTCGGCAATAATTCGCGATTTGTTATTTCAGGTGATATTACACAGGTTGACCTTGATATCTCAAAAAAATCGGGATTATCTCATGCGCATAAAGTTTTGAAAGATGTTAAAGAAGTTAAGTTTATTGAATTTGCCAAAGAGGATATTTCGCGACATCCGGTAGTTGAAAAAATTGTTGCCGCTTATGAAAAGCATGAAGGAAGGGATAGCTGATATGGGATCTCTTTATAAAAATTTTATCCAGAAAATAGATTTTGTTGCGCGCACTCCTAATCTTAAATTTTCATTTATTGGCATTATTTTTGTAATATTCCTTTCTACGATTCTGCTCACGTTTAAAATGTCCGGATCCTATTATGATTATTCTATCGGAGATATTGCTGCTGCAGATATTAAGGTTATCAAAGATATAAATTACGAAAATGTTGCTGAAACTGATAAAAAAAAGAAGTCAGTTGAAGAGTCCATGCTTCCGGTTTACGACAGAGATGATTCAGTCCTTCTTGATAAGATGAAAATGTCAGGAATTTTCTTTGATTCAATTGCAAATATTCTAAGAGAAAATCCTCCTATAGGAACAGATGATCTGACATTTCAGGTTCTTGCTCTTAAATCAAGGCTGCCAAGATATAATTCTCTGCCGAATGATGTAATTGCGACTTTATTCAGATTCGGAAATACAGATGAATTGAAAAAAATCTCGAATAAAATTTTTATTTATTTATATGGAGAAAATGAAAGAGGCATAATTGAAAATCATCCGGTTATAAAATCGGATAATATGAAAGTTGTATTAAGATATATTAAATCCGATTCCAAAGATGAAAAGGTTACTGATTTTTCCGGCATAATCAATGTAAATGAAGCTAAAAATATCATTCCTAAATTTGTATATTCATCATCTCCAAATCTTCCAAAGAGAACGCAGATTGCTCTTTCAGCTTTTTTATCAGATCAAATCATTTCGAATGTGTTTGTTAATGAAGTTGAATTAAAAAGAAGAACAAACGAAAAACTTTCATCAGTTAAGCCTTCAATGAATATTTTAAAAAAAGGCCAGATCCTTGTCAGGGAAGGCGACAATATAACACCTGAAATTTTCAGCAGAATTCAGATATTAAATAAATATGCGGAAACTTCGCACATCGGCTTTATTTTCGGAGTGTTTGCAATCCAGATAATATTTCTGGTAATTTTCGGATATTTCATCATTGAATCAAGCAGCGACCTTTTATTCCGTTTCAGCTCATCAGCTATTATTTTTTCCGCTTTGATCTTTTTTATGCTTTATACGTTCGTCATTTCAAAATCAGACATTGTTTCGGCATCAAAGCTTTCTTTTGCACTTTACCTTCCAATTCCTTTTGTTACTATGATAATTTCTATTATTTATAATTCCGTACTGGCATTTTTTGTCGGTGTTCACATTGTTTTTTTTACAGCCATGATTTCCGGAGGTGATTTCTCTGTAGTAATTGTGGCTTTCAGTTCAGCAATGATTGGAGTATTTGTAAACAGCAATGTTGAAAGAAGAACGGATTTTCTTAAGGGCGGATTCATACTCGGGTTTTTCAACAGCATAGTTGTGGTTGCAGTTGCGCTGATGGATGAAATGTCATATATGCATGGAATTAAAACTATTCATATCTGTTTTATCAATGGTATTGTAAACTCAATACTTGTTATGGGAGTCCTGCCTCTTTATGAAAATATTTTTGGAATTACAACACGTTTCAGGCTTCTCGAACTTTCTGATCTCAATGCAGATATTTTTAAAAAGATGCTCGTGAAGGCTCCAGGAACCTACAACCATTCAATCATCGTGTCAAATATGGCTGAGGCAGCCTGTAAGGATATCCAGGCGGAGTACCTGCTCGCAAGAGTAGGCGCGTATTATCATGATATCGGCAAGATTGAAAATTCCGGTTTATATATAGAAAATAAAATTACAGACCCGTCTGCATCGAAACTTACTCCGAATGAATATGCTGCTTCAATAATATCTCATGTTGAAAAAGGTGAAGTTCTTGCAGTTAAGTATAAAATTCCTGAAGCTGTAATGGATTTTATCAGAGAGCATCACGGCAGAGGCCTTATGACATTTTTTTATCATCAGGCTTTAGAGAAAGCTGCATCATCAAAAAAACATATTTCAGTAATTAAGGAACATTTTCAGTATCCCGGGCCTAAACCGCACAGCAGGGAAACCGCAGTTGTTATGCTTGCAGATTCGATTGAGGCAGCTTCAAGATCTCTTGTTGAGCCGACTGTACTGAAGCTTGAATCACTGGTTAAAAAGATTATCTTCAATAAACTTAACGAAGGCGAACTCGATAACTCAGGACTTTCCATGTCGGATCTTACTAAAATTCAGAATTCATTTCTGAGAATATTAAACGGAATTTTCCATACAAGAATTGAATATCCCAAAGCAGAGGATATTTCGAGACTTGAAAAGAAAATCAGGAAAAAGAAATGATCAGAATAAATATTTATAAAGAGGGGGTGAAACTTCCTGATAAAATATCTGAAGCTTATGTAAAAAAAATTGTAAAAAGAACTGCAATTGAATGCAGTAAAGATAAAATTTCAGCAGCATTGATTTTCTGTTCAAATGATTATATTAAAGAAATTAATAAAAAATTCAGGAAAAAAAATTATCCTACTGATGTATTGAGTTTTCCGGAAACAGATGATGCTTTCCCGTTTGAAAAAAAATCATATAACAATTTAGGTGAAATTTATATTTCTGCAGATAAGATAATTGAGCAGGCTGAACAATTCGGAGTAACAATAAGGGAAGAAATGACTAGACTCATTGTTCACGGTTTTCTTCATTTAACCGGTTACGATCACGAAAAATCAAAAGCAGAAGAAAGAAAAATGTTTAAAAAAGAGGAAGAGATTTTAAATACATTAAATGGATGATGTTTTAAAAAGACTGGAAAAATATATTCGCGCAAATAACCTCGTTTCCAAAGGTGATAAAATTCTTTTGTCCCTTTCTGCCGGAAAAGATTCTATTTTCATGCTTGACCAGCTTAATCAGCTTAAAGAAATAATCGGATTTGAAATTGGCGCTTTTCATCTTAACCATCTGATGAGAGGTGAGGATTCCGATCTTGATGAAAAATTTATTTCAGATGCAGCTGAGAATAAAAAAATCAGGTTTTTCTCTGAAAGATTTGATTTTAAAAAGGATAAAGCAAAAGCCTCGTTTGAAGAAAGAGCAAGAGAAGTAAGATATAATCTGCTTAATGGAATTGCAGAAAAATACGGATATAATAAAATTGCAACTGCTCATACGCAGAGTGATAATATTGAAACAGTTTTAATGAGAATTTTTACCGGAACAGGGGTTTTCGGATTAAAGGGAATAACTGCTTTAAATGGAAATATAATCAGACCATTGATATTCCTGAAATCTGATGAAATAATTAATTATCTGAATTTAAAAAAAATATCCTGGAGAGAGGATCTATCCAACTCCGATATGAATTATTTGAGAAATTATTTCAGAAAAGAGATTTTTCCTTTAGTTGAGAAAAAAATTCCACATGCCGGTGAATCCATCTCCAGACTTTCAAAAATTTCAATTGAACATTATTCTCTGCTTGAAAACCATTTTTTTAACAAAATTAAGAAAGAATATCCGGATAATGAAGATACATTATTATTTGAAACTGCCGGTTTTTCTTCTGCAGAATTAAAGGCCTCAATAGATTATTTTTCAAGAATGAATTTTAATCAGTATCTAAATGAATCTATTCTGGAAGAATGCGCTAAGAAATATTTATCAGATAAACATAACATCGATCTGTATTTAAATAAAAATTTTACTATCAAAAAAATCAATAAAGACGGTTTACTCAAAGTTAAAATCAGCAATAAACCGGAAAAAAATATTCTCGACTGGAATTACAGCTTAAATATTAATGATATTCAAAATGGAATTGATATTCATGTTAAAGAAGCAGGATTATTACTACATTTTTATTTAACTGATTATCCGGATTTCAGCAGGAATTACATTAACTGCAGATATATATTCGTAACTGTTCCGGATAATCAGTTACAAATCATTTTGCGCAGCAGAAAGCAGGGTGATAATATTGACCTGGAATTCGGAAGAAAAAAAATTAAGGATTTATTAATAGAAAAGAAACTTGACAATAAAACCAAAAATTATGTTCCTCTTCTTGTAATTGGTGAAGAAATAGCAGCGGTTATGACAGGTTTTTTAGATAATAATACTATACAAAACAGGGTTTCAGAGAAATTTTCAGTGAAACCGGATTCAGGACAAATTCTGGCGATTAGTCTTCGCACAGTATAAATAATTTCAGGAGATTTGAATGAACAAAACTTTAAAACAGGTAGCTCTTTTTTTAATGGTAGGACTGATTATTCTGGCAATTTTTCAGCTTAACCAGCCATCCGGAGATACTAAATTTATAAGCTATAGTGATTTTATCGCAAAATCAAAAAATGGTGAAATCCTAAAAGTAACTATTGAAAATGATAAAAAAATAACAGGTTTTTACAGACCTAAGCCTATTGATCCGCCTGCTGAAGTAAAAAATACAGCTAATCCTAAAAAACAGGCTCAGGATGTGGCAGTAAAACCTGAAACTACAAAAGATAAAACTCCTTTAAAAACAGATGGAGTAAAAGAAAAAAAAGCTTCCACCGAGAAATTTGATTTCTGGACTTCTATACCTTACAGCGACCCGAAACTAATCGAAACTCTAGTTGCTTCAAATATTTCTGTTGAAGGTAAAGATAACGATGATAATATGTTTTTAAAAGGAATCATAAGTTTTCTTCCATGGCTCATTTTTTTCGGTCTTATATGGTTTTTAATGATGAGGCAGATTCAGGGAGCAGGTAATAAAGCTCTTTCTTTCGGAAAAAGCAGGGCTAAATTAAGCCCTGAGACAAAAAAGAAATATACGTATGCAGATGTCGCAGGAGCGGATGAGGCAAAAGAGGAATTAAAAGAAATAGTGGATTTTTTAATGGATCCTAAAAAATTTCTTAATATCGGTGCAAGGATTCCTTCAGGAGTTCTCCTTGTCGGCCCTCCCGGAACAGGTAAAACACTTCTTGCTAGAGCTGTTTCAGGTGAAGCGGGTGTTCCTTTTTTTTCAATCAGCGGATCAGATTTTGTTGAAATGTTTGTCGGTGTCGGTGCAGCCCGTGTAAGAGATCTTTTTGAACAGGGGAAAAAGAGCGCACCTTGCATAATATTCATAGATGAAATTGATGCTGTAGGCCGTCTGCGAGGAGCAGGTCTTGGCGGCGGTCATGATGAAAGAGAGCAGACTCTTAATCAGCTTCTAGTTGAAATGGATGGTTTTGAGAAAAATGAAGGCGTTATTATTATTGCTGCAACCAACAGACCGGATGTTCTTGACCCCGCGTTGTTGCGTCCGGGAAGATTTGACAGGCAGGTTGTAGTTGATATACCTGATATCAGAGGAAGAGAAAAAATTCTTGCTGTTCATTCAAAAAAAGTTCCTTTATCTAAAGAAGTTGATTTGAAAATTATTGCTAGAGGAACTCCGGGTTTTACTGGAGCGGATCTTGCGAATCTTATCAATGAAGCAGCTCTTCTTGCAGCCAGAAAGAATAAAAAACGTGTTGCAATGGTTGAAATGGAAGAAGCCAAGGACAAAGTAATGATGGGTCCTGAAAGAAGATCCATTATAATATCTGTGAAAGAAAAAGAGATTATCGCCTACCATGAAGCAGGACATACAATTCTCGGGCTTATGACAGGAAATGATCCGGTCCATAAGGTAACAATTATTCCAAGAGGAAGAGCACTCGGTCTTACAATGCAGCTGCCTCTGGTTGAAAAACATCTGCATTCAAAATCATATTGGATTAATCAGATCATGGTTCTTTTCGGAGGATATCTTGCAGAAGAGCTTAAATTCAAGGAAATTACAACAGGTTCAAGTAATGATCTTGAAAGAGCATCCAATATAGCAAGAAAAATGATTTGCGAATGGGGTATGAGCAAAAAACTCGGACTTCTGACATTCGGAAGAAAAAATGAGCAGATATTTCTCGGAAGGGAAATTTCACAGCATAGAGATTACAGCGAGAATACTGCAGACCTTATTGACGGCGAAGTTAATGAAATATTTGAATCCTGTCGAAAAGAAGCAAGAAAAATTCTTTCTTCAAATGTAGCCAAGCTTGATTCAATTGCAAAAAATCTTATTGAACGTGAAACTCTGACTGGTGATGAAATTCTTCTTCTGATGAAAGGGAAAAAGCTTCCGCCTCTGCAGAGTGCAATCAAAACTGAAGAGGAAGAGGAAAGCAAGGAGATAGTTGCAAATCTATAATTCTTGACTTTTAATGACTTGAATAATTAATTGACTGGCTTAATTAAAAACTGAATTATTTATCAATAAGAGAAATATTATGAAAAAAAGAATAATTTTTACATCTGCAGCATTTATTATGATTCTGTTAACTGTAGGAGCGGATGCGTATAAATTTGATTTTACAACAGTATCTGATATTGTAAAAAAAGTAAAAAACAGATTCGGTGAAGTAAATACATATCAGGCTGATTTTCAGATTGTTATCGAGCGATTGGGAAAAAAAACTGTTCAGTCGGGTATAGTCAAATATAAGTCATCTGATAAGCTTCTCGTTGAATTTTATGCACCTGCCGGTCAGCGGATTATTGCAAATGGAAAAATGATGTGGATATACATTCCGGGCATGAATGTTGTTGCTGAACAGGATCTTCATTCAGATTCAGGACTTTTTTCAGCCGGTACTAAAAGCGGATTGAACAGGCTTTTTTCTAAATATCATTATAGATTTGCTTCAAAAGAACAGCCGGAAAAACAGCCGGACGGCACAAAGCAATACACAATGTTTCTAAAGCAGAAAGAGAGCAGAAGCGGCTTCAGGACCATTAAGCTCTGGATAACAGAGGATTATTTCATATCAAGAGCTCAGGGAGAAACTTCAACAGGTAAAAAACTTGATATAAATTTCAGTAATATAAAATCGAATATTGATATATCAAACGGGGTATTTAAATTTGAAGTTCCTGCGCGTGCCAGGATAATTAAAAATCCTATGATTTCAGAGGAGTGATATGGTTGAGAGCATAGGCGAAAGATTAAGATTAGCTAGAGAAGCTAAAAAGTTAAATATAAGGGATGTTGTTAAACAGACAAACATTTCATTTCAATACATAGAAGCGCTTGAAGATGAGGAATTTGACAAGTTTCCAAGTGAAACTTATCTTATAGGTTTTCTAAGATCTTATGCTGATTTTTTAAAACTGGATTCTGATACAATTATTCAGTCATATAGAGGATATAAAATCGGAGAAAGCGCAACACCTCTTGAAGAATTGACAAGAGCCACGAGACCTTCATTAGATTTTCTTTTATCCGGTTCTATAGCAAAATACAAAAATTATATTTTCGGCGGACTGGGGCTTCTTCTTGTAATAACAGTTTTCTTTATTTTCAAGGCTGTTATCTCCATGGGCGTTGATACAGATGGCGGCAGATCGCTTGATGCAATTAAAAAAGAATATAATGAAAAAAACAGAGGAAGCGAAATTTCCAATGTAACTCCGCTTCAGCTTTTAAATGACCAGGGACTTATTCTTGTAAGTAAAAATGAAGCTGCTCAGTTTCTTGTTAATACAAAAGAAGTAATTTTTATTCTAAAAGAAATTATACAGAAAGCAGGGGAAGAAAAAGTAGTTCTTGAAATCCTTCCTTCCAGAACTATTGAGATAATTGAAATTAATAAAACAAAAACTATAGTTATTAATGGTATTCCAAGAGAAATTTCGATTTCTTTAAAAGGACTTACTGAAAGCAAAGCGAAAATAATGGTGGCTTTAAGCGGAAGACAGCAGGAAACTGAAATAAAACAAAATGAAACATCTGTTAAAAGTGATCCGGTTGATAATACAAGAGTGGTTGCTCAGAATAATAAAAGTTTAAAAATAATTTTTGAAGTTGAGTTTCTCCAGAAATCATTTATTGAGATTTATCTTGATGGAGTACAGAAGAAAAGAGGATTTATAGCAAAAGATTCCAGAGAGAGATGGGAAGCAAACGAATATATTCAGGTCAAGGTTGGAAATGCCGGCGGAATCAGGGCAATTATAAACGGAAGGGAATATCCATTCGGTATGGCAGGCCAGGTTGCTAATAAAGTCATAACTTGGAAGAAAGATCCGAATAATCCGAATGTATATGAGATTGTACTTAAAGACTGGTGAACCTGCCTGCCACTGTGTCACAATTCATCTGCAGCAAATGAATATTGTTTTGTTTGTATTATATCAGAAAAACAGTAAAAATTGTGCAAATTAAAAAAATCCACCGGATGATTTCATCCTCTGAAATATCCTTCTACATAATTTCATTGGGCTGTTCAAAAAATCAGACCGAATCTGAAGCAGTAAAAGGCGCAATGTTAAGCGCAGGATACAGGTGTTCAGATTCAGCTGAAAATTCTGATATTATAATAATCAATACCTGCGGTTTTATAAATCCTGCTAAGGAAGAATCTATTTCAGAAATTTTATCTGCAATTGATCTTAAAAATATTCATAATGATGAAAACAAAGGAACAGATTTTTCAAAAAAAATAGCTGTATTTGGATGTCTCGCAAACAGATATCTTGAAGACATTAAAAAAGATATACCTGAGATAGATTTTTTATACAGTCTTTTTGATGATAATTTTATAAAAAAATTATCAGAATCTTTCGGGGTAATTATAAATAAAAAATTTACCGATGAAAGAGTGCCACTGGAACAAGGTCTTTCCTATTCTTATATAAAAATATCAGACGGATGTTCCAACAATTGCTCATACTGCGCGATTCCTTTAATCAGAGGCAGTTTTAATCCTTTTCCTCCTGAGAAAATTTTAGCTGATGCTGAAAATGCAGTTAGACAAGGTGCAATAGAACTGATTATTGTTGCACAGGATACAGCTCTTTACAAATATAAAAAAACTACATTAACTGACCTCATAAATAAAATTTCAGAAATAGAAGGTGTGAAGTGGATCAGGATTTTGTATTGTCATCCGGATCATATTCAGGCAGATCTTGTTGAGCTGGTTAAAAATAATAAAAAAGTCGTAAAGTATCTGGATATTCCTTTTCAGCATGCCAGCGGTAAAATTCTCAAAAAAATGGGAAGAAAAGGCAATGCGGCAATTTACGGTGATTTGATTAAAAAAATCAGAAATGAAATTCCGGAAATAAGAATAAGATCAACCTTCATGACTGGATTTCCCGGTGAAACTGATAAAGACTTTATTGAATTGATGGAATTTATAAAATCAGTAAAACTCGACAGAGTTGGAGTATTTTCATATTCAAAAGAGGAGAATACAGCTGCATATTCGTTTAAAAATGCTGTTTCTGAAAAAATTAAAAAGAGAAGACTCGATTCTCTTATGAAACTCCAGAAAAAGATATCATTGAAAAAACTTGAATCAATGATTGGAAAAGAAGTAAACATTATTATTGAAGAAAAACTTGACGATATAACTTATTTATGCCGGACTGAATTCGACGCTCCCGAGGTAGATGGTTTTTTTTACTTGACTGCGACTGCCGGCAAAGTGGAATTAAACACAATTAAACGGGCCATGGTTACAGATGCAGTTGAATATGACCTCATTGGAGAATTCATTTGAAATTTCCGGAATTTAAGCTGAACATTCCAAATATACTTTCAATTATACGGATAATTCTTATTCCAATATTTCTTTATCTGCTGTCATTAAAAACCAGGGAATCCTGGATATATGCACTTGTTATTTTCTGCGCTGCTTCTCTTACAGATTTTATTGACGGATGGTTTGCAAGAAAATTCAACCAGACTTCAGAGTTCGGCAAATTTATTGATCCTCTTGCAGATAAGTTTCTTGTTATATCGTCAGTGATAGCTTTACTTGTACTGGATCCGTTTTTAAGTCTTACGCAGGATTTCTGGATGGTTATAATCATAGTTGGCAGAGATGTTCTGATTACAATTATGAGAACGCGGGCAATTAAAAAAGGCCAGGCGCTCAGGACAAGTAAATTTGGAAAGATAAAAACAGCTTTTCAGATGGGATCAATTTTAATAATTATAACAATTTATATTGCCAGAAAAAGTAATCTTTTTCTGACACTTGATAATGTTCCATATATAATCATGCTGGTAATGACTATTATGACTTTAATTTCAGGAATCAGGTATTTATACACTAACTGGACTTTATTTTTTCCTGAGAAAAAAAAACCGGCAACAAAATAAATGGATCGGCTTAAGATTATTCTTGCAACAGGTTTTTATTCAGGATATTTTCCAAAAGCCCCCGGTACTGCGGGCACACTTGCCGGTCTAATTATTTATATAATTATTCATTTTGCTGTTCCGGAATATGCAGTAAAAATAAATATTGTCCTTGTTCTGATTTCAATTTATCCGTCTATCAGAATAGGCGATTTTGCTGAAAAATTTTTTGCAAAAAAAGATCCTCAACAGGTAGTTCTGGATGAAATTTTAGGAATCTGGATTAGCCTTATGTTTCATCCATTCAGCTGGTCATGTGTTGTAGCTGCTTTTTTCATATTCAGATTCATGGATATAGTTAAGCCTTTTCCTGCCAATAGTCTTCAGAAATTAAAGGGAGGAGCAGGTATTATGATTGACGATTTTATTGCGGGTGTTTATGCTAATATCTGTATTACTGCTTTAATATATTTTAATATAATATCTTAAGCTATTTTACGAGGGATAAAATGATACGACCTGTTTTTATGATTCTTTTAACATCTGCTATCTCATTAACTCTGATTTTATCAGGATTTTCACAGATAAATATTAATGATGCTGTGGGAATACAGGATAAAACAAAAGATAAAAATCCTCTTTCTGTTCCTGCCAGAAAAGGCGGAAATTTATGTTTCGCATGCCATGAAAATTTAAAGGATAAAAAGCTTAACAAACCGGTTCATGACTGGTTGTCAAGCGTACATAACAATAAAGAAAATAATTGCAATATATGCCATGGGGGGAACCCGGACAGTAATGATGCAAAAATTGCCATGGGTAAAGAATTTAATTTTGTAGGCAGGCCGGATAAAAAAACGGTTACAGACTTCTGCGGAAGAGGAGGCTGTCATGCACAGGAAACTTCAGATTTTAAAACGGGTCCTCATTTTGCTGAAGTATTAAAGGGAAACAAACCTAATTGTACACATTGTCATGGAATTCATAATATTAAAAAATCATCAGATAGTATCATCGATGGAAAAGTCTGCCTGGAATGCCATTCTGCAAATCATACAAAAAATATTGTTTCAGTTATAAGTAGTATAGATCAGAATATTGACAGTATAGATAATAATTTAAAATATCTGAAACAGAAACATGCGAATATTGACAGCCTGGTAGCAAGACTTAACAGTACAAAAAGGCTTTTCAGCCAGATGGTGCATGTTTCTTCCAAAGAAGAATTAAAATCTACAAAAACAATTATTGAGCTTGAAATAAAAAATATAAATGTAGAATCAAAAAATCTTACCTCTATTTTAAAAAGGCTTGATCTGTTATATATGCTTATGGTTGTTATATCAGTAGTAATTATTATTACAGTTACTTCTTATACGATATACATGCTTATGAAAAGAAGAAAAAGTAAAAAATAATAAATGGATTATCTCTTTAATCTTGAAAAAATTAAATATATTAAAGGCGATAAACCTGATGTTGAATGCATACTTTGCGGAATCAGGGATAATGACAGCAGGGTTAAAAATCTAGAAGTTTACAGGAGTAAGGATTTAATTGTTTCTCTCAATCTCTATCCGTTTAATCCGGGTCATCTTATGATTTTTCCTGTCAGGCATATTGAAGATTACACTCAAATCACCGAAACTGAAGCTGCGGAAATCCACAAATTAACAAGTATTTCTATAGAAATACTTCGTAATTATTTTAATTGTCAGGGCATAAATATCGGTTATAATATCGGTCCTAACAGCGGCGCGAGTATTAAGCATATACATGAACATATTGTACCGAGATACGGCAATGAGCTGGGATTTATGGATGTTATAGCAGGCGCAAGGGTTTTTGTAGTTGATCCTGCAAAGGTAAGAGAAAAATTAGAGGAATTATTTTATTCAGAAATAAATAATATTTAAAAAGTGTTTATAATATTTTTTAATCTTTTATTTTTTCTGACTTGACATGATGTGCTGAAATTCAATCGTTAATTTCATAAGTTATTTGCGATTTTAAATTTAAATTTTATCAATATATTTTAAATTAAGCTTATAATTTAATTTTATAGAGCACATAAGGGAACTGTTTTATTTAATTTTATTCTGGTTCCGTTATTATATATTAAAATTTATGGAGGAGTATTATGGCAATAAATCCAATAGTGGATTCAAGAGATGTAAGGTTTATTCTTTTTGAGATGCTTGAAATTCAGAACCTTACAAAATTTGAAAAATTTTCAGAATTTGACAAGGATACATTTGAAGATGTTATAAATCTTGCTGAAAATATTGCAGTAGAAAAAGTTTATCCGATAAATTCCGCATCAGATAAAAAGGGTACTACTTATGATCCTGCTACAAAACAGGTAACTATTCCGGATGAATATAAAGCAGGTTTAAATGCTTATTATGAGGCAGGATTTATGTCAATGCCGGTTCATCCTGATCTGGGCGGTATGGGTATGCCTCAGGTAATTTATTCAACAACTACAGATTTTTTCAGCAGCGCAAGTGTTGCTTTCTCCATGTATCCGATGCTGAGCGTTGGCGCTTTAAATATGATTATACATTTTATGCCTGAATCTCCAAAGAAAAAAATTATTATAGAAAAAGTTCTTTCAGGCGAGTGGGGTGCAAGTATGTGTCTTACTGAACCTGATGCAGGTTCAGATGTCGGAGCTCTCAAAACAAAAGCTGTAAAAAAAGCCGATGGAACTTACAGCATAAAAGGAAATAAAATATTTATATCTTCCGGGGATAATGATTATTATAAAAATATGATTCACCCGGTTCTTGCACGAATTGAGGGAGATCCTTCAGGAACTAAAGGCATTTCAATTTTTGTAGTTCCAAAATTTAATTTTGATGATAACGGCAAATTACTCGATCAAAATGATGTTGTTTGTTCCGGAATTGAACATAAAATGGGAATCAAAGCAAGCGCAACCTGTTCATTAAGTTTCGGAGATGATGGCAAATGCGTTGGTACTCTTATGGGTGAAGAAAGAAAGGGTATGAAAATCATGTTCCAGATGATGAATGAAGCAAGACTTTATGTAGGAAGCCAGGGCATGTCAGTATCAAGCGCAGCTTATCTGCATGCCTTGAATTATTCAAAAGACAGGGTTCAGGGAGTTCACGCCACCCAGATGATGAATCCTGAAGCAAAAGGTGTTTCGATAATTGAGCATCCTGACGTAAAAAGAATGCTTTTATCAATGAAATCAAAAGTTGAAGCAATGAGAAGCCTCACATATTATTGCGGATGGCTTGAAGACATTATTCATAATGAGAAAGGCGATGCCAAAAATGAAGCCCAGGGACTTCTCGATTTTCTGATCCCTATCAATAAAGCAGGAAATACAGATACTTCATGGGATGTGACAAGCGATGCAATTCAGTGTTATGGCGGTTACGGATTCATTGCTGATTATCCTGTTGAGCAGTATGCAAGGGATGCAAAAATTCTGTCTCTTTATGAAGGAACAAACGGAATTCAGTCTATGGACCTTGCAATGAGAAAACTTCTGATGAATCCTGAGCAGTATAATTATAAAATATATGTAAAAAGAATACGCGAAACTATGGCAGATGCTAAAGGAAAAGTTGATGATAAGTATATTGCAGCAATGGAAAAAGCTCTTGTGAAAATTGACGAAGTTGTCAATTACCTGAAAGCACAGATGGCTGCAATGAAATTTCTTAATATTTTTGCTGTTGCAGTTCCGCTTCAGAAATCGTTTACAATTTTAACTTATTCATGGATGCAGCTTATAGGTATGTCAACAGCTCAGCCTAAAATGAAAGAGCTTGTAGGAGATAAAAAAGGCGAAGAAAGAGAGAAATTTCTTGCTGATAACGCTGAAGCAGCATTTTATACTGGAAGAGTTCTTTCAGGTCAGCATTATATCGGCTCTGAATCTTATCAGCTTTATTCATACTGCGAGCAGATTTTAAATGGTGATTCTGCAGTTACGAAAGCCAGCAAAGTTATATTTTCCGGAATGAGTAAAGATTGATATTTATCTCAGAATAGAATACTGAATACTATAGAACAAGGGGTTGCAACCCCTTGTTCAAATTTAAAAAAAGCCTTCCCGTAATCGGGCAGGCTTTTTTTGTTTTGTATATGCAGCCCTGTTTAATAGATTACACTGCTGGACTAATCGTTAGAAATATTCATTTATTAAATCAAAACTGTTCTGAAGCATTCTCGAGTGATAATTTTCAACTGTAACCAGTCCGGAAAAATTTTTCAATATTTCAAATACAGGACGAGAATAAGTAACGGTCTGATGATCCTGTGTTTTTCCTGATTCAATAATTAATCCATGTAGATGGATAGCTGTAGTAGTTTTTAATCTTTCTGTTATATCTGAAAGATCAAAGTTGTATTTTAAATAATGTCCGATATCAGCACAATAATTTAAACCGCATTCTTTCACAACAAGATCTAATTCTTTAAGAGAAGTTTGTGTATTTTCCAGATTAAATGAAAGCGATGGGAATTCATTTCTAATAGATTTAAAAAATTTTATATAAATCATATCAACTTTATTTTTTATTTCATTTGTAATTGATATTCCGTGCTTTTCCGGTAAATCATAATGAAATGTAAAATTGGATACTTTTAATTCCTGCAGTTTTTCAAGGATAAGTAACGTTTCCTTTAAACGTAATTCGTAATTATCCCATAAGGATGGTCCAGCCGGCATATGTGCCGAATATGAAAATCCTGCGCCCTTAGATAGATAATTCAGTGTGGAAATATTGTCTTTCTGGAATATAGGATCATCAGCAGATGAATCAAATAAAAGAAGCTGTATGTCTTCTGCTTTATCCTGTAAATATAAAATATTCGTAATGTAATCTGCAGGTAAAACATATGATGGAGCTCCAAGTTTAAATGTTCTGCATTTCTGTTTTTTATTCAATCTCGGTATTCCGGATTCAAGAATATAAACTTCATCAGCTGCCTCCGCCAGGCGGCAGTTCCATCTGCCCTGCAGATCCTGAAAATATCTTCCAAGACGGTTATCGCAGACAGGAGAAGTTCCGACTTCGTTGCTGACCATTATAAGTGAGAGATTGTTTTTTTTAGAAATGTTTATAATCAGATCAAGATATTTATCGCCTGAATTTACATGCCAATCCAATGGACGTTCTTCATCAGCAAGCAGGCGATTTGAAAGATTGATAGTCATGCAATCGATTAGAATTGTCTGATTTTCAAAACCGGATAAAACTTTAGGCAAATCTATGGGTTCCTCAATTGTTGAAAATTTATCTCCACGACGTTTAGTATGAAGTGCAATCCGTTCTTTCATTTCGCTGTCAAATGAAACTGCTGTGGCAATATATAAAGGCTTAGTCTGATAGAAGAGAGCTTTCTTTTCCGCAAAGCTTGATTTTCCGCTGCGGATGCCGCCTGTGATAAGAGTTATTTTATTCATATTATTCCGGTTGCAAATTGATTTTTATTTAAAATAATCAGGTTTTTGTTGAAACTGATGCATCTGAAAAAGTTGCCATTTCGCATAAAATTCTGGCGGAAGCTTCAACAATAGGCATTGCAAGGGCAGCTCCGGTTCCTTCGCCAAGTCTCATTGAAAAATTTAATATAGGCTTGAGATTGAGTTTGTCAAGCATTACTGAATGCATTTTTTCTTCAGATAGATGAGCTGCAAGCATGTATTCACGAGATAATGGAGATAATAAAAAAGCAAGTAAAGCTGCAGAAGTCGATATTACTCCATCTATAAGTACTGGAATTTTATTCGCAGCTGATGCAAGTATAATTCCTGTCATAGCTCCAATTTCCAGACCTCCGATTTTGGATAAAATATCCAACGCATCATCTGCTTTTGGATTATGAAGATGTATTGATTTATTTATAACTTCAATTTTCCTTATAATTCCCTTTTTATCCAATCCTGTTCCTTTACCTGCCAATTCATCAGCAGTACGTTTGCAGACTACACATGCTATAGCAGTTGCAGGTGTGGTATTTCCTATACCCATTTCGCCGATTCCTAATAAATCGATTTTTCCGCATTTAATTTCATTTTCAACTAATTCAATTCCATGTAAAATAGATAGTAGTGCTTCATCCGTATTCATGGCTTTTTCTCTGGCCATATTTTTAGTTCCGTATGCAATTTTCATGTTGCGGAAATTTTTATCATCAATTTTTAAATCGGAAGCAACGCCGATATCTGCAATGATAACTTTAGCTCCAGCCTGGCGTGAGAGTACATTTATTGCTGCACCCCCATGAATGAAATTATAAACCATCTGCGATGTAACTTCCTGGGGAAATGCACTTATTCCTTCCTCTGTTACACCATGATCACCGGCTACTGTAAAAATAACCTTGTTACTTATTTTTGGATAAATGGTTGAGGTAATTGAAGCGAGTTTTATAGAGATTTCTTCTAAAAAACCTAAACTTCCCTGCGGTTTGGTGAGATTATCCTGCCGGTTTTGTGCGAGTTCTGACATTTCAAGGTTTACAGGTGTGATTTTTTTTATATAATCTTTTAATTTATTATGCATAATATATTCTCTCAATTTCTTAATTTAAATTTTATTTATAAGGCTTAAGATTAACAAAGAAAGTAAACTGCTGCTTTCAATAAAAAATCCTAATACATCTCCTGTGATTCCTCCGATTTTATTTTTAGACCAGATAGATATCAGCCAACCATATATTAAAATGAATAATATTAATATTAAATTATGCCAACCCAGCCAAATCGCAAAACCAATGCTGATGAAAAGGCCGAACAGGAGCTTGTTTTTTGTGACATTTTCAACAAAAAATTTTCCGGTACCGCTTTCTCTGGGATATAAGGATATCAAACCAAGCCAGATAATTCCCCACCTGGAAATGCAGAAAATTAATATTAACTGCTGCCATTGAATCAGCGGCAGAAATGCATACATCCATCCGAACCAGCATATGCTTGCGCAAACTGCAAAAGATCCGGCTGTTGGATCTTTCATGATGGATAAGATCTGTTTACGCGGTTTTCCTGAAAAAAAACCATCAATTGTATCCATGAAACCATCCATGTGCAATCCGCGTGTAATAATTAAATATGCAGCGATTGTAAGTATAGAAGCTGCAGACTGATTCCAGAGTATTGCAGAGTAGTTGAAAAACAATCCGCAGATTAAACCTATAACTGCACCAGCAAATGGAAAATACGCAATGCCCCGCTTTAAATCTGCCATATCAGTTTTGACCGGCAGAGGAATAGAAGTGCAGAATTGCATTGCGGATATTATACTTTTAAATAGTTTTAACATTTTAACCTTACTTTTCTTTCTATGTATTAAAGCAGTTATTGTTTATAGTATTATCTTTTCAATTATAAGTTTGTTTAAATATAGTCTTTATTCACTTTTTTTATATCTTAATATTAATTCCGCCATAAGCATTTATTCCAGGAGAGTAGTACCAGTAAGCTTCCTGGTATTTTGAATCAGTTAAATTCTCAACTCTTGCAAAGATCTGTATAGAATCAATAATTTTAAAAGAAACAGCAAGGTCAAGTTTAACATATGGTGATAAAACAACAGTTGATGAGTCTGAATCCTTTCTTGATCCAATGTATGAATAGGTTATATTGATATTTGCTCTACGGTCAATAAACGACCAGTTCAAAACTGAAAAGAATTTATCTATTGGCTTTCTGGCGAGCTGTACATCGCTGCCTTCAACATTTGCTTTGGTAAATGTATAACCTGCAGTAATTTTAAGATTATATGGCAGATTAAAAGTAAAATCAAGCTCGAATCCCTGCATTAAAGCTTTCCCGATATTTAATGGTTTATAATACCAGGGAGAAATTTCTATATAAGTTATTAAATTTGTATAAGTGTTGTTGAAATATACTGCATTTATTATAATCAGATTTTTATATAACGGCTGTTCAAAACCAATATCAAAACTGATATTTTTTTCCGGCAATAATGAAGGATTTCCTTCACCATACAAGTTTGCAGGAACATATAACTGATAGATCGTCGGAGCTTTTAATCCTGTACCGACATTTCCCTTTATGCGGGTTTCTGAAACAGGAATTATACCTGATATAGAAATATTATAATTAAAATCAGAGCCAAAAGCCTGATTGTAATCATACCTGAATCCTGTAATTAGAAACAGTCTATCGAAAAGTTTAAAATGATTCTGCAGGTATAATCCGAAATTGGAAATTGTTTTTTTAGGTAATATACTATAGTCGCTATATAATGTTGAATTGTAGACTTGTGTTGCTGTATCAAATGAACCGGAAACACCTAATGTTATTGTATCTTTGATATTTTCACTATTGATATTGAAATTATTCTGCCATTCGATTTTGTCATTCATTCCATCCATAAATGTATAATCAGATCCTGCCGGCGAATCTATAAGATTTTTAGTATTTGAACTTAAATGGCTGTAGGTAAGACGGTGATTCCAGAAATCAATTGTTTGATTGAAAACAAGTCCTGTGCTGAAAAGTTCGCTGTAAAACATGCAGTAAGGAGAATCTTTATTAAAATCGTCTACCGCTGCTTCTGAATTGATATAATGTATATTGAAATCTAATGTTGAGTTTCCGAATAATTTCAGCCTTGTTCTTGAAGATATGCTTGTGTTGTGATAAGGATCATTTTCAAGTCCGTTTATTGTACCATCAGCATTTGCTCTTCTTGAAACTCCCTCAGAATCTGTTCTTGTTGCAGATAATGAAAAATTAATTATTTCATTGCTTGCTGTAACCGATGCTGTTTCTCTAAAGGTAAGGAATGATCCTCCCTCTACGGAAAATTTAAATTCAGGTTTACCTTCACCCTTTTTTGTAATGATATTGATTACCCCTGCGGATGATTCTGAACCGTATAGAACACTGCTCGGGCCCCGGATAATTTCTATTCTTTCTATATTATCTGACGGATAATTTGCAAAATCAAAAGATTTATCTCCGCCTCCGCCTATAGGGTCGTTTACCGGAACTCCATCTATTAATACTAAAACATTTTTCGAGCTCGCGCCTCTTATTCCTATTGATGAACTCGAACCTATCGGGCCCTGATTTACAACATCTACACCCGGAATAGTCCGTAATACATCTGATACAAAATTTTTTCCGCTCTCAGTAATTTCATCGCCTGTTATAACTGATACAGAAGCTCCTGTTTCTCTTTTATCAATTTCATTTTTTGTTGCTGTAATGATAATTCCATCAGATTTAAATTTCTTTTTAGCGATTTTTTCAGGTTTTACATCATCATTTTTCTGAATTTTTTTTTCATCATCTGCAGGAGTATCGTTTTCTGATTTTTGAATTTTCTGATTATCTGATTGCTCGGATTCATTTTCAGGTGTCTGGATTTTTTCTGCATAAATAGTAGTGCTGGTTAATAATAAAACTGACAGGCAAAGTATAAGTTTTTTTAATAAAGAATTCTTTTTAAACATTTTCAACCCTCCGGTATTACCTGGAGAGATTAAGGAAGGCAAATAAAAAAGCATGCCTTCGAGGCATGCCGGTTTGTTTAACCCTATCCCTATCCTCGAGGATATTAATTTTTAAGGAAGATCTGGCTTGAGCCTTGCGGCTTTACAGTTGCGGGACAGCGCGGGATTTTCACCCGACTTCCTCCTTGAATACGGAAATTTTTCCGTAATGAAATACAAAAATGATTAGGGTGAAATATTGTCAATTTAATTTTTATTATTAATTCTGAATGAATACCTGAATTTAATAATGAAGTTTTAAAATTTTAAAAAAATTTACTACTTAATTTATGAAAACAGGTTATAAAATTATATGTTGACATTCCGGATGTTTTTATTTTTAGATAGGATCTAATGATAAAATTAAATTTTAAAATTAGTAATTTTTTTCCTTCAAATATTCCGGGGATGGCTGATGATTTATAAAAAATTAATTTATGAAAAAATTAAATGGCCTGCCTTTCCGATTTTTTTAATTAGTGTAATCCTCCTGCTCTTTTTTTTATCATATATGGAAGTTAAAAATAATGCTGTTATAGAATTCAATAAACAGCAGATGATTCTTGCAGAGCAGGCTGCATCAGGTATAACTGAATTTTTTAATGCGCTTGAAGATGAAATGACATTCCTTTTAAATATGTATGATGTAGCGGAGCTTAATGAAAACGGGCAAAAAATACTTCTGGATTATTTTAATAATAAAAAACCGATACTAAGCTCTATTTCAAGAATGAATGCGAATGGAAAACTTGAATGGCTTATTCCTTATAATGAAAAACTTATTGGTACAGATATTTCATACCAGAAACATGTACAGCATGTTCTTAAAACCCACACTCCAACAATAAGTGATGTCTTTATGGCAGTTCAGGGCTACAGAGCTGTAGCTTATCATCATCCAATAATAAAAAATGGTAAATTTATCGGGAGTATGGCTTTGCTGATTGATTTCAGATACATATCAAAAAAATATCTGGATAATATTACTATTGGTGATATCGGCTATGCATGGATGATAAGCCGTGATGGAATAATTTTAAATATTCCCAATCAGAATATTATTGGATATTCAGTATATGATAAGTTTGACGGATTCCCAGAAATGATAAAAACTGCCGAGTCAATGATGAGAGGAGAAAAAGGTACATCTGAATACAGATACGGGCACGCCGGGAATGAAAATATAAAACCCAGGTTAAAACATGCAGCTTATACTCCGGTGAATATATTAAATGCGCATTGGTCAATTGCAGTAGCAACGCCTGAAGATTATATAGTTTCAAATGTTCAGGGTTTCAGAAATAAAGCAATTATTATTGTATTCCTGTTTATCGGGATTGGATTTGTTTTTATATTTTTTGCTAAAAAAAATATTTTCCTTTCCAATGAAATTGAGAACAGGAAAAAAAATGAAATCATTCTTAAGACTCAGGAGGAAAATCTCAGAATAACACTGAATTCAATAGGTGATGCAGTAATTGCTACTGATAAAAATGGAAAAATCAGCAGAATGAACCCTGCAGCAGAAGAAATAACGGGATGGAGTTACAGCGATGCTGAGGGGAAATCTATTTTAAATATATTCAGCAATATAGACTGGTCTATCGGGCTGAAAAATGAAAATCCTTTTGAACTTGTTCATTTGAAAATTGAAAAAAATGTCCAGTTTCATGATATTGATTTTATCAGGAAAGACGGTTCAAGCATAGAAATCTCAGGTAGTTATGCTTCCATCAGTGATTTATCAGATGCAATTTTAGGGTCAGTGCTGGTATTCAGGGATGTAACTGAAAAAAATAAAATTGAAAAGCAGCTGCATCAGGCTCAGAAGATGGATGTTGTAGGCCAGCTTGCGGGCGGCGTAGCTCACGATTTCAATAATATGCTCAGCGGCATAATGGGCAGTGCGGAATTGCTCAGCTATGAATCAGGCGATAATTCAAATTTTAAACATCATATTGATATAATCATTGAAAGCGCTAAAAGATCTTCAGTATTGATTTCCAGGCTTCTTTCATTTTCAAGAAAAGGAAGAACGTTTTCCAGGAATATAGATATTCATGATTTAATAAAATCTGCAATAGATCTGCTCGAAAGAAGTATTGATAAAAAAATTAAAATCATAACCAGCCTGGATGCTGAAAATTCATATACAATCGGCGATTCAGCACTTTTACAGAATGTCATTCTTAATCTTTCAATTAATGCCAGAGATGCAATGTTAGACGGAGGAATTATTAATATTTCTACATCAAACATTTATCTGGATAATGAAATTATCAGAAAGAATTCTCTTTCACTTGAACCTGGAAATTATATTGAAGTTGATGTTTCTGATACAGGAACCGGTATTTCTAAAGATATCATCTCAAAAATTTTTGATCCTTTTTTTACAACAAAACCTGCAGGAAAGGGTACAGGGCTTGGACTTTCAAGCGTGTATGAAACCATGAAAGATCATAAAGGAGCAGTTATAGTTCAAAGCGAATCAGGTTCAGGATCAATTTTCAAGCTGTTTTTTCTTCAGGGAGAGTCTAACCCTTTAATTGTAAAAACGCCTGTCAGTTCGATTATTAAAGGCACAGGATGTATTCTTGTAGTTGACGATGAACCGATTTTAAGAGAGACTATGCAGAAGATACTTGTGTCAGCAGGTTATACAGTTATTATTGCTGAAGACGGTACCAGCGGAATTGATATATACAAATCAGAAATGGACCGTATTTCGCTTGTTATTCTGGATATGATAATGCCTAAAATGAGCGGCAGTGAGACTTTTCTTGAACTTTTGAAAATTAATCCTGAAGTAAAAGTTATTTTTTCATCAGGATTCAATAATGAAGGGACAACACAGGATTTATTGAATTCCGGAGCAAAGGGTTTTATTCAGAAACCCTATCAGATTGCTGAATTCACAGGGCTTGTTTCTGATGTTATACAATCTGAAAAATAACCAATAATTCATTGACAAAAATTGATTTTAACGATTATTATCTTATTTCAGTAAAATTTTTTAAAACATCTTTAACAAAGAGGCAATCAATGAGTTTTCTCAAAGAAGCAGGCGATTCTATAATAAAATATAGTGAAATTATAGTTAATAAAACAGAGGAATATACAAAAATTGCAAAGCTCCTTTTAGATATTAAAAAGCTTGAAAGTGATATTGAAAAAAATCAATCCGAGCTGGGCAAATATGTAATTGTTGGTCTTGAGAATGGTCAAAAAAATCTTGATCTTGCAGATCCTCATATTTCTGATTTTTTTAAAAGAATTAAAGAGGACAGGGCCGGCATTGAAGCTAAAAGAGAAGAGATTAATACCATAAAACAATCCGGAAGGTCAGAGAATAAATAGAACCTGTATATGCCTGTATCGTCAAAAAAAATAATAGAATTCATACAAGCAATCAATAAACCCTTCACCGCATTTGATCTGTCTGAAAAAGTTTCTTCAACTCCTTTGAAAAAGAAAAAAATTGTAAAAACAATTACTCAAAAAGAAATGAATATTATCAGCGATCTGCTGTTTGTTCTTTCCCAGTCTGAATTGATTGTAAGAAACAAGAAATCATTTTCATCCGGAACTTTTACATTATCCGGAATTATTAAAATCAATTCCAAGGGTATTGGAGCTGTGGAAGCTGATATTCCATATCCTGTGAGTGTTGAAAAAAACGATCTTTCCGATTCCCATAACAATGATTATGTAACAGTAAAAATTTATGATTTCAAACGTGGTGTTTTTTACGGAAGGGTTGTAAAGATTGAAAAAAGATCAAGAAAACTTTACACTGCTGCTGTAGTCAGAAAAACAAAAGGCACAATATTTTATAAAATTATAGATTCTCCCGGGAATATTGAAATTGCATCAGAACGTTATGACGGTGAGCCTGATATGGGCGAGACTGTTATTGTTGAATTGAAAAAAGGAACTGTTTCAAATCTTCCTCTATGCGCTGTTGTGAAATCGCTGCACACAGATGATGAATCTTCAGACTTTGACCGCCTGATGGTAAAACATTCATTACCTGGAAATTATCCTGATTTTGGAACAAAGGAAATTTTTGAAAAATCAGTTTCTCAAAAAGAAATGAAAAACAGAAAGGATTACCGTGATATTCTGACCTTTACCATAGACGGTGAGGATGCAAAAGATTTTGATGATGCGGTTTCTATTATGCGGGAAGGGGAAAACTTCAGGCTTTTTGTTCATATAGCGGATGTTTCTGCATATGTTTATAAAGGAACGCTGCTCGATAAGGAAGCATATTCCCGCGGTACAAGTTATTATCTCGGAAACCGGGTTATTCCAATGCTTCCTGAAATTCTGTCAAATGATCTTTGTTCTCTGCGCGAGGGTGAGGACAAGCTTGTTCTTTCAGTGGAAATTTTAATAAACAGCAAAGGCGATTATTTAAATACAGAATTTCACAGAGGAATAATAAGATCAGCAAAGAGGCTTACTTATAATTCAGCTTCTGATATTATAGAAAATGAAACTGCAAGTCCGTATTACGAAGCATTAACAATGATGTTCGGACTTGCCACAGCTCTTAAAAAAAGCAGAATGAAAAGAGGCAGAATCGATCTTAATCTTTCGGATGTTAAAATAATTTACAAAGACGGGAAAGTATCAGCAATCAAAATAGCTGAAAGACTTAAAAGCCACATGATTGTTGAGGAGTTTATGCTTACAGCAAATGAGATCGTTTCAATGGAACTCACTAAAAAGAAAATTCCTTCATTGTACAGAGTGCATGAACGCATGAGCGAGGAATCATTTGAAGCTTTAAAAAAGTTTGTCAAACTTTTTCATTTTAAAATTGAAGGCAAAGGAAATATCGGCGTTGAGATACAGAATGTTCTGGATAAAATTAAAGGACTTGAAGCTGAATATGTTGTTAATTTAGTTGTTTTAAAATCAATGATGCAGGCAAATTACGGACCGGAAGCCCAGGGACATTTCGGTCTTGGTTTTGCTGATTATACTCATTTTACTTCTCCAATCAGAAGATATCCTGATCTTGTTGTTCACCGGTGCCTGAAGAATCTTATTGATAGCAGCAACCCAACATATTCATTGCCGGAACTTTCAATTATTGGTGAAAAAACTTCAGAGCTTGAACGTATAGCACAGAAAGCAGAGCGCGATCTGGTTAAAATCAAATCGTGCAGAATTTTAAAAGACAGAGTCGGAGAAGTTTTCGATTCAGTTATCAGCGGCATTGCAAAACATGGCTTTTTTGTCACTCTAATTGAAATGCCTATCGAGGGCATGGTTCCTTTGAGAAATTTGAAAGATGATTTCTATAATGTTAATGAAGGCGACTTTTCTGTTAAAGGAAGAAAAAAGGGAAAAGTTTTTTCTTTAGGCAACAAATTAAAAGTCAGGCTTTTAAAAGCTGATATTGATAATATGAGAATAGATTTTGATCTGCCATGAAATTTATTATTTTGTACCATTATAGAATTGAAGAACCTCATTATGATTTAATGCTTGAAGCTGAAGAATCGCTTGATTCATGGAGAATCCCCGAAGATAAATTACAGCCGCTTTTAAATGGCGAAACTATTGAAGTGATTTCTATAAAACCTCATAATAAAAAATATTTAAATTTCGAGGGTGATTTGACTGATAGCAGGGGGAGTGTAAAAATTTATGATAAGGGAACATCTTCTTATACTCATAATGAAAACAGCAGATTTGATTTTTTAATTTTCGGATTTATAGTTTCCGGAAAACTGATATTTGATAAAATCGGGGAAAATATTTATAATATGAAATTTATCCGTATTTTAAATGATCTGACATCAGATGAAAAAAATTGTTGATAAAGGATCAATGATTTTTATTATTGAAATAGTCATCACCAGCAGCGAGTTGGTTCATATTTAATCATATATAATAAAAACAACATGGAGTTTAACTGATGAAATTAATATCAAAAAGCGGAAGCGCTTCTTTTAAAAAAGACGATACAGCAGCATTTTTTATTACTGAAGAGGATTCCAGAATTATTTCTAAAATATTACCTGAAGGCTTTTCATATTTATATGACAGCATTGATCTTTCACATTTTAAGGGAAAAAGTTCTGAAATACTTTTTATTCCTTTTAAAGATAAGCCGGATGTAATACTCTCAGGACTGGGCAAGAAAAAAGATATAGCCTCCGAATCCCTAAGAAACAGTTCAGCAAATATAACTTATTTATGCAGAGAAAAATCGAAATCTGAAGTTATTCTTGTGCTTCCGGATTTTGAAAATTTTACTTCAGAACAGTCTCTAAAATATATTTCAGAAGGTGCAGTTCTTGCAAATTACTCTTTTAATAAATATATTACTAAAAAAAATGACGATGACAGCCCAAAGGATATGCTCCTTAAATCTATATTTTTCTATACTTCTGCAAGAAATTCCCAGAAAATTCTCGATGAAACACTTGTAATCTGTTCAAACACACTGCTGTGCAGGGATCTTATCAATGAAACAAGCGATAAATGCGATTCTGTTATGATAGCATCTGAAGCTAAAAAATTGAAATTAAAAGGTCTTACATGCAGCATTCTCGGAAAAAAAGATCTTGAGAAACTGAATATGGGACTTATACTTGCTGTTAATAAAGGAAGTAAAATACCTCCTGCTCTAGTTGTAATGAAATATGTCGGTGATCCGAAAAATAAAAAATTCACAGCGTTTGTTGGAAAGGGATTAACATTTGATTCGGGCGGCATGAATCTTAAACCATCGGGACATATGGAAACCATGAGAATGGATATGTCGGGTGCTGCAGCTATTTTATTTGCTGTAAAATCTATTGCAGAGCTTAAACTGAATGTAAATGTCTATGGTGTAATGCCTCTGACTGAAAACATGCTGTCAAATGATTCCTACAGGCCGGGAGATATTTTTAAATCATATTCAGGTAAAACAGTGGAAATCGGAAATACGGATGCTGAAGGCAGATTAATCCTTGCTGATGCACTTGCATATACAGAGAAAGTTTTAAAGCCTAATTTTATTATAGATCTCGCAACTCTTACTGGTGCTGTAATAACTACATTAGGTGAAACTGTTGCAGCTTATTTATCAACAAATGAAGACCTCTCAGAATATATCAGAATATCATCAGAAGAAACAGGAGATAAATCCTGGAGGCTTCCTTTCTATCCTGATTTTGATGACAGGATGAAATCAGATATTGCTGATATTTCCAACGTGTCATCAGAAAAAAACGCAGGAACTATAACAGGTGCAGTATTTTTAAAAAGTTTTATTACATCCACTCCATGGGCTCATATTGATATTGCAGGAACTGCGTGGTATTCTAAAAAAAGAGGATATCGGCCTAAAAATGCAACAGGATACGGGGTCCGGCTTCTTACGGAAATTATCAGGAAAATATAAATTTATGAGGTTTTCAGAATGTATTCTTTAAAGGAAATTCTTGATTTAGCTGTTCAGATGGAACAGGCTGGTTATGAATTTTATACTAAATGCGGTGAAAGGTTCTCTGGGGAAATTTATCAGGAAATCTTCCATTTTCTTTCAGAACAGGAAAAAAATCATAAAATAAAATTTGAAGAGCTTCAGAAGAATATTTTTGAAAATAAAAGCCAATCCAGTGAAGATTATTACCGCTATATGAAATCTCTCGGCGGAGATAGAATCTTTAAAAAAACCGGTATAAACGAAATACATAATATTGTAAAAACCCCCCATGACGCGCTGCTCAAGGGAATAGAAGATGAAAAAAATTCAATTTTTTATTATAATGAAATTAAAAATGCTTATTCACCAGGAAGTAATGAATCAATAATTCTTGATGAAATAATCAGCGAAGAAAGGTCTCACATAATGAAACTGGATCTGATCCTGACGAAAATAACAGCACTATAGAAAAATATGTATAGATTACAAATTTTATTAATATTTATATTGATTGTATTTCTGGATTCTACCGGATCATTTAAGCCTAATTCTTTTTCCGGCGATGGCTTAATCCGTGTTGCTATTTATGCAGATACAGGAGTTGGTGAGGAAGCGGGAACTGAAACAGAATACGCAAGAAATATTGAATCTACATTGAAAGCTTTTAATCCTCATTGTAAAACAGGACTTGTTAAAGCTATAGAAATAGTATCCGGGGTTCTAAAAGATTATGACGTTATAATATTTCCCGGAGGCTCAGGCATGACCCAGTCACTGAGCCTCGGTGAAGATGGAAGAGCTTCAGTTGTTGATTTTGTAAATAATGGCGGAGGTTATATCGGAATCTGCGCAGGCGCATATCTTGCTCAGGATATGGATTTATCCCAGCCGGTATTAAAAATATCAAATGCAGAAGTGATAAATGGCGCTGTTGACTGGGACAGGGGCGGCGGCATAATCAGGGCAAAAATAAATAAACCATATCTTGAATATTTTCCGGAATTTACAAACTCTGAAACTTTTTATTTAAACTATCAGAGCGGACCTGTTTTTATACCTGCAGGCAGAAAGGATATGGACCCATATGAAGAACTGTTAATATTTGAATCAGACATTTTTCATGACAGTATTAAGACAAAAGGGGAATCTCCGGGAAAAGCAATGTTTACTGTATCTGAATACGGTAAAGGGATGACTCTTCTCATGTCTGCTCATGCCGAGGAAACCCCGGGATTAAAATGGATGCTTTACCGTATGGTTGAGATTGCTGCAAAACAGGATATTACTCCGCCTCCATCAAAATATGTTAATTTAAAAAAATTCAACCGCGAAATAATGTATGATGCAAAATGGCGGGAACGGGAAACCAGATATCTTAAAATTGCAAAAGACAAAACAAAAAAATCAAAAGATAGAATCAATGCTTTAAAAATATTAAAAAATACCGGATCAAAAGAAGCTGTGAAGCTTGCTGTGCGTCTGCTTTCAGACAGTTCCAATCAGGTTAAAATATACTCCTCAGAAATGATTATTTTTTATGATCATTTTTCTGCTATCGGCAGGCTAAAAGAATTACTAAAAAAAGAAAAATCACCTGAAACAGTAAAGGCATTTAAAAAAGCTCTGGTGCATCTTACTCCTGCTGTAAAGAAAAAGAGAACTGTAGTTGCTGTGAAAACCTCTTCTGCAAAATAAAAAAATAGAACACGGATGACACGGATTATAAGAATTTTTTAAGACAATCATTTTATCAATAAATCCATTCTTTAAATCTTTATCCGTGATCATCTTATTTATCCGTGTTATCCGTGTCCCATTCCTTGACCCGCAAAAAGCACTATTTTATCCTATATATAAAAATACTTTACAAATTTGATTGATTCTTTAAGTTTTTACGTTAAGTGGTAAATATAATAGAAATTTATTACAGAATTTGTATAATAAAACAGGGGGATGTGAGATGCTAAAGGAGTACAAAAGCGGCGATATCAGAAATATCGCAATAATCGGACATGGCGGAACAGGGAAATCAACTCTTCTTGATGCAATGCTTTTCGTAAATGGAAAAATTGATAAGATCGGAAATCCTGAAAACGGAACCCTGACATCAGATTTTGAGGAAGAAGAAAAGAAAAGAAAAATATCAATAAAAAGCTCACTCGGTTTTGTAGAGGTTGACGGGGTTAAAATCAATATCATTGATACTCCGGGAACAGCAGATTTTATCGGTGATCAGAGAGCTGCAGTAGAAGTTGCAGATACTGTAATTTTAGTAGTTGATTCAGTTGACGGTGTGCAGATTGAAACTGAAAAAGCATGGCGTTATTTACAGGAGCATCATATTCCAAGAATAATTTTTGTGAATAAGATGGATAAAGAAAGAGCCAGTTATGACAATGTTATAAATAATTTAAAATCAAGTCTCAAGGTTAAAACAGCTTCTCTTTGTATACCTTACGGACAGGGACCTGATTTCAAAGGACTGGTAGATATTATTGCCAAGAAACTTGTAATCCCTCACGGTGATGGAAAAACAGCTGATATTATTGATATTCCAGCTGAACTTAAAGAACATGCAGCCCTTGAAAGAACCAATCTGATTGAACTTGCTGCTGAAGGTGATGATGAACTGATTGAGAAATTTCTCAATGGAGAGGAGCTTTCAGAAGAAGAGGCGGAACGCGGACTTGACGAGCAGCTTCTTGAGGCAAGACTCAGCTCTGTTATGTGCGGTTCAGCTTCAAAAGTAATAGGTTTGAATAAACTTTTAAGAGTAATCAGAAATTATGTTCCATCGCCAATGATAAAAACAGAATATAAAGGCCATGCTGTTGATGATGAATCCAAAGAAATTAAGATTAAATCCAAAGAAGGAGAACCCTTCTCTGCAATAGTATGGAAAACATCAATTGACCAGTATGCGGGCAGATTTAACTATATTAAAGTTACTTCCGGTGAATTAACACAGGACAGAGAAATTTTCAATTCAACAAAAAAATGTAAAGAACGTGTTAATAAGATATATTCTATGATAGGAAATAAGCTTGTTGATGTTCAGAAGCTTAATTGCGGAGATATAGGAGTTCTCGTTAAGCTCGATAAAACTTCAACAGGCGACACTCTTTGCGATCCTAAACGGGAAGTAGTTATTCCACTTATCCAGCTGCCTCATCCGGTTTTTTCATATGCTATTGAAGCAAAAAATAAAGCAGATGAAGATAAACTAGGACAGTTTCTTCACAGGATTGTTGATGAAAATCCTACGATAACATATTTTTTTAATGCTGAAACTCATGAATCAGTTTTGTCAGGAATGGGCGAAATGCAGCTTGATATTATACTTAATTCCATTAAAGAAAAAAGTAAAATAGAAATTGTCAAGCGTACCCCGAGAGTTGCTTACAGGGAAACAATCACTAAAAAGGCTGAAGCACAGTATAAACATAAGAAACAGTCAGGCGGTCACGGCCAGTACGGCGAGGTTCATCTCAGGCTTGCGCCGAGAAAAAGGGGCGAGGGCTATGAATTTATTGACAGTATTGTAGGCGGAGTTGTTCCAAAGCAGTATATACCCGGCGTTCAGAAGGGTATAATTGAAGCTCTTGATGAGGGGATTCTAGCGAAGTATCCTGTTGTGGATGTTGCTGCTGAACTTTATTACGGGTCATATCACGATGTTGATTCTTCAGAGATGGCATTTAAAATTGCTGCAAGAAGCGCTTTTAAGCTTGCGATGGAATCAGCTGCTCCGCAGCTTCTCGAACCTGTAATGGAAGTTTCAATTTTTGTTGATAAGGACTTTGTCGGCGATATACTTAATGATACAACAAGCAGACGGGGAAGAGTTCTTGGCATGGAAAATGCTGAGGGAGAAGGAGGCGGTGGAGTATCTGTTGTTAAGGCAACAATTCCGCTTGCTGAAATGCTAAGGTATACAATAGATCTCAGGGCAATGACTAGCGGAAAAGCTACTTTTGAAATGAAGTTTTCACATTACGATCCTATATCAGGAAAAAATGCTGAAAAGGTTATTGAAGAAAGGAAGAAGTTCTTTGAAGCAGAAGCCAATAAATAGTTTAAAATGAATCCCCAGGATTTAGAAAATTTTCTAAAAAAAAATATCCCCATGGCTTTACACATGGGGATATCAATTTTATCCTGTAATGAAAATTCTCTTGTAGCTGAAGCCCCTTTAAAAGAAAATCAAAATGATAAGGGTACAGGTTTTGCCGGAAGTCTTTATTCTCTCTGTGCTTTATCCTCATGGGGGTTTATACGTTCTTTACTTATTGATAAAAATTTAAACTGCGATATAATGATGCATACTTCAGAAATAGTCTTTCAAAAACCGGTTCTAGATGATATTACAGCTATTGCGAAACCTGAAAATCCGGAAGAATTAAAAAGTTTTATTGAAAAGCTGAAACAGGAAGGAAAATCCCGTATTGAAATTAATGTTAATGTAATAAGCGGAAATGATCTAAAAGCTGTTTTTAAAGGCAGCCTTGTAGCTGTTAAAAAGTAAAAATCAGGTTAAATAAATAATATGAAAATAATAATTTTTGATGAAAACTCATATAATAATTTTTATCCGGTTTCCCAGACCAGGCCTTTATGGGATTTAATCTGCGGAACATTTTCTTTCAGGCAGCGGCTTGAAGTTTTTTTAAAAAACAGCAAGTTGAATATTAATCGATCTGATATTTATTTCTTCACAATAGATTTACTTCTTCCGGTAATTAAAGAAAAAAATCCTGAAATTCATATTAATGATTTTTCTGTTTTTGATAAAGATAATGAATTTTTATTTATAAATTCTTTATTAATTCCGGATACCATTCTTGCTGATATTAATCCTGATACTTCCCTTGTTAAATCCGGGAAAATCACAGCTGCTAAAACCGGTAAAATTAAAATAAATTCTGCGATTTCTATTGAAGATAATTTAAATATTACTTCGCTTGAGAAATTGGAAACAGATTTGATAAAACCTGATTATATCTGGAATCTTATTGATATCAACCCTGAAATGATTGAAAAGGATTTTCATTATTATAAAAACAGGAAAAATTATGCTGATAATAATGTAACAATAATCGGCGACAGATCACTCGTATATATAGGAGAAAATGTTAAAATCGAACCTTATGTGGTTATAAATGCTGAAAAAGGACCTGTTGCAATACTTGAGAATTCAGAGATCAAATCTTTTACAAGAATTGAAGGACCGGCTTTTATCGGAAAGAATACAATACTTTTCGGAGCAAACATAAGGGAAGGTACATCAATAGGGGACTGGTGCAGAATCGGCGGAGAAGTTGAAGAGAGCATTTTTCACGCTTATTCAAACAAGTATCACGACGGTTTTATCGGACATTCATATATTGGAGAGTGGGTAAATCTCGGAGCCATGACAACCAACAGCGATTTAAAAAATAATTATTCACCGGTAAAGGTTTATATTCCAAAAAAAAGAAAAGCTACAGGCAGCATAAAGGTCGGGTGCTTCATGGGAGATTACGCAAAAACGAGCATCGGCACTCTAATCAATACCGGAACTAGTATCGGTACTGGAGCCATGCTTGTTCATTCAGGTTCAATGGCTTCTTCCCATATTCCGCCATTTTCCTGGTTTATCAATTCAGATATACTTTTAATGGAATGGCTAAACGATTTTTTAAAAGCATCGGATGATATGATGAAGCGCAGGGGGAAAACTCTTACACCTGCAATAACTGATCTACTAACCGAACTGTATTCTCAGAAGGGAAACTGATGATCAAAGCAGCTGAAATTAAATTCTCACTCATACTTATTATTTCATTCGCTCTTCATCTTATTCTTATACTAGGAATACTTGCTCCGGATTTTGGAAAGATTGCATCTCTTGCCCGAAGAAAAAATTCCGACAGGAGTTCCATGCTTATCAGAGATATAATTGTAAACTTAAATCAGGATGATAAAAGGGAAATTAACAGGCAGACTTTACTCTCAGACAGGGATTCAACTGCAAAAGGTTATATTACGAAAACCCCCGGGGACAGATGGCTAAACAATTCCCTTGATTTCAAAATTTTCAAAGGCAGCAAGGGAAGTGCCGGTTCATCATCAGGTGAAAAAACTAAAAATCTGATGCAGTCAATTGAAAGTGAAATTGAAATTGCAATGAATCCGGGAAATTTTGCAAACCCTACAATGGGTCAGCAGGATAGAATTCAGATTCCGGATAAAAACGGAGTAACAAAAGAGAATGCAATTTATTATTCAAACAGCGGCATGTTTTCATTTAATACTGCAAAATTCAAGAATTTTCATTACTTTAAAAATATGAAAGACCGTATTGCATCAAACTGGTATCCTCCGCTCATGTCCAACGCGATATTCCTCGGTTATGGCGGGTCATCGAGAATAATGGCCATACAGAGTCAGGAGGTTAAACTTGTGTTTGTTATAAACAGAGCCGGGGATGTTATGGATGTAGTTATTCTCGATTCACTTGGTAATAAGACACTTGATATCTCCTGTTCTGAAGCTATAAGAATGTCAAAAAGTTTCGGTAAAGTACCGGATGATATTCAGGGCGATCCTGTTGTAATACCGTTTATTTTCGGATTTTATGTGAATTGATCATTTCGCTTATTGTTATATCTCCAAGAATATTAGTGTTGCTTTTTTTTATTTTATCAAAAAGAGATTTTAATCTGTTTTTATAAGGAGATTTTTCCTGTTCAGGAATATCAAATGTGATTCTATCAGTAATCTCTATTACTTTTGATAATTTAATGTTTTTAGATGAATTTGTAGGGGAATATGTTCCGTCGCTTTCTATGTTTATTAAATTACTCTTCACGTATATATCAAGATAATCATCTATAGGGCCTGCAGAAGCTGAATGTGCTTTTATAAGTTCGCTATAATTTGAGTGCCCTTTGCCTGATTCAAATTTATCGTAGATTTCACATAGCAGGGATATTCCGTAATAAACCGGAAGATCAATTTTATCTGAAAAAGCCTTTTTCAGATTTGCATATGTTTCAGGATGCATAAGTGTATAGGATACTTCCGCACCATACAGAACTATAACTATTGAAGTATAAATCATCAGTAGAAGTAAAGGTATGGATGCAAGAGCTCCGTATATGGCAAATGTGCCGCTTGCAAATGATTTTGTATAAACAATAAAGAGAAGAATAAAAATTACCCATACAGTTCCAGTGAAAGAAGCCCCAATAGCTGCATATTTGATCGGAACTTTGGTGTTCGGAAGCGATACATACGCAAGTAGAAAAAGAAGCCAGATGAAAGAAAATGGCGCAAAAAAGTTAATTAAAAGTCCGGCAATGCTTGTGCCCTGTGTTCCTTCCAGTTTTCCTGTGTGTAAATCTAATGTCATTAAAAGCCCTGAATCTCCGAGAATAAGAACTTTTCCGTCACCGGAAAATGTTTTATTTATTCTTGATGACGCAAATTTTTTATCAATCCATGTTTCTCCGCCGTCATTACTTGATAAAAATATTCCATCAGAGCCGCCGATATAGCCTTTTTTCTTATCAATGAATTTTATTGTGTAATAATTGTAGTCTTTGAATTTTTTACGTTCCCAGGTTTTTCCGGAATCCTTTGAATGCAGAATGAGACCTTCATCTCCGGCTATCCATAAATTGTTGTTCTGGTCAATTGTTATAGAATTTAAGGAAAGCGATCTGTCATTTTTGCTCGCCTGTTTAATCTGATCAGGATCCCAGTTTTTTCCGAGATCATTCGATTTAACCAGCATTCCGCCTCCGGCAGTTATATAAATGCTGTCATTGTGAAAGGCAATTGAATTCAGATTGTGCCTGAAATTATCCCACTCAATCAGATTCCAGTTTTTACCTCCATCTGATGTTGACAGTAGAAATCCGTTATCGCAGGCAATGTAACCTGTTTTTTCAGTAATCATTTTTATTGCATTGAATTTGAAATCTCCAAGTTTTGAAATGTTCCATGTGTCGCCATTATCACTGCTTGATAATAGAACCCCGGTTTCACCAATAATCCACCCTGTATTATTTATAAATGCAATATCTTTGAGTTTTATTTTTTTGAACTCTGAAATTTCTATTTTATAATCCAGCTCTGAAAAATTTCTTTCAGCCGGATTATACTCGTAATTTTTCTGATTATTAAAATCGATATTATTTATATTGATTTCAATGTTTGCAGATGATTTTTTTTCTTTATATGTTATTTTTGCTTTGTTTCCCACAGCCCAGAATTTACCTGCTGAATAAGTACCTGATTGATAAGCTGGCGGAGAGAAAAATTCTACGAGCTCAGAGGAAACTGTTGCTGCAGTAATAAACATTATCGGACCAAGAGTTAGCGCTGCCCAGTAATAAATAATCTGAAGAAATACAGGCCGTGATTTTTTAACCTTCCAGATTTCATTCAGAGATTTTTCAAAAGTTCGAAGCATTGCTGTTGCTGAAAAGATTAAGACAACAGCTCCAATGCCACCAATTTTGCCTGCATTGTCAACAAGTCCGGAAATTGCAGAAAAAATCGGCTCAACATTGATTTTAATATTATGTTCTGTAATAAATACCATTATTTTCCTGAAAAGCTCTTCTTTTTTATTTTCAAGACCTGAATAAAATGTAAGCATTACAGCGAGGGTTGGAATTAATGACAAAATGGCAGTATAAGCAATAGATGATGCATGAGTAAGACAGTCATCATATATAAATTTTTTAGTGGAAACTATTATAATTTTTATAAGGGATATCAATTTATTGGATAGATTGCTGTAAGTATCTCTGCCGATATAAACGTTTCCAACGAACAATTTAACTGCATCAACTGCTCTCTTTATTTTTGAAACGGATTCTTTAGAATTGTTTTTGCTTCCCATATGATTTCCCCCTGTATTTAACAATAATATGTGATAATATATTTATTGAAGTCAATAATAAAACATGAAAGAAAAGTTATACATGACTAAATCTATTGTTTCTAATATTAAATTTCCATTGACAAAAATGTATTATGGCTGAATTTGTGTACTAATCAAATCTG
>CAYMPH010000024.1:0-47550 GCA_964392365.1 uncultured Leptospirales bacterium
ATGATTTTGAACCAAGGCGCGGTTTTATTAAAGACAGAAACGGATTCATTCTCGCTATGAGCATAGAGGTGAATTCCGTTTTTGCAAATCCTGAAGAAATTTCAAACATTGAAGATACGGCAAAAAATCTTTCTGCGTTATTAAAAACTGACGAAGGAATGATCCTCTCCCGCCTGAAAAAAAAGAAAAGATTCGTATGGCTAAAACGCAAGATTGATGATGATACTGCGAAAAAAATATCTGAAAAACAACTTACCGGTGTTCATCTTAAAAAGGAATATAAAAGAGTCTATCCTCATGATAAAACAGCTTCAAGCATAATCGGATTTGTCGGTATTGATAATAATGGTTTAGATGGAATTGAATACAGCCAGAATGATATTCTGTCAGGGAAATCCTCCGGTTCCGCTGAACTGGACGGGAATGATCTATATGGCGGGAATATAACTCTGACACTTGACAGGTATATTCAGCAGACTGCTGATGCAGAAATTGAAAAAGCAGTAACAGCGAATAAAGCCAGGCAGGGAGCAGCAATAGTGCTTGATGTGAAAACAGGAAAGATACTGGCGCTCGGTAAATATCCTGATTATAATCCGAATGAATATGACAGGTACAATCAGTTTGCAAGAAGCGCATTTACGGTCATCAATTCTTTTGAGCCGGGCTCTACATTGAAAATTATTTCCCTGTCATCTATGCTTGAGCATGATCCTCAAGCCATGACGCGAAGCGTTAACTGCAATGGAAGCGTTGAAATTGCTGATGCTGTTATTAACTGTACCGGAGTTCACGGTGATCTGAAAATGCCTGAAATAATAAAGTATTCCTGCAATGTCGGTGTTATAAAATCCGCGTCTCATATTAAAAAGGAACACCTGTATTCCACATTGAAAAAATTTAATTTCGGCGTAAAAGCAACAAATGAATTTCCCGGGGAATCAGACGGAATTCTAAGGCCGGTTGATACCTGGTCCGGACTTTCCAAGTATTCCATGTCTATCGGTCATGAATTTTCAGTTACGTCTCTTCAGATGGCTGCTGCATTCGGAGCAATAGGAAACAGGGGTATTTATATGACTCCTGCGCTGATTGAATCAATAGAAAGATGCGATGGAAGAATTTTACGCTCATTTTTCCCGAAAACAAGGGGAAGGGTAATAAGCGAGGATATATCAAATAAGCTGATGGATCTGATGCGGGGTGTTGTAACAGGCGGAACAGGTAAACGCGCTGCTTCGAAATATTATGAAATTGTGGGTAAAACAGGTACTTCCCAGAAATATATGAAAAAAACAGGAGCATACTCCGATAGGGTAATATCGTCATTTATCGGGCTTGCTCCATACCGGAATCCAGAAATATGCATTTTAGTTGTAATAGATGACCCGGAAAATAAGCAGTCCGGTGGAAGCATTGCAGCGCCTGTATTCGCAGAGATTACAGATTCCGTTCTGCCTTATATGGGAGTTAAGGGATCATATATAAAACCTTTGCCTCCGGTAAAAAAAATATCTGACGACAATGTCTTTGATGGGAAAAAGATCCCTGATTTCAGGGGTAAAAGACTTTCTGAAACAATACGTATTCTAATTGAAATACAGAAGAAATTTGATATAACATATTCCATTTCCGGTAGCGGCGGCAGGGTTAATTCACAGAAGCCTCTGGCTGGTGAAATTATTGTTCCTGGCGTTAAGATAAATTTGAATTTAAAAGAAAAATATGAAGATAATGCAGAATAATATTGATATAATAAAAAAACGTTTCAGCTCTGTTGCGGATTCTATCAATTCAGTTATTGATGATAATAGATTTGAAATAGTTGAATCGAAAAACGGGCCGGTCCCGAAAATTAAAGTTAACTCAAGAGAGCTTTTTATTCACAGCAGATTTGAACCGGTCAAAGAAGCTGAGAGATTTATTTCTGAAATTGATCCGGTGAATTTTGATTTATTCATAGTTTTCGGTTTTGCTTTCGGATACCATCTGGAGGTTCTCCTGTCTAAAATGAGCAAGGATTCTGTTCTTCTTGTTATAGAAAAAGATCCAGGTATATTAAAAAGCGCTTTTGAAAACAGGGATTTATCAGGTTTGCTTTCCGATGAAAGATTCCTTCTTCTAACAGCACCGGATGAAGATGCATTATCAAAAATTCTCAAGGGCAAATCTTCAAGAAGAGTAACTTTCCTTATACACAGGGGATCCTATCAGATTTATCCGGATTATTACGCGAATATTTCTGAGCTAGCCCGTTCATATCTGTCAACAAAAGATGTGAATATAGCCACGCTTACAAAGTTTGAAAAGATATGGAGCTCAAACATTGCTAGAAATATAAAAACTCTGATGACATCGCCTGGTGTTAATTCATTTTATGATAAGTTTTCAGGTGTACCAGCAATTGTTGTGTGTGCGGGACCGACACTTACGGATTCGCTCGCTTTAATAAAATCAAACAGAGACAAAGCTATTATAGTTGCTGTGGATACTGCATATAAAATATTGCTGAAAAACGGAATAATCCCTCATTTCTGCGTTGCAGTTGATCCTCAGACAATCAATGCGCGGTATTTTGAAGATGTCCCGGAAACAGAAACAATATTAGTCTGTGATCCTACTGTGCATCCGTCGGTTATAAGGCTTTTCAGGGGCAGGGTGATTTCTACCGGAGTTGCTTTTGAGCAGCTGAAATGGCTGGAGAATTTTTCCGGAGAGAAAGGCGAGATTTCACATGGCGGGTCGGTTTCAACCAATGCTTACGATTTTACAAGAAGGCTCGGCGCATCACCAATAGTTCTTGTTGGACAGGATCTCGCTTTTACCCGCGGACTTGCTCATGCAAGAGGGTCATATCTTGATGAACAGATTCATTACCGGACTACGAGAATATATAATGCAGAAATGCAGAACAGATTTCAGCTGACAGCTCTTCCTGTTATTATGGTAAAGGGTATTGTTTCTCAAAGCGTTCATACAAATCAGAAAATGATGATATTCAATTCATGGTTTGAAAAGCGTAATGATAAAAATTTAATCAATTCAACAAGCGATGGCGCTTATATAAGCAATGTGATTCATAAAAAATTTAATGAAATAACTTTTAATGGAGCTGGTGATATAGATGCAAAGATTAAATCATTATTTAAAACAGCAGCTGAGAATGATAATCTGAGAATTTCAAATGAAAAGCTTGTAAATAAAATTGAAAGAATGACTTCTGAAACCGAATCGCTGATTCCAGTTCTGGACAGAGCAGTATCGATTTCAGCTGAACTGTCAACTCTTATCAGCAGGGGAAACAGGAATAATAAGAGGGTTGATGCAATTCTCGGGAAATTAAATGAAACAGACAGGATAATCGAATCAAAGGAAAATATCAAGGGTATGATAAGCCTTGCTATCCAGAAGGTGCTTCATACTATCACTGAAGGTCACGAAATAGATGAGAATGATTCTTCAATTTCAGATGATTCACTGACTGCGAAAAAATCTGAATTTTTATATAAGGGATTGCTGGAAGGAGCCGTATTTAATAAAAAAATTTACAGGAAAATGAAACTTAGGCTGGAAATCGGAACTTGATTGCAGTTGTAAAACTTTTTTCTTCTAGTGATTAAAGATCGTTTGGGGAAATTAATTAAATATTTCGCACTATGAAAAGATAAAAAAGGCCCGCTTAAAGCAGGCCTTTTTTTTAATATTACTTCTCGTCTTTTTTCTTATCAGCTTTCTTTTTGTCTTCTTTTTTGACGTCTTTCTTTTTGTCTTCTTTCTTTACATCTTTTTTAGGCTCTTCTTTTTTCTTGTCTGCTTTTTTGTCTTCTTTCTTTGCATCTTTTTTAGGTTCTTCTTTTTTCTTGTCAGCTTTTTTATCTTCTTTTTTTACGTCTTTTTTCTTGTCGTCTTTTTTTGCATCTTTTTTAGGTTCAGCTTTTTCATCGTGTTTTTTGGATTTGTCTACTTCAGGTTTGTCTAATTTTTTACCATTTTTCTGGTGGTAGTGATATTCATTATTTGCTTTGTCATGGTGTCCGCCTTCAGCGTCAAGTCCGCCCGGATGCGCTGAAAGTGTAACAGCTCCGGCAAATAGTATTGAAACAAGTAAAGATAAAATTTTTGCAGTCATGTAATAGCTCCTGTGTTTTTTTTTAACAAGCGGGGATTAATCCCGAAGTTTTTAATTTCGGGATTAATAATATAAACATTGAAAAATGTCAATGATTTTAAAACGCAAGTTTTACAAGAAGTTCCGCACTCATTCCACGGGCTGCAATTGCATTGGTAGTGGTAAAATAAGTGGTGAATTCAGTATTTGGAAAACCGAAATATCCGTTTAACAGCAATGTCAGGGTTAAATTGTAGTGCAGCATGTAATTTGTAGAAAAAGATAAAACTGAGGAATAGTCGCTCAGGTTAATAATGTAGTTCAATCCCATAGATAGATCGGATGTTCCAACCTGTGCAAGGCTCAGGAATAAACCGAGATAATACATGCCGTAATAATAAGGTGTATATAATGTTGAAGCGAACATCTGGTTGATTGAAGTATTTTGTGTAAAAGGAAATGAAGCAGAGGGGACAGTTATAGATCTTCCGAAAACACTTGAATTGTATCCTGCATAATTATAGAAAAATTCAACATCGAATCTGAAATTATTAGGTATGCTGAATAATTCGAATGCTCTTCCGAATCCAAAGCTGACTTTAGGAACAAGCTGATTAGATAAATAATATGTCGGCATGGATGTGTTAACGGTTGAAAGTTTATCCAGATCAAGTTTCTGTGTATTATCTCCATAAGAAAGACTGACTTCTCCTCTGAAATCGAGTGTAAAAAGCCTTGTTGTAAAGTTGAATCCGAAAACCGGAATTTTATACTGGTTTATTACAGCTGAAAGTGCTAGTTCAGTAACTCCGAGAAGAAGTTCAAATTTATTGGCAAGTGTGAACTGTGTAACATTCTGATCAGGATCCAGTTTTATATAAGTATACCAGTTAGCTGTTGTTCCGAATGGTATTGTCATTTTCAATCCGTAAGAACCCTGCCTGACCTGAGAAGGATCGAGAATATTTTTTTTATCGATATTAATTAAATCCGTTGGAACCCAGAGCAGTCCTGTTCCCCAGACAAGATTCTGTTTTCCCAATCTGAAATAAACCGCTTTTAAAATATTCAGATCAATAAACATTTCATTGATGCTGAATGATGCTGTAGTATTCTGAAGATATAATTGAGATGATCCAATCTGGAGAGTGGCAGGGTTGTAGGTCTGCAGCTGAAGAGTCTGGCTTGTGCCGTTTGGATAGTAGTTTGCAGAAACATTCATATAACCCTTATATCCGCCTGTGAGTCTTGCATCTAAAGCGAAATTACCCTGAATATAAGGTGTAAATGTATTATATTGAAGTGATGCACCGGTTCCTGTCATCCAGTCGCGGTTCATATCATACATTGCTCGTGTGTTGAGGAATCCGTTAAATGAAACCTGGTTTTTATCGACCGTTTTATTGATCTGATCATCAACAACGGTTTCTTTTGCTTTAACAGTTTCCTCCTTGCCGAACAGTTCGTCTTCATTCATTTCTGTAGGATTATTTTTTTTTGTTTCCTGAGAAAAAGCAATGCTTCCTGTCAGCAGGATTACTGAAATAATTGATAATAATTTTTTCATCATAAATCCTCCGGTTACTTGCTCAGATTCTCAAGATATGCTTTAGTAAATATTCTCGAATCAAGAGTTCTGAAAGATATTCCGGAAATTTCAACTATTGTTTTATTCCCTTTTTCAAATTCGTCCACGAAAATCTGGTAGATTGGAATGAATCGTCCGTCTTTTTCAGTATATTTTGTATAATAGCCTGACTGCATGAGAGTGCCGTCTCTTGAATACGATTGTGCTTTAAGTATTAAAAAATTATCTTTCTGAACCCAGTATATCTGTTTGGGATATGTAACATCAGATACTTTTGCCACAATTGTGAATTTATAAACAGGTTTTTTGCCAAGCATCTCTTCTGTAAGAGCTTCTTTTCCTGATGCATCAAGTAGCGGTTTATACAGCTGTGTAAGCTTTTTTCTTTCGAAGTCTCCGCTTTTTGCATCTGTTCCCAATATGCTTTCATCCCTGCTTATATGCTGGAATGTTCTCGTGTTCTGCCTGTACATCCAGAAATTTTCTCCGACGCGGAGGTAACCGTTTCCCTTGTCGGAATCAGGCGCTGTTGTTATCATCAGAAACTCATCTGTTATATCCTTCCTGAACCATAAAAATTCAAAATGCTTAGGCGAAGCCTGGCTTGCTTTTTTCTGAACCATAGCTATTTTCGCAGACATGTCGCCGATCTGTTCCATGCGCAGGTCGATGTTAGCCATGAGTTCATTAATAGTCGGAGCTGCAAAAGCTCCGACTGATGAGAATACTGTCAAAACTGCAATCAGTGAAAATATTATTTTTTTCATTATTGACTCCATTAAATTATTCGTAATGTCTTAATGCTGCTGCTGCGCTGAGTTTTGCTGCCTTGCGTGCAGGGAAGTATGCAGTAACAGCTGTAATGCCAAGTATAAGCAGAAAATTTCCCATTATTGAAAAGAAATCCGGCAGAAAATGTAAATGCCTTTCCACAAGCAGAATTGAAAATATGCTTGTAGTGTTTATAGTAAACAGACTCATGATGCCCATAAATATGAACGACATGATTATTCCTCCAATGCTTGCAATTCCGGAAAGCAGAACGGTTTCTATGATAAATGAGTTTCTCACATCTTTGCTCTGCATTCCTATAGCTCTGACTGTTCCAATCTCGCGCGTTCTTTCCTTTATTGTCATACGGAGTGAATTTATTACACCTATGAGAATAATAAAAAAGAGAACTATTACTGCAATGAAGGTGATAAGCTTCAATGCGCTTTCAAGATCAAGAATCTGGCTAGCACTTTCATACATGGTGCGTACATCTATGTTTGATCCTTTCCATTTAGTAAGGCTCATTTTTCTGAGTTTTTTCATCAGTTCTTCAGAAGTTGCGCTTCTGGGCAGTACCTTGAATTCAGGTGAAAATACCGGGAATATTACGCTTTTTTTATCTGGAGAATATGCATTTTTATATGTTGAAGAATCCACCGGGAGTTTTTCATTGTATGTTCTGAAAAATTCTGTTTCTCTCATTAAAATTACATTGTCGGATGATATTTTATCTGTGTTATAAATTCCTGAAACAAGATATTCATCTTCAGCATCTTCTTTGTCATATTTCTGTTTATATTTCAGCTTAAATTTATCCCCGGGATTTAAAAATAATCTGCCTGCAAGTTTTGCTGATATGAGACAGCTTTTGTCGTCTTTGTAAGATGCAGGAAGTCCTCCTACATTGAATTTAATATTATCTTTTATAAGCTTTACTGATTCATCAGTATCTGAAAATCCAAACACGCTGACAGCCTCTTTAAAGCTGTTGGCTGAAATATCTCCCTGAATCACTGCTGTTCCTGGAACAAGCAGTTTCTGAAGCTTATCTGCTTCATGTTTTGCATATTGCGGGTCATTCATTTTCTTGAAGTTAATCTGCAGCGATCCTGTTTCATGATCTTTGAACCCGCGGATATTTTTAAAATTCTCAAGCGGAACATAAACAACCATTCCCTCAAAAATATTATTTGATTTTAATATAGCGACAATTGTAAGACGCGCGCTCTGCTGCTGCCCCTGAATTGTCTGAAGTCTGATTTTGATGGTTTCATTAACCTTTACATTAAGTGTTTTAGCCTTGTCTGAGTAAATGATAACCGGATTTTCAATATCTTTTCTTTTGAAATCATTTATATCGCCTGATATGATCTCGGCTTTGAAATATTTCATTGTTTCATCATCAGGAGTGGAGCCGACTACAGGAGCGTTATCTCCTTTCCCATTGCCGATCAAACGTGCAAATGTAGTAACATTCTCCTTTATTTCCCTGACCCCTTTAACGTTTTCTTTTATAAGAGCCATATAGCGGTCTTTATCGCGGATTACATTATTCCGCATTTTGCTTTTTTCAATAATTGCAAATTCCATGTGCCCGGACATGTACACTATCATCCTGTTCAGAAGAGTGTCGGATATTCCATGGGCGAATGAATTTGCCATTACAAGTATCATCATACCGAAGCCTATGGCTATACCAAGCAGCAGGCTTCTTCTTTTCTGCCTGAGTAAATTTCTCAGGCCTAATGAAAATATAAGTTTCATTTTTTATTCCTCAATCCCTTGCTATAGCCTCGAGAGGCGTAATTTTTCTTGCCACCATAATCGGATAGACTGTTGCTATGAAAGAAACTGCAGCCAGTTCGATTATTCCGATCATAATATCACTGAAATCCAGAATCGGCTTGAATACGCTTCCGCCGAACAGAAGCTGCAGTATATTATTGTTTGTGGTTATACCAAGATTAGACAGAATGAATACGGTAATCGCTCCGGCAGTTATGCCGATTGCTCCGAAGATTGCTGATAAAAAGGCTGATTCGTAAAAAAACATTTCACCAACAAAAATTTTCTGAGCTCCTACAGCCCTCATCATCCCTATCTCGTTGATTCTTTCCATTGCAGCCATTGAAAGAGTATTCATGATAATAATTATGGCTACGAAGAATATAAAAAAAACAAATCCGAGAAGCGCTCCGCGTATAAGTGTCGCAAGATCTGAAAGCTGGCCGGTTGCTTTCTGCCAGGATATTGCTCTTACTTCAGTTTTTGCTTCAGATAGAGCTTTATTGAGTTTAATTACGTGTTCGTCTATTTTGTCAGGGTTCTTGATTTTTATAAAAACAAGATTGTATGCGCCTGCATCAGTGTTCTCTACTTTTTTCTTTACTTTTTTTCCGATGAAATTAGCAACATTATAATTAACATCAGCAATATCGGTGTTTGAAATCATGTTATCTCCAAAAAGATTATCGAGATTTTCAGTTTCGAGAACGGCCTTATTTTTCTTTGATACCTCTTTTGACGCATCATCTGCAGTAACGTAATGAAATGTTTCGCGGAATGATTCAATATCTGTTATGTTGAAATGGTTCCAGTATTCATCTAAAAATTCAAATTTCACAACGCCTTTAATATCCAGACGGATATCGAGAGTTGTATTTTCTTCGCTCGTACCCATTAGAACAATGTTATCCTTTATTATAAGTTTATTTTTGTTTTCTTTTGCCTCAGGAGTAAGATTTTCGTCAACCATTGGATACCCGACAGGTAAAGTCCAGAAGCCCTGATTTTCGTACATTCTTTTTCTGTTGCCCTGGGTTACAAGAATTCCGCTTTCATCATTTGCAATGAATTTCCCTTCAACAGTTTTTACATTATTTTTAAACATCTTCTGATAGTCTTCAAAATTCACTCCAAGCAGAAACGCGAAATCAGCATCGCCGTCTTCATTTAAAATAAGCGTGAATCCTTTTCCTATTGGAAGAATTTTATCTATATAATCCTGTTTTTCTAAAACTTTTTTTATGTCGAGATAACCTCCGATGACCTGAACATCCTTGCCCATAGGAGTTAATATTACATTTTCCTGTTCCTGCTTGTTGGATATCAGAACAATGTGCCCTGTGAAGCGGTTCATGATATTTTCTCTGAGGCCCTTGTCCATCCCGGAAATAACTCCGTTGCCTACTGTCATTATAAACGCACCAAGGAACAGGATAATGCCTATTACAAAACTTTTCCCCTTGTGCCTCTGTATGTTTCTCCACGCGATTTTAAAAGCTATATTCATAATTGGCTCCGATTATCCGTTGTTTCCATTGATAACAATGTTTTCTACAATTACTCCGTCTCTGATCTTGACAATATGTTTGGCATATTTAAGAACATCCGGGTCGTGTGTTGAAAAAATGAATGTTGTTTTTTCAGTTTCATTGAGGTTCTTCATCAGCTCAAGAATTGTGGACCCTGTTTCCGAATCAAGGTTTGCTGTAGGTTCGTCCGCAAGAATAATATCCGGCTTTGTAACAAGAGCTCTCGCAATGGCGACTCTCTGTCTCTGGCCTCCTGAAAGCTCGGCAGGCCTGTGGTCAATATATTCTTTGAGTCCGACCTGCTCAATAAGCTTCTCAGCTCTGGCTTTAATATCAGCCTTAGTCATGCTTTTATCCTTCATCAGAAGCAGAGGGAATTCAACATTTTCAAGAACATCGAGCACTGGAATGAGATTGAATGTCTGGAAAATAAATCCAACTTTAAAAAGTCTTATATTCGTGAGCTCAACATCAGTCATAGATGTGATTTCCTTTCCTGCGATTTTTACGCTTCCTTCGCTCGGTGTATCAATGCACCCGATTATATTCAGAAGTGTTGTTTTTCCGCTCCCGGACGGACCTATTATAGAAAGAAAACCGCCTTGTTCCACTGAAAAATCAAGGCCTCTTAGAGCGTGGACAACAGTTTCTCCGAGAGGGTAATTCTTTTTGATATTTGTCATTTCAATGATGTTCATAAAAATCTCCAATATTTATATTTAATTAACCAATTAATTAAAAGAAGTTCTTTGTCAACAATTATTTTTTTAAAAGTATTTATGTTATATTTTTAATAACATAAAATAGATGTAAATCTGCTACTAATTTGTTTAATTTTTCAACGAATTTATTTCGATGCTCTGACCCCTATTATAGAAATACTGCATTTCATGATTATTTCACATTTGTTACAAACAGCAATAAATAAGACAATTCAAAATTTCATCTCTTTTTTGGGGTCAGAGCCTTATTTTCAATAGAAAACTGAAATAGGGGTCAGAGCCATTTTAAATTTAAATATTGATTTAATCAATATTTATGTACATTTCTGGATAAATATAGAATTCACTGTTTCCAAAGATCCAAAAAATACTTTCAGAATAAAATATCTTGACGGAATATGCTGTTTTATTTAAATATTATCAGGAAAAAACCGGATTTAATGTGATGTATTTGGTTTCACATCCAGTTAAAAAAATAACCCAGAGAAGAAAATGAAAAAACAGATAATGATTGCAGTGGCTTTATCGTTAATAATTACAGGCTGTATTAAAAAACCTGACAAGCTTCTGTCTCCTGCAGCAAGGATTGATATCACCATTGAAGAAAATAAAGAAGTTTATAATTTAACAGTTACAGCTGGAGTCATGAATGAAAATAACTCAACAGCAATAATTGATTACAGCGCTGATTTGATATTAAAAGACGCCGGTTCATCAAATCTTGTACAACTTTCTGTTAAAACAAAATCAATACTTCCATTTGAAAAATATTATATTGATGCGGGTAAAAAGCTTAATGAGCAGGAAGCAATGAAAATAGTTGACGCTCTCTCTCTTAACAGGGAGGAGTTGATAAAGTCTAAAACAGCAAGCACGCTTTTTATTGATGAAAAAAATATTTCTTTATCAGGAATATCATACAAAACTTCTGATATTGTTGATCTGTTAAAAGGGAAAACTAATGAAAAAAATAAATGATTCGCCTCTATATTTCTGGACCGCCATAATAACAGTATTTCTTGCAGTAATTCTGATTCTGACATCTTTATATTCAATCGTAATAGTTGAACCCAAAATAAAATCTTTGCTTTCTTCCAGGGATAATATCGGCGAAAATTTGAAGTCTGCTTACCTGCTTCTTCGTGATCCGCAGATATTTGCAAGATACGAATTTTTTGATGAACCGACAGGTGCGAGGGATATTTCTATTAGAGGAAAGTATATTAAAGAAATAATAACCGAGTATGACCGCAAATTTTATGACGGAAAAGAATTTACCTTGGATGATAAAAATTATTTTGATCTTCTGCTCGATAGAAGAAAGAGGGGAGCGCTACTCGGAAGAAATTCTGCTGTATTCCTGTTTGTTCTATCATTCCTTTCCTGGGGATTATACTTTTATGAAAAAAAACAGAATCAGAAGTGAATGAATTGGGCGATGTCTTAAAAAAAAAGATATTAATTGTTGATGATGATGAATCTATAAGAAAATTGTTGTCGAGAATCCTCCTGAAAGCCGGGTATGAGGTTGAAGCAGCATCCGGAGGCAGAGAGGCGCTGGAATTTTTAGCCAAAATGAATTTTAATCTCATAATTCTTGATATGGATATGCCTCAAATGACAGGCATAGATGTTCTCGCAAATTTAAAAGAAGAAAATATTACAAACATTCCTGTACTTATGCTTTCCGGCACCACCGATGTTGATCAGATTATAAAATTCTACGATCTTGGCGCATACGATTTTATCCGCAAACCCGAGCATCCCGAGATAATTCTTAAGAGAGTGGAAAACGGCCTGAAAATAGGCGATATGCTGTATTTCAATGATTTCATTAAACTGGAACTTATGGTTGCGAAAAAACTTCAAAAATATCTTTTCCCCGAATCAAATATTGAAACAGAAAATGTTGGAATGCAGTTCTGGATGATGCCGTTGTCAGAGATCGGAGGTGATCTTTACGATACAATTGTTTTTCGCGACGGAAGGATTATTTTTTATATGGCAGATGTTTCCGGACACAGCATATCCGGCGCAATGTACACGGCAATCGTTAATATGATATTCAGGAATGCTCTTAAAGAAACGCAGATTCCGGGTGAAATTCTTGCATTTATGAACAGGGAGCTTTCTGTAAATCTTCCAACTGAAACTTTTGTAACCATGTTCTGCGGCTTGTTCGACTTTTCAAAAAATATTATTTCATATGCAAATGGAGGACATCCAAAACCGTTTCTGTTTCAAAACGGCGTAAGCGAAGAACTGTCTGGAAATGATTCATTTCTCGGGCCGATTGATGATGCGAATTACAGGACATTTACACGCGATTTAAAAAAGGGTGATGTTATCGCGGTTTTTACTGACGGCATTATTGAGTTGAAAACAGAGGATATTCATGCGGGCAGAGATATGATTCTTGATTCATTTTCAAAAACTGATATATCATTAAATGAAAAGCTTGAATTACTGAAATCATCTCTTTTAAAACAGAAACACAATATTATGGACGATTGCTCAATAATAGTTGCAGAAATAAAATGAGAATTTCGATTTTAATGAATCGGGATAAATGTTTTGATTAAAATTTTAGCTGTATCTGACTCACACGGGGATAGTTCCTGTCTTGAAAAAATAATCAGCATCGAATCCCCTTTCGATTATCTGATCCATTGCGGTGATGGTGTTTCAGATCTTGATAATGTATTGCTTCCGGAAAAGGCGGAATTAATCTGTGTATCAGGAAATATTGATTCATTTTCAGGCAGTTCCTGTAAAGATATTCGTATTGAAAATATTGCCGGAATGATTTTTATGATTTCTCATGGCGATTATTTCAGTGTAAAGTCAGGGCTTTCTGAAATAAGAAAAGCCGGCATTGAAAAAAAAGCTGATGTCCTGCTGTTCGGGCATACTCATAAACAGCATCTTAAAATTGAAGAAGATATAATTTTATTTAATCCCGGCACGTGCGCGAATGGCTTTTACGGCATTATTAATATTGATAAAACCGCTGAATTTTTACATAAGCAAATAAACTGCTGATTTTCTGCCTGCTTTATGCCGATAATAAAAATAATATTTTTATACTTTATTTAATGCTGTATAATTATAATATAATAAGAACACTATGATTATAAATAATATAAAATTAAAAATTCTGGTTCTTGCTTTATTTATCCTGCCGGTTATTCTGCCTGTTTATACACAGTTTATTGAAGATGATGATATTGAGATAAATATTGAAAAGAAGAAAAACAAAGAAAATACAAACAGCGGGGCAAAAGGCCTTCCGGAATATATGGCCTTTGGAATTAAGGCTGAAAAGGCAAAAGATGTAAAAAATTCTGCTGTTATATCGTTCAGCGCTGATCCGCTTTATTTAAAAGATTTTGTAGTCGGACGATCCAATGAAATGATAGACAGCAAAGACAGGGTTCTTACAGCCATGACTGTCAAGGAAGTATTCGGGCGGGATAAAAATGTTGTAGTGGATTTGGATCTAAAGCCCGGAAAGTATTATTATGTTGTAATGGCAAAAGAGAAACTTTTATCCAGAAATGTGGATCTATTCAAAGATGTAAATTATACTACCATTCCTGTAATTATAGAATCCGATCCAAGAGACAGATTCATTGAAAATGTAACTATGCTGCAATGCGAAAAAGCAGGCGAGGGGAAAATTGCACTGAAATGGAAGAAGCTTGATATTACCGGAATATTATATACTATATATAGAAGCAGAGGAGTAATTGATACAGCTGAAAAACTCGCTGCATCTGAAAAAGCCGGGGTAGTGGTTGATAAGGACACTTTCCTTGATGCAGAGGCTGTTTTTAAAGGATCGTATTATTATGCAGTTACAGTTAAAGAGATCAACGCTAAAGAAAATATCATGCTTAAACAGGGGCAGAATTACACTCTGACTCCAATATTAATCGAAGATAATATTAAGGCAATTGTTTCAAACCTCGTAATAAAAACTGACCACTTGAGTGTAGTTCTTGAATGGATTCCGGCAATACCAAAAACAGGGCTTACTGTAACAGAATATGTAATATACCGGTCATCGCAGGAAATAATAAATACAGCAGTTTTAAGTTCATCAGTTCCTGCTGGATCTGTCAAGGCAGATAGAAATACATACCGCGATACAGATCTGAGACCTGGAAAATATTTTTATGCAGTTCTTGCAAAATTATCAGACGGAATGATTGACCAGGCATTAAAGAAGGGGCAGAATTACTCGTTTGTTCCTGTTGAAATTAGAGAGCCTTACTCTATTGCTAATATTAAAGCAGTCTGGAACGGAGGAAAAGTCGTTTTGAGCTGGAATTATACAGGATTTTCCGGAGATTTAAATTTCAGGCTTTTCCGCTCTCCGAATATGATAACAGCACTCAGCGAGCTTGATAAAAAATGGATATATAAAACAGTTGATATATCTGAGAAAAGATTTGTTGATGATAAGCCTTTCGGAGGAGAATATTACTATGGTCTCATCCCGAATGAAAAATATACTGACCCTGCAATGATATTTCTTGCAGGAGTAAATATCACTTCAGAGCCTGTTTCAACTCCCGTAATACCGGTACCGGATGATAAATCCGGTCAGAGTAATTTAATCGATTCAGGCGATAAAAAAGATAATAAAATTGAGAAGGATATAGACGGATTTGAAGTTATTGATAGCGGAAACAGAAAATCTCCTGATGGCAATAAAAAACCTGCAGATGAAAGCAGAATGCCAATTGAATCATTAAGCGGAGTTGATCAGATAATTCAGAAATATTTTATAAACGGCTATTATAAAACCACTATAAAACAATTACAGAATATAACTTTTAAAACCGATAATTTATCTGATATGGCAAAGGCAAAACTGTTTATTGCCAGATCCCATATTGAACTTAAAGAATTTGATAAGGCGCTTGATTACCTGATTCAGGACAATGTAAAAAAATATTTTCCCAAAGAATCTGAATTCTGGAAGGAATATGTTTTATTAAGAATAAAGTAGGAGTTCCCAAATGAAGCTTGGCGGTATTATAGGCGGAATTTTGCTCATTTTAGCGGGTGCCGGTTTTTTTATTTACTATGAAATTAATATCAAACCGGGAAAAGACGCGCTCGAAATGATAACTGAAGCAAGAATGGTTGCTGAAAGAGGCGATCGGGACTCGATCAATAATTCGATCAATATATTCACGAGAATTATCGCCAAATATCAGGATGTCCCGTCTGCAGCAAATGAAGTGGGGCAGGCGTATTATTTAATGGCTAACAGTTATGAAAAACTTAATCTGAACAGGCTTGCATATCTGAAATATGTTTATCTTCTTAAATTCAATTATCCGATTTCAGCTACAATGGTTACGGAAATAAAAGCGAGAATCGCGCGGCTTAAAGTATTGAAAAATCAGACAGAAGAGGGCGTTGATCAGATGCTCGGACTTCTGAATAATTCCACAAATAATGATTTCAGGAGCAGGGTATATGCAGAGCTCGGCCATTCTTATCTGACTGCAGGAGATTTCAGAAAATCACTGAAGATGTTTGATATATCCATAAATGAAAACGGTTCCAACGAAGAGGCAATTCTCGGAAAAGCGCGATCCTATAAAAGGCTCGGCGATGATAATAAAGCTTATGATATGTATGAATACTTTTTAAAATACTATGGAAACTTCAGCACATATTCAAAGGATGTGAGAAGATCGTATCTTTCCCAGGTGTATTCAAGCGGCCATTACAGTTATTCAAGGGGGGAATTTTCAAAAGCGATTTCATTTTTTACTAGGCTTTTGAATTATTTTCCGGGTGATCCTAAAACTGAAAATGCTCTTTACTGGATCGGGGAAAGTTACTTTTCAAACGGGAAATATGAATCTGCAATTGATTATTTTAATAAAACTTTATCCAATTCTTTTACCCACAAAGATCAGGACGCGAGAATCAAAAAAGGGTATTCATATTTCATGATGAAAAAATTTGATCTTGCTGCAAGAGAATTTCAGATTTACATGGATTCATATCCCAAGGGGAAGTTTTCAGCGACTGCTAAAAAGTGGAAGGATATGAGTACAAAAGAAATAATGTACCGCATAAATAATAGAACTTTAGACAAAAATAATCAGTCCGATGACGCGGAAGAACCGGTTGAAAACGACGCGAATCCGATTCCGAATAATGATGAATCAGTTAAGCCGGATGAGGTGAGCGATTCATCAACTGATATGGATGACTATGATAACGTAGCTGAGCTGTAAAAAAAAATTAAGTAATTTATGAAAAGGGATGGCTCGAAACCATCCCTTTTTTATTGGTGAGATTTTTTATTAAGATAGAGTCAAGGCCGTTCCTTAACCGTTACCCAGAAGCTGATATTTTTCTTTTCCCGCCATACAGTTATTTTTAAAGTTTTTCCTATTTCAGTTGCAGTTACAATCGCAAGAAGATCCTGGTAAGTGGTTATTTTCTTATCTGAAATCTGCTGAATGATATCGCCTTCTTTTAATCCTGCTTTTTCAGCAGGGCCGTCTTTCTCAACAGAGCCGAGTAAAACCCCTTCTGCAGCAGTAAGGCCCAATGCTTTAGCAGCTTCATCAGTCAGAGGAGAGATCATTACGCCAATGTAGCCTCTTTTTACTTTACCGAACTGCTTGAGCTGAACAAGAGTTTCTTTAACAATGTTTATAGGAACAGCAAATCCGATTCCAAGGCTTCCGCCGGTTTGTGAAAAAATCATTCTGTTCATTCCGATAACCTCACCGTCAAGATTGATGAGAGGTCCGCCGGAGTTTCCCGGGTTGATTGAAGCATCTGTCTGAATGTGAGCTATACCGTATCCATCAACTGACTTCCTTCCAGTTGCACTTACAATACCCGAAGTATATGTTTTATCAAGTCCGAAGGGATTGCCTATTGCCATTACAATATCGCCGATTTGGACATTATCTGAATTTCCGAAATATACAGGGCTGAAAGCCTTGCCGGATTCGATCTTAATCAATGCTATATCAGTTAAAGGGTCAGAGCCTATTATTTTTGCTTTGAATGTAGAGTCGCCAACAGTAACTGATACTGAATCTGTTCCATCAACTACATGATGGTTTGTTGCCACATAACCGTCGCTGGATATAATAAATCCTGTACCGAGTCCTTTCTGTTTGCGCTGTTTTTCTTTCGGGATATTTCCGCCGCGGTTTCCGAAAAATTCCCTGAAAAACGGATCTTCAGAAAACGGGTTGGCATATTTCATTTTGACTGTTTTTTCAGTGCTTATGTAAACTATAGAATCATTATACTGAGTATAAATTTTATGATAGGCATTCTGAAGTTCATATACAGCTGAATTTTTATTCTGGTTTTTTAATGGAGAGCCTTTATAAGCTTCGCTTAAAAATTTATCTTCAGAATGTAAAACTAATGATGAAAATATAATTAAGCTTGATATTATTATAGTTAATTTTGATTTTTTTGACATATACATTACCTGTTTTATAGATTATTTTCTGTATTAATAAATTTCTGAATATGTAATGTCAAGTTTGATTTGGTTACAGAAAATTTCAATGCGGATTATAATTCATTGAAATAAAGAAAAAATATTTTGATATGTAGTTTTTAATTAAAATATTGACAAGTCGTGTATTTTTTATAAATAAGCAATTGTTGTGAATTCAATTATCTGACTAAATGGCATCTTAAGGAGAGAATATACAGTGATTTTTAATCTAAAAATAATTACTTTATTATTCCTGATTATCTGGGGTGCTTATGAAAGAATATCTGCAATAATAGCAGGAAAAAAAAATTCTGCATCTATTAACAGAGATAAAGGAAGTCTTGTAATATTCTATTCGACGATTTTTTTAGGTTATGGAGTAGGAATTCCGGTATCTTTTTCTGATTATGGCAGGATTGAAATATGGTTTCCATATCTTCCAATTACAGGTTTAATAATAATTATTTTCGGATTATCAATTAGACTTGTTGCGAAAAAAACACTGGATAAACAATTCACTTATACAGTTAAAATTATTGATGATCACAAATTAATTATTTCAGGAATTTATAAATATATCCGCCATCCTTCATATACAGGCCAGTTACTGATTTTCTTGGGAAGCGGAATTGCTTTTGCAAATATTTATTCAATAATATTTCTTTTTATTCCAAATCTTTTAGCAAGCTTTTATAGGATATCAGTTGAAGAAAAAGTATTGATTGATCATTTTAAAGATCAATATACAGATTATATGAAAAAAACTAAAAAACTGATTCCATTGATATATTGAATTTTTTATAATAATGAAGGAACTCTTATGAACATACGTCCGCTTACAAACTCCCAACGCGACATTGACTCTTTAACATTTCTTATGAACCAGTGGGATGATCTTCCGTCGCCGCTTACAAAAGATTATATTAAGGAAAAGGCTGATTTGCTAAGAAACAGCGGTTCTGCTGAAATACTTATATGTGTCGACGATACAGATACTGCAAGAGGATATATTTGTCTTACTGAAATAATATTTCTCGGTATGGATCCGTTTGTTGAAGTGCAGTCTATACTTGTTGATTCTGCAGCACGAAGATTCGGAATCGGCGCGCTGCTTATGGAAGCTGCAGAAAAATGGGCTGCAGGTAAAGGTATAGGCATGATCTGCCTCAGCTCACAGATCCAACGGACTGGCGCTCACGAGTTTTATAAATTGCTTGGATTCACTGTTTATAAGCAGTCAATGTTTTTCAGTAAAAAAATATAATCAATTCATCTGCCGGGATAAAAAATCAGACTTTTCCTATTGGAAAAACTATTGTCATCTTTTTATTGTTTTCATATAATTCATATGGCGCATCAACAGTGTTCAGCTTTTTTTCATTAATATAGTTTTTTATTAAAGGATATCCTTTTATAATTCCTATCAGTATTGAAATTTTTGTTTTAAAAGGGAATTCCAGTGTAATGCAGTTATATTGAGGAATATCAATTACTTTAAATTTTGTTTGTATTTTTTCAAAACGGATGAAATCATCTTTAGATATAACACATCCTCCTTTGCTTTTAAGATCAGCTTCAGCAACAGTTGATGGATTGTCGTAATATATTCCTATGCCGACAGCGGATTCAATACCTTCTGATTTAAGACTTTTGAAGACCGAGTCCATTACTGGAGAAATTTTTGAGTATGAACCTTTATGATCTTCATAAACTACTTTATAGGGGCCCATCTTTTTTTCTTCAATTTTTACACTTGAAAATAAACCGGAATAAATTAAAAAAGAAAAAAAAGATATTAATATTACTGCAACCGTTATTAGAGAAAATTTTGAAGATTTTTTCATATTCTGTATCCTCCCTGATTGTTTTATTTGTTAAATAAATAAAATTAAGAAAATAAATTGTCAATGAAAATAATCAATGCAGTATGATTGTTTTTTTAAAGATCTGGTTTTTAAATAAGAAACAAAAAGCTCCTGTTTCCAGGAGCTTTTGAGTTACGTATTTTATTTATTTTTTAAGGATTCTGTTTGTATACATCAACAAGAGAATAAACTTCCTCTTTCAGGACTTTTTCAAATTCATCCTTCATCGGAACTGGTCTTTTTATCATTTTTAAAATCTTCTCAAGCTGAACATCCGAGTTGATTGGTCTTCCATAAAGTTCAACAGCGTAAGCCGAGAAATCTCTGACAAAAAGATCGAACATCTGATTCATGACTGCATCGCTGACGCCTTCCATTTTTGCGCTCTCTATAATAAGATGACCGTAAGCAACCATTGTAAACAGCTCACCTACAGCAAGCAGAAAGTCAAATTCCATCATCTGCTTGGCAATGTCTGCGCCTGAAACCATAAGGAATTCCTTATATGCCTGGATCTGCTCCATAAATACTTTTACATTCGGCAGATGTGCAAGACTGTTATAAGCAGGATTGAAATCATGAAACTTGGTTTTTGCGTAACCGGTTGTTTTTCCCTGATGGAACATGAAATCGTCATTTCTGTTGTCAGTTATTCTTCCTATCTCTTCAAACTGGCCCGGCATAAACATATAGCTTGGAATGAGTTTTACTATAAGAGCCATATTTACGTGGCGTGTTCCTTCAAGTTTAGGAAATCCTACGAGTTCGGAAACTGCCTGCTCGAAATACATATCTTTTTCAAAGCCTTTAGCTGCAATTATGTCAAAAAGGTGCTCGTGAACTTTTTCGCCCTGTATTGCAACTTTCATCTTCATAATCGGATTGAACAGCATATACCTCTTATCGTTCTCGCTTGCAACTCTCATGTAGTCAGTAGCTCTGAGGCCGAAAAGTTTCATGGCCATAATTCTAAGCCATGCATCAGAGAAGAGCCTTTTTACATGAGCAAATTCAGTTACGCTGTTTCCGTAAAGATTTCTATGATAAGCGTGATTGAGAGCCTCATAGAATGAATGAGTTACTATTCCTGTAGCTCCTGATCCGATATTAAATTTACAGATGTTGATTGTGTTGAGCATGTCATCCCAGGCTTTCGGGCCGCGTGTGAGAATATCTGCATCGGTTATTGGATAATCATGCAGAGCAAATTCTGCAACATACTGCTGATTGCAATCAACGACATTTTTTATGCATTCATAATTAGGATGTGCTGAATCAACAACAAAGAAAACATATTCATCAGTATCTGCAATTTTTCCGAATACAGTTACTGTGCTTGCTGCGTTTCCGTTTCCGATATAGTATTTGCTTCCGTTGGCAACATATTTCCCATTGCCTTTCGGATAGAGTTTCATTTCAGAGGAGTAAATATCAGCTCCATGTTCTTTTTCTGATAAGCCGAAAGCGCATAGAGCGTTGTCTTTAAGTTTTTTAGCGGCTTTATGTTTTGCCTCTTCATTATCGCCAAGCAGAACCGGATCAAGTCCGAGAGTTGATACATGGTATGTGTACCAGTAAGCAGCTCCGTAGAAACCGCAGATTTCAGAAAATTCGTACATTCTATAAGTGCTGTAATACTGGTTAGGGTCAGAGCCGTAGCCTTTCGGCAGAAAAAGAGTTTCGAATATTCCTTCTTTGGTTACAAACTGCTGAAAATCTTCACAGAATTCTTTTTTATGATATTGTTCTTTCTGTTTTGCAAGACCTTTAGCTTCGAACCATTCAATTGTTTTCAGCATGATTTCTTTTGATCGCGCATCGGGATATTTTCTGTCTTTATACTTTTTTGGATTAAGCAGTAAACTCATAACATTCTCCTTATTTTGTTAAGAGATACATCAGAAAACTGACATATCTTCAACTGAAAATTGTATTTTAATTTTTATAAACGTTGTATTAAAAAATAAACATTGTTCATATTTGTCAACTGTATTTGTTAAATATATTAAATGCTTTTTTTTATATAAAAGCTGAAAATTGTTTATGATTGATGATCTTATAAATTTAAAATAAAGCTCTTTAAAAGTGCGTAAATTGATATTTTTTTTGTTTGAATTCAGGAATGATTATGTATAAAATGCCTTTGGTTTATTTGTTTAAAAATTTTTTTATTAAAAAAGGAAATAAATAATAAATTAACCATGACACTCGGTAAAATAAAAAAATACTGCTTATCAAAAAAAGGCGCAACAGAAGACTTTCCTTTTGATTTTGAGACACTTGTCATAAAAACCGGTCCGAAAATTTTTGCTTTAATGAATATTAATTCTAAACCTGTGGCACTCAATTTAAAATGTGAACCATTTCTTGCAATGGAACTCAGGGACCGCTATAAAGCTGTGGCTCCAGGTTATCACATGAACAAAGTACACTGGAATACTGTGACTATTGACGGAAGTATTCCTGATAAGGAAATTTTTCTTATGATTGATCATTCTTATGAGCTTGTTTATAAAAGTCTTTCCGGCAGGGAAAAAGAAAAAATTGAAAATAAATAGATTCAGTTATAATTAAAAATGTAATTATTCAATAATTCTATTTTCAAAATATCTGAAAGGCAAAGGTTATTGATGAACAAATTAATTACTGAAAAAATAATAAACAGAACGAGACTGGTATTTGCAACTTTTTTTCTTCTTCTTGCAGTATCTTCTTTCCGGTCCGGTTCTGTTCCCGCTGTTTATCTTGCCATATTCATTGGATCTCTCATTTACTATTCTCTTGCAGGAATCAATTTAGTAGCCATAAAAAAAAATATAGTGTCTAAACCATTAATATATATTTCAATTACAATAGAACTATTTCTTATTTTTCTGGTGAAATATTCTTTCCACTACGATACATTCAATGGCTACGATATGGCAATTAAGGAACAGGCTACATTTATAGTTTACTTCCTTTTTGCAATTATTAACGGCCTGCGTTTTGATAATAAAATTAATATTTATTTTGGAGTAATAAGCATTGCCAGTTATACTGCGTTAATTCTGCTCGGAATTTTTGAAGGCAATATGATATTCAGCGCTGATTCAAAGGATACATTTAAACCCGGTGTTTTAAGATTACCTACTGAACTTGCAAAAATAATTTTTCTTGCAGGTAATGCATACTTCCTTTCTCTAATGGCGCGGTTTACCAATAAAAATTTAAAAGATCTTGAAGAAGCAAAAATCAAGGCAGATAAAAATCTTTCGTTTAATACAAGTCTTATGGGTATGGTTGTAAAAACATCCAGTGATTTATTTGCCACAAGCAGGGAATTGACTGAATCTACTTCAAGTATCAGTTCAATAATTTTGGAAAGCAATAAATTCATTAAGGATATAAGCGGGATATCCCAGGGATTTTCAAAGGGAATCGGCGAGTTAAGAAAAAAAATAAATATACAGAATACAATAATAGAATCAAACTATGGAAAGATAAAAGAGATTTCAAGTTTAATGGAAGAAATCAATAATGACAGTTCAATGCAGAGCAATGAGGCTCTTAAAGCTCTTAATTTTGCAGAGATCAATGAAAACAGCATTAATGAGAGCAGACAATATATTGTATCAATGCAGGAGAATTCGCGGAAAATTGAAGAAATATCAAAAACTATTAACAAGATAGCTGATCAGACAAATATGCTTTCGCTGAATGCAGCAATTGAATCAGCAAGAGCAGGCGAGTACGGCAGAGGATTTGCTGTTGTTGCGGACGAGATATCGAAACTTGCAGGAGTAAGTATTGATTCCTCGAAAGAGATTGCAATTATAATCAGAAATACTGTTCAGAATATTGATGATGTTTCTGTTACAGTGCAGTCAATGTCAAACGGGCTTGATAATATCATAGGCTTCGTAAAAAACAATTCCGGCTTTATTAAAAATCTATACGAAAAAACCGACAAAGAATATACTGAAAGTAAATTATTATATGATTCGATAATTGAAATTGACAGAACCACAAAGGATGTAATTGAGCATTTCAATAAACAGACTGAACTGATTCTTCAGATATCCGAGTGGATGGAAAAAATGGAGTTTATGTCTGAAAATATTATGGAGACTCTTAATAAACTTGTATCAATATCCCAGCGACTTGAACACCGTTCTGATGAAATGAATGGGATTCTTGCAAAATTCAAAAAAACACAATAATGGTTTTATTTTATGACAGATAGGAAAAGCCTGATTGTGATCGGGGCAGGGATGACCGGGCTGAGCGCTGCACTTGCCTGGGTTAAAAATAATGATCCTGTTTCATCACCTGTGACTCTTCTGGAAAAAAATCCAGTGACAGGCGGTCTGGTTACAACATACACCAGGCAGGGCTTCTCATTTGATACAAATCAGATGATATCAAATATAAATCCGGTTTTAAAGTATTTCGGACTGGATATTGAAATGAAGGAATTTCAGAAGAATTTTGCAAGGATTATCAGGGTAGATACAGCGGCAGGTGAAGTTAAAACCATTGAGCTTCCTTCCGGTTTTACGCCATTCAAAAATCATTTAATGAATATTTATTCTGAAGATTCTAAATCAATTGGAAAATTTTTAGATTATTCGCTTGAAATGTATGATGAAATACTCGGCCTTAAATACAATCCGACTATTTTTGAAATACTTCAGATGCTGTTTACCTGCCCAAAGATCATCAGGAATGCGTCAAAGACATATAAAAATTTCTTAAAGGGTTTTCGATTTCAGGATCCTGAAGTTCCAGAAGTATTTCATTTATTTTCTGTGCTGTGCGGAATACCTGAGATGAAATCTGCAGCGCTCCTTCCTGTTGGTGTAATGCTTTCACTTCTGGAAAAAGCCTATAGGCCTGTTGGCGGATTTATTGAAATACCGCGAAAGATGGAACAGAAGTATCTGAGTCTTGGAGGAGAGCTGCGGCTTAAAACTTCTGTAAAGAAAATTCTCATTGATAATGGAAGAGTAAAGGGCGTACTTCTGGAAAACGGCGAAGAGATATTTTCTGACAATGTGATCACCACCATTGATGTTCAAGCTGCAATGAACGGGCTTGTAGGTTTAAACGTTATTGATAAAGCCGATTCAGCTTACAGGAAGAAAATTGAGAAATTGACAATGACGCCTTCTGTTTTTACTGTAAATCTCGGACTGGATGATGGTCTTGACCTTAAGCAATACGGTCTTGATTGCGGGCTGACTATGCTTACAACAGGAAGCAAAAGCTATGAAAAACTGTATAACGAATTTCTGGAAGGACGGAACGCGTTTTCTGAAAAAGATTTTCATATCGATATTATCTGTCCGACTCTTGCAATAGGAGGCAGGCCTGTCCTGACAATTACTGCACAGCCTTTTTCGATTGGAAAGTGGAACGATCTCAGGAATACTGACAGGCCTTTATATAAACTCGAGAAGGAAAAATGGGCCGGCTTTCTCATTAAGCTCACTGAAAAATATGTGATCCCGGGCTTAAGCAGCCATATAAAAGTTACGGATATTTCAACACCTGCAACATATTCAAGATATTCCGGATCTCCGACCGGCTCCCAGTATGATATGGCGTCTTATGTTGATAATTTCGGATTAAAAAGACTTTCCACAATTACGCCGATAAAAGGGCTTTATCAGCCTAAATTTGCGCATGGTGTTTTCGGAACTATACAGGGCGGACTTCAGGCTGTGGATCAGATATTGGGACGCAGGATAATGAATGGCAATTCAAGATTTTCCGGATAATATTTTTCATTAAAATAACTTTTATAGAATAGAGGTAAAATATATGTTAAAAAAATTCAGAAATAGTGTAATTTACAAACTCTGGGCGAGATTTCTGACTTGGTTCGGGGATATCATGGTTGCAACGCAGCCTCCAAAAGTAAAAGCTCTTCAGATTCGCGAGCTGCTACGTCTAGGCAAGCCGGGTGATATTATATGCAGAAAATACACTTATTACTTCGACAGCTATTTTATTAAAGGAAAATACACTCATAGCGGAATTATTACTGATTCAAGAAATATGATTCATTCTGTGGCAGAAGGCGTCAGCAGAATTGATATAATTGATTTTGTTAAAGATGCAGACGGATTTGTGCTGATCAGACCTGCTAAGGTTAATATTGCAAAGATGAAAATTTTTCTTACCGGATGCATCGGCAAACCGTATGATTTTATTTTTAAAAAAGACAAAGACGCATTTTACTGCCATGAACTCACGTGGAATGCTCTCCTGGCAGGAGGCGCTAAACTTCCGGAAACAGGAGAGATCATTTATGCGGATGATCTGCTGAATATCTGCAAAACTATTTATGATCCGGGATTATAGTCCCCTCATGTTTTCGGATTTTATACGGTTGACATCTCTTGTCTCGAGCACGCTGTTTACAGTATCTATCATCTTCTGCCTGTCTCTCTGCAGAGTGCCGTTTACCGGCAGATAGTTTGATGCGTGAACACCGACGAATTTAAGGTCATCAATAGTAATATTTTCAAAAATAATTTTCATCTCTTCAAGAGTTTCAAAAGGATCGAGAATGTGAAATTCGCCTTTCTGCATCTGGTTGTATAAAATGGTTCCAGGCACAGGAGTTACAGTCAGGGCGGCCAGATATTTAGGCTTCATCTCATTTGTTATCTTTGCAGTTGCGAGTGCGTGTTCCCTTGATCTTTCGCCTTTGCCTGCAAGACCGAGGATAACCATGGATGAAAGATTGAAACCAGCATTGTTAAGATTTAATCCGGCCTGAAGCATTTCCGCATATGTGGCGCCTTTTTTTATTTCCTGCAACAGCCTGTCGTCGCCGGTTTCTACACCGAGATATGCTTTTGAAAGTCCGGCGGCTCGAAGCGCAGTAAGTTCGCTCATGCTTTTTTTCAATACGCTTACAGGCCCGACATAAGTACCGACGTGACGCAGAGACGGGAAGGTTTTTTTAAGATCTGAAAGAATTTCAAGCAGAATGTCCGTATCAATGTCAATGGCATCCCCGTCGCAGAGAAAAACTTTTTCGAGATCGCCATAATGATTCTTTGCCATTGCGATATCTTCTTTTATATCAGCAAGTGATCTTACCCTGTACTTTCTGTCTTTATACATTCCGCAGAAAGTGCACTTGTTGTGCGAGCATCCTATAGTGCATTGAAGAAGATAGCTTTCTGCTTCGCTGAAAGGTCTGAATATATTGCCTTCGTATCTCATTTTAAACTCCGGAATAAAATTTAATTAACGTTTGATTCTAGCAGACGGGTTGTCAAGAATTATAGTTGCTTTAAGCTGTTGATGAAATGCAATCTGACTTTTAAATAGCGGGGTACTTGAAAAAATCTGATATTAATATAATTCATCCTTCCGGAAAGAAGTTTTAAAGGAGATTTTATGTTTAAAAATAAAAAATTGACAAAAATAAAAATATTTATAATTTATACAGTTTTAATTCTATTAAGTTCAGTCTTTATAAGTTGTCTCAGCCAACTTCCACGCTCAAATAGTTCATTGGAGATGGAAAATAAAAAAAATGATCCGCTTGAACAGAAAAGAATTGAAGAACAGTTGAAAACTCAGCAAGATAAAGAATACTGGAAGACAATCAGGGATTATCGTCCTAATGTTATAAATAAACAGAATTAAAAATTTTTTAAATATTAATATTGAATTGGAAAAACACAGATTTAATAAATATTATAAAAAAATACATTTTTTAAAGGAAATTCAAATGATCAGACCGGCAAATGAAAATGATTTTGAAACAATCTATGAAATAATAAACAATGCGTCTATTGCTTATAAAGGATTTATTCCTGAAGATTTATGGCGCGAGCCGTATATGTCTAAAATAGAATTAGAAGAGCAGATTAATGATGGAGTTAATTTTTACTGTTTCTGTGAAGAAGATCAGATAACCGGAGTAATGGGCATTCAGGATAAAGGGGAAGTGAATTTAATCCGTCATGCATACGTAAGAGCCGGGAAAAGAAATAAAGGTGTAGGGAGTGAGCTTTTAAAATTTTTAACTGAAAATTTAAATACACCGGTATTAATCGGAACCTGGAAAGCTGCTATATGGGCAATAAGTTTTTATTCTAAACACGGCTACATTATGGTTCCTGAAGCAAAAAAGAATTCTCTACTCAGGCAATATTGGAAAATATCTGAAAGACAGATAGAATCTTCTGTAGTTCTTGCTGATATAGATTATTCTATATAAAAATTCCGAAACACTAAAATATTACCGGAATTTTATAGAATATTTTTTTCTGAGAGAATGTTTGCTGAATTTTATTCCAGGTTTACCCAGAGCAATAACAGAGTGAATCCGGTTTTTTATATTTATTTCCAGTTCTTTTTTTATATCAGGGCTGCGGTTTAACGCTTCAACTGCAAAACCGATTAAACAGCTTCCAAGATTCATATATTGCGCGAGCATGGATATGTTATAGGAAGCATAAACTGCATCTTCAATAGGGGTGCTTCCATCCATCGGACTATGTATTATTATCACGCATGATGCGCCATGAAATAATCGATCCACTCCTGTTTCGGATTCTTTTATAGCAAGTTCAACTGTATTGTAGTGATCTCTGTAATAATTTATAAGTTTTTTTCCCATAAATAAAATTGAAGTATATCTTATAAATTTATTTGCTGCTAATTTGTTGATTCTAATGAAGAAAGTTCTAAGTCTTGATGCAAATTCCCATACCTTCTGTCTTCCATTTATTACAGTGAATTCCCAATTCTGGCAGTTGCTTCCGGATGGTGCTGTTACTGCAAATTCTATAAGATCTCTGATAATATCATCATAAATATCTTCTTTTTTAAATTTTCTGATGCTTCTTCTGGATCTGAATGCATTTATTATATTTTCCGGAGAAATATCAGAGGAACTTAAAATTTTCTCTTTGTATTTAAAAGTTTTAATTTTGATATTATCAAGGTCATTATTAAATGCTACTGCATTAAATTCACAAACAGCATAGCAGTGTGAACACAGCATGCAGTCATTATCCTCAAAGATTTTTGCTTTTTTTCCTTCAAGGTAAAGAACCTGTTTCGGACAGATATTTATACATTTCCCGCAGCCTGTGCATTTCATTTCATCAATAACTGGTGTTGGATTCATTTACATTTCCTTCAATATTTATAAAATAATTTTATATAAAATATTTACTTTTAATATACAAACTTCTTTATTACCGAAAATTTTTGCAACTATCATTCTTGACAAATAGCGGGCTAAAATAATCAGTTTAATAAATAGTTTCGCAATCAGCCGTTCAACTGGAGGACGTAATACCAAGTGAAATCCGGAATCCGTAAAGGCCAAATTCTCGAAGTTACAGTAAACGGCATGGACAGGCACGGAATGGCACTTTATAAATCAGGGCAGCAGACTCTTTTTATCAACCGGGCCATTGAGGGTGATAGAGTAAAAATCAGGGTGCTCAGTATTAAAAATAAATACGGCAGCGCGGAGCTTATAGATGTCATCACCCCTTCGCCGTTTCGAGTTCAATCTGCATGCAAAGACTTTGACCGAGGATGCGGCGGATGCCAGTGGCTGCATGTAAACTATGAAAAACAGCTGGAGATCAAAACCCGCATCGTTCGTGAACAGATGACCCGCATAGCCGGCGTGAAAACACCGGTTGCTAAAACTGCAGGCATGAACGAAACGCAGGCCAGCCGTAACAAACTTTCTCTGCTCGTAAAAAACGGTCAGATCGGAATGACCAGGGAAAACAGCATTGAGCTGATTACCATTGATTTATGCCGTCAGGAGCTGCCGCTTAACCGGAAAATTCATGGAGAAATGAAACGTATGTCTATTCCTTCCCCGGTTACACAGATTCATATCCGATCCACTACTGATGGCGCAGCAGGTATTAACCTTTATGCCTCCCGGAACGATCCGAAGGTAAACGAGTTTGTCAGTAAGCTTATGGAGCACTTTCCGGAAATCAGAGGAGTGGATGTGACAACTCACGACAGGAATTATCACATTGCCGGGTCCGAATTCATTACAGAACGCATTGGTGCAGTGAGCTACCGGATCCCGCACAATGGGTTTTTCCAGACCAACTACAGTCAGGCCGGAGTGCTTCTTTTTTTTGTTGAAACTTTCCTTGAACCATCCTTAAAGGAAACCATTCTCGATCTATATTGCGGCGGAGGATTTTTTGCTCTTGCCCTGGCCGGGAAATGCAAATGTGTCACAGGAATTGAGGAAAATGCAGACTCTGTCAGGTATGCGGTGGAAAACAGTGCGGCAAACGGAATAATCAACGCGAATTTCTCAACTGGCGACGCAGCTGCCGGACTCCGGGGCTTTAAAACAGGCGAGTTCAACTCAATTCTGCTTGATCCGCCTAGATCAGGCTGTACACCGGAGGTTCTTGATCAGGTGGTGCGGCTGGGTCCGAAAAAGATTGTATACGTGTCATGCTTTCCGGAAAGTCTGGCCCGCGACTCTACGGTATTTATCAAAGCCGGATATAAAATCGACCGTATTCAGCCGGTTGATATGTTTCCTCATACGTCACATGTGGAAACTGTTGTGCGGTTTGTCAGGTGAATAAAAGAATGCTGAATAATTTATATATGGTCCATAAGCTGTAATTCCTGCAAAGAATAGTACTTGATCTGACTGATTATAAAATTGATAATGTTCTTTTGTTGAAAATGCCGGATAATTTTTAATAGTAAAAAAAGGGATAAATGCATTTAATAGTTGTAGGTGCAAATTATAAAACTGCTACCATAGAAAAAAGAGAAAAACTTCACTTTGCTTCAGATGTTCTTCCCGAAGCATACAGATTGCTTAATTTAAAACCCGGTATTAAAGGAAGCATTATTGTTTCAACCTGCAACCGGGTTGAAGTTTATTCAGCTGTAGAAAATATAGACATCGGTTTTACAGATATTATTTCTTTTTTAGAAGAATTCCACAAAGTTCCATCTTCGGAGCTAAACCCTATTCTTTATCTCAAAAGCTGTCATCAGGCAGTTTATCATCTTCTGAATGTTGCTGCAAGTCTTGATTCAATGGTAGTTGGTGAATATCAGATACAGGGACAGATCCGGGATGCTTTTTTGAAAGCGCAGGAACTAAATGCAACAAACAGCATGCTCAATAAAATTTTTCAGACTGCCATCCAGTCAGGAAAAAAAGTCCGAAGCGATACAAAAATCGGTGAAGGTTCTTTATCTGTTGCAACACTGGCGCTTGATATAATCCGTAAATTTTTTACCAAAGACCATCATTTCAGATTGCTTATTATGGGTTCAGGGAAAATGGCCAGACTCACTGCTGCAAACTTTTCTTCATATTTTCTTGATTGTTCGATATGCATTACAAACCGTACTTATGAAAATGCAGTAACTCTAGCGGAACGATTTGATTGCGGTGTTGAGAGATTCGAAGATAGATATGATCAGATTAATAATTTTGATGTAGTAGTTGTTTCTACAGCTTCTGAAGAATATATTTTAAAACGGGATTTGATGGAAACTTCACTTAAAAGCCGGGACGGTCAGAAGCGTTATTTTGTGGATCTTTCAATTCCGCGTAACATTGATCCAATGATCGGAACTTTGTCCGGTTGTATTCTATATTCTATTGATGACATTAAAAAAGTAATTGAAGATAATCTCGACAAAAGAACAGAGGAGGTTGAGAAAGCTGCTCTTTTGGTGCAGGAGCTTGCAGAAGAATATTTTGAATGGTATCTAAAACAATCAATAATTCCGGCAATGATGGAGATTAAAAAAGGTCTTGGTATAATAAAAGACAGAACTATTTCAACTTACAGCGATTTTTATAATTCCCTTGAATCCTCACAATCAGAAACAGTAAATATTATGCTGGATGCTTATGCAGGAAAAATTATCAAAGTAATTATGAAAAATATACGGCGTGCAACAACTAAAGATGAATTACTGAAAATAATCAGCACATTGCAGGATACGTTATCTCTGGATATTGACAATGAGCACTGATAAAAAATATATAGTTGCAACCAGGCCGAGCCTTCTTGCATATACCCAAACCTGTCAGACTGTGGAATTATTAAAGGAAAAAAATCCTGACTGCAGCTTTGAAATTGTCAGATTCACCACGCATGGAGATAAAGTTGCTGATAAACCCCTTACCGAATTCGGAGGCACCGGAGTTTTTGTTAAAGAGCTTGAAAATGCTGTTCTTGATGGAAAAGCTGATTTTGCTGTACACAGCCTTAAAGATGTTCCAGGTTTTCAGCCGGATGGATTAATCCTTGCTTCTTTTACAAAACGCGAAGATCCCCGGGACATACTGCTGACAAAGACCGGATGTACTCTCCAGGAGCTTGATGATAAATGTATAATCGGAACAGGAAGCCCCAGGCGGATAGTTCAGCTTGCTTCATTAAAACCGGATGCAAGATTTAAAGATTTAAGGGGAAATATTGATACAAGGCTTAAGAAATTATCTGTAGAAGAATATGATGCTATTGTTATAGCTGCAGCAGGAATGAATCGTCTGAATAAAACTTTTCCTGAAGATTCTTATCTTCCTGTGGATTCATTCATTCCTGCAATAGGCCAGGGCATAATTGCAATTGAATGTCTGGGTGATGATACAGATACTATTGAAATCCTTAGAAAAGTAAATCATGAAGAGACAGAAAATGCATCTATTGCAGAACGGAGTTTCATGCGTACTATCGGAGGAGGCTGTAAATTCCCGCTAGCTGCATATTCGACAATAAAAGGTGATGAACTTAATCTTGCAGTTATGATAGGAAATCATTTTACCTTTAAAACATATTATACATCAGGGAAAGCATCTATTTCTGATGCAGAAGTATTGGGAAGGGAGCTTGGAATGGAAATTATTTCTGCTGCTGCTTCAATGGATATAAAAATCAGTTAGATAAAGATAAATCTGGATTATATGGGACTGGAAAAAAAAATAATTATATCAACAAGGGCTGAATCCGGTGATGATGAGTTTGAAAATTATCTTATTGAACGGGGTGCGTCTGTTTATAATATGCCTATGATTGAAATTATAGCTCTTGAGCCGGATTCTAAAATTATTTCTGTGATAAATAATCTCAATTCCTTCGGCTGGCTGATATTTACGAGCAGAAACGGTGTTAAATATTTCCTGTCATTGCTGGATGAACAGAAAATTAATTACGGGAAATTGTCTTTATTGAAAATTGCAGTTCTCGGTAAAAAAACAGCAAAAGAGCTTGAACGGAACGGGCTTCATCCATATTTCGTATCATCAGGAAGGGATTCAAGCGATTTTATATTGGAATTGATTAATGATAATATAAAAGAAAATGATAATGTTCTGCTTGTGCTTGGCGATCTGGCAGATAATTTAATTCAGGACAGTATTTCCGGTTTTTCAAATGCTTCACGCATAAATGTATACAAGACTATGCCTGTTGCAAATCACGATCCGGATATAATGGACCTTGTAAATTCTGGCAGCTATGATTTACTGACATTTATGAGCCCTTCTGCATTAGAGAGGTTCATGGAATTAAGCGTGCAGCATGGATTAAAGAATTGCTACCGTATCGCCTGTATAGGCAGAACAACTGAAAAAGCAGCAAGATCGTGTAAACTTGTTCCATTGATTGTACCTGCAAAACCTGACTGGCTTTCATTTGCAATGGAAATAGAAAATTATTTCAGTTTAAACTAAAATAACTTTATTTTTTAAAGGAAAAAGATATGGCGTTTCCTGAAACAAGACTTAGAAGATTACGTACCGGTCCGATTATCAGAAATATGATTTCTGAAACCTCTTTAAGCGCAAATGATTTAATCATGCCTCTTTTTGTATGCCATGGAGATAAAGTCAGTGATCCGGTTGCTTCAATGCCCGGGGTCAGCAGGCTTTCTGTTGATTTACTTGTTGAAGAGTGCAGAAAAATTATTGATTGCGGAGTGAGGTCTGTTCTGCTTTTCGGAATTCCTGATCATAAGGATGAGCACGGACTTGTTGCCTGTGATGATAATGGAATTGTGCAACAGGCAATCAGGGCTTTAAAGCATGAATTTGCCGGTAATTTATTAATCATTGCTGATGTCTGCAACTGTGAATATACAACTCACGGCCATTGCGGTACAATAGTTGATAATGATGTTGATAATGATTTAACTCTTGAAACGCTATCTAAGCAGTCTGTATCTTTAGCCCGTGCAGGTGCTGATGTAATTGCACCGAGTGATATGATGGATGGACGGGTAGGGCGCATAAGATCTGTTCTTGATAAAAACGGCTTTTCAAATACTCTGATAATGTCTTATTCAGCAAAGTATGCATCCGGTTTCTACGGGCCTTTCCGCGAAGCAGCAGGATCTGAACCGAAATATGGCGACCGCAGAAGCTATCAGATGAATCCTGCAAATTCAGATGAGGCTATGCGGGAAATTGCTCTTGACATAGATGAAGGTGCAGACATCATCATGATAAAGCCGGCATTGAGCTATCTCGATATAATCTACAGGGCAAAGAATGAATTTAATATTCCGGTTGCAGCATATAATGTAAGCGGGGAATATTCAATGATAAAGGCAGCTGCGTCAAACGGATGGATTGATGAAGAGAGGGTAATGATGGAAGCCGCAATTTCTATTAAAAGAGCAGGGGCTGATATCATTATTACTTATTTTGCAAAGGAAATCGCAACTGTTCTTAATAGGACAAATTAAAAAATGAAAATTGAAAAAAGCATAAAAGAATTTAAAAGGGCGGAGAAGGTAATTCCCGGTGGAGTGAATTCCCCGGTCCGCGCTTTTAAAAGTGTAGGAAGGAATCCTCTAGTAATCAGCCATGCTTTAAAATCACACATATACGATATAGACGGAAACGAATTTATTGATTACGTGGGTTCATGGGGGCCTATGATTCTCGGTCATGCGTATGAGCCGATAGTTGAAGCAATATGCAGAGCTGCAGAAAAGGGAACGAGCTACGGCGCACCGACTTCTGCTGAAACCGGAATTGCAGAACTGATAGTATCTATGGTGCCTTCTGTTGAGATGGTAAGGATGGTAAATTCCGGTACAGAAGCCACTATGAGCGCAATCAGGCTTGCCCGCGGATTTACACGTAGAGAAAAAATAATTAAATTTGCAGGATGTTATCATGGACATGCAGACAGCTTTCTGATAAAAGCCGGTTCAGGCGCGATAACACTGGGACTGCCTGACAGTCCTGGAGTGACTTCATCTTCTGCAAAGGATACTTTAATTGCAGAATATAATAATATAGAATCTGTAAAATCTCTTTTCGATGAATATTCAGATGAAATCGCAGCTGTAATCATTGAGCCTGTTGCAGGCAACATGGGTGTAGTTCTGCCGGAAAAAGGATTTCTCCAGAGTCTGCGGGATATTACAAAAAAGCATAATTCTCTTTTAATCTTTGATGAAGTCATCACAGGATTCAGGCTGGCAAAAGGCGGGGCTCAGCAGTATTTCGGCATTTTGCCTGATCTGACAACTCTAGGTAAAATTATCGGAGGCGGTCTTCCTGTAGGAGCTTATGGAGGGCGAAGGGATATTATGGAACTCCTTGCTCCGGAAGGTCCGGTTTATCAGGCAGGTACCCTGTCAGGAAATCCTCTGGCAATGGCTGCAGGCCTTGTTATGCTGAAAACCCTGAATGAAAATCCGGACATATATAAAAATCTCGAAATAAAAACAGAAAAGTTAACAGCCGGATTATCCAAGGGGCTGAAAGAATCCGGGGTTAAAGCAGTAATCAACAGGATCGGCTCCATGTTTACAATGTTTTTTACTGAAAACAAGACAGTAAATTCATTTGATGAAGCAATGACATCAAACAGGGATACCTATTCCAGGTATTTCGGTTTATCACTTGAATCAGGAATCTATCTTGCTCCATCACAGTTCGAAGCAGCTTTTGTTTCAAATGCACATACAGATGAAGATATCGAGCATACAATTGAAGCTGCCGGGAAAGCAATGCTTGAATTATAATCCATTAATAATCAGGAATAAATGACAAACAATCTATTTAATGATACAGTAAAAGGTATAAAAAGGGAACGTCCGCCTGTGTGGTTTATGCGTCAGGCTGGAAGGGTATTGCCTGAATATCTGAAACTCCGTGAAAAATATTCTTTCAGGGAGTTGATGACAGAGCCTGAACTGACAGCTGAAGTTACTCTCCAGCCTGTGAGATCTCTCGGCGTTGACGCAGCCATTCTGTTTTCAGATATTCTTGTTATTCCGGAAGGCCTTGGAATGTCATTAAAGTTTACAGACAAAGGGCCTGTATTTGACAGTCCATTAAAGCTTATGCCTGATTCAGTAAATGAACTTATGCCGAATCCTTCCTCCCTTGAACATATTTATACTGCTATTGATATAATTAAAAAGCAGAAACCGGCTGAAACTGCATTAATCGGATTTTGCGGCGCTCCTTTTACAACTTTCTGCTACATGGTAGAGGGCAGCAGCCAGAAACACGATTTTGCAGCAGCAGTTAATCTTTTATATACCGACAGGAAAAAAGCAGAAATTATTCTTGAGAAAATAACAGACCTGTCAATTGAATATGCCGTTAATCAGGCCAGGCATGGGATTGATGCATTCCAGCTTTTTGACACTCATGCAGGACTTATACCTTCTGACTTATATTTTTCTGTTATACTTCCATATGTAAAAAAAATTACAAATGCGGTTCGCAGTAAAAATATTCCTGTAATATTTTTCCCAAAAGGCCTTGGCCTTGGAATTTCAAAAATTAATAAAGATGTCACGGACTTTGTATCAATTGACTGGCAGAATAATATTGCTGAAGCCAGAAAAATAATTGATCCTAACGTAGGTCTGCAGGGTAATTTTGATATGAGAATTCTTTCAGCTGATGATAGAAAAATCATCGATTCTGAACTTGAAAAATTTATTCTGTTCGGCAGGGAGAATTATAACTGGATATTCAATACAGGACATGGACTTAATCCCGATAATAAATTTGAAAATGTAAAATACCTGGTTGAAAAAATCAAGTCTGCCGATTGGATGAGAAGTTGAAATGGAAATCAGCAAATATCTACTGGATAAATACAATTCACCTGTGCCGCGATATACAAGCTATCCGCCTGCAAATCATTTTACAGATGATTTTACATCAGAAGATTTCAAAAGATCTGTAGTTGATTCAAATTCAAAAAGTCCGCAGAATATTTCCTTTTATATTCATATTCCTTTCTGTAAAAAACTATGTTATTATTGCGGATGCAACAGAATATCTATGCCTGGTAATGAACTGGTCAGAGATTATATGTCAGCATTGAAGAAAGAGCTTAAAACAGTAATCAATCTGCTTGATAGATCAAGATTTCTTTCACAGATTCATTTCGGCGGAGGCACGCCGAATGCAATTGAATCTGATTATCTTCTTGAAATAAATGATATAATTTTAAACAGTTTCAATATTATTGAAAATCCGGAAATTGCAATCGAATGCAATCCTGCATATCTTGATGAAAAATATATATCAGCTCTTGATAAAGCCCGTTTTAACAGATTCAGTCTCGGCATCCAGGATTTTAATCCGGATGTCCTGAAAATTGTAAACCGTGAAAAGCCGGGAATGCCTGTTTCAGAAATTTTTGAAATAATTAAAGGCAAAAATAAAAATGCAGTTATTAATTTCGATTTAATATACGGTCTTCCCGGTCAGACTGCTGAGAGTTTTAAAAAAACCATAAACACATCTGCAGCACTTTCTCCTGACAGAATAGTTACTTTTTCGTATGCACACCTTCCTTCAATATTTAAAGCACAGCAGATGCTGGAGACAAAGGGTTTGCCTTCTCCGGAGGAAAAGATCAGCATGTATCTGAATACATATAATAATCTTTCTGAAACCGGATATAAACCTATAGGACTTGATCACTTCGTAAAACCTGAAGATGAACTTTATACCGCTCTATCAAATCATAATCTTCACAGAAATTTTCAGGGGTACTGTACGCGCAGGACAACAGGCCAGGTCTACGGCTTCGGGGTTTCTTCGATCAGTCAGTTTGAGAATTCATTTTTTCAGAAAACAAAATCAATTGAGAAATATATTTATGATATTAATAATTCCCTGTTCCCGATTGAAAAAGGTTATATACTTAATGAAGATGAAATGATAGTACAGGAGGCAATTGATGAATTGATGTGCAATAAGATTCTGGACCTAAAGCTGCTGGGAAAGAGACTGGAAACTGAAATTGATGTTATTAAAAAAACTCTGGATTTTAAAATTGATTCATTCAAAGATTTTATTGAAGATGGCATTATTGAATTTGAAAATGATATAATAAAAATAACTGAGATAGGCATTCTTTTTATACGGAATGTTGCAGCATCGATTGATCCTGTTTTTAAAAATAAAATTATGAACTATTCAAAATCGGTATGAAAATGATAAAAATAAATAATTTAATAATTGGTGCAGGTCTTACAGGTTTAACTACTGCATATAATCTGAGTATGGCCGGAAAAAAAGTAATGATTCTGGAAAAAAGCAATAAACCCGGCGGTGTAATTCAAACCATGCGGAAGGATTCGTTTGTTTATGAATCAGGTCCCAATTCAGGTGTGATTGCGCATCCGGAGGTGTTTAAGCTTTTTGATGAGTTGAATCACAACTGCACTCTTGAAACTGCAAATACGAATTCAAAAAAAAGACTGATCTGGAAAAACAATAACTGGCATGCTCTACCATCCGGACTGATTTCTGCTGTCGGGACACCCTTGTTTTCATTAAAGGATAAATTCCGTATCCTTGGGGAGCCTTTCCGTAATAAAGGCAATGATCCTGATGAAAATGTTGCTGATCTTGTAAAAAGAAGGCTTGGCAGGAGTTTTCTTGATTATGCTGTTGATCCGTTTATATCAGGAATTTATGCCGGTGATCCTGAAAAAATAATTACAAGATATGCTTTGCCGAAATTATATAATCTGGAACAGGACTATGGAAGTTTTATTAAAGGAGCAATAAGGAAGAAGAAACAGATAATGCCTCCGGGTGAAAAAATGCCGACCAGGGAGGTCTTTTCAGCAGCAGGAGGACTCGGGAAATTAATTGAAGCTCTGATGAAATCAATCGGACCTGATTCGGTAAAATTCGGCTGCGAAAAAATACTTATTGAAAGAAAAGGCAAGTCTTACGTCACAACATTCATTAAAGATAATTCTAAAATTAAAATTGAATCTGATAATATAATTACAACAGTCGGATCTTATGCACTTCCGGAAATTCTTAAATTTATAACAAAAGAAGAACTCAAGCCGGTTACTGATCTTGAATATGCAAAGGTTATTCAGGTTGCTGTAGGTTTTAAAAAATGGAAAGGAATCAGGCTTGATGCATTTGGCGGATTAGTTCCTTCAATTGAAAATAGAAAAATTCTTGGAGTATTGTTCACGTCATCGATTTTTAAAACCAGGGCTCCATCTGAAGGAGCCTTGCTGTCGGTTTTTATGGGTGGAATAAAAAATAAAAATGTCATAAAGCTTTCAGATGATAAAATTACAGAAATTGTTATTGATGAGATAAGCCGGATGCTTAATGTTGAAAATTTTTCACCGGAACTGCTGAAAATATTCCGATATGAGAATGCAATTCCTCAATACGGAATAGATTCCGGTTTAAGATTAAATAGAATATCACTGCTTGAAAAAAAATTCCCCGGACTTTATCTTGCAGGAAATATCCGCGATGGCATAGGTATGGCAGATAGAATCAGGCAGTCGGCAAATATATCAAAAATAATAATTTCAAAAAATTAGCAGGCATTGATGATAATAAAGAGAACTGCTATACTTCTTGTAAATACAGGATCACCGGACAGCCATGATGTAAAATCCGTCCGCAGCTATTTAAAACAGTTCCTTAATGATCCGCGGGTTATAGTTATGCCGAAACTTCTGCGGCATATACTTGTAAACTGTATTATAGTCCCATTCCGTGCACCTAAATCTGCATTAAAATATAAAGCAATCTGGGACGGCAGTTCGTTTCCATTGATCCGGCATTCCGTGAACCTGGCTGAAAAATTAAAAACAAAATTTGATGGAAACAAAGCAGTATTTCTTGCAATGAGATATGGAAATCCTGGAATTGAAGATTCGATTTATCAGATTAAAAATGAAAATTTTGATGAAATTATTCTGCTTCCTCTTTTTCCTCAGTATTCTTCAGCAACCACAGGATCAATTATTGAATTTACACTTAATAAATTAAGAAAAGCGGATTATTTTCCTGAACTAAAAGCTGTTATACATTTTTATAAAGAACCTGCTTTTATCAGGGCTTTTGCTTCCAGGGTGCGTGAATATTATCCTGAAGAATTTGAGTTTATTCTTTTTTCTTTTCATGGTCTTCCGCTTAAGCAGGTTGAGGCTGTATATCCGGATGAAAATATTATTAGATTTAATTATATTAAACATAGTCCGGGAAATGAAAGACTTAATTATCAGAAAAGCTGCTGCGAAACTGCAAAACTGATTGCAGATGAACTTGGTCTTGCAGATGATAAATATTCAGTAACTTTTCAATCAAGGCTTTCAAAAAACTGGCTTTCGCCATTTACTGATTCAATATTAATTGAAAAGGCTCAAAGCGGAATAAAAAGCATTCTAATAGTTTCCCCTTCATTTGTGGCAGACTGTCTTGAAACAATTCACGAGCTTGGTGTAGAATACGCAGGGCTTTTCAAAAAATATGGCGGAACGAGAATTGAATATGTTGAAAGCCTTAATGACAGCGATGAATGGGCGGATGCAGTTTTAAAGATTGCCGGGAATCCATTTTAATATTTTTTCCGCAGTTATAAAGACAGGAAATTTAGTTGATTTTATTTATGAAAAGTAAATGCTAGTCTCCTCCAGTTTAGGATTCTGAAAAACTATTTTAATAATCAAGTAAACTTTAAAAAAATAAGGTGGTACTAATGCTCAGATCAATTATTCTCTCTCTTTTTATTGTTTTTTCATTTTTAGTTTTAATTAATGCATCACCTGAGAATTCTGATAATCCTTTTTTTAAAGAATGTCTTAAGGAAACTGAAGGCAGACAATTTAATATTTCCATTAATGATAAGGAAACCTGTGTTGTGGTTCGTGAAGTCCGCTGCAGTAAAAGTGGAAAAACTTATAAAGGTGCCTATATGTACAGCAAGTGCGGCAATATGAATGAATCCACACGCCGAAGAGGAACTGCTGTGTTTAAAGAAATATGCCCTGTTGCTCTTGAAAAGTTCGGAAATGTCTGTGCAGAACTTAACGGTAAATAAATTATAATTAATATTTCCGGTTGTTAGAAATAATTTCAGGAAATATAAATTTTCAGATTATTGATATGATATAACCTGTCTTATCTGCAGCAGGGAATTATGAAAAGCCTTTATTTCTTTCCATAATCGCATACGAGTACAGTTACATCGTCCTGGAGAATGGCGCTGCCTGTGAAATCAATTACCATCCGGTAAATATTTTCGCACATCGCTTCCGGCGTGTTCGATATCTGCGACTGTTCCATAATGAGGGAACAATAGCGGTCATCATCAATTCCCAGCATTTCTCTTTGAGGATTTTCCGCTTCTGTAACACCATCAGTGTAGAGAACAATGCGATCGCCTTCTTCCATTGTGATAAGTTCGTTGGTTGAATTAGATTTTATAAAATCGGTAATAAATCTTCCCCGACCTTCTGCCATCTCGGCATTTTTCCCGCTTTTCATGAGAATGAGTTTCGGATGACCTGCAGACGCAACAGTGAGTATGCCGCTTTCAAGATCGAGAGTGCATAGGCACGCTGTAAAAAAATTTCCACCCATTTTGCCATTTAGAAAGATCTGCATCTGCGTAAATATGCGTGCAGGATCGTCTATTAAATCGTTCCAGTAAAAATCAAGCGCAGCGCTTATGATTGAGGCAGTCATGGCAGCCGGAACCCCGTGGCCGGATACATCGCAAATGAAAAATCCTAATTTTCCCGAATCAGGAATATACCGGACATTCACGAAATCTCCTCCTACACCGGTCATGGGAACATACTTGAATGCAACCTGTGCATTTTTAATATGTGGTATCTCTTTAGGAAGGAGTGATTGCTGAATATTTTTCGCCATTTCAATCTCGCGATCCATAGCTGCCTTTTCTGTTTCAATAGTGAGCAGGCGTGCGTTCTCCAGAGAGATTGCTGCCTGAGCAGAAAGAACAGTCAACAGCTCTACCCGTTCAGGTGTAAAGGCTCCTGCAGTCAGATTGTTCTCTAAATAAATAATCCCTGCTGTTTTTCCTTTGTCCATAATTCTTGAACAAAGAAGCGATCTGACCTTGTTGTTCCGGATGTATGGATCTGAAGTAAATACGCCTTTATGTGAAGCATCATCAAGTACGATATTTTCGCCTGTGCGGTATATATAGTTGATAATGGAATGCGGAAGCCTGCAGTTCGTATCTGATCCTTCCTTATCCTGAGTACAGTCATTAACTTCAACTGACTGCATGACCGTTATCTCTCCGCCGATAGTTCCATCTGCCTCAATAAAAAGTCTGCCGTCTTTTTCCATTATCATCAGACCGTGCTCAGCACCGGCATTTTCCATGGCGAAACCGAGCATTTTCTTTAAAAGCCGGTCCAGATGGATTTCGCTTGAAAGTGTCTGGGCTGCTTTAATAACAGTGGATATATCGAGTGACTTGTTTGTGTTTCCTGTTGAAACGGTAGTAGTGCCGTCAATAGAAGATTTAATTAATGCCGCATCTCTCTGAATATAGTCCGGATATTTTTTTTCAAGATGTCTTACTTTGGCGATAGCGCCCCATTTATTGTAACAGCGGATAGCATCAGCCAGATAGGAAGCGGCAATTTTATGTAAGCCGGTTTCCATGTAAAAGATGGCAGCGCGTTCGCAGGACAGGGCCTCCTCATTTATGTATTCATTTTCATGCGCACCTTTAATGGATTCATCGTATAATAATGCTGCTTTAAAAAAATTTCCTTTTACGCTGGCGATTTCCGCCAGAACGAGATCTACTTTATGCTGGTGATTCATGGGAGCATGAAAAGCCCATTTTTTAAGCACCTTAACATTTTTTACGGCTTTTTTTAGATATAGATTCTTTTTATTACGCGGCACATTTTTATATAGAGAAAGGTATATGAGGGAATTATAGAAGTAATGATGAACCACAGTAATTTGCCCAAGCGCCCCGCCGATATTTTCTTCATAAAACTGACTGCTGGCAAGCGCCTTTTGATTTTCATGGAAAAGATAACACAGTATTGCTTTGTTAAGATGGAAAAAAGAGAGTGCAGGCTTATCATTGGCCGAAATATGAAGAGGCAGCATTTTTTCTTCATCGTATACTGGACCTTTAAGAATAAAAGCATCGGATTTATCGCCCAATAGATTTAGAAGTATCTGATGATATAATTTCATAATCTGCAGCTGAGTTTTCTGCTTTAACGATTCAGCAATAGCGCAGTATTTAGCAGTATCATTTTCATGACCGGTAAGTTCTTTCCCTAAGTAATATCCTCTGCTGCAGTAAACCATAATATTAAAAACAGCAAATTCAATATCTCCGGTTTCAAGTCCTGCTTTGTATCCTTCAATGAATATACGCTGTGCTTCCTTGAGGTGCTCTTTCCTGTGTTTGATAAACTGATTAAACACAAAACTGGCCCGTGATTTTTGTTGTCTCGCATCGAGTTTTTCAAGCAGCTGCTGAGACATTCTGCCGAAGGCATATCCATTTTCGATACTTCCAATACTGCAAAGCATCAATCCATATCCGGCATATGCATAAGGTGAATAGGAGCAGTTGCCGTATTTTAAAGAAAGGGATAGAAATTTGAAAATCAGCAATGGTACAAGTTCAGGCTTTCCCCAATATGCCGGAGAAACGCAGCTGTTCAAAAGACGCATTGCAAGGAGAATCTCCGGATCTGTCATTTCAGGCAGATTATATATTTCATCTACGCTCCTGCCGAAAATTGAAAATTTTGTTTTAATAAGATTTAATATCAGGTGAAGTTTTGTAGGCTTTTTAGGAAATCGGATTTTGAAAAATTTCAGGGCTTCCATGCCGATCGCAACAGCATCAATCAGTCTGTTCTGCGCCATAAATTTACTCATTTGCGCTTCATAAACCTGTACTTTATCAAATATATTACGGGCATTCGAAAGAACTGCATCTGCATAGGTATTCATCTCATTATATTCGCTGCAGAGATATGCAGACTCTGCAGCTTCTGAATAAAGCGATAGTGAAAGATCATACCATTTTTCCCAGCAGTAGCTGCTGATTTTATCTAATGCGTCTTTATTATCAATTTCCGGATGATTAATCAGCACAATTCCTGTGGTTGCGTAATGTAAAGCTGAACGGTACGCGACAGAAGTCTTGGCTTTTTTTCCTGCCAGTAAATTAAGTCTGGCCAGTTCCAGGCGCTCATTTTCTGTGTTTAGAAGGCCTGCGCCTTCATTTAACTGATTAACTATATACAGTATTTTATCATGCAGGTCTTTACTATCTGTTTTCTCCAGAAGTAATTTCCCGATCCGCGTATGCATTATGGACTTTTCCTCTTGAGGAATGAGCGAATAGGCCGCTTCCTGTATCCGGTCGTGATAAAAAAAATACTTCTGGCCTTGAGGTACTATGAGACCTTCGTTGATTGCCTTGGATAAACAGAAAAGAGCATTATCAATTGAGATTTTCTGTATCATGGAAACAGTCACAAGATCAAACCAGCTTCCGATGCATGCCGCGATTTTTAATGATTCCTGAGTCTGTGCCGGGAGTCTGGAAATCTGTTCAGCCATGAGTTCCACTACATTATCAGTTACTTTCATTTTTGAAATTTTTTCGATATCCCATGACCATCCGCCGCGGCTGACTGCTGTTTTGTTTAAATGTGCACCTGATTCAAGTATAAGAGCTTTTTCATCATATAAAGTTTTCATGAACTGATTGATGAAAAACGGATTACCTAAGGTTTTTTTGTGTATCAATTCAGTCAGGGGCAGGGTTATAATCTCATCACTCCTGAGAAAATTGGATATCATCCGGTTAACAGCTGTAATTTCCAGAGGAGCCAGATCAATTGTATTTATCCCTAATTCTTCTTTCCGTATTTCCTCAATTGTAAGTATGAATGGATGCGCCGAGTTAACTTCGTTGTTCCTGTAAGAACCGATAAAAAAAATATTTTGTGTATCGGGATCGATCATGATATTCCTGATGAGGGTAAGACTTGCAAGGTCAGCCCATTGCAGGTCATCAAGGAAAATGACCAGCGGGTGTTCGCTATTTGCAAAAATGCGGACAAAATTATTAAAGACAAGAACGAACCGGTTATTCGATTCATCCGCCCCTAGAGATGGAACCTCGGGCTGTGTGCCGATTATAAGTTCTATCGCAGGGATAATGTCAGTGATGATTCTGCCGTTAGGTCCAAGCCCTGTCAATAGAACATTCTTCCATTCGTTTATACGGTCCCTGTTTTCAGTAAGTATCTGCTGTACCAGTCCGATAAAAGCCTGGATTATGGCGCTGTATGGAACATCCTTGCGGAACTGATCGTATTTGCCTGAAATGAAATATCCTTTTCTGCCTGTCATAGGTTTATTTATTTCATTTATAAGCGCTGATTTGCCGATTCCGGGATTTCCGGAAACCAGCATCATTTCGCTTTTTCCTGACTGGCAAACCCTTTCAAACGCTGTCATTATGAGATTTATTTCTTTGTCACGGCCGAAGAACTTTTGCGGTATATTAAAAGTTATAGATGTGTCGTTTGCTGCCAGTTCGAATGATTTTATAATCCCGGTTTTTTCATACTGCTGAAGGCACTCTTCCAGATCAGCCATGAGACCGAAGGAATTCTGGTAACGCTCTTCAGCATTTTTATACAGCAGCTTCATGATTATATTCGATAAAACTTCAGGTATTGAAGTATTGCGGGAGCATAGTGGAACAGGTTTATGGGCAATATGAGCGTAAATGACCTCCATCGGGTCTTTGAATTTAAACGGAACTTCTCCGATAAGCATCTCATAAAAAGTTACTCCAAGAGAATAGAGGTCGCTTCTGTAATCGACCGGGCGGTTCATCCGGCCTGTCTGTTCAGGCGACATGTAAATAAGCGTTCCTTCAATCACACTCTGGTCATATATTTCCTCGTCATCATGGGTTATCACTTTTGATATTCCGAAATCGGAAATTTTATATATATTTTTTTTCATATTGACCAGGATATTTTGCGGCTTAATGTCTTTATGAATAATATTTTTCAGATGTAAGTTTCCAAGCGTGGATGCCAGGCTTACTGCTATATTCAAAAAAGGCAGAAGCGCAAGAGGCGAGCTGTATATTATGCTTTTAAGCTGAATCCCGTTGAAATCCTCAAGTACCAGTGCAATTTCATCATCCAGATCAATACAGTCAAATACCTTTATAACACCTTCATTATCAATGCTCTTTATGATATCGTATTCCTGGCGGAAACGTGCTATATCAATCTGAGATGATCTGTTCTTTTTAAGTTTTTTTATGACACGGGTTGCATCCTGACCGTCCCTGCGCGCACGGTATACAATTGATGAAGAGGTTTCATTGATGATTTCTAAAATTGAATAGTCTTTAATTTTTTTCAACATTGCTCCTTATTATTCGCAACCTTACGCCCGATAAGGTGCAATGTCAAGATAAAGATATCTATAAAAAAAAGTCCGGCTCGTCAAAACAAATTCTATAATAAAGTAATTGCTTAAGTTGTTTATGATATTTTTAAGCAATGACCTCATTGATGTATTTAACAAAAGGAGTAACGATTTTATAATCCTTTACAGCCTGCTTGAGAAAACTGTCGTTTAGAATTTCTTTGTCGCTTATATTTTTCATTAAATAATAATGCTTAAATCTTAACAATTCAATTGCAGGGTGATCTTTCGGAAAACCTTTCGGTGCAGTTTTCAGGGTTTCATCGCTTAGTCCTCCGAATGATTTTTTCAACTCAGCATTATTTAATATTTTCATTAAAACTTCAGGTTTTTTTGCTATAGCGCTTCTAATAGAAAACAGATGCGGAGCTGAAGGCATATAAATTCCGCCGACCAGAAATGATTTTCCCGGCTCGATATGTATATAATATCCGGCTCCGGGATTTTTACGGCCGCCTTTAATGATGAATGAGCCGAAATTTGTTTTATAAGGATTTTTATCTTTCGAAAATCTCACGTCCTTGTAAATCCGGAACAGGCAATCTTCGGGATTTACGAACTCAACAGACTTGTCGAACTTTCCGATTTCAGAAATAAGATACATCGTGACATCGAGGATGTTTTTTTTGCCTTTTTCATATAGAGGCTTATTTGCATTAAACCATTCGCGGTTGTTGTTGCGTGAAAGATTTTTCAGAAATTCAAGTGTGGATTTGTCGATCATATAAATCTCCTTATTATATTTAAAAATTTACTGCTTCAAATAAATAGTAAATATAACAGTACAAGATTTAATCAAAACATATCCTGTCATTCACCCGAGGGTGCAAGACCCGCAAAGGCGATGGCCTGCACCCTCGGGTGAATCCATTTCTGTAGTCTGGATCCCCGTT
>CAYMPH010000025.1:0-45236 GCA_964392365.1 uncultured Leptospirales bacterium
AAAAGCACGAAAAGCTTTTATCAATGAAAGAAAGTGAATTTCAGGAAAAAGAAAGCGAATTAAAAAAGGAATTTGAAAAACACAGGCAGGAGCTTGAAAGAATTGCCGGAATGAGTTCCGAAGAAGCCAAACAGCTTCTTATGAAGAATATTGAGAATGATGCGAGATTCGATGCAATGAAACTCGTAACGAAGATTGAGGAAGAAGCAAAACGTACAGCTGAAAAGAAAGCCAAGGATATAGTCCTTTCCGCAATTCAGAGAAACGCAACAGAATACACTTCTGAAAGTACAATTACAACAGTTAATCTTCCGTCTGATGAAATGAAAGGCCGTATTATCGGAAGAGAGGGAAGAAATATCCGCACCCTTGAAAATTTCACAGGCGTGGATATGATTATAGATGATACACCTGAAGTTGTTGTAATCTCAGGTTTTGATCCTGTAAGACGTGAAATAGCAAGACTCGCGCTTGAGCGTCTCATTCAGAATGGAAGAATTCATCCGTCGAGAATTGAAGAAGTTGTAGAAAAGGTTACACACGAACTTGATGAAAGCATGCTTGAGGAAGGTGAAAAAGCGGCATACCAGCTTGGTATTCCAGGTGTAAATAAAGATGCGTTGTACAATATTGGAAAGCTGAAATACAGAACAAGTTACGGGCAGAGCGTTCTTTCCCATAGTATAGAGGTTGCGAATCTTGCAGGCATTATCGCTGGCGAACTTAATCTCGATCACAATCTCGCTAAAAGAGCAGGACTTCTTCACGATATAGGCAAAGGAAGCGTTGTTGAAGGTGAGGGAGCTCACGCAATTATCGGCGCTGAAATGGCAAAGAAATACGGCGAGAATGATAAATGCGTGAATATAATCGCGTCTCACCATAATGACAGGGAAGCTACTTCGTTCGAGGCTGTAATCATCCAGGTTGCAGATGCGATATCAGCATCTAGACCCGGAGCAAGAAGGGAATCGCTTGATACTTATTTAAAAAGACTTGAGAATCTTGAAAATATAGCCATGAGTTTTAAAGGCGTTGAAAAGTGTTTTGCAATTCAGGCAGGCCGCGAAATACGGGTCATGGTTGATAACAATCTTGTGAGCGATGAAAAGGCTGTCAGTATGGCGCGTGAAATTGCTTCAAGAATTGAGGGCGAATTAAAATATCCCGGTATTGTACGTGTTACTTTAATCAGAGAAACGAGAGTTATTGAATTTGCTAAATAGAAGTTATTTTTAATGATAAAAAACACATTAAAAATAATGGCAATCGGCGATGTGGTTGGAAGTGCCGGAAGAAGCATTCTCGCAAATAAACTCAGCCTTTTAAAAGAAAGATTAAGGGCTGATATAATAATTGTTAATGGCGAGAATGCTGCAGGAGGCAGGGCTATTACGCCTGAAGCGGTAAATGATATATTCCGGGCTGGTGCTGATGTAATTACCACAGGCAACCATGTCTGGGATAATAATGATATTCTGAAAATTATTGATGTTGAACCTCATCTTCTCAGGCCTGCCAATTTTCCTGCAGGTGTCAGAGGCAAAGGCTTTTACATGTTAAATTATAAGGGTGCAAAAATCTGCATAATTAATTTAATGGGTAGAGTTAATATGTTCCCCATGGACTGCCCTTTTAGAAAATTTGATGAAATATATGAATTGAATAAAAACGAGGCTGATGCCTTTATAGTTGATTTTCATGCGGAAGCCACATCTGAAAAAAGGGCTTTCGGATGGTATGCATCTGAAAGGGCAACCGTTGTTTATGGAACACATACCCACGTTCAGACTGCTGATGAAGAAATTTTAAACGGGAAAACGGCATATATCACTGATATCGGCATGACAGGATCATTTGATTCTGTGATAGGGATGAATAAAAATTATTCAATAGAGAAATTTCTGAAACAGATTAAAGTTAAACTTGATTCTGCAACTGAAAATCTTAAGATAAATGGAGCTCTGTTTGTAATCGGGAGCGGCGGAATACCGCAAGAGATTATTAGAATTTCCGAGTAAATGGCCATGTTGCTTGATATGATCAATAGCGTAGAAGACCTTCGCAGAATGAAAGTGGAAGACCTTCCTCTTTTAGCAGACGAACTGCGCGCATATATCATAGACGTAATATCAAAAAATGGCGGGCATATTGCTTCCTCACTCGGAGTTGTAGAACTTACAATCGCGCTTCACTACACTTTAAAAACACCAATTGATAAAATCATATGGGATGTAGGTCATCAGAGCTATGCACATAAAATTTTAACCGGCAGGCGCGATCTGTTTCCGTCGATCAGGCAGTATGGCGGAATAAGCGGATTTCCCAAGAGAAGCGAATCCCCATTTGATACATTTGATACCGGGCACAGCAGTACCAGCCTGTCTCTTGCTCTTGGCGAGGCTGTTGGAAGGGATTTCCAGGGCGGGAACTACGAGATTGTTGCTGTTATTGGAGACGGTTCCATGACAAGCGGCATGGCTTTCGAGGCGCTCAATCAGATCGGGCATCTGAAAAAAAATCTTACAATAATCTTAAATGATAATGAACATTCCATCTCAGAAAATGTCGGAGCGCTTTCATCATATCTTACGCGCGTGATTTCGAGTCATTTTTACAACACTGTGCGCAGCAGATCTATTGAGATGATGAAAAAGATTCCAAAAATCGGGAAATATATCTATAACTTTATGCTGAAAACCGCAAACAATTTCAAGGGAACTCTTGTGCCCGGAATGTTTTTTGAAGAGATGGGTGTAAGGTACTTTGGCCCGATTGACGGTCATGATACTTCTCTTCTTATTGAGATACTCCGGAATATCAGGAATGTTGAGCCTGGTCCTAAAATAATTCATGTGATAACCAGGAAGGGCAAAGGGTATCTTCCGGCAGAGATGTCTCCTTCGAGATTTCATGGGGTGAGCCAGTTTGATATCAGTACAGGCAGGACTCTGGCTGTTAAAAAATTCGACACCTATTCTGAGGTTGCAGGCAAAACTCTCGCTGAAATTGCAGTTAATGATAAAAAAATTGTAGCAATCACTGCTGCCATGATGGAGGGAACCGGCCTTTGCGAATTTGAAAAACATTTTCCGGACAGGGTATTCGATGTCGGAATAGCAGAACAGCATGCTGTAACATTTGCAGCAGCTCTCGCATCAACCGGAATGAAGCCTTTTGTATCAATATATTCCACCTTTTTGCAGAGGGCCGTAGATCAGCTGATTCACGATGTGTCAATAATGAATCTGCCTGTAAAGCTGCTTATAGACAGGGCCGGCATTGTTGGCGAGGATGGTGAGACTCATCATGGTCTTTATGACATAGGCATTATTAAAAATATTCCTAATTTTATTTTTTTATCCCCTGTCAACGGCAGAGAACTGCGCGATATGATCTATTTTGCCGCGGATTATAATAAAGGACCTGTTGCAATTAGATACCCGAGAGGGAAAACCCGCGAAGAAATAAACTACTCGAAGCATGAAAAATTCATTCCGGGCAAAATTAAAATTGTTTCAACTGGAAAGGATATTGCACTGCTTGCTCTGGGCGATATGACTGGAACAGCTGAAGAAATCAGGGACTTGCTTGCAGATAAAAAAATATCTGCAGGTGTAATTAAAATCCAAAGCATTAAACCTCTTGATGTAAATGGTATTGAAAAAGTTTTAAAAAATGTAAAAGCTTTCATTACCCTTGAAAATGGTCTTTTAAGCGGAGGTGCAGGTGAATGTATTCTTTCTGCAATCCGTCCTGAATTCAGAGCGAAGTATCTTTTCAGTACCGGTTTTCCGGATAGGCTGATTCCGCACGGCTCTCATGATGATTTAATGAAGGAATTCGGACTTGATTCTGTTTCAATTTCTAAAAGAATTTTATCTCAAACTGTTTTTAAAAAATTTAAATAAAAGCCCTGACCAGTTTATTGCCGGTATTAGAAATAATCATGAAAAAAATACGACTGGATCTATATTTAGCTGAAAATGCTTTTTCCCAGACAAGAGAGAAAGCCAAGAAGGATATTCTTGCAGGCTGGGTAAAGGTTAACGGTGAAACAATAAGAACGGTTTCCAGACTGATTACCGGAGATGAAATTATATCCGTTGAAAGAAAAGGCGGAGATTTTGTAAGCCGCGGCGGAGAAAAATTGAGCCGGGCTTTAGAAAAATTCGGTATTGATATTTCAGGTAAAACTATTCTGGATCTTGGGGCCTCCACAGGCGGGTTTACCGACTGTCTTCTAAAAAATGGTGCATCTATAGTCTATGCTGTTGATGTCGGATACGGGCAGCTTGATTATTCTCTCAGGACGGACACCAGAGTTATTGTTATGGAGAGAAAAAACGCCAAGGATTTAACGATAGACGATTTTGACCGTAAAATTGATTTTATAACAGCAGATCTTTCATTCATATCCATTGTTAAGGTTATTGATAAAATAAAGCATCTATTTGAGGATACTTGCGGAGTGATTCTAATAAAACCGCAGTTTGAATCCATGCCAGGCGAGCACAAAAAGGGTGTAGTTAAAAATCCGGATATACATAAATTGATTCTATCAAGAACAATAAAAGCTCTAATAAACATTAATGTTGAATTTAAAGATTTAACCTGGTCTCCGCTTAAAGGACCGGCCGGAAATATAGAATTTCTCTTTTATTTTAAGATAAATAAAGCAGATCTAGAAAAAAAAGAACCGGCTGGTATGCATAATATTATTTCCGATGTTGTGAATCAAGCCCACGAAGAATTAAAATAAAAAAGTATCTGTGCTGGTAATCATGCGTTAATTTTCATCCATGTCATTCCCGTGAAAACGGGAATCCAGGATTTTGATAATGCTGTGATTCCTTCCGATTCTACCTGTTAAAAAAGATTTTCAATCCAATTATTATTATATAAAATATAAATGGATTCACCCGGGGTGCGCCATCGCCTAAGCGGCAATGACAGAATAAAAAAGTAAACAAATGATAAATATTTGTTGACTGCGTAAATTAAGTTGAATTAACTCGAGTTAGTAAATTTGATTTTTTTATTGGAGTCATAATGAGATTTCCATTGTTCATAATATCACTGCTTTTAACTCCCGTTCTTTTATTTGCTGAAATTAATATGACCGGAGTTATTGCTTATCCTGTTCCTTTTAATCCGAATGTAGCCACGAATATGACAATCCGTTTTGATGGAGTAACTGTAAATGGAACAATTAAAATAAATATTTATGATGTAAACGGAGATTTACTTTTCACGCAGAATTATTCATCTTCTCCTGTTACATGGAATGGAAGAAATACAAATGGAAGGCTTGTTGCGCCCGGGATGTATATAATTAAAGTTGAACTTCAGAATAACGACGGCAGTACAGGCAAAAAACTTATAAGGATACTCATAAATTATTGATTTTATGAAAACATTAAAGCTAATATTTATCTCAGCAGCATTATTTATTTTTTCTGCTAATGCATTTGCGGATAATTTCGGCGGAGGAAGCCGCGCTTCATTTTCAAGAGGCGGCTGGGTTGGTGCTGAATATATTGCAATGGGCAAAGCCGCTGAAGTTGTTGCAGATGATGTATTTGCCATATACTGGAATCCCGCAGGTTTAACAGGTCTTACTGAAGGTAAAAATCTTTCTTCAGATGAAATAACAAATAAAGCAAGAAGCGGAAATATCAGTGAAATTACTGAGGAAGCTCTTCTTTCTTTTTCAGATGATCAGAAAAAGAAAACTATTGTTCATGTTGGTGTTTCCGGATCAATTCTCGATGCATGGAGAAATACTGGTTTCGTAGGTGTTGCATTCAACCTGCCTGTTGGAGTTTTTGGAATCGGCTTTTATTCGCTTTTTTCTTTAGGCATTGAAGCAAGGGATGTAACTGGAGCGCTAATAGGAAGCACTAATTATGTATCAGGCATATCATATCTATCATACGGGTTATCTATAGGAGTTGTTTCAATCGGAGCTTCTCTGAAGGTATTATATGAGGGTATAGGAGATGTTAATTACATGGGATTTGGAGCAGATGTAGGTGTAAATGTTTCAATTCTTCCTTTCCTGAAAGCTGCTTTTGTTGTTCAGGATATCTGTACCGGTTTATTCCCTCTGGCAGCGAGCCCTGTTATAGGTCAGAGATATGACTTCGGATATCCTACTCTCAAATTAGGCCTTGCAGTTGAAACAGATTTCGGACTCACGATTGCATTCAGTCTTGTTAAGAAAATAGACATTGATCCATTCGGTTTCAGTTTCGGAGTGAGATATGATATTGCAAAATTTTTCACATTATCACTCGGTGTAAGCGACCTGCTTTTTTCTACCGGTGCCATAATAAAAATATATTCATTCAATATGGCTTATGCTTTTTCAATAGACAGAATTGATTATGGATATAATCATACAGTATCCTTATCTATGCTTTTTTAGGCGGAAAGGAATGTCTGTTAAAACAAAAATTATGGGAATAATAAATGTCACTCCGGACTCGTTTTATGACGGCGGAAAATATATCAATACTGATGACGCAGTCAATAGGGCGATTGAGATGGAAAGATTCGGGGCTTCAATAATCGATATAGGCGGAGAATCAACAAGGCCCGGATCAAAACCTGTATCAGTTGAAGAGGAACTGAAAAGGGTGATCCCGGTAATAAAAAGATCTGCTGAAATTCTGAAAATTCCCGTTTCAGTTGATACAACTAAATCAGCAGTTGCTGAAGAAGCTTTGAAAAGCGGGGCAGTAATTATTAATGATATCAGCGGAATGACCTTTGATGAAAAAATGCAGCCGCTTGCTGCAAAGTATGGAGCCACGGTTGTAATTATGCATATTAAAGGTGTTCCTGAAACCATGCAGAATAATCCTGTTTATGGAGATATAGTGGAGGAAGTTATTGATTTTTTCCTTGAACGTATAGATGAGGCAAACAGTTTCGGAATAGCAAATGAAAAAATTATTCTCGATCCGGGAATAGGATTCGGTAAAACACTTGAGGATAATTATATGCTTCTCGGAAATATTCATAGAATAAAGGAGCTTGGCTTTCCTGTCTGTATCGGTCTGTCGCGGAAATCACTAATAGGGAAACTTTATAAAGAAAGCGAGGACACTCTTCCTGCGACAATAGCTCTTAATTCAGCTGCAGTTTTAAACGGAGCTGATATAATCAGAGTTCACGATGTTAAAGAACATTCTCTGGCAATGTGCGGTATTGATATGATGAGAAGGGTATCCTAATTTAAATGGAAATGTTCATAGATAAAATGCAGATTCTAATCAGCCCGTTCTGGGGTTATATCAGGACTATTCTTGATATATTCGCAGTTGCATTTATTTTTTACTGGGTATACAAATTTTTAACCAACACCAGAGCTGTACAGCTTATAAAGGGTATTCTTGTAATATTTTTAATAGCTGTAGTAGCAAATTTTTTAAAGCTCGATACACTCGACTGGCTGATAACAAATATAACATCCTATGTTGTAATTTCTGTAGTTATACTTTTTCAGCCGGAGCTGAGAAGACTTATTACCCAGTTTGGACAGAGGAACTGGCTTAATGTTGAAACGAATAAAGAAGCTTTTGCTCTTGATGAACTTGTTAATGCAATTGAAGAAATGGCAGAAGAGAATATCGGCTCACTTATAGTTATTGAGAGAAAAACTGGTCTTAAAAGTTACGCTGAATCCGGCGTATCCATTAATGCTGCTATATCAGAAGAACTTATCCGGACAATATTTTTTCCTCTTACGCCGCTTCATGATGGAGCAATAATTATACAGGAGGGAAAAATTTCAGCAGCAGCATGTTATCTTCCTCTTTCTGATTCGAAACAGCTGAAAAAACAGCACGGGGCAAGGCATAGAGCAGGACTTGGCATGGCTGAGGAATCAGATGCGCTTGTTCTGGTGACCTCTGAGGAAACAGGCGGAATATCTGTAATGGTAAACGGCAGGATGATGCCTAAAATAAGGGTTCAGGATTTAAAGAATATGATACTTTATTTCATGAATCCCAAGACTGCAGATGAGGAGTCGTATAAAATTAAATGAAAAAAATATTCGGCTTCATTGATTTAAAATCAATTGAAGAAAAAATAAGAAAAATTCCGGTTAAGAAGGAAACTGCTGCCAAGGTAATAAGTTTAATACTTTCAGTTGCTCTATGGGCATATATAAGCAGTACCAGAATGAGTGAAATAAAATTCAAGCTTCCGGTTGAAACAAGGAATCTGCCTGCGAGCATGACTGTTTCGGAAATGCCTGATAGAAATCTGATAGTTGTGCTTGAAGGCAAAAAAGAATTCATGAAAAATGTAAGCAGTAAAAATATAAAACTTTTTGTTAATCTTGAAAATTCTGTTCCCGGTGAAGCAAAAGAATATCCTGTGCAGTATATAAAGTATGAACTGCCTGAAGGGGTTAACATAAGCCTTCCCAAATCAGAAATTAAAATAACTTCAGAAAAGATAATTGAAAAAAAAGTGCGTGTTATTCCAAAAATTTCCGGAAGTTTAAAAAGCGGTAATATAATAGGAAAAATTACAATAACACCTGAATTTGTTCTTGTAAGAGGAGCAAAATCTTCTGTTAAAGATATCAATTATATTTATACAGAAGATATTTCTATTGAAGACGAAACTGGAGAAATAGTTAAAGAAGTGGAGCTTGCACGAGAAAATTTAAAAGAGGTATCCGTAAATGAAACCACCATCCATGTTGTGATTCCAATTATTAATTACGGGGATCTTTACAGTCTTGATGTTCCAATTATTATAAAAAATATGGATAAAAATTATAAATATATGCTTGAAAATCCAACAATCAAAGTTTATATGAAATCATCAGATAAAAAAGGCATTCTGCCTGGAGATATTGAAGCTTCTGTTGATGCAGGACTATTGCAGCTGAAATCTACTGCCGGAACAGACCGGATGAAAGTATCACAGGATATTACTGCGATAGTAAAGATTAAAAAATATGGAGATTCCATACAGGTGGTTTCAGTATCTCCGGAGAAAGTAAATTTAAAAGCTGAAAAAAAATAAGGAGAACATATGTCAGATATTAAACTCTGTGTAAATATAGATCATGTTGCAACATTAAGGCAGGCCAGAGGCGGAATTCAGCCGGATCCAATAAACGCTGCACGCATAATTCAGGAAGCCGGTGCTGATGGAATAACTGTTCATTTAAGAGAGGACAGACGCCATATTCAGGATGATGATATTTATTCATTAAAAGATATTGTTGCCGGAAAATATAACCTTGAGATGGCTCTCTCGAAAGAGATAATAGCGATAGCAAAAAAAGTTATTCCTCATCAGATAACAATAGTTCCAGAAAGAAGGGCTGAACTCACAACTGAAGGCGGCTTGAATGTTGCTGACTATTTTGATAAAATTAAAAATGCTGTAGATGAGTTTCATGAACTGGGCATTCTGGTTTCGCTTTTTATTGAACCGGATATAGAAACTGTTGACCTTTCAAAAAAAACCGGCTCTGATTTTATTGAAATTCATACCGGTGCATACTGCAATGCCCATGATAGAAATGAGTTTGAAAATGAGCTTGAAAATATCTATGTAGCAGCAGAACTTGCTTTGAATCTCGGGCTGAGAGTGAATGCCGGACACGGACTTAATTATCATAATATCAAACCGATACTTAAAACGCCGGGTCTTGAAGAATTAAATATAGGACATTCAATAATTTCAAGATCAATTTTTGTCGGTATAGAAAATGCCGTTATTGAAATGATTGATATTGTCAGAGGCTGATAAGCAATGATTGCAAGTCTGATTAAAATTATTATTTTATTTCTTGTTGTATATTTTGTGATTAAGTTTATAAGATTTATTCTGCTTCTGATGAAAACAGCAACAGTAAATATAAACAATGCTTCCAGAAATAATGATACCGTTGACGAGAAAAAAAATATGAAGCCGGATGTTATTGAATTAAATAAAGATCAGTACAGGGTGGACTAATTCAGATGAAAATTTTTCACCGGTTAATTATATTTTTTATTATTGTATTTTTAAGTTCCTGTGGAAATATTAAGGGTGAATTTTCTTTTAAGAATCCGGGAGATGATGAATATAGGAAAAAACATGATCCGATAGAAGTGGCATCCAATGCCGAGCTGTTATGGATTTATAAATTTCCGGGATCTTATAAATCTGCAAAAAAGTTTTCTGTTATTTATAAAAAGAAGGAATTAGTCTGGGTTGACATAATAAATTATACAGATGAGATTTTTCATGAAAAATCGCAGCTGTTTGGTTCAATTAAAGATCTTCCGGCCGGTGAATATGAGCTTGTGATTTTTAATATTGGAACAAAAAAAATCACAGATTCATTGTTTTTTAAAGTATATGATGCAGAAGATGATGAAAATCCAATTGAAGAAAAGCCATGATTATTTTATCCAATCCCTGATAATCTTTCCTGTTTCTTTTTTTATCCAGTCTGCCTGTTCATTCCCATGTTTTACAGCTTCTTCTTTTGATAAAGGAATTTTCTGACCTGAATAAGACAGGAATACTGCATATATAATTGCAGCAATTAAAATAAAAAGAGCTATCTTGAATAGCTCTTTAATGATTGCAATTGCAATCAGAATCGCACCGACAATTAGAATAATAAATATTAGTCTGTCTGCTGTTATGGCGTTTAATAGGTTTTCCATGAGGGTTTTTTCATTAGCGGAGGAGGGACTCGAACCCCCCACACCACGGATATGAGCCGTGTGCTCTAACCGACTGAGCTACTCCGCCGTATAAAATTTAGCGCGGGCAGGATTTGAACCTACGACCTTTGGGTTATGAGCCCAACGAGCTACCAGGCTGCTCCACCGCGCGATCTTAATAAGCAAAGTATTTAAATGAGCCCATAGTGTCAACATTTAATTTTAAATATTATTAAATCATAAAAAAAATTATTGACCGGAAGTTTTTTAAAGAAGTTTATTTCAGTATAATGTTAAAGAACAGAAAGGAAATTATATTAAAATATGTTTAATCCATTAAAAATATTTAAAAAGAATAAAGTAGGATTAGCACTTGGAAGCGGTGGAGCAAAAGGGATTGCCCATATAGCAGTAATTGAGTATCTGGAGGAGATGAATATTCCAATTCATTATATATCCGGATCGAGTATCGGTTCTGTTATAGGAGCTGTTTATTCTGCAGGGAAGTTAAAAGAGTTTAAAAATGCTGTTCTTAATCTTACAAAAAAAGATGTAAGGTCTCTTTTTGATCCTGTTCTTCCGAGATCCGGTCTGCTACGAGGCGCTGATGCGATGAATTTTATAGGAAAATTTATCCCAAAAGATTTAAAAATTGAAGATTTAAAAATTCCTTTATCTGTTGTTGCAACTGATTTTTTAAGCGGAAAAGCGGTTATATTTGATAGCGGGAATCTGCTTGATGCTGTCAGGGCGAGCCTGTCTATTCCGGGGATTTTTGTTCCAGTAAAATTCAAGGATACATTTCTCATTGACGGCGGTGTTGCAGATCCTCTGCCGATAAATGTTGTTCGGGATATGGGCGCGAATCTGACTGTGGCTGTAAATCTTCATCCCGGTTTAAAAAAAAGAAATATAGATAAAATTATAAAAAAAATCAAGCCTGAAAAAAGCATCGGGGTGAATTCAAAATTTATCCAGATAATCGAGGAAAAGGTTAAGTCGGGTAACGGTATTTCTAAAAGCGGTTTTTTTTCTACAATTGAACATTTTCTCGGTTTGGATGAAAAAAACGATATGCCTAATATATTTGAAGTTATAATGCAGTCTGTTGATATTATGGAATATATAAATACAATGTACACCCTTCAGACAAATCCCCCGACAGTTCTTATCGAGCCGCAGCTTCTTGATACAGGTACTATGGATTTTTTTAAAGCAGGCAATATCCTTATTGAGGGTAGGGCCGCATGTGAAAGGGTGAATCAGTCTTTGAAAGGAAAAGTGAAAATATGGGTTTGAATTTTAAAAACAGGGCAATAGATTTTTTTAAAAATAATTACTACCTTCTTACTTCCCTGCTGTTTTTTTTATCCTGGCCAACATATGATATCTGGTTTTTAAAAGCTTTTCCTGCTTTTGCCTGGGTTGCTTTTATTCCGCTTTTTATGTATGTAAAAGGAAAAGATTATAAAGATATTGTAATAAAAACTTTTATCGCAGGAATTATAGGGAATTATTTATCATACAGCTGGATAGGACATTTCGGTGCAAACATGCCTGGGGGCTCTGTGATCGTTTTAGGTTTTCTGATGCCTTATATGACTGTGTTTCTGATCATGAAAGTAATCGGCGCTGAATTTTTATCAAGAAAATTTGAAAATCTGAGGTTTGTTATATATCCGTGTATGTGGATTTTTGTAGACTGGATTAATTCTCTCGGGTTTATTACTTTTCCATGGGCATATATGGGATATTCACAATATCCGGTTGTTCCAATGATACAGATAGTTTCCATTACAGGAATTTTGGGTTTAAATTTTATTATAATACTTTTTAATATCACACTTGCTGAATTGATCCGCTCTGTATTTCAGGATAAGATTTCTTTTTTAAAAAATTTAAAATTATCTCCGGGAATAAAATTTATTTCAGTGATGATTTTAGTTGTTTCAGTTTTTTTATTCGGTTTAGTAAGGATCAATCTGGCTGGAAGTAATTACAGCGGAACTATGAAAGTATCCATGATCCAGTCCTGCATATCGCCATGGACAAGCTGGAATCAGAATAAGCACAGATATTTATATGAACTGAAAAGCCTTACGAATGAGGCGCTGGCTGATAATCCGGATCTGATAATCTGGTCTGAGTCTGCGACTCTTGAGGCTTTCAGTTACAGTTATTCAAGAAATTATAAAACTCCATTTCAGAAAGATATTCTTGATTATATGATGAGCACAGGCAAGCCATTCATTACAGGTGAGATCGGCATTGTGGAATCTGACAAATCAGGGCGATACAGAAGAATGCCTCAGAATAATGCTGTTCTTATAAATACATCCGGCATTCCGGAAAAAGCATATTCCAAGATGATACTTGTTCCTTTCGGGGAATGGTTTCCCTATGAGAAATGGCTTCCATCGATTAAAAGACTTCTTGATACCTTCGGTGCTTCTGATTTTGTTCCAGGAAACAATCAAGAAATATTTGAAGTTAACGGAGCTAAATTCGGGGTGCTTGTCTGCTATGAAGGGCTTTTTCATAAATTATGCAATAAGTACGGCAAAGCAGGAGCGGATTATTTAATCAACATAACAAATGACGGATGGACAGACACTTATGCAGGACATATGCAGCATTCTGCAGTTTCTGTTTTCAGGGCAGCTGAAAACGGCATATGGTATGTACGTGCAGGCAATACGGGGCTCACTGCTATTATAGATCCTTTCGGCAGAATAGTGAAATCAATTCCGCTTCTGTCAAAAGGATATCTTTCAGGATCGCTTGATTTCAAGATGAACAGAAAAACTTTTTTCTCAGGTAATGGGGATATTTTCTTTTATTTTGTTGCAGTTTTTCTTGGAGTGCTTTCTTTAATTCTTATATATAGAGGAATTAAAAGGAAAGAATGATATAAATGTCTTGTATTTGCTGTTAATGATTCATAGAATGCCTTTATTCAAATATTCAAATAAATTTTATTTGGATAAAAATTATGGCACTTGATAATCCCGAGCTGATTAAAACCTGGAAGGATAATTTTCCTGAAAAGTTTAAAGATGAAGACTTTGTCTTTTCTCATATAAAAAGAGGGGATAGGATCTTTATACATACCGCCTGTGCTGAACCGCAATATCTTGTCAATGCCATGATAAATTATACTGCATCGAATCCTAAGGCTTTTGCAGATGCTGAAATTTTTCATGTCTGGTCTTTGGGTCTTGCCCCGTATATTGATCAGAAATTTAATTATAATTTCAGGCATAATTCTTTTTTTGTTGGAAACAGCACAAGAGATAATGTAAATTCCGGACTTGCCGACTATACTCCGATATTTCTTTCGAAAATACCCGGTTTGTTTTACAATAAAAATATACCGATTGATGTTGCTCTCATTCAGGTGTCATATCCTGACAGAAACGGTTTTGTAAGTCTGGGGATCAGCATTGATATAACAAAAGCTGCGATTGATAATGCAAAAATTGTTATTGCACAGATGAATATTAATATGCCGAGAGTTCACGGTGAGACATTTATAAACATCAGGGAAATTGATTTTATTGTTCCATATGACGAAGACCTTCTTGAATTTGCCCCGGAAATCCAAAATGACATTGCAGATCTTATAGGAAAAAATACTGCAAGCCTTGTTAAAGACGGAGATACAATTCAGATCGGATATGGAAGCATTCCCCGAGCGATTCTTTCAAGACTTTCAGGGAAAAATAACCTGGGAGTTCATACAGAGCTTCTTACTGATACCATGATTGAACTTATTGAAAAAGGCGTTATTGATAATACAAATAAAACATTGAACCGCGGCAAAACAGTGGCTTCCTTCTGTATGGGGACAAAGTATACATATAATTATATAGATGATAATCCGATGTTCGAATTTAAAACTATAGATTACACTAATGATCCGTTAATTCTTGCAAGACAGCATAATATGGTTTCAATAAATGCAGCACTTCAGATAGATCTGACAGGACAGGCTACAGCTGAATCAATAGGAAAAATTTTCTACAGCGGTATCGGCGGAAGTGCGGATTTTATGCGCGGCACTCTTCTGGCTCCGGGAGGGAAGACTGTTCTAGTTGTTCAATCAACAGCAATGAATGGAGATGTTTCAAGAATTGTTCCATTTCTCGATATGGGTGCAGGTGTAACTTATAATAGAGGCGACATTCACTATGTTGTCACTGAATTCGGCATAGCATATATCCAGGGAAAAAATATCAGGGAAAGGGCTATGGACCTAATTGCAATAGCTCATCCGAAGTTCAAGCCCTGGCTGATTGAAGAAGCGAAAAAGCTGAATCTTATTTACAAGGACCAGGCTTTTATACCTGGCAAAAAAGGCGATTACCCAGCTCATTTTGAAACTCACAGGACAACTAAAAAAGGAATTCCGCTGTTTTTCAGGTCAGTTAAAATTAATGATGAATCACTCATTAAGGAATTTTTCTATTCTCTTTCTGACGAAAGCTTCAGACGCAGGTTTATGACTTCAAGAAAAGATATGCCGCATAAAATGAGACAGGATTTTGTTGTTATTGATTACACCAAAGAATGGCTGATTTTAGCGACAGTTTCAGAAAATGACAAGGAAACTGTAGTTGGCATGGGTCAGGTATTAAAAAATGAATCAGATAATATTCCTGAAGTTGCATTTTCTGTAAGAGATGATTACCAGAATAAAGGAATCGGAAGCGAACTTCTGAATTATTTGACTTTTCTCGGGAAAAAGGAAGGTATTCACGGCTTTACAGCAGAGACTCTCGTTGAAAATAAACCAATGCTGCATGTTTTTGAATCAGTATTTCCTGATTTGGATAAAAAAATCGAAGGCGGAGTATTTCATCTTATTATGAATTTAGGAGATAAATATGATGACCGGCAGTAGCATTAAATATTTATTTGAACCGGAATCTTTTGCTGTAATTGGTGCATCACACACTAAAGGAAAAATAGGATATACTGTAGTAAGGAATCTTATAAATGGGGGATATAAAGGCAGAATTTATCCTGTAAATCCCCAGGCAGGAGAGCTTTTAGGATATGAGGTATTTAAAAGTTTAAGCGATATTCCGGGAACTGTTGATGGCGTTTCAATTACTGTTCCTGCCAGATTTGTAATTGAAGCTGTAAGAGCCTGCGCTGAAAAAAAAGTTAAAGCAGTTCAGATAATTACTTCAGGCTTTTCTGAAGTGGGAAACAGTGCAGATGAAAATGAAATTATTTCTATTGCGAAAAGTTCAGGGATGAGAATTTTAGGCCCGAATATTTTCGGAATGTTTTCATCTTCAGTATCACTCAATTCAACATTTTCCGCAGGTGAAATAAAACATGGCAATGTTGCAATTATAACCCAGAGCGGAGCTCTCGGAATAGCAATGATCGGTAAAACAGCAGTTGACAATATGGGGCTTTCAGCAATTGTTTCAACAGGAAATAAAGCTGATGTAGATGAAGCTGATCTGCTTGAATATCTTATTACTCATGATAAAACAAAATCAATTTTAATTTATATAGAAGGAATTAAGCAGGGTGAGAAGCTGATCCCGATTCTAAAAAAAGCAGCGAGAATCAAACCCATTGTAGTAATAAAATCAGGCAAATCAAAAAGGGGAGCCATGGCAGCTGCATCACACACGGGCTCTCTTGCAGGATCAGATAAAATATTTGATGCTATAATGAAACAGTGCGGAATAATCAGGGCTGAAAGCCTTGAAGAGGCTTTCAACTGGTGCAAGTTTCTTGCTGCAAGCCCCATTCCTGAAGCAGGCAGAGCGGTAATTGTGACAAATGGTGGCGGAATCGGGGTTCTTGCAACAGATGCATGTGAAAAATACGGGATTGAGCTGTTCGATGATCAGGCTACGCTGAAAGAGGTTTTCGGTCCTGTAACGCCGTCTTTCGGGTCAACAAGGAATCCTGTTGATATCACCGGAGGAGCCATGGCAGGAGATTATACTCTTGCTCTTTCCGCTCCGTCTTCAAGTAAAGACATGGATGCAACGATGGCGCTGTATTGTGAGACAGCCACTTTTGATTCAGAAAATTTAGCTCCCATGATACGTGAAACATATAAAAAACATGTTGATGCAGGCAAGCCGATAACCTATGCAATTGTCGGCGGTGAATCAGTTGAGAATGCTATTGGTGTTTTAAAAAAGGAGAATATTCCTGTATACGGGGATGTCACTGCTGCTGTTTCAAGCCTGGGTGCATTGTACAAATTCAAGGCTTTTGTAGAGCAGGAGGAAACTACTGCAGAAGAAGCTGCTATTGATATTGATAAGATAAATTCAATAATCGATAAAGCCCTTCTGGAAAAAAGAAAGTTTCTTTTGGCTTATGAAGGCCAGCTTGTGATGCAGGCTGCAGGAATAAATATACCAAAAAGTAAAACAGCAAAAAATATTACAGAGGCTGTATCGTTTGCTGAAGAGATGGGATATCCTCTTGTTATGAAGGTCGTATCAAGGGATATTCTTCATAAAAGTGACGCGGGCGGAATCATGCTCCATCTTGATGATAAAAAAGAAATTATTGATGCTTATGAAGCAATTATGAGTAACTGCAAATCGTATAAGCCGGATGCAGTAATTGATGGAGTGGAAGTTGCAGAGATGGTTTCACCTGGAATTGAGATTGTAATCGGAGCTATAAGAGATGCATCTTTCGGCCCGGTTGTAATGTGCGGACTTGGCGGAATTTATGTAGAGGTCATGAAAGATGTAAGCTTTAAATCATATCCTCTGAGCAGGCATGAAGCTAAAACCATGCTCGAGCAGATTAAATCTTATCCTCTTTTACTCGGCGTCAGGGGCGAAAAGAGAAAAGATATTGAAGGAGTTGTTGATACGATTATAAAGGTCGGGTCAATTCTGAAAAAATGCGATAGAATTTCTGATATTGAAATAAATCCTGTAATGGTTTATGAACAGTCAAAGGGATTGAAAGCTGTTGATGTCAGAATATTAATAAATAATCCAAAAGGGGGCAAATAATGAAGAAGATACTTATCGCTTCTATGAGGGAAGGCTGCGGCAAAACAAGCGCAATAGTGGGACTTATGTCCGCATCAAAAAAGAAATTCGGTTATATAAAACCATTCGGCGACAGGCTCATATATAAAAGAAAAAGAAACTGGGATTATGATTCAAGCCTTTTAATTGATATTTTCGGACTTGCAGTTGAGCCGGAGAATATAACGCTCGGCTTTGATCACAGTAAATTGAGATATGTTTTTGATGAAGCCTCAACTAAAACTGCTTTAAATAATATGGCTGAGGCAGCCGGTGCCGGTATGGATTATCTTATTATTGAAGGCGGAAAAGATCTCACTTACGGAACATCCATAAACCTTGATTCAATTTCTGTTGCCAGGTTTACAGGCGCTAAAATGTTTATTCTTGTAAGCGGCCATAATGATTCAGTAATTGATGATATAAAATTTATAAAAAACAGCATGAACCTTGATGGAGTTGATTTTGGAGGAGTTATCATCAATAAGGTCAGAGATGTTGATGAGTTCGAAAGTTATTATTTAAAAGAGATACAAAAAATAGGTATTAATGTTGCAGGGGTTCTTCCTTTTAAGGATCTTCTGACTTATTTTACAATTAGTTTTCTTGCGGAGAAATTATTCGCAAAGATTATAGCAGGCGAGTCTTCTCTTAATAATATTGTACAAAATGTACTCGTTGGAGCTATGTCTACCCATGAAACCCTGCGGAATCCTGTATTCAATACTGTTGCAAAATTTTTAATAACCAGCGGCGATAGAAGCGACATGATTCTTGCAGCTCTTGATGGGGAAACAATGGGTATTCTTCTTACTAATAATATAATACCTCCGTCTAATATCATTGCGAAAGCCGAAGAGAAAAAAGTTCCAATGCTTGTTGTGCCGATGGATACATACAAGGTTGCCCAGCAGATTGACAATATGGAAGCTCTGCTGACTATGGATAATAAAGAGAGACTCACTCTGCTTGAACATATGGCTGAAAAATATATGAAACTGGATCAGATCTTCGGTTAAATTGTGCAGTTTTTTTAAGCGGCCTTACGGCCGCTTTTTATTTTTTTAAAAATATTTTTTTATCTTTTCACTTCATTTCTAAACTCAGGTTCATTATAGCCTGTAATAGTTATCTCTGTAATCTCGCCAAAAGTACCAAGACGCATTGGCGGTCCAAATGTGCCGACTCCCTGAGATACATAAATCTGCATGTTTTTATAATTGCCCAGTCCCTTATTAACAACATATCCGATTTTTCCAAGAATAGTCATCGGAAACATCTGTCCTCCATGAGTATGACCTGAAACCATAAGATCTATACCTGCGTTTTCAATATATTGTTCGCCCATAGGGCTGTGATGAAATAAAACTTGCGGAAGTTTTTTATCCAGCTTGATTTCAGACATGATTTCTTTAATTGTTTTATTTTTAATGGGAATAATTCCTGTGGATTTATTGTCGGCTTTCATAAAATCCAATCCTGTGATCTGAATTCCTTTTATTACTACAGACTGATTAAATAAGAATACAACATTCAGTCTTTTTAAAATGGAAACAATATTTTCAAGGCCCGCATAGTAATCATGATTTCCTGCAATGAAATAAACCGGAGCATTGAAATTTGCTAAAGGTTTGAAAATATCCTCTTTTACATCATTTTTCCCGTCAACCAGATCTCCGTTTATAAAAACAGCATCTACATTGAGTTTATTTACTGAATCCGCAACACGCTGAAGGTAGTTCATGTCACGGAAAACACCAACATGCATATCAGATAGGTGAGCAATCTTCAGAGTGTTTTTTACATTTTTGATTTTTATTGTAACAGGTACGACTGTCATTGAAAAAGCCTGAAAGGTTGCATATGCTGATATCAGAATGCTCAAAAAAACTATTGCGATACCTGCTTTTTTATTATAAATTTTATAAAATATATTTATAATTTCAAAAGGAAGCATTACCATTATAAGAATGATAAAGGCCCCCATCCACCATGATGACACGATGAAATAGAAAGCTGACAGAGGAAGGACAAATACCCGGTATATTACATTGGATAAAATTATAGAAGTATTGGCGAATAAAAAAATTGCGATCATAATTTTACTGTTTTTCAGAGCAAAACTTTGAGATAGTCTTTTTGCTGTATAAAATCCAGCTGCTGTGAGCAAAATAAAAAGAACAATTGAGAAAATAAAAAATCCCGCTATCTGCATAATGTCTCTCCTGTGATCAAAACGATTTTAATAAATAATAAATCTATTTAAAATTGAAAAAAAATTAATCTTCAGGTATTCCTGAAAGCATGAATCTCGCATCAGCAGCTGATGCTGAATTACTGCTGCAAATAACAGGATTCAAATCTATTGACTCAAAATAATTTCTGTATTCATACGCGAGTTCAGAAAAATCTGATAAAAGTTTTGCTGCTTTGTTTAAATCAACCGGAGGATTTCCCCTGAAGCCTTTGAACAGGGCAGCCCCTTTTAATGATTCGATAGCTCTGAGAGCATCATTTTCAGTAACAGGAGCGAGCCTGAAAACCACATCCTTGTAGACCTCAACAGTAATCCCGCCAATTCCGGCCATAACTACAGTACCGAACTGCGGATCATCTTTTGCTCCAAAAATAAGTTCTGTTCCTGAAACCATTTCCTCAGCCAGCACACCGTTAAATTCAGGTATAACTGACATTTTATTGAAAATTTCTTCAAGTTCAGATGTATCTTTAATTCCGAGTGCTACCCCTCCGGCTTCGCTTTTATGAAGTGCCTGAGCTGATACAACCTTTACAGCAATAGGGAATTTTAAACTGGCGGCTGATTCTTTGATTTCAGTTATTTTTTTTATCCAGCGCGATTCAGGAACTGAAATTCCGTATATCTTTAGAATTTCCTTTGCATCCGGTTCAAGTATCCATCCCCTTGATCCTGATGATTCAATAATTTCAATTATACGTTTGTTCATCTGCATCCTCCAATTGCTGCAAGCATGGTTACAGCTCCGTCAATTGAATGAGACACCGGTATTCCGTTGGCCTCGAAACCTTCGATAAATACTCCGAATTTCGGAAGATACGGCACGTAGCAGACTATCGGTTTCCCTGAAAGTTCTTTTAAATCAGCAAGCCTAGGGGGGAGTGCAGATGTAAGAGCCGGAATAAACGGCAGGAAGAGCATAAACACTGCATCTATATCCGGATGCTGAACTGCGAATTCCGCTGCCTTGAGAAAATCATCATCAATTGCGCTTCCGGTCAGGTCAATCGGGTTTGTGAATGATGCGATAGCGCGAATATTCGGCGACATCTTTTCTTTTAGTGTCAAACTATCGGCAGATGATAATTTTTCAGTTTTAATTCCCGCGTTATGGAGATAATCTGTTGCTATTACTCCATGTCCTCCGCTCATCGTAACAATCGCTACATTCTCAATTTTTTTTCTTCCCCATGATGCAAGACCTTCGCAGGCTGATAAAAAATCAGGTTCTGTATCTACTTCAACTGCACGGGTTTGTGAAATTAAATCTCTGAACACAGGGTATTCGCCGGCAACTGCTGCAGTGTGGGATGATATTGCTGAAGCGCTTGCAGGGGTTTTCCCGGCTTTATAAATTACAACAGGTTTATCCGTGCTGTTGATCATTTCAATGAAATCACGGCCTCTGCCGGGAAGGAATCCTTCAAAATAAATTCCTATTACATCGGTGCGGGGATCATCAATAAAAAATTTAAGTGAATCAACTTCGTCAACTATTGCTTTATTTCCTATACTGAGTGCTCTTGATATGCCGACGTTTTCCTGGGTGAACCTGATCATGAGATCAACAAGTATGCCTCCGCTCTGGCTCACAAGGCCGATCTTTCCAACAGGCGGTTTTACAAAGCGTTCATCATGAAAAAAAAATGTATTGAGTCCTCCTGGAGAATAAACTCCGAGGCCATTAGGGCCGATTATAGGAAATTTTTTTTCTCTTGATACGCGCTGTATATCCGCCTGGAGATCAGGCCTGCCTGCTTCAGAGAATCCGCCGGAAATTACGATTCCGCCTTTTATGCCTGAATCAGCACAGTCGGCCATTGCATCTGCCACCTGGTCTGCCCGGATGACAAACACCGCTGAATCAGCTTTTTGAGGCAATTCAGAAGCAGATTTATAGAGTTTATTTCCATTGTAATCTCCGCCTGAAGGATTAACGCAGAAAATTTTTATATCCGACTGCTCACTGTTTTTTTTAAAGATTATATTTGCAGGATGTGTTTTATTGCTTTTGGAAATTCCATAAAGAGCGATTGATCCCGGCTCAACTATTTTTTTAAGATTCATCAATTGTACCATATTGCATTTTTTATAATTATTTAAACAATTATCATAGGATTAAAATTCCTCTATAGTTGTAAATCATAAAATAATTATTGGGAACATCTGGAAATTAGTTTTTTAACCCCCGCCAGCTCAACTTTAAAAAAAGGGGGGGGAACCAAAGGGGGGTAAAAACTAATTTTTTTTTGCGACATAATGAAAAAAACTAATGAAATTTTCTGAATTGACGATTATTATTGATAGGGGAGACTAAAATCAAGTGTTCCTTTTTAATCAAGGGGGTTTCAGATGCCTGTTACAATGGGTGGAATTTCTTCAGGAATTGATACTGATGGTATAATTGAAAAACTCGTAAATGTTGAATCGAGACCTTTAAAAAAGCTCGAAGAAGAGAAAAATTTAAGCAAAAGAAAAAAAGAAGCTTTAGGTGCATTAAGTAAAACTCTGAATAAACTTAACGATGCGGCCAAGGATTTATACGGATTCAGGGCAGCCTATGATGAAAAAAAAGCAACATCTTCAGATACAGAAGTCCTTGATGCACTTGCGTCCAGGACTGCGGAAAAAGGTCTTAAAAAGGTAGTTGTTGAAAGAATCGCTTCAACAAACAAAATTTCTACTGACGAGATTGAAGAAAATAAAGAGCTTCCAGCCGGTAAAATTGAAATTACTGTAAATAAGGAAAAAAAATCTTTTAAATTCAACGGGGGGCTGCTTAAAACACTCCGCGATAAAATAGAAGAAGCTGCTTCGGATTTAGTTTCCGCTCATTATATAAGAACATCAGATAATAATTACATACTTACAATCGAATCTAAAACATCCGGGAAAAAAGGTGAAATTTCCATTAATGGCGATATTGATTTTTTAAAAAAGGTCACATTGATAAAGGGTGAGAAAGACCAGAAAAAGGATGAAGTAAATATAGTTTTTGATAAAAGATATTTCACATCATACATTGGCGATAAAAAAATAGAATCACAGGACGGCCTGATATCAATAGCTGAAGACGGGAAATCCATGAAATTAAAAGGACTCCTATGGCAGGAATATGCTCTGCCTGCTGAATCGGAAATAAAGGACGATACAATTCTTGAGTTTGATTTTTTATATACAGGCTTAACTGATGATCAGGCTGAAGAGGACAAGCTTCTTCCTCCAAGAATGGAAACAGGACCGGATGAAAAAATCAATATCAAGGGAATTGAGCTTCACGGCTATAATGTTTCAAGAATCAGGAAAGTTGAAAAGAAAGATAAAAAAAAGATTTTTGATTCAATAATGGGTGTTGGCGCCGTTTCAGTTGAAAACGGTAAAAGAACAGAAAAAACATATCTTGTTGATAAAGATTCAAAAGTTAAACAGGAAATTCCTCTTGGTAAGGATTTTAAAGGTAAAAAAATTTCCAAGCTGATTTTTTATACCAATGAAGGCTCAACGGATTATAAAAATGCAAAAATATCCACACCCATTAAATCTGACGGGATGCTTGAAGCCAAGAATATAATAACTCCGGCAGAAGACGCGATCATTAAAGTTGATGGTGTTGAAATCAAACGTGATAAAAATAATGATTTATCTGATGTTATAAAAGGCGTTACTTTAAATTTAAAACAATCATCAAAGAATCCGGTTGAAATTACAGTTGCTCCTGATATAACTAAATCTGTTGAGAAGATCAGAAAATTTGTTGAAGCTTATAATGCCTATATCGATCTTCATCGAGAGCTTATAAAAACTGAAAAGATAAATAAACCCGGAGAGAAAAACAGGAAAGGGGATAACGGGCTGTTCGTTGGAGATATGACTATTATAAGGCTTGAAAATACAGTAAAGTCAACTGTCAGCGGCGCATATCCGAATAATGCTGAAACGCCGATTAAGCTTATTACCCAGCTTGGCGTTTCTACAGGGAAAGTTAACTCTGAATGGGATTCTATAAAAACAGGAAAACTGATTATAGATGATGTTGAACTTGAAAAAGCAATAAGGGATAATCCTGAAGCTGTTAAAAACTTTTTTGCATCTGATATAGATGGAGATTCAAGAACAGACAGCGGTATGGCTTATTCTCTCGTGAATAATATTAAACCATATATATCTTTTGGAAAAAATATAATTGCAACTAAAATTGAGCTTGAAGATAATTCAATTACAATGGCAAATGAGAAGATTGAGCGCAAGGGCGAGCATTTAAAGGTTTATGAGTCAAAACTGAGAAGCAAATTCAGCAAGATGGAAAAAGCAATGAGCTCTTCAAAATCTCAGAAAAACTGGCTGAATAATCAAAATTTAAATAATCAGAAACAAGATAAGTAAAAAGCTCTGTTTAGATAGTATATGAGGTGATCGTGGAAATATTAGTTAATAATTATCCTGTTGATTTTGTTATTGAAAATGAAAAAACAGTATCAGAAGTTGTAGATTCAATTCTGAACTGGTGCAGGCAGAAAGACCTCATTCTGACTATGATTTATATAGATGATGAAATATTCGCTCTGGATCAGATTCCTGACAGATCTGTTGATTCGGTTAAAAATATAAATTGCCTCATCCAGTCAAGGTCTGAGCTTGTTTTTTCTTCTGTAGATGAAGGAATTAGATATTGTGAAAAAGCAGATTTATTCGTTAGTGATGCATCAAAATCCGGACGGGTCGGTATAAGCGATATGGTGGATCTTGCATCTGGACTTATCTGGCTTGGCGATATAGTTTCAAATATTATACATCTGCTTGGCCTGAAACCGGATACAGTGAAATTCAGAGACATCAATCTGCCGGATTATATTTCATCTCTTGAGTCTTATAAAGATTCAATTGAACATGGGGGGGCAGATACATATCTGGAAATATTAAAAAACAATTCAGGTATTTTCCAGACATCTATAGGTTTCTTAAGAATGCTTGTAGTCAGTGATGAAATGAAAGCTCTGGTTATGCAGAGTATAGATTCACCAGATGTTTTAATGAAATCGCTTCTGCAGATAAAGGACAGCCTTCCGGAACAGCTTGACAATATCGAGTCCACTGCAGCCGCTTTTCAGGCAGGAAAGGATGCTGAAGGCATTGAAGGCTTTAAAAAATTTATTGATTTTATTGCAGAGTATGTAAGAACATCATCACAGGTTGCTCCTGTTTTTGATATAAATCTTTCTGAAATAAGGATAAAAGATACATCGATTGAAGAGAAAAACAGGATATTGCAGGATTTCTTAAATCAGACAGTTGAAATAATGGAAAACAGCGATATAATAAGCCTATCGGATATGCTGGAATACGAAATAAAGCCATCTCTCGGCGATCTAGGCGATTATATTGATATTATTCAAAGCAGGATTCAGGGTGTATAATGGCTGATAATAAAAAGCTATGGGGCGGGCGATTCCAGGATTCTTCATCGGGTATAACAGAAAAAATATCCTCGTCAATCCATTATGATTCAAGACTTTACAAACAGGATATAAGAGGATCGATTGCACACGCTAAAATGATTGCCGGCATGGGAATCCTGAAGGCGGAAGAATTAAAAAGCATTGTAAACGGACTTAAAGAAATAGAAAAGGAAATTGAATCCGGCAGTTTTGAATTTTTATCAAGCCTTGAGGATATTCACATGAATATTGAATCAAGGCTTACTGATAAAATAGGAGACGCAGGCAGAAAGCTTCATACAGGAAGATCAAGAAATGATCAGATCGCTACTGATATGAGGCTGTATATCAGCGATGAATCAGCAGGAATAAACACACTTTTAAAATCTCTGATTGAAATAATAATTACGAAAGCTGAACAGAACATTGATGCAATAATGCCGGGCTACACTCATATGCAGGTGGCTCAGCCTGTCCGTTTTTCGCATCATATTCTCGCATATGCATGGCAGCTGTACAGAGACTGCATAAGGCTGTCTCATTCAGTTGAATCATGCATGAACATGCCTCTGGGCAGCGGCGCTCTTGCAGGGGTGAATTATCCGAGCGACAGGGAATATTTAAGAGAAACTCTCGGCTTTAAAAATATAATTCACAATTCCATGGATGCAGTAAGCGACAGGGATTTTATTCTCGACTTTTTGTATTTCGGCACAGTGCTCGGTACCCATTTATCAAGATTCTGCGAGGAGCTTGTTCTATGGTCGTCATCCGAGTTTAATTATATCAGGCTTTCCGACAAGGTTACAACAGGATCATCCATTATGCCGCAGAAAAGAAATCCGGATGTGGCTGAACTGGTAAGAGGAAAGAGCGGAAGGCTTTACGGTAATTTATTTTCAATGCTTACAGTTTTAAAGGGCCTTCCAATGACTTACAACAGGGATCTGCAGGAAGATAAAGAACCTCTTTTCGATTCTATTGATACAGTTGTTCTCTGCCTTGAGGGCATGATAGAGATGATTTCAGGCATGGAAATTAAAACAGAGGTGATGAAAAAGGCTGTTTATAGAAACTTTTCAACTGCTACAGATCTTGCAGATTATCTTACCAGGAAAGGTCTGCCGTTCCGAAAATCGCATGAAATATCTGGAAATATCGTGAAATATTGCGAGGAAACAAACACTGATTTTTTTACTATTGATTTAAGCAGATTAAAAACTTTTTCTGATGTTTTCGCGAATGATATTTTTGAAATAATCAATCCTGAAAAATCAACTGAAAGAAAACTTTCCCCTGGAAGCACTTCCAAGAAAGAAATTTTAAAACAGATTTCAGAACTGAAAAAATTGCTATAATGAAAAATTATTTTTTACCGCATATAAAAAATCACATTAATTTATAAACCTGGAGCGGCTTCTCTTTTCCCTTTACTGTAACCGGAGGAAGAGCTTCTGCATGAACCATATCTCCGGATTCATAAAACACCTCCTGGGAGATGATAAAGCTTGCACCGAATTCTTTACATAGCCCCTCAATACGCGATGCAGTATTAACCACATCGCCTATTACAGTGTACTCAATCTGCCCTTCAGCTCCGATATTGCCTGCAAAAACATCACCAGTATGCAGTCCGAATCCCATGCGAATGGAACCGATTCCTGCTGTTTCGCGCTCACGATTGAGCTCTTCAAGACTTGCAAACATTGCAAGCGCAGCTGCGATTGCGTTTTTGCAGTCTCGGCCAGGCTCCTTTGATGGATGAGGCGCTCCAAAAACCGCCATGATTGCATCACCAATAAACTTATCGATCATGCCGCTGTTAGAAAAAATTGCGCCTGTCAGCCGTTTCCGGAAATCAGAAAGAAAATTATTAAGATCATGCGGAGACATATTCTCTGACATTTTAGTAAAATCCCTGATATCGCAAAAAAGCACTGTGACCTTGATGCGGCTTCCTTCAGCGATAATATCAGGATTTTCCGTTATTTCATTTACTACTGCAGGTGAAAAATACCTGCTAAGGGAAGCTTTTTGAGACTCTATCAACCCGATGCGCCTGAGCATTCCGATTGACCTGTGTATCGCATATCCGATGGAGATAGCTAAGCAAAGATATATTGCAGGTCTTGTTGTAATAATATCTGTTATAACTATTCCGGGACCAAGCAGATATTCACTCCAACTGTTAGTTATATAAAGGCCTATATGCAAACCGTATAAAATAAACGAGAAGTACAGTAAGATAAAAATAGAAATTGAAAAAACAACCAGTCGTATTCTGAACTGAAAAACCGTCATTATAATAGGAAAAAGATAGAATATCATAGTATAATTTTTCAGAAAATAATTAAAATTATTCGGGCTTTCAATATGCCACCATAAATAAAGTAAGACCGTAAATATGAAATTATCGCCTATAATTACTGCATAACCGAAAAAACGGGAGATCTTTTCTTTTTTCTTTATCAGAATAAACGTATGAAAAACAGTAAAGAAAAGATACAAAACGCTTGAAGCAATATTTACTATTGCGCCTGCAGTATTCCCGGCTGCAATAGTAGATTGAGTATTTGTAAAAACTGAAACAGAGGCTATTGCAAAAAAAATATACCTGAACCTGTTCGACACAACAGCGCCATTATATTCCTCAAGTTTCAACAGTTCAGATAATGCAGGCGAATGCAGATTATCATTGATGATGCTTTTATATTTTCCGGTAATTTTTTTTATAATTTCAGATAATGACATCAGCGGCTCCTTTTTATTCTCCTGATATTATCCGGGAAAAAATTTAATTATCGTTTGCTGATAGTACACGGGAAGTCAATAATTTTACTTTATTTGAGCTGCCGATAAAATGCAGTATACATCCTGTATGGCAGGGTGTTATATAAAGCTTTTTGCATTTATAGCGGACTTTCCTGAGAGGAAAAATTGATTTCAGCCCTTTATATAATCCCGATAAAATTATTTTTTTGAACATTCCTTCTCATAATTAAATTTACTGCAAAATTTATTATTCTCATGTGAAAAGGAATTTCAGATTTATTAAAAATTGTCCTTCTAAAAATTGAAGATAGAGTGTATACTCTTTTTAAAATTTCATGGTAGGTATTTTCAATTTCTTCACCTGTCATGTAGGGCATTTTAATCATCGATTTTGAAATAACCGCATCTTTCATTTCATAACCCAATAATCTATTGCTTGAAACTGCAGAAGAATAAAGAGGAGTTCCGCGGATAGGTGCAAGAATTGATAACACAAAAAAATCTACAGCATATTTAATTGCAAAAGAAACAATATCTTCGCCGGTTTCAATTGTATCTTCTTCAAGCCCGATGATGAAATTTCCGATAATGCTTATGCCCGCATTATGGAGATTCTTTATGGCATGACTGTAATCTCTGTCGTTGTTTATGCTTTTTTTTATATTGAGTATATTTTTTATATTAAGTGTTTCAAACCCGATTGTAACGCTCTGGCATCCGCTTCTCCGGGCCAGGTCAATAAATTCATCATCAAAGCAGACCCTGATATCTATATGGGCTATCCATCTAATTTTTAACGGTATCATTGCGTTAAGCAACTCCAGCGCATACTCTCTGCTGCAGATAAGATTTTCATCAGCAAATACCACCCCATTGATACTGTAACTTTTAATTGTAATAATATCATCAATAACATCCTTTACCGGACGTTTTCTGTATATATCACCCATAATATTTAAATAACAGAATTCACATCTGCTTGTGCATCCTCTAGTTGCCTGAACGGGATAAAACATTTTTAATTTTTTATGGTTGAGAAGGTCATACCTGGGATGTTTTATATTGCTTAAGTCAGCAGAATATAACGGCCTGTAAACTTTTTCTAATTTATTCTCTTCAAAATCTTTTATCAGTCTTTCAATATAGGTTTCGCATTCACCGATGGCAATAGAGTCAAATTTTCCGGCACATTCATCCTGGAAAATCAGGACCCCGGTGCCTCCTGCAATAACAGGAATTTTTTTCTTTCTGAATTCATCTGCAATATCAATAGCTCTTAAAAGAGATGCTCCCATTGATGTGATAAATACTGCATTATATATTTTATTCAAAGGTACGGTATCAATTGTTTCATTTATTATTTCAATATTGTATTTTTCCGGAAAATATGCAGCAAGCTGTATTGAAGACATGGAAAAATAATGCAGCTTTTTTCTCTTAATAATTTTATTATTTTCATCAGGGAGAGCCGGTTCAATAATAAGTATATTATATTTTTTATTCAAATCGGTTTTTCTCCGGAGATTTTTTTAGAACCTGAAATTCTTTATGAATAATTTTGCAAAAAATTTAATTAACGGTTGCTGATAGTACACGGGAAGTCAAGAATTATAGTTTTTCTTTGATTCTTATAAAATGTAGTATGTCTCCTGTAGGGCAGGATGTTATATAAATTTTGTAACGGATTTTCCTTAGAGGAAAAAGAGGATAAGCCAGCCGGTGCTTTTCCAACCGGCTGAATAGTTTATTTTTCGTTTAGCATTTAGAGAATATTTTAAAGAAGTAGAAATAATTCTGAAGCAGGTGAAGGCGCTTAGCCCTGCGGCAATTGAGCAGCGGCTTTCGGGTGGATTCTCAAGGAGGGCTGCTTTTCCGCAAAAGCAGTCCTTCTTGAGAGTATGCTATACCGTGCATTTGCGGATAACACCAACTTTAAAACTTTTTGCTATTTATAACGGTCTTTACTAAGAGGAAAAATTAATGTCCGCCACCGCCAGACGACGGTTTAGCCTCAGACGAACCTGACTTTCCGGAAGATTCCTTTGACACTATTGATACTGCAGTTTCTTTGGATGGTCTGGATGCCTTTTCTTTCCTTTCTTTTAATTCTTTTTCATCCAGCATTTCAAGAAGAGAGCAAAGTGCGCCGCTTTCATCTGAGGCTGTAGCTGAATTATAAAGATCAACAGACCACTTGCCGTCTATGATATATTTGTATTTGTACTTACCCAGTGGTATGTGCTTTTTAAGCCTCCAGATTCCGTCGCTGCCTTTTTTAAGCAGATCGTTTTCCGGATTCCAGTGATTGAAATCGCCTACCAGAGATATAAAAGTTGCGTAAGGCTTATAAATGCGGAATTCAACTTTATTTTTATCTGTTATTCTATATGTTACGTTTTTGCCGTCTTTTTCAATAACAGGATTCACGACAGACACGAAAGATCCAATACCATCATCCTCTTTATCCATATTTTCAGGGTCATTTATCCAGATGCCGTCAATTATGAATTTATACCTGATTTTTTCTCCGCTGTTGTAATCGGCTATAATAGCAAACCAGACACCGTTATCGCCGCGATCCATCTTGACTCCGCGCCAGTTTGAAAAATTTCCAGCAATTTCAACTCTTTTAACCTGTCTGTTTTTATATGTAAATAGAATGCCTTTTATCACTTTCTGAACGCCTGCTTCAGGAGTGACCTTGATTATTTCTTTTTCAACAGGATATGAGGCTGATTTTAGAAATTTCAGGTTATAGTATTGATCAACCTGAGGCCTGTTGTTTCCATATGAGAATCCCATAACAGGAACAATTAAAGCAATTAAAGCTTTTTTGAATTTCATAAAACACCCTCTTTTTATGCGTTTATTCCCCAGTACCATTTTTTAAAATATCCATTTTCAAATGAGGAAATTCTAAAAAAAGAGTGTACTATTTTTAAGTAAAATTAAGGAATAAATAAGATATCTTATATTGCTTTTTTGTGCAATATCTGTTTGATTCTTATATTAAATATGTCGATAATAATGAAGATAATTCTTGAATTAAAAATGCATTTTATGATTAAATTTCAAATTTTAATTGATTTTTTATAAATGATAATATTTTACTGATTATGTCGCTTGAAAATATAGCTTTTTAATAATTCCGGAGTCTGATGGCTGAAGAAGAAAAAATTGAATACACCTCTGAGGAGCTGCAGGAAATAGACAGAATTCTCGGAGTAGTGTCGGAATCACTTTCCCCGGGAGAGACTATTGTTTTTCCGGATCCGGTGCAGGAATCTGTTAAACCGGCAGATGATGATATGTTTTCTGATGAAAGTTCAGATATTGATGAGCCGGGATTTACATCAGATGAATCTGCTGCGCAATATACTGAAGACAGCGGAACTGATATTTCTGATGTAAAACATGAAGGTCTTGATGAAATAGATGATATAGTTGATCTGTCTTCAGATATGCAGTCATTTGATGATTCCGAGCATATTGAAAATATATCAGACAGCATAACTGAAATAACTGATGATAATTTTGATTCTATAGATGATACCAGACTTTCAGAGGGCAGCCCGTTTAAAGAGGATGATTTCGTTCCGGCTGAATCTGAAAAAGCTCCTTCAACGGCTCCAGCTGTTTTTGATGGAACCGGTACTCCAATGCAGCAGCTTGAAGCCATTACTTCCGATGAACCTGAATCGCTTGACGCTTCTGAAATTTCAGATACCGGAGAATTTTTAGGGGATAAAGATGCAGGAGTTTCCACTCCTGCGATTAAGTCTGAAGAATCATCTGATATGATGGATTTTTCAGAAGCTAAAATGGAGGATTTTTCAGACACCGGTTTAGGAACCACTGATACTGATAAACCCCAGGTAAGCCTCGGCATTGATTCAGATTCAGATATTCCTGATCTCTCGGATATTTCACTTGAAGAAGCATCACCAATGCAGGAAGCAGATACATCTGACATTCCGGATATCAATATTGATGATTTCAGTGCTTCTCATGATGATATATCTGCAGATTCAGCATTAAAAGAGCAGGATCATTTTGATTTGGAATCTATAGATTCCGGAATTGAAGCAATGAGCGATCTTTCCGAGGATGATTTTTCATCAAAACCGAAAACATCCGTGAGCGCAGATATAGGGGAGGATCTTCCTGATACTTATATTGAACCTCCAAAAAAAGAAATAAAGCAAAAAGAAAAATTTCAGCCGGATGCTGATTCATTCTCAGTAGAGCCGCTGGATGATGATATACATTCAGATTTTGGCGCGTCATCTTCAAAATCCTCCGGTTCATCTGATGAGCCTGTTGATCTTTCTGAGAAAGATTTAAGAAAACTCAGAATGGCGATTGTTCTTTTTAACCCGGGCGTTATTAAAGTAATTAAAGAAACTGTTTTAAACGATCTTCTTAATCCTTCAGATACCAAACAGCTTGTTGATATGATTATATCAGGCAAGTCTGAGGATAATGTCAGAAAATTTCTTGAGAAAAAATTAAGACGGAAAGTTGATCTGACGGAATCTGTTTCGCCATCCGGCAGAAGGGTAATTTCTTCAAGACCTGAATACACAAGAGAAGGGATTGAACGAAGGAAAAAACTTCTTCAGAAAACCAGAATTTTCGGGATTGCAGCTGGCGTTACGTTCCTGCTGACAATTTTCGGTTATCAGTTTGTTTATAAGCCATATATGGCCAAGAAAAAAATCAATGAAGGCGTTGAGCTGATTGTAAGAGCCGGAGATTATGAACAAAAGCCTTTGGATTATAAAAAGGCAGAGGATATTTTTAAATATGTTCATGAGAATTATGCAGAAAATTTTATATTCGGTTATAATGCATACGGAATGGCATATTTCAAGAAAAAAGAAATTAACAGATCTGTTGAAAAGCTCAATGAAGCATACAGGCTGAATCCAAAACTTGTGGATACCCTGAACAACCTCGGATATTTTTATGCGAAAGTTCCTGCAGACGATTTCAGAAGCATGCAGAATAAAATGAATGACTGGTATTACGGCGGGAAAAAACCTGAAGCAAATAAAAGAGTTCAGGTTGATATAGCAATTGATTTTTACAAGAGATCTCTTATAGTTGATCAGGCAAACACTGTTGCAATGTATGGAATAGGTAATGCTTATTTTTCCCAGGGACAGTTTTTAAAGGCAAAAAAATATTATGAAGATATAATCAGGGTTGATAAAAAATCAATTATAGGTCATTCCGGATTGCTGAATCTTTATATTGAAAGAGATGTTTTTCCTCAGGTTGCAGGTGTCCATGCTGAACTTAGAGAAAAGAAGATGATGGAAAAGATTGATTCGCCTCTTCTAGGTAAACTTGCAATGTATTATTTAAGTAAAAGAAGAAGCGATACGGTAAATGTCCGCATAGATTATGCTGTTCAGTCTCCCCGTCTTATAGATGAGAATGATAATACTTATCCGGCTGTTCTAGGTGTTTTGCAGTCTTTAAATAAAAAAGATCCTACATATCCACCTTTGCAGGTTTATTTCGCATTATTGAATAAAGCCCAGAATCAGCTTGCAGTTACTAAGAGATACCTTGATAAGGCCGTTCTGACAAAGGATTATTTCGGCGCATTATACCTGATGGGCGAGTATTATTACCAGATTAAAGAGCCGGCAAATGCTTATAAATATCTGAAAATGGCAGAGAAAGCACATTCAAACCAGCCTGAGTTTACAAATGCTGAATTTTATAAAGAAACTGAAAGCCTCGGCAAGATGTATGCAATTAAAGGAAATATATTTTACTATTTCTTTGATAAAGTCAGAAACAGGTATGGTGATCTTGAAGATGAGCTGATTGACGAGGAAGTAATTAAAGCGGAGAATTATTCATTTGCCAGAGATAATTATGAGAAGGCTATGTCGCTGGAAGATAAAGAAAAATTTACATCTTCCGAACTTTATTATAATCTTGGAAGGATTTATTATCTGAATAAACTATATTCAAAAGCTCTGGATAACTGGCTTAACTTATATGATGATTTTGTGCGTAACCCGGAGCTTATGTTTGCTCTTGGAAATGCTTTCTATCATGAAAGAAAATATGAATCGAGCAGAGGCGAATATCTGAAGCTTGTATCTGTTTTTGAGTATGATGCAGAAAAAATATTAACTATAGATTTGAGCAGAAAAGATCATGTTAAATTATATTCAACTCTTGCATCAACTTATAATAATCTGGGCGTCATTTACCAGAAGAAGGGCGATGAGTCAAAAAGCAACATAAGCTACTGGAAAGCAATTGATTATGCCAAAAGAATTGATAAGGAACATGAGCTTGCCAGAGTCAATATGGCAAGAGCATTCAAGCCGGATCGGGAAGTTGAACCTGAGCCTATACTTGATGAAAATGTTCCGTACAGCATTGATATATACCGCGCAGACATGAGATAGTCTGAACATCCTATGCCCGAAACAATAAAAAGAATGAAAGAACTGTTTTCTTCCTGTGATATTCAGCTTACAGGCGCACAGGAAGAGCAATTCTGGTCTTTTTATCTTCTTCTTGAAAAGTATAATGAAGAATTTGACTTAACCCGCATTAAGGGATTTGATGATATCGTCATTAAACATTTCATTGATTCAATAATAATCAGCCGGTTTTATAAATTGCCGGAATCAATTCTTGATATTGGAACAGGGGCCGGGTTTCCGGGCATACCTCTTAAAATAATTCATCCTGATAAAAAAATAATTTTAGCAGAGTCAAAGAATAAAAGAGTCGCTTTTATGAAAATTGCTGTAGATGAACTTGCTCTGACAGGAGTTGAAATATATCCGCATCTTGTTACTGATAAATCATTTTTTGATGTACAGGGCGTAATAACCAGAGCACTTGAATCAGCTGAAGAGACTCTTATGCGCGTAAATCATTTTCTTCCTGCCGGAGGAGAAGTGATTTTATTAAAAGGTCCTGAATCTGATCAGGAAATTAATATCAGCGGAAATGCCGCTTTAGAAAATTTCTCTCTTGAACTCGACCATGATTATAAAATACCCGGCACGGATTATAAACGAAAACTTCTTGTCTTCAGAAAAAAAGATGAATCATTTAAAAAAGTTTACAGAATTTTCACAAAGGAAGATCAGCAGGAGGGGGTAGTGATAACCTCCGTAGAAAATAAAAAATTTAAAGAATTGAAAAAGCTTTTAGATTCAGATGGTGTCAGAAAAAATAATTCTGTAATTGTTTCAGGTAAAAAAATCATCGGCGAGATTTCGCCGGAAAAAATATACGCATTGATTGTTTATGACGGCTACACAGAATCTTCTAAACAATTCAAGAGTCTCATTGACGAAATATCAGCAAAGGGAAAACTTTTTGTATTAAAAAAATCTCTATATAATGAACTTGATATGTTCAATACAGGCGGTCCTCTTGTTCAGCTGGGACTGCCTGAAATTCCGGATTGGGATTACAGCATTGAGGGATGCGTTGTTGCAATAGCGTTTCAGAATCCGGAAAATGCCGGTGCAGTTATCAGAAGCGGAATGGCGCTCGGAGCAAAAGGTTTTATAATTTTAAAAGAATGCGCAAATCCATTTCATCCTAAATCAGTCAGAGCATCCTCAGGAGCTGTATTTGGTGCAAAACTGATGAAAGGACCTTCCATAACTGATCTTGGTGAAATTATTATAAAAAATGAAATTAAGTTCGCAGCACTTGACAGCGGCGGGATATCAATTGACAGGTACGTTTTTCCAGATAATTTTATTCTTATCCCCGGCATTGAAGGACCGGGGCTTCCTGAAAATCTTAATGAATGCAGAGTCTCTATTCCGCTTCAGAACAATATTGAATCGCTGAATGCAGGTACAGCAGTTTCAATTGCTCTGTATGAATTCAGAAAACAGAAATCCTGATTATCATTCCCCTTCAAATTCGCAGAGATTAAACATGCTGTATCCTGCATCTTTAATTGCTTTTCTTCCTCCAACTTCAGGCAGATCAACAATAAAGCCTAATTCAGCAATAACTCCGCCGAGCTTTTCAATCAATTTTGCAGCTGCAATTGAAGTTCCTCCAGTTGCGAGCAGATCATCAATTAAAAGAATTCTGTTCCCGTGATTTACTGCATCAGTATGCATTTCAATTTTATCTGTGCCGTATTCAAGTTTGTATTCGTGAAATACAGTGGTGAATGGAAGCTTGCCGGATTTTCTGACAGGAATGAATCCTTTGCCGAGAGTGTAGGCAAGAGCTCCGCCGAGAATAAAACCTCTTGCTTCGATTCCAGCAACAGCGTCTATATCCATTTTTGAATATCGTTTTGTCAGCTGATCTATAACAGCTTTAAAGCCCTCACTGTCTTTCAGCAGTGTTGTAATGTCTCTGAACATAATCCCTTTCTTCGGAAAGTCCGGAATGGTCCTGATTTTTGATTTTATTAATTCGTTTGGTGTCATTTTATTCCTCCAGCTATTTTTTTTATTTTGTATCTGAAATGTGTCAAGAAGATATTCGGGTTTTATAGAAGTGAATTTAGGGATTTGGATCATTCCTGAATGATGGAAAACAATGTTAATACAATAATCTTCTCCCGTCCCCCAAAGGGGGCGGGAATAATGGAAACACGAGTGTTATATACAAATCAAAGAATTAAAACATCTGTTTATAAACATTATTTATAAAAGAAGAAGATGTTATATATAATATTGCTAATGTTACAGATATGATGATTTGCGAATTATCGAGGAAATGATTATTTTTCAAATTTTTTCGCCCCCTCCGGTGGATGGGGGCATAGGGGATTGGACTTATGGAATAGACGTTATTTTGAAATACTGAAATTGTATTTATTCAAAGTCTGAGGGTCCCATCGCTTTAATTTACCACGGAAATTGGATTTATCGTCTTCAATAATTCCATTAAGGTATTCAATGTTTTTTTCCATTTCCTCAATGTAAAGATTATGGTCTATTTCAAATCTGGCTTCAAAATGATTCTTAGCAAGAGAAAAAACTTCATGGAGTGTATCACTTAGCCGTACCTTTATTATATCATAAAAAGATACTGTTTTTTTTAGAATGTCAAATTCGGTATTATATCCTGAAATGCCGGCCTCGCGGAATTCATAATATAGGAAAAGAAGCTTTTCGAGATATGTTCTGTCAGCCATCTGGCTTATCAGATCACCTGTTGCAAGAATATAAGTTGAAATTCTCTGTTCATCTGATGAGTAGGGAATTGTATTTATATCAATTCCAAGATCTGTTCCAAATATAAACTTTGATATCTCATCAATATGTGCAGGGTCTATTCCAAAATCCTCATGGTGTCTGATAAATAATTCCACGCTGCGTTTTACATGATCCAGAGTATATTTTGCACCTGTACCTTCTATATCTGATTCCGTTTGAATATATCCTGTATCGTGAAAAAGCGAAGCAATGAGTAGATTAACAGCAGTAGATAAAGAAAAATGAGTTAAACTGGAAAGATTGTATCCATCAATAAGTCTCATTGTTGCAAGCGTAGTATCTATTGTGTGGTTGAAATTGTGATAATCTGTATTGCAGCCTTTATATCCCTTAAATGTCCCGTCAAAAAGATGTTTTATCAGGAGATAGGTGTCTTCTATGGGATCGAAATAAGCATCATTATAATTAAAACTGAAAATTCTTCTAATTTCATGAAAAACTGTTTGAGGTTCTGTTGATAGTAAAAGCTTATCAAGCTGTGGTAATTTTTTTTCCATTATTTCAGCCTTTTAATTATAGTTTGTTTATAATACTGTTATTTATAAAAATAATGCAATTATTTTATTCTGATATTAATAATTTATATTGCTTTTAAAAGAGATTTGGAATAGTCTAATTTTAATTCTTTATAATCTTTCATCTTTTGCTTTACTAATACCGATTTTATATTATATATAGTGCTTTACAAAATTATATTATTAAATATAGTCCGCCCGGGAGGGCTTTATTGATGTTTTTTGATTATGACAAGCTAGATGTTGATGAAAATGATTTAGTTATGCTCCGGAAAAAACATTTAACTACAGCTGTATTAGTTTTAACCGGATATAGCCTGACTCAAATTGGTACAATAATTGCTAAAATTCTCGGTTTTACAAGTATTTCGTATACTGAAATCGCTGTAATTTCATCCACTGCAATCTTAATAACCCTTATATTTATTATAATTATATTTTTTTATAGGAAATCCACAAAAAAATTCGGCGATACAATGTTCTTCTGCCAATACTTTCTATTTATACCAATGTATTCAATCTGGGTATTTAAATTACATGAGATCAGGTCTTATGGCTTAATTTCTGCACTGATGGCTGTTACTTTTGTTGTTTTTTATACGGATTTCATAAAATCTCTATTTATCTCACTTGGAACTATAATAAGCCATTTATGTGTTTCTTATTATGCAATTGAGGTTATGACTCAAAAGGGATCTTTTATGCTGGAAACTTTTTATTCATTAAGTTTCCTTCCTTCATTTTTATTTATTTCATTTATTGCCAGAGAAATTCAAAGAAAATCAAAAAAGCTTATAGAAATTCAAAAGGATACTCATTTATTAAATAAAACACTGATGGAAATGAATGTTGATCTTGGATCTGCTTACAGAGCGGATTTAACAGATATTGAACTTGCATCTAATCTGCAGTCTCTTATTCTTCCAAAAGAACCTGTTAAAGGTTGCGGTTGGGATATAGCATTTTCATTTAAACCTTTTCATCGGGTTTCAGGGGATTTTTATGATTTTTATTCCAGTGGAGAAAAATTATGCGGAATATCACTCTTTGACGTGGCAGGTCACGGGTTGGCATCGGGACTTATTACTATGATAGCCAAGCCTGTAATATGGCGCTTGTATAACACAATGAGAGATGATGATCTGGGCAGGATTTTCGGAGCAGCAAATAAAGAAATAACAGAGCAGATTTATAATACTGATGTCCTGATTACAGGCATCATGCTCAGACTCGATGATAATTTTGTTGAATATGTTAATGCGGGACATCCTAATTTATACTGTAAAAATTTAATGAGAAAAAATGTAATAGCAATTTCTCCTGATTTTGACGGATTCAGAGGACGTCCGATAGGATTTAATTCTGATGCGGAATATAAAAGTCATAAGTTCAGTATTGATATTGGAGATACCATGCTTCTTTTTACTGATTGTATTCTTGAAGCAAGGGATGAAAACAGCCTGAGTTACGGGGATGAACGGCTGATAAAATCATTTGAAGATGCGCCCGAAGGAAGCTCCCAGGAAATTCTTGATTTTATTCTGAACAGATTTTATTCATCAATTGAAAAGAAAGATATCAATGATGATTTTACAGTTATAATCGCAAAGAAAGTATGTGATACCCCGTAAATGTTATTTGCTGCATTTTAAAATATCTAACCAATAATTGCTTGTAAAATGTATTAGCAATTCCATATCTGTCAGAAATTATGTTGCCAAAAATAAAAAATATCAAAGAATACCTTCTGTTCTTCATCTACAGATCTTTTCTCGCGCCGGTAATTTTCTTCATGCCAGTATTTCTTGAAGAGAAGGATATTACAGGCTGGAAATCCGGAATCTTAATGGGCAGTATATATGCAACCGGAATAATAATGTCATTTCCTGCAGGAATTTTAAATGACAGATTTCAGCCTAGAAGCCTTATGATTTCCGCGCTTCTGCTGAGTTCGCTTTCTTTTATTATCTTTGCATTATTCGGCACATTTCCGGCTATGGTGGTCGTGTTTGTTTTATATGGAATCGGAAGAAATTTTTTTCAGGTCAGTTTTGATTCAATGTTTTACAAGGAAATAATTAAAGGTGAGGGATGTATACATGTTGGAAGATACATGACAATAGTCACCACATCTGCAATAGCAGGGATGCTGGTAACAATTTTCATGGTACAGAATTTTTCATTTAAATATTTATATTTAACAGTTTCATTGGTATACTTAATTGCAATCTTTGCAGCTGCTGGAATTAAAACAACATCAGTAAAATTAATTCCTGTATCTCATTATAAAAAGGATCTTTTTAAGCCTGATATTATTGCTTTCGGTTTCCTTGTGTTTCTTTTTGCCATGCATTGGGGCGCAGAGGATACCAGTTATGCGCTTTTTCTGAAACACTATCTGGGTTTATCAAAAACCATGTCTTCTATTTATATGCTTTCAGAATTCATAACACTCGGTATTACATCATATGTTATAAGCATTTTGGTTGATAAGTACAAGCTCAGCCTCAGATGGATTTTTATTATCGGAATGATAATTTCGGGAACTGCTCTAATTTTAAAAGTTAACAAATCTTTTGAAATATCAATTGCAATGAGGATGCTGCATGGCGTTGGAGATGGCCTTGTTCTTGTTGTTATTTACTATGGAATATCCAGAGTCTTTGAGCTGGAAAAGGTTGGAGGGAATATGAGTGTTGTGATTATAACTCAAATCGCCGGTGCCTTTACAGGAGCTGTTATTTTCAGCAAAGTCGGCGTTGTATATGGATATGAATTTCCATTTATTATAACAGGTGCTATTCTGATTGTAACCGGCGCTCTTTTTGCATTATATAATCTCATGAAATTCAGTTTTCGAAATTAAAAAAAGTGATTGTAATATTTTTGACTTTGTTGCTTATTAAACTAAAGGCACTTTTTTTATTATTGAATTGCTTTTAAAGAAAAACGGGGTTTGTTATGGAACAAGTAACATTATGGTATCTATCAGACAGCAATCAGCTTCCAGGACTTTCCGATGAAATCGGTGCTATGGGGCTTTCAGTAAATAACTTAAAAGCAAAAAATTTTAAAGAAGCAAATATAATTGATAGTGAAATAAATTTATTCATTATAGATCTTGAAGAAATGCCTCCACTAAAAGTTCTTGAAATGCTTGCAGGTGATCAGCGGCTGCAGAGCTTTTTAAAATTTGTATTAATCAACAAAAAAGATTTAAAAGAAATTAAAAATGCTTCTTTTAATATAATACACGTTGAGTTTATCACAAGACCGGTTGAAAAAAGGGAATTTCTGCTTCTACTTGAAAAATCAATTGTTGTTGAAAGATACAGAGAGATAATGAAATTCGTATCAAGCGAATCTGAATCAAGAATTCAGACGTATGAGGGAATTCTTGATATAAACAGGAAAAAAGTTTTTGAAACAGAAAAGGAAAAATCCGCTTTCGAAAAAATTCTTGCTTATGAAAAAAACCTGATGAAAGAGCAGCTCAAACTTTCAAACGCTATTAGAGATTTTACTATTTTGAGACAGAGTGAAATTTTTGATATGAAAAGCCGTATAAACGCAGAAGAAATGCTTGCTGAACTACGTCGAAGAGAACTTCTTGATGCAAAAAATGTTATCAATGCTCAGGATTCGGTGTTGAATTTTTCAGCTAAAGAACTAAATGAAGCCAAGAAAATTATCAATGCTTCAGAGCAGATGTCTGAACTTAGCAGAATGGAAGCTCTTAATCTTCATGATAATCTGAAAAAAGAAAAAGAATTAAATAAAAGTCTTTCTGAGGAGTTTGAAAAGCTCCTTCATGAAAACGAAGTTCTGAAATCTAAAATTGCTTCACTTAAAAAAATATAGGATTATGTTATATGTCTGAAGAAATAGATAAAATATCCTCAAACGCAGTAAAGGATGGAACAATAAGAGAACTCTACCTGAGCAAGGTCCCCGTATTAAAAACTATCGACAATTGGAAGAGCCTGGAACTGCTTGGCTGGATAGATCATAAATTTAAGCTTACTCATTATAAAGGCGGTCTTGTTAAGCTCAATAACAGCCTGTATTTCGTAAGAGAGCAGACTATTAAAGCCCTGCAGGAGTTCATGACCTGGAAATTTCCTATAACAATTAAGGTGATAACAGAGAAGGATTTGAAAGCAAAACCTGCTAAACCTAAAGAAAAACAAGTAATTTAATCAGCTTCCGACAATATCTTCAAATAAAGAAATTAAAGCGTCATTTTTTCTGGCTGTTTTTAAAATATCGTCGAGATTGTCTTTATGCACAATAGCATAATTCGGAGATATCCTTTCAATCATGCCTGCTTTGCTTTTGCTGTATTGAATTTCATCGAGGAAAGTCGGGTGGTTAGTGTGCATCAGAATTACATCTGTAATTTTTATTTTTATTGCCTGATTTGACCATTCTGTTAGCAGAAAATTTAAATTTTGAGGCATTTCATTTTTTGAATAGGTTTCAAGAACTTCAAGAAATCTTTTAAGATTCATGCCTCTTTTATATGCTCTTATAATTGATGACTTGCTAATTGCGGTATTAAGTATTACATCATCTTTTGTAATATCAGTATGAGATATAATATGGTATAATGCAGATGATGATAATTCCTTGACCGGTATATGCAGCGTAAAATCAGGATTAATATAGATTGATTTTTTTTTCGGAATATCATCATCACTGGAATCATCTTTTCCTGATATCGTATTGCCTATCTCTGAAAATGAAGCAATTCCGCTCTTAATTTCAATTATTCCAAATAAAGTGAGAAAATTTAATATAGCAGAGGTTCTGTTTTTTATTTCATCTCTTGCAAGTAATACATCGTTGATAGATTTTTTTAATGCTTCTTCAATCATATGTGTCTGCAGCAGGAAGCTGTAAAGATTAATATGGCCGGATTCAATTGAATTGAAAAGCTCAATCCCGAGAAAAATTGATGAACTGTCTGAAATGCCGAATGGATTCTGAAAGTATTTATCTTCTTTTGATGCGGTATCCATATTCTTTATTATCCTGTGAACAAGCTTTTCAGGCTGATCGAGTTCTTTCTGGATATTCGATAAGGAAACTGCAGCAATGTCTTTCTGCTGTCTGAGACAATGCAGTCTGTTTAAAATGAATAAAGGCATATCAGTTGCTTTTTCTTCTTCAACTGTATCACCTGAATACTCGTGAAGATCAATCAATGAGTCGGTTATTCTTCTTCTGTCGATTTTTCTAAACTCGTTTTGTTTGGTTAAAAAAAGTCCGAATGAGGAGATTACATCGTAGGCATTAAGAATATTTAATAGTATAGAATACCTGTTATTGACTGAATGTTCTTTTTTATGCGATGGTTTTAATGTTTCAGCAGCAGAACATGCCATATCAGGATTTATTGCGAATAATGTGCAGAACGATTCACTGATATTATGCATGATTTTTATTACATTTTTTCCTGCAAGTGAAAGAATTGTTTTTGTTAAAAAAGGTTCTTTGAACTCCAGTTCTATTTCCTCTAAAGAAGCTATCCCGCCTAGCGAAACGATATATCTGATAAGCTTAACTGATGTCTCATCTATAAGATGCTTTGAGAATTTAGGATCCGGTTTGTTTAAAAGAAGATTTTCTTTAATATTTCCGTAGATTTCCTTGATTCCAGGCGATTCATAAATGTTTAATATTTTAGATATTTCATAAATACCGTAAATTTTATCCATTTTATTGTTTAAAAGCTGCCTGTTTTTTGTTGTATAGGCAAGTATAAGTGTATTTAATTTTATGGATATTTTATCTATTTCCTGAACAGTAATTCCGGTTTCTTTTTCAATTGCTCCGAAGGTTATTCCGTCATCCCCTGTGTAAACCAGCCTTAACATTCTTAATTCGTTAATGGAAAGGGTCTTTAACACTTTATCAATTCCGCTGAAGCTTGAAAGTGCCGGCAGAATATTCTTCGAAGACGGTTTTTTGATGTTTAATATCGTCCCGATATCGGTTAATTTTTCCTGGGAGGTTTTTTCTATTATTTCTGGGATGTATTTCATATAAAAAATTGTGGACACTTAATTTAAGCTATTTTATAAAGGTCCAATTAATAATGCAATCAGTTTTTATTATTTTATGCATAAATTTTAAAAAATAGTTAAATTCTATTTTTGCAGACAATGATCATTCTTAAAAAAAAATGAAATACTTTGGCAAAATCTCTTTATCTGTATAAACTTCCTTTATGCATGAATTTTACTCTGTATTTATAATACCAAAAGGAGCTATTAATGATTCAATTTTTAAAATTTAATGAAGATATTTCCAGCGTTAAGGAATATAAGCTTATAACAGGAAGAGATAAAAACATTTACTTTCTGAAAAGAGCCGGTCTTGTTGTGCTTTTCATATATTCTACAGTTTTTCTTGCTGTGGCGCTTCCATTTGTAAAGACTCCGTTTATGCCGATTTATTTTTTCGGTGCACTTGCAACATCAATTTTAATTTTGAGATTTGCGAATAATATTATAATGAATTTCCGATATAATTCCGGAAGCATTAAGTTTTCTGCTGAAGGAGTTGGTGTAACTGATAAAGAGAAAACCCTTAATACACCTGTATCAGACATAAAATTTTTTGAAGTTAATATTTTAGGTAATCTTGTTATTAGAACAAAAGATCTTAATATAAGTTTTCCGCTTGGACTTTTGATTCAGAGTGACAGGGAAGCAATTATTGACGGATTAAAGGATTTGTCTCCTAAAAGAACAGCTTTATTGTTCAAAATATGGGAATTTATCGATGCAGTAGTTGTTGCTTTGGTTCTTGCTGTTCATATAATTCAGTATATTGTTCAGGCTTATTTTATTCCAACCGGTTCAATGATGGACACTCTGCTTGTAGGAGATCATCTTTTTGTTGAAAAAATTACATACGGGCCTATAATTCCAAAAATGATTGGAATGGAGAAACCGGTTCATCTTGATTTTCTCGGCATCAGAAAAGTTCAAAAGGGCGATGTTGTTATATTCAGGCCGCCTCACGAGGAAGATAAGGACTACATTAAAAGATGCATTGCAGTTCCAGGGGACAGATTTGATATAAAAGACGGTTATGTTTTTATCAACGATAAGAAAATTGATGAGCCGTATGTAAAGGGGAAAACCGAATATGATTATTTCGGACTCAGAGCCAAGCATGATATAACCGGAACTGTTCCTGATGGAAAGGTTGTAGTTCTAGGGGATAACAGGGAGAATTCCCAGGATGGAAGATATTTCGGCTATCTTGATATTGACA
>CAYMPH010000026.1:0-37259 GCA_964392365.1 uncultured Leptospirales bacterium
CGACCATTTCCCTGATCAGATCCCATCTATTGGTCGATTTTGGTTTCAGGATTATGTTGTTTTTGCCAAGATTCTCGTCAAGTACCATAGTGTAATATCTTTAAAATAGGGTGATTCCGTCAAGATATTCTTTTCATATTCAGAAGAATTTTTTTTTATAAATTTAATTAAAAAATATAAATTAGTGTACATAATTCAAATTCTATTTAATATGTTATGTCAATATTTTTGTTGACTATAAATATTTTTTAAATAAAATGTCATAATTATAAAAACATAGAGGTTGATATGATAGAAGTTAATGATAAAGGTGAAGGACTCTTTGTGATTAGAATTGCCATGCAGGAAGTTCATACTCTTGACGTTCCGGATTTAAAAGAGAAACTGCAGCAGGCTATTATTGACAAGGGTATTAAAAAACTGGTTCTGGAACTTACTGATGTTAAGATGATTACGAGTTCAGGGATTGGAATATTTTTAAATATTAATCAGAGCTTGAAATCTCAATTAAGACTCGCGTGTGCCAATAGTGAGGTTAAGAAGGTTCTTGAACTTACAAAGGTTACTTCTGTAATAAAGCTGTTCGATACAATCGATATGGCTCTTGCAAGTTTCTGACAGTCTGATATTAAATAGAAGTTTTAATCAAAAGGCATGCAGATCCGCATGCCTTTTTTGTTTTCTCTATCTTAAAAACGGATTTCTTTTTTTCTCGAATCCGATTGTGCTTGCAGGGCCGTGTCCTGACAGAACCTTTGTATCATCCGGAAGCGTGAGCAGCTTTGATTTTATTGAAGATATAAGCTGATCGTAGTCTCCGCCAGGAAGATCTGTTCTGCCTATTGACATGTTAAACAGAGCATCGCCGCTGATAACAACATCACCGAAATAAAATGAAATTGAACCTCTGGAATGCCCTGGAGTGTAAAGAAGTTTAAGTTTTATTCCGGCAATTTCAATTTCTCCTGCTTCAGGAATGTTATGATCAACAAAAGGAATTTTCGGTTCCTCAACTCCGAACATTTTTGAATAAGCCGGAATTGCGTCCAGTAGTTCTTTATCCTTTTCATTCATATAAAATAATGCATTAAATTTTTCTTTCATTTGAGCAACACCTGCAACATGATCAATGTGGCCGTGGGTGCATAATATTGCTTCAATGGAAATTTTATCGTCCGCAATTTTACGGATCAGATCGTCAATTTCATTTCCCGGATCAACAACAAAGCCTTTTAAGTTATCATCATTTACAACAAGATATGTATTAACCATAAATGGTCCGTTTTCGTATGCTAGTATTTTCATTTTTTCCTCTTAAATATATTTAATTATATTTGAAGAATTTTCTTTGAGTATAAAGCTGTCAAATAAAAAAAATTGACTTGATTCAGGTTTTATTATGTGAATAGATTAAACCCCCCTTGGTAAGGGGGATAGAATTTATCTCCCCATTACCAAGGGGGGAGATGCCCGGAGGGCAGAGGGGGTAATATTTTTAGCAGGATAAAAATATGGATGCTGTAATTGACATAACAGTCACACCAAAATCTTCGAGAAGTGTAATTACTGTAGATGACAGCAACAATATAAAAGTATATCTGAATTCTCCTCCGGCAGACGGCAGGGCGAATGAAGAATGCATAGCACTTTTTTCTAAAAAGCTGAAAGTTCCAAAATCAAAAATAATAATTGATAAAGGAGCAAAGGGCAGAACAAAAAGGATAATCATACTAAATAAAAATATTGATGAAGTAATGAACGGGCTGAAAAAATAGTATTTGAAAAAATAAAACTTAATCATTTTAATGATTCTTGATATAGTAAGAAATATAGCTGGAGGAGCAAAATTGAAAGATCAAAACGAATTTCATTATCCGTATTTTGTCAGGGGCGATATAGACGGTTTCATAGGATTATTTATTGATAATCTTGTAAATCTTCTTATTATAACAGGGTTATGTCTTTCTATAGGCATGCCTGCTGGAATGGTATTCGGTACTATCCTTCCAGGTACAGCAATGGCTGTGCTTGCAGGAAATATTTTTTATGCGATTCAGGCAAGAAGGCTTGCAATCAGGGAGAAGCGGAAGGATGTTACTGCAATTCCTTATGGAATAAACACAGTAAGCATGTTTGCTTTTTTTTCGCTGATAATTGCTCCGGTTTTTCTTATGACAAAAGATGCAAATCTCGCATGGAAGGTTGGGGTTATCAGCTGTTTTATCAGCGGATTTTTCGAGGGTATTGGCGCTTTTCTCGGAGATACAATCAGAAAGATTACGCCGAGAGCTGCTTTGCTGTCTACTCTTGCAGGTATAGCAATTGTTTTTATCTCTCTTGAACAGACAATTAAAATATGGGAAAAGCCGGTTATCGCATTTATTCCTCTTGCGCTTATTTTAATAGGATATTTTTCAAAGGTTAAGCTTCCTTTTAAAATTCCTGCTGGTTTATATGCAATTGCAATCGGTACTGTGATTGCATGGTCTACAGGAGCGATGAATTTAAAAGCACTAACTGATTCTGTTGGAAGTGTATCAGTTTATTTACCTAAATTTGTCCTTTTTGATTTATTCAGCGGTGACGGAATGGAAAAGGTACTGCCGTATCTTTCAATTTCGATTCCAATGGGGCTTATGGCATTTTTTGCAACGCTTCAGAATCTAGAATCAGCATCAGCAGCAGGAGATAATTTCCCAGCTACTCCGACACTCGCAATGAATGGGGCAGGAACAATAGTAGGGGCTTTATTCGGATCGCCTTTTCCAACCACTGTCTACATTGGTCATCCCGGGTGGAAGGCTCTTGGCGCGAGATCCGGATATTCAATAATAAATGGCACAGTTATAACTCTTATAAGCCTTACTGGTTTTATGGGAATAATTATTGCAGCAATTCCGCTTGAAGCGGGTTATCCTATTCTGTTATGGATCGGAGTGATTATTACAGCTCAGGCTTTTCAATCAACACCTAAAGATCACGCGCCAGCGATTGCTCTTGGTCTTATGCCTGCGATAGCATCGTGGGGTCTTTCTCTGCTCCGGCAGTTTATAAATAAAGATGGAGCTTATACAAATGCTCAGATAAATGATATTATTGCGAAGACGCTTCCTAATCTGAAAGGTCTTTCCGCATTTTCTGAAGGAGCGCTATTTACTGCTATGTTTTTAACAGCTGTTGCTGTATATCTGATTGAGAAAAATTTTATTAAAGCAGTGCTATGGACAATACCTCTGATAGTTTTTACATATTTCGGATTTATTCATTCTGTTGATATCGGAGTGGGAAAATCCCTGGATATTGCTGCTGGTTACATATTGTTTGCAGGCATTCTGCTTTTTATGTTTTTTTTCAGCAGAAGGAAAAAGATTTTATAAAAATATTCTAACTGGAGTTTTATATGAGCGTTATTATTAAAGATATTAAAAAAAACAACAATGAAATAATCAGGATTGAAGTTTCTGAATTTAAAGGAAGAGATTTAATTAATATAAGAGTCTGGTATCAGGCAATAGGCGGGGATAAGGGGGATGTGGTTTATAAGCCGACACAGAAAGGAATCACGATCAATATTTCTGAATTTGCTGAGCTTAAAGACGGCATACTTAAACTGGAAAATTATTTAGAGGATGTTAAAAAGGGAACTGTTCCTGAACAGGCTCTTGATAAATCTGCACCACCAGATCCTGATGAAGAAGATAAAGAATAGTAACATCCCGGTTCTGTTCGATTGGTGTAGCGATTGCCTCGGCTCCGCTCGGCAATCGAATGTCCCTGGATGCTCGGTTAGCGAACTAAATACCTAACGGAACTGATATGTTTTTCGTGCTTCGACTTAGCTCGGTAAACGAATGGGATTCCCAAGCGGATGTTATACCCTAAACGCACCCCAAGCCGAGTCGGGGGGGTTAATACAGGGCAATTTCACCGTTCAGTTCATCCAGAGCCTCTACTGCTGCTTCATCAAATATCATGTTTTTCTTTTTGATATAAGCATAATTTATAGCGCTGGAGGAATTTATTCTGTGAATGCGGAATTCCTTATTTTCAGAAATAATTTTAACTACGCTTTTTACATCTCCGCCCTGAGTTCCAATTCCCGGAATTAATAGCGGGACCTCTTTGCCTGATTTCAGAAAGATATCCTGTATCATAATAAGCTGTTCCGGATAAGTTGCACCTGCAACTGCGCCCATTCCGGGTTTGTGCCACTGTGTTATCTTTTCAGCAACATTTATAAATACGGGTTTATCATTAACAATGGTATCCTGTATATCACCTGATCCGGGATTGGAAGTTTTTGTAAGAATATAACATCCCCTGTCAGGGAATAAATTCAGATATGGTGAAACAGAGTCGTGTCCCATGTATGGAGATAGTGTAACAGCATCTGCATCAAAAAAGGAGAAAGCTTCTCTTGAGTATGCTTCAGCAGTTTTTCCTATATCGCCGCGTTTTGCATCAAGTATTACCGGGATTCCTTCATTTTTATAGATTTGAATTATCTTATGAAGGGCTGCAATTCCATCAAGGCCGTATTGCGCATAAAAAGCGTAATTCGGTTTAACAGCAGAAGGGTATATATTCTTTTTAATAATGCAGTTTAAAATAGATTCGTAAAATGTATAAATTTTATCAGCAGGCTCGCCATCAAGAGGTATTTTCTCAACTTCTGGATCAAGTCCCAGGCAAACTATGCTTTTAAATTTATCAGCGCTTTGTTTTAATAAATCAGTATATTGCATTTTTTTCCCCGATATATTTTATATATTTTGAATAATTATCACTGTCAAATAGTACGAAAATAATTTCTATAATAAAATTATTTTTTATCATAAATTCAATAACTGTATCTACAGCAATTGCGCAGGCTTCGGATTTTGGATATCCATACACTCCGGTTGAAATTCCAGGAAATGCGATAGATTTCAGTTTGTAATCCATTGCAATTTTCATTGAATTGATATATGAATTTCTGAGAATTAAATTCTCTCCGCTTTTTCCGTTTTTATAAATAGGACCCGGAGTATGTATTACATATTTGGATTTTAAATTATATCCCTTCGTAACTTTTGCTTCGCCTGGATTGCAGCCTCCTAATTTTCTGCATTCATCAAGCAGACCGGGACCGGCCTTTTTATGAATTGCTCCGTCAACTCCGCCGCCTCCTAGAAGTGAAGTGTTTGCTGCATTTACAATTGCATCAGCATCAAGTTCTGTGATATCAGCCTGAAGTATTTTAATATGTTTTAATATTTCTTTTTCTGTTTTCATAGTTTTTTAATTTTACTACAAACCCACTTTCCGTCCACCTTTGTAAGGCGGGATACTATTTTATGTGCTGTTAATCTCCACTTTACCAAGGGGGAGATGCCCGCAGGGCAGAGGGGTCAGGATGATAATATACTTAAAGATAACTTAATTATTGTTTCAACTGCAGCAGCAGGTTCATTTTTTATTATTTCTTCAACAGCTTTAATTGCTTTGAATTCATCAAATCCTAGAGTAACAAGAGCTTCTACAGCCTCATTTGAGTATGATACCGGACCTGGAGTTTGAGAATATAAATCAATTTTTTTTATTTTGTTTTTCAGCTCAAATATGAGTTTTTCCGCTTTGCTTTTTCCTATTCCAGGAACTTTTGTAAGCAATCCGGTATTCTGATTTTTTACTGAATCAACAAGCATGCTTATGCTGATGCTTGATAGTATTGACATTGCTATGGAAGGTCCGATTCCGCTTATATTTAATAGAATTGAAAAAATATCTTTATCTGATTCATTTAGAAAACCGAATAATTTAAACTGATCCTCTTTATGAAGCGTATAAATGAAAAGAACTGCATGCTTTTCATTTTGAAGTTTTTCATAAACTGTAAGCGGAATATTTACAAGATATCCGACTCCTGAAACATCAAGAATTATGTCAGTGGGTTTTAATGTGTCAATTAATCCTGTTAGTTTTGCAATCATATATAATCCAATTTCATTTAATTGAGATGTTATGCACTATGTATGCGTATATATTAAAAATATCTTCACAGTTCAATACAATATGGCTTACTTTTAAACGGGATAATTCTTTTATTCGGTAATATGTCGCATAATTAAAATAATTGTCAAAATAATTTTTCTTGGATCATTTTTTTATTGCACATTTATCATAAGTAAGAATATTTTTAAATTACAAGCCATTAAGGCTTTTTTTATTTAGCGTAAATAAAAAAATATATTATGATAAAATTTGAACATCCATTAGAAATACTGCAGCTTCTTATTCCTTCATTAAGTGTGGGAGTTCTTCTCATTGGAATTATTTTATTTTCATATATTTATAAAATAGCAAAGAAAAAAGTTTATCTTTCAATCTTTGTCCTGGCAGTTTTATCTATTTTTTTTGTTATAGGAGAATTAGGTGTCTTATTTTTCGGCGGGTGGTTTTTTGATCAGAATACCGGGAGACAATTTCATAGAATTGAGCAAACAGCCGGGGTTTTTTATATTTTTGCAATCCCATATTTTTTATATCATATAATTGATCTGAAGCGCGGGTGGAAGAAATTTAATAAATACTTAGCTTTTGCCGGCTTAATAATATCTTTGTTTATAGCATTATGCGCTTTTATTATTCCGGATAGTTTTATATCTCTGGTTGCACAAAAAGAATCATATCTTAAATCTGCAGCTGATTACGGCAGAGGAAAAGAAGGACCATTGTATCAGCTCAGGGATCTGATTCTCGGTTTACTGATGATTTATAGTTTTATTTGTTTAATATATGAAATAAAAGTAAATAAAGGTTTTAAATATAAAATTTTTATTTTTATAGGTCTGGTAATTGCAATTATCGGAGCTGTTGAAGATATATTATTTGTTTATTACGATGTTCATTTCGGGTTGTTCCCTGATTCAAACTTTTCGAGATTTACACTCGGCATAACTCTTTTTGTCTCATTTACAATGGCAGGATTGATAAAACAATTTCTAGATCAGTCTCTTGAGTCGGAAATCTCTTGCCGAAATATGAATAATGCATACAAGGCTCTTGAAAGCAGCGAAGGTAAATTCAGGCAGCTTGCTGAAAATATCAACGAGGTTTTCATAATATTTGATTTTATAAATAAAGCTGTTTTATATGTATCGCCTGCATTTGAAAAAATCTGGGATAAGCCTTCAGCAATGCTTTTTGATGATCCATATTCCTGGATGGAGAGTGTTCATCCGGATGATAAAGTGCACGTTGAAAGTTTAAGCAAAGTTGCACCGAAAGACGGGAAAATAGATTATGAATACAGAATCATTACCAAAGGCGGGGAGATTAAATGGATCAGTGATCACATTTTCTCAATCAGAAATGAGAAAGGTGAAGTTTACAGGCTTGCGCGTATTATAAAAGATATAACAGACAGGAAAAAAAGTGAGGATGAGCTTACTTATATGGCTTATCATGATGTTATAACAGATATTCCTAACAGGCGGGCGTTTTTTGAAAAGTTTGAAGATCTTATAAAACAGGCGAACAGGAATAAATCAGCAGTTAATATAGCTGTTTTCTATATGAATCTGGATAGATTCAAATATATAAATGAGTCAATGGGGCATGAAGTTGGCGATCAGGTCTTAAGAAAAATTTCCAATAGAATAAAACTTTCTCTAAGGGACAGTGATTATTTATATAGAATCGGCGGAGATGAATTCAGTGTTATTCTTCATAATATATCGCAGGATATTGATTCAGGAAAAGTAGCGCAGAAATTACTTGAAGCTGTTTCAAGACCAATGAAAATAGAGGAAAGGGATATATTTCTTGGAATAAGCATTGGTATAAGCGTATATCCAAAAGACGGTAATGATGCATTCGGATTAGTTAAAAATTCGGATATTGCACTTCAGAATGCCAAGCAGGAAAGAAACACTTATAAATTTTATAATGAGGAAATGAACAGGAAATCTTCAGATAAAATTGAAATTGAAAAAAATCTTCACTACGCTTTGGAAAAAGAACAGTTTAAGTTATATTACCAGCCGTTTGTGAGTTTCAATGGAAATATAATCGGCATGGAAGCATTAATAAGGTGGAATCACCCTGAGCTTGGCTTTATACCTCCGGATAAATTTATTCCAATAGCTGAATCAACAGGGCAGATTATGAAAATCGGCGACTGGACTTTACAGGTTGCCTGCAGGCAGATTAAGGAGTGGCACAAGGCCGGCTTTGAGTCACTCCGTGTTGCAGTGAATCTTTCTGCAAGGCAGTTTCTTGATGAAGATCTTGTTGCTAAAATAGAAGAAATTATCAGGCAGACAAATATCAGCCCTGCATCTCTTGAGCTTGAAATAACAGAAAGCAGCGTAATGGAAAATCCGGACGAAGCGATCATCAAGATAAACCAGCTTTATGATAAAGGCATTACATTTTCGATAGACGATTTCGGAACAGGTTATTCTTCTTTGAGTTATCTTAAAAAATTCAAGGTAAATCATCTGAAGGTAGACAGGTCTTTTATCAAGGATATAATTACGGATCAGAGCAATACTCAGATAACCAAAGCAATAATTGATATGGCCCACAATTTAAAAATGAAGGTTATTGCCGAAGGTGTTGAAACCGTTGAGCAGAAAGATTTTCTGACGTCAATAAAATGCGATATAATGCAGGGTTATCTTTTCAGCAGACCTGTTCCTGCAGATGATTTTATGAAACTGCTGAAGATCGGGGATTTCAAGTAATTGAAAAAATATAAAATCCTGTCATATATAGCTGAATTTTTTATTCTGATATTAATCGTCTGGGGTGTTTCAAAATGGCAGGGACGGAATCTGGTCAGCCGGAATGAACAGGCTCCGGGATTTTCGCTTAAAACAGTCACAGGCCTGGATATATCTTCTGAATCATTGAAAGGCAAAAAAACAGTTATTTATTTTTTCTCCCCGTGGTGCTCTGTCTGCAAATTAAGTTCAGGTAATATTACTGCAGTAAAAAATTCTGTAAAAGATATTAATATTATTGCAATCGCATTATCCTGGGATAAACCTGAAGATGTTCAGAAATTTATAGTAGAGCATAATCTTGATGTGCCGGTTATTTTAGGCGATGATGCAATTGGAGCGAAATATAAAATTGAAGCATTCCCGACAATTTACATACTTGACGGAAAAGGCCGCATAATAAACTCTCTTGTCGGCTATACAACGGTGTTAGGCCTCCGGCTCAGACTATTATAAATACAGGAGATTTGTAAAATGGAAAAAATTGAATCTGCAATAAAATCAAAGATTGATGAAAATAATAAAATAACCTGCAAAGATGCACTTAATATTGCAAATGAATTGAATGTGAGTCCCGGGTCAGTAGGTAAAGCTGCGAACAATCTTAAAGTAAAAATCAAAGGATGCCAGTTAGGCTGTTTTTAATGAATTTTAAAATGTCTTTAATTCAAAAGTTTAAAAACTATTCATACAGATTAAATAATGGAATTCCAGAAGGTTTTGAGCCTGATATGATAGCCAGGCCTTCAGCAAAAATCAGTCCATTAATTAATTTAATATTATTTGGCGCGACTTTCCTGACAACAACCCACGCCGGCATGAGCTCAACAGGTGATTTTTCTTCTGATATTCTTCACGGGTTAAAATTTTCACTAACTCTTCTCGCAATTATTTCAGCTCATGAATTCGGACATTATTTTGCTGCAAGAAAATTCGGAATTGAATCAACTCTTCCATTTTATATCCCGCTCCCGACATTATTCGGTCAATTGGGAATTGGTACTATGGGTGCTGTTATTAAAATTACTTCGCCGATTCCGGACAGAAGAGCTCTTCTGTATGTAGGTGCCATGGGGCCGATTGCCGGTTTTATCGTAGCTCTTGCAGCAGCTGTTTACGGAATTTCTGTTTCAGTTATAGATTTTGTCCCAAAAGTAACTGCAGGTGAATTTCCTGTATTCGGAGATTCTTTTCTTTTCGCTATGCTTACGAAAATTATTCACGGGACAGTTCCTGCTGGAAAAGATCTGTATCTGTCACCGTTTGCCTGGGCATCGTGGATCGGTTTTCTGATAACAGGTTTGAATCTTATGCCGATGGGTCAGCTCGATGGAGGGCACATTCTCTATTCAATGTTCGGCAGCAGGCAGAAATTTGCAGGATGGGCAATGGTTCTGTTTCTCGTAATATTTTCTTTTTTCTGGCCGGGATGGATTGTATGGATAATCCTCACATTTGTTTTTCTTATGATTGCACATCCGCCGGTTCAGGATGTTGGAAACCTTACAAAGTTCGATTATTTTATCGGGATACTATGTATTGTGATTTTCTTTCTGACTTTTATACCGAAGCCGATAGATTTTGTTTAGGTAAAAAATTAATTATGGTCAGGGATTCCCTTTTTTCTCAGTGCTTCCTGCTCATTATGCAATTCAAGCTGATCTAAACGTGATGCTTCATCCGGAGTAAATATTTCACTTCTGAATTTTCTCATCATTTCTTTTTGCTGCTCGGGATTTAATTCCAGAAGATCTTTTTTATATAGCCTCAATTTCAGATTATACCTGTCCATTTCACTCATTTCAATTTTTTCGCCTGATTCATCCCAGATTTTGTTCTGGAGAGAGCTTATCTTCTGTTCTTTTTCTTTCCCATACATATTAGGATCTTTTGCAATTTCATTATGAATAAGCTGATATTCATACATCCGTACTTCTTCGCCGAAGAGATTATCAGCGAGCTCCTTGCTGAAAAAATTCTCCCGGTGCTTCTGAATTTCGCTAAGAAGTTCAAGAGCCTCTGAAGCAGTCTTAGGCTGTTCCCGTTTAAAAAAGTCTTTTCTGGGTAAATCCATTTCATATTTTGTAAATTTTTTATACAGTTCGAGAAATTCCTGTGCTTTGTCTTCTCCGTACTTGCTGATAAGATATTTTAAAACTTCGGAATAATGACTGTCGAGATCATCATTTTGAAATTTGAATTGGAGAAATTTGAACAGGTCTATAGTAAATTTGTTGGCAATATCTTTGCTGAATTTTTCTGCAAAAAAAAGTTCATCCGGAATTACTTCGTTTGAACTTGTTTTACCTGTTCCGAGAAAACGGTCGAGTTTTTCAGTTGCATCAACATGTTTTTCTGTACCAGGCCTGATTAAAAGTATTGCAATTATAAGACCGGCTGCAGCAATTCCTATTAAAAGGATTTTTTTATTTTTTGTCATGGTCTTTCCGCCAGATTGGTTTAAACATTTTATAATCTATCAATAATTATAGATATTTTTGAAGCGTGCTTTAAATAATATAGCTCCAGTCATATACAGACTGGAGCTATAGTCAATAATTTATCTTGAGATCAGTATCCTCTTGTTTTAAGATCAGATACAATGCTTACGTGAAATTCGCGTGCATTGAATCCAGGTGTAAATCCCGGGAATATAAGAATACCGCGGTCAACTATGCCGAAATGTGTTACACCTCCGCACCATGATGCTCCTGATTGTTCGCCTTTATAATTTGCGTATTTTGCAGATTCAACCCAGACTGCTCCGTCGTTTGGTGATTCGCCGGCCTGGCTTAAGCTCATGCATGCTCCTGTTGCCTGTAAAGCAAGATCAAGAACAATGCCTTTAATTCTTGCAGCATAACTCTGGGTATAGATGCCTGAACGGCCGCTTGCAAGGGAATCCACACTGTTAACGCTTGTATTAAAATCTGCCATTACTGAACGCTTTAACTGGTTTGCCGCTGCTATTGTATCCGGTGAGTCGTCACCCTGTACTATCATTCCGATTACATTGATTATGTTTCCGACAAAAGGCTGTGCCCAGGTTGGTATGGCGCCTAAAATAATTTCAGCAAGAACGCTTCCTTTCATAGGACTTGCAAGACAAGTGAATGAAGCAACCCAGGAAATTGTTTCAGGGTAAAGTTTAAACATATATCGTGTATCAATTCCGCCTTTTGAATGAGCAATGATATTAACTTTTGTAACATTATATTTAGCTTTAACAGCCGCAATTTTGTTTTTAAGCTGGAGTGCGTTTTCAGAACCGGTTGACCACGCATCCTGTTCTCCGCCTTCGACTTTAGCGCCGCGTGAACGGAGATAATTCGGGATTCTTCCAAAATAATTAAAACCTATTGTTGAATCACCAAGTGCAACTCCATGAACTAAAATAACAGGATATTTTGTGCTGCATGAAGTTCCGCTGCTGGATACTCCATCAAGTGGAGCGGTTGTTGGGATAAACTTCCAGCGCTGATTATCCCCTCCATTCCATGTGTACTGGTGGACATGGGTGCCATTGGCTGTTGAACCATATTGAACAATTACAACCTTTCCGCTGCTTTTTACTGTGATTTTATAATAACCTGTTTCAACAAGTTCAATTTTAAATTTCTGATTAGCTGTATCTGATGTTTTAACTGTATATTGAATAATATCAGCGTCGTTTGATGTTGATGCTCCCTGAACATCCATGCATTTTTCAGTTGATTTATTAACAATTCTATAATATCCATCCTGCTCGTCGTACTGAAGATGAAAAACCTGATTCCAGGCCCCATTACTTTCATATTGAATTATCTGAGCCCCGTCACTTGTAGAAGCTCCGGAAATATCCATAAGTTTTCCGCTGTGTTTTGCCTGAATTTTATAATAACCGTCGGGAAGAACCTGGCTGAAAAGCGGAATTGAAACTGCCATTAAAAATATAAATGAGAAAAGAAATGCTATTTTTTTCATAAAAATCCTCCTTAAAAAATAATAAGAAAAACCGTCCAGACGGTTGATAAGAAAAAATAGCACATAATTGAAAATGTGTCGTCTCAAAAGCAGATATCTGAAAATGAGAATTGATTAATTGATATTAAATTTGATAAAAGATGAATGGTTTATTGATTTTCAAAGGGATTAATCAAAGGGATTAAGCAGAAAAATTGATAAATTGTGATGATAATATGATGTTTTATTAAAAAAGGAAGTTGCTCTGACCCCCTCATGCTTCGGCTCAGCTCACCATTAGTGAATAGGGCTCTGACCCTGGAACTGGATATTAAAATTTGAATATTTACAACAGAATCGTAAATTTTTTTCAATTTTTACTCTGTTATTCGTATTAATATATGAGGAATAATATGAAGAAAAAAAACAATGCGCACGATTCAGGATATAAAAAACTATTCTCCAATCATGTGTTTGTCAGACAGCTTCTTACCAGTTTTGTTAATGAGGACTGGATAAACAATATTGAATACAGCACTCTTGAAAAAATAGATAAAAGTTTCATTTCCGACGAATTTGCTGAAAGGGAATCCGATCTCATATATAAAGCAAAATATAAAGGGAAAGAAATTTATATTTTTATACTTCTTGAGTTTCAATCTACAGTGGATAGATTTATGTCATTGAGAATGCTCCGCTATATTATAGAATTATATGAAGATCTAGTTAAAAATCTTAAACTAAAAACCCTGCCTGCTGTATTTCCGGTTATGCTTTACAACGGAGAAAAGAAGAGGACAGCTCCTGAGGAATTATGTATTTTAATAGAGAGTTCAATACCTGAAAAATATATTCCTGAATTCAGATATTTTAAAATTGCAGAAAATGAGTTTAGTAAAGATTTTCTGAAAAGTCTGAAAAATTCTGTTGCAGCTTTGTTTTATACAGAAAATCTTTCAGAGGATGGTCTTCAAAAAGAGATTGAAATAATAATTGAACTATTAAAAAAAGAAAGGCCTGATGAAGTTAAACTTTTTATAAACTGGTTTAAATATATATTTCAGGACAGAAAAGAACTCGTTAATGAAGTCCAGGAAATAGTAGAGGTAAAAACAATGTTAAGCACAACAGTTAAAAGATATGGGGAAAAGCTTTTACAGGAAGGGAAACTTGAAGGAAAACTTGAAAAAGCTTTTGAAACTGCCAGAGCTTTATTAAAAGAAAATATGTCTGTAAAAAAAATCTCTGAAATTACAGGACTTTCTCCTGGAGAAATTGAGAAACTTATAGTGTAACGACACTCTTAAGGAGGACTGCTTTTACGGGAAAGCAGTCCTCCTTAAGAATCTGCCGTACAGGATGTATCAATGTCGCGAAGTCCATGGATGGACGAGAGCGACCACCCGAAAGCCGCCGCTCATCCCTCGGCATAGCTCGGGAACCGTTGTCGCGGAGGCTAAGGGTCTTTTCCTGATTTTAAAAATTCCCTGTTCCAGCAGAATCTTTATTCCCTTCTAAATGAAAATTTCTCCCTTAACACCGGTGGCAAAGGCCACACCGGCTTGTTTAAAAATTACTCTGACCCCTCATGGTTCGGCTCTGGTCATCGAGTAGCCCGTAGGGCGTATCGAGATGCGCTCACCATTCGTTAATTAAGCTCTGCCTCCATGTTCTAAAACCCTCAATTAATATTTCAATATCACTGCATTAGAAGCTGTAGTGCTGCCTACTGCAGAAACTTTCGCGCCATTGTCAAAGAAAAACTGAGACTGGCCCCATATTGTGCCTGCAGCATACACATAGCCTTCGGAATCAATAGCCAGAGAATTGTGCAGGGATGTGTTAGGACCGGATATTAATGACTTTGCCATGTTTGCAGTTCCATTTTCGTCATATCTGACCAGTAAATTATTGGCGTATGTATTGTTCGTCAATACAGAAGCTGAAGGGCTGAAATATGTAATTCCGGAAGTTGTTATAGAACCTCCTGCGTAGATATTCCCTCTTGCGTCTGCTTTTACTGAATTGAAATATGTATCGCCGCTTGCAGTAACAGTGGACCTCGCCCAGAGAGCAGTGCCATCTGATCTATATTTTACAAGAACAGAATTTCTTACTGTGTAGTTACCTGTAACTCTCACTCCGGTTGAAGGTGTATATGTGCCGGTATCTGCAAAATAATAAACACCATTACCATCAATAAATCCGGCTGCGTAGATATTTCCTGCAGGATCAATCGTAACTGCATTAAAAAATGAATCGTATGAGCCACCGTTTAAGCTTCTGGCCCATAAAGCATTGCCGGATGAATCATATTTCACAATTATAGGATTGTAGGAGCCATTCGATCCTCTTGCAGTAATTCCTGTACCATAGGTGTAAGTAACAGTACCGGTAATATAGCCGGCTGCTATGATTGAGCCGTCAGGGCTTACAGCAAGTGAATAGTAAATCGATCCTCCTACTCCAGTGCTATTTGTGCGAGCCCAAAGTGCAGTGCCATTTTTATCATATTTAACAATTACTACGCTTGTATCAACATTAGTACCGCCCGCTGTGACTCCAGGGCCGAATGTATATATATCTCCATTTATTCCTGCACCTCTAATGAGACCCGCAACATAAACATTATCCTCAGCATCGGTGGTAACAGCATAAAAAATGGAGTCTTGTCTACCGCTGATTATCGATCTTGCCCATTGGGTCTGGCCGGCTGCATTGTATTTAACGAGGACAGCATTTTTCATTGTAGAGCTCGAACCTGCGGCAGTAATGCCACCGCCGAACGAGAAAGTGCTCGTGCCGTTTATATAACCTGCTGCATAATAATTTCCGCTGCTGTCAGCTGTTACTGCCTTGTATTCGCTGTGACTCAACCCTCCGCTAACCGAATTTGCCCACTGCGCCTGACCCAAAACATTATATTTCACAATCACTGCATTGAATGTGCTGAAAATGCCTGCTGCTGAAATGCTGTTCCCGAAATTATAAGTGCCTGTTCCGTTAATAGAACCTGCAGCGCAAGTATTGCCGTCAGAGTCTGAAAAAATAGAAATAAATGCGGATTTATCAGACCCTGCTGTTACCGAACTCGCCCAGAGGCCCATATCAGGTCCGCGCGCAGCATAAATATTTTTGTTTCCATTCGAATCCCTGACCAGCACATTGAAATAGTACACCTGATTCCGGTCAAGACCTGTGGCATAAGCAGAGGTCATTGATGACCATGATGAACCTGCTGTTCCATTGGCAATAGCATCATTTAATGTTCCGATATTGTCTGATGTTGAATAGACTACCATATATTCTATATCAAACCTGCTCCATACAGCATCAACCGCAGCATCCCACTCAAGAGTCACAGAAGTATCGCTCCTGTCTGTTAAGCGGATCACCGGATTTCCGATTACAGGTGCAGCTGTATCACCGGAACCTCCAGATGCTGCTGTAACTGCGGAACTTCCCGCATTTCCGGAACATCCTGTGTAAATTGCGAGTAATAAAAAAATAAAGCAAATGAATGCAAGCAGATTTGATTTCATATTTTACTCCTGTAAAAAAAATTATACCGTAAGCGAAATATAAGGAAGAAGAACTATTTTTAAAATGAGGCTCTGACCTCTCATGGTTCGGCTCCGCTCACCATTCGTTAATATAGCTCTGACCCCGGAACCGGAAATGTCCCCACTAAACCAACACCGAAGCTCTGACCCCTTACTAAACTAAAACCGCCTTGCAGCACGTATGCTATTTAATGATGATTTTAGAGTAGATGCAGAAGATCCACCCTCAGAAGTACCGGGATCAAACAGAATATTGGATGCTTCATCAGAATCAGTTTCTGACGAGCTCCAATAATAACCATTTATAAAATTACCTGAATTAAATTTATACAAATTTCTAAACATAAGATAAAGTTCATCTTTAGATGGTAAATACCAATCACTATATCCGCCGCCTCTGTAATCTACGCAGATTTTTGCAGCATAACTATAACTGGGTGATCCTATGATTGAAACAATTTTTGTAGTATTTGAAGGGCCACTGCCTATTGTTTGATCAGTAGCGTTAGTAAGAAGAAAACCGTCAGAATCTTCGTCTATGTCCCATCGTATTCCTAAAACAGCATTTTCAACAGGGGAAGCTTCCATATATCTCCATCCGTCGGTTTTTGCATTCGGGTTGATGTAGAAAATCAATCCTCCTGCAGGGCCTCTGTCTCGGAGATTGTATGTTTTGGATGAATCAAGATAGATGTATTCACATCCTATAAAAAGAATAAGTGCTGTAAAAATAGAAAGAATTTTTATTTTCATATCCCCACCCCTTAAAATCTGAAGTACATTCCCGCTTTTAATGACATTGAACTGATGTCTGTATTAACTTTATCAAGAGCTATTGCCCATCCTATTGTGCATTCAATATATAAACCGAAAAATTCTGCAAGTGTAAACGCAATTCCAATATTCCCGTCAATTCCTATGCCGCCGAAGTCGAAATTCTTAGTTCGTGCGTATTCGTGAAGCCATAAACCTTTAAATGAGACTCCTGCATAAGGATAAATAAAATCAAATACAAGAAATCCGAAATTTAAGCCAAAGTTAAATGAGTTTTGAAATGTATTTGTATCTTCAGCAGAATTAACTCCATAAGCAAAATTGATTCCTGTTTTTACTGAAATGTAGTTATTGAAAAAATACGAATATGTTATATCTGCTCCATGCATATCAGAATATATATTTTTTACTGGTGAAGTATAAGGAATAGAAAGCATATATGCAATTCTGATGCCTGAAGGAACTTTTGCTTTTTCAGTTTTAATCAGATCAATAACTGTTTCTTCATTTTTTGATTTAACCTTAGCGTTTGAATTTGTATATAATATTAATTCATTGCTTTGAATGGTTTCAGTTTTATCTTTTCCGGTTCCAGTAACCTTTATGGCATATTCGGTATTTTTTGAAAGTCCTTTAAAGGTATAGGAATTGTCATTTGTGTTTGCTGCAAGTTTATAAGGTTCCCCCTTTTTCTTTAAATATATATTATATTTTTCAACCGGTTCAAATGGCACAAACCATTTAAGGTCAATGCTGTCAGGCCCTGCATTCCCTCTCAGGCCATTTGGAAAACGGTCAGTAATGAAAAGAATTTCAGACCGTTTAACAGTAAAATTTTCTGTTTTATCAAGATCAAAGCTCAAAGTATATCCATCCGGATTTTCGGAAATTAAATATGCCTGGAATACTTTACCGTCTTTCAATTTTATATCAACAATGGCTTTAGTGGTTATGCTGATTTCGTTGCTCGGCAGGGATTCATAATTATCTTTGTCAACGCTTGTTACTTTTAAATAATATGTTGTTTTAGGTAAAAGATTTTTAATTTTAATTGTTTTACCGGTTGTATAGTCCGCCATTTCATATTTATTATTGGTGTTTTTCGATATATAGATATTATATCTTTTAACTGTATCGTATGGCGGAAGCCAGCTGAGATATACATATTTTGTCCCGATTATTCCATCTGATTTAAGACCCGATGGATTTTTTTCTGACATGAAAAGCACTTCATTTCTGTTCAGAGAAAATTCTTCAGGTTGGTTTAAATTTTTTCTGAATATAAAGGAGTCCTGATCTTCATCAACAATATAAGCAACAATGCCTTCACCTGTGCGTTTCTGGATAAAAAGCTTCCTTATCTTCATATTTGTATAAATAGTTCGTAACACTTTATAGTGAGGATAACTGGTTATTCTGTTCTGTTCATCAAGAATAACCACCTCATTTGCAGTTTCATTGATGACCTTTCCAGTTATAATTGATCCGTCTTTCAGGAAGAGATTTTCAGCTTTGAGCTGGATAGTACAAAATAACATTATAATTGTAATGATTTTAAGTATAATAAAAATATTTTTCAAATAAACCTCTAAGCTATATCTGCATATAAAATTGTAAAACTTTTCTAAAAAAATGGATTTATTTTTTTTGTCAATTTATTTATACTCTTTTCCGGTAATATATTGCAGAAAAAGTTGATTTAAAGCTATATTATACAATAAACCATCGTAAGAAAAATTCTTGCCTAATTTCATTCAAAAATATGCAATAGGCAACAATAGAAATTTGAAAATAGTGTTTAACAATTGATTTATAAAGAAGGTTTATTATGATAAAAAAATGGATTATATTTATAGCTGCTGCAGCTCTGATAACCTCATGTGGAACCGGAACAAAAAAAGATTCTTCATTAGGCGATAAGCCTGGTAAAGATTCCGCTTCTGCAGAGAAGATTGCCCGTGAAAATAAAAAATTTCTTGAACAGGATAAATCTGCTTCAGAGCTTTTCAGGGTTCTACTTACTTCTGAAGAGTATGCCGTTTCTCAGATGAGATTTGAAGATTTTATCAAAAGAGAAGATGACAAGGGCGGAGATAAATACATGAGCGAGGAAATTAAGAAGCTCGGCAAGATTGATGAAGCCAGGGAAGGTGAAATCCTGGTCTGGCTTTTTCCTGATACAGGCAGAATCATGAAGATAAGGCCTCAGAGGCCGATTTATCTGATTGAAGTTGACAAGCTTCTGAATGATGACATACAGAGATGGAATTTTAAATTTCCTAAAAAAATTGTTGAGCCAACAAAATTTGAAATCAAATACAGGGTTGTACTGAAAAAAACGCAGACTGATGATGAAATTCTTCAGGAGGTCCGCCAGAAGATGAAGGACACTCAGTAAAAAACGGAGAGAGTAATGCTTAAAGTAAAAGATTTACGAAATTCATTTATAGATTATTTTAAAAGCAAAGAACACAGAATCGTTCCTTCTAGTCCGCTTCTTCCCAAAGACGATCCTACACTGCTTTTTACAACAGCAGGCATGGTTCAGTTTAAGCCGATGTTTGCAGGAACAGTTGATCTTGAATATACAAGAGCTGCTTCAATACAGAAGTGCCTCAGAACAAGCGATCTTGAACAGGTAGGCCGTACAAAAAGGCACATGACATTTTTTGAAATGCTCGGCAATTTTTCATTCGGCGATTATTTTAAAAATGAAGCCATTGAATGGGCCTGGGAATTTTCAACAGAAGTTATTAAATTCCAGAAAGATAAAATCTGGATTTCAATATTTGAAAATGATGATGAAGCTTATGAAATCTGGAATAAAAAAATAGGCGTTCCTTCCTCAAGGATTGTACGTTTAGGCAGGAAGGATAATTTCTGGGGTCCTGCAGGAGATTCAGGTGCTTGCGGTCCATGCTCCGAGCTTTATCTTGACCGCGGCGAGGAATATGGATGCAGAAAACCTGACTGCAAACCGGGCTGCGACTGCGATCGCTTTCTTGAATTCTGGAATCTTGTATTTAATCAATTCTATCAGGACACCACAGGCAAACAGATACCTCTTCCTAAAACAGGAATTGATACAGGTATGGGACTTGAAAGGCTTGCTACACTTGAGCAGAATGTGGATTCGGTTTTTGAAACAGACGAGATGATGACTCTGATTAAATTTATATCTTCAAATACCGGAAAAGATTACAAAGCACAAAATATAATTCCAATGAATGTTATTGCAGATCATGCGCGTACCCTTTCGTTCGCAATGTCCGATGGAATCTACCCTTCAAATGACGGCAGAGGATATGTCTTAAGAAGGATATTAAGGCGCGCGCTCCGTTACGGCAGAATGCTTTCAATACGGGAACCTTTTATTTACAGACTCGTTGACCCTGTTTCAGATCTTATGAGCCCGTATTATCCTGAACTTAAAGATTCAGTGAAAAATATTAAAAACGTAATTGAATCAGAAGAGAAAAGATTTCTCGAAACAATTGAAAACGGTATGGATCGTCTCGAAGAAATTATAAAGGGTATGAAAAAATCAGGCGGAAAATTAATATCAGGCAGTGATGCTTTTACTCTTTATGATACTTTCGGTTTCCCGTATGAAATGACAGAGGAAATTGCACAGGAAAATTCGCTGTCTATTGATAGAAGCGGATTTGAAAAAAACATGCAGGACCAGCGCGATAGAGGCAAACAGAGCTGGAAAGGCGCGGATGTTCTGGGAAAAGTTTTTGATGAAGCAGCTAAAACAGCGGGCGATACTGTGTTCCTGGGTTACGATTCTACAGCAGCAGATTCTGAAATTGTTCTGGTTTACTCGGATGCATCGGATAATAAAAATATCAGGCAGAATGAGGAAGGATTTATTGTTCTAAAAGAAACCCCTTTCTATGGAGAGGCAGGCGGTCAGGTCGGTGACATTGGAAAGATTACTTCAGGTACATCAGTTTTTGAAGTGAGCGACACAAAGAAAATAAATAAAACAATTATTCATATAGGAAAAGTAATTTCAGGTGAATTTAAAACCGGCAGCAGAGTTAACGCATCAGTTGATGTATTAAACAGAAATTTAATCAGGGCAAATCATACTGCAACTCATCTTCTTCAGGCAGCTCTCAGAAATCTGCTCGGAAACCATGTTAAGCAGGCAGGCTCACGCGTTGATCCTGAAAGAATGCGTTTTGATTTTTCGCATTTCAGCGCGCTCAGTCATGACGAAATTGCCGGCATAGAAAAAACTGTTAATGAAAAAATCTGGTCAAATATTCCAGTTAACACAAAGGTTATGAATTTAGATGATGCAGTTAAGTCCGGTGCAATGGCTGTATTTGATGAAAAATATGAGGATAAAGTCCGTGTTGTTACAGTGGATGGGTACAGCAGTGAGCTATGCGGAGGTACACATGTTTCAAAAACAGGCGAGATCGGCCTTATTAAAATTATTAAAGAATCATCTCCCGGAGCAGGCCTTAGAAGAATCGAAGCAGTAACTTTAAAAGGCGCAATGGAAAGACTTGCCAATTATGAAAATATAGTTTCTGAAATTTCCGGAAACCTTAATGTATCTGAGAACGACATTATTAAAAAAATAGAAGACACTTCTGCAAAATTCAAGGCACTTGAAAAAGAACTGGATAAAATGAAGAGAAGTTCGCTCGCTTCAGGAATTGATGAAATGATAAGCAAAGCTGTTGAATTGAACGGGGTTAAAATTATATCTTCAGTATTCAAAGATATGGATGCAGATTCACTCAGGGAGCTTACCGACAAAATAAGATCAAAAGTCCAGAATTCGGTTGTACTGTTTGTTTCTGAAATTGAAAATAAAGCGCTCTTTCTTTTTGCAGCAACTTCCCAGGCGGTAAGCAAAGGGGCAGATTGCGGAGCTGTTATAAGAGAAGCATCAAAGATTGCAGGCGGCGGAGGCGGCGGCAGAAAGGATATGGCCCAGGCTGGAGGAAAAGATCCTTCGAAGATTGATGCTGCAATAAAAGAAGCAGTTTCCATGACAATGAAAATGCTGGGGAAAAAATAAATTTTAAATATTATTCATAAAAAAGGCAAATGCGATGAATATAGTTTTTAGAAATTTTTTTGCGTTTTTTATTGGAATTCTTTTTTTTGGAGCTGTTCATCTTATCCAGGCTTATATTTCAGATTCAGCACTAAATATAAGAATTATGATATTGGCTCCTCTTATTGGCGGCGCGTTTTCTTTATTAATCTGGAATTTATATATAAAAATTTCAAAATATAAAGATGAAAATCATCTGACGAATCATCTATACCGTGATTTTGTAGAAAATATTAATGATATTATTTTTTCACTGGATAATACAGGAAAAATTACATACATCAGTCCTGTAATAAAACAGATCACAGGATTTGATCCAACCCAGCTTGTTAATCAGCCGTTTAACATTCTTGTTTACCCCGATGACTTGGCAGAACTTGAAAAAAGCATGCATAAAACTCTTTCAGGAAATATTGAACCTGCTGTATTCAGAATCGAAACAAAAACAAATAAAATAAAATGGGTCAGAAGCTTTTCCAAACCGATTTATTTCAAGGGCAGGATTTCCGGTATGAGAGGAGTTATAGTTGATATTACTGATATTATGAATACTGAGAAAAAACTTTCCTATTCAGAAAGTAAATTCAAGGCAATATTCAATAATGCAGGCGATATCATTCTAATTCATAATTTCGGAAAAAAATTTCTGGAAGTAAACAATACTGCATGTCAAATGCTTGGGTACACCAGGAACGAGCTGCTGGAAATAAAACCGATAGAGATTTTTAATACTGATCTAACCAACGAAATGGCAGGTCTGGAAAATAAGCTGCTTGCTGAAAAAAAATTATATTATGAAACAGAATATATAACAAAAGCCGGAATGATCATACCTGTTGAAATCAGCAGCAGCATAATTGAATTTGAAGGGAGCGAAGCAGTACTATGCTCTGCAAGGGATATCAGCGAACGGAAAGAGCTTATCAAGGAAAGAAAGCGAAGTGAAAGATTGGAATCACTTGGCGTTTTATCCGGTGGTATTGCTCATGAGTTTAACAATCTTTTAATGGTTATAACAGGTAATTTATATTTTTTAATTAATCAGGCTGGCGATGAAAAGGACCGCATGGAGTATCTTCTCGATACTGAAAATGCCAGTAAAAGGCTTCAAACTTTAACTGAGCAGCTTTTAACCTATTCCAGAAACGAACCTCTTGTAAAAATTACAGTTAATATTTTTGATCTTATCAAAAAAAACTGCATAAAATATATTACTCCTCCTGAATATAAATATGAAATAATAAATGAGTCCGCAATTTCAGAAATAATTGCAGATGAAAGAATGATGGAAATGGCATTTTCAAGTCTTATAAATAATTCTATTCAGGCAATGAAAGATGGGGGACTCATTATAATCCGTCTGGAAAACTATTATTCAGACGGTACTGGAGCTCTTTTGCTGAAAAGGGGTGACTATTTAAAAATATCCATTACAGACACAGGACATGGTATTGACATGGGGATTATTGAAAGAATATTTGATCCTTTTTTTACTACTTATCCTGAAAAAAGCGGTCTTGGCTTAACTAATACATTTACTATTCTAAAAAGGCATGAAGGCTATCTTGATGTTAAATCTGAAAGAGGAACAGGAACCACTTTCATATTATATCTACCTGTAAAAGAACAGTCCCGCTTGCAACCAGCTTAAAACAGGGTGTATTTTTTTATCATATTTTTTTAAAATTGCTTGAATTTTGAATTAATATTATGTAACATTCGCTAAAATGAACATATTTGAGGAAGGTCTATGAACAATTACGATAAATATTCAAAATGTATTGTACGCTCAGTTGGCCATATTTTCAAGAATTTTCTTGATGATAATATGGTTGAAGAAGTTTATACGCCCCAGAGCAATTCAAAGGATCATAAAGTTGCTGTTGAAATTGAAGGTACGATTCAGGGTGAGCTTGTAATAAATCTGCCTGATAAAACTCTTGCGCTTATAACTAAAAAATTTATAAATAAATCTGACGCAAAACTTATAAAGAAAAGCTATGGTGATGTTGCCGGCGAGCTTGCAAATCTCATAACAGGAACTTTCGCAAATCAGCTCCAGTATGCGGATCATGAAATCCTTCTTTCCCCGCCTGAATTCAATTATGATCTGGTTACTATGAAAGCTCTATATGAAAATATCAATCTTTCTTTCAGTTCAAAATACGGAGGATTCGATATTGATCTTTATTATAAAAATAATAACTGAAACTAGGAAATAATGAATCATTTTTTAAAAAAATTAATTTCAGACTTATAAATGAATTTAAGCACTAAATTATACCATTATGTCGCTTGATGTAAGTTTTTTAAGTAATAAATAATTGTTAATTTTATCTATTTTAATAAAAAAATAGTTGCTTATATTAAAAATAAAATATAATGTTACATTTTAAGGCAAGGAAGCCGTAAAATATTCGTAAAAATCTATTATGTAATAATCCAGGAGAATGATGTATGAAAAAATTTATGAAATATCTGTCTTTTTCCTTCGCTATTATTTTTACAGCTGCTGTAGTTGTAATGGCTCAGGAAACAAAGCCGGCAGAAGGCGCTAAAGACGACCCTGTAAAAAATGCGGATGGAACATTTTCAACAAAAAAATACAATGAAGCTGAAAGACCTGAAGATAATTATCTGATGAAATTTCGTGCAATTGACATTGTACAAAAACTAGTAAAGAGAAATCTCGAGCAGATTTATCTTTTGAAAGTTATTGTATCAAATTTTCCAGATAAAGGCTGGAAACCTGATTATGATAAAGCATATGAGAGTTATAAAAAAGCCATGGATCTTTATTATAAAAGAAACGTGATTTATTCAAGAGCTGAATTTGAGAATAACAGAAAAATTATAAATGATCTATTGAAAAAGATGGCCGAAGAATATAAAAAGGCAAATCAGGAAATGCTTACTGAATGCTCAGAAAAAATTCTTAATAAATCACTTGATGCTAAAACACGATCTGATCCAAATAGAGACAGAGATCTTCAGAATCAGTTAATGAGACTTAAAATATCATATGGTCAGTTTGATGATGCTGAATATGCGATGCTTGATTATAATTATGAAACAGCAATATACCATTTCAGAGTCGGCAAATCATATGCAATTAAAATTCTAGAAGAAATGGCTGAAGATATAGCTCCTGTTAAAGAAAAATATAAATTTCATAAAGCTGATACAGTTAACAGAATTTTTGAAGCAGGTAAAGAAGAAACAAAAGAAACAAAAGGCGGCGGCACAACTCCTCCAGCCGGCAAGTAACGGATAATTTAAAATATAAAATAAAAAAGGGGAGTTTAACTCCTCTTTTTTTATTGGGTAATGAGAAAAAAAAATCAAATGAAAATAATTATTAGAATAGTTGCTGTTTTTATTGCTATGCTGACTGCAGCTTTCATTCCTGTAAATATAAATAAACAGGAGTTTCCGCAATATAGAGTTGTAATTGATCCAGGCCATGGAGGAATCTGCAAACAGCCAATGAGTGTTCATGGCGACAGGTATGATTCAATATCAAAAAAGTATCTGGATAATTTTAGAGATGGAGCGGCAATCCATAATTTAAAAGAGCATGAAATTGTTTATTCCATTGCAGCTAAAGTAGAAAAAATACTTAAACTATGCGGAGAAGATGGAGATTTCTATAAATTTACTGAAATTCTTAAAAAATATACTGATGAACAACCCCAAAGAATAATAATTTCTTATATGCTCAGCAGGGGGCCTTCCTTGAAAGAAAAGGATGCAGATTCCATGGAAGATCCCAATGCTGAATACAGGGTTTTTGATTATCCTGATAAACAGGGCAATATAAAACCAGGCCGGCTTTCTAAAATAAACAGCTTTAAACCGCAGCTTGTTGTTTCGCTGCATCTGGCTGGTTTTGCATCTTCAGATTTTATTGCAATGAATCCGGTTATACTTCCTCCAAATTCTTTTTTGCAGAAAGGATTACTGCTTTTAAGGAAAAAAATTTCAGACAGTTTCTATTTCGGCAGTCCATATGAAGACTGGTTTGATGAAAGCAATCAAAGATCTTCCTATCACTGGTTTCTTAATGATGTCAGTCTGTATTATAATTCTTATCCTCTTCTTAAAAATTTAAAAACTGACACTGCAAGTTTTAAAGGATATAGGCATAATATGGTTTCATGGAAATATAAGGATAATGACGGCTGGGAAAAATTTGCTCAAACTCATCCTACATTCACTAAGTATTCAGAATTATATGAAGATATAACTCCAGTCGGGAAATTCTGGGATAGAGAAAAAAGTATTTATGAAGATTACAGAAGATCCGGCGGATATGAGGGATTTGGAGGCGATAATGCATTTGCTTCATATGAGCTGGTCCGGTATATGCTGTATGCAATGAATTTAAAAGGATACAGCAGCATAAGCCATGTTCCCGGAAAACCTTATATTTCAATATGGGTTGTTCCTCATCATATAAATGCTGTTTCTTCTTTTATTGAACTCGGGTATTTGAATAGAGCTCAGGATAGATATATGCTTCTGAATAAACAAAATGAGCTTGCTGAAGGTATTGCGGTAGGAATATATTCGATGCTGACCGGAATGAAGCTAAAGGATAATAAATTTAAACATAAGCCAAAAGGTTTAAAGATTGATTTTGATAAATATAAAATGCCGAATAACAAAACATATTTTGAAGATGCAGCGGAGTAGTTTATGAGGATTTTAATTTTAATATTTTTATTCACATTTTCAATTGTTTCTGCAGGACCTGATGAATTTAACAGATATTTTATTGAAGCTGCAGGAAATGTTAAAAACTCTGTGGTAAATATTATTATTTATGAAAAATCCGGAAACAAATCAATCAAGAAAATAGCATACGGATCAGGTACGATCATATCAAAAAGCGGATATATTGTTACGAATTATCACGTAATGAAAAAAGGGAATTATTGTAAAATCATAAACAGTTCCGGTGAAACTTTTAACTTTGAAAAAATAAACGGGAAAATTTTTATTGCGGATCAGAAAACTGACATTGCAGTATTAAAAATAGCTAACCGTGGAAGCAATGATTTCATTCCGGTGAAATTTGCAGATTCGAATAAAATTGAGGAAGGAGAATGGGTTCTTGCTATAGGAAATCCCTACGGCCTGAGACAGTCCGTCACTTCCGGTATAATTTCTTCAAAAGGCAGAGACAGTATTGGATTTGCCGATATTGAGGATTTCATTCAGACAGATGCTTCAATTAATCCAGGTAATTCCGGCGGTCCTCTTGTTGATCTTAATGGAAACGTTGTAGGAATCAATACTGCTATCAGAACAAATTCCGGAGGATACCAGGGCATAAGTTTTGCAATTCCATCAAATATTGTTAAGCTTGTATCTGATGAGCTGATTAAGCACGGGAGAGTTCGAAGGGGCTGGCTGGGTTTTCTTGCAAATGAAAGGAAGTCTATTCCAGCAGGAAAAAATGAAATCAGTGTTATATCTGTAATAAGTAAATCACCTGCAGAAAAAGCCGGGATAAAAAAAGATGATATTATTAAAAAAATTGACGGAGAAAAAGTTCTGACTGTTGGAGCGGTTTTAAAAGCTGTAGGGAATAAGGCAATAGGATCTTCCATCAAAATTACTGTTTTGAGAAATGATGAGGAAAAAGATTTTATTTTACTGCTGAGAGAAAAACAGGATTATTTCAAAATTCAGGAAAGAATAGAAAATCTTTTCTCTGAGTACGGAATTGATGTTGACGAAAACAGTGATTCCGGAGGTCCTGTTGTTACATATGCTTCGCCGGAAAGACTGTCCTCCGGAATTAGAAAAGGGGACATGATCATTTCAGTTAATGGCGAAAAAACCGGCAACCTTGAAGTGTTTTTATCGGTCATATCAAGAAAAAAAATCAAGTTTCTGGAAATATTAAGAGACTCTGCAATTTATGAAATTTCTTTTGATGAAAATTAAACTGTTAATAGAAAAGGAAATATCAATAAATTACTGCTATGAATATGCTGATTAATAAAAAAATTATTAAAATAATTATTTTATCCATAGCTGTAATTGTTTCCGGCTCATTTATTTATGGTGAATCAGATAAAATAGAAAATAGCCGTGTATATCTCGGAAAAGAATTTTATTCAGCTTTAGGTGCAGTGGTTTTTTTTCAGAGAGATTCTTATCTTGATTCTATTTTAAAGAAGCCGGTGAGCGCAAGAGCCATTCTGCAAACTATTGACCGTAAAGAGAAAAAAAATTATAGAGCAGTATTTTCTGATGAAGATTCTATAAAATACGGATTTAAGATTTTTTATTACTTATATTTTTCAGACAGTGATTTTATATCATTGATGAAGGAAGGGGAGCTGTATTTTTTTAAAGGTAAAATACTGGTATGGACACCTCTTGATTCTCAAAAAAAAGAATTTATATTTGATATTAGTCTTGAGGAAATTTCCAGAGAAAAAAAATAATATAAAATTAAGAAGGGTGATATGGAAGATCTGAAAAAAGTTTATAAAACAATTATGGATGATCATTTTCCCGATGAAATGACCATTACATTCGGCAATCAGAAATTATTATATAAAAAAAGAACATGGAAGATTGAAGATCAGGGTGTAATTGTTGAAAAGGGATTAAGATATGGCGAGAATCCCGGTCAGGAAGCATCTATGTATGAGCTTGTTAACGGGAATCTTGTTCTTGGCGAATGTAAATTTATTGAGCCGGGCAATTCGCTTGTAAGCGGTATTGATGAAAATATGCTTATTCAATTCGGAAAACATCCTGGGAAAACAAATCTCACAGATATTGATAACTCTCTTAACATATTAAAATTTCTTGGAAGCAAGCCAGCTTGCGTTATTGTTAAGCATAATAATCCATGCGGAGCTGCATATGGATCATCGCCTGTTGACTCATTTAACAGAGCTTACAGAGCCGATATTATAGCAGCATTCGGCGGCTGCGCTTCATTTAACAGAACTGTAGATGAAGAAACAGCAAAGCTGATTGCTGAAAAATATTTAGAGGTATTGGTAGCTCCGGATTATACAGGCGGAGCTCTTGAAATATTAAGAAAGAAAGTAAATTTACGAATTGTTAAAATCGGGAAAATTGATAAACTTGAGTCCTATAGAGGCAATGTTTTTCCTGAGTTTAAATCTTTGATGGATGGAGGAATTATTGTTCAGCAGTCACAGGTAAACAGCATTAAATCAAAGGATGATTTAAAACCTGCTGAATCCGAGTATAAAGGTAAAATATACAAAATCGACAGACTCCCTACTGAAAGAGAATATGAAGATATGCTTTTCGGATGGTCAGTTGAAATGGGAGTGAGTTCAAATTCTGTAATATATGTGAAAGACGGAGTTACTGTTGGAATTGGAACCGGAGAACAGGATAGGGTTGGTGTGGCGGAGATAGCGGCATATAAGGCATATACAAAATTTGCTGATATGCTTTGCCAGGACAGACATGGAATATCCTATAAGGAACTTGAACTTGCTGTAACTAAAGGTGAGAAAGAAGCAATTTTAAAACGTGAAATTGATGATGAAACTAAAAAATTAAAAGGCGGACTTATAGGATCAGTTGCTGTATCTGACGCATTTTTTCCTTTCAGGGACGGAGTTGATGTTGTTTTGTCGCACGGCGTTAGTGCAATCATTCAGCCTGGCGGATCAGTAAGAGATTTTGAATCAATAATGGCATGCAATGAAGCAAACCCGAAAGCAGCAATGGTTTACACCGGCCAACGGGTTTTTAAACACTGACAGTTTATTTTGTCAGCGTTTTTTCCGTTCGTATTCTTTCATATATTCATCAATTAAGCTTTTAGCTTTGGTATTATCTTTTTCTGAATCTTTTATCTGTTTGATGTTTTTATTAAATATATTGATTGTACCTGAAGCAATTTTTAAAAAGAATTTTTTTATGCTGTCATAAATATCAGTAAAAAACTCTACAAATCTTGTTGCGAATGATTTTTTCTGCATCAATGTAGGCTTAAGAGAAGTAAGAACTGTTTTTGCTGAATCAGTTGCAGTTGAAAAAGCCGCTACCGGTGTTTTTACCCTGTACATGTGAGGAATAGGACTCGGACCTGTTGGTATTGTAATTGAAGGAGTTTTTGAAGCTTTTGTTGATCTTCTCCAGAAAAAGAAACCTGATTGAGACACAAGCTCAACAACAAATAAAATAAAATAATAAATATACATGAATATATTGTAGAAAATGCTGAAAAAAGTAACCCATATTTCAAAAAAAGAAATGAGCATATCGAGAGCAACTTTTCCGAAATCTATTATTTTGTAGAAAAAATTATAAAAGTTATCAATTGCGTTATTTGAAAACTGACGCACCATACCATATTTCATTAAATTCCTCCGAATGGATTATGCAGAAATTATTTTTAAAATTATCATTCAATCGAAACCTGGTTTCGAATCAATAAGCTGATTTAATCAAAAAAATATTAAACTGATTTTGATAGATATAATAAAAAGACAATATTATGTCAACAAATTATCGGTTGTTTAAGTTCCAGATTTTTCATGAGAATCTGCAATGTTGTCTCTGGTTTTATAATATGATGACATGGCGCTGATATCGCTGGCCTTTGTAATTGAAATCTGTCCGAAATTAAAATTTAAATTCTGATCGGATAAAAGCTGCGTGATGGAGTTTTTATCTTCCTCATGTGAGATATTATTCATTCTCAGAAGTTCATCAATTCCAAAATTCAGGATATGCGAAGAATCACTTTTAAGAGACACGTTATCTTCAAGCAGCTTGTTCTCAAGAAACGCATATAGTTTAGTTACATTTTTTTTATACAGTTTTGATTCCAGTCTTATGATGGAAAACCATACTCTCTGGCTTATTGCAGTGTAGATTCTTTTTAAAATGCCTGGAGATTTTTCAAAAAGCAGGGAAAGTGAGTTGAGATTTATCGGTAGCAGCACGGTTTTAGATCGTGAAACAGCAGTTGCATTTCTGGGTTTTTCTGATACAATGGCAAGTTCTCCGAATATATCGCCTTCTTTAAGTATTGACAGAATCATATCTGTTCCATTCTTATATTTAGAAATTTGAACTTTTCCTTCTTTAATGATATAAAGCTCTGTTCCAGGTTCACCTTCACAGAAAATAATCTGTCCATCTGTATAAACATTATATATGTCTTCTTTTATCGGTTCGGAAATTTTTCTGATGGATTCATCCTGAATATCATTTATTATTTTTTTTGCGTTATTTAATTCAGAAGATTCAGGGAATTGAGAAACGAACTGATGTAATATATAATTAGCAAAATAGTTATCGCCTTTGTTGTGATAATATTCCGCAAGAGTGAACATCTCAATATCATTGGATTGATTTTTATAATTATCGTCTACTGAAAATATAAGTTCATCATAAGCACGTAATTCTTCAGCAAAATAGTGAATAATTTTAAAAGCGATATCGTGATTTTTCTGCAGAAGGTTATAAAACTTTTCTCTTGATAGAAATACTAAAACAGAATCTTTTATTGCAATTGCAGTATGCAGTCTTGGTTTGCTGGATAGAGCTGATATGAAACCGATTATATCTCCTGCGTCAGCAGTTTTTCTGGGGATTGAAATTTTTTTCCCTGATACGCTGAGTTCAACAGCACCGCTTTCAATAATATAAACTCCATCAATATCTTCATCGCCTTCGATGTAGATATAAGAGCCTGTTTTAAATAATGTTTTTTTCTGATCTTCCATTTTTTATAAATAGCTTAATTGCAGGCTATCTTTTACTTTATCGGAAATTCCCTTCCCGGAAATTAGCTCAATAAGTTTTAATGAAAATGGAATTGCACATCCGGGACCTTTTGCAGTTAATATATTGCCGTCAAATTCAATAAATGAATTTGATATAATTGCTCCTGTGAGTTCATTTTCAAAACCCGGGAAGCTGACAGCTTTTTTCCCTTGAAGAATTCCTGCTTTGCCTAAAACTATTGGGGCTGCGCAAATAGCAGAAACAATTCCTCCGGATTTATTTATTTTTTTTATAAGTGTTATTACATCGCTGCTTTGTTTTAAATTATTACTTCCAGGCATGCCGCCTGGTAAAGCAATGCACCCGAAATTTTCTGCTGCTGCATTTCTTATTTCAATATCTGCTGTAACAGTAATACTATGAGCTCCAATAACCGGATTGTCTCCAAGAGTTGCAGTTGTTACATTTATCTGAGCTCTGCGAAGCAGATCTATTATAGTGACAGCTTCAATCTCTTCAAAACCCGGAGCAAGAGGCACAAGAACTTTCATTTTAATCCTCCATAGATTTAATTATATCGCATAAAGCTTTATCAATATCCGGCAGAATTATTTTAATTTTTTCCTGTTCCTCTTTTGTGAAATCAGAAAGAACAAAATCCGCAATTGGAATCTCAGGGTGATGCGGTCTGCCTACTCCGAATCTTAACCGGTTAAAATCCGGATTGCTGGTTTGCTGAATAATTGATCTGATGCCGTTTTGTCCTTTATGCCCGCCTCCGAATTTAATTTTAAATTCAGGAAAAGGAAGTTCTATATCATCATGAACTGCAATTAGATTTTTAATATCTGTTTTGAAAAAATTCAGAAGCTCCTTTACTGCTATGCCGCTGTTGTTCATATAGGTTTGCGGCGCAGCAAGAATAACTTCTTTTCCTTCAATTACACCTTTTCCTATTATTGAGGAATTCTGTTTCTGATTTACTTTAATTTCATGATTTGAAGAAAAGTATTCTCCAATTATGAAACCGATATTGTGTCTGTTCTTTAAATATTTTTTTCCGGGGTTCCCAAGAAAAGCAATTATCTGCATATTTTTTTTTCCTGGTTAGTTATTAGCAGCAGAAGCCAGTGCAACAGCTTCATCATGAGTTTTTGCAATAGTTAAACTATTTATCAATCCGATAATTGTAAAAGTCTGATGAACTGATTTATTGAAGCCAAAAAAAATAATTTTTAATCCTTTCTTCTTTACGATTTTCAAGTTCATTATCAGAAGGCCAATGCTAGAACTGTCAATAAAATCAGTCTTTTTAAAGTTAATAATAATATTTTTATTTTTACTAATGAGTGATGAAAGTGATTTTTCAAATTCTTCCATTGTATCAATAGATACATATCCTTCAGGAAGTATTTCATTATATAGCTCGGATTCTATTATTTTTATTAACATGATTCTAAATAATATACTTCTTTTCAATAATATATGTCAAAGATTTTTTAAGATTTTCAATTGAAATATCCTGTTTAATTTCAGCGCCATTTTTTTCCGTAATTCTGTATGGTGTCAGTTTTGCTTTATCCTTTGAAAATTCAGTTTTGAAACTTACAGAAAAATTATCAAATGTAAGATCTGCCATCTGCATGCTCCCATGAAGAATAAGCACAGGTTTTTCTTCTTTTAATGAAGATAACAATGACTTTCCGGGATTAAAATCCTTATTAATATTGATACCGGCATATTCGAATAAAGTCGGCATTATATCCATGTGTGAAACAGTTCCATTTATCTTTTTATTTTTAATGCCTGGGAGCTTTATTATTATAGGGACACGTTTTATGTCATCAGTTAAAACGCTGTGGCCGATTATCCCCGATGTAAAACCTTCTCCATGATCTGAAACAATTATTATTTCCGTGTTATCATATTTCCCGGAGGATTTCAGGTATGTAACGATTTTCCCTATTTCATTATCAATCTGAGTTGCGGAATTTTTATATCTGTTGAATACTTTGTCTGAATAGCTCCGCGATTTAAGTGCAACCATGTTTATTGAATCAGGAAAAGGTTTAAACTTTTCAGCAGATTTATCAAAAAAATATGTCCAGTGCGAGCTGTCGAGATGAACAAACATTAAATACGGCTTTTTACTTTTGTGTTCTTCCATGAATGTGATTGCATTTGAGACTGTATAATCATCTATTATGTTTCTTGGCTTTTCCTTATGTTCATCATAGGAAAGATACGATTTATCAATTAGACCTCTGCCGTTTATCCGGGATAAAAATTTATTCCAGTGCATATTTGCTGAAGCAGACAGATAGATATTATAGCCTGCTTTTTTAAAAATCTGCAGCAGTACTGATCCGGAAGAATCTCCATTGAATGAGGAAATATCGCTATCTACAGTCCAGGATGGCCTGTCAAGAAAGATGGTATTCCATGATAGCGATGTATAAATTGCTGAACCGTAAGATTCTTTTATCTGCAGGGACTCGGAGTAAATCTGATTCATAACAGGGCATATTTTTTTATCAACCATATCGTGTCTGAAGCTTTCAAGTACAATGTAAATAATATTTTTTTTATTGGAAGCCGGTTTAACTTTATCAATTGTTTTTTTAATCTGTTCTTCTGATGGAGGAGAAGGTATATCAAATTCAAGGGTATACCTGCCTTTTGAAAATAATGATAAATATAACGGGTATTCCCGTCTTGAAAAATATTCATAGAAATTTTTTGATACAAGCTGTTCAAAAATATAAGTCATAAATAAAAAAATCAATAATATCAGAAATTCAGCGGTTGTAATCGGTATATTAAAAGAATTGGGAAAGCTGCTGTATATAAGTCCGCCAATACAAATTAGAAGAATTCCTCCTGCAGGTGCAGCCACTACAGAAAATCTTGGGAAACCTGCTTCCTCCATCGAAAGCATAAAATCGCTGCCGATTGAGAAAATTTTTAAAGATTCAAAAAGATTAATTGATGTGATAGACATGAGCAGAGCATTAAAAAGCAATAAGAGTGTGAAAGTGAATGCGACTCCGGAGATGATAAATTTTATCCATGAAATATTAGTATTTGAATCCGCAAATACTAATAAAGCAAAAAATATTAATAGCTGTAATGTATGTGAGAGATAAGGTCTGATTTTAAAATATTTTACTTTGTATAATACCGGCCATAAAAGAGAAGACATAAGTAAAATTAAAAAAAATACAGGGATTATCATTGGTTATTCCTTTTAAAGAACAAGGGGTTGCAACCCCTTGTTCTGTTGTTTGATATCATTCAATTCCTGATTATAAATGCTCCCCCTTCTTTTCTTTAAAAGAGAAGGGGGGCCGTGTGATGAGTTACTGCACCTTTAATTTTTTATTGAGCTTGTCCATCATATAATAACCGGTTTTTGAATCATCAACTGTTCTTCCATCTTCATTATAGAATTTCCAGTTCCCGTTTTTTTTATCATTCATGTAATCCCCTTCTGCCATGAGATTGCCGTTTGGATAATATTCCCTGAACTTCCCATTCTTTTTATCCATCATATATTTTCCGCTGCCTTTCACATTCTCGGATTTAATTTTTCCATTTGGATAAAAATCTGTCCAGTCGCCGTTTCTTCGGGGTTTGTTTGGCAGACCGCTCATATCGCCCTGGCCTGAAAGTTTTCCATTTTCGTATATTTTACATAATCCATTTACCATATCTTTGACAAGCGTCATTTCTTTTTCAACGGCACCGCTTGCGCTGTAGAATTTCCATACTCCGTTTTTTGATCCTTCTGCAGCCATACCTTCTGATTCGAGCTGACCTTCAGGATGAAAGGTCTGCCATTTTCCGGTCATTTTATCATTGAGGAAAGATCCGGTCATTTGAATATTTCCATTTTTATGATACAGTGTCCAAGGACCGGTTTTCATTCCTTCTTTATTTGAAGCAGCCGGATTATCCTGCAGGTCCTGTTCTGTTACAGGCCTGAAAAGGCCTTCCATCTTTTTTTTGCCGTCCGGATATAATGTTGTCTGGATTCCATCAAGCTTGTCGTTTTTATAAATTGATATTTTGCCTACAGCGCCGCTCGTAGTGTAATATTCTCTTGATATGCCGTTTTTTTTATTATCAGCAATCTGCTCATCTTTAACAAGAGTTCCGGATTTATAATATTTTTTTAAGCCTGAAACAGCTCCATTGACATATGGAATTTCTGATTCAACATCGCCTTTTGGTGTAAAGTTTTTCTGAATTCCGTTCAGATTGCCGTTTTCGTATGGCGTTTCATTTTTCTTTGAACCGTTTTCGTTATAAAAAGTCCAGAGCCCGTTTCTCTTATCATCTTTAAAATCGCCTTCAGCTTTCTTTTTAGATGCATTGCTTTTTTCGAAATAAAGAATCCAGGAGCCGTCTTTAATATTTTTACCATCAACAATTTTTATAGGACCTTTGCCGGATAAATCACCTTCAGACTGATAAATTTCCATGATGTTGCCGTTTATTACGGTTTTCGGATATGTTTCTGCTTTTATCTGTGAAGCATAAAAAAACAATAAGGCTATTGACGCGGTAATCATAGTTATCATTTTTAATTTCATAAAATTTTTCTCCTTTCAATATGCTTTAAAATTATGGATATATTAAATATCCGGCGTCAAGAAAAATAAGCAATGCTGCTTAATAAATGTTGACACATTTTTTTATTTTACATTTTTAGTTATGGGAGTCTTAAAAAATCATTTTTTTCATTATTATAATAAACAAAAAAAATGATTTTTCCTTATGCTGCGAACCCAAGGGAATGTCTAATAAATGATTTATCGAAATTCCCTTATCAAAATATATATCAGGATAAAACGATGCCCAGAAATAAAATTTTCGGACTTTTAGCTTTATTTTTTTCAATTTTAGCGGGAGCTGCTTTTATTTTTTTTGTTTTCGTTGAAAAATCTACAGGAAATTTCTTTTATATAAATGATATTTTTATCGGCTCTGTGTTTTCATATTATGCAGTAGCATTTCCAGTTGCTCTTGTTTCTGTGGCTGTTGTTGGAACAGGATTCTGGATCGGTCTTACAATATTATCGATCAAGGTGGTGCCTCCAATGCCCGAACTCGTAGAAAAAAAAGACACAACTAAATTCAAAGCAGTTCTGCTTTGCACGTTTTCCTTAAGTGCAGGAGCAGCCATGATATACGGAATGTATATTAAAAGTTACTGGGCAATAGCAATTCCTGCAGCAGTTATTGCAATTGTTATACTCGGAGCTGTTTTCTGGGTTGGCCTTGCAATTTTAACAACAAGAAAAACTTTGCCTGAAAAATCCCCAGAGAAAAAATAATGAGGGTTCTTCTTCTATGCTACCGCGGAAATCCATTCTGCGG
>CAYMPH010000027.1:0-35512 GCA_964392365.1 uncultured Leptospirales bacterium
TTGATTGCCAGATACGTAGAACATCTATCATGACGCTAAATGGAGATACAATTGTGATAGCAATAAGAATTAAACAAAATATGCTATAACCTAAAGCAAATGCTTTTATCTTCCCAAACAAAATCAAATCCATAAAAATAACAATAAGCGGAAACAATGTATAGAGAGTTATAAACTCGACTAACAGAGCCCATTTGGTATCCGGGATGAATGAGTAAACAGTTGTTGTTCTGCAGAATAAATAAATGAAAAGCATTACTGAAAAAATACCAAATACAAGGTTATACTTTTCGCTTTTCCTGAACATGTATAACATCAGATGGTACAATCCTGTCATTATATACACAAACAACAGAATTAACTGCCCCATTCTAATTCTGTCTTTTGAAAGTTTTTCATAGTTATCTATAAGCAATGGTACTGAACTATAAAAACCTGTATCTTCAATTGTTGGATCTCCGACAATCCTGAAAGCAAAAATGTTTTCTCCGACTTTAAGCAATTGCGGATTTAAATATACAAGTTCACGGCGACTGTTACGGAATTCACTAATTTCACCTTCGGAATTAAGATACATTTCACTTTTTATCAGATTGCCGTTCAGATAAATTTCCCAGTTTTCTGCAATATGATCTATATATAATCCGAGAAAATCTTTTTTCAATGTTTCATCTTTGCTTATAGTAAAGCTGGTGATAAAAGTGTAAGTTTCATTTTTATATTTTTTAAATGAAAAAAATGTTCTCGTCTGTTTATCCGGGAAAGGTAAATCCATTACTCTAATGGATTGACGTTCTTTATTGGCAGGTATTAACAACCAGGAATTATCTCCTGATGGAATATTTTTAATCCATTCTTTAGAGAATCCCTTTTTTACAAAAAAATCGGATGCATTAAAGTTTATTTTTTCAGCTGAAGCAGAAAGATGAGGAATCAGAAAAATCAATACCATGAAAATAAAAGTAAATAAATTCTTCATGATATTGATTTTATTTTTCATAACCATTTTACTTATTATCCCTTTACATAAAAAGCCGGCAATGCTGCACTCAAACCCTGAACATGTCTACTGGAGGCACCAGGTATTTGTTGTCCTCATTATCAATCTTGTCTGTAATATGTTTATACATACGGACTTTCATCTCTTTGACAGTATTTCTTTTCTTGTTGAATGTTTTTGCGAAAGCAACTGCTTCTTTAAGAGTAGTATCTGCGTCAGCACAGGCTTTAACAATTACATTGTGCTTCTCAAGATCAGCAGCCGAGACCTTTATTCCTGTATATATCATTTTCTGTACGAGATGGTACGGCATTGATCTTTTTACCCACTCAAGCATTGATGGAGTGAACATGATTCCCAGATCTACCTCAGGCAGGCACATGTATCCGCGGTCAGCCCTCATAAATCTGAAATCGCAAGCCAGAGACATAAGCGCTCCATTACCGAATGCGTGACCTGTAATGGCAGCAATGGTTGGCATAGGCGCCATTAATAAAAATTTAAAAACCTCGTTATGTTTTATCAGCCAATCGCTGATTCCCTGAATATCTTTCTTCTGCTGCATCTGCATCATCCATCCAAGGTCAACTCCAAGGCTGAAATTTTTCGGGTCATTGGAAGTAAGTACCAGCGCTTTTATGTTTTCATCGGCCATAATCTCATCATAGGCTTTAAGCATCTCGGCAGTGTAGTCCGGATTGTGCCTGTTTTCGCCATTTGTCATTGTGAGTATTGCAACGGTTTCATCTTTTTCCCATTTTATCAGCGGCATATATACCTCTCTATAATAATTTATTTATCACTTGCCTGTTCCGGCAAATCTAACAAAACGATGTTTTTTTTGCCAGTAAAATATCATTTTGATGAATTTTGAATTCATTTTTTTTATACATCTTTTCCCGTTTATGATTTATTACATTTCCAACCATGTGTTTATGAACAGAAATCATATTCAAGTATAAAAAAAGTCTTGCCAAATGCGACTTTTCTCATGGAATAGACGCCATTAGAACCTCCTGCGTTTATATTATAAAACAGGAGAACATTGACAAAGAATTGAGGAGTTTTATATGGAAACAAAAATTACCAAGCTATTTAAAATTAAATATCCTGTTATTCTGCCTGGAATGAGCTGGATAAGCACACCCGAGCTTGTCGCAGCTGTATGTAATGCAGGCGGTATCGGCTGGCTTGCAACAGGCCCGCTAAATCCTGAACAGACCAGAGAAGCGATTAAAAAAATACGTTCCCTTACAAAAAATCCTTTTGGATGCGGCTGCACGCTTCTTATGCCTGGAGCAAAAGAAAATGCAGAGATTATGCTTCAGGAAAAAGTTCCTGTAATAAATGTATCTCTTGGAAAATGCGACTGGATAGCTGAGCGGGCACATAAATACGGCGGAAAAGTTATTGCAACAGTCACAACAGTCAAGCACGCTCTTGCAGCAGAAAGCCAGGGAGCAGATGCTCTGCAGGTAACAGGGAATGAAGCCGCAGCTCACGGAAGCCAGGTATCTACAATGGTTCTTGTTCCGGCAATTGTCCGTGCAGTGAAAATCCCTGTTGTAGCTATCGGCGGTATTGCAGATGCAGAAGGCATGATGGCTGCATTTGCTCTAGGAGCTGAAGGCGTTGGAATGGGTACAAGACTTTCACTCACCAAGGAAAGCCCTGTACATCAGGATACAAAAGATGCTCATATTAAAGCTGGAATTGATGATACAATATATTCAAACAGATTTGACGGTCTTTACTGCCGTGTTCTTAATACAAAAGCATCAAAAAAAGCAATCCGCCAGGGGATGAGCCTTCCCCGTGCAGGGCTTGCTTCATGGAAGCTCGCAAAAATGATGAATCTTCCATGGCTCAAACTTGCAATCGGCACAATTATTCAGGGACCAAAGATGATTATTACACTCGCTCACTTTGCAACAGCTTTCGATAAAATTCAGGCAGCAACAGAAGACGGTAATCTGAAAAAAGGTGTAGCGCTTATCGGTCAGGTTCAGGGACTTATCAATGACATACCTACAGTAAAACAGGTAATTGACCGCACAGTTAAAGATGCAGCCGAAATACAGAAACGCATGGCTAAAATGGTAAAATAAATAAAATGCATTGCAGATTAAAAAGACCGGCATTTGGCCGGTCTTTTTTTTTCACTAAAAGTTAAATATCAAAATGACTTCTCATATTCCCCGGGGGAAATAAATAATAACTATTTTACACCTTTAAATGCGCTGAGAGCAAGCAGGGTCTGATTCCGGTCTTCTATATTCAATGCAGCCTCAAGCCCGCCGGCATCAAGATTCATGTTTATAGCCTCTTTAGTAAGACGCAGTGCAAGAGGATTTTTTGTCATCATTATGTCTGCAAACTCCATTGCTGTATCATACAGTTTGTCCTTCTCAACCATACGGCTTGCAAATCCCAGATTCATTGCATCAGCAGCGCTCATAAAAGTCCCTGTGTACATAAATTCATATGCCCGTCCGGAGCCGATTATACGCGGCAGAAAATAGCTGCACGACATATCTGCTCCTCCCAGACCAATATTTATATATGCCGCATTGAAGCGCGCATCTGTAGATATAATCCGAATATCAGATGCCATGGAAAAGCTGAATCCCTGGCCTGATGCAGCCCCATGAACAGCACAGATTATAGGCTGGGGAGCGCGCCTCATGGCAAGATTGATTCGGGCAAGACGGGCCTGAAAACGGTAAAACTCTGAAACATTCATTTTCGGTGCAAGGGTAACTGTTTCTTTCATATCAAGACCTGCGCAGAATCCTTTTTCCCCATTTCCTGTAAGGATTACGACTACAGTATCAAGATCGTACAGTCTTTCACGCCAGAAGGCCTCAAGCTCCTCCATCATCAGGTGGTTGACTGCATTGTACGCCTCAGGGCGATTGAGCCTCAGGTGGCCTATTCCTTTTTTAACGATATCGAATTGGATTGTTTTGTATTCCATATAAGCTCCTTGAAATAATTTTTCAGGCTGCCATTTTATCTGACAGATTGACAAATCATACAAATGAGTTATAGAATATCAAGCAAAGAATATCTCAGGAGTTGTGAAATCCGGGGAAAAAGTATCTGGAAATTACTTCTGCTGCTGTTTCATGTTTTTAATAAGACGGGATTTGTAATCAGCTTCCATAGGCTTAAGGATTGCATAAAATCGTTTCATTTCATTTTTTCGTGATGAGTTGCCTTCAAAATCCACACCAACATAGACATCGCCATTATCATCCTTATACGTTGCCTTTACATCGCCGAATAAAGTTATCGGGGCCTGGAGCTTGAAAACGAGATCATAAACAAACCCCTTGCTTTTCTGAACATATTCCTTTAATCGTTTATCAGTGAATTTTATCTTAGCTCCGCCTCTGCTGACATCAATTATCTGCTGGTGTATGCTTATAAGTTCAGTATTTGCATCCCTGATTCTATCAATCAGCTTGAAAGACATTACCTTTAAATCAAGAACTTTATCCAGTGTAAAAGTTGTGCTTTTTGACACAACCTGTATGTAAGCAAAGGGAATTGACTTCTCCTCTTCATTTACATATATAATAGGAACTATAACTATTGATTTATATCCCTTTTCAATATTTTTCTTGATATAATCATTCAGCTTATTCCCATAAAGCTCATACAGATCTATAAAATCATCATTCAAAGCCTTATATGATTCAGGATCAGCAGTATTGCTGACAAAGAGGGTTTTACTTGATTTTTTGATAAGTTTAAGAAGGCTGTTCTGCTCTTCCATAGGAAAAACATCCACATTTACAATATCACCTAATTTGCTGTTGGTATTCTTAAACTGATCAAGAAGAACTTTTATGCTCGTAGGAATATTATATGTGGTTACATCAATTTTCTGCTTGGATATTTTAAAATTAGTTGCAACAGCGTCATCAGGGTTCAGTTTAAAGCGCAAATCCCTTCTTCCGCCTACAGCTCTTCTCGCGCTTTTTATCTTACATTTAAAATATCCGGGGCCTATCATTTCAATGAGAGAAAAATCAATTTCTATATATTTGTCAGAAAGACCGTAAACTGTTATTGAATCCTCTTTCTCAAACGTTGGGTCTGTAACAAGCATAACAGTTTTATCAGCATTATATTCATTTATTGTAACTTCAAATTTATCTACAGAATACTTTATATACAATTTCCGGTTTGAAAACTGCGACTTCAGTACGGCAAAAACATCATCTGCAGACTGGAAAGCTTCAAAATTTCTGGCTTTTCTCTGACTTAAATTCTGCAAAACATAACCTCTGATTGAAATTTGTATTAATTGATTCAGAATTGAGATATAAATCCCTATAAAAAATATCGATATATACCGGATAATTCTTCAATATTTTATTAGACTTAATAAAAAAAACACCAGATAATCGGCATTGAAGCGGTTTCGGCTGGATTTTTGTTGAAAATTTGATTAATTGAACGGGAAAAGGCAACTATATGCTGGTTTTTGTTAATTAACGATAAAAAAATTAAAAGAGGGTTTATACCCTCTTTTAATTAGATCAGATATCTGTTTATTATCTTTTTTTTGCTTTTTTAGCTGATGATTTGCCTTTTTTTGATGATGCTTTAGCTTTCTTTGCTGCTTCTTCTCTTTTTTTAGCAAGAGGGAGTTCTTTTGTTATTCTTGCAAGAGCAGCTTCGTCAGCTTTTAATTCTTTCTTCAAATTACTAACCTTGAGCGTTTTTTTCTTAAGATCACTCGCAAGTTGTTTTGATGATTTAGCCATTTAATTCACCTCATAATTATTTTTTTATTTTATTAAAAAGTCCTTTGCAACGATATGGTAATATTTGTTAATAATTATTATTTACCCTATAATAACGTTACATCTATTATTATATATAAAAAATTTCAAGAAAAAAATGTATTATGTCGCATTTTTTTTAGTACTTGACTGTATCATCATAACCATGTATTATAAGATTAACAACAAGGTATAGAGGTCTAAATGAATAAACTTCCTGAAGTAGTGATCGTTGGTAGGAGGAACGTGGGCAAATCCACCCTCTTTAATGCGATAATCAAAGAAAAAAAATCTATAGTTGATTCAATACCGGGATTAACAAGAGATGTTATATCATACAGGTTCAGTTATGAATCAGTTTCTTTCTCAATATCAGACACACCTGGTCTTGACCTGCCCGATGACTCGGCATTGTCGGCTTCAATTATTGAAAATGCAAAATTTCATCTTGCACGGGCATCTGTAATTGTATTCCTCCTCGAGTACCCTTCACCGGAAAAATATGATCTTGATCTGGCGGATATTTTAAGAAAACTTCCTATACCTGTAATCATCGTTGTAAACAAGATGGATGGACCTGAAAGGCTTGAAGAAATGGTAAATTTTTACGAAATGGGCTTCACGGATATTGTTCCTGTATCTGCTACACGTTTTTTCAATATCAACCTGCTGCTTGACAAGATTATCAAGCTTCTGCCCGAAAAGAAAACTGCAATTCAGCAGCCGGATATCAGCATCTCTATAGCAGGAAGGCCTAATTCCGGAAAATCAACGCTTTTAAACTCATTTATAGGATATGGCAGATCAGTAGTATCTGATATCCCCGGTACAACAAGGGATTCTGTAGATGAAATCTTTAACTTCTATGGAAAGCTGATCAAGGTAATAGACACTGCCGGTATCAGAAAAAAAAGCAAAATGAACGAGAAAATTGAGTACTTTTCCCTGGTTCGCGCTCTTGATTCCATAAAAGGCAGCGATGTGGTCATCCACCTCATTGACGCAACTGCAGGCATAACTGAAACTGATAAAAAAATATCTGACGAACTTATTAAAGCGCAAAAGCCGGTAATTATTGCTGTTAACAAGTGGGACTCGCTTGAAAAAGAAACAGACACATTCGACAAGTTTAAGGATAAATTTATCTTTAAATTTTACAAAGCAGTTGATTTTCCTATTATATCAATTTCCGCAAAGGAAAAGATCAGGATACACAAGCTGCTTGAAACTGCGCTTGAACTTAAAGAAAAAGCAGCAAGAAGGGTTGAAACGCCTAAACTGAACGCCTTTCTGCAAAGCATTCAGAAAGCTGCAAGAATTCCGGGTCTTGGCGAAAAAATGAAAATTTATTATGCAACCCAGACAGATACAATACCGCCGAAATTTAAAATTTTTGTAAATAATGATGAATTATTCAGAAAAGATGTTGTAAGATCTATAGAAAAACAGATCCAGAAGGAATATGACATGAGCGGAATACCTGTAATAATCGATATCATTGGTAAACCTAAACGGACAACAAAAACAAAAACGAAAACGAAGCCAAAAACGAAACAATGGTAATTAAAACTCCACCCTGTTTTCAATTGATTTTATCAGAGTAGCTGAGTCTGCATATTCAATATCAGATCCGACAGGAAGACCTCTGGCAATACGTGTTATTTTAACTGACAATCCGCCCAGAAGTCTTCCAATGTATAAAGATGTAGCGTCCCCCTCAACTGTAGGATTAAGCGCCAGTATTATTTCATATATATCATTTGCAGAAATTCTATTAACAAGCTTCCCGATATTCAGTTCATCCGGCCCGATTCCGTCAAGCGGCGATATAAGACCGCCAAGCACGTGATAGCTGCCGCTATATTCTCCTGTAGCTTCTATTGCAAGCAGTTCCCTTGCTTCAGCTACCACACAGATTGTTTTATTATCACGTTTGGAATCTGAACATATTGAGCAGGTATCCGAATCAGAAAGTCCGCCGCAGACAGTACATGTCCGGATATTTTTTTTTATCTCTATAATTGTTCTTGCAAGCCTGTCTGTATCTGCTGTCTGCATTTTTAAAATATGAAATGCGATTCTGCCGGCGCTTTTATGACCTATACCCGGCAGACCTGAAAGCTCACTTATAAGAGCATCGAGATATGAAGATGGATTTTTCAATTTTTTACTTCAATAATCCGCCAAGTCCGGGAATATCCATTCCGCCTGTAAGCTTTTTCATCTCTTCTGCAGAATAATTTTTCACTTTAATTACAGCATCGCTGATACTTGCTGTTACCATTTTTTCAACAGCTCTTCTATCTGCAGTTTCAAAAAATTTCTCATCAATTGTAAGCTGAACAAGTTTGAAATCTCCGTTCATAACGGATCTCACTTCCCCGTTTCCGCTATCGCCTTCAAGATTTGCTTTTTGAATTCTTTTCTGTGCTTCTTTTAAATCTTTCTGCATCTTCATCAACTGACCAATGTCACCGAGTCCCTTAAGCATCATTTATCTCCTTTTTTAATGATTTCACCGTGAAAGACATCTTTTATTTTTTCCGCTGTGGGATTCTTGCGTTCGAGTTCATCCAGTTCGGGATTTTTCATCATTTCAGCATCCGGCAATGGAGAAGATTCCATTTCAGAATTTTCCTGCTTTTCTGTAATATCCTGGCTTTTTAACGCATCTGCAGTTTTAATTTTCAGAACAACTTTAAAACCAATACGCCTTGAAATTCCCTCTTCAATTATTTCTCTTTTATTTTTATCTATGATTTTAGTATAAAAACCGATATCGTTTAATGCATTTCCGCCTGTAAAAATTAAGCTGAATTCCTCTCCGCTTAATTCGACAATACACTGTTTGACTAGTGAAAAAAGGTAACCTTTTTCAGTCTGAATTTCACGGAGAAAATCAGCCCATACAGTTTTTATATCTTTAGATGAAACCGCAGCAGGTTCGTTTTTTTTAGCTTCAACTGAATTTTTTTTTACCGGCTCGGGATCGGAAGCTTTTTCAATTGGAATATTTTTAACTGAATCAAGTTTTTTTATTATTTCTGATATAGACGGCGATTTTTTTACAGCTGCCATATCGAGCAGCGCCATTTCGATATTAATTCTTTCATCAACAGCGAATTTTAAATCTTTCTGGAGAGCTATGCATATTCTGCTCATTGCACTCAGGTCACTATCACTGAATTTATCCAGGATATTTTTCAGCATCGAATATTCCGCCTGCGAAAGCCCGATTGATTCAGCAGAAATTATTCCTCTTTTTATCAGCCTCGCAGCCCTTATAATATCGGATAAACCGGAAACAAATCTTGTAAAATCAGCTCCGATTTCAGCTATGCGCTCGATTTCATCGAATAATCCTTTTGCATTATCTGCAGCAATATGCTCAAGGATTCTGATGTAGCTTTCAATTGAAATAATTCCGAGAATTGCAAGCACATCCTCCTCTGATGCTTCCGCTGTTCCGGAAAAAGATATTATCTGATCAAGAAGCGACTGGGCGTCCCTCATAGAGCCTTCTGCAGCCCGGGCAGCTGCAAACAGGGCAAGCTCGGAAATTTTATGCCCTTCATTCTCAGCTATTTTTTTCAGATGCGCCGAAACAGTTTCAACCGGAATTTTTTTAAAAAAATACTTCTGGCACCTTGATAAAATTGTTTCCGGCACCTGGTGATATTCGGTAGTAGCAAATATAAAAACGACATGAGGCGGCGGTTCTTCAAGAGTTTTCAGAAGCGCATTAAAAGCTTCCTTGGTAAGCATATGAACTTCATCTATGATATAAATTTTATATTTCGATTTAACAGGCGCATAATTAACATTTTCGCGGAGTTCGCGGATATCATCAATACTGCGGTTTGAGGCACCATCAATTTCTATAACGTCAAATGAAATTCCATTTTTTATCTCAAGGCAGCTTTCACATTTCCCGCATGGTTCCGGCGTAGGACCATTTATGCAGTTTAAAGATTTGGCAAAAATTCTCGCAGTTGTTGTTTTACCGACACCCCGGGGACCTGTAAACAGATAGGAGTGTGAAATTCTTCCGGTTAAAATACTGTTTTTCAGGGTCCTTGAAATATGATCCTGATAAACCACCTCTTCGAAATTTTGAGGTCTCCATTTTCTTGCAGTTACCTGGTAGGACATACATTTGCCATGTTGGTAAATTCTTCGGAAGAGGGGGGATTCGAACCCCCGGTGACTTGCGCCACACATGATTTCCAATCATGCTCCTTCGGCCTCTCGGACACCCTTCCATAATTCATATACTTAAATATAACGCTGTCAATCCGTGTCAAATCTAAATTCATTAGGAGAGAGAGGGATTCGAACCCTCGGAGGGAAAACCCTCAACGGTTTTCGAAACCGTCCCCATCGGCCTCTCGAGCATCTCTCCATAAAAATAAATTACAGTATTTTTTCAAGTTCAACCATGACATCATCTACAGATAGCCCTGGAATTGATTTAAAAACAGGATCTTTCGAATAATACTGTATCAAAGGCTGAGTCTTTTCTTTATAAGTTTCAAGTCTCTGTTTTATGATATCTTCCGTTTCATCATCGCGCTGAACTACAGGACTTCCGCATTTATCACAAACGCCTTCCTTTTTAGTCGGCATGGTATGAATATTATAAATTGCCTGGCAGGATGAGTTTGAACATGTCCTCCTGCTGGTTAACCTGCGGATCAGAACATCTTCCGGAACTTCAAGGTTTATTACTGCATCAAGCTTTAAATTAATATCGGCAAGAAGCTTTTTAAGCGAATCCGCCTGAGGAATTGTTCGCGGGAATCCGTCAAGGATGAATCCGTTTTTGCAGGAATCAGTCTGTACTGCTATTTTAATACAGTCCATTATGGTACTGTCAGGAACAAGTTTTCCTGCATTCATAAAACCGGCTGCTTCCTTTCCGACAGGCGAACCTTTTTTTACTTCAGCCCGGAGAATATCTCCTGTTGATATCTGTGCGATCCCGTACTGCTTAACAAGTCTCTGTGAAACAGTACCTTTGCCTGCTCCAGGTGCTCCAAGTATAATAAGTATCATATGCCGCTCCTGTTATGCCCAGACTGTTTTTTTCACATTAGTAACTGTTACTTCTTTCGTTGAATAGATTCCTTCAACCAGATCCTGCGGCTCAAACCAGAGCTTAATTTCCTTCTCTGCATCTTCAATACTCGATGAAGCATGTACAACATTCTCAAAAACGCCTGCTGTTGTAATCCTGCCGTAAGCGCCTCTGATTGATACAGGATTTGCCAGTTCAGGATTCGTGTCCCCTACTATGTCTCTGATTTTTTTAATTGCATCATCACCCTGATAAACAAAAGCAACAACACGATTAATATCATGCTGTTCTCCCATAAAATAACGGACAAGCTCATCAAAAAAAGGTTTTGTTTTAAGGTGCCCGTAATGCTCTTCAGCAAGCTCCCTTGTAACCTTAACAGCCCTTGCGCCAACGATGATAAGTTTGGCTTCGGAAAGCCGTGAAAGTATGTTGCCTGTCAGGGACTTAACGAGTCCGTCCGGTTTTATAATGATTAATGTTTGTTCTATAGCCATTTTAATTCTCCTTTAAGTTATAAATAGCAAAGCTCCCTGATGAAAAGGAGCTTTAAAAATCTGCCCAGAGCGGGATTTGAACCCGCACAGGAAATTCCCACATGGCCCTCAACCATGCGTGTCTACCAATTCCACCACCTGGGCCTAAATAGTTTATGCTGAAAACTAACTATAAAATATGTGATATCTGTCAAGAATAAAAAATGGGATTATTTTTTCATAAAAAATATCCGACTTCACAGATAAAAAAATAGAATTATTATTATGAAATTTCAAAAGACTATTTTTATAATCTCATCAAAATAATTAACGAATTTAACAGTAAGGCCTTTTTTAATATAATCCGGAAGCTCATCAAAATCTTTTTTATTCTCTACCGGAAATATAAGCGTTTTTACACCTGCCCTTTTTGCAGCAATTGTTTTCTCCTTCAGCCCGCCAATCGGCAGCACCTTTCCTGTAATTGTAAGTTCACCTGTCATAGCAATATTTTTTTTAACAGGTTTATTTTTTGCCAGAGAATAAATAGCTGTGGCCATGGTAATACCCGCTGACGGTCCGTCTTTTGGTGTAGCTCCTGCCGGGACATGAAGATGAATAAAATGAGTGTGGAAGAAATCCTCATCTATTTTAAAATCAGCGCTTCTTGAGTTTATATAGGTATAGGCAATTTCCGTTGATTCCTTCATGACATCACCCAGCTGCCCTGTCTGTTTAAAACCTCTGGATTTTGCAGAAGCAGATGTGGCTTCTATATACAATGTTGCGCCGCCCATACTTGTCCATGCAAGGCCCATCACTACGCCAGGAATTTCTTTATCATAAAGTGAATCATCTGTAAAGCGCGGCTTGCCTAAAAATTCCTCAAGATTTTTTTCAGTAATTTTGATCTGCTTTGTATTGCCTTCAGCAAATTTTCTGGCTGTTTTTCTCATAATTCTTTTTATTGTATTTTCAAGGCTTCGGACTCCCGCCTCTCTTGCATATCCGTCAATAATTTTCCGCAGAGAATTCTGATCAATATCAATCATTTCTTTTTTCAGTCCGTGTTCGCTTATCTGTTTCGGAAGAAGATATTTTTTCGCTATTTTTATTTTTTCTTCAAGTATATATCCTGAAAGATTCATCAGCTCCATTCTATCAAGAAGCGGTCTCGGGATAGTGTCGATCTGATTGGCTGTTGCTATGAAAAGAACATTTGATAAATCAAATCTTACATCGATATAGTGATCGAGAAAATTCACATTCTGTTCCGGATCGAGAACCTCGAGCAGAGCTGAAGCAGGATCGCCCTGATAGCTTGCACCGATTTTATCAATCTCATCAAGCATAATTACCGGATTGGCGACCTCAACAAGCTTGAGGCACTGAATTAATTTTCCGGGCATAGCTCCTATATACGTTCTGCGGTGTCCCTTTATCTCAGCTTCATCCCTCATTCCGCCGAGTGAAAATCTGTAGAATTTTCTATTAAGAGCTTCAGCTACAGATTTACCAATGGAAGTTTTACCTACACCCGGAGGTCCTACAAAGAGCATAATTGATCCGGAGATATTCCCTTTCATCTTTCCTGTGCTGATGAACTCGAGAATCCGGTCCTTTACATCATCAAGCCCGTAGTGATCCCTGTCTAAAATTTTCTTTGCAAGAGCAATATCATAATTGTCTTTGGAATTTACTCCCCACGGAAGAATTGTCAGCCAGTCAAGATAATTGCGGCTCACTCCGTATTCAGCTGAATGCGGTTCCAGAAATTTCAGTTTTTCTATTTCTTCGTTTACCCTGTTCTGAGCTTCAGGAGTTAATATTAATTTACTTATTCTTTCTTCAAATTTATCTATTTCAGCAGTTTTTTCATCCTTTTCAAGACCAAGTTCTTTCTTTATTTCCCTCAATTGTTCTTTCAGAAAAAAATCTTTCTGCTGCTTTGTAATTTTTTCTTCAATTTGCTTTGCAATTTTTTTCTGTATCCTGTTCATCTCTATTTCTTTTCTGAGAAGCATCAGAACCTTTTCAACGCGTTTTTTTACATCAAATGTTTCAAGAACTTCCTGTATTTCTGAAGGGTCAGCTGTTGTCATGGATGCGGTAAAGTCTGCAAGCTTGCTTGGATCCTCAACTGTGAATCTGTTAAGAAAAAGCTTAAGCTCTTCCTGGAAAAGAGAATTCGATTTTATAAGTTCTTTTATATATGAAACAATGGAAATTGCATATGCCTTCATTTCATCTGTAGGCTTGTAAACTGCCTCATAAAAATGCCTTACCTTCCAGGTAATAACAGGATCATCCCCGAGTTCCTCCACCATGGTAAATCTTCCAAGAGCGTTTATCATTACCTGAACTGTTTTATCATCAACCGGAGTAACTTTAAGAATTTTTATTGCAGTGCCTATTTTATACAGGTCCCGTGATTTTGCCATGCCGTCATGCTGATGTTCTATAAGTACTGCTCCGCCGATTTTATGCTCAGATTCAATAATTGCAGTTGCAGTTTCAATCATTGCTTCACCTGTGAGCATAAGCGGAATCATCATGCCCGGGAAAATGGGCCTTTGTGAAATTGCTATAATAGTAAGTTTCTCAGGAAGTATCGGATTAATTAAAACCAGATCACCTGAACTTTGAGGCTGTTTTTTTTTAAGTTTTTTTTCAACCATTTGTTTTACCTATTTTAGAGGAGCTTTCAGCCCTTCAAGATTTTCAATAAAAAATTTCTTTGCAGCATTTTCATCAAGATTAAAAAGATAAACGGATTCTGATGATTTCGCAGGGTATTTATCGTTTTTCTTCTCAAAAACTGCAAGTTCAAAATCTTTTCCTGATGATTTTAATTTTATTGCCGCAAGCGGATTTAAAGGTTTTTTTTCATCATAAATAAATGATGAGGCCCGCAGCGGATTTAAATCAGATATTAATGCAGCAACCTTTTCTGAATCGAGCTTAATATTCTCATTCCCTGTCGAAATCCAGATGTCAGCTTTTACTTTTTTATCTTCTGAAGCCGTCTTTCCGTCAGGGAGCAGAATCTTTTCTGTTCTTTCTTCAGCCTTTTTTACAAAAGAAAATTTCAATCCCTTGTAGCTAATCTCAAATGATGAAACAGAATCCGGAGATATTTTAAATATTTCCCTGTTTCTGAAATCATCCTCTGATTTTGTAACTGCTGAATCAATATTCCCTGCAGCAAGATATATTTCCGGTTTCCCGTCTGTTTTGATATATATATGTTTATTTGTTGAACTTTTTTTACCGGCTGAAATTATTTTCTGAGCTTTGTTCGCAAATATAATTTTAATTTCAACAGCCTTTTCCGGATCAAGATCATATTTCGAAGCGAAATCCCCTTTTGATATCTGATCTGATATTTTTATAGCTTTCAAATCTTTTTCAATATTCTTAATCAGCTCAGCATCTGCCGGGTACATATTTTTCCCGACAAACCACTTCCCGTCTTTTTTTATAAGTTTAATTTCAGTTCCTGTTTTTTTAATTATTATTTCTTCAGCATCGCTTTTTATATTTATGAGACTGGAATAATCTGAAGTTCTGAAAAAATCTCCGAAGAAAAGGTAAACGGCCATCAAAGCTATAGCAGCAATACTTAAAAAAAAGATTTTATTCTGTTTTTTAATCATTTGCAGCCTCCGGAGAAAAACGTCTGCTCAATTTCTTTTTCCTGAGTATACTCATTCTCCATACAATTATTCCGGATATAACAACAAGAATCGGTACTCCTGCTATATTAACAGCTTTCAGCGCGAATCTAGCATTGTCGCTTGTTTTCTTTAATGGGTTATGAGTTATATTTTTCGCCCGCATTTCAGGTGAATATGTTTTGCCGGAAAGATAATCAATCATATTTCTGATAAACAGGCTGTTAGGATACATCTCCACTCTGCTGCCTGCGGCTCCGCCAGCTATTATTTTCCCTGAATCAACAATGAAGCCTGACTTTGTTATTTCCGAAGTTCCCACAACAATAATTTCAGATTTACCTGACTGAACAGTTGCATCAAGCCTGCTGCCGGAAGATATATTTTCCTTTTTATCCTGATTCTTTTCATTTTTATTTTCTTTATTTTCAGGTTCCTTCATGCCTTTGAAAGAGCTTTCAAATTTTCCTGAAACAGAAACAGCGACAGGATAACTTTTATTATCGCCTTTGGATTCCCCGAGCATCATCGGATTGAATGAAATCCTTCCTGTCATCAGCCAGCTGTCATCTGATGAGGAAACAAGCCTGATCGCTCTGGCGTTATTTTTTATGCGCTCATCATCAACAGTTATAGATGAAACTCTAATTAAAGCAAGGCTTTTCAGATATTTTGTGATGACGCTATCCATTGACATATTGCTGTCTCTGATAATCGGAACTACAGGATAATCTACAATCATATTTCCGAGATTTGCTTTAGCACAGTTTTTATCGAGCACGATATTTTTATTTACTTCAACCCCGTATGACCTGAGCAGCTGTTCGAGGCCTGTATTGACCGGAATTACCGGAGGAGGCCCCTGGAACATATTCTGCTGTGCGCCTAAGTTTAACTCAGTAAATGAATCTATAAAGAAAACAGCATCGCGCCCCTTCATTAAGAACTGATCCAGTTTAAAAACTTCATACTGGGAAAATTCCTGTTTAGGACCGTTTATTATCAGAACTTTTACATCGTCTGGAATATCTTCAGCAAGATTTACAGGGACAATCTCATAACTGTCAGAAATTAATTTTTTAAAAAGTCCAGCTCCTTCAGGGGTTCTTTCATCATTAATATCAAGCTCCCCATGGCCTGTTACATAACCAACTTTTATATATGATGATATTACAGCGTTCAGCGCTTCATTGATTTTTGCATCAAGATTTTCAAACCCGGCAATTGCATATCCGCCAAGAACATTACGGCCTATACCAACCGGTAATATAGCGAATTTATTGTTATATTCAATAACTATGCCGAGAGTCCCTTCTCCTGCCTGTAATGGATTTCCTGTCCTGGAAGTTCCAGGCTGCCATTTAATTTTATTGAGACCATAGTGCGATGCAGGATCATTCTGATCCCTGATATTCTCTGTTTCAATTACCTGAAGATTCAGTTTTTCATAATTGGTTTTATTGCTTTTTGCAAAAGCAGTTCTTACGATTCCTTCTATTGTTTCAATCCCGTCTATAGGCAAAGATTTCAATCTGCCGTCGAGAAAAAGCTTTATATCAATCGGTTTGTCCAAAGCGATCAGGCTGTTATGCTTGGCTGTCATTTTTTCAATCGCTGTTGTTATTTCATATTCAAGACCCGCGCTGTCTGCAAGAGCATTTATTTTTTCAATTAAATCCGCATGCTGAAGAACCACAGCCATATATGATTTCCTGAGCTTAACCTGATCACCGGAAAGCTCCCTGCTCGTAACAGGCTGAACACCATAATCCGCTGCTTCTTTTTCGAGATTGGATTCCTTTACAAATTCATATTTAAAATTCCCGCTGCTGTAAAAGCTGTATTCAGATAAAAGGTCTTTCAGATACCTTGCAACAGTTGCATGCTCAGCAGGAAGATCCTTCGAAAAAAACACCTTGATCACGAACTTGTCTTTTAATCCTTTAACAGTTTCCTTGCTTTTTTTTGAAAGGGAATAGCTTCCTGATCTTGTAAGATCTATTCTCAGATTTATTCCGGAGATTACAAGATTAAACATTAAAACAATGATAATAGTTAGAATAATCTGCGACTTCTCTGCTCTCTCATCAAGCAGGTTTGTAATTTTTGTTTTTATATTGTTAAAAATTTCTCTTATATTCATTGTTATCTCCTCTCTTCAAGGACTTTCTCAGATGCAAGTACCGAGATAATAATAAGAGATATAAAATAGGTAATATCCCTGAGGTCTATAATACCTCTTGCAATATTCTGAAAATGATAATCCGAACCCAGATAATCGAACATCGAAGTCCATGATGGCAGGTATACCATTATTTTATCAACCAGCCAGAGGAAAAAAGAAAATGAAACTGCTGATATAAAAGCAATAATCTGATTTTTTGTAATGGATGATGCAAGCACTCCAATTGATGAGTATGCTGCGCCGAGCAGTAATGCTCCGAGGTAACCTCCGATTATGGGACCGGCATCCGGTTTTCCTACTGCTATTACAGTGACAGCATATGCAAGTGTAGGCACAAGCATCAGCCATGAAAAAACCGTGCCTGCCATAAGCTTTCCGAGAACAACTTCTCTGGTCGTTACAGGCAGAGTAAGAAGCACTTCAAGTGTTCCGCTGTGTTTTTCCTCGGCAAAAAGTTTCATTGTAACTGCAGGTATAACAAAAGTGTATATCAGCGGCAGAAGCTGAAAAAAGCTTCTCATATCAGCCTGATTAAGATAGAAAAAATCCTTGAAAAAAAAGAATCCGGAGAAAATTAAAAAAACTGAAATTACTATATATGCAACCGGACTTGAAAAATATCCCGAAAGTTCCCTTTTCATTATGATAATAGGCAATTTAAATTTATTCATTTCCGCCTCCATTAGAATCTGAGCCTGCAGCACCGCGAGTGAGTTCCCTGAATATATTTTCAAGGCTCGTCTGATCCTGTTTCATTTCATGCAGGTTCCATCCTCTTGATGCTATTGTCCTGAAAACCTCAGGTTCAACAGAAGAATCACCTGTACAACTTATTGAAGCTTCAACAATTCCCTGATCAGAAATTTTTTCAACTCCAGCAACTCCGCTGATTGAACCGACAGCATCAGCGAAACTGTTATAATCCGTACCCGAAACTTTAACAGTAATTTTTCTGGAACTGCTTTTAAGATTCTGAAGCGTGCTGGTCTTTTCATCTGCAGCTATTGTGCCATTATTTATGATAATTACCCTTGCACAGGATGCTTCCACTTCAGAAAGAATATGGGTTGATAAAATAACAGTTTTTTCTTTTCCTATTTCTTTAATAAGATTTCTTATTTCAATTATCTGATTAGGATCAAGTCCGCTTGTAGGTTCATCAAGAATTAAAATTTCCGGATCGTGAATAAGAGCCTGGGCAAGACCGGTCCTCTGCCTGTAACCTTTTGAAAGTTCGCTGATATTTTTATGCATTACCTCTTTCAGTCCGCAAAGGCCTGATGTTTTGTCAATGCTGCTTTCCAGTTTCTCTTTTGCAATTCCTCTCATCTCAGCAATAAATTTTAAATAATCATAAACTGTCATATCAGGATACAAGGGAGCTGATTCCGGCAGATATCCTATCAACTTTTTTGTTTCAATAGATTGAGCTTCCGAGTCCATGCCTGAGATATTTATTTTGCCGCTATCGGGTTTCAGATAACCTGTGAGCATTCTAAGAGTTGTGGTTTTTCCTGCGCCATTTGGTCCAAGCAGGCCGGTTATTTCCCCGCTGTTTATTTCAAAAGAAATATTTTTAACAGCAGCAAAATCGCCATAATATTTTGATATGCCTTCTGCGCTTATCATTCGACTCTCCGATTAAGAAATTTTTTATAATATTAAAATTCATCTTTTCATGAACTAAAGCCCCCTCCGGGGATTGGGGGGTTTCATTAAACACTGAATTCTTCAATTTAGTGTTATATCCGGGAACTTGTTACAAAATTATGATCTGCCGAAATCATCTTCCAGTCTGATGATATCATCCTCGCCGAAATATGAGCCGGTCTGGATCTCAATGAAAACAAGATCGGTTTTACCGGTGTTTTCGATGCGATGCTTTTCACCAGCAATAATATCGACGCACCCGCCTTCATTTAAAGGAACAGGACGATCATTCAGAGTAACTACTCCCTGACCGTGAATAACGACCCAATGCTCGGAGCGTTTTTCATGTTTCTGCAGACTGAGTCTCTTTTCCGGATAAACTGTTATGCGCTTGACTTTATGAGTCTCATGATCGCAGAGAATATCGTAAAAGCCCCAGGGTCTATGATTATCTTCCATAAGAGCCATATATATACACGCTGTTTAATATTTCAATTATTTTTATTTGAATATTAAACGTAATTTATTTTTATTGACACAGGCAGTTTTTTAACCACAGAGTTAAAGAAACACAGAGAAAAATTTAAGAAGATAAAGATATAAGGGGATATGGAGATATTTAGAGATGAGGAGATATAAAAATTTTTATCCCCATATCCCTAAATTCTCCCTATCCCCTGCGCTTACACATGATTGTTCTAAAAATAACTATTTTATTGATAAATAATGATATAGAAAAATAAACGCCTTAACTATGTGTATCAGTGCCTCTGCATCATAATCATACAGGATTAATATTATAAAATACCATGATAAACAATAATCAGATAAACCTACAGCAGCGCTCGCTTGAAGTTCTTGAATGGAACGGAATAACATCCCTTCTGTCTCAAAACTGTGCCACAGATAAAGGAAGAGCACTTGCTTCTTCTATTGACTCCTTATCTGCTTCTGATGTAAAAATTCAGATAAAGAAAATTTCTGCGATAAAGGATTTATCCGGCCTTGGCAGGGTAATAAGCTTTGACGGAATCACAGATATAGAAAAGCAGATAATTCATTCTGTAAAAGGCGCTGTTTTAACAATTGAAGAAATCATTTCAGTTAAAAATTTCATCACAGGCTCGGAAAAAATCAGGCGGTTTCTGAAAGAAGAAAGCGCGGAATATCCAATGCTGCAGGATGAATACAAACAGCTGATTAAACTTGATGATATCGGGAAACTGCTTAATGAATCGCTTACTGATACAGGCGAGCTTTCTGAACGAAAATATCCCGGGCTTAAAAAAATCAGAGACGAAATATTCTCATCAAGGAAAAGCATTGAATCAAAAATTTCCGCTTTAATCAATTCGTCTGTGATGGAAAACATTATACAGGAAAAAACTTCTGCAATCCGCGGCGGAAGATACGTTATACTGATAAAAGCCGGAATGAAATCCAAGATCAGGGGAACAGTACACGATATATCTTCAAGCGGGCAGACCTTATATTTCGAGCCTGAAGAAATTTCCGGGCTGAACAGTTCGCTTGTCAGCGTTGAGGGTGACCTGCGTATAGAAACATATAAAATTTTAACAGAAATATCAGGCAGGATCGGAGAAAATTCAGAGCCGCTTTTATCGAACATTGAGAAGATTGCATATATTGATTTTTTAAATTCCTCTGCAAGTGTAAGCAGCAGGCTTAAACTCTCAGAGCCGGAAATATCAGACACCCCTGTAATGAATCTTATAAATGCAAGACATCCTCTTCTATACATGATGAATCCTGATACAGTAATATCAAACAATATTGAGCTTGGGAAAAATTTCAACTGCCTTTTAATTTCAGGCGCGAACACCGGGGGCAAAACCGTGCTCCTGAAGACGATAGGATTATGCGCGCTCATGGCAGCACGCGGACTTCATATACCGGCAGGAGCAGATTCATCAATAGGACTATTTTCAAAAATTTTTGCTGATATTGGAGATGACCAGAACATTGCCCAGTCTCTGTCAACATTCTCAGGCCAGATACTTTTTCTGAATGAAACAATCCGTCTTGCTGATAAAAATACTCTTGTTCTGATAGACGAAATTATAACAGGAACAAATCCGAGACAGGGAGCTGCAATTTCCCAGGCAGCGCTCGAGGAGCTCATAAACACTGAGTGCAGAATGATAGTCACCACACACTATTCCGAACTGAAAGACCTTCCAACAGGAGACGCGCGGTTTCAGAACGCATCAGTATCATTCGACTCTGAAAATCTCAAGCCCACATATATGCTGAAAACAGGAATGCCGGGCGTGAGCTATGCTCTTGAGATTGCAGGCAAATACGGTTTATCTGATAAGGTCATATCAAGATCAAGGGAGCTTCTGGACGAAAGGGAAATCAGCACCGAAGCGCTGATAGAAAAAATCCAGAAGCATGAGCAGCAGCTCGCATTCAAGGAAGATGAAATATCAGCAATGAAATCAAAGCTTCAGACAGAGCTCGACGAAGCCATGGAAAGAAATATCCGCCTGAAAAAAAGAATGGAAGAGGTGATGCGCGGAGAAGGAATTGATTTTCTCGACAAGCTCTCTTCATATAAAAAAACAATAGCGGATAAAATAAGTTCTCTTCAGAAGGCAGGACAGCCCGAAGCAATGAAACTCTCAGCTGAAATTTCCGGGATGAAAGATGAAATTACTTCCAATCTTGGAAGAGCCAGGCAGGAAATTCACGGCTTTGATTATATTCAGGCTGATGCGTCTGTTCTGAAAACCGGTGATAAAGTTTTTATTCCCCAGATTGAAACAGAAGGCAAAATTGAAAGCATAGAATCAGACGGCGAAACAGCGCAGATTATTCTCGGCGGAAGCATCAGGGCGAGATTTAAGATAAGCAATCTTTACGTAAAACTGCATTTAGATAAAAATCAGAAAAGCAGATCCGATAAAAAAACTGTTAAACTTCAAAGTCCTGTCACTGAAGATACAATTCCGCTGACAATTCAGACAAGCTTCAATACAATTGATCTCAGAGGCAAAAGGGTTGAAGAGGGAATTTCTATTATGGAATCGAAACTGGATTCCATGATGAGATCCGGAATTAATACTGTTATTATAATTCACGGGCACGGGACCGGCGCAATGAAGGAAGCTGTGCGGAGCAATTTAAGAAGTTCTTACTATGCTGAATCTTTCAGGCGCGGAGAGATGCAGGAAGGCGGGGATGGGGTTACTGTGGTGTCTGTAAGCGTTTAGGTTTTTTCTGCTGGCGCAGGGCGAGCTGCGGGATTGAACCGCATTTGCAAAGCTTAAATGAGATACAGCTGGTGAGCGGAGCCGAACCAGCGCATTGGAATTGCTGTATAGCTTAATCTCAAGAAGGGATGAAGGTCTTTTCTGCTGGCGCAGGGCGAGGTGAACACTGGGGATGTGCAGTGTATCAATTCTCATAAGAAGAGATGGCTGTCGCGTCAGCCCCCTCTCCTTATGTATCCACTCCCCCACGCCCGCTCATTTTGCCGCGGAGGCTATTAGGGTCTTTTACTGTTTAAAATTATTCCTGTTTCAAGGAAACTTTTATTCCCTCCTGGGGTGAATCACCACCTCTATAGCCGGTGAGGTTAGACACCGGCTCGAATGGAAATAATAAACTCAACATTCACTTGCTAGTGAGAAAATCCTTTAATTATTTCAGTTAATCTCTGCATCTCATTTGACTCATTAGTCTTGAATCTGAAAATTGGAATATTGTTTGATTGCAATACACGGTTCTTAATATCATCATGTTCAGCTTGCTTTTTATCTTGTTCGTGATATCTGATGCCATCTACCTCAAGAACAAACAGTTTTTCCTTTGACACTTTATTATAGAACAGAAAATCCACATGAGACCAAGGATGAAGGATATATCTTCTTTCTTCATCACTAAATGTATCCGAAACTTTAACCAGTTTCCCAAGTCTGGTATGCATTGAATATTCAATATAACCATGATACTTCAGAACTTGATCAATGATGTCACACATCAACAATTCCGTTTTATACTTATTCGGATGATCTTTATATTTCGAAAACAGTATATTCGTATATTCAGAATACAGCAAATCAAATACTGAAATTACAGATGACTCTCGGGTTGCATCGGAACCATAGAGATATTCAGCATACTTAATAAAATCATTGATAGCATTATTAGATGAATGATAGACTTTATCAGCTACGATCACAGTTACCTTATTTCTTCCTCTTGAAATTGCTACATTCAGCAGTTTTTCATCAGTGACAAAATCATAAAGTCTATTCTCAACATTATTTGGATTTTTATCCAATGAATTCACAACAAAAGAGAGAATGACTTCTTCCTTTTGCCTACCTTGAAATTTATGAATGGTATCGGCTTCCATCCGATCTGTAGCATACTTGCCTGTAATAAGGTTTGCCTGATACCGAAATGGCGAAATGACTCCGATATTATTTGACATAGATTTTTTCAAGATATTCTCTATTTCATCGAGTTCTCTTTGATTGTATAACCCACTACCGTTTGGATTACTTCTAGCATGATTACCAGGAACTGTTTTAATGACTTCAATGTGCTCCCCCGAATTTTTAGTCATTGCAACCAACTCTCCATCATAAAACATCTTGTTACAGAAGTTTATGATGTCCGGAGCACAGCGATAGTGTTCCTTCAATAAAGTGGTTGGTACGCCTGAAACTGCATCTTTTACAGATTTAAGGATTGAATTAGATTCGTAACGGTATTGTTTTGAGATATCATATTCTTTGGATAGTTTCTCTGAATGCAGAAAGAGTCTTTCTTCATCAATCTGCTGAAGCTGACGTGAATCTCCAACAACAACCAAATTCTTAGCACAACTTATGGCAAGTACACTGCTTAATAATTCTCCCTGGGATGCTTCATCGATGACTAAGTAATCAAAGGTAAAACCCTTTGGTGTATTATTAAGCAAGGATTGTGAAGTACTTAAAACAACTGGGTATCTAAGTAAAAAGTTATTATATTCATGCTTATATGATTCCTTACTGAATTCTTTAATACCGTGTTTCAGATAGTGACCCCTGATGTACTTTTCGAAAAATAAACGAGATAACGATTTGAGTTCTTTACCCACTCCTTCTTTGTTGTGTTTTTCCATAAATTTCTTATTGGATTCTATTTCCTTGGTAAGTTCATAAATTTTAGTTTGGTAATAGAGTTTTTCAGCATTACTTAATAGAACATTAACATCCTGTAATGCAATCTTAACCTTGAACTTTCTTCCTAATCTCCATCTTTCAAAGAACCTTAATTTCTTAGGATTTTCTAGACGTATAATAAGTGCCATATAATCGTTTGAATATAATTTTTGATTAATGATTAGTGCACCATTAAAAAATTTGTCATAGTGTCTTTTTTCGTTTTGCATATCTATGAGTTGAGATTCAAGGAGAGATGTTTCAACTTCTGTATCCTGAATCTTTTTCATCTGCGCACTTAATTCGGTAATTCTTAAACTATCATTCAATTTGATTGGTTCCTCTTGCTGTTCAAGGAACCATGTTAGTTCTCCCTTATGTTCAGATTCAAAAAACTTCTCTACATTCGTTTGTCTACCCAGAGTAGCAGCAATAAATGAGAATTTTTCTTCAACCAGCTTTTCATAAACATTCTCAATGGCTGTATTGTTGTTTGAAACAACAGCACAGTTTTTTCCACGACAAATTATATTAACAATCAGATTAAGAATCGTTTGAGTCTTTCCTGTACCAGGAGGACCTTCAATAATAGAAATTTTATTCTTCAGCGCTGCATCAATAGCTCTGACCTGGCTTTGATTAAAATCAAATGGAAGAAGCATCAATCCATCATCACTAATGGTTTTACACTCTCCTTGTAAATAATCAATAAGCACTGAATCATTAGATGGGGTACTTATGCGTTTATAATTTTGCGCCAAGAAATACAATGGGCTTTCTTTTTCAGCAATTTTACCGGCATTTTCAGCAAGCTTAGAATAGTATGCAAATATGTCTTTATACCTGCTACTTTTTAAAGTAATGTTTTTGGTTAAAATGTTGTCTTTACCAACAGATACACGAAAATATCCTTTTTCAAACTGATCAAGTTTGGATGCAGGAACTATTTCACCATCAACATAGACATCTTGTTTCTCAATATTAAGATTCTTGATTTTATTAAGGAACTCAACGTTTTCTTCTTTATAAAAAAAATATTTATTCTCGCCATAAAAATAGATGTTATATCCAGTAAATTTCCCATAATAATTTGCTGTAAATATAGTCGAAACAGGCAGGGTTCTGTCTTCCCATTTGTTTTGTTTTTTATTAAAAAGCAGAACTGCCATGTTCTCTTTGTTTAGTTGAACCTTTTCACCCATTGTCTACTATCCCACCTTATTTCCTCGCGCGCTTCTTTTTTCCGGGACGAGCAAATTGCAAACAACTATTTATGTATGAAATTATTAAAACTTCCTCCAGTTTACAGCCAAAGTCAATCAAATAATCAATTTTTCATGCTTTTACAACTTCTCTATCCGGCTTGTATCCGGCTTATTGCCCAGACTCTACTTCATCAAAAACTTCCACTCGAGCCGGTTGCTTCAAACCCGGCCGAAAGGGAGCAGTTTAACCCAAAGGGGACAGATATTCTACTGAAATCAGATTGAATTTTAATCAGTAAAAGCCCCTGAAGCCTCTGCGGCGTTGAGCAGGCGGAGGAGGGTGGAGTCTCGAGGAGGGAGGACGGCCAAGACCGTCATCCCTTCTTGAGATATTGCTACACCATGAATCCAAGGTGAAAAGAAAACTTTTTATTATTATAAAACAATTTAATGAAATCCTTCACAACGATTTAATTCTCTCAATTCAACTGCTTTGAAATTCTGGAAGTCTTTTCATCTGCACATAATTCCAAACTGATTTTCCATAATCTATCCTGTAAACCCTCATCCAATATATCAGCATTTTCCTTTAAATCCTCAAATTTATTATTTTTCCATGTAATAACTTTCCCGGATCTCTTAAGGCTCTCTTCCTGTGTTTCAGTAAATAATGGCGCCATAATTTTCCCGCACTCTTCTATTGAAATGAATGTTCCGAAAAACTTCATTACAGTTGCCATAAATTTCATGAACGCAGGAATAATATTAATCTGATTACTCCACACAGTCTTTGATATCTGAAACCCGATAAAAGACAACTTCGGTCTATTGGATTTTCTATACAGATTATCCAGCTTAACAAGGAACATTCTTTTTGCAGCCATTGCCTGGAAAATGCCGTTTTCATAACTCCACTTGTTTTTCATCTGCACATCATCCCAGAATATTTTGCCAAATTGAGTAACGTTAAAGATAACCCTTCCGCCATTCACAGATTTTTCAAGCAGATCCAGTGAATTTAAAACAAGCATAAATTGAGATAAATAATTTACCTGAAAATGAGAATCCATTCCATCTTCGGTTTCCACCCTGCCTGCAGCATAGCCTAAACCTGCATTTATAAATATACCGTCTAAAAATTTATGTTTAGCGTGTATCTCATCAATCGCTTTCCTGACATCTTTAAGCTTTGTAAGGTCGCATAAAACAATAGAGACTTTTTTATTAAACCTTGTTTTTGCAAATTCTTTAATCATGGATTCGCCAAGTTCCTTTGATCTGCAAAGTATAATAAGCTCATGTACCTGATTATCAATGCCTGCCAATTCATGAGCAACGCCTTTTCCCATTCCATTGGTACCGCCGGTTATCAATATTTTCATTGTCAATTTCTCCAATATTTATAATTAATGATTTATTTTATTGTAATTACAACATTTCCTTTTTTGTGACCCTGATCAACATACCTGTGAGCCTCGGCAATATCTTCCATCGGATAGCATTTATCAATGACAGGTTTTATTTTTCCGGTTTCAGCTAGCTCTTTAAGAAAAATCAGATCTTCTGTTTTTTCACTTGTTGGAGATGAGATAGAAACATATGATCCTTTTTTTCTTAGAAATTTTTTCCTTATTACAGACGGACATCTTCCGACCGCATCAAAAATTATATCGTAGGCCTCACATTTTCCGGGAAAACCATCTTCAGTATAATCAATAACTTTATCCGCTCCGATAGACTTCACCATATTTAAATTTGCACTGCTGCATACTCCGGTAACATCAGCTCCAAAATATTTTGCAAGCTGTACCGCATAAGTTCCAACACTTCCGGAAGCCCCATAAATTAAAATTTTATGACCGTGTCTGATATTAACTTTTTTCAGCAGATACAAAGCAGTCATACCTCCGATCGGAATAGCTGCTGCTTCCTCATGTGTAATATTATCCGGTTTTTCAGCAACTACACCCGCAGTCCATTTTTCCGGCAGGCATAAATATTCGGCATATGAACCGGCTTTCAATCCGGTTGCAGTGCCGAAAACTTCATCACCCTTTTTGAAGAGCTTTACGTTCCTGCCTGCAGATTCAACCACACCTGACAGCTCATATCCAAGTATTGTTTTTTTCGGTTTTGTAATGCCGAATACCATTCTCAGGATAATAGAAAAAAGTTTTGAATCCGGATGTTTCCCTTTACGTATATATGTAACACCGGATGTAACAGTTGAAGCATACACTTTAACAAGAATTTCGTTATCCTCCTGAACAGGCTTTTCTATCTCTTTTAACATAAGAACTTCCGGAGGCCCATATTCTTCATATACTATTGCTTTCATATTCTTTTATAATTCCTTTGATTTATATAGAAAAGAACCAACCATAACGCCTGAAAACATTTCAAGTAATCCCCACACTGTACCTATTACTGTTAATGCAAATGGCATAAAACCGTAAGCAATTAAAGCAGCATTTGCCAGAAAATAAGTAAAGAACCAGAATATTAATGCTGCCGTAAATATTGCCTTTAATTTTGATTTGATAACTATTTTAACTAGAGCATAAAAACCCATAACACCAATCCCTAAAAAAATCGAATTAAAAGCAAAAAAAATCATAGAACCATTACTCAAAGGCGGCAATAAACGGTTTTTTAATACTTCATCCATTTGTCCGCCGATAATCGGCACCAGGCCTGCCCCGATCAGCATAATTATCATTCCGGCAATAATTCCGCTTATAATTACGCTTTTAATATTAATATTCATTGTTTTCTCCTTTCATATTTTTGTTTTTATTTCATTTTCTTCCGGATTATATGAAAATACTTCTTCAAGCGGCGATCCGAATACGAGTGCAATGCGAAACGCCAGCTCAAGCGATGGGGAATATTTTCCGCTTTCAACAGCTACAATTGTCTGCCTGGTAACGCCTGTTCTTTTTGCCAGTTCCTGTTGTGTCATTTCACCGCAGTTAAAACGCAATTTACGTATATTATTGCTGATTAGAGATATGCCCATATTATACTCCTTTTCTATAAAAGTATAATTGTGAGATCCCCTCGAAGATCGATCCTGCATTAAATGAAAAATATATAACGTTTATCATTACTGCCACAGGCATCTGCAAAACAAGTGTAACAAGCGAAAGAATAAAACCTGCTCCGACTACTGCAAAGGAATTTCTCATTGCTTTTAAGGCGATTAGTTTATCCATTTCGTCTTCAACCAGCGTGACATCATCTTCCTGTCTGGTTGCTTCATTTACGATTGCATTTATAATGTGAAATATTATCATAATTATAATAATAGCCACAATACCTGCACCGATAAAAATCAACATAGTTGTTGCCCAGAACTTCAGATCATTTGCGAGATCAGCAGTTCCTTTCTGAAGGTTCTGATATACATAAATGCAGTAAGCAGCCAGAACAAGAATTCCTGATAATGTTGTTACGATAGTTTTTTTCTCCTGATAATACATGTTTTCCTCCAATAGTATGTTTAAATTTACTTTTAGTAATTTATTATATACATAAAGTATAATAGAACATACATAATGTCAAGTATTTTTTACATTTTTTTTAAAAAAATAAATTTTTTAATTGGGAATGCGGGGTCAGAGCCCTGTTTGCGAATGGTGAGCGGAGTCGAACCATGAGGGGTCAGAGCATTAATATAAACTGCATATTTATCAAAATATGTGTAAATTTTCATGCTGTATTATTAAAACAAGAGTGTGCTCTGACCCCTGCTTTCCAATTAAAGGGATGCTCCGACCCCGTATTCGCCAAAATGACTGTCATTTTACTATTTAAAAGATTGTTGCTCATAGGAATGTAAGCCGGAAGAATTATTATAGGTTTTTCTATTTTTTCTTTGCAACGATGAAATGCTCATTCGGACTATTATTTAAACTTTCTTTTTCAATAATTTGAAAATTTGCACAGGATATCGAATCTTCTAATTCAGATATTCTGAAAAACTTCATATTTGGAACTAATCCTGTTTTCATCAGAAGAAATAAAAGTATTCTTAAAAACTTCTTCTCTCCCATACAGGCTGTTACAGATATAATAAAGCCGCCAGGTTTCAGCAGTTCGTTTATCCTCTGCAGAGCCTTCTGTGTATCCTCCAGCAAATGCAGAATGTTAAAAGCAACGATCACATCAAATGATTCTTTCTTAAATCTCTCATCAAATATTTCAGTTTTAGTAAAATCTATATTTTCAATTTTGCATACTGCTGCTTTTCTTTTTGCAGCTTCGATCATTTTAGAAGAAAAATCTATTCCATGAATCTTCTTTACATTGCCGGCAAATTCAATGGTTGTTGTTCCTGTTGCACATCCATAATCCAGAACAATATCCGATGAATTAATATACTTTTTACTTCTTTCAACCGGAGGCTGTTCAAAATGACCGGCCTGCTTATCAAACTGATTCGACATTCTGTCCCAGAATTTTTCTGTTTTATTCATCTTATCCCTGATTTTTATTTTATCCGGATTAACCGTTATGCTTTAAAGTTATAATAACTTTTCCCCGGGAATGCCCCTGGGCAAAATACCGGAAAGCTTCAGCAGTCTCACTTAATGGGTATTGCCTGTCTATTACAGGTTTTATCTTGCCGGTTTCAATCATATCTTTTACAAACAGCAGGTCATTTTTATTCAGATTTACAACCCAGCCTGCTGAGAGCCTTTTCCCGAAGGCTTTATATATCCATGGGCCGATAAGCATATCCTGAAAAACTCTCGACATGGAAGGACCTCCGGTGCTTACATAAATTCCTCCTTTGGCCAATGCACGCATATGGTCAAAAATCGAACGGTAAGCAATAGCAAATATCAGATCGTAATGCTTACCGCTTTTCGTATAATCTTCTTTTGTATAATCAATGACATGGTCTGCACCGAGCGAGCGGACCAGATCCAGGCTCCTTGTGCTGCAGACCCCTGTAACTTCAGCCCCGTAATATTTTGCGATCTGAACTGCAAATGAACCGATGCCTCCGGACGCTCCATAGATTAAAACCTTCTGCCCTTTTTTAATCTGTCCTTTATTGCGGAGACCCTGAAGAGCTACGAGCGCCGCCTGAGGCACAGTAGCTGCTTCCTCAAAAGATATATTTACCGGTTTCAGAGCTATTGCCTTTTCAGGAACAGTTACATATTCCGAGTAGCCTCCAAAACCATATTCGCTGATATCCCCGTACACTTCATCACCGGGCTTAAACTGCTTAACATTTCTGCCGGTAGATTCAATCCGTCCTGCTATATCGCTTCCAGGTGTTTTGACTTTGGGCTTAATAAATGACATATCTATCATGCGGACTATAAACGGTTTTCCTATTACCATTAAAAGATTATGGGTTGTTACGGAAGATGCATGAACTTCAATCAGAACTTCATCGTCACCGCAGACAGGTTTTTCCACATCATTGATTTGAAAAACTTCAGGTAAACCGTATTTTGTGCATACAATCGCTTTCATAAATATTCCTTTTCCTGCATGGATGTCAGCATTTTTATATCATCACGCTTTCACTGCAACCGCCTGATGAATGCTTAATCCTTTAATTAAAAGCCATAGTCCGATTATAATTTCAAAAAAAATGCTCGGAGTAAAAAACATCATGCTGACCGGATTAACCATTGAAAGCACAGTTGCGTTCTGTGGTACAAGAATACTTGCTATCGAATATATAAAAATGAGCGAATATGATAGGATGCCGAACCCTGACAGTATTCCGGGAACATACTTGGACTTGAACATTATATAAAAAAATAATACAAAGTTCAGGCCTAGAAACACCATAGAAATAGTTGCTCCTGTACTTCGTACATTAAGAAACAGGCCGAGTATATCCTGAAGCTGTTCAGGTTTAATTACTGTTAAGGATGCTTTTCCATTCAACATCTGCAATGAAATAAAAGTAATAAGCACAATAACTGCAGATATAACAGACTCCGCCAGTTTCAAAACAAATGCAAGCAAAGCAATATTTCTGTTTACAGGCTTGAGTATGATATATAAAGATGCGGCCAGCACTATTCCGCTGATCGCGAATATAAGCTCGTTCGTAATACCTATCCGGAACAGCAGCTCATTGGCCATTAAGTTATTTACTGCAGCTGCAGCATTTCCTGTAACAGCAAGCTTTGATTCCACTAATGTCCAGTTGAGAATCCAGCCTGTTACGATAAACAGAAAAATAAATCCAGCAACCTTTGCTGCTTTACGCTGTGATGTTTCCATGATAGAATTTGTCATTTAGATTTCTCCTGATATAAACGTCGTTGGGGCGACCGGCCGGTCGCCCCAACTGACTTTATTTATTCCTTACCCTCTCCTGGCTGCTGTATATAATTCCTTTACAGCATTAATCAGAATTCCGGTTCCCAGCATCACTGCCCCGAACTTAACTATAAATGAAAGAGCTGAAAACAGCTGGCCTGCAATGCGCAGATCACCTAAAAGGCTTAAAATAAAAACTGTCAGATTCAAAAGTATTAAGCCCATTGCAAATCTTAAAAGAATATTCGGATTATTTTTCAAAATTAAATTTCCAAGCCATAGCCCTGCCGGTATTGTTGAAAAATAAAAAAGTGCTGCATATATACTGACGGCTGATACTCCGAAAATAAGCCCGAAAGCCGGTGACACGATAAATGCTGAAATCATCAGAACTATAAATAAAACAAAAACCGGGATAGTCGAGAACACTGCTATGAGCCCGCCGAGAATTGCATTCCATGGTTTTTGTCTGGAAAATTCGCCCATTCCATTAAATATAAAAGGGAATGATCGATTCAACAATAAACCTATGAGAAACAGAACAACTGTTGTAAATAATATCTTAACGAATTTCCATATATTTGTATTTGTCTTATGTGAAATTCCTTCAGACTTGGCTGTTTCAGGTTTAATCCATTTAAAATCAGCTATCTTTGCGCCTTTCTGGATGTCAGCTGAGCCGCCTCCATATTTCAAAATGCCGTGAACAACTGTACCCGGGAGAACAGTCAGGCTGTCTTTTACATCAATATCCTCTCTATCTTTTTTATCGATATTTACATAATTGACCGTAACATCTCCAAAGAATTCACCCTGGAGAATAATTTTTTCTCCGAATATAACGGAATTCCCCTTCACTTTCCCGCCGACTACAACGTTTTTACCGCATGCAATCAGGCTGCCGTCTATTGCTGAAGAATCTGTCACCATAACTACAGCTCCGCACACTATAACATTTCTTGCAACATTGCCGGATACAGTAACATTGCTTCCGACAGTGCGGATATTACCCTGAACAGTACCTGACAGGCTGACATCCTGTCCTGCTCCTATAATGTCTCCATTTACAGTTCCGGTAGATGAAACGCTTTGAGCCCAGACGAATAGATCACCTTTGATAGTTCCATCGTTTCTGAAATTCTGAGCAGCTGCAAATTTATCACGCGGGAAAATCTCCCCGGACTTGATTGTTTGTATAGTAGTTGACTTTGCAAAAGCAATACCTGAGGCCATGCAGAAAATGACAGCCAGAGGTAATAAACCTGTTTTAAACATTCTTTTTTTCATTGTTGATCCTCCATTCATTTATAATAAAACTTTATTAATAATTATTCTTTCGCTTTATGAAAAACCGGCCCTGTCAGAACCAGTTTTTTAAAACCCGCTATAACTGCAGCAAGTCCTGCAATTACATAAACATACTGAATAGTGCTTACAATTGAAGCTAACATTTGTGAAAAAACATCAGACAGCAGATTGTAAACAATCTGAAAATTCCATGCGTTTTCAAGAAATGAATTCATACTTTCAGCTCCCTGAGATAGAAGAGATAGAATTCCGTCCTGCACCCCGAGAGTTACTACGCAGCCCAGTACAACTGCAATCACACTCATAGAACCGTATAATGCCTTAAGCAAATCTTTTGCGCTTCTTTCCTGATATACCGGCAGAGAGTGAATTCTATTCATCACAAGATTCTCCATATCTAAAGGAGGCTCAAGCTGCGGTATCGTTTCCAGTGTATTCATTATCCCTTTCAAATCGCCCATTAATGCTCTGCAATGCGGGCAGGAGTTCATATGCTGATTAAGCAGTTCCTGATCTCTTTCATTGATAGCATGATCAAAAGACTTCATTATCAGGTCCTGATATTTATTACATTCCTTATTCATATCTCCCCCCTTTCAGGACTTAAAACATCCCTTAACATGAGCCGCGCCCTATAAAGCCGGTTTTTAATTACAGTCTCAGGCTGGTTTAAAATTTCTTCCAGTTCCTTATATGATAATCCCTGCTGATGAAAGAGCACCACAGGTATCCTATATTTTTCCGGAAGCCCGCTTATTGCCTTTCTTATCCACCCGAGATCCTCATTTCTGAGATATTGCTCCTCGGGATTAGATCTGCTGTCGCTCACCTGTGTTAATGCATCTGAAGTCACAGACTCATTCTTATTCCTGCCGAACCAGTCAATGCACACATTGGTTGTGATTTTCATCACCCAGGTCGCAAATTTATAATCAGGATTGTAGCGGCCAAGCGACTTGTATACTTTCAGAAAAACCTCCTGCGAAAGATCGTCAGTCTCCCTATGGCCGCCGGTGCAGTTATAAATCACATTGTAAACGAGCTTTTTATATCTCGTCACAATCACTGCAAAAGCATCCTGGTGTCCGGACAAACATGTTTTAATCAGCTCATAATCTGCAGTTTCCAAGCGATTGCTGCCTCCCGAATCTTTTTATATTTTTTATCAGGCTGCCTGATAAGGCTTTTATATTATATATACGATTGCTTAATAAAAATGTCTGATATTTTTTTTATTTTTTACTTTAAATTATAATAAACATTGAAACCTTTAATAAAAAGCCACACAGGTAGAAATAATTCAAATAATCCGCCTGGAATATACAGAAGCATTCCTAAATCGCTATTCATATTGAAATAGCCAGACAGATCTGACAAAACTCCTATAGATAATACTGCATAACCTATGATGCCGAGGACTGACAATAATCGTGGAACGAGAAGTGATTGATACAATAGATAAGAAAAAATCAGCCCACCCAGGCCGGTAAAAAGAAAAATTATCATTTCATGCTTCCACATCAGTTTTAATAGAAGCAATATGTAAATTCCTCCTCCAATAATAATTGCGCACTCAATAATCCTGAAAACAACATATCCCAAAGCCAGTTTTTTATTAAACACTTTCAGGATGGGAAACATCAGCATTCCAATTCCGACAACTGCAAAACCGCAGGCGATCTCAAGAAGAACTCCAATTATCAATGAACTTTTATCTGGATTTACATCAATAAAAAAAGACCGTATCAGGCCGCTTCCTGCAGCAAAAGTAACTGTTGCAGTGAGAAATAGCACTCCAACAAATACCGCAATTTTTCTGGTTGATTTCATTTTTTCTCCTTTTAATACTTAATTGTGAGTTCATTATTTTTTATTGCTGATATTAATAACAAAATCCTGAGCACTATTCGTTAATTCTTGAACCCTTTATTAATAACCAGAACATGAGCAGCAGCTCTCCAATAAATGTGAACATTGCAATTGTTAAATTATAATTTGAAAAAAGAATTTTTCCCAATGAATCAACCAGATAGCCTAAACCTGCAGCAGCCAGCAATATGCCCAGAATTTTCGGCATATTTCCGGATATGAAAAACAGATAACCGATAAGAGCAAGATGAATTCCGAAAAATACAAATCCAATATTCCATCCGTCATTAAAAGCATTTATAGACAGCATTACTTTTGCATCCAGCTGCTCAATCTTAAATACTTTTAAATATTCAGCGCCGCTTAAAATCTGAAAAATATTATAATAATTAATCAGCGCAACTGCAAAAACAGCAGAATACACCAGCCTGAACCAAGAGGCAAGAAGCGACAGGCTTCTGTTTACAGGTTTAAGAAAAACATATAACGCCCATGCCACCACGACATCCATCACAATCACTATTAAAAAGCTGAAAATCCCTACCCGGAAAAGAATGCCATTTGCCGAAATATTACCTGCTGTTGCAGCTGCATTTCCCGGAATAATAAGTTTCTGAAAAACAAAAAAATTAGCAAAGATAGCCAATATGGTCATTATGAGCAGGCCCAGTCCTGCAAAAATTGCAGCTTTGCGCTGCGATACGTCAGAGATATTGTTTGTCATTTTATTTCTCCTTATATTATTGTTTTTCCTGTATTGGCCATTTCCATGCGTACCAAATAATAAGAAAATGA
>CAYMPH010000028.1:0-30546 GCA_964392365.1 uncultured Leptospirales bacterium
CAGTTGCTCCAGAAGTAAAAATATCATCAACTAAAAGCACTGTTTTACCCATAAAGTCAGTTTTTGATTTCACTTTATATCTTCCAATTACATTGAGGAATCTGTCTCTATAGCCGAGCTCATTCTGTTTCCCTGCATCAGATTTTTCGAATAAAATATTCCTATATGGAGCTTTTAATTTCCTTGAAATTTTTTTTGCAATCAATTCGCACTGATTATATCCTCTTTTCCATATCTTTTTCTGATTCATTGGAACAGATGTTATTATATCGCACTCAATGCCGGATAATCCAGGCCAGGAAACAGCAATATCAGAAAGAATATTTACTGCACGTTTCAGGCCGTTGTATTTTATTCCGTGAAGCAGTTCCCGCACTTCATCAGAATAATCAATCAGGGAAAAATGTCTGGCCGGATAAAATTTTCTTCCGGAACATATAACGCAGATATTATTTTCAATTACTCCTGAGCATACGGGACATTCATCTTTTATATATTCTATTTTTTCTGCACATGTTATGCATAAATTTCTATCACTTAATGAAACCGGGGATGTGCAGCATGCGCATTTTGACGGAAAAATAATATCAGACAATAAGTAAAAAAAATCAGATATATTTTGTCGGATCAGGAATTCCTGCATCTATAAAACCATTCCTTCTGAGAATGCAGCTGTCGCATGTACCGCATGCAAGACCGGATGCATCCGGATCATAGCAGCTGTGTGTTATTGAATAATCGATTCCGAGAGAAATTCCTTTTTTAATTATTTCTGATTTTTTCAAATCAATTAATGGGGTGTGTATTTTAAACGGTTTCCCTTCAATTGCAGCTTTAGTTCCGATATTTGCCATCTTCTGATATGAAGTGAAAAATTCAGGTCTGCAGTCAGGATACCCGCTATAATCAACTGAATTTGCTCCGATAAAAATATCTGATGCACCGAAACTCTCTGCTGCTGCAAGCGCGTATGAAAGAAAAAGTATATTTCTTGCAGGTACATATGTAGAAGGAATTTTCAAAGGATCTAAGCCGGATTTCGGCACAGCTATTCCTGAATTTTTAACAAGAGCTGATTTAAAAATGTCAGCCGGTATATCAATCAAAATATGACTTTTAATTTTAAAAAATTCAGCAACTTTTCTGGAACACTCAAGCTCAATGCCATGCCTCTGTCCGTAATTAAAAGATAAAGCGTATAGCTCAAAACCTTCGCTATAAGCTATCCCTGCAACAGTAGCTGAATCAAGTCCTCCGCTAAGTAATATTACTGCTTTATTCCTCATTTTTCATCCTATTTATTATTAATACTAACAAACAAAGAAAATATAAAAAAAATTAAGTAAAAAATTTTATTACAATTTTCCCTTCATTAAAATCATTAAAAGAGGCATACTTAAATTAATTTTATCTTCCGCATTCTCTGATTATAAGTGCAGCAAGCTCTTCTGAATCAGCATTATCCAGCCGGCGCAGGGCAAGCTGCCATTTCTCATAAAAGCTGTCACCGGGTTTGTCATCCTCGAAAAGCTTTTCATACTCCATCCGGTTATTTCTAAAAGCGCTCTGAATTTCCATAAAACTTCGGATGAATGCCCCGATAAAACTGTCCCTGAACAGCTCGAAGTCCGGAACCAGCCCTGATCGTTTAATAAGAGACTGGGCATAATCAACGGCAAATTCAGAAAGCGGTACATCCATGTCATTAAATGACGCAGTCCCTTCGGTGATAACGATATCTAGCGGCGCGCCTCCGGAGTCGACAACTACAATCTCATCACCGTCATCAAAGATGACTTCACCGTCGTAGAGCCGGCCTGTAATAATGCTTGCAGCTGCAGTTTGTCCGAGAAGTTTCGCGAACCCGGTTGAATTCTCTTCTATACGATACCAGTCCACTGGGATCTTGTCAGTTGCATAGCCAAACTCGTAATCGCGTTCATAATAGCAGCTGGTAATATTCTGCCCGCGGAATTTCAGATTGACCCCGTCATAAGACTCGGTTATGCACCTGATTTCAACACGGGAGAGGTTTAAACCCAGGCGCAAGCAAGCCTCATGACGCTTTCTTACAAATGCACGGTTGGCTTCCGATGCGGCTATTGCCTCTGCGAGCCCAAGACCGTTGTCAAGAAAATAATAAACGTCACGCTTCTGAAACCGGATAACTTTTACAGTTTCAACCGGATCGGCTGCACGGTGATATACAGCAATATACACGCATCGTCTTCCCGGCATAATAATTTTCCGCGAGGTCCGTTTTGAAAGCGAATTTTCAATACGCGCAACATTGATATAATCAATATACGGATCTGCTTTAATAAAATTCATTATAATACCCCTGACATTCCGGTCCAGCAGCCCCAGGATGACATCATCTTTTTCAGTTTTATCAGTGTCAAATGCCGGGTCAAACAGCTGTTCGCCGCCTTTGATTGAACATCCCGGAAGCCATGTCACCCTGGAATGAAATTCATCGGATAACCCAACGACGTCTTCCTCAAGACGCAGTCTGCAGTCTTCATCCCTGCTGTACCCGATAAGAGACCGGAACATTTCGGCCTGCCACACCGGATCATAACAATTATCCTCGCGAAAATATTGTTCTGTAGAAAATACAAAATTTTTCTTTAAAAGATTATAATGGCTCATCATATGCGAATCGACGGATGCAAAGTCAAAGGGCTCAAAATTGGAATTGCCGAAATTCTGTGTCTTGAAAAAAACAACAGCAGGACTCCCATCCTCAATCCTCCGGGCTGAGAGGTCCTTAATCTCTTCGAGACAGGCTCGTATTTCTGCATCGGGCAGCTTTCCGATGTTCATAAACTCTGTACAGGTAAGATACTTGGTGCCGGTTGTGCGCGAATAGTAATATACAGTTTTCGTTCCAAGCTGTATACGCGACGAATTGATAAAGTCAATAATCTCTTCAGAGGATTTTGGAGTTTCCTGCAGGCGCCAGATTTCTCCGCGTCTCTTGATGGCATCTCTGACCTCATCTTTATATACGTTAATGAAACGGACAGAAGAGCGCGGAATCCCGAGACTCTGCAGATAAGCATCTGCGCGATAAGCCTGTTCCATCCTCTTGGCCGATGACCGGATATACACCATATTATGCTCAATAACCAGATCGACCGATTGCGAGATGATCCAGTCATTTTCAATGTCTGTAAGATCCGGAAGGCCGGTTTCGGCACGCACGGATTCAACACGCGCCAGATAATAAATTTTTAATACAGGGTGGATGGTCGGGCCTGATAGCACTACTTCATTTAAACCATCAGAAAAAAATGTAGCAACTTTATACTTCAGCTCACCGGATTCATCCGTAAGCAGAGGGTTATCTTCTATTATGAGTTCATCAAGATAATGTAAATCCAAATTTTTGCTCCATGCGGTTTCATAGATTTTTTTTCAAAGAATTTAATTTAAAGAAGAAGATCAGACTCTTTGATTATTTCAATTACAGCCAATCATAAATTTAGTCAATACCTTTATATATAGTGAAACTAAATAAAAAATTCATTTCATAAAAAAGATTTAATATCATCAGGATTGTTTTTTCTTGACATAAAGTGTAAAATAAAATATAAAGTGAAAGCATGAAAGATAATATTTTTAAAAAAATTTCAATAATTGTTTTAATTATTACTGCAGCATATTTTACAGGATTCGCTCTCGCACATTTTAAAATCATATCATCACAAATTTATTTAACCTCATCATTCGGGTTCAGACCGTCGGAGCGTCCTGAAATTTACGGGCTGATTTTTATTGCCGAACTCCTTATCCCTGTGATAGGATTATTTCTGGGATATGCATTGCTGACATTTTTGATAAAAAGGAATATACTGTTTTCTGCTGTTGGAGTTTTATTAATTTCAACAGGAGCTTATTTTACATTTGCCGGCATATTGGAATGTCATATAAAAAAATTATGGGAAACTGCTTCTATGATTGGAGCTGGAATATTTTTTATCTGTATTGGAATTATATTATTCAAAGCAAATGCAATATTTTCTGACAAGAAAAAATAGAAATAAAAAATTTAATAATTACCTCAAAGATCTGATTATATATTTATATATCAGTTGAAAATTTGATTTGACGGCATCCAGTTAACTGATATTTATCGTATCAATATATTTAATTAACAAGTATTCAGCTTTCCTGCCGCTGCCGGCAATATCAGGTAACGGCTATTAGGAGGATTTATATGAGTAAAGAATATACTTCCGGAACATTCTGCATTGACATCAAGTGCCCGCAGCATATGGCTCTTGATGGGCTCAAGGGAAATGCTTACGTGGAAAAAAAGCAGGTCCACTGTAAAGACTGTTATGCCTGGCGTTTTTTTTCATGGATGAAAGACAATCAATGGCGGATCATACATACTCAGCCTGAAATTTCCAACAAGCAGCTTGCTGCAATGATTAAGGGAATAGATCCGGTTCGGGTTGAGGATTTAACAGAAGAAGAAATCCTTTGTCTGTAAATCTCTAAAGAACATATATCAAATATATTAAGGCTTCTTCTTTCGTGCAACAATAAGATGGTATGTCATATCAGGATATCCGTAACCATACCCATAAACAAAATTAATCGGCCCTCTGGAATATTTAGCAACATCATTCTCCAGTGATTTCTGGTACTGGTGACTGAATAATGGAATCGGCTTATGATATTTTCCAAAATAGGCTATATCCCATTCGGACTTTTTAAAATAATTATAATCAATTCCGCTGTCATCCTGAATTATCATCGGGCTTTTTGCAAGCACCTGTCCTCTTATACTGCTGAAATTACTGTCTGACATGAGATAAGAAGCAGACTTTACAATGGCAGCCTGCGGATTAAAAGTTTCAATCATGGCAAAAAACCGCGGAAGCTGCGCCGATTTATTATAAACATTGATCTGAAAATAGCTCGCACGTCTATGCTTCTGATCAGCACCCATGAAAATTATCTCAATACCGGATACATGCTCCTTACCTGCAATTTTATTTTTAAAATCATAACCTGTTACACCCTCAGGCGTAATAAAAATTTCCCTGGCATCAACAATTGTGTACCCGTCACGCGCAAGAAAAAAGCACATCAGAGCAGCAACGCCGTTGAGAGAGCTTTTTTTAACCTTTGAGGACATATCACTTGTTACAAAAAATGAATGGTTAAGAACAAAATTAAGGGCATCGAGCAGAGATTCAACCTGATAAACAAGAGCTGCCTTAGGAACAGCATCCATTGAAGGAATACCTCCGGTAGGTTCAAGTCCGAACATAAGAATTTCATCTGCTTTAGGAAAAAACAGCAGAGGGTGAAGCACATCAGGTCCGCTGAATGGATAAAACACTCTGGCAATATTCTTTTCCGGAATGTTCTTATTCCGCCACTCTGTTATTTCATTTTTATTTTTAGTAAAAAAACCGCTCCAGCTTGCAGATATGGATTCTGATATTTTTTTATATCTGGCACGGTCAATTTCCGGTAGAAAAGCAAGCTCCTGCTGAGTAAGCAGGCCTGCCAGAAACCTTGAAGTCCGATTCAGCTCAATGCTCTGCTGCGAAAATTTTTCCGGAGCAGCTTCAGCTTCCTGATTTGGCTGGGTGTTAAATATTAAAACAGTACCGCATGCAAGAATGAGTGATAAAATCACAGCACTTATAAAAAATAAACGCCTATATTTTTCTTTTTTCATTTTATATTTTCTCCGGAAAAGTAATTTTTCATCTGATGCATTTAACATACGGCTAAGCCTGAAATAATAATATTTTTGAGGCTTAAAATGTCAATGAGGAAAGATAAGATTAAGTAATTTATAGAAGATGTTAAGAATAATTCAATCGCCGCTACGGGTACCCGATAGCAATTTGCAGCCAAAATAAAGAATATCAGGCAAACCCATTGCAGAAGGCTTCTGTATTCAGGGCGAGTGCATCGTGATTATATCCGCCTTCAAGAAGAGCGTAACGGCGCCCCTTGCATAGTTTATCTGAATATTCCTTCATGAGACTGCCGAGCACAGTATAATCCTCCGGATAAAGAAGACCGCCCCAGTCATCAATTCCCTGATCAAATCCGGCTGAAGCAACGAAGATATCAATGTCGTGCAGATCGCGCATATATGCATCAACCTCTCTCAAATATTCTTTGCGCTCGCCGGCCATTGGATTAAGGATCTTGACCCGGAATCCGTCATTGCGGCGTCTGAGTATATTGATATTGCCGTCTCCTGTATGCAGGTCGAAATCAAGCACAAATGCCGACCTGATTTTCCCCTCTGAAAACAGTTTAAGAAGACTCACACTGATATTGTTAAAATAGCAGAATCCCCAGCAGGAATCAGCTGAAGCATGATGTCCGGGCGGGCGTATCACAGCAAAGGCGGGCTCACCATTGTATGCAATTTCTGCAGCAAGAATAGCGCCCCCTGCAGACAACGCCGCAAGCTCATAGAGCAGGCTATTTCTTTTTATATGCTTATACTGTCCGGCAGAGTGTGCTCTGAGTATATCTTCATCTGAAGCTGGATCAGGAACAGCTATTCCGTAATCTTTATTTCTGGAAAGCAGCGTCATGATACCTTCAAGACGGCCGGGATATGCAGCAGGGTCTCCGGCATAATCAGAATTATAATACTGTTCAGAAAAAACTATTTTCAATGGTACACCTCCCGTTATGGGTGAAGCAACCTAATAGACAAACTTCCTCATTCTTATATTTATAAGGATACCGACACCAATCATAGACATAATGAGGTTTGAGCCGCCGTATGAAATAAAACACAGAGGCAGGCCTGTAACAGGCATTATACCTATAACCATGCCTATATTGATGAGGATCTGAAAGGAAAATATAGATGTAATACCGCCTGCAAGAAGAGCCCCGAATTTATCTTTAGCTTCAAATGATATCTGAATACCCCTGAATACAATTACTGCAAGAAGTCCGATTACAATCAAAGAACCGATAAAACCCCATTCTTCAGCTACTACTGCAAAAATAAAATCAGATGTTTTTTCCGGAAGAAAACCAAGCTGCGCCTGTGAACCTTTTAAAAATCCCTTACCTAAAAATCCGCCGGAACCAATTGCAATTTTAGACTGAATTATATTATATGCAGAACCATGAGGATCCAGATCAGTATTCAGAAATACAAGAATTCTTTTTTTCTGATAATCCTTGAAAAGTTTCTGTATAATAACTGAAAAGAACAATCCCAGAGATAATACGGTTGATATAGCATAAAATTTTCTTAATGCTTTTTTAGGGAAGAAAAAATTTACAACATATAAAGCAATTGCTATCCCGATCAGTACTCCGGATATTATAAATATCATGTTCATGTTTTTAAAGAAATTGATTACTACATTTGAATCTGTAATTCCGATCCATTCCATATATGTCAGAAACATAGGAACAACCAGACCAATGGTTGCAACGGAGATTATAGAAACAACATGAAGTATATCAGCTCCGCCTACAAAAAGCATAATAAGCAGAATAGGGATAAATAAAACTGCAGTTCCGAAATCCGGCTGTTTCAGAATTATTATTACCGGCACAAGAGTTATTATCGTGGGGACTAAAAGTTCCCTGAAATAAACTATTTCACGCTCTCTGAGCTCAAGGTATTTTGCGAGTACAAGCACAAGTCCCAGCTTAACAAATTCCGAAGGCTGTATTGATACTGGTCCGAGTGTAAGCCATGCTCTCGTATTTCTGATTGGTTTTCCGAAAACCGTGGTTAATAATAAAATCACAAGCAGCACTGCAAAAATCTGCAGGGAATAATCGCCAAGCTGCTGATAGTTGACAAATGTAACTGCAATCATAAGAATAAATCCGATTATAAACCAGAGCATCTGCCTTTTATACATTCCGTTGTTTATTTTATCAACAGGATCAAAGCCTGCACTATAGATTATCAGTATGCCCGTTATAGTAAGAAGTGTAACTGCCACTACCAGAAGATAATCTATTTTATATATTCCATCTTTACTTATCATTTAAAATACCCCAGATCATAAAGTCTTGAAAAAATTCTTTCTGCCACAGGAACAGATGCTGCAGCTCCGGTAACACCAAATTCAGTAAAGACTACAACTACAATTGCATTTTCCGGAGTCCCGTCATACGGTCCGTATCCTACAAACCAGGCATGCTGTGTAGCATCATCCTTTCTCTTTGAGGTTGTCTGGGCTGTTCCTGTTTTACCTGCAAGCTGAACTTTTAAATATCCCAGCCCCCCGGAGGTTCCGTTTGTAACACTCATCCTCATACCGTGTTTAATGGTTGTAAGAGTCGAAGGTGAAATTGGAATTTCCCTGAGTTTTTCCTTTTGAAAACTTTTTATTACAGTTCTATTATCCGGAGTTAATATTTCCTTTACCAGCCTTGGAGTATAAACAACACCATTATTCACTATTCCGCATACAAAATTCGCCATTTCTATTGGAGTAACGCTCGTGAAACCCTGCCCGATTGACAGATTCACAGTATCCCCATCATACCAGGGCTGTCCGAATGTTTTCTGTTTCCACTGCCTGCTTGGAACAAAGCCCGGAATCTCACCAGGAAGATCAATTCCGGTTTTTTCGTTTAAACCGAAATATACAGCATACTTCAATATATTTGCAGGACCTATTTTTAAACCCAGCTGATAAAAATATGCGCTGCATGATTTAGCTATGGCCCATTCTAGATCAAGTGTTCCGTGTGTTTCATAGCAGTAAAAATCCTTATCTGTATGTCCCTTTAAAGTATATCTTCCTCCGCAGTAATAAGACTGTGATGAAGTAATCCGTTCAGCTTCAAGTCCCGATAAAGCAGTCATAAGTTTAAAGGTTGAAGCAGGCGGATATTTTGACTGAATAACGCGGTTCAGGAATGGTTTCTCTTTATCCTCATTTAGATCCTTAATAATCTGAGTATTATTTTTTGAAATAACAAGATTCGGATCAAAATCCGGTCTGCTTAACAGCGCAATTATTTCTCCAGTTGATGGTTTTAGTACAATAACCGCACCTTTCTGATTGGCCGTAGCCAATGAAGCTGCTTTCTGTATTTCATAATCTATTGTAAGAACAAGATTATTTCCGGCCAAAGGTTCAAGACCAACCTTTTCCCCTTCTGTTCTGTTCCTGACATCAACTATTCTTCTGACAAATCCGTCCTTTCCCCTTAAATCTGAATCATACTGAGCCTCAATTCCGGATTTACCTATTTTCTGATAATGCCTGTATCCCTGTTTTTTCATAACAGCATACTGGTCTTTGCTGATATTGCCTATATAACCGATTAAATGCGCAAACATATTATCATGGCTGTAAACTCTAACAGGAGCATCCTCCCAGTCAACATTTGGAAACCGGTCCTGATGCGATGCAAGATTTACAATTGTGTCAAACCCGACATCTTCCTTGATAATAATTCTTTCCCAGGGATTTTTATCATTAATTTCATTAACAAGATCATCATAATTAACTCCCTTTATACGGGATAAATCTTTCAGGACTGCATTCAGCTTATTTTTCGATTTAAATTTGGCTGGTACTGTTGTTATGTTAAACGAAGGTCTGTTTGTAACAATTATCGCGTGAGGCTGGCCCGGTTTAAAATTTCTATCATATATTTCACCCCTTGAAGCAGAAATTGGAATATAGTTTTCCATATTTGCCCTGGCTTTCTGCTTATAATCTGATCCCTGAATCAGCTGAAGATTAATAAGCTGGATTAAAAGGATCAGGAAAACAACAGCGGCAATAGCGGTGAAAAAAAACATTCTTAACCTGAATGCTTCAAGCATCCTGGTTTTATAGGAAGCCAGAGCCATTTAAATAAGCCCCTCTCTTTCTAGTTCCTTTTCAAAGACTTTATCAAATATATAAAAAAATGCAGGTGAAAGGATTGCATTATAGAAAGCTTCAGGAAGAATAACACTTAAAATTGCAGAGATAGATGCCTGATGAAAAATATAGCTGAAGAAAAGGGTTATCACACCTTTTGCAAGTGATGCTGCAAAAACAAGCAGAGTAATTGTTATTATATTACTTTTAATAACATTTCTGCCGAACATTCCTATTATCAATGCAAGAGAAATTTTTGGAAATGTTAAAAGTCCAAGCGGCGTATTAGACAGTGAATCATGGAAAATCCCGCTGATAAAAGCTGTAACCTCGCCATAAAATGATCCGAAACTATATGATACGTAAACAATAACAATAAACAGAAGATCAGGCTTTACTCCAGCCACGCGTAAAACATCAAATGATGGATGTGACTGAATTATTAGAGAGATAACCACGAAAAGCGCTGTAAAAATATATGAAAATATCATTTTGGCTCCTCGAAAAGCTGATTCAAAACTTCATCCGGATCTTTTAATATTACAAAAACTTCCTCAAGAAGATTAAAATCAATAACAGGCTTAATTATTGCCCGCTGATATGGATTAGATTCATGGAGTGCTGTTTTAACAACATTCCCTATATATAGACCGGGAGGAAAAACTCCGCCCTGAGCTGATGTTACAACAAGATTTCCAAGATTAACAAGTGCAGTTCTGCTTATATAATCCATAACACACTGATCAGAATTTATTGAAAGCCCGGATAAGAGTCCCGGGTATTTGCTGTCCTGAAATTTCACTCCAATTTTCATATCCGGAGAAATAATCGGTAAAACTCTTGATATACTTCCGCGGACCTCAATAATTTTTCCTACTACAGCCTTAATGCCGCCCTGATAAGCGATTACAGGCATATTTACCTTAATTCCGTCTTTTTCGCCGCGGTCTATAATAATTGTACGGAACCAGTTATCCGGATCTTTTGAAATTATAGTAGCAGGAACAGATTTATATTCAATTTTTTCTTTTAATATTAAAATCTGCCTTAATCTCTGATTCTCATTTTTTATTTCTGTCAGTTCATCAGCAACAGATTCATAATACTGAAGCTGTTTTCTTGTTTTCTGCAATTCTTCACGTACTACACTTAGGTCGGTAAATCCTGCCCAGAATCTGCTTACACCATTATGAAAGCCATTGTATGCTTTCTGAAACGGCATCATAATCGCGCTTCCCACTCCCTCAATAGTCATAGTAAATGAAGTAGACTGAACGGATAATGAAATAATGCAAAAAAGTGAAAAACCTATAAAAGCAACAACAGTCTTATGTCTAATAAAAAATTCCACAGGCTAAATTACTTCAGATTTGCTTTATATAGATTCTTGATTTCTTCAAGAAACTTTCCTGCTCCAAGAACAACGCATGTCAGAGGATTCTCAGCCAGAATAACAGGAACACCTGTTTCCTTGCTTATAAATTTATCAAATCCTTTCAGCAGCGAGCCTCCGCCGGTCATTACAATACCGCGCTCTGTTATATCAGCAGCAAGCTCAGGCGGAGTTCTTTCAAGCACGTGTTTAATGCCGTCAAGTATCTGATCGATCGGCTCTTTCAGCGCTTTTCTGATTTCATTGCTGTCTATTTCAAGGGTTCTCGGAAGTCCTGAAATGGCATCTCTACCTTTGAGTTCCATGGTTTCCGCTTTCTTTTCAGGAAAAGCATTCCCAAGCCTGAATTTAACTTCCTCAGCCATTCTTTCACCGATTACAAGGTTATACTGGGTTCTCATATATTTTATAATAGCTTCGTCAAATTCATCACCTGCAATACGGATAGAATCCGCAATTACCATGCCGCCAAGTGAAATAACAGCTATTTCAGTTGTTCCGCCGCCTATATCAACAACCATGTGTCCGGCCGGCTCATGAATAGGAATATTTGCGCCAATCGCAGCTGCCAGAGCTTCTTCTATCAGAAAAATTTCTCTTGCACCTGCCTGTTCAGCAGATTCGCGGACTGCTCTTTTTTCAACCTCGGTAATTCCGGATGGAACGCCGATTACAAGTCTTGGTCTTACCAGAGCTTTTCTTTTATGAACCTTTGTTATAAAATAACGGAGCATTTTTTCAACTGTTTCAAAGTCAGAAATAACTCCATCTTTCATTGGTCTGATTGCAATAATTTCGCCCGGTGTGCGTCCAAGCATTCTTTTGGCTTCGTGGCCTACAGCGATAACCTTGCCTGTACTTGCCTGTACTGCAACAACTGAAGGCTCGCTTAAAACAATTCCCTGGCCTTTTACGTGAACAAGCGTGTTGGCTGTTCCAAGGTCAATTCCCATATCGTTGGAAAACATTCCGTATAATGATTTGAAAATCATGTATATAACTCCTGAATTTTGTTGGATTTTTGATATAAATAATAACTGAATGAAGATTTCATTTTTGTTATAATATGTGCGTTTTTTGTCAAGCGAATATATGAAGATATATTCTATTTATATAGTTTTATCCATATCCGTATTAAAAAATTTAAATTTTTTACATATTGCCAAGAAGCTTTTTAGCTTCAGCATTTGCTGCATCAGCAGCAATTATTTCATTGAAAATTGCTTTAGCTTTTACAACATCACCAAGAGAATAATAACTTTTCCCGAGCCACAACTTTACTTCCAAATCTGAAGGGTCATGTTCTAAAGCAGCAGTAAAATGCACAAGAGCCTCGCTGAACAATGACTGTGCAGTATATACTTTTCCAAGATCATAATTCGCAAGTTTCAGCTCATTCTTTTCCTTTGTCATGGTTAATATAGTTTTATAACTGTTTATAGCAGATGTATATTTTTTCGCTGTTTTTTCAGATGCTGCAAGATAAAATTTACCCTTGAGATTTTCCCCTGTTTTCCCATGATCAGCTAAAAGTTTCAGACCTTCATCACTTTTTCCTGCAAGAATCATAATATATGAATAAAATCTTAGATCCTCAATTGAAGATAAATCAAAGGGTTTTACTTCTTTTTCAAGCATGAAATATATTTCATTAATAGATTTAAAATTTGTGAAAAAGCAGCTCTTTGCGTAACAAAGATAATAATCAGAGGTCATTTTTTTACCGTCTAAAAGCGCTTCCCCTTTAAGAAATAGTTTCACAGCTTTTATAAATTCATTTCTGGCTGATATTGGCGTATTGCCGGCTCTGTCATTTATCACGATATCCGAAAAAGATCCATTCAATTCAGCTTCGCCAAGTATTGTGTAAACCTTTCCCGAAGACAGAAAAAGATCAGCATTAGTCTGATTATCATCTCTATAACGCGCAAGAACAGGGATCAGGTTTTTCAGCTTTTCTTTTTTTAGCGTTAAATTCTTTTCTGATTCAGCTTCAGAAATCTTTGTGTCTATTTTACTGTAGGAATATTTCCAGAAAAGCAGATAGTTTTTATACCTGTTTCCGGTATATAAAATTCCGCCAATTAACAGCAGAATAACAATAAATTTTGTTAATCCGAATTTTTTTTTCTTAACTTTATATCTGTAATACATTTAATCAGCCTTTCCTGTATGGTGAAAATTTTTCTTCCGCTTCTTTTATAATCGGGTTTTCATTATCAAAAATAAAAAGTTTTGTTGCAGAATCCGACAAAGGAATCAATGCAAGATAATTTTTACCGGCCTTAATATCGCGAATCCTGTGAACATCGAACCTGTAAAGCTTTTTATCACATATAAAATTATATCCTGTTTCATCGATTGAAAACCCGCCAATACCTATCCTTTTTATACCTGAATAGTCCGCACTCAAATCAAGAGGAATTGAAAGCATACTGTAATCAACCGCGCCTGAAAAATCCTCGAATAAAACCGCTTTAACAGCAACGGCATCAGGAGAAGACATTCCGGAAGAACTCCCGGCTGATGACCCCATATTCTTTTCATTATTAACGGATTCTTTTTGATCAGGAGATGAGCCTTCATATAAATCAGCCACTTCTTCACTGTCGCTGTATAATGTTTTTACTGTTTTTATTTCTCTAGTATTTTTTGAATGAGAATCATTATCACTCAAAACAGAAATTTTTCTGGAATGATCTTTTTTACTATTAGACGCAGATAAATTCCCGTTATTTTCTACATAAAAAAAAGAAAAAAGGAAAAGAAAAATCCCGGCTGAGACAAGCAGAACAGATATAATTAAATATATCATTTTTAATAATCCTTTTTTACTGATTTGTATTACAGTTTTTTAGTTTTCCAAATTCTCTTTTGCAAATAATGGATTCCTGCCGCAGTTTAGCCTCGTAAAAAAACAGGGACAGGAATAACAGGGATGAGGAAAACAGTTTTTTAAGTATTAATAATTATTTTCCTGACATATAAATCCGTCAAGATTTTTTCTTTCAGAATCAGGAGTTAACCGACCAGAGTCCTGCCTTTAAATACGGGGTGTCTTCAAATGGAAAATCCGCTGATTCGTTCCAGAACTGCAGCAATTTAAAGCCGGATGGATGAAAAGAAATATAATCTTTTTTATTTACAGAAGCAGAATTTATAGATGTGAAAATTTTTCCGTCAGGAGCAAGTTTCTTTAATAATTCGAGAGATTTAATATAATCATTTTTAACAGAAAAACTTTTATCTTTATTTCTGGAAAAAGTCGGAGGATCAAAAATTATCAGATCAAAAGTTTTTCCGATTTTAATGAATTTTTTTATCCATTCAGATGAATCTCCACGGATAAAATCCCTGGTATCTATTTTAATAGCATTTATTTCAAAATTATCTTTTGTCCTGTTTAGAACTGTTTTTGAAATATCAATATTTATTGATGATTTTAAACCGTTTTTCACTGCATGAACAGAAAAAGCTCCGGTATAGCAGAAAAGATTCAGCATTGATTTCATACCCGGGTAATATTTTATCATATCATCCCTTGCTTCTCTCATGTCGAGAAAAAGACCTGTGTTCTGGCCTGAAATCAGGTCTACTTTATAGTTAAGCCCATTCTGTTTTACAATATAATTTTCAGGCGGGTGAGAGCCCTCAACAAGAGAACTCACCCTGACTGCAGCCATATCGCCTTCTACTTTAATCTTTGTCCTGTTTTTCAGCAGGACACCTTTTATTTCAATTCCCGATGAAAACAGCAGCGCAGGACTTTGCTTATATATTATATCAAAAAATTTATTATCAGATAAATCCTCATCAAAATGCTGCACAAGAAGATATTCACCGTAAAGATCTATTGTCATGCCTTTAATACCGTCGCCGCCGGCATTAAAAAGTCTGAAGCATGTATTTTCTTTATTTGAAAAAAGACCAGATCTTTTATCTATAGCTTTTTTTAACAGATCAGAATCTGTCATTTTCTTTTAGTAATAAATTCATTACTGCATTCCTTTAAATAATTCTTTTATTCTCTTATCAAGAATTCCGAAATCACCGGCATCTATCAGCTTTTTATCAACCATGTATGTCATTCCGCACGAGATAACATTGTCTATCTTTAAATACTGTTTGTAGTTTTCTTCATTAACCCCGCCGGTCGGCATTAAATAAAAATCCCTCAAAGCAAACGGCGCGCATATTGATTTTATATAGTCCGGACCGCCAAGCTGAGCTGCAGGAAAAACCTTGATTATATTGACTTTTGAAAGTGCACTGTTTAATTCAGACGCTGTGGCTACACCCGGAATAAACGGCATATTTATTGAGAGAGAATAATCAATTACTTCAAAATCAACACATGGTGAAACACCGAAAACCGCACCTGAATCCTTTGCGCGTTTAATTCCATCCTTAACTAATACACTTCCTGCTCCTATTGTCATGACAGGAAATTGTTTTGCAATAGCTTCAATGCACTCAAAAGCGGATTCTGTTCTGAGAGTAACCTCAACAAGATGAATTTTGTTTCTGACAAGTATTTCAACTACCTTTAAAGCTTTATCCGGATTATCAAATACAGCAACAGGCACAAGCGGATTTTTTTTTAAAATTGCCAGCAGATTTTTTTCCATTTCAATTACTCCATATTTTATTCTAAAAACAGGCCCCTATTTTACCGGACTTTCTTCTACCTGCAAATGTGTAATAAAGGGGATAGAAGAGATAGATGAGATGATGGAGATAAAATATAGTAATAATAAAAATATATAAAGGTACCAATAAAAAAATATATCCCTATCTCATCTATCCCCATATTTCCTGTTCTTACACTATTATTATATCATCTGAAAAAAGTTGAGACATGTTCATCACATGTCTCAACGCTTTTTATACAGTTTTTAAACTCGCTGCATTATTTATCCAATAGAAGGATATGCAAGCTCAATCTGATTACCGTCAGGATCAAGAAAAACCACAGACTGTCCGCCTCTTAAATTTTCAGGGCCGTACACAATTTTTATTCCGGATTCCTCAAGTTCTTCAACAGCGTCATCAAAGTCTTCTTCATCAACATAAAAAGCAATTCTGCTCTTGTTATCCTTTGCTTTATATCCTTCAGATTCATATAATCCAAGAAGAATATCTCCAATTTTTAAAAATGCCTGTCCTGTACCGCTTAATTTTTCAATTACTTCAAAGTCAAAAAGATCTTTATAAAACGTAATTGATTTTTCAATATTTGCTACCGTTAATCCGGTATGATGAAGGCTTTCTATTACAATCATTTCTATCCATCCTGAATACTTTTATGCTGACAGGGCTATACAATAATCCCGTATATTTATTAAAACGCATAAGCGCTTAATTAATTATTTATAAAAAGGGCCAGATTATGATATCTGTCAATCAATATAAAATATCTATAATAAAAAAAATTTCAAATTCTTCTCTATTCCTATAGAGAATTTTACTCCACAGTAACGCTTTTAGCAAGGTTTCTCGGCTGATCTACATCGCAGCCTCTCATAACTGCAATATAGTAAGCCAGAAGCTGCAATGGAATTACTGTCAGCAAAGGTGAAACAATCCTGTTAACCTCAGGAATATAAATAACATGATCTGCATATTTCTGAATTTCCCTGTCGCCTTCATTTGCTATTGCTATTACCTTGCCGCGTCTTGCTCTTACTTCCTCAATGTTGCTTATTACTTTGGAATAAACCTCATCTTTAATAGCAATAAAAACAACAGGCATATTTTCATCGATCAGCGCTATAGGTCCATGTTTCATTTCAGCAGCAGGGTATCCTTCTGCGTGAATATATGATATTTCCTTTAGTTTCAATGCGCCCTCAAGAGCTACAGGAAAATGCACGCCGCGTCCAAGATACAGAAAGTTCCTGTTATCTTTGTAAATATCTGCAATTTTTTTAATGTTTTCATTTGTGAGAATACTTGAAATATATTCCGGAACTTTCATCAGATCATCAATAACAGCTTTACCCTCTCCGGGAGTCATATCCTTTTTCCTGGCTAGAAGAAGAGTCAGCAGGATAAGAACAGTTATCTGCGATGTAAAAGCCTTTGTTGATGCAACTCCAATTTCCGGACCTGCATGTATATAAACACCGCCTTCAGATTCCCGGGCGATAGTGCTTCCAACGCCATTTGTAATTCCCAGAACCTTAACGCCTCTTGCCTTTGCCTCGCGCAGTGCTGCAAGAGTATCTGCAGTTTCTCCGGACTGGCTAATTGTAATAACAAGATCCCCTTTTTTAAGTACCGGTTTTCTATAACGGAATTCCGAAGCATATTCCACTTCCACTGGAATTCTTGCATATTCTTCAATTAGATATTCACCGACAAGTCCTGCATGCCAGGATGTGCCGCATGCAATAAATATAATCCGCTCAATATTATTCAGTTCCGCATCAGAAAGTCGAAGCCCGTCGAGTTTAACATTCCCCGTTTCCTGAATTATTCTTCCTCGAAAAGCATTCTGCACAGTTTCAGTCTGCTCATGTATTTCTTTGAGCATGAAATGATCAAATCCGTGTTTTTCAATTGATGCTATATCCCAGTCTATTTCCTCAACTTTTTTCTGAATTTTATTTTTATCCAGATCGTAAGTCTTTACCCTGTCTTTGAATATCTCTACAAGCTCATTATCTTCAAGATATATTACCTGGCGAGTGTGCTCAACAATCGCGCTCGCATCTGATGCGAGTATCATCTCATTATCACCGACTCCTAAAATCAAAGGACTCCCTTTTCTTGCAGCAATGATTCTATCAGGTTCTTTTTTTGAAATAACAGCAATTCCGTACGTTCCCTCAACTCGGGCTAAAGTTTTCATTACTGAATCTATAAGGCTGTCAGTCTGATGATAAATTTCAATCATATGAACAAGGACTTCAGTATCGGTCTGGCTTGTGAATTTATGGCCTTTTTTTACAAGGAACTGTTTCAGATCAGAATGATTCTCAATAATGCCGTTGTGAACTAGAGCAATGGAATTTGAACAATCGCAGTGAGGATGTGAATTTTCGTCCGATGGAACTCCATGTGTTGCCCATCTCGTGTGTCCTATGCCAAGATTGAATTCAGAAAGTTTTTCATAGTCAAGAGCTGATTCCAGAGATGCGAGCTTCCCCTTCTTTTTTTCCAGAAACATTTCATTGTTTAATAACGCTATTCCGGCAGAATCATATCCCCTGTATTCAAGCCGCTTCAGTCCGGATATTATTACCTCTGAAGCGTTTTTCGAACCGATGTAGCCAATTATTCCGCACATATCAACCCGCCTGCTAAAATTATTACCCCTTCTTGAAATCCCCTATTTGTTAAGGAACAGGAGATATGGGGATTTAAGAGATTAGGGAGATATTTATTAATTTTTTATCTCCATTATCTCATATATCTCTTCTATACCCATTTCTTACACATTATGGCATAGAAGTAAACCCTTAGAGAGAAAATTTAAATCTTTATAAACACCTGCGTTAAATTTTTATTAAAAATGGATCATCATTTTTTTAATGACTTTTGTTCAAGTTTTTTTTCCACATCAATTAATTTTATTTTATGCAGATAAAGCTCTACAATATTTCCGCCTGCATCTGTTGTAAGTTTAAATCTTTTCACTTTTCCGGAAACAGCAACAAGCTTACCGGAACGCCACCACATTTTAAGCATATCAGTATCTTTTCCTATGATACCTGTTACAGAAGCGCTGTCAACAGGACCTGAAATCTTAAGCCACCGGTCAGATCGTACAAGGCCTGTTACACCCTGGTCATATAATCCTTCCGGTGAAATCAGAACAAAGCTGGAATCTGTCATTATTTCTTTTCCAATTAAATCATTCAGAATTGCCCTGAGCTGTCTTTCATCAGATTTCCTGGGGAAAAAAATAATATTATTATATCTGTTAAAATAATCAGTAAGCGTAAGGTAATTTTTTTCAGCTTCGGTAATTTCCGCAGAATATAAAATGGCAGAAAAAATAAAAAAAAACAGAACTGCTTTTTTAAAAATTTCCACTGCTGCCGCCGCCTCCAAAAGTACCGCCGGATCCTTTGAATACATCTGACGGATTTGCCTGCGGCTGGCCTGAAGTTTTTGATATGATAACAGCTTCCATGTCAAGATTCACTCCAATATCCGAGAACGGCTTATCCTCATCTTCCTGATAGGATAGTCCGTACCTGGGAGTTTTAAGAAACCGGATCGCTGAATACGCCAGCGCAATCAATGCTATTCCGGCAGAAGTGAGAGCAATTTCCGGAGGAGCAATGCTGAAGTAGTACCTGAATGTTAAAACTGAAGCTACAAGAATAATGAGTCCCACTAAAAGAAAAATACGGTCTTTATCCCTGAGAGCTTTTACAATATAGAATACCGGAATTAAAATGGTGGTCAGATAAAAAAAGAATGACATAGGCAAAACAGGCTTTTTAGAATTGCTTTCCTGCTCGTTTATGTTTTGATTATCTTCATTCGCGTTAAAGGATGCAGAATTCCTATATTCCATATGATCTTTCTGCTGCAGAATATTATTTGCCTCTCTAACAACAAAATAATTTCCCCCAAGATATATTGTAAGCAGAACAAGTATCTTAACAACAGTAAGGCTTTCTTTCCAGAATCTCAGTTTATTTATTTTTAAAGCCTGATGTATAATTAAATAAAACAATACTCCGGATAAAATTATTGCAAAAGGAAGAATTAATTTCCCAATTTGATACTTGATTAAAAATAAAAACACCATTGCAAAGAAACAGATATATGAAGCAGAAGCAACAAGCATATCTGAAAATAAAATTGCAGAAATTACCAATATGGGGAATATTAGCAATAAAAAGATCAGCGGATCTTTTATATCAGCTGCAATATAAATTCCTATACCAAAAAAAATTAAAGCAATATAAAGCAATGCATCATCCATACCTGCTTTATAAATTTTTTTATCATAGGAAACAATTATTCCCAATAAAGCTGCTGCACATAAAATGCCGTATATAATTAATAAAATTCCATAATCATTTCCTCTTTTAAAAACATCAATTAATGGAATAGACAGCAGTCCTAAAATAGCGCTTGTTAAAATTGCGGTAAATATAAAAAGTCCTATCCTGATAAAAATATTCGGAATATAAAAAGATTCCGGATGATTATTCTTAATCGACTCAAGTTGAGCTGCATCAATCCATTTCTTTTTAAAATAATCTGCTGCTTCCTGTTTTATCCTGAGATTATCAAGCCATTTGGAATTATAAACAATCATTCTGTTTTTCCTATTAATTTTTTATAATTTAAAAAGAAAAGAATTATCATCACGCATGAAACAATAAAATATAAAAAACCAAACCATAAAACGCCATCGCTTTTTATTCCGTCTAATATATATTTAAAAAATAAATAAGTGATTCCGATATACGGGTAAACAACTGAAATAAGCAGAAAATATAAAGACTGTTCTTTGCGGGAATAATATATAAAAAATACAGCTGCGCCGATTAATGCAAAAAAGTAAAATACCCTGTAATCTTCACGGAAAACACCGGCAAGACTATAAATAAAAAGAATCGTTGCAGAGAAATTATAGATTGTAAATGTAAAATGCTTTTTGACATTTTTATAATTTAAAAGTGTCGCAGCAATTGTTAATGCTATTCCATAAAAGATAGAAACCACAGTTACAGTTTCTATTTTTGAAAAAGGATTGGTCATATCCAGTGGATTGACTGCAATTCCAACCCAGGCTGTTAGTCCGGTAAGTGCCAGAGACAATACCCCAAGATGGTCAAAATAAAAGGCAATAAGGAAAAATATAACTGAAGGAATAAAAACAGCAAGCCTGTAGCTTTCTCCAAAAATTGTATATTGATATTGGAGATAACCTTCCAGAGAAAGAAATAACAGGCATGATAAAAGCAGAGAATAATCGCTGAAAGGCGAAGGATTTGATGTCTTTTCATTTGAGTACGGGAGCCTGTGGTGAAAGGCATAATAAAAAGATGCTCCGCATAAAACTGCAATAAGTGAAATTAAAGCCCCATGACCGATATATTCAAAATTTTTGTATATCGCAATCCCTATGCCTGTACTGAGCAAAGTCACTCCCAGATAAAGAAAAGTTCTCAGTTCCCAGAAAAGAGAGAAATTCTTCTTCGAGGAATTTTCTTCAATATGAGCTTTCTGCTCTTTAGAAATAAATTTTTTCTGATACAGTTCATCGAGTATTGACTGGTTCATATTCTGCTTCACTTATCTTATTTTTTTTTAAAATCAATAATAATTTCAGGATATTGTACATACCAATCTGGAAATTTAGTCAAGGAAAAAAGTTTTGCAGGTGATGCCTCGGCTACGCTCGGCAAACGTAATCAATCCCGCTTGGCAAGTGTGTATCGGTTACGCTCGGCAAACAGGTTGTAAAAATATTGTATATAATTCCGGTAATTACTTCATAAAACCGGTCTTGCACCCTCGGGTGAATCACAATAAAAAAATTCTACACTAGCCGGTTTCTTCAAAACCGGTGAAAGGATGCATTTTCACCCAGGAGGGAAAGATAATCCCAATGAAACAAAAAAAGTATTATATCAAATAAAAGATGCAAGGCCTGCGCCGTTGAGCAGGCGGCTTTCGGGTGGAAGTCTCGAAGGAGGGTTGCTTTTCCGCCTTAAAAGCAACCCTCCTTTGAGAATATGCTACACCGTGCATTAAAGGTGATGCCTCGACTCCGCTCGGCAAGCGGTTAATCCATTTTTTTCAAAAAAATACCTCTAACTTCTTCAGAAAGAGTCCCTGCTGAAAATTCCGCACCGGAATAATCCGGCAAAAATGTTTTTAAAACATTTACAGATATTTCATTATTCACCAGTGTATTAAATAGAAACTTTCCCGGAATAAAAAGTCTGCCTGTATTTTGTATCTGCAAAACTGTTATAGATGCTCCTGTAATTTTTGCAATACTGAAAGCACCTTTTTTAAAACGGCCGAGGCTGCCGTCTTTGCTTCTTGTTCCTTCAGGAAAAATAAAAATATTTCCTCCGGATTTTATATAATCTTTCAGTTTTGATATCATATCAGCATTTCCTGTATTGAAAATATCAGAGCTGGAGGAAGGGATATAACCTGAATTTTTAACTATCCACCCGAAAACCGGAACTTTAAAAAAAGTTCCTTTTATTATTGTTTTCTGTTTTTTAATTATAGATATAAGAAGTATTGGATCAAGATATGATATATGATTGCAGATAATCACTGAAGATGAAATTTTATCAATCCCTTCATCAATTGAAATTTTCAGCCCTGGAACAATTAATGCCGCGAGTCTGAAAAATCCTTTATAAAAATAACTGCTTATAAACTGAAAAGATGATTCCCTGTCTTTAGAAAATATATATTCAGCAGAATATAAAACAAGAGAGAGAGCCCCTGCCCCTAAAAAATAAAGCCAGAGAATCAGAGTTAAAAAAAAATCTGATAAAAATTTTACCGGAACAAAAAAAAATTGAGGCATGTGATCAATCAATCCATTCTTTTTATAAATAGGCTCGTGTTTACTCCGCCGAAAGCAAAATTCTGGATCGAGGCTATATTTATCTGTTTATCTACCTGAGATAAAACGTGTTTTATATTAGGGCATCTTTCATCAACTTCATCCAGGTTAAGAGTAGGAGCAATAAACCCGTCCTGGATCATATACAGGCTCAGGATAGTTTCTATTACTCCGCAGGCGCTCATTGTATGCCCCATATAGCTTTTAAGTCCTGATACATACGGGCCGTCATCCCCATACACTGAATGTATTGCCTGTGCTTCAACAATATCTCCCATTCTTGTTGCTGTTGCATGAGCGCTTATAAAATCAACATCACCCGGTTTAATTCCGGCATTTTCAAGGCCTGCAAGAATAGTCTGTTTCACTCCCTCTGCATTCGGAAGTATAAGATCACCGCCGTTATTTCCGCATGAAAAGCCTATTACTTCAGCTAAAATAGTTGCACCTCTTTTTTTTGCTGATTCATATTCCTCAAGTAAAATGGCGCCTGCACCTTCGCCGACAACAAGACCATCTCTTTTCGTATCAAACGGTCTGGGGGTCAGATGAGGAGTGTCATTAAAATCAACTGAACAGGCGACAAGATTGTCAAATACACCCACAGTCGTGGTATCATATTCGTCAGCACCGCCGCAGATCATGGCATCCTGCATGCCGAATTTCACAGCTTCATACCCGTAACCGATCGACTGACTGCTCGTTGTACATGCAGTGCATGAGGATATCACTCTTCCTGTAATTCCGAACATTCTTGTAATATTTACTGCAGTTGTATGAACCATTGATTTCAGATAGTCTGTAGCGCTGACTGTAGGCTTTCCTGATTTCGAATTATCAAGAAACGCTTCATAAATGCCTCTTTGTACGCTCGGACTTCCATGTATGGAACCGAAAGCAACACCCATTCTGCCGGACCCGTAAAATTCTTTCGGAAGACCGGATTTTTCAAGAACTTCTTTTGCTACCTGACAGGCGTAATATGAAACCGGGCTTAATGTTTTTCTGAATTTTCTGTCAAAGTTATATTCAATATCATATGATACAGTACCGAAAACCTTGGAATGAAGAAATTCTTCCAGGAATCCTCCGGGCTTCATTTTTTCTACACCGGACTTCCCTGTTTTCAGGGAATGAACTATCTCTTCCTTCGTGCGTCCGATAGGAGTAATAGCTGATTCAGCTGTAATTACAACTCTTCTGTTCATATTATATATTAAAGTCCTCTATTTTTTGCTATATCAAAAACATAATCACAGATATTATTTATATTCCTGATATCCATGGCTTTCTTTTTTTCATCGTGAGTTAGAGGAGAGCCGATAATTTCCTCTATATACTCAAGTAGTTCTATGGCATCAATACTGTCGAATCCGTATTTTTCATTCATATTTGCATCAAGATCCGGATTTACTATTTCAAAATCTTTTTCCATAATCTCAAGAATTTTTTTTAAAATCTCATCTCTTGTCATGAAGTTACTGCCTCCGGCATTTGTAATGTTTGTTATGTTGATGAATATCAGTCACCGAAGTTTAGATAAACAGAAAAAAATCTGGAATCAATCTTTACTCTGCACTTCCATGACTCTGCGACAATACAATTTCTATCAATTAAAATATATAGCCTGAAAACACACCAATAATGGCAATAAAAATTTACATTACAACCAAAAAATTTTAAAGAGCTTAATTTCTTGACTTATTAAATATTATTATTTAATAATGATACCCATGAGCAGAATTACAAAAAGAATCTCCAAAAAATCCGGGCTGCCGCCGGAAACTGTTATATATACCGGAGAAGCTTCAAATAAACCTGTATCCCTTTCATTGATCGAATATAATGAAAATGACTTCTCTCAGGAACATGGGCCTAAAACTCCAATTACATCAAAAATAAAAGAAGACGGCGTATCCTGGACTAAAATTTACGGCATCAATAATACCGAAATCATTGAAAAAGTCGGCCAGGTTTTTAAAATTGACAGCCTTGTTTTAGAGGATATAGCGAATTCATCGCAAAGACCAAAGCTTGAAGAATACAACGATTATTTTTATTTAATTCTCAATAATCTGTATTCCGACAAGGACTCCGTTGATATCAAGTCTGAACAGATCAGCATCATTCTTAAGAAAGGCAAAGTAATAACTTTTCATGAATCTGAAAGCAAAACACTATACCAGATAACAGAAAGGATCAAAAATAAAAAAGGCAAAATCAGATTCATGGGGGCTGATTTTCTGGTTTATTCAATAATGGATGCAATCGTGGACCATTATTTCGTTGAAATAGAAAAAATCGACAATCAGATAGATTTATTTGAAAGCACAATTATGGATGAACACACCCAGGAAAATTTATCCAATATCCACAAAATAAAAAAAGACATTATGTTTATCAGAAAATCCATCTGGCCTTTAAGGGAAATACTGATAAACATTATTCACGGTGAAGTTGATTTAATAGAAGAAGCCACGCTTCCTTATTATAGAGACATCTACGATCATGTGATCCAGGTAGTGGAAATCATTGACTCATTTCAGGACATGGTTTCAGACATGATAGAAATTTATCTTTCCAGCATTAATATAAAAATGAATGAAACAATGAAGGTGCTTACAACCATTGCAACAATTTTTATTCCGCTTACATTCATTACAGGAATTTTCGGGATGAATTTTAAGAATCTGCCCGGACTTGACTGGGAATGGGGATTTTTTATCTGTATCGGTGCAATGTTTTTATTGATAGCATTAATGATGTTATATTTCAAAATAAAAAAACTGTTTTAAATTTATTCGAAAGCTTTTATTTTTCCGCTCCAGTCAATACCAAGATTTTTAACAAGGTGAACAGTTCCTGCTCTCATCCTGTTTCCGAAGCCTTTCGGACTGATCGCATTTATTTTCAGGAAAAAATCGCTTTTAATCCTGAGAGAACTCACAGTATAATAAAAATACCCTTTCAGCCTGATATCATATATAAAATAACTGATTGTAGCATACTCTTCACTGTCATTTATTTTCACGCCGAATTTTTTTATCGGATGAACGCATAGGTTTTTTAAAATGAAATTATTACCTTCGCTGTACAGTTCGCTTCTGAAAACAAGCTCGCCGAATTTATTATCAGACATTAAAAAATAATTTGTTTTCTTATTATCAATTTTATCAGCTGTAATATCTTTTATCTGCGTTTGATTTTCAGGCGAATCAATTCTGTATGCTTTTAAAATAAACGGTTCAACAGAACGCGCTTTATGCGAATAGTATTTCATGCCTGCAAGGGATGAATATGAAAGAAGAGCGTTATAGAATCTGAGATTTGATACTGCATCGTTTTTATATGGAATAAAACCTTTTTCAATTGTTATCATCTCGCTTGAGTTAAACCAGGATTCAGAATATTTATTTTCTTTTAATGCTGATTGATTTTTAAAATTTTCATCAGTTATAATATCATTATTGTACTTCAGGTGTACTGATGTAATCAATCCGCCCCTTGCTGCGTAATCAATTTCTTCCTTTGAAAAAAAATCAATTACTGCTGCTGCAGCAAAAGAAAAAGAGGAAGAAAAAATCATTAATGTAAAAATTATTATCTGCTTCATAATATTCAGTACCTGTAAATAAATTCTGAAACAGAATCAGCGCCGTTGATCAGTTTCATTTTTTTTATATTATCAATATAGAATTTATATAGCTTTTCATCATTTATAAGCCTGCTGATAATTTCCGGCAGCTTATTCACATCGGGTTCGTATATGCCAAGGTTATTTCTTTCAACAAATTCCACATTCCCCTTTTCCTGTTCCCAGATAAAACTGTTTATCAAAGGGATTTTACCTGCAAAAAGAATTTCCATGAATGTTGAAGCACCGCATTTTGTTATAACAAGATCTGAAACATTCAGCAGCTCATAAACAAAATCAATGAATTTATAAATTGTTAAATTCTGCGCATTATATTTATTTTTATAAATATTCGCCCAGCGGAATAATTTTTTATTTCTTCCGCAGACAAATACAATCTGTGCATCCGGTTTTGAAAGCAGGATTTTCTTTAAAATCTGTTTCCCTTTTGGAATGCCGTCACCGCCTCCCATTATCAGTACGATTTTTTTGTTTTTATCAAACCCGAGCTTCTGCTTCAGCGGCTTGATTTTGCCCGGTTCGATCTGCACGGAAAATTTTCTGTCCAGCACAAACGGGAAAACTGTGATATTCTCAGGATTAATTTTTCTGCTGACTGCAAAGTCGCGGACCTCATTGCTGAATACAATATAATCAACTTTATTTTTATGCATAAACCACAGCGGCGGCGCTGTATATGGGTCAGTCACCACAACCAGAGGCCGGATATCAATATTATTTTTTTTAAGAGTGTTAAGAACTGTACGTATTAAAAAAAAGTGGAACACAACTATTCTGTCCGGCTTTTCAGAAAAAATTTTATGTTTCATGTGATACTCAATAAACAGATTAACAAACCAGATTGAAAATGCCGCGAATGGCACAATTTTATTTATTGCGTATGAAAGTTCAAAAAACCATTTTGCCTGATACTGGGTGAACCTGTAAGTGCTTTCAAGACCAATGTGCGCGAAGCGCAATCCCTTTTCAAGGCCGTCTGCAAGAACAACATCAACCTTGTTTTTGAACTTTTTTTCAAGAAATTGCGCGATTGAATTTGCCGGAGCAAAATGCCCGCCTCCGGTTTTAAGATAAAAAAACAGAAATTTTTTAGTTCCGCTCATTCCATTTATCTTTTCAAAGGAGAATGATCCCAGGTCATTGTTCCCTTTTCAATTATTTCCATAATCTTATACGTGCCGTACTTTCTCGCCTTGAGAAAACCTCCCCATGCTGCATCAGCAATTCTGCCGTGATCAATTAAATCAAAAAGCCACTGGTCTGTATATCTCGGATCCTCCTGTGAAATACCGGCCTGTATTTCAAAAAGCCACTTCCTGTTATGTTCCTCCTGCGATCCGATTGGAGGCGTCATGATGATTGGAATACCAAGTGCACAATAAAAAGAGAGCTCGCTCGGCTTCGTCCACAGGATATCGGTAGTTCTCATGAGTGCGTTGAATTTATCAAAATATTCGTACTTGGTTTCTCCGAATATGATATTAACATTTTTTGCAGTCTGAAACAGTTCCCTTTTTACAGATTCAAAATAATCTCTGACTTCCGGCCTTGTTCCTGCAACAAGATTCAGCGAAACCCGGCCTGTTCTTATCCTGTCTTTCAGGCTTTCAGCAATCTGAGCACCTATTTCCTTCTGTGCGCCTGCTCCGCCTACAGCAAATGTAATTGTAAGATTTCTTTTTTTCTTGTTTTTACAGTTCTCTTTGCCAAGATAATATTCAGCATTATGGCCGTTCAAAGTCCAGAAATTTCCCTCAGGGTCAAGATACCTGAGCCTCTGTCCCAGATCCGCTTTTAATATATCTAAATTTTTATCACCAAGCAACTCAAGCGGAAAAGGAAACCCGGTCATATGAATGCGCTCTTCAGGCACGCCATATAATGCAAGTCTCTTACGCGCACGACCGCATGGAACAAAATATTCGATTCTGCTTTTTAAAGGTTTGCCTGCAACCCAGACCCTGTTCAGATCCGAATCGCAGATTATGCAGTACACCCTTCCGAAATGGTTCATATCTGCAGTAATTGCCGGAGCATAGAATGAGGTAATTAATGGCAATTTCTTTTTATTGATCTGGGCAAGCATTCCGGAGCACAGCCCCTTGTTTACTAAAGATTTCAGCAGCTCCACCTGGAATGACGGACTGGACATATCTCTCAAAGGATATAAAGGGGGGATATGAAGAAGCGTATCGAGCATCTTGAATAAAAATCTGCCTGCCAGAGGAATATCCCTGACCCGTGACAGAAATTCATACATCAGCCTGATCCTGTTCCACAATTTTTTCTCGCCTGGAGAAGACGGATCATCAGACCCGACTGTAATTACTCTATTTTCCGCTGCAAGAAATTTCAAAGGATAAGCAGCCCTCTGATGTCCATATCCCATATCAGCTGAAACAACCCAGGCTTTTTGAAAATTATGCGTCATGAATTACCCCTGCTTAAATCTGAATGTATATTTTTACTGCAAATCACTATTTTTTATTTCTATTTAATTCTTTTTACATCAATTGAAATGTCAACAAATTCTTATCAATTGTAAAGAGTTATAAGCATTTAGTGTATTCATACTCATGAAATCAAAAATGGAATGATAAAAAAAGCAATTATCTTATCAAAATTAATCTCATCAAAAAAGTAATTATAAAATTTAAGAGTATGGATTTAAAGCAGAGATTCAGATTCTTCGGACGCTATTTACATATTCTGACACTGATAATAGAAAACCTTCAAATATCCATTAAAAAAATAATTAATTTTCATACTTTGTCAGACATTTTTGAAAAAATTTTAAAATCTGCCATCTTGATCGTATTAATTAATAAGGGTTGATATGATTCAAATTAATTACAAAACAGACTGCATTTCCATTAAAATTCCAAAAGATTACAATCTTATATCAATAATTAAATCTTTCCCGGGATACAGATGGCGTCCGGAAAATACTTCGTGGGAGATCAATAATGACAGCTCAGCAATTGAACGTCTCATCCTGAAATTTAATGAATCCGGTTATGAAGATATCAGCATTGATTATTCTGAAATAAATTCGTTAGCTATTGAAAACTTCCGAAGAGAAATGATGATCCGGAAATACAGCAATAAAACAATTCAATCTTATTTGTATCACAGCCGGGAAATTTTAAAATACACCGGCAAAGATTTAAAAGATATCAGCAACGAAGATATTAAAAATTATCTGTTGAGCATTGCCGAATCCGGAGCTGCCACATCAACAATCAATGGCGCAATCAATGCACTTAAATTTTTTTTCGTTAAAATTTTAAAGATAAAATTTTCGTTTGATATTAAGCATGTTAAAAAAGATAAAAAACTCCCTATTGTTCTTTCACGGGAAGAAGTTTTAAGAATAATAAATTCACCAGTAAACATTAAGCATCGTCTCCTGCTTATGATTGCATACTCAGGCGGTCTACGGGTCAGCGATGTTGTATCTCTTAAACCTGAAGACCTTGATACTGACCGGAAGCTTATTTTTATAAGAAAAGCAAAAGGCAGGAAAGACCGGTACACTCTGTTGTCAGAAAAAATTTTCCCGGTTCTTGATGAGTATCTGAAAATATTCAAACCAGATACATGGCTTTTTGAAGGGCAGAACAGAATATCACACCTTTCTACACGTACAGCTGAAAAAGTATTTGATTATGCATGCATTAAGGCAGATATTAAAAAGGATGTTTCAATTCATTGCCTGCGTCACAGCTTTGCCACACATCTTCTTGAGAATGGAGTAGATATCAGATACATACAGGAACTTCTCGGACACGCCAGCTGTAAAACTACTGAAATTTATACTCATGTGAGTAATCGCAACTTTGAGAAAATTAAAAGCCCGCTTGATAATTTATAGTTGACGAAGCAATATATAAACTGTTTTCTTCTACAGTGATAGTTTTCCTTTACGAAACACACCGCTTTTATTCCCCATTTCCCCCTTTTTACGAAATACGGATAAAAGGAAATCCGGGATAATTAACGAAACACGTCGTAGAGGAAATAGTTATATGAAATCGCAATGCAAAAATTAAAGATGCCGCCTTCCATGGCGGCAAAT
>CAYMPH010000029.1:0-15593 GCA_964392365.1 uncultured Leptospirales bacterium
TACTTACTATATTATTGTCAAGAAATAAAAAAATATTCAATAAATTTGATATATTTGTATATATTTCCATATAAAATATGCCATAAAACAGCAAATTTAACTTTTTTTCCCTGAATCCCGGGTTTTAGGAAAAAAATTCATATCAGAATTAATTTTATTCATTATTTCTTCAAGAAGATTTATCTGATTTTGCCTTATTTTGTTTGAATCAATTATTTTTGTGATAAGAGAAATTACATCATAAATGTCAAGTTTCTGCTGCGTAATTGCATCATCTATCTCTTCAGAATTGCTGTTAACCTTGGACGCCTCGCTTGTAACTATATCATACATGCGCGTCTGGTCTTTTACAGATCTTGCAATTTTAATCAGCTCTTTATTAACTGCAGAAATCTGATTCATAATATGCCCGACTTCATCCACTGACTGCCGTATAACTGAAATATGCTTTTCAAGCTCATCTTTCTGAAGCTTTACCATTTTCATAATGCTGCTTACACTTTCAGATGTCTGATCCGCAAGTTTTGAAACCTCATCTGCAACAACAGCAAAACCCCTGCCCGCATCGCCTGCTCTGGCTGCTTCAATTGCAGCATTCAGGGATAACAGATTCACCCTGTCGGAAATATCTCCAATCACATCAAGAACATCGCTTATGCTTTGAGTATCCTTTACAACATTAAGCATAGTTTCAGTAACTCCATCGAGTCTCGATTTGCTTTTCATTGCTTCATCTGAAACGCGGCTGGATTCATCGATTGAAACAGTGATCTTATTGCTCAGCTGCACAGATGTTTCGCTGAGGCTTTTTATCAGATTAACAAGCATTTTAATATCTGCTGCCTGTTTTGCTGAAAGATCGCCTGTATTGTTTATCTTTTCAGAAAAATTATGTATTACTTCAATATTCCTGGACGATACATCCTCAAGCTTTTTTGACTCCTCAAGCATATTGGATAATTCGTTAAAGACTTCTTTTATGCGGCTGCGTGAATCCTGCAATCCTGTTGAACTGAAATCCCTGTATTGCAGAAGCTCATCAATTAGAATTTTCAATAAATCTTCATTAAAAAATCCAGAGCTGCCTGTTTCATTATTTTTGCTGATAAACTGATCAAGATGAGAACCTGCAGATTTCAATTTTTTTTCAAGCTTATGGTTTAAAAACATAACAGGGAGTATGGAAAGAAGCAAAAGAGGAATGGAATATATCATAAAAAATAAAATCAGGCCAAAGGTTAAACCGAAAAAACTCTCCTGGAAAAATTTCACAGCTGAATCGCCTGTAAAAATCAGCAATAAAATGGTTATCGCGATTCCAGAAGAAATTGTAATAAAAAAATAAAATTTTGAAGAGCGTTTCATTAATATCATTATTAGATTCTTTTTATAAAGTCAAAACATTTAAGATATAACCAGTTAAGTTTTATATTATTAATTTATTGTTTCGTTTATAATATTGCACAGGAGTTTCATATCTACAGGTTTCACAAGAAAATTAACAGGTTCAGTTTCCATTGCTCTTGATCTGGTAATTGCATCATTATTTCCTGAGACATATATCAGCGGAATTTTTATTATTTTTCTTATAATTTCTGCTGCTTCTATACCGTCTATAATGCCGGATAATTTAATATCCATAATGATAAAATCAGGCTGATCCTCCTCAACTGCTTTAACAGCTTCCTCGCCGGAAGGGAAGATACCTGATACTTTAAAATCTTTTTTTTCAAGCCCCATTTTGTACATCATTGCAACTATTGGTTCGTCTTCAACAATTAATACTTTAATTTTCATTCAAGGAATCCTTTGATTCATTTTTAAATGATATATCATAACGCGTGCCGTCAATCGATGTTACTCTTGTATCTGCTTTAAGTTTCGCAGTCAATGCTTCAATTATATCAAGACCGAGAGTATTTTTCTCCCGAAGAATTTCTTTATCCGGCATACCTGACCCGTTATCTGAAATAATAATATTAACTAATCCGCCATGCACCTTAAGACTGACGTAAATTTCCGGATTTTTAATATTCACAAAGGCATGTTTAAGAGAATTCATAACAATTTCATTGACAAGAAGTCCAAGAGGTATAAGAAGATCGAGATTCAGATCAGCATCATCCACATCAAATTTCAACAGACGTTCCTTATCTGTAAAACCAAAACTTGCCGCAAGATCAGACACAAGCTCGCGCAGATAATCATTCACACTTATGCTCGTGAAATTTCTGCTCAGGTATAGCTTTTCATGCAGAATTGCCATTGATTTTATTCTGCTTATGCTTTCAGTAAGCATAAGCTTCAGATTATCATTATCAGAGGACATTGACTGCAGTTCCAGAAATGATGAAATAATAGCCATATTATTTTTCACTCTATGGTGAACTTCTTTTAAAAGAACCTCTTTTTCCTTTAAAGAGATGCTTATTTCTTTTTTCGCTCGGACGTTTTCTGCAACCTCCTCCTCAAGATGAAGTGTTTTTTCCCTGACGCGCTGGCGCAATTGAGTACTGAATATCAGAAGAACTATCAGAGCTATCAACCCGGATGTTGCAGAGCCGGTAAAAATAACAGCCGTTGATATTTCATCATCTACTGCAACTCTTATAGATTCGATTGCCCGGATGTTGCCTATCTTGTCGCCGAATCCGCCTTCCCCCGGATAAACTTTCTGCAGACCCTGCGGGGCGTCTTCTCTATTGCCGTGACATTTCAGACATGCTGCTGTTGTTTCAAGAAAAGGCAGCGAATAATAAATATATTTTTTATTGCCGATTGTAACGATATCTTCGTATTCTTTTAAATCCCGTCTGGTATTGAAAAGCTTCAGAATGCGGGATTCATATTCATCACACCTGTTTACAGGATTGCGCGGATTATCCGCAGCCATTTTATAATACACATCAGACATACCCAGTTTTTTCCTTTCCTCATTGTAATACTTATGAAGAGTTCTTACAACAAAAGATGAAGAAAGAATTACCGGATTATAGTAGTCATTTTTTATAAAGCCGGAATTAATACCTTTAAAAAACGCTGGATGCATATCACGCTGAATATAAAGGTGAAGTCCTCTGTGGGAAAGGATAACATTTTTAATATGATCTTTTGTTTGACCTATAACGTAGTTTGATATGAGATAATATAAAATTATTGCCACTGCAGAAGTAATCACAGCCGGAATTACAAGAATCTTTATAATTCTGAGAAACATAATGAAAATATAGCACTGAAATATAACGATGTCAAGATTATTATTACAAAAACCACTCCCACTTCTTGTATTTTCAATACTAAAAGCAGATAAAAAAAATTAATTTCACATCTATCAATGTATTCATAAATTGTGGAGACAGATCGATATCAGCAATGTTATCGTAAAATATTAAATTAAAATTCTCTTGACTCTATTTGGTCTATTGGCAAAATAGCCTAACAGTCTAAAAAAGGAAAAAAAGATGAATATCCGGATTTACAGTAAATATGAACTGCGGGCAAAAATCATGAAAGCGCTCGCTCATCCTACACGGCTTTTCATAATTGAAGAGCTTGAAAAACAGGAAATCTGCGTTCAGGATCTTACAGAAATGATAGGCTCGGACATATCAACTGTTTCCAAGCACCTTTCAGTTTTAAAAAATGCGGGACTTGTTATAGATAGAAAAGAAAAAAACTGCGTATATTACAGGCTCAAAGTAAAATGCGTACTTAATTTCCTCGGATGCGTTGAAGATGTTATTCAGCAGAATGCGTCACTTGATAATAAATTCATAAACCTCTGGAGAAAAAAATGAAAAGAGCAATTCCTGTAATATTATTTGCTGTTTTAATAATCTTTTATTTTTTTCTCGATAAAGGCGCTGATTTTGCCGCATACAGTCTATTTAAACTTGAAAAAGGAACTCACTTAGGAGAGGCAGTGCGTTTTTTTATTTACGATTACCCGAAAGTTTTAATACTGCTTACAGTTATAATTTTCTTCACAGGGATCATCCGCTCATTTTTCTCTCCTGAAAAAACAAGGAAAACACTTGAAGGCAAACCGCTATTTTTAGGAAATATTCTCGCAAGCCTTCTCGGCATAGTAACTCCATTCTGTTCATGTTCAGCAATACCTCTTTTTATAGGATTCGTTGAAACCGGAATTCCTCTTGGAGTTACATTTTCATTTTTAATTTCAGCTCCAATGATAAATGAAGTAGCGCTTGTTCTGCTGTTTGGATTATTCGGATGGAAAACCGCCCTTCTTTATTCAGGAACAGGATTAACAATTGCAATTTTTGCCGGATGGGTTATAGGAAAACTAAAGCTTGAAAGATATGTCGAAGAATGGGTGTTTCAGACTCATGTAGGTGAAGCTGCCGAAGAAGAAAAAAAAACATTTGGAGTTAGAATTGATTATGCTATAAATACAGTAAAAGAAATTGTCGGCAAGGTTTGGATTTATATTGCAGCCGGAATAGCAGTTGGAGCTGCAGTTCACGGATATGTACCGGAAAATTTTATGGCTTCATTTATGGGAAATTCAGCGTGGTGGTCTGTTCCGCTTGCAGTTTTAATTGGAGTGCCTCTTTACTCAAATGCAGCAGGAGTTATTCCTATTGTTCAGGCGCTGCTTGGCAAAGGTGCAGCTCTGGGCACATCTCTTGCATTTATGATGTCTGTAATAGGACTTTCCCTGCCAGAGATGATTATATTGAGAAAAGTTATTAAACTCCCACTTATCATAATATTTGTAAGTATTGTAGCCGGCGGAATTATGATAGTTGGTTTTATTTTTAATATCATATACAAATAAAGGAGCTTATAATGAAAAGAATTGAAGTGCTAGGGTCAGGCTGTGCTAAATGCAATAACCTGGAACAGATAACAAAAAAGGCAGCTGATTCTCTCGGTACAGAATATGAACTGGAGAAAGTAACTGATATTAACAGAATCATGGGTTATGGAGTCATGACTACACCTGCACTTGTTGTTGATGGAGTTATAAAATCCACAGGACGCATCCCATCAATTGATGAAATAAAAAAAATGATCGGATAATTGATAATGAAAGAAAAAACAGTCTATTACAATACTACCATATACGGCATATAAATGCCTTATATTTTTATAAAGCAATATACTAATTGAGGCGTTAATCCAATTTTCTTAAAATAAAAAAATGAATTTATATATCAAGGAGAATAATCATATGACCGAATCGCTCACAAAAAAATTATCTTTCCTCGACCGCTATCTTACGCTGTGGATTTTCGCTGCCATGGCAATAGGAGTATTAGCAGGTTTCGTTTTTCAGGGACCGGTTGAGAACTTCAACAATGCCCTTACAGTAGGCAAACACACAAATCTTCTGATCGCATTCGGGCTTATACTCATGATGTATCCGCCGCTTGCTAAGGTTAAATATGAGCTGATGCCTAAAGTATTTGCAGATGGTAAAATTTTAAGCCTGTCACTGTTACAGAACTGGATAGTCGGACCGATTTTAATGTTCACTCTTTCAATTTTATTTTTCGGTTTTCTCGCACCGGCTGTTTTCGGTCCTGACCCGCGTTGGGGAAATTTCATGACAGGACTTATACTCGTAGGCATAGCACGCTGCATCGCTATGGTGCTTGTATGGAATCAGCTTGCAGGAGGAAACAGCGAGTACGGAGCAGGTCTCGTTGCGCTCAACAGTATTTTTCAGATACTTACATTCAGTATTTACGCATGGGCCTTTATCACAATTCTCCCGCCTTTATTCGGACTTCAGGGTATGGTTGTTGATGTGTCAATCGGCGACATCTTTGTGAGTGTTATGATTTATCTCGGCATACCTTTTGCTGCGGGAATTCTCAGCAGGGTCATACTTCTTCCGATCAAGGGACATGAATGGTATGATAATGTCTTTGTTCCGAAGATCTCCCCTATTACTCTGGTTGCTCTGCTTTTTACAATTATAGTAATGTTCAGCACCCAGGGGAAACAGATAATTTACCGTCCATTTGACGTGCTCTGGATTGCAATTCCGCTGAGCTGTTATTTTGTAATAATGTTTATGACCAGCTTTTTCATGGCAAGAAAACTTGGAGCTGATTACAGTAAAAGCGCCACACTCGCGTTCACCGGTGCCGGGAATAACTTCGAGCTTGCCATTGCTGTCGCCATAGCCGTATTCGGAATAGCATCGCCAATTGCATTTGCAACTGTTGTAGGGCCTCTCGTAGAGGTGCCGGTGCTTATTGGTCTTGTTAATGTTGCATTATATTTCAAGAAAAAGTTTTTCTGAATCCATAATACATAATGAAAAAAGTAATTATCATCCCTGTAAAATGCAATAACTGCGATCCATGCGAAGTTGAAATTTTCTGTGAAAATAAAGCAGTATTCAGAGAAGAAAAATCCGACAAACCATGGATCGATTCATACAAATGTTCCGGATGTTTAAAATGCAAGTTTGTATGTAAATATCAGGCGCTTGAGGAAGTGACGAACCCATGCCATTAAATTATCAAAACAAAATTTTTAAATAAACGCTGATATAAGCACTATACATGACAAAGGGATTACTTTTTCAGAAAAGAAAAAAAATAAGCAGGAGCTTTTTATTACCAGTTTCACAACTGAAAAACACCTGCTTACTAAAAATTAAATCAATGATATATTTACAAATAAAATTTTTACAGTAAGAATAAAGCTCCTGATTTATTTTGTCTTTTTGTATGCATTAAAAATTGCATTAGCAAGAGCTTCTCTGTCTACAATACCAAGACCCGTGTCTGTAGTTGCAGCAGAGAATGAATTATTGGCATTAGTTATTATAGCAACAGTTATTCTCTGATCTGCTTCATATTTCAATAATGTTTTATATCCCGGTGCGCTTCCGCCATGCCCGTATTTGTGCCCCACTGTGCCGTCTTCATAATAAAATTCATTATAGCCGACACCATAACCGTAGTTTCCGCTTACAGGTGCTGAATTTTTCAGAGTTTTTCTTGCATGAGTGCTAATTGCAGATCCGTCTTTATCATAAAGCTCAAATCCCCACATAGCAAGATCTTTAGCTGTTGATATTATTCCTCCTGCAGCCCATGTGCTTCTTCCAGCACCCAGGTAAAAATTCAAGGGGCTGTTTGAAACAGCAAGAGCAAAAATTAAATCCATAAATCCATATGGAGCTCCGAATAATGCGGTATCATCAAATGGATGTGCTATGTCTGATGGAATAATATCTTGAGGTGCAAGAAATGCATTAATATTAAGTTTTTTGAAAAATGTCGATGCTAAAAGGCTATTGAGTTTTGCATGCCCGTAGAGTTCAGCAATCATTCCTAAAAGCACATAGTTGGTATTTGAATATTCATAAGTACCGGTAGCACCATATGTTTTATTTACAATATTATTAAGAATATCTGCCGGCTTCCATATATAAGCAGGATCAGGAGTGCACATCGCAAGCTGAGCAGGTACATTTGATGCATAGTCCGGCATTCCTGAAGTATGACTCAACAGCTGAGCAACAGTTGCATTTTTATTAATTTTTGAAAAATCAAGTGATGCATAATCTTCATGGTTTTTCAGTAATTCTTCAACAGTATCATCCAATGAATAGAGTCTGTGTTCAATCTGTGTAAGAATAAGAGCCGACATAAATGTTTTTGTTATGCTGTAAGCATAAGTCGGAGTAGATACTGTCATAGGCGCTGCAGTTCCATTTGCTGGGCTAATTCCCGAAGTACCCGCTGCATATGTCCAAGCAAGATATCCATCCTTATAAACTGCAACAGAAATACCGGACTTTTTAGTTGCTGCAGCAAATGAAGTATCAACTGCAGCTTTAAAAGCTGTTTTTGTTGCATCTGAAAATGATTTGCTGTCATTATAACAGGACGTAATCAGAAGTAAAAGCGACAGGGATAATAAAAATTTTCTCATGATATAATCTCCTTTTTTATTGTAAGCTCCGGAGTAATAATTTTAGCGCTGATAAATATTTAATCTATAAATTTCAATAAAACATTAATAGATTTTAAAATCCAAAGCGCAATATTCATCCGGAGATTTTTTATATCATGACTTTATATTTCCTGTCCCGCCAAAATTTGAAAATTACTGTTTTTGTCCGGTTATTTAGTGTTTTTTATTTCTAAATGAAGTCGGAGTTTCCCCCATTATTTTATAAAAAGCTCTGTTAAAAGTCCTGAGGCTTTCGAATCCAACCAGCATGCAGATATCAATCACTGATCGGTTATCAGAAATAAGCAGACGGGAAGCTTCTTCTATGCGCAGGTTATTTATATACTCTCCGATTTTCATCCCTGTATAAATTTTAAAGAGCCTGCTTATGTAATCAGGATCAAGGCCGATCATAGACGCAAGACCCTCGCGGGATATATGGTCATGGTAATTTTCCTTTAAATACTGAGAAATCGCATCAAGTTTTTTCTTTATTGATGCTGATATTTCTTCAGGTTTTTCCGGGAAAGGTTTACCATGCCTGCTCTCAAATTTTTTTTTCAGAATCTGATCTACATAATGAAGTTCATTTTCCAGAAAAAGCATTGGATTCATTTTTCCGGAATTGCTCTGGATTATTTTATGCAGCGGATCTACAACTCCGAAAAAATACAGAACAGGAAGTAAAGTTATAATCAGCAGCATTGAAACAATCATTACAATAAATATAAGACGTCCGGTTCTATGCATATATCTCAGGTAATCAAGGTAGGGAATGCCGAATCCGTATATTTTATCATCTGTTCTGTGATTATACTGATGATAGTTTACGCCATCTATCTGAATAAAATATTTTCTGTCAGATTCAATTCTATTAAAATCCTCCAAACCACGCCCGGTCTTCATCTGCATGCCGCTGGGAGCATCATCCCATAAACCGGAATTTATTGTGCATGGCAACTTCCCATTCTTGTCATAAACAACCTGCCATGCCCCATCCTTTGCTGTTGTAATATAAGAAACAGGAACATAGCCGGCATTCCGGACAGATCTATCATCTATTTTCAGTTCCGAAATTACAGCATTATTCATCTCATCATATGAAATAGAACGGAAATACATCATCATATATCCCGATGCTGTGACCAATAGCAGAATAATAACAAGCGGAATGCCTGTAAGTTTATATATGAAAGGAATATTATCATACGCCGAATGAAGATAAACACGGGTATATAAAGAATAAATCACAAGAGCCACTATTGCTGTAGAGAAGGATATAAAAAATACGCTCACAGGAACTTTATTCATTCCGCCATAGACTATGAAAGAGTGTATGATATCGAGTAAAATCAAACCTGCAAATATCCGGGCTGTTTTACCCTCTCTCGTTTCCGGTTTTATAATTTTTTTAAGAATGTTTCCGGCAGTTCCATTTTTCTTCTCATAATCGATTGTTCGCCGGATAAAAACCGTAACAGCCCAGAGATAAAAAACAGCTACAAGCAGAGGAATGGCACTGGAGTGATAAAATGCTCCATATGTATGGCCAAAAAGTTTAACCGGAGAATACCAGCTGTTTATCCAATATTCTGAAATTGCAGCTATTGAAAGGATTGAACCTGAGATCAGAACTATTTTTCTCTCTGTTTCCCGCCAGCTCGTTGGATAGTAATAAGCAAATCTTACCATGAATATTACTGCAAAGGGCGTAAATGACTCAAGATACCATATCACCTGCGCATCCTGTGAATATATTGAAAACCCGAAAAAATTTAAAATATTGTAAATTGATGCGCCTAAAAAATACAGAGCCAGACTCGTTTTATCCGGAGCGAAGTTTCTGCTTTTCATTAATCTAAGTGCAATTGCACAGCTAATTATCAGAGAAAGAAGAGCCGGGCTGATAAAGCCTATAGAATATTGTGTAATAAATAAATTCTGCATTCTTTTTTATAATCAATCTGCTCTAAAATTGCAAGAAATAAAAATAATGACTTGCTGATAAAAAAAATGCAGGAGCAACCGGCCGGTTGCCTCTGCATTCTATCCATGGTAACATATAATGCAGCGGAATTATTTATTTCTTCCGAAGCATCTGTTCAATGTTATACATTTTATTCTGCTTCTGCATTTGATTTGGCGCTTCATTCTGCTGCATCAGGTCTTCATTCATAATTCCGCGTGCACGCCCTTTGTTCTGTGCATCCTGTTCAAAACGGTTTAGAACTTCCTGAGGAATTGTAATGGCATATGAAAAATCGATTTTCTGTTTTTCTCCGGGTTTCAGTTCTATTTTCCAGGTTAGAATTCCATTCGGATCCGGCAGAACATTTTCACGGCTTGATTTAAGAAATTTCACAACAATATTATTCGGATCAGCTGTGACAGGAATCTGATCCTGCACAATAATCTGGCGGATTTTACCAGAATAGTTTGCAATTTCGATCTGCCACTGATTTTCAATTTCAACTTTTTCAGGCCCCAGGCCCCATGTCTTTTTAGGTTCGCTTTTTATAATTGTCCGCTTTGCCTGGAAGCGCTGATCAGAGCCAAGATAAATATCAAACTCTTCACCAACAGCAGCATGCTGGCTGAAATTTGAAACCCCGACAAAATTTCCGTTGAGAAATACATTAACAGTTCCCCAGAGCAGAGGCATTGCGCTTGAATTGCGCAAACGCGCCCTCAGATATACATGGCTGGAAAGAGATGGTATTGCAATATGAAACAGTGTTCCTTTTAATTCGGTTGTGCTCAGTGTAACCCGGTGATCGGAATTATCGCTCGCTATTGTTTCACGACCGGGCAGAGTAACTGTCATGGATGTTGATGCATTAACATCACTCATCTCCGGTTCTCCGGAGATTTCTTCTTTATCTGATGCCAGGTCATCGGACCTTCCATCATAATTTTTATTCATGCCCAGACTTTTAGATGATGTACCTCCCGGAGGCATAAGATGCTGGGAGCTGATCCTCCAGGGCTGTAAAATTCCTGGTGTTGTTCCTGCTGAAGGGCGCGCAGTTGATAGCGTTATTTTCGCATCAGTCCAGGCCTCACCTGAGGATTGCCTGATATTTGCATGTGATACCAGCATGAATGAACCGCCTTCTGCTGATCCGCGAAGATCGTACAATCCGGTCCACGCAACACCGGTCACAGTATATTCAAAATTAATCTTTCCATGTGAACCGGCTTTTCCGGCATACGAAACCTCAACTTCAGCCTGTGCATTCCTTTTACCTGATAATAACTGCAGATAACGATTATAGGCATTTATTCGTTCTTTACGGAGTTTTTCCTGCTGAAAATCTATCTTGCGGATTTTTTCGTAGTAAGCTATGCGCTGTACTTCGAGAAACTGGATCGCGTCAAGCCATCCGGCAGTTTTTACTGTCCCCTGGCGGATCTCCTGATCACTTTTTGATGTTGTTATTTTAGCTATAGAGCCGAGCAGACTAAGCTGTTCACGGTACACATTCAATGAATCATCATTTGAACGGATCTCGCGGTCAAGCCTGTCAACATCAAGCTTGAGTGGATGATTAGTAAAGGCATCGTCTGATAAAGGCGGAATCGGGCGGACAGCCACACCTGTTATAGTAACGCCTTCAGCTGAAGCCCGCACAGAATCCCTTAATAAAGCAGCAGGAAGATTATAAAATCTGATCTTTCCGCTTTCGCCTGTCAGATCAACCTGCTGAATGCGGAGTACAACTGCCCGGTCAGAAAAAATAGTAACTGAATCTATTTTACCTGTCACTTTATTTACAGCCTCTTCTATACCGAATATTACACTCCCGGTAATTAGAGAAAAGAAAAGGGATGCACAAAGAACTAATAACTTTTTCATTATTATCTCCTTAATTAAATGATACAGCTCAAAAAAAATACTGAATTAATATTAAACCTATGATGCTGCTTAATTGACTTAGTAAAATTATGATGCTTTATAGTATAAAAAAGTTCCATAAAAAAACTGTCTTAATATTTATTTTTTAAACTCTTGTTTATGAAAAGTCCACTAAAAAAAATATTCTGATCTCTTCATTACAAGAGAAACATATAGATTTTATTTACAAACTTAAAGCAGCAATAATTATTGACAAACCGTCCAGCTGCTTTATATGAAGATGTAATTTTTGCACCAGCCGGAATGTTCTTCCTTATCAGACATTTATATATCCGGTAATAAAATTTATCTGCCGGCAGAAGATAAATTTTCAATTCTAAAAAATAAAATCAAAAAGGAGATTAAGATAATGAAAGCTTTTAAAATATTTACCGCATTATTGATTCTTGTTGTAAGCATACAGTTCCATGCAACCAGCAAGGAAATAAAAAAAGAATTACCGAAGAAGGGGCCTGTTTATGATTTTGAACTTAAATCAAAAGATACACTTGATAAGGATATAATTAAAATTCTGCCGAAAGGCAGCATTCTTGCGCATAAGGTAACAGAGGGGGTTTTTGGTCCTGCTGACAAATCCAAAGGTCCGATTCTGATTGTTCCTTATATGACAGGAGCTAAAGGTCAGATTCAGCTGATGCTTCTTATACCGGCTGAAAAAGAAAAATACAGAAAGATGAATGTTGGAACGATATCCTTTAAGACAAAGAAAACTGTGGAGATACAGTCTGTTTTCTTCGATCAGGCTGACAAGGATAAGGAACGAGAACTCTTTATTCTTTGCGCATTAACCCATGGTAAAGATTCTGTAGAATATGAAACAGCTGTATTCAGCTGGGAGAAAACAAGATTTGTCAGGGTATCAGCTCTTGAACCGAAACTGAAAGGACAATATCCGGCTATAAATGTCAGAAATGTTCTTCGCGATATTGAAGCTCAAGAAGCAAGTAAAACGAGGAAAGCAGCAAAGGATACCAGGAATAAATTGAAAAAGTAAACTTGTAATAAAATAAAAGCACCAGTTTCTACATTGAATAATAAAAAATCCCGGCAGCAGCAAATGTCTCCGGGATTTTTTTAAGCTTGCCGGATTATTATTTATAAAGCTTCGGAATAAACATTGTGCCGTAATTTATTAGGAAAAAATCAATATTAAATTAAAACCCTCATTAAAAATCATGTCTTCATGATAATAGAAAATGATAATTAAATTTTGAATACTAAAGTAGAAATAAAAGATTTGACTTAAGCATCAAAATATTTACTATATATTTTCTAAAAGAATTGAATTTATTATAAATCAAGGAATGTTATATGAAAAAAGATATTGATGCATTGAAATTATTCACAAAGGGCAAAAGCAAACTACAGCTCGCGGTTACGACCTTTTTTATAATACTGCTCGCAATTACATCAATATTCACTTTAACATACACCTATATTGAAACTTCTGATGCTGCACTAAAATCCGCATGGCAGATGATGAAATCAACAAATGTGGGTATATCAAAAGACGTTCTACGATATATGTCTATGGCAAGGCGCGCTGTTAGAGCCACAGCATGGAGCCTGAAAGATGCAAACAATATTCGCGACAACAAAGATAAAATATTTTCAACAATTTCAGGTCAGGTCAAGGCTCAAAGAGAAATATTCACTATGATAACCGGAGACAGTTCAGGATCAGTTCTCAGCGTTGGAAAAATATTTGAAGACCCGAAATACAGCGTGAATAAATCAAAATCTTTACCTCCTGAAGTTGTGTACCGCTCACACTATGTTGACAACAACAGTTTTCCAAAATCTGAATATTATGCATATTACAATAAAAATTTTGAAGAAATAGAAAGAGAAATAGTTCCGGCTCATGAAATAAATTATGATTCCAGAACAAAAGCCTGGTATATGGAAGCAGATAAAAATAAAAAAAATTCCTGGACTGATATACGGATCTATTCAAACGGGGAGTTCGGCACATCAAATGCTGAACCGGTAAAAGATAATAACGGCAATACAAAGATTGTTGTATCTGCAAGCATAGCTCTTTCATTAAGTGACGGAATTTCATCAAGGCTTCATGTTGGAGATAATGGAATTGCATTTCTTCTGGATGATGAAGGCAAGCTGATTGCATATCCGGACCGCAAAAAGATTACCACATGCCAGGAGAAGGAAAAAGGAAAACCTGTAAAATGCGAATTCAATAAAGTCGATCAGATAGGAAACACACCTCTGGCTGCAGCATTTGAAAAATACAAAGTAAAATCCGACCTGAGCGATCCTAAAAATATTCCGGCAAGATTGAATTATAAAGATTATCTTCCTACAATAAAAAGGCTGAATCAGGAAAAACGTGAAGCATTCGATAAAGCGTATTCAATTAATGATAATGATAAAAAGATTTTACTGAAAAAAGACTTATCAAAAGAGATTCAGGAATCAGTTCCTGATATTCTTGATTCGATAGGATACACATTTAACATGCGTTTTAAAAGCGAAGGCCAGGAGTATCTTGCCAGCTTCAAGAATTTTCCTGAAAGTTACGGCAAGCCATGGATGATCGGAGTGCTTGTTCCTATCAATGATTTTATCGGGGCATTGAATAAAACCATAATCAAAGTTACCATTATCTCTATTATAATTCTGATTATATCATTAATAATCATTGTCATATTTTCTCACAGGATACTTCGTCCTTTGAAGGCAATAGCAGAAGATATGAACCGGATCCAGAATCTGGATATTGATGAATCAATTACGCATCAGTCTTTCTTTTATGAAATATCACTGATAGCCAATGCCCTGGCATCCATGAAACACGGCTTGAAATCTTTCAGCAAATTTGTGCCTTACACTCTCGTAAAAGAGCTGATCGTCTCCGGAAAAGGAGCGGAACTTGGCGGGGAAAAACGCCCGCTTACCATGATGTTTTCTGACATAGCAGGATTTACAACTATATCAGAAAGCATGACAACTGAAAATCTCCTGCTTCATATTTCAGAATACCTGGATAGTCTTACAACAATTATATTATCACAGCAGGGAACTGTTGATAAATATATTGGAGACTGTATCATGTGCTTCTGGGGAGCTCCGAATGAAGTAAAGGAACAGGAATATCAAAGCTGCAAGACAGCATTATTATGCCTGGCAAAACTTAAAGAGATGAATGCAAAATGGGAGGCTGAAGGTAAACCCGCACTCAATACACGCTTTGGAATCAGCTCGGGTGAAGTCAGTGTAGGTAATATGGGTTCGAGCGACCGTATGAATTACACTGTTCTGGGCGATTCAGTCAATCTTGCTTCGCGTCTTGAAGGTATAAACAAGTATTATGGAACAGTTATTATTGTCGGAGAGAGCACATATGAGGCGGTAAAAGATCAATTCTGCTTCAGACCGATAGATGTTGTTGCAGTTAAAGGTAAAAACCGAGGAGTAAAGATTTACCAGCTGCTTGCCGCTTCTTCTGCAGAACCTGATATTGCACCAGTACAGGATGATTTAAAATCTTCTGAACTTACATACAAGGCATTTGATGCATATATCAGCAGAAATTTTAAATTAGCATTGGAATTATATACTGAGCTTGCAAAAGCATTTCCAGATGATCCGATTGGAGAGATGTATATAGAACGATGTAAAGAATATTTAGTAACTCCTCCTCCGGCTGACTGGGACGGGGTGACTCATATGAAATCGAAATGATACATTGCCATGTAAATATGACTTTTCA
>CAYMPH010000030.1:0-13713 GCA_964392365.1 uncultured Leptospirales bacterium
GCTTGACCATATTATAAAAACCCCGAATGAATTTATTCATTCGGGGTTTTTTATTTTGTTTTAATTTATGGGTAAAAATGTTTGACTTAATTTAATAATAGTTCTTATAAAAATAATCAAAAGGCTTGATATTTTTTTGCTTTTAGGAGGGCGCAATATTTAATAAACATTTTCTGTTAGCATATAAAAAGTCATGAATTATACTTTCTGCCGAAACAAATAAAATGAAAACTTTCTATTTTAATACCTTTAAAAATGGTATTTTTTAGCAAAAAGTTGAAGAAAGTTAGGGATATTATTAAATGAGCATTTTGCCGATTTAATATAAAACTTTTCAAGGAGGCAGCATATGAAGCAGTTTTCTGACAGAGTCTGGAGCAGGTTTTTCCTTGTAGCCGCGATCTGGAATCTCTATTTTTCGATTACCGCGATTATAATGAGGGACTTTAATTTGTATGTATTTTTCGGGGAAGAAACAGTATCTTTGCTGAATGGCAATTATTATGCCATTGTCTTTTATAATTTGATGTGGGCAGCCGTTCTGGTCTTTGGTATAGGATTTTACCTTGTTTCAAGGGATGTAAACAGAAACAATGGCATAGTGTTACTTGCTATCATTGGTAAATTATGCTTTCTTGTCTATTATGCTATTATGTACGCCGAATCGAAGTGCACAATCTGGGGATTGCTCGGAGTTGTTGCGGATAACATATTTGCGCTGTTGTTCTCTTATTTTCTTGTGCAGAAGCGTCAGGAAAGTAATGACTAATCTTTGTGTCACCTTATTAAACATTTTCTATTAGCATACGAAAACTCAAGAATTATAGTTTCTGCAGTTTCTGATATATGACATTATGTCTTTTATACATGAGAGATTTATATATATATTTTTTTACTTTTTTATCAAAAATTTTTAAAAATAAAAAGCCGCCATCATTTAAACGCGGCTTTTTATTAAAGAATGAAATATTGTTTATTTCCCGAGTGTCTTCTGCCCCTTTTTCCAGTTTAAAGGACAAAGTGCTTCAGTCTGCAGAGCTGCAAGAACGCGCAGAATTTCCTCAACGCTTCTGCCGACATTATGGTTCTGAACTAACTGATATTGCAGAATTCCGTTTGGATCAATTATAAATAAACCTCTTAAAGCTGTGCCGTCTTTGGCAAGAACACCATAAGATTTAACCATTTCTTTCTTTAAATCAGAAAAAAGAGGAAATTTCAGATCACCAAGATCTCCTCTTTGAATCCAGGCTAAATGTGAATATTTGCTGTCAACTGAGCCGCCGATAATATCAGCATTTAATTTTTTAAAATCACTTAAGGATTGATTAAATCCTTTAATTTCAGTTGGGCAAACGAATGTAAAATCCCCAGGATAAAAGAAAAGAACAAGCCATTTACCTTTATAATCAGACAGGGAAATTGTTTTAAATTCTTTATCTATAACTGCATCAGCAGTAAAATCTGGAGCAGGTTCTTCGAGTTTTGCATTTCCTGATCGTTTAAAGCAATAATGATCATTTGGAATATCTTTTGCAATTCCAATACTAATAAAGCAGACAAGAATAAACAAAACTATTAAAGATTTTGTTTTCATAATATAAACCCCGGATTATTTTTTCCCTGCTTTGACTTTTGCCAGAGCGTCATTAAATTTTTCAACGCTGAATCCTTTTAGAATTTCCTGATCATCACCAATAACTATTACAGGAACACCGTCGCTCTTATATTTTTCTGTTACTTCTTCCATTGCTTTGGAATCAATCTGAACATCTTTATTTATAAATGGTATATTTTTTCTGGTAAAATATTCTTTTGCAGCCTTGCAATGAGGACACCATGAAACAGAATAAAGAACGATTTTCGGATATCCGCTTTTTTCTTTATGTGTAGCTATTTTACTCTGCTGAGAATATAATTCAGCTGTTGAAAAGGTCAGCATCAACATTAGGGGTGCAATAATAAACAAAGCTTTTTTAAACATATTAGATCCTCCTTTTTATTTTAAAATAATAAAATAATAGCTTTTATTTAATGTCAATAATATATTATACATCAAAATTCAGTTTTGAATTTTTAAATAGAATTGATATGTTCATATGGGTTTTATTTTTTTAATATAATTTCTTCCTGCTTTTACACCCTGAGTAAAGCCTTCCAGAATTTTCTTTTCATCTTTTGTAAGTCTGTTTACTTTAAATTCTAAAGGAGGATATAATTTATCTATTGATTTATATTTATTTTCAAGATCATCGAGAATTTTATTATATTGTTTGAATCTGTTTTCAAGTGTATAAACAAGAAGTTTATATTCCGGATTTTTAAAGTATGATTCAAGCAATGATTTAATCCAGAAGGATTCATCAGATTTTCTATATCCTTTATGCCTTGTTGTAATTACGAGTATGTCTTTCTCTTTATAACCAAGTTCAAGTGCCTTATAAAAAGGAATTGGATCAAGCAGACCTCCATCGAGAAGATTATAATCATTGTATTTTACAAATCCTCTATAAAGAAATGGAATTGCTGCTGTTGCTTTCATCGCAATTTCAACGTTGTCTTTTTTTGAATTTAAATATACAGTTTCCGGAGAACAGAAGTCAGAGCAATTTGTGGCAGTAATAATTACAGGGCAGGATTTTTTTAATTTTTTAAAATCAAACGGCTCCTCTCCTTTTAATATAGTATCAATCATCCAGTCGAGATTGAGTATATTTTTTTTATTGTTCAGGATGTTGCTGATTTTTATAAAATCTCCGGTAAGCAGTTTAGTAAAATATGCATCACGGGCCAGATAAATCTGATCTGCAGCATAAGCTGCTCCGGTTAATGCCCCTGCTGATGAGCCTATAATAAGTTCCCATGGAAAATATTTCTGATCAGTAAATGCCTGGAGAACGCCGGTTGAAAATATTCCTCTCATTCCTCCGCCTTCCAGAACGAGTACTTTTTTATCCCGGCTGAGATGGAATATATCTTTTATTTTAGTTAATATTTTCATGGTGTATTTTCAAAATTTATCATTGATATTAAAATATGCAATAAAATAATAAACTGATAATATTTAATTTGAAAGAAATCCGTATTTGTCATAAATATGATTTATTATAAATTAACGAGGGGAAATGAAAGTATATTTAAAAAAAGGAAAAGAAAAGGCAATAATTCAGAAGCATCACTGGATTTTTTCCGGTGCAGTAAGCAGGATTGAACCTGGCATTTCAAATGGTGATATTGTTGAAGTATGTTCAGAATCCGGGAAAGTTTTAGGATCAGGTTATTATAACAGTCATTCGCAAATTGTTGTAAGATTGCTTGTTTTTGGCGATGAATCTTTTAATAAAGAATATCTTTTTAAGCTGATAAAAAATTCTATTGATAAAAGAAAATCCGATCCCTTGTTGAAAAATTGTGACTTTTACAGGCTGGTAAATTCGGAGGGTGATTTTCTTCCAGGTCTTGTTGCAGATTATTATTCAGGAAATGTAGTCCTTCAGTTTTTAACCCTTGGAATGGATAAAATGAAAATAGAGATTATTGATATCATTAAATCAGTAATTAATCCAATCAGTATATATGAAAGAAGTGACCATGCAGGCAGAAAAGCAGAAGGGCTTGATGAATTTTCAGGTGAAATTTACGGGACTGTACCGGAAGAAATTATCTGCGAAGAAAGAGGAATGAAATTTATTATTGATATTAAAAAAGGTCAGAAAACCGGATTTTTTATTGATCAGAGGGAAAACAGGGAACTTGTAAAAAGGCTGTCTTCAGGGAAAAAAGTTTTAAATCTTTTCTGCTACACAGGCGGTTTTTCTGTGGCTGCTTTATGGGATGGAGCTGAAAATGTAATATCAGTTGATTCGTCTGCTCCTGCTCTTTCGGTTCTTGAACGGAATATTTATATAAACGGTTTTAAAAATAGAAATAATTCAATTCAGGCGGATGTATTTGATTATATCAGCAGGAATGAATTTGAAGCAGATTTAATTATAGTTGATCCGCCGTCGTTTGCAAAAAGCAAAGGCAATCTGAATAAGGCTTTACGGGGATATAAAGATTTAAATTACAGGATTTTCAGGAAATGCAGACCGGGTACAATGGTGCTGACATTTTCCTGTTCGAGATTTATTGATATTGATCTGTTTCAGAAAGTGATTTTTTCTTCAGCGCTGGATTCCGGAAGAAAAGTCTCAATTATCAGCAAAGCCGGACATGCTTCGGATCATCCGGTGAATATTTATGTTCCTGAAACTGAGTATTTAAAATCAATTTTATTGTTAGTGGAATGATTTTTTAAATGAGTTCTGTAATATTTTTTTTAATTTCAACTTTTTAAAGCTGATTCTTCTCAATTATTTAATCTTTTTCCGGATTGAAAATTTTATAAAAAGTATTTAATGAAATACTTTCTTTATTGACATTCTATATTGGAATATACTTTATATACAGAAATATGGCAGATTTTAGTAATTAAAATATTGATTAATTTTCTACCGGGTTATCTTGCATACAGCCATTAATGAATTTGTTATGTATTATATCAGTTAACGATTTAAATAGAACAATTCCTGTCATTCACCCGAGGGTGCAAGACCCGAGAAGGCGGAATTCCATTTCTGTAGTCTGGATCCCCGTTTTTACGGGGATGACAAAAAAAATAAAATTTGCTGAATTTATAAAACTCTAATTTATTCATAAAATGCTATAATATATTTGATAAAATAAATTTTTATATAATTAAAAAGGTGAAAGCTGTTATGAAAAAAGTAAAAGAAGTAAAAACAAAAGAAGTTAAGGCTAAAAAAATTACCAAGCCAAAAAAGAAAGAGAATGCCGGAATATCTTTATTAACAAAAATTAAAATTATTTCAATACTTGTTGTTTCTATTGGGCTTTGCGGATGGATTTCATATCTTATTTTATCCGATACAATGCTTGTGAAAAGTCCGGTTTTTGTTAAGGAAAATGCAAAAATTACTTTTGTTATTGGCAATGTTAATTACCGCGAAAACAAAAACAAGCAATGGAAGCTGGCAATTGTCGGAACAAGCCTGAAAGATTCTTATGAAATTAAAACTGAAAAGGATTCCATTGCAGATATACGATTCCATAATGAAATGGCAATCCGTGTAGCTGAGCTGAGCAGTATGATTATTACTGACCTTTCAGTAAAAAAAATGACCTTATTTGTTGAACAGGGGGCTATCACAGGAAAATTTGAGAAGCTATTTAAAGAACATCTTTTAACTGTAAAAACAAATACAACTGTTGCGTCAATTCGCGGTACGGAACTCAGCTTTGAAACAGGCGAAAGAGTAGTAGTTGATGAAAAAAATAAAAAACCGTTTTTCAATAGATTTCCTGTAAAAAAAGAAGAAGAAAAAAAAGAAAACTTTACTACAGTATATGCAATTTCCGGAATTACCGAAGTATCTAATCCGAATTTAAACGATCAGAAGGTTCTTCTTGCTTATCAGAACAAGACAACAGTTCCTCAGGGAGGACAGCCGTCAAATCCTGAAAAACTAACAGCTGCAGAGATTCAGAAGATCCGTGGAATATTGAATTCAATTCATACGGAAGAAGTTCTGCTTATATCGGATAAAATTAATTTTACTAGCGGAAGCGCGCAAATTCTTCCAACATCATTTCCTGAACTTGATAAGATTGCGCTTATACTTAATAATAAAAATGTTAAAATCAGGATTGAAGGCCACACTGACAATTCAGGCGGTGCTGTAATTAACCAGCCTTTATCTGAACAGCGCTCCGGAGCAATTAGAGAATACCTTATACAAAAAGGGATTAAACCTGAAAAACTTATCGCAGTCGGATTCGGAGATAGTAAGCCGGTTGCAGATAATATAACTGAAAATGGACGTGCTATGAACCGCAGAGTTGAATTTATAATTGTTGAAGAATAAATTTAATAAATTGGTTTTAATTCTATTTAGATTGAATTAAGAATGGTTATACTGTAACAGGAATTTATCTGCTGAACAGAATTTTAAAAAAGGAGCATTAAAATGAATTTAACCGGTTTAATTATTTTACTTGTTGTCGGCTTGATAGCCGGCTGGCTTGCAGGAATTATCTGGAAAGGAAAAGGTTTCGGATTAGCAGGGAATCTTGTTGTTGGAGTTGTTGGTTCATTTATCGGGGGTTATCTTTTCAGAATTCTGGGGATTTATTTTTACGGATGGATCGGATCAATAATAGCTGCACTTGCAGGTGCTCTAATAATTTTAGCTGTGATAAATTTAATTAAAAAAAAATAATAAAATTTCAATTATATTATTAATAAGCAAAAGTTTTTAAAGGATGTTAAATTGATCCAATTATTCAAGTCCAGGCAGCAGCAGAAATTAATTAATACTGCATTGTTTCTAAGCATCTTTACAATTGTTTATAATTTATTTGAGGGAATTATTTCATTATATTTTGGCGTAAAGGATGAAACAATTTCCCTCGCAGGTTTCGGCGTAGACAGTTTTGTGGAAGTTCTTTCAGGTATTGGAGTCGGTCATATGGTTTGGAGAATGAAATATTCTCTAATATCGGAAAGAGATACTTTTGAGCGAAGAGCTCTTTATATAACAGGAGTAAGTTTTTTTATTCTTACTGCAGGCATTGTTTCCGGTTCGGTATTAAATATTGTTTTTGGTGTAAAACCGGTAACTACTATTCCGGGAGTAATTATTTCAGTTATATCTATTGCATCCATGTATTTCCTTTATAAGTATAAATTGAAAACAGGCAAAGCTTTAAACTCAGAAGCGATTATATCAGATGCAAACTGCACCCGAACATGTTTTCAGCTTTCGTTTGTTCTTCTTGGATCAAGTTTACTTTATGAATTTTTTAAAATCGGATATATCGATATTATAGGAGGACTTGGAATTGCTTATTTTGCATTCAAAGAAGGTCTTGAAGCAATTGAAAAAGCAAAAAGTTCAAATTTAAGCTGCGGATGCAACGGGGATTGTAAAACATAGAAATAATAATTACTTCCCGTGTATATATGCCCCGATTTTTCTGATTCTTATCATTTCTGATTCAGATAAAGGTCCCTTTTCAAGAGCAATAAGCCCTTCATCCATTTCTTTTTCGGTAGAAGGTCCCATGAGGCAGACATCAACTAATGGATTGCTCAGTACAAAACGGTAACAATCAGCAGCGCTCAGAGGTGTTTCATCCTGTGGCATTTGATTCTGTTTAAGAAGTTTGCGCCAGGCTGTTGCTGTATAAATTGTCACACCGGGTTTATCAGCTGATTTAAGATATGGGAAAATATCCTCCTCTGCACCTGTATTTACAGCATTGTATCGCGCCATAAAAACATCTATTGGCGAATTCGGATCCTGTGCAAGTTTTCCGAATGTGGTTCTTTTGTGTCCTGACATTCCAATGTGCCGGATTTTGCCGGCTTGTTTAAGTTTATCCGCTTCAGATAGAGTATATTTCCATGGTATTGAATTATGCCAGCCGAGAATTAAAATATCAGCATAATCTATTCCTAAAACTTTTAGAGAGCTGTTAACAGATTTATTTAAAAACAGACCTGAATGGTCATAGGACTGAATTGCAATTACAAGCTTTTCCCGATTTTTAGCAGCAAGATTTTTCAGGCCTTCTTCCATACCTTTTTTTCCTGGAGAACTTAGAAAATGATAGTTTATACCATATTCGTAGAATGCTTTTTCAACAGCATTAGCCGGCACTCCATAACCTGATGCGAGTCCTATCCTGCTGACACTTAAACCTGTTTTTCCGAGTATAGTTTGTTTTTTAAAATTCATATTGTCCTTCAATATTTTTATTTTATACCATCAATGCATTTCTTAGCCCATTCATGCTCATTAATAAGCTTCATGAGTTCCTTGTTGTCTTTACTGTTTTTTATGAAATCTTCCATCGATTGAAGATATTCTTTATTGCCTGGAACTACAATATGTTTCAGCGCATACGATCTTGCAAGATTGTGAATGTATCCCATATATATTTTTTTACTGTTAATGAGTTCATTTGCTGTTGTTTTAAAATTTTCCAGAGTATCAGGTTTTTTAATCGCATCTTCGTATGCAGATTTTAATTTATTTTTTATTTCATCATTACCGAGTCTGTAAAAGTTCGAAATGGCCCAGGCAATATGCCATATTCCAAATTCGCTTTTGCTTGTTTTAATATAATTAAAATACATATTACTAATTCGTTCCGCCTGTGCAGCAGTTATCACCTGATCTCTGATTGCCCAGATAGTAAGTATAGAATCAAATTCTCCCTGTTTAAGTTTAATATCTGCAATGTTTAAAGTGCAGTTCATATCAATTCCTTTAATTTCTGCCTTATCTCTTTCATAATAAATATAGCTGAATGAAAGACATGAAGAAAAAGTTGTGAGTAAAACTATTATTGAAATGCAATTAATTATTTTATGCATATTTTACTTCCTTATTGATACAAGCAAAAGTAATACAGATGTTCTCTATTTTGTCAATGGATTTATATGAGAGTATTTTCAGAATTATTTATCTTCAGCAGTAATTATGAAATGAATATATGCGCCTTTTTCTTTTGTTGCAGCAAATCCCAGACTAATTGAACCTTTCCGGATTTTATAAATTTCTTTTATGGCTGATAAATCATGAATCGGTGCCCATTTTATTTTATCTGCGCTGATAAGAATTTTATCGGATTGAATAAATAGATAAGTATCATTCTTGAATTTAATATAATTTTTGCCCTGAATGAATTCTGCAAAATGAACATTCATTTGTAAATCAATAGGAATACTTGTACCTGCAGGAACTTTTATTATCAATCCCCTCTTTGTTTCAAATAAAGTTTTAGAATATTTTTCACTATTATCAGTAAATTGCATAAGAGAAACAGATTCAAATTCCTGTGTGTTTAATTTTTGTGTATGTGAGCATCCAATTAAAATTGCTGAAATTAATATTGGAAATATAATATTTTTCATTAGTGCGCCTCATCTTTAATAAATTTAAAGAATATTATTTATTTAGATACATTGTGGGGATGTCTTGATATTTTTAAAATCTGATCTTTACTTTGGATTTAAAAAAAACAGATACTTTTTTTATAAAGTATCTGTTGCTGTAGGGTTATGAAAGTTACAAAAATACTAGAAAATAATTTTTTCTATGGAATTATTTTTTTTGATATCTTTAATGAAGTTTTTCTTCCAGTTTTTTCCAAGAAAATTTTCAGCTGCGAATATTGACATTGATTTTCCTTTTACGGAAATTCCCTCATGAATTTTTGTAAGACCCATAACACAGCTCGGGCAGGATGTCATTACAGAATTCTTTTTTAAACTTCCGTGAGTATTGGATATATTTTCTGCTTTTCTAATTCTCAGCGTATTTGATATATCAGGCCTTGAAAGAGACATTGTTCCGCCTTCACCGCAGCAGTTCGGAATAATCTCAGGGGTGGTTCCAAAAATAGACTGAAAGGTTTTATCCGGTCCGAGCTTTTTTAAAGGAGAATGGCAGGGATTATGATAAAGAATTGTGTTTTCAATCCGGGTTTGATATAAATTTTCTAAAGCTATGAATTCATTAATATCAATAACTGTTGATCCTGCGAAAACGTTTTCAAGACTGTATGTATTGAGCATTTCAAGACATGTTCCGCATGAAACGATAATATTATTTATTCCCATGTATCCGATAGTGTCTGCCATCCTGTGAAAAATTACGCGGTTTTCGTAGCTTTTTGTTTCAGCAAGATTTGTTCTTCCGTTTGCAAGAAGAGGATATCCGCAGCATATATATTCAGGAGGTATTATTACCCTGATGCCGGCATTGTATAATAATGCTATTACTGCAAAGCTGATATCCGGGATCATTCTCTCTGAACCGCATCCAGGAAAATATATAACGCTTTTTATCAATGGCTTATTTTTATTTTGAAATGAGAAAAAGGCACTGTTTCCTTTAAATCCGAAAACTTCCCTCAATGTAATATCACCGGATTTAGGCATTGGACTTTTCAGCAGATTATTTATAAAAGGGAATAATCTGCCTGTTAAAGATGAAAATGGTCTATTTATATAATGTGCAATACGCTGCATGCTGAACATGAATTTCAGAAGAACTATTCTGAAAATTTTATTAATATAATAACCTTTTCTTTTTAGATAGAAGAGAGTCAGTGACAGTATGGGTTTTATTTTGGATCTTTTCCTGTCCATGAGCAGTTTTTTTACATTCAGAGAAACTTCTCCGAAGTCAATATCAACAGGACAGGGTTTTAAGCAGTTATGGCACATTGTGCAGTGATCTGAAATCGGCTGAAGCATTTTAAAATTTTTAAAGCTCAGATTTCCTGATGTCTGCACATCATATAACATTGCTTCTGTAATTAATGAAACTGCCAAAATTTTATTTCTGGGGCTGTAGAACATTCCACCGGCCGGGTAATTGGTATTGCATACTTCTTTACATTTTCCGCATCTGACGCAGGATGATATTGAGGCAGTTAAGCCTTCAAGATCAGCAGCTTCGAGTATGAATGCTTCCATTTCAAGAAGATTTAAAGATGGGGTATATATCCTGCTTGCAGGGAAATCGGATCTGAGTTTTCCGGGGTTGAAAATATCGTCCGGATCTTCTTCTTTTTTATATTCTGCGTATCTGTCTAAAATAGACTGATCAATGAATTTGAGTTTTGTAAGTCCAATACCGTGTTCCCCTGAAACAACACCTCCGAATTCAACAGATTTTTTCATGATCATGCCTGCAGTTTCGTCTGCTTCAAGCATCATTGAATAATCGTTTGAATGAACAGGAATATTTACATGTATGTTCCCGTCACCTGCGTGCATATGTGTTGCAATAATTATTTTTCTGGTTAACCTTTCTTTTACGGTTTCATTGAATTGAGAAATTATTTCTCCATATCCGTAAAAAGACTGGCTGAAATTTTCAATAATATTTTTTTTGATATCAATATTTAAAATTTTTTCCCTGATTAATTCAAATATGCTTCTTGGTTCATGTAAAAAATTTTCTTCATCTTTAAAAACTTCCGAAGCAGACGAATCTATTTTTTCTGTATATGAATCCAGTCTGATTTTGAAATTTTTTATATAACTCCGGAAATGAGTGATTTTATTTATTACAAATTCATCTTTTTCTGACAGTGTGTCTAAATATTGATCAATGTCATTCATTAGTTCAGAGCTGTTTTTAAGTTCTTTAAGAATATTATGTTTTTCAATATAGTCGGCAAAACTTGGAAGTGCATCAATCGGTATTACAACGTCTTCGTTCAATTTAAAAGCATTTGTATGTTTTGATATTGCACCTAATTTTTTTCTGTCGCTCCAGAAAGATTCTCTCATTGCCGGAGTTTTTGCAATAAAACCGTCAGTATTGTACTGCTTCACCATTTCAATAAGTTTCGCAGAGTATGATTCAAGCGGAACCTGATCGTCGCTTTCAATGTCTATCAGAAGAACTGCTTTGGGGAATTCGCTGCGTTCGGATTTATTTCTATAGTTTATTGCTTCAACATATTTTTCATCGAAGTGTTCTAGAGCTGTAAGATGTGCGGTTTTGTCTTTTTCGGAGAATGCGAGAATATCAACTATAGCCTTTGAAGCATTTATCAGGTTGTTCCCGAAAAATTCAAGGCAAATGGTTCTGCAGTGAGTAAAGGGTTTGTATAAAATAAATTTTGCAGATACAATAATTCCGTCGCCGCCTTCTTTCTGTATCCCCGGAACTCCGCCAAGTGCTTTGTTTGTGATATCCTTGCCAACGCCTTTCTTTCGGATATCTGTTCCTTTCAGAGTAATGCTTTTTATCAGCTTGCGGTCTTTTTTCTTTTTAATAGAATATATATCGAAGATTACTTCATCGTTAGGAAGAATTTTTCTGTAAGGATGGTTCCTTCTTTGTACTTCAAGAATTCCGCCTTTGGAATTTATTATTCTAAAGGAGTAAATATTGTCTATTGCAGTGCCCCAGATAACGCATTTTTTTCCGCCGCAGTTTTCAGCAATATTTCCGCCAATTGTTGATGCCCATCCAGATGTTGGATCAGTGGCAAATATATATCCTTCTTCAAAACAGTGTTCTGTGATTGTATCTGTAATGACTCCGGCTTCGGTTTCAATAACAGGTATATCAATTCCATTGTCGTTTATTATTTCGATATTTCCGATTGAGCGGAGTTTTTCCAGATTTATTACAAGTGTATGTTCGTGAACCGGAATTGCTCCTCCTGTGAGTCCTGTTCCGCCTCCGCGGGGAATTATTTTCAGATTAAGATTTTTTGCGTTTCTAATCAATTCAGGAATTTCATGCTGATTTGAAGGATAAACAACAACCTCCGGATATTCAACGCGCCAGTCTGATGCATCAGTAACATGGGCAACTTTGTGAAATGCAGAAAAGTGAATATTATTTATGCCTGTTGCAGATTGGAGTGAAGAGGAAATCTTTTTTCTTCTTTTCTTTTCATCGCTGAATTTTTTGAAAAATATTTTCCCGGCTTCTTTTGTTTTTTCAATTAATCTTAAAACAAGCTGATTATCTGTTCCAAGTTCAATAACAGAGATTCTTGTTTTATGCAGTTTTTTCAGTTTGGAAATTTTAAAAGGGTTTTCAAGAAAATCATCGAATATATAAGGATTACGGTTTATTATGAAAAAATCTCCTAATATTTCAAAAAAAAGTTTTGCGCTTCTGCCTGTTACTCTTTTGTTTCTGAGCTCATTTAATAAATCCCATGTTTCATCATCAAAATATTTTAATATTATTTCTTTGTCTGAAAACGATGTATAGTTATAGGGTATTTCCCTGTATTTAAAATCTTTTTTCATTATGTGTATTTATTCTCCGTCAAAGAGTGTTTCCTGAATTTCTGATCCAGTTAAATTATTATAAGGAATTCCCAAATGCTGGTAAGCTGCCTGGGTAACAGTTCTTCCGCGGGGAGTTCTTTTCAGAAGGCCGCTTTGAACCAGAAACGGTTCGTAATAATCCTCGAGTGTATCGATTTCCTCACCTACGGATACAGCTATAGTTTTAATACCAACTGGCCCGCCCTGATATTTTTCAATAATTGCTGTTAATATTTTTCTGTCCATATCATCTAGACCGATTGAATCTATACCAAGTTTCTCAAGGGAATACTGTGTAATTTCAAGGTCAATTTTACCTAGTTTTTTTACTGTAGCAAAATCAGCAACGCGCTTTAAAAGTCTGTTTACGATTCTTGGAGTTTTTCTGGAACGGGTTGCTATCTCTCTTGCAGCATCTTCAGTTATCGCATACTTTACTATACCTGCTGATCTTAATGTTATTTCCATAAGATCTTCTGTTGAATAATAATTTAATCTGAAAGGAATTCCGAATCTGTCTCTGAGAGCTGCAGTGAGCATCCCTGCTTTGGTTGTAGCACCTATCAGTGTGAATGGAACGAGATTGAGTTTGATTGTCTTAGCTCCGATTCCCTGGCCGATTATTATATCCAGAGATCTGTCTTCCATTGCAGGATAGAGAATTTCCTCTATTGCCGGCGAAAGTCTGTGAATCTCATCAATAAAAAGGACTTCATTTTCCTCGAGGCTTGTTAATATCGACGCGAGATCTCCTGCTTTTGAAATTATTGGTGCTGATGTTGCTTTGATGTTTACGCCAAGCTCTTTTGCAATGATGAATGACAGGGTTGTTT
>CAYMPH010000031.1:0-9546 GCA_964392365.1 uncultured Leptospirales bacterium
TTCATATTTAATTTATATTTACAGAAGAGGTTATTTATGCCGATGGCAAAAAGAACAATAAAATCAGGTACAATTACAGCTCAAGACTATTACAACGAGAGATTTTTGAGGATTGAAGTTGAGATTAAACATCTGTACGAAATAATAAAACTTGGCTTTGCGGAAACTAATCGTAGATTCGAGGATATGAATAAACGTTTTGATGATATGAATATCCGTATTGACGCGCAGACAAAGAGGATGGATAATTTCATGATATGGTCTTTCGGTGTTACCCTTACCTGTACAGGTCTAATCATTGCTGCAATGAAATTCTGGAGATAGATTTATTCCCCGCTTGTGATCATTCCGTTTTGCTTTCAGGAACTTTATCAGATCAATCAAGCCATATTTTTTTTAATTTGAATATATAGCTCTGACCCAGTAAAATAGAACAAGGGGTTGCAACCCCTTGTTCTATATAAGTCTACGCCAGCTGACCGCCGTCGCAGGCAATGTAAATACCAGTTGTAAAAGAAGACGCGTCTGATGCCAGAAAAAGAACAGTGCCAGCCATCTCTTCCGGAACAGCATGCCGGTGCATTGGAATTGCGTTTATAGCATAATTGTATATATCCTTATTTCCTATAAGAGCTTGAGAAAATTTTGTTTCTGTCAGTCCGGGGAGCAGGGCATTTACACGGATTTTCTGTGTTGCAAGCTCCTTGGCAAATGCTTTTGTCATATGAATCAGCGCTGCTTTTGAAATTGAATATATCCCCTGGAATGGTCCGGGGGAAACGCCTACAACTGAAGCAACGTTTATAATAGAGCCGCCGCCTGAATCAAGCATAAGCTTTACTCCTTCCTGGATCATGAAAAACGGCCCTTTAAGATTCACATCAAAAGTTTTATCCCAGACGCCTTCATCTGCTTTCATTAAATCGCCGAAGTATGGATTTGTTGCTGCATTATTAACAAGGATATTCAGCTTTCCTGTCTTTTCGCGCACCTGTGCAAACAGAGATTTAATATCATCTGATTTTCCTATATTTGCTGCAATACAGATGGCGCTTCCTCCACGCTCGGTTATTTTTTTCTCTACAGCCTGCAATGCGTCTAATTTCCGTGATACAAGTATAACCTTTGCGCCGTAATCTGCCAGGGTGATTGCTATTGCCTCGCCGATTCCGCGGCTTGCTCCTGTGACAAGAGCGACTTTATCTTTAAGATCAAAATTTACTTTATTCATGATATTTTCTCCTTTTAATAGTTTACTATTTTATTCAGAAAATCCGGCTTCATAAATGCAGGCTTCGGATATTCGTAAAAGCCTTTGCCTGATTTTTTGCCGAGAAGACCTTTGTCCACATACTTTCTCAAAAGTTCAGCATTCTTTCTTCCCTGATGGTCATTCAGCTTTTCAGCCCAGTATTCTGTTACGCTGAGAACAGTATCAATTCCGATGCTGTCCATTATTCCGAACGGGCCGAACATCATATGAGTGACGCCCATCCATGCTCTGTCAATATCTTCGATTGATGCGACATTCTTGCTTGCAATTGTCAGTGCAGATGTGAATACAGCGCCTATCATAAAATTGAAAACATATCCTGAATGTTCCTTCTCCATCATGATAGGGTACTGTCCTGCTTTTTCAGCGAATTCTTTCACGAGCTGTATTGTTTCTTTAGATGTGCCCGGGTGCGGCATGATATCAACAATATTTGTCATGCTTACATCATGGAAATGAAGCGCGATAAATTTTTCAGGCCTTCCGGTGGCTTCAGCTATCATTGACGGCAGAAGCGTTGATGTGTTGGTTGTGAATATTGTTCTTTCAGGGCAAAGTTTGTTAAACTGGGAAAATATTTTTACTTTCAGATCTGGTTTTTCAGGTACAGACTCGCTTACTATGTCTGCATCTTTTGCTGCAAGAACAGGGTCAGTGGTTGTTGTTATGCGTTTCAGGGCAGCATCAGCCTGCTCCTGTGTTGCTTTCTTCCATGTAACCATGCCGCCCATGATTTTCGGTATTCTTATCATGGCTTTTTTAAGAGCTTCTTCGCTTATGTCGTAGATGACTACATCAAATCCTGCAAGAGAAAACGGAACACTTATCTGCTGGCCCATTGTGCCTGCACCAAGCATAAGAACTTTTTTAATTTCATTTACATTCATGTATACACTCCTTTTTATAAGTCTGATTTTAAAATAACATTAAAAGCTGTTGTCTCGAGAATTTTAATCGCGAAAATAAGCATTTTAAATCTCTCGTCTTTTGTCTGACCGTTATAATATCTGTAATAAATCTGCTGGGCAATAACTGCCAGGCGGAAAAGGCCGAAACAGTAATAGAAATCAAAATTTTTAATCCTGATACCCATGAGCTCGCCGTACATGTCCACCTGCTGCTTTCTTGTTAGCATTCCATCAACGTTGGTAGGCATCTGGCGTAAAGGCTGCATTGCAGCAGGATCATCTTTTTCCACCCAGTATGCAAGAGACGCTCCGAGATCCATTAGAGGATCACCAAGTGTTGCCATCTCCCAGTCAAGTATGCCGATAATTTTTGTAGGATTGGATAAATCAAGAACTGCATTGTCAAATTTGTAGTCATTGTGAATAATCCCGATTTTACCTGATTCTCCTGGCATCTTGTCATGAAGCCACTGCATTATTTTTTCAAATGTCGGTGCATCCGGGGTTCTTGCATCATTGTATCGTCCGCTCCATCCTTCAACCTGGCGTTTGACATAGCCTTCCGGTTTGCCGAAATCAGCCAGACCCGCCTTTGTGTAATCAACAGAGTGAAGACTGCATAAGACTGAAATTAAATTTCCGCTCAGTGTTTTTGCCTCATCTTTAGTTAAAGTGATTCCGGCAGGAAGATCTTTCCGTAAAATTATTCCTTTGATTCTCTCCATTACATAAAAGGGACATCCCATTATGCTTTCATCTTCTGTATATATTAAAGGTTCAGGACAATATGGGAATACAGGCTTTAATGCTTTCAGTATTTTGTATTCTCTTGACATGTCATGAGCAGTTTTGGCTTTTTTCCCGAATGGCGGTCTACGCAGTATCATCTCCCTGTCTCCGGATTTAACAAGATAGGTAAGATTTGAAAAACCGCTTGGAAACTGTTTAATTTCAAGCTCGCCTTTAATATCCGGCAGATTCGCTTTCAGAAAATCGTAGATGATGGCTTTATCAAGACCCTCTCCTTCGCGTGTTGCTGTTGGTTCGTCAGTAATGATATCCCGTGATGACATTGTTTCCTCCTTTAAGATTTGATATATGACTCGATAAATTCAATAATAAATGATGCGTACTGGTCAGCTGTTACTTTTCTTTTTGTGTACTTCCATCTTTTAAGATACCAGTCCTGCAGCATCGCTTTTATCATGGAAGCTGTCAGAAGCGGATCTTTTGAAAGATATATTCCGGATTTAATTCCATCTTTTAAAATATCGATGAATATTTTTTCTGTATACAGCTCGCTTTCCATCGGTATTTTTCTGTCCTCTTTCTTAAGATTTTTTGTTTCCATATATAGAAAATAAAACCATTGAGGCATCATCTCGCTCAGATATACATGTATCATAACAGCTTTCCTGAGCCTCAGATCCGGATCTGTTTCTCCCTCAATCTGTTTGATCAGAATGTTTGTAATCAGATGCATCCCATTGAGATGGATGATTTTAAAAAGTTCATCTTTGCTCATAAAGTAATTATAGAGGGCGCCCATGCTGAGTTTTGATTCGCGGCTCAGATCCCGGAGTGTCATGGACTGAAAACCCATTTCAATGCTCAGCCTGAGCGTCGTGTTTAAAATGTTCACGAGGTTTTTAACTGCAACTCCCTCTTTTTTAATTTTGATGGTTTCGCGGTTGCTGAGATAAAAATCCCGGCATATATCTTCAATTGATACATTTGTATCTTTGCTGAATTTCGCGAATGTCAGTTCCATCTTCTCTCCCATTTATACTACGCGTATTTCCTAAGAAATCTTTTTGCAAGTGAACTCTTGTGAACTTCATCTGCTCCGTCATATATACGTGCAGCGCGTTCGTGCCTGAAAAAATATGCAAGTATTGTATCATCAGTCATTCCAAGTCCGCCGTGAACCTGTAGAGCCCGGTCAACAACAGTCTGCATAGTATTTGCCACAACATATTTTATCATTGATACATCGTCTCTTGCTTCTTTTGCGCCTACTGTGTCTATTCTCCACGCAGCATATAGAGTCATCAGACGCGCTGCCTGAATTTCTGCTGCGGACTCAGCAACCCATCCCTGGATAATCTGTTTAGATGCGAGGGTCTTGCCGTCAGGAGAAATCTTTCTGTAATTGGCGCGCTTGCACATAAGTTCAAATGCCCTGTTGCATATTCCGAGCCATCTCATGCAGTGGTGTATACGTCCTGGTCCGAGTCTGTCCTGTGCAAGAACAAATCCCGATCCTTCTTTGCCGAGAAGATTTGCCTGAGGCACGCGGCATGACTGAAGAAGTATTTCCCCGTGGCTTGCATAATCGCTGCCGGAGTGTCCCATTACAGGAATGTTGCGGACAAGGTTGAATCCGGGATTATCTGTTGGTACGATAATCATGCTGGCCTGCAGGTGTACCGGAGCAGTGGGATCTGTAACTGCCATTACTATGCAGAACTTTGAACCGTCAGCGCTTGATGTGTACCATTTATGTCCGTTGATTATATAATCGCTTCCGTCTTTAACTGCAGTTGTTTCCATCATAACAGGGTTCGAACCCGGCATGTCTACTTCGGTCATTCCGAAACAGCTTCGTATGTCTCCTGCAGCTAACGGCTTTAAGTATTTCTTTTTCTGTTCTTCAGTTCCGTGAAGATGCAGTATTTCAATATTCCCGGCGTCAGGAGCCTGGCATCCGAAAACATAGTGGCCTGTGGGAGTTCTTCCCAGTGCTTCGGAAACAAGGCCATGGTCAACCATTGAAAGTCCCATTCCTCCAAGATCAACCGGAATATTCGGGCCCCAAAGTTCCATTTTCTTTACCATTTTTCTTTTCTCGGCAAGTGCAGGAACAAGGTCCCTGAATTCAGTGTTGAGATATTCATGTTCAAGAGGGATCAGCTCCTTATCAACAAATTCATTGATCATTCCAAGCACAACCTTCATCTTATCTGATATTTCAAAATTCATTTGAGCCTCCTTTTTTCCCTGTCCTGTCTGATATTTAGGCAGAGTATTATCTGTAAGTAATTATATTCTTTCCACCTGCAAGTTCCAGGTGCGAATATTCGTTAAAAGTTGAGAGCATTATTCTATCTGATGTATATTTGAATCTTGTAATCGACGTGTTTGCAACTTCGTCTCTGATCAGCATTGTTTTGCTGTTATTTAAAGAAAGAACCTTCATCACTGCAGTTGAGATCGGACCGCCGGATGTAAATACTCCTATAGTTTTGCCGCTCGGGTAATTTTTCATAATATCATCAAGAAATCCGTAAACGCCTGATGTAAATTCCTCCCAGGTTGCAGTGCCTTTCATATCGTATTTTCCGGAGCACCACATATTCATCACTTCTGAGAATATTATATGGAAGGATTTTTTATCAGATAGAAGATTGCCGTAATATTCTTTCAGATGAGGTTTTTCAATGAGCAGTACAGGGCTTAATATGGAAAAAATTACTTCAGTATCATATTCGTTGAGTCTTGTGTCATATTTAATCTCAGGTACCGGAGTATTGTTTGAATTTGATTTCGATATAAAACCGTCAGCAGTATCTTTATGGCGGACAAGGGTACCTGAATATATTTCGTCGAACTGCATATTTATGTTATGCAGGTGCTCGCCGAGGATTGCAGCCTGTTTCATTCCGGTTTCGGAAAGCTTGTCGTAGTTTCCTTTTCCGAATGATCCCTGTGCGTGTCTTATCAATAATAGAGTACTCATTTTTTTATCCAATAAATATAACATAATATATACCGCGAAAAAGTCAAGAAAAAAATGAGCGAATGCTCGCTTTTTTTCTTGACTTTTTATTCAGATGAATGTTTATTTGATATATAAAATAAACATTGAAAATAACCATTTAAACAGGAAAATATTTATTGTCTGATAAGCCTCAAAGTTAAAATTTATAAGGATAATTTTCCGGAGTGCGGCTTAAAACCGGAAAACAGGGGCCAGAGCACCAATATTAACTGTGTATATTTCAGAATGTGTATATAATAAACCAGGGCTCTGACCCCGGGGAAAAATAAAACAATGAATCCCTTAACTTAATGGCATTGGGATTTAAGGGCATTTAAACATTATATATAGAAAGGAACGTGTTATGAAAATACTCGTTTGCATAAAACAGGTTGCAGATGTAGACTCCAGTCTAAGGCTTAACAGCGATTCCTCATGGATAGAGGAAGATGATAAAATTGCATATATGATGAACCGCTACGATGAATATGCCCTTGAGGAAGCTCTTCTTATCAAAGATGTGATTCCCGGAACAAAAGTTGATGTTATTTCAATCGGGCCTGCCCGTGCAGTATCAGTAGTAAAAAAATCTCTGGAGAAGGGTGCAGATAACGGCATTCATGTATTATGCGATAATCCCGCTTTATCTGCTGTCAGGACTTCATCAGCAATAGCTCAATATGCAGAAGATAAAAATTATGATATTATTTTCACCGGAGTTATGTCTGAAGATTTAATGCAGAGTCAGGTTGGCCCGATGACAGCTTCATTTCTTTCAATTCCGTGCGCAGTTTCTGTTGTTAAATCTGAACTGATAAATAATTCATCTTCTGTTTCAGCTGATTCGGAACTTGAAGGCGGAATTATTGAAAAAATAGAAATCGATCTGCCCTGCCTGATTGCTGTTCAGACAGGGACTAACAGGCCGCGTTATCCATCTCTATCGAATGTTATGCGTGCGAGGTCAATGGAAGTCGTTTCAATGAAAATAGAGAATTTTAAAATTCCGGAAAGTTTTGAGGAACTGCTATCAGTTGAGTATCCACCTGTATCTTCAAAGGGAATTATAATTAATGGAAGCAGCGAAGATAAGGCTGATAAGCTTCTTGATCTTCTTCATGAAAAGGCTATAATATGAAAGAAAAAAATTATAAAATAATTGCAGTTCTCGATTCTATAGAAGATAAGCTGATTCAGCAGAGCCTTGAGCTTATCGCATTTGCTGATAGCTTTTCATCAGGAGATTTATCAGGTACGCTTATTGTTGTTCCGGGGAAAAATGTTATGCAGCTCTGCGGATCAATATCAGACAAATACGGAATTGATACTGCTGCAGTTGAGCATGAAAATTTATTTTATCCCGATCCGGAAATTCTTTCAGAGATTCTCCTTGAAGTCATTGATGATTATAAGCCGGAAATGATAGTGTTTACACACGCAGTAAGAAACTGCCAGATTGCTGCTAAGCTTTCTGTGCCAATGAAATCATCATCAGTAACTGCAGTGGAATCATTTTTTAAAGATGACAAAGGGTTTATTTTACAGAGATCAATTTTTAACGGCAAGCTGAAGCAGAATATCCGTCCATGTACTCCGTTTAAAATTTTAACAGTTCTTTCAGGAGCTTACACTCTTACTGAAAAGAAAATTCCATATAATAATAATGCATCAGTGAAGAAAATTAATAGCGGTATTGATACAAAAGGATATAAAGCAATTTCGATATCAGAGGAAACAGACAGCGGCATTAAGCTTGAAGATGCGGATGTCATTGTTTCTATTGGAAGAGGAATAGGCAAGGAGGATAACCTTGAGCTGATACGCAATACTGCTGCTATTTTTTCTAACTCCGCGATAGGTGCATCGAGACCTGTCTGCGACCAGAAGTGGCTGCCTTTTAATCATCAGGTAGGCATCACGGGAAAAACTGTATCTCCGAAACTTTACATGGCGTGCGGAATATCCGGGTCACAGCAGCATATTGCAGGTATGAAAAATTCTCAATGCATTGTTGCAGTAAATAAAGATCCCAATGCTTCAATATTTTCCATTGCTGATTATATTATTATAGAAGATCTTCTTTCTTTTCTGCCTGTGCTTATTAAAAAGAATAAAGAAAGAGTTGCGGTTTAAAATAGAAAACGGGGTCAGAGCCTCCTTATCCTAAACTATTTATAAAAAACAATTGCACACTTCCCTTCAAATGTATTTTTTCATTAATGATTTGACAAAAGAATATTCCTTACTTATAAAAGACAGATAATCCATCTTCGGATTATTTAAATCAAAATATATAAAGGGGATATCGCTACATGAAATCATCAACTTTTACTTTTAAAAATTCAGACAATATGGATGTCTTTGTATATAAGTGGGAGCCTTCAGGAAAACCGAAAGCAGTTGTGCAGATTTCTCATGGAATGGCAGAGCAGGCAAGCAGGTATGAGCGTTTTGCTAAAGCACTTACTGATGAAGGTTTCGCAGTTTATGCAAATGATCACAGAGGACATGGAAAAACAGCAGGCACTCTTGATAAAGCCGGTATATTTGCTCCCAAAGATGGTTTTTTCAGGACAATGGAAGATATGAGAACTTTGAATCAGATGATAAAAAAAGAAAATGCAGGCACTCCTGTATTTCTTTTCGGACACAGTATGGGGTCATTTCTTGCTCAGGCTTACATATCCCGCTACGGATCTGAATTGAAAGGATGCATTCTTTCAGCTACAGCTGGAGATGGCGGAGCATTGATCAGTGTAGCAAATTTAATAGCGAGAGTTGTTTCACTTATTTACGGCCGCAATACTAAAAGCCCCACACTTGATAAAATGAGCTTCGGCGCATTTAATAATGCATTCAAACCCAACCGTACTGCATTTGACTGGCTGAGCCGGGATAATGCTGAAGTAGATAAATATATCAATGACCCTTGGTGCGGATTTATCTGTACAGCCGGTTTCTTTTTTGATTTAACCAAAGGCCTTCTTGATACACATTCCGGTTCGCGCATGGCAGCTATTCCGAAAACACTTCCTATATATGCTGTTGCCGGGGCAAATGATCCTGTTGGAAATAAGGGGAAAAGTGTTATGCAGCTTGTAGATGCATACAAAAAGCTCGACATCAAAGATGTAAGTGTCAAGTTATATGAAGATACACGCCATGAAATTTTAAATGAAATTAACCGTGATGAAGTTACAAAAGATATTGTTAACTGGTTAAAAAGTCACCTCTAAGGTTGTAATAAAAGGCGGTGAAAACCGCCTTTTATTACCCAGCATTTTTTATTTTTAATACAAAAATACTTTTAACAAATATTTATATTGACAAAGCATAAGAAATATTTATCTTATTATATAATGAAGATTTATAAAGTCCTGTTTCTGTAGATTTAAATTATTTTTTTTAGGAGGACTATAATTGGAAAATGATCAGGTGAAAATCAGTATAGTGATAAAACCGACATGGAATCTTGTCAAGGAGGTTCAGGTCAAGGCTGAGACTTTTATGAAGGGAAAAAATATGAGCCCTGACGTAATCGACGCGGCAATCATGTGCTCTACTGAACTAATTGAAAATGCAGTTAAATACGGTGCAGAAAAACC
>CAYMPH010000032.1:0-6449 GCA_964392365.1 uncultured Leptospirales bacterium
CTTGGTGTCTGGATTAAATGGAGGTTCGGGAGAGTGGGGATTTTGGAAACTGAATATGCTTTGGGTAGTGCCAAAAAAAATAGATAAACCGGTGAAATTATCGTCTTTTTTAGTTGAAATTGTGTTTTTTGATATGTTCATATTTTCACCTCTTTTAGGAGCATATTTTATACAACTATACATTTGTGCAGCACTTTTATTTAAATGTCAAGAGGAAAATTTAAGTTAAAAAAAAGGTTTACTCCTCCTTTTTATTCGAATAAAAAGGAGGAAAACAAAACATAATCAAACTGTTTTTATCTAAAGATTTATTTTAAATTCTTTTTAATATTTATTAAGTTCTTTTATGTGATTTAATACCCTGAAAACATAAAGAGCTATGCAAATATTTTATTTTTAAAGGAATAGAATGGAGAGATTATGAAAAAAATAATATTTTTTACCATTATAATAAACATTTCCTTTATTTCAATATTGTTTGCCGGAGCATTTCATGAATATGTTTATAAATGTGAAATGGATAGTATAAAACAATTTATTGAAAATGGTGTCGATATAAATTCAAAAGATAGTGTAGGGAGTTATGCACTTTCAATAGCATTATATGAAGATACTTGTGGCAAAGTTAAAAATTCGGATAAAAAAAGATATGATTTAGTGAAACTTCTTATTGATAATGGAGCTGATGTAAACCAAGGTACATTTCCTGCATTTTATGATGCCTATAACTGTGGAACATATGCAGTTAAATGTTATGATTTATTTGTTGAGAAGGGTGCTGACTTACAATCAAAAGTTCTGAATAAACATTATGAAGATGATAGTAGAAGTTATTATTTAAATCCATTAACAATAATTTTTGACAGAGCACATCATAATTACAAATACGATATAAAGAAAAACTATATAAAACCTTACATCCCATCAATTAGGTATCTTCTGGAAAAAAAAGTAGACCCAAACTTGCTTTTGGAAAAAATGAGTGCTTTGGATGTTGCATTTGAGATTGGAGAGTTAGAACTTGTGAAGTTATTAAAAAAATACAATGCCAAGAAGAGAATAGACATTGAAAATATCAAATAACCAATCTTTCGAAAATCATCGCAAATCTTATGTAGGAATCTGATTTATGAATTATAGGATAAAAAAGATATTTTTACTATCGTTTGCTTTAATCATATCGTCTATTTTTTTAACGAACTTACATAGCAAACCAGATCATAAAAATATTGATACAGGTATTTCTGTAGATAAAAACATTATAGTAAAGAGAGCTTATAGTTTATTAAAAGAACAAAAGAAATATTTTAGAGGATGTAGCGAATTTGTAAGCAAAATTCTTAATATCCCCTGGGAAAATGCAGAGGCTTTAATGGGAGAAAATCCAATCTTTATCGGAACGATGCCTGATTATGACTTTGAAAAATTAACTCCAGGAGATGTTGTTGGCTGGAAGACCATTGATGCTGTTAATGGTATAGCTCATGTTGCAATATATATTGGAGATGATAATTGTAATTTCATTGATGTAAAGGGAAGAGGATATAATCCAAGGAAAATACAGGGCTATGGCAAACAAAGAGTATATAAATCATCTGCTTATTAAATTTTATAAAGAAAAACAAAATATATTCCAATAAAAGTTGACAATCATTTTTTAATTTGTATATTATTTATATAGCACGATTAAATTTTGATAGGATAAAGGGTTTCAAATATTAAAATTTAAGCCCTGTGGTTTCATACCGCAAGAACCTGAATGAAAATTAAATCGGAGCTAAAACCAAAATAAAGGCAATAGAACATGTTAAACTGTCTTTAGAACGCCATCGTTAATCGGTGGCGTTCTTGTTTTTATAAATAGAGTATTATAATAAAAAGTTTTATTTTTTATTATTGAAGTATTTGAAGGCAGAATCATCTTATCGAAAAGATTGGGTGAATATGAATCACCTGAAGTAACCTCAAAACGGAAGCTTTTTTATCTTACAATCCAAACAAAGGGTAAAGACATGGAAGCCGAATATAGAAAGTTTATGGAGAAAGAGAAAAAGACGACTATTGCAAAATAATAAATGTTTTTTTATCACTTTCAATTGTGTTATGAACTTAAATAATTTTAGAATAAATATATACAATATCAACTTTATTCCATTTATTATGCTGATAAAATTCCTGTGCTTCTTTCCTGTCTTTTAAAACAAATAATGCAGCTTTTTTGATCCCGGATATTTTTAATTTTTCCATTGATGTATCAATAAGCTTGTTAGCTATTCCTTTATTCCGATAATTTTTATTTACACCAAGATGATGAAAAAAGCCTACTCTGCCGTCGTGCCCACAAAGAACTGCCGCAATTATTTGATTTTGTGAATTTACGGCAATAAAACTGAAATCTGGATTTCTTTCCAGATATAAACTTATACTTTCTTCGGAATCTTCACCGGTTTCTTGAAGAAAAATCCCATCGATTGATTTCCAGAATTGAATTACTTCCGTAATATTCTGTTTTTTCATAGGTAAGATTTTATATTCTAAAATCATCTTGTTAACCAAGTTGTAAAATTTAATAAACTTCGGATGTTTGATGATGAATAGTCAAGAATTAAAGCATCATTTTAACTTAATAATTTTTATAAAATTTAAAGAACTTATAAATTTTATTGCTTTCCAGGTAATTCCATCTGTTTTATTTTTTTTAATAAAATTCATTCTGGGGCAAACAATCGCCTTTGAATCAATTGCTGCCCTCATCTCAATATTTTTCCAGTAATTGCATTTAACTAAATCAATGTCACTTTTCAGTAATCCTTTGAAATTTTTACAGCCTTTACAATCTTTCATTTTTTTTATCCTCTACATATTATTACTATCAGAAATCAAAAACAGAAAAATTTTTTGAAAAAAAAATATAATAATTGCTGCGAAATTTAAATGAATATCAGAATGTCTCATATAAAGGATAGAAAAAATGGAAATAATTATAGTTATATTTCTCGGTGTGCTAATCATTCTTGTAATCGGATTGTTAATATTAAAAAAGCCCGTTGTTAAAGACGATTCAACATTATTGTTAATCAATCAGATTAACGAACTCTCCAGAACAATAGACAGCAAACTCGGTGACTCACAAAAAGAAATAACAGAAACGATGCGATTCCAATCAACAGAAACCTCAAGAATCATAGCAGACATTACAGAGAAAATTACAAGATTGGATGAAACAAATAAACAGGTGATTTCTTTTGCCGACCAGCTTCAAAGTTTGCAGGATATACTAAAAAATCCTAAACAACGTGGAATATTGGGAGAGTATTACCTGGAAACATTGCTAAAAAATATAATGCCGCCTGGAAGTTACCAGATGCAATATTCATTTCCGGATGGAACGATAGTCGATGCTGTGGTTTTTGTAAAAGATAAGATAATACCTATCGACTCCAAGTTCTCTCTTGAGAATTACAACAGGATTTCCGAAGCGAGTGACAAAACTGAGAAAGCCCGTCTGGAAAAGATATTTGTAAATGATTTGAAATTAAGGATTAGTGAAACTTCGAAGTATATACAACCAAATAAAGGTACAATGGAATTTGCATTTATGTTTATACCGCACGAAAGTATATATTACGACCTGCTAATCAATAAAATCGGTTCTGTCAGTGAAGAAAACGAGAATTTACTTCAAAGAGCGGCGAGTAAATATAAAGTAATCATTGTTTCACCGACTTCTTTTTTGGCTTATCTCCAAACAGTTTTACAGGGGTTGAAAGCGATGCAAATAGAAGAATCTGCCAAAGATATTATTAAAAGAGTTGGAGAACTCGGAACTCATTTACGGATTTACGATGAAATACATCAAAAACTTGGAAATGCTCTATCTACTACTGTAAATCATTTTAACAAGTCAAATCTGGAATTTCGGAAAATAGATAAAGATGTTATGCGGATTACGGGAGAGGCTATAGGGATAGATTGTCAGGCTGTCGAAAAACCGCAATTGGAAGAGTGATAAAAATTTAAATTATGAAGGTACATATGAAAAAATCAACTATCCTCGGTTTGTTAATTTCCTTTTCGGTTTTATTAACTACCTGTTCTAATTCTTCAACAAGTGTAAATAATATCGAATCTAAATATATGAAGACAATTGGTATTATTGGAGGCGTGAGTTGGGTGTCTTCTATTGAATATTACCGGATAATGAATGAGTCGGTTAATAAAAAACTTGGTGGGCTTCATTCTGCGAGAATACTTATGTATTCAATAGAATTTGGAGAATTTTCTCAACAGGAAAAACTGGCAGATAAAGGAAATTGGGAACCGTTAAGGAAAACAATGATTGATGCAGCAAAACGGCTTGAACGTGGTGGAGCTGACTTTATTGTCATCGCTTCGAATACAATGAATTCAACGGTTGAAATTATTGAAGATAATGTGAAAATTCCGGTTCTTCATATTGCTGATGCCGTTGGAGAAACTATTAAAAAAAGTGGAAAGAAAAAGGTGGCTTTGCTTGGAACAAGCTACACTATGGAAAAAAATTTCTATCGAAATCGTCTGGAAAAGAAATATGAGCTTAAAGTTGTCGTTCCAACTAAAGCAGAACGGGATTATATAAATGCAATTATTTTCAATGAACTCTGTGCGAATAAATTTTATGAGGGTTCAAAGAAAGAATTTATTAAAATAATAAATCGTCTTGCAAAAGAGGAAGGTGTGGAGGGTGTAATTCTTGGATGCACAGAAATTCCTCTTCTTGTAAAACAGCAAGATGTCAGGATTACTCTTTATGATTCAATGGGTATCCATATTGAAAAGGCTGTAGAATTTGCTTTAAATAAGAAATAAATGAAAATTTAAAATAATTTAGAAGAAACCCAAATGCCGATTCCTAAAAATCCAAATATACCAGAGTTTTATGTTTATCAATTCACCGTATCGGGTGTTCCGTTTTATATTGGCATCGGGCGTGCAGAAAGAGATTCTGATAGGATAAGGTTTATCAAAAATATTATAAGACGAAGGAAACTTGGTTTACCTGTAAAACATCAAGCCAATAGTGTTCTATTGATAGAAGAATTATTAAATAGAAATGTAGATATTCAGAGAAATAGAATTTTTGAAGGGTTAACAAGAGAAGAAGCATTGAAAAAAGAAAAAGAAGTCATCATCAGATTAGTAAGCAGTAGTGTTCGTTTGATGAATTTTTCTGACAATCCGAATAAAGAACGGGAAGTTTTAGGTTTTGCAAACTATCTCCAGGATGTTTACAATGAAAGTTTAAAAAGTTAATGAAATTGAAATGGCAATTGTTTTTTTACTTATCAACTTTTTTAGTTTTTACAAATTCAAGAAGTTTTACAGGTTCAATATTTAGCTTTTTACAAATTTTAAAAAAAGTTTTAAGAGTGATGTTTTTCTCGCCATATTCTATTCTTTGAAAAAATTTGTAGTCAATCGGGAATTGACCTCCATCCATATCTTCTTGTTTAAGACCTGCTTCTTTTCGGTATTTTTTAATATTCTTCCCAATCTGCTTTAGAAATACCTCAAATTCTTTTTCATGTTCATTCATAATCTTATTAAGTGAAATATTGCTTGAAATATACACCGTATTATAATACGGTGTATATAATTTATTAAAGCTCTTCAAGCGTTGAAAAATATTATAAAAAATGAAGGAGATAAAATGAAAAAACCTTATATCAATACTATAGGTTTAATTTTTATTGTAATTATATTATCAGGGTGTTCTGGTGTTACAGATACTACTTCTGGTGGAACAGTACCAGCAGTTTCGTCTGACAAAGCGATTACGTCATTTACATTTCCAAGTTCAAAAGGAACTACAATTACTGAAGGAACTCATACAATTGTTGTTAGAGTTCCGCATAAAACTGTATTAACTGCATTAGTTCCTTCAATTACAATCACAGGTGTGAGTGTTAATCCTGCATCGGGTGTGGCACGTGATTTTACCAGCGCTCAAACCTATACCGTAACATCTCCAGATACAACTACACAGAATTATTCGGTATCGGTGGTTGTAAATACAACTGCAATATTGGTGTATGGTAGTTTAACCAATACTGGAAATGAAGGTGGTATAAGTACAAATAGCTTGGCTTCACCAAGAGGAGTTGCAGTAGATGCCGGGGGAGTTTATATAGCAGATGGCAATAATCGTATATTATATTATTCAGCAACAAACACAACAGCAAGTAGAGTCTATGGGCAATTAGGAAGTTTTACAAGTGGAACTGCCAATAATGGCGGTGTAAGTGCAAATAGCTTGTCAAATAGCTTGACCACAAGTGGTGTTGCAGTAAATGCCGGAGGAGTTTATATTGTTGATTCTGGCAATAATCGTGTATTATATTATTCAGGAACAAGCACAACAGCAAGTAGAGTTTATGGGCAAAGTGGTATTTATACTTCGAATACTGCCA
>CAYMPH010000033.1:0-6441 GCA_964392365.1 uncultured Leptospirales bacterium
ACCTCGTCTGCAGGCTGCATATGTGCTGATATATCATAATCTGCGATCTCCGGATCAACAGGCAGAAGCTTGGTCTGAATTTTTTTTGCAAGCTCCATCTCGCCCCAGAGAGCGTCCCTGGCCTCGACAAGCTGATCATTCATGGCTTCCATTTCCTCCATGGCAGCCTGCAGTTCATTAGTTCGGGCACGAACCTTTTCTTCAAGATTTTCTGTTGCTTCACTTATCTTTTCAGCCATTTTGTTAAAATTACGGGCCATGTATCCGAATTCATCTTCAACCTTGACCGGAATTTGTATTTTCAAATTTCCCTGCTGCATCTGCTTTAAACCTGAAAGAAGATTTTTGATAGGTTTTATAAGAGATCCCCAGAAAAAGAACGGGAATCCTACGATAATAACGCTTACCATTATCAGTAATAGTATAATATATTTTTTAGTAGTTTCGTGTACGTAAATTCTGTAATTCAGGTACGGGTATCCTGCTTCTATTACCCTGTTATTCGCAGCATCAGCTTCCATAATTGCTACATAGTGATTTTTATCAGCCGCATCTTTTCTGTAAATGCGCGCACCTGGTTTTCTCATTGGAGTAAGATATTTCAGTATTTCCTGTTTAAGCGCTTTCTGATCAGACCCGGCTGTTTCCAGGTGTTTGAGAATAACCTGATTGAATATTTTAGTTCTTGCACCAGGCAGAAATGCCTTTAACTGGTCTGCAAAATTTTCTTCAGGAAGCTGGCTGATTTTGTTTCTTGTAAATAAAACCGGACGCTCAATTGAATCTATATAGCTTAGAATTTTTCCTGTTGGATTTTCCTCAGCTGAACTTATTGAGTCTGCATAGTCAATGATTCCTGATTTATATCCGGCAAAAGCTTTGTCTGTTCCGGCTAGAAGAGTTTCGAGTTCAGCTTTAAATTTGATTTTATCAAGCTGCTGAATCTTTTCATATATCAGCGTATTGTGAAATTCCTGATTGATATCTGAAAAGTTCAGCGATAATGAATTATTATCTTTTGAATATTTTGAAGAAACAGAGCCATCCCTGCCGGAATACGAAACCATATATTTCATATCCGCCGGGTATGTATCAGTTCTTATAGACAAATGTGTTTTTGATTCCAATAAAGTATCAAAAGATTTTTCCTGATCCTGTAAAGAATAAAAAGTAAACCCCTGCACCATCACAAGAAGAGTTGCAACAGTGACAATAAGAATTTTCGACATGAAACTTGATCGGTCTTTAGTGGTATTGAGATATATGATAACAGCAATAAAAGCTCCTAAAAGGTTTGAAAGATTTAAAATAATCTGATGAGTACCGCGATCGAGAAGACCATCACGGCTGAGCATATTCGTTATCCCTGGAAATAAAAATGATACAAACAAAACAGTACTCATAAATAATACAGCCCATCTCTCTATTCCGCGATTAATAATTGTTCTCCATACTCCGAAAAAAATGATCGGGAACATTAAAAACAGAAGAAATGCAGCAACCAGTTTACTTGATTTTTCAGCATCAAAATCCCAGTAATGCCCTGTAAAATAAAAAACTTTTCCTGAATGTGATGATTCTTTTATAAAAAGCACAATAAGCAGAAATGCAACCGAGAATATAATTACCATGTATATTTTTCTGAACAGTTTATATCTGACATCCGGAAATGAAAAAATTGCAAAAGCAAAAAAAGTCAACTGAGTCAATATAGTCATAACTGTTAACCATCTGTGATATGCAGCAATAGGATGATAAAAAGAAGCAGCTATAAAATATGCCAAATAGAAGAAAAAAGCGATTAAAAAAGCTACACCAAAATGAAATGATGAGTTTGATTTATTTTTTATTGTTATAAAAAAATATCCGAGCAGCGCACAAAAAATTACAGGTATCAAAGACCCGATCGAGAAAAAGTCAAAATAAATATGCTCAGTAAAGTTCATAAAGAATCTCCTTTAAAAATTATTTTCCAAGGACCTGTATTCCTGGCATTGCTTTAGAAATAGCTTCCAGAGCTTTAAATGACGCAGACTGCCATTTTGATTCTTTATCATAATAGATCTTTGCGGATACTTTTTTTGAATGCAGATATTTCAGCATCTGTATAATCGGAAGTACTGTAGAAGAATTTATATATTCAAGTTTAGTAAAATCTATATCAAGTTTTCTGCCGTTTATTTCATCAATAATTTCAACAAGATACGGGCCGAGAATTACAGAAGGTTCCTTGTTTTCACTTCTGCCGGACCATAACATTGAAATCACTTCGCTTTCAATTATTTCAACAATCAATAAACCGTCTTTCAGGTTTCTCATTATTTTTTCTCCTGAATATTTTAGTCAGATAAATTTTTATTCCGCATCCGGAGTTATATAATAATCCAGTTTCTTTTCAGACTCAGGTGTAAGATTGATAAACTGCACCCCTATTTCAAAACCTTTCCCGTCTGTAGGGATCTCTACTCTCACCACTTTTGCGTCACCCTCGAAGAAATCAAAACTGTTCGGCTTTAAAAATTTCACATTTATTATTGTCCCGATATCGAGAATTATATCATTATGAAAAAGAACTCCGGTTGCGCTTACATTTTTTGTTTTACCGGTTGTAATTCCCTTGAGGCCTTTTCCAATGTCAGGAATTATTGCGCGGACATCAAAATCGCTTTTTATTCTTTTATAGTTTCTTCCATCATCAGCCATTTGAGTCTCCTTATAATTAAACTTTCCTCTTCAATATAACCATGGTAACGTCATCACCGCAGTTATATCCCTGCAGGTTTTTTAAAATCGCATCCTTGATTCCGTCAACCGGCAGTGATGCACTCTTTTTAAATAAATCAGCAAGATGCACGTCTCCGAATAATTCAGGCTCTGAGCTATTTTCAGTTTCTTTTTTCACAGCTTCTGTGATTCCATCGGAGTATAAAAGCATTGTGTCCCCCGGAGACATAGAAAGAGAATCAAGATCGAGCATTCCTTTAATATCATCAACTATTCCTATCCACATTCCTCTTGTTTCAATTAAATCAACTTTGCCTGTTGCAGCGCGGAAAATCATTATATCCTGGTGAAGTCCCGAAAAAATAAATTTACCGCCGACTGTTGCTGCAAGAACAGATATAGTCATGTACTTATCTTCGCCGAGACGCTTAATGTTATCTGATATGGTGGCATTTACTATATCAAGAAGCTTGTCAGGGGCGATATCAGGATTCTGGGCAAGCACAACGTGTATTGCTGTCTGGGTCATCATCATTACAAGGCCTGCAGGAACTCCGTGACCGGAAACATCGCCAATGACTATCCAGTCAATGCCTGCTGCATTAATAATATCATAATAATCGCCGCCCACCTCGTCTGCAGGCTCCATGTGTGCTGATATATCATAATCTGCTATTACTGGATCTACAGGAAGCAGTTTTGTCTGGATTTTTTTCGCAAGCTCCATCTCGCCCCATAGAGCATCCCTGGCTTCAACAAGCTGATCATTCATGGCTTCCATTTCCTCCATGGCAGCCTGCAATTCCCCTGTACGGGCCTTGACCTTGTCTTCAAGGTTTTCTGTTGCTTCGTGAATTTTAACAGCCATAGTATTAAAATTACGGGACATGTAACCGAATTCATCTTCAACTTTTACCGGAATCTGAACTTTAAGGTTGCCCTGCTGCATTTCCTGCAATCCGGCAAGAAGATTCCTGATCGGCTTAACGAGCGATCCCCAGAAAAAGAACGGGAAGCCTACAATAATTACGCCTACCATTATCAATAGCAGTATTAAATATTTCTTCGATGTATCGTGAACATAAACCCTGTAATTAAGGTACGGATAGCCGGCTTCAATTACCTTGTTATTTACAGAATCTGCTTCCATGACTGCTATGTAATGATTTTTTTCATCTGCATCTTTTCTATAAATACGAGCTCCTGGTTTTCTCATTGGAGTCAGATATGTAAGAATATCCTGTTTAAGATTTTTAGTATCAGAACCGGCTGTTTCAATATGCTTCAAAATGATTTCATTGAATATTTTTGTTCTAGCGCCTGGTAAAAAAACTTTCAGCTGATCTGTAAAATTCTTTTCCGGAATCTGGCTGATCTTGGTCCTGGTAAATAAAATATTCCGCTCTAATGAATCAATATAAGCTAGAATCTTACCAGCTGGGTTTTTTTCATCAGGATTGATCGTATTGTAATACTCAAGGATTGCAGCTTTATACCCGAAGAAAAATTTATCTGTTCCGGAAAGAATTTCTTCCAGCTCCTCTTTGAATTTACTTTCATCAATATTACTTATCTTTTCATAAATCAGAGTATTATGGAACTCCTGATTAATTCCTGAAAAGTTAAGAGTTAATGGATTATTATCTTTTATATATTTGATGGCAACAGCTCTATCCTGAAAAGAATATTCAGCCATATATTTCATGTCTTTAGGCTTGATATCTGTTTTAATTGAAAGATGCGTTTTAGATTCCAATAACTGGTCAAAAGATTTTTCCTGATCCTGTAAAGAATAATAGGTAAAACCCTGAACCATGAGAAGAAGCGTTGTGACAGTAACAATAAGAATCTTTGACATAAAGCTTGACCGGTCTTTTGTGCTGTTCATGTAAAAAATTGCAACAAGAAAGAATCCCACAAGATTAAAGAGATTCCATGTAATCTGGAATGTTTCCCTGTCAAGAGCACCGTCTCTGCTCATGTTATTGGTAATCGACGGGACAATTGTAGCAACCAGATAGCTTATTCCAATAAACAACACCATCCATCTTTCTCTGGATTTTGTAGTGAAGAATCTCCATAGCATCAGTACAAGAAAAATAACAATGTAAAGAATTATAAAAAGGCTGATTGTTTTACTGATCTGTTCAGCAATAAAGTCCCAGTAATGGCCGTCAAAACGGAATACCTTTTCAGCTCCGGCAGTTTTTATAAAGAAAATACCTGTGATCACGATTCCAACTGCATATTGGATTATTAACATTATTTTTGCAATCTTCGGGCGTTTTTCAAATGGATAATGGAACATGAAATTACAGAAATGTGTTTCAGCAATCAGGATGATTCCAACAGTAAGCCAGCGGTGAAAAGCTGCCATTGGATGATAGAATGTTGAAGATATAATATATCCAACATTAAAAATACCGATACACAGGAGACCCATTCCAATATGGAAAGAAGCTTTTGATTTATTTTTTATAACCAGAAAAAAATATCCGAGCATTGTTACTGATAAGGATGGAATCAGTGATCCTATAGTAAAAAAATCAAAATAGATATACTGAGTTAAATTCATTTCTGTTTCTCCAATAAAATTTTTTAATAATAATTATTAATGATTTAACTCGCTGTATGCATTCTTGCATTAAAGGCAATAAGCAGAAGTTAAAAATACCGCAAGCGTATGGGATTTTACCCGAAAAAGATTAAATAACCGGTTATTCCCCATCAGGAGTAATATAATAATCCAGTTTCTTTTCAGACTCGGGTGTAAGATTGATAAACTGCACCCCTATTTCATAACCCTTCCCATCTGTAGGGATTTCAACTCTGACAACTTTGGCATCACCCTCGAAGAAATCAAAACTGTTTGGTTTTAAAAATTTCACATTTATTATTGTCCCGATATCGAGAATTATATCATTATGGAAAAGAACTCCGGTTGCGCTTACATTTTTTGTTTTACCGGTTGTAATACCCTTGAGGCCTTTTCCAGTATCAGGAATTATTGCGCGGACATCAAAATCACTTTTTATTCTTTTATAGTTTCTTCCATCATCTGCCATTGGTGTCTCCTTCTTTATTAAACTTTTCTCTTTAATATAACCATAGTAACGTCATCACCGCAGATATATCCCTTGAGGTCTTTCAGAATTGCATCCTTAATTCCGTCAACCGGAAGTGCTGCATTCTTTTTAAACAAATCAGCAAGGTGCACATCTCCGAATAATTCAGAGTCAGCACTCTTTGCAGTTTCTTACTTAGCTGCTTCAGTAACTCCATCGGAATATAGAAGCATTGTGTCGCCCGGTGCCATAGTAAGTGTATCAAGGTCAAGCATGCCTTTTATATCATCAACTATTCCTATCCACATGCCTCTTGTTTCAATTAAATCAACCTTGCCTGTTGCAGCGCGGAAAATCATTATATCCTGGTGAAGGCCTGAAAAAATAAACTTGCCGCCGACTGTTGCTGCAAGAACAGATATAGTCATGTACTTGTCTTCGCCGAGACGTTTAATATTATCTGATATGGTGGCATTTACTATATCAAGAAGCCTGTCAGGGGCGATATCAGGATTCTGGGCAAGCACAACGTGTATTGCTGTCTGGGTCATCATCATTACAAGGCCTGCAGGAACTCCGTGACCGGAAACATCTCCAATGACTATCCAGTCAATGCCTGCTGCATTTATTATATCGTAATAATCACCGCCTA
>CAYMPH010000034.1:0-6061 GCA_964392365.1 uncultured Leptospirales bacterium
AATAGTTGTGTCAAACGGATATCACACTGAAAAAGATTCAAATAATGTTCTGGAACATATTGATAAAATAAAAGCATGTGATGATCCGGCTGCTTTATATGTTGAGCGTCTTCAGGAGCTTCTCGATAATCCAAAACCTGGCGTAAGCCAGCTCGGACTTTATAGAATTTTTTACGAAGGCGGCTTTACTCTTGATTACAAGCATATGAATAAGACTCTAACAATAATTGCAAAAAGAAAAATATAATTTTCAGGAGAAATTAATAATGGAAAATATGAAAGATGGAACACTATCGATTGAAATAAATGACGCTGATAAAATTACAATGTCATGGCTCGGCAGAAGCGAAAGCAGGGAACCGGCCGTTGTATTAAATCCGTATCTTATCGGACTTATTGATTCAATAAGCGGCAAAGAACTGGTTGTTGATTTTACAAAGCTTGAGTATATGAACTCATCTACCGTGCCTCCAATTATTCAAATGATAAAAAATCTGAATACAAAAGGTGTTGCTACAAAGATTTTTTATGATAAGGAATCAAAATGGCAGGCTGCGTCTTTTAAAGCTCTTGAAACTATTTCAAAAACAATGACCAGTATTGAAGTTACAGGAAAATAGTTTATAATTCATAATTTTTAAAATGAGTTGTTTGTATGTGCATTTCGGCATACCGGTATTTATTATCACCAGGTTGCCGGAATGAGCATGGCTCTAAGTTTTATCATAAAAAAAGAACTGATGCAATTCTTGTTTCTGATTATTGAAAAAATGACTTATAAATAAATTTTTTACTCACACTGAAGCTTAAACCACTTAAAAGGTGGAGTAATTGTCAATTATCCTTCTATATTATAACATAATGAAAATAAAACAAATTATAAATATAATCGCGGAGAAACCCCATGAACTTCACTGATCACGTATATTTCGATTTTTTTACAATTGGGGCACTGATACCTGCTCTGCTTACTGCCTTGCTCGGATATTTCTTTATAACAATGAAAAATAGATCAAAAGCATCATTTCATTATGGATTAGCTTTTATTATAAGTACTTTCTTTTATTTAGCTTATGCTGTTTCAGCAGCAATATATCATCCTCTTGCTGCATATCACAGGTGGTTTACTGTGACTACTGTTTTAATTCAAATATTTCATTTCTCCCTTGCTTTTTTTTCTTTTCCGGAAGTCAGGTTTCCCCGTTTCAGGAAAATAATAATTGCAGTTGTTTATTTAATTACTATTGTTATGACTGCATTTTTCTTTAAAGAATCATACCATGCAGAAAAAGTATTTCAATTTGCAGGTCACTACTGGGATTTTGATGCAGGTAGAGCCAATAAACTGATGAGTTTGATGGTTATATTATATATATTTTTTATTTTTCTTGCCGGCATATCAAGAGGAATCGTTAATCGCGGTGCAGAGCGTTGGGCAGTTTTGATTATGAGCATCACTCTGTTTATATCTTTTGTTATTCCAGGCATTGCCAATATGTTAAGCCGTGATGGCCTGCTTGACAGGGGAACTTATCAGCTTACTCAGAATCTGTCGAGCGTTGCAGGAGCTTTTATCGTTTCTATTATACTTCTTAATGTTACCAAAGACCGTTCAAGCTTTATGTCAAAAATTCTCATCGTTACAGTTACAACCCTTCTGATTATGGTTCAGGGTTTTACTTTTTATTCCTTACAGGATCAGGAGAAATCTTTTGATACTTTATTGAAATCAGAAACACATTTATCTGTAAGAACTGATACATACCCGGCAGATATGAAATATATGGTTTCGTATTCTATGAAAGAAGGAACTGTTTCTTCAAAATATATTAAAGATAATTATCCAATAAATCTGAATTTTTCAGAGATTGACCAGGAGTTTCATAATACCCTGATTTATGAAAAAATTAAGCATGCTGATAAAAGCAAATTCAAAGAGGAATTGGAAATCATCCTTTCCGGAACAAATAAATCATTTGCCGGATATAAAACTGCAATTCTTGAATTAGCAGACACAATCAAGCCAGGCGAAAAAGATCCTGCAGGAAAGATTCTCAAATACATTGATTCAATAGAACGTACAGTTCTATTTACCAGAACAAAAATCAGTCAGCTCCCGGAAAAGAATTTTGCAGATCATGTGAAAGCATATCTTCCGGAAGCCCGTACAAAAATATTCAATAAAGCAATTCTTAATCATCTTGAAACAGCCGGCACGGATGAAAAAATTCTAAGACATGATGTACTTGAATTTTTAACGCCAATGAGAAAACCGGGAGCCCGTATTTATAGAAAAGACTTAGCTGATAAAAATCATTATGTAGCCATGATGGAGGCTGACGCAGCGAATAATAAAGTTATTGAAGCAGGTTACCCGTATCTGAATTACAGAATTTATGTCCATGAAACAACAAAGCAATACATGATACTTCTTTTGATAATGGTAAGCGTTATTATTGTAGGATTCCCGTTCTTTTTCTGGGGATCGCTTGTTAAGCCTATCAGAAATCTTCTTTCCGGTTTAAAGGAAATGCAGCAGGGAAATCTTAAAGTTCAGATTCCGGTAAAAGTTGAAGATGAGTTTGGATACATGGCTCGTAATTTCAACATCATGTCTGAAAAGATCAGTGAAGCAACTGAGAACCTTGAAGAAAAGGTTAAAGCCCGTACAGAGGAACTCCAGGCTGCCATGGAGGAAATGGAAGCCATGAATGAGCAGCTTGTAGAAGCCAGGGACGCCCTCTGGGGAGAAATGGAGCTTGCGAAAAAAATCCAGACCAAACTGCTTCCTGTAGATCCGGCAATAGCAGATTATGATATATCAGCACACATGGAGCCTGCAGACGAGGTAGGCGGTGATTATTACGATATAATAAATGCAGCAGGCATTGACTGGATAGTCATAGGTGACGTTTCCGGCCACGGAGTTCCTGCAGGCCTTGTAATGATGATGACTCAGACAGCAATCCACGTTGTTCTTGCCCAGAACCCTGATATCGCACCTGATAAGCTTCTTGATATAGTAAATGCCACCATATCAGATAACATTAAGCGTCTGGGTGAAGATAAATATATGACCATTTCTGTTCTTGCTGCAACAGTTGGCGGCAAGTTTGTTTTTTCAGGACTGCACCAGGATATAATGATTTTCCGCGCAGCAACAGGCAAGGTGGATTTAATTGAAACTAGAGGCATGTGGATAGGGATAGTTGATGATTTAAAAGGCATGCTTGACCTTGATTCTCTTACTATGGCTCCGGGCGACACAATGCTTCTATATTCCGATGGAGTTACTGAAGCAGCTAAGAAAGAAACTGCAAAGAGTGCTGACTCTGAATTATTCGGAGATGTGCACCTTGCTGATTTGTTTAAAAAGAATGCAGCACTTCCGGTTGACGGAATTAAGGATGCAATTCTGAAAGACCTCAAGGGATATATCTGCGGTGATGACGTTACTATGGTTATATTAAAGAGAAAAGTTTAATAAAGAAGGAGACACCAATGGCAGATGACGGAAGAAAATATAAAAGAATAAAAAGTGATTTTAATGTCAGGGCAATAGTTCCGAATGCAGGAGAGGGACTGCGCGGAATTAAAACCGGAAAAACAAAAAATGTCAGTGCAACAGGCGTTTTGTTCCATAATGATGTTAAACTGGATATTGGAACTGTAATAGATGTTAAATTTTTAAAACCTAAAACCTTTGATTTCTTTGAGAGTGCTGCAAAAGTTGTCAGGGTTGAAATTCCTACAGATGGAAAAGGTTACGAAATCGGTGTTCAGTTTATTGATCTTACACCTGAAACTGAAAAGAAACTGGATTATTATCTTACACCGGATGAGGAATAATCAGTTTCTTGATATTTTTATAATTAATTCATACATTTGATTTTTCTGAATTTTTCAGTGAATAACTGCAATATAACAAATATATTATAATGCAGGCTGATGCCTGCAGTATAATTTTTATTAAATTTAACTGTATTGAATTTTAAAAAAAATAAATCAGGAGAAACGGAAATGAACTTCACACAATACCTGTATCCGGATTTTTTCTCGGTTGGAGCTTTTATACCTGCAGTGTTTGCAGGTCTTCTCGCATATTTTTTTGTTATGATGAAAAACAAGTCGCGTTCTTCAGTTTTTATGACACGTTTCATGGTAATGACCACTCTCTTTTTTCTTTCTTATTTTTTTGCAGCGATCATTGACCATCCCCTGGCTGCGTATCACCGTTGGGGTACAGTTGCAACATGTCTGATCGGGGAAATATTCATGGGTCTTGCTGTTTTAAATTTTCCAAATCCGCGTTTTCCCCGCTTTGAAAAATATTATCTTATATTCTGGTATGCGGTGTGTTTTATAATTGCAGCTGTCTTTTTTTATGAGACTGTCCATGTTCAGAAAATATTTAATTTCCAGGGGCATTACTGGGATTTTTACGGAGATAAATCCGGAAAAATATATGCCATGCTTCTTATTGTTTCCATATTATTAATAATGATTCTTGGTATAGTGCGCGCAATATTTAATAAAGGCATTGAACGATGGGCTGTTCTTGCAATGGGCGTTTCAATATCTCTTGCATTCATGGTGCCGGGCATCCTTAACCTGATGAGCAGGGACGGGCTTATCGACAGGGGAATATACCAGATTTCACAGAACCTGGCAACCATTACCGGTCTTTTTATTGGAGTAATTATATTTTTTAACACAACAAAAGACCGGTCGAACTTCATGTCAAAAATACTCATCGTGGTTTGCGCCACTATCCTGATTATTATCCAGGCAATTTCATATTTATCACTGCAGGAACAGGAACATTCCTACGACCGTCTTATAAGCAGGGACGCCCAGATTTCCCAATTAAAAGGAACATATCCTGACAGCATGAAGTACATGGTTACGTATAACCTTGAAAAAAATACAGTTGCTCCGTTATATACTAAAAACAATACAGCTCCTGATATTGATTTTTCAGTTATAGATCATGAATTCTATAATACTTTTATGTATGCAAAAATCAGCGGGCTTGATAAAAATAATTTCATGGAAAATCTTTCCGGGCTTTTTGAAAAAACAGATCCCCGTTTTGAGGGCTACCGGGATGCAATAATCAAATTTGCATCGAGTTTACCTGCTGGTGAGCCCGGGTCATCTGCGAAGGTAATATCTTATATCAACTCAATCGAGCGATCTGTTCTTGCCACAAAAACAAAAATCAGCCAGATAGATGAGAAAAATTTTACTGCAGATCTTAAGAAATTTCTGCCTGGAGCCAGAACAAAAATTTTTAATGAGGCAATTCACAAGTATATTAATGCGGAAAAATCCGGTGACCAGAGAATGATAAAAAATTATGTGCTGACTTATTTAGCGCCTCTGAAATCAGAGGGTTCACGTATTTACAGAAAGGACGCTTCAAGAGATGGAAGGTATGTTGCTGTAATGAATGTTGACCTGAAAGCGGGTACTGTAACTGAAGCAGGGTATGAATATCTGGACTATCGTAAATATGTCAGCGGAACATCCGCACAATATCATTATATACTGCTGGTTATTATGCTTGTACTGTTTGTAGGGTTCCCGTTCTTCTTCTGGGGTTCACTTGTAAAACCCGTGAAAAACCTTCTCTCCGGTATTAAACAGATGCAGCAGGGGAATCTCAAGGTTCAGATACCTGTTCGATTCGAGGATGAATTCGGGTACATGTCGCGCACATTTAATGATATGGCTGTAAAAATTAATGAAGCAACAGAAAACCTTGAAGATAAAGTAAAGGCCCGTACAGAAGAACTTCAGGCTGCCATGGAGGAAATGGAAGCAATGAACGAGCAGCTTGTAGAAGCCAGGGACGCTCTCTGGGGCGAGATGGAGCTTGCTAAAAAAATCCAGACCAAACTGCTTCCGGTTGATCCTGAAATTGCAGATTATGATATTTCAGCATATATGCAGCCTGCAGACGAAGTGGGCGGCGATTACTACGACATTATCAATGCAGCAGGTATTGACTGGATAGTCATTGGCGATGTTTCCGGTCACGGAGTTCCTGCAGGCCTTG
>CAYMPH010000035.1:0-6013 GCA_964392365.1 uncultured Leptospirales bacterium
TTCCGCCAATAAAATCTATTCTTTTATCTTTTCTCGGATCGCTTATTCCAAGAACAGGGGAAAGCAATTTATCCTGCAGTATCTTTGCATCAAGCTGATCAAGAACCCCGCTTTCAAGCTTAAATTCCGGTTTAACAGTATACCATTTTCCGCCAAGATACATTGAAAATTCATGCATTTTCTCAGGAGATTTCACACCGGTAACAGCAACAGAAAACTTTTCAGATATCTTTGCAATAAAAGCTTCAGCAGTAAGTCCGTTCAGATCTTTAACTACCCTGTTATACGGCATTATCATGAGTTCATTATGAGGAAAAATTACTGTTAAAAAATAATTATATTTTTCAGATCCGTTATGAGAGGAATTATTCTTTCTTCTTGATAGGCCGACATTTACAGCTGAGGCAGCTCTATGATGTCCGTCAGCAATATATAAGTTCTTATCTGACATCGCGTTTTTAATTTTTGCAATAGCTGCCGGATCATTGATAACCCTGAAAATATGCCTTACGCCTCCTGCTGCTGTAAAATCATATACAGGTTCAAGTTTTTCATAATCAGAAAATACGGATTTTCCGTTTTCTTTATATAGAAGATATACGAGTCCGGTATGCGCATTCACAGTATCGAGGTGTCTGATTCTGTCATTTTCTTTTTCAACTCTTGTAAGCTCATGCTTTTTGATAATCCCATTAACGTAATCATCAATGCTGACTGTAGCAACAAGTCCGGTCTGGGATCTGCCGTTCATCACAAGAGTATATAAATAAAAGCAGGAAGATGAATCCTGCTTTAATAATCCATCATCAATATATTTTTTAAGATTTTCTCTGCCTTTATTATAAACTGCATCACTATAAATATTTACATCTGATGCCAGGTCTATTTCAGGTCTTGTAATTCTTAGAAAAGTTAATGGCTCCTTTTCAGATTCGCTCCTTGCTTCATCATCTGAAAAAACGTCATATGGCAGGGAAGATATTTTCGCTGCTGAACCCATATCAGGACGAAAGCCTTTAAATTCTTTTATATTTGCCATGATCCAACCTCAAACTTTTATTTCAAACGTGCCGCCATGGACAGTGGTAAATTTCTCGATTAAATATTTTCTTTTGCCTGCAGGTATTACAAACTCAACAATGTCACCTGCAGCTTTGCCGTTCAGGGCAGCGCCAATAGGTGAAGATATGGATATTTTCCCTTCAGAAGGATTTACATCCCCGGGAGAGACAAGGGTAAATTCTATCCTTGAATCTGAATCCTTGTCTAAAACAGTAATTTTTGAACCATAACCGATTTTATCAGTTGAAATATCTTCAATCTTAAGAGCGCTCATCTGGTTTAACTGCTGGGTGAGCTGGGCTATTAATGCCTCAACCATAGACTGCCTTTCTCTTGCAGCATGGTATTCGGCATTTTCCTTTAAATCGCCATATTCTCTTGCTTCATTTATTCTTTTGGGAAGATCAACCTTGAATTCATATTTAAGTTTTTCAAGCTCAACTTTCAGCTGCTGTTTTTTTGCTTCTAAATCCAACATCTATTGCAATACCTTACCTTTCTTTTGATTTCATCTTGATCAGAATTTTAACTTTTTTTCTGCTGTCTTTTTTAATTGTGAAACCGTTTTCTTTTATAGCTTTTTCAATTCTGTAAGTCATTAAATCAACTACTTTTTTCATAGGTTCATCCTTGAACAATTTGATAAATATAAAATCCTTTTTATATTTTTGCTATTCTTTCTATTATCGGCATTAAAATATACAGAATAAACCATTTTATAAACGATTTAATTCTTGACTATAATAAAAATTGCATTAAATTTGTGTCTTTGTGGTAAAAAAAAGAAATCTGCAGTTAAACTTTATGAATGAAGCCAATTCTGAAATACTAAATTATTCTGAATTCTGGAATAGAAATCTCCAGCAGATTGAAGATATCAAGCAATCTCTTATATTATCCATCAATAGACTTGAAAAAAACCAGCCGGATTTCGAATTTCTTTATGATGAAATAATTGCTAAAATAAATCTGCTTTCTTCTATTTATTCAAGTTTAAATGAGGTAAAAGGAGGAGATTATGTTTTAAAACTCAAAGCTCTTATGACAGAATATAAAAAAAATTACAATAATGGAAAGATTGATTTTAATATAATTTCATTCATTATTGATAAAATATCCGCAGTAACAGAAGAAAGTATTGAAAATTTTCCAGCCATTCAGCACAAACTTGATTCAAATCCACCCATTGTAAAAATAACAATTGATCCCGAAAAAGAGATAAAACACAAATGGCTGACCTTTGAAAAAAACGGATCCTGGTTTATACTTAAATATAATGATATAAAAATTTTAAAAAACAGCGAATCAATTATAGAGAAAGATATTGGAGGAGGATCTCTGGAAATATCTTATGGAAATGAAATATATATCTGTAAAAATATTTTTCCGAATTTAAATTCTCCTGAAGAAAAAAACAATTATTATATCATACCGGACAGCGGCAGAAAAAATTTTTCTGCAACACGTACCGGCAAGCGTATCTATTCAAAAAATGACTTTATCTCATCTAAAATAAAAAAATTCAGAAAATCCGGAACATCAGGTTTATCACCCGGCAGAGTGAAATTATTCGGTAAGAGCCATATAGTACTTAACTGATCATGTCAGCTGAAGCCCCAATTATCAAATCAGAAAGTTCACGGGCATTTTCCTCATAAAATCCGTTTTTATATAACGCAGAAATTACTGCTGCACAATCAGCACCTGATTTAATTACATCACTGATGTTTTCCCTGTTTATGCCACCAATAGCTACAAGCGGTTTATCAGTTTCAGATTTAATTTCTTTTATAATATCAATGCCGATTCCAGGGATATCAATCCCGTTTTTGCTTGATGTATTAAACACCGGACCTATAGCCAGGTAATCAGGAAACTCAATAATTGCCTTTCTGACTTCCTCAAGTGATTCAGTTGAAATTCCAATTATAGAATCGTGGGTAATTATTTTCTCAGCGTCTTTAATTGAAATATCATCCTGTCCTAAATGAATTCCATCTGAATTTGAAAGAAAAGCAATTGCCGGATTATCATTTACAATGAAAAGAACATCTTTACTTTTGCATAAATTAGAAATTTCCCTTGCAGTTGAAAGATATTCCTTTGCGGATGATTTTTTCATTCTTAGCTGGATTGCACCTGCACCGCCTTTAATAAATGCTTCTGCAGTTTTTCTGTAGCTGTTTTCCTTTATAAATTCAGAATCAAGGATTGCATAAAGCTTTCCTTTCAGTTTATTTACTTTAACGGTTTTAATAATATATGATAATGCCATCTTTTCAATTTCATACAACCTGAATCTGAGAGATTGAAATTCTGCAGATAACGATGGATAAAGAATTTTAGATAATTCCTCAATTACTCTTGCCGCTTCAATAGCTCTGTGAATATTAGCCTTGAATACATCCTGAATATTTTCTCTTGTTTCACCTGAAATTGCATCTGCAAATTTCTGATCATCCGCGTTAATGTCTCTTGCAGATAAAAGCATATTACCCGGAAGTGATTTCAATAAGTGCTTTATCTGATGTCTCAGCTTTTTCAAGCCTGAAGAAATATCATGATTTAAATAAATAAATCTGAAAACATCCTCGCAAACGCGAAGTCCTTCCATGCATCTGTTAAAATTGGCATCCAGAGCAGTATATATCGAAGGTGTCATTTCAGCCGCCTCCGACAAATGAAACTATTTCAATAATATCACCGTCCGAAATATTTTCAGAGCTGAATTTTTCTCTGTGAATTATTAATGAATTTTTTTCAACAATAACTCTATCCTTGCTGATTTTATAAAAATCAAGAAGGTCAATAATTAGTTTTCCTTCGAAATCAATATCTTTTCCGTTAACCCTGATTTTCATTTACCGCTCATTTCATATATAATAATTGATAAAAAAACAATAACTGCTGTTTCAGCTCTGAGGTGACTGAAACCGAAATTTACTGCAGTATAACCTTTATCTTCTGCATCAGAAAGTTCTCTGTCAGTAAATCCACCTTCAGGGCCGATCAGCACTGTAACTGGAATATTCTTTCCAATTCTGGCTAATGCATCTTTTACATTTATTTCAGCTCCGGGATGTGCAATAATTTTTATTCCGCTGCATTCAACATTAAGAGCTTCACTATAATCAAGCGGTTCGCAGATTTCCGGCGGAAGATCCCTCAATGACTGCTTTGATGCTTCAACAGAAATTTTATTCCATCTTTCAATTTTAGATTTCTTTTTATTCGAAATGTCTGTTATGGTTCTTTCAGTATGAACAGGAATTACGCGGGATGCGCCTGTTTCAACTGCCTTTTGAATTACAAAATCGAAACTGCCGGATTTAAGCATTGCGCACATTAAAGTAACATCAATACTGTCTGCAGATTGCGAAATTACTGAGCCAAGATGTGCTTCAAGAAAGTCCGAAGATATATTCTTAACTGAAGCCTCGTAGAGCAATCCATTATGCCTGACTTTAATCGCATCATTCAGCTTAATGCGCCTTACTTTTGTCAGATGGCGGAAATCGCTTCCGCTGATTATAAAACTGCCGTCTGGATTTATTTCATTTAAAAAAAACTGAGGCAACTTTATTCCCCCAGTCTCTCGGATCTGAACATTGACCTGTCGAGTTTTACTGCATTATCAAAAGCTGTAAAACTAATAATAGAAACTGTTCCCTGACGGATATCCATCATATCGTACCTGATTGGAAGAATTCTTCCGTCTTTTTCCATTGTTTTGGCTATAGTAAGAAATTTAAAAATAACTTTATCCCTGTCATGGTAGTCTATTCTGAGAGGAATAAACTTGTCCTTTGTAACAAATAATGTCAGCTGGCCATATTCACTTGTTTTAAAAATAGGACGGAGAATAATTTTATATGAATCGAATCCCCTGACAAAAGCATCGCCTTCAATTGTTGCAGTGTAATTTGTCTGCAGCTCTGCATTTGAAAGATCCAGATAAGCAAAATTTGTAGCAAGTATCGGATCGAATTTATCAATACCAAGTTTGTGATAAAGACGTATAGCAAGAATATTATAAACCCATATATCCTCACCCTTCATATTATAGAGAATTTTTATCTGGTCTCCCCTTTCACTGCTGCTGAACTTAAAAAGACAGTCATCACCTGAGACGAATCCGGAAAGGTCAATTACATATGACTTGCCGTCAGGTCTGATATGCTTAATTACACCTTTGAGCTGCCCCTGGGGATACTTCATTATATTATCAACCCTGGCGAGAATACCCTGGGCGGTAATTTCAATTTTTCTCTGTTCCTGCGAAGATACAGATATACAAAGATTGAGTATTAAAAAAATTGTTGCGGAATATTTTCTGGATTTAATCATTCTATACAACTCAGGTTTTTTCAGATGTATAATATTTATTTTTAATTCCGCCATTAAGATCAGGGCGGAGCTTTTCAGCGTCATATAAATATATGTGAATCATTTCATCCTGCTTTTTCTCAGAATTAATATGAAGCAGCACCCTGATGCAGTTATCAAGGCTGCCTTTTACAGGTATTTCATTCGTACACATTAGCGGAGTGTAGTCCCATCCGAGTTTTCTGGCAGCTACAGCCGGAAATTCAGCATCTATCCCGTCTGTAACAGAAAATACTGCAGACGCGATATCCTCTATCATGATTTCATTTTTATTAATGATTATCTCAAGCATCTCCCGTGTTTTGCAGATTATTTCTTCTTTTGTATTTTCAAGAATGCTTGTTGCACCCCTAACACCTCTAACAGCCATCATGCCTCCGTTTATTTCAGTTTTACGATATCAGCGCCAATGCTTTTCATAAGATTAAAAAAATCAGGGAAGGTTACTGAAACAGATTCAGCCGTTGTTATTTCAGTGAAACCTGAAGCGGCTAAACCGGCTACAGACAGAGACATTACAACCCTGTGATCACCATGCCCGTCAAGCTTTGCGCCGTAAAGCTCT
>CAYMPH010000036.1:0-5089 GCA_964392365.1 uncultured Leptospirales bacterium
TGGCTGCCTGCAGTTCATTAGTCCGCGCTTTTACTTTATCTTCAAGGTTTTCTGTATAATCATCAATCTGTTTTTTGTTGATTTTTAATGTACTGGTCATTTTATTGAAAGAATGAGTAATGTATCCGATCTCATCCTGAACTTTTACTATCAGATCAACAGTAAAATCTCCGTCCATTACCTTGCGAACTCCTGCCTGCAGCGAGTTAAGCGGCCGTATAAGAGTACCAAGAAAAAACAGCGGGAAACCGGCAATAATAAAAACAAGAACCACCCACAGCATAATGATCATTTGTTTTGCAGATGGATGCATATATTCACGATAAGCAATATATGAAAACCCTGCCTCATATATTTTATTTTCTTTTAAGTCATATTTCAGAAAGGTCACATAATGCGTTTTTCCGTTTTCGCTTTCCCTGTAATTTCTTTTTTCAACCGGATTCATCCTGTCAAGAAAATGGAGAACTGCATTTTTCAGTTCCTTTTTCTCCAGTTTGCTTTTACTCACAAAAGAGAGTATAGTGCCGCTAAAAGAGATCAATCTTGCATCAGGTTTTGCCAGTAATTTTTTAACAGAATTCCTGAAATCTTCATCAGGCAGCTGTTTGATTTTGGTTTGCTGATATTTTATAAATCTTTGAAGCGAATCAATATACTTAACTATCTTCACACTCTTGTTTTTTTCATTATCTTTAATATTTTCTGCATATTTAAGTATAGCAAGTTTATAAGCGCTGAAATTTTCATTTCCCTGGTCTGCAACTTTATTTAATTCTGCCATAAAATCTGCATCCTGCAGAGTTTTGATCTTTTCATACAAGGCAGTATTCATATATTCATTTTTTGATTTATTCAGATCTACTGCAGTTTCTTCACTCGAGTAAATCGAATCAAATTTATCGCTCGGGAATGTGTATGATTTAATATATTTTATATCAGGCGATTTATATTTATCTCCCAAAGATCTTTCTAACTCGCTTCTTTGTATTACATCATAAGAGACTTCTCTGTCCTGCAAAGTGTAATAGCTCAACCCCTGGAATACAAGCGTAAAAGTAACCACACTTATTCCAATTATTTTTCCCATAAATGAACTTCTGTCTTTTGTTGTGTTTATATAAATAACAGCCATCATAAAGAAGCCGAATATATGAAAAAGATTCAATGATATCTGATATATATCCCTGTCGAATAATCCATCACGGCTCATGGTATTCAGTATAGCCGGCGCGATTGATGCGATCATATATGTAATACCTATAGCCAAAATCCACCAGCGGCCTTTATCTTTGATCTGTTTAACCCGCCAAAGGACCAATAAAAATACCAGCATAACCTGAGTTACAATGATCAAACCTACAATTTTACTTGCAGCCTCGGCGTTAAAATCATAGTTATGCCCTGCAAAATTATAAACTATCCCTGCATTTATTGTCATTTTATAAAAAAATAAAGACGTTGCAAATAAAACTAAATATTGTCCAATTAGCAGAATTTTTGCAATTTTTGGATTCTGTTTATCCGGAAAATTTGCAACAAATACTGTGACATGGGTTGCCGCAAGTATTATAAAAAACACTGTAAACCATCTATGATACGCTGCAATAGGATTATACATGCTGTAGCATATAAAATATGCCATATCAAAAATCATCAGACAGCCGAATGCAGTTCCAATATGAAAAGTGGCTTTGGATTTCTTTCTGATTATCAGAAAGAATAAAGCAAGCGTAAAGGTGAACGCAACAAGGATTATTGCACCTACTGAAAAGAAATTAAAATAAACAAATTCAGAAAATTTCATTTTTTTTCTCCATTTTAAATGATCATCAAATAATCACAATTTTGAGCTATGCAATTATACAGACTCGAATTTTCACATGATACATTATTATATTTATTTATAGCATATAATCACTATAATAATGTTTAAAAATCAATCACAAAATGTTTAAACTTTTCTCTTTAAAATTACCAGTGTTACATCATCACCGCATACAAAACCCTTGAGGTTTTTTAAAATTGCATCTTTTATCCCGTCAACAGGGAGTGATGCACTCTCTTTAAAAAGATCAGCAAGGTGAATGTCTCCGAACAGTTCAGGATCAGCACTCTTGGCAGTTTCCTTTTTCACAGCTTCAGTTACCCCGTCAGAATATAGAAGCATAACATCTCCCCGAGCCATAGAAAGAGAATCAAGGTCAAGCATGCCTTCAAGATCATCAACTATTCCTATCCACATTCCTCTTGTTTCAATTAAATCAACTTTGCCTGTTGCAGCGCGGAAAATCATTATATCCTGGTGAAGGCCTGAAAATATAAACTTGCCTCCGACTGTTGCTGCAAGTACAGAAATAGTCATGTACTTGTCTTCGCCTAAACGTTTGATGTTATCTGAAATGGTGGCATTTACAATATCAAGAAGCTTATCCGGGGCGATATCAGGGTTCTGGGCAAGCACAACGTGTATAGCTGTCTGGGTCATCATCATAACAAGGCCTGCAGGTACTCCGTGGCCGGAAACATCGCCTATTACTATCCAGTCAATGCCTGCTGCATTGATGATATCATAGTAGTCACCTCCAACTTCGTCTGCAGGCTGCATATGAGCTGAAATATCGTAATCCGCGATTTCAGGATCCACAGGTAGCAATTTCGTCTGGATTTTTTTCGCAAGCTCCATCTCTCCCCATAGAGCGTCTCGGGCCTCAACAAGCTGCTCATTCATGGCTTCCATTTCCTCCATGGCTGCCTGCAGTTCATTAGTCCGCGCTTTTACTTTATCTTCAAGGTTTTCTGTTGCTTCGCTTATTTTTACAGCCATTGTATTGAAATTCCGCGACATGTATCCGAATTCATCTTCAACCTTGACTGGAATCTGAACTTTCAGATTTCCCTGCTGCATTTCCTGCAGTCCGGCAAGAAGATTTCTGATAGGTTTAACAAGCGATCCCCAGAAGAAAAACGGGAACCCGATAAAAATCACGCATGCCATAATCATCAGCAGAATAATGTATTTCTTCGATGTATCGTGAACGTAAATTCTGTAATTAAGATACGGGTAGCCTGCTTCTATTACCCTATTATTCCCTGCATCTGCTTCCATTATAGCTACATAGTGATTTTTATCAGCAGAATCTTTCCGGTAAATGCGGGTACCAGGCTTTCTCATTGGAGTTAAAAAGGTAAGCACATCGTGCTTTATGATTTTCTGATCAGAACCGGCATTTTTCAGATACTCAATAATGACATTATTGAATATCTTTATTCTTGATCCAGGAAGAAATGCTTTTAGCTGTTCTGAAAAATTCTCATCTGAAAGCTGGCTGATTTTATTTCTGGTAAATAAAACAGTACGCTCAATTGAATCAATATATGCCAAAATCTTTCCTGCCGGATCATTTTCGCCAGGCTTGATTGAGTCTGCATAGTCAATAATTGCAGTTTTATATCCGGCAAATGATTTATTTGTACCCGCAAGGACAGTTTCAAGTTCTGATTTAAACTTACCATTATCAATATGCCTTATTTTTTCATAGATTAATGTATTATGAAATTCATGATCAATCTCGGAAAAATCAGGAGTACCGGAATTGTTTTCTTTTAAATATTTTACTGAAAAAGCATCATCTTTTCCGGAATATGCCGCCATGTATTTCATATCATCGGGATATGAATCTGTTTTTATTGATAGATGCGTCTCAGCCTCAAGAAGCAGATCAAAAGATTTTTCCTGGTCCTGCAATGAATAGTAGGTAAAACCCTGAACCATGAGAAGAAGAGTTGTAAGTGTAACAATAAGAATCTTTGACATAAAGCTTGACCGGTCTTTTGTAATATTAAGAAATATAATAACAACAATAAAAGCGCCGGTCATACTCGATAGATTTTGAGCAAGCTGGTATGTTCCGCGGTCAAGCAGCCCGTCTCTGCTTAGAATATTTGTAATTCCCGGAATCATGAAAGACGAGAAGAGGAATATGCTCATAATAAGAACTGCCCATCTTTCAATCCCCCTGTTTAAAAATGTTCTTACTATCCCTGAAATTAAAATCAAACTTATAAATAAAATAAGAAATGCACCAACGAGTTTACTGGCCCTGTCTGCATCAAAATCCCAGTAGTGACCGGCAAATAAAAACACCTTGCCGGAGTTATATGATTCCCTGAAAAAAATCAACACTACAGCAATAGATACCAGATACCCGAGAATGATAAAAATTTTTCTAAACCGCGGGAATCTGACATCCGGAAAAGAAAAAACAGCAATAGAATAATGGAATAAAAGGATCATAACAGTTGGCACTGTAAACCATCTATGAAATGCAGACAGGGGGTGATAAAAAGAAGCAGAAACAGCATAAGACAAGCCAAAAATAACGCTGAGAAAAAATACTATTCCAAAATGAAATGAAACTTTTGACTTGTTTTTCATCGATATAAAAAAATATGCAAGAACACCCATAAATATCGATGGGATCAATGCTCCAATTGTAAAAAAATTAAAATATATGTGCTCAGAAATGTTCATCAACTCTCTCCGTATTTTATTTTAAAAACCGAGCATGCTATTTATAAATTGAAAACATAGATCAAAAAAGCAGTACAGTATTGAAATTTACTTTATCTATTAAACCTTCCTCTTCAATATAACCATTGTTACGTCATCTCCGCAGATATATCCATTAAGGTCTTTTAAGATTGCATCCTTGATACCATCAACAGGCAGTGATGCACTCATTTTAAAAAGATCAGCAAGGTGAACATCTCCGAATATTTCAGGATCAGAATTCTTTACAGTTTCTTTCTTCACAGCTTCAGTAACACCATCTGAATACAGAAGCATGGTGTCGCCTGGTGCCATAGAAAGTGAATCAAGACCAAGCATGCCTTTAATATCGTCCAAAATTCCTATCCACATTCCTCTTGTTTCAGTTAAATCCACCCTGCCTGTTGCAGCACGGACAATCCTAATATCCTGCTGAAATCCTGACAAAACAAATTTTCCTCCGACTGTAGCCGCAACAACCGAACTGGACCTACGATAACACTCACCGAAACCCCTTTCGTTCAACGACATATCGCC
>CAYMPH010000037.1:0-2385 GCA_964392365.1 uncultured Leptospirales bacterium
AAGCTCCATCTCTCCCCAGAGAGCATCCCTGGCTTCAACAAGCTGGTCATTCATGGCTTCCATTTCCTCCATGGCAGCCTGAAGTTCATTAGTCCGCGCCTTGACCTTTTCTTCAAGGTTTTCTGTATAATCATCAATCAGCTTTTTATTGGTTTTCAAAGTACTGGTCATTTTATTGAAAGAATGAGTGATGTAGCCGATTTCATCCTGAACTTTTATTTTTAGATCTACAGAGAAATCACCGTCCATAACTTTGCTGACTCCTTCCTGCAGCGAGTTAAGCGGCCGTATAAGAGTACCAAGGAAAAACAGAGGGAAACCTGCTATAACAAAAACAAGCACCACCCACATCATAATAATCATTTGTTTTGCAGATGGATGTATATACTCACGATAGGCGATATATGAAAAGCCTGCTTCATAAATTTTATTTTCATTTGAATCGTATTTCAGAAATGTCACATAATGCGTCCTGCCGTTTTCGCTCTCTCTGTAATTTCTTTTTTCAACAGGATTCATCTGATCAAGCAAATGAAGAACTGCAATTTTCTGTTCTTTTCCTTCAAGGTTACTTTTGTTAACATACGAAAGTATTGTGTCCCTGAATGAGATCAATCTTGGATCGGATTTTGCCAGCAATTTCTGAATGGAGTTTTTGAAATCTCCATCCGGCAGCTGTCTGATTTTAATTTGCTGATATTTTATAAACCTGTGAAGTGAATCAATGAAATTAACTATCTTCACACCCTTTTTTTTCTCATTATCTTTAATACTCTCTGCATAATTAAGTATAGCTATTTTATAAGCTGTAAAATTTTCATTACCCTGGCTCACAACCTTATTTAATTCTGTCTTGAAGTTATCATCCGGCAGAGCCTTGATTTTTTCATACAGAGCGGTGTTCATATATTCATTTTTGGATTTATTTAAATCAACGGCAGTTTCACCGTCTGAATATATAGAATTAAATTCATCTTTCATAATGGAGTATGATTTAATATATTTGATATCAGGCGATTTATATTTATTTCCAAGTGATCGTTCAAACTCACTTCGTTGTATAACATTATATGAGACCTCTCTATCCTGCAGAGTGTAATAACTCAATCCCTGGAGCACCAGCATAAATGTAACCACGCTTATACCGATAATTTTTCCAATAAATGAGGTTCTGTCTTTCGTAGCGTTTATGTAAACAACTGCCATTATAAAGAATCCGAATATATGAAGAAAGTCCAGGGATATCTGGTAAATATCCCTGCCGAATAATCCATCGCGGCTCATGGTATTGAGAACTGACGGCGTTGCAGTCGCGAACAGGTATGTAATGCCGATTGTCAGAATCCACCATCGGCCTTTGTCTTTTATCTGTATTACGCGCCAAACAAGAATAAAAAAGTATAGAGTAATTTGAGCAAGAATAATCAGTCCAATAATTTTACTTACTGTCTCGGAATCAAAATCGAAGTTATGCCCTTCGAAATTAAATATTTTATTTGCATTTATTGTCATTTTATAAAAAAACAAGGTTGCCGAGATTGATATTATATATTGAAAAATAAGAATATATTTTGCGAGCCTGGGATTCTGCTTGTCCGGAAAATTAATTAGAAATGTGATAATATGGGCTGCCCCCAGCATTACAAAAGGGACAGTAAACCACCTATGAAAAGACGCAAGAGGATTATAAAAGCTGTAGCAGACAAAGTATGCCAGATCAAAAATTACCAGGCAGGCAAACGCCATTCCTAAATGGAATGTGGCTTTTGATTTTTTACGGATTGATAGGAAAAAAAGCGCCAGCGTAAAAGTAAATGCGACAAGAATAATTGATCCTACTGAAAAAAAGTTAAAATAAACATAATCAGAAAAATTCATTTTTTTTCTCCATTTTAAATGATAATCAAATAATCACAATATTAAGCTTTGCAATATTACTGACCCGAAATTTTTAAACAATACAGCATTACAGTTATTTATTTATACTATTTAATCACTATAATACTGTTTGAATAATAATCAATCACAAAATGTTTTAAACTTTTCTTTTTAAAATTACCATTGTAACGTCATCACCGCAGTTATATCCCTTCAGATCTTTTAAAATCGCATCCTTGATTCCGTCAACCGGCAGTGATGCGCTCTTTTTAAATAGATCCGCAAGGTGCACGTCTCCGAATAATAAATGGTCAGCACTCTTCGCAGTTTCTTCTTTCACTGCTTCAGTGATTCCATCAGAGTATAGAAGCATTGTGTCGCCTGGAGACATAGAAAGAGAATCAAGGTCAAGCATGCCTTTAATATCATCAACTATTCCTATCCACATTCCCCTTGTTTCAATTAAATCAACCTTGCCTGTTGCAGCGCGGAAAATCATTATATCCT